>CAVZWY010000038.1:0-47662 GCA_963779015.1 uncultured Planctomycetaceae bacterium | reverse complement strand
TCAACGAGGTGCGCTGTCGCAGGTGGCCTTCGAGCTGCAGATTCGCGTCGGCCGGCCGACCGACGATGTCGACCAGCGAGCCGCTCAATGCCGCGTCGGGAGCAGCCGTGATCAACACCGGCACGTCGCCACGGTTGCCCGCCATGGGCAACGTTTCCACGGTCACTCCCGGCGGCAGGTCCTTGAACTCCAAGTTCAATTCGCCGCCGAAGTCGGCCCGCGCGGCATTGACCAGAAAGGCAAAGCGATTGCCCTTGGCCACCGGCGCTACGATGTCGACGAACTGGCTCCGCTCGGAAAGTCCCAGGGTCAGCTTGGGCTGCACGGGGCTGATCTCGACGCGATAAACGTAGCTGGGCCCGCCTTGCTTCAAATGATCCTGCACGATGACGACGTACGTGTCGTCCTCCGGCGCGGTGAAGCGCAAATAGCTGTCGGGTCCGCCGCTGTCGTCGTTGCCCCCCACCCCGGCGCCACCAATGCGATTCACATTCAAGACCGAGTCCAGCGGCGAGCCATATTCTCGCGCCAGCACCCGCACGTCGAATACCTGTCCCTTGGTGGCCGTGAATTCGAAATAGTCGACGTCGCCCGCCTCGCCAATCACGCCGTTGGCGGCCGAGGGTGCTTCGCAGGCCGTGGCTTCGGCCGGCGCGTTGTTCGGTTCCGCTTCCAGCACGTTGGTCAAGTTCGACAAGCGAAAGGGCAGGGCCGAGGGCGAGACTCCGTGATCGTCGGTAGCGAAAACGCCGAACTCATCGGACACTTCAGCCGGCAGCGTAATCTTTTCGCTCCGGGGACCGGTCACGTCGCCCAGCCACTGCACGTCCACCGCCTCGCCCGGCTTGGCGCCCAGCGGCAAGATGGCCGTCGGCCGTGGAAAACGTCCCACGTGCAAGCGATATTTGCACGAGCCATTGCCGGCGAACGACGTCTCGCGGGCTTCGATGATGTACGTGCCGTCTTCCGGCGCTATGATCGAGCAAATGCAATCCTGCCGTACCAGCGGCGCGTCGTCGGAGCGCGTCAATTCAAATCGCTTGGCGTCGAGAATGCCGACGTAAGGATCGAAGAACGAGTTGCCCAATCGCAGGCCTTCGATCTCGGCCGTGATCCGCTCGCCTTTTTTCACTTCCACGGCGTAGTAGTCCACGTCTTCATTGTCGGCCACGCCGTTGACCGTCGTTCCCAATTCACCGAGTTCGATTTTTTGCGGCGCGGCGAATTCGCTGTTGGGCTCGGCCTCCGTTGTCTCCGGCAGCGCGCCCACGCTAAAGGTTCGCAGGTTGCTGACGCCGGTGGCCGTGCGAATCCGCAGCTTGTGCAGACCCAAACGGCAATCGGCCGCAATCGCCAGCTTGGCTTTGCAGGCCTTGTCGCCGTCGGCCGCCAGGCTGCTCACCGTGATCCCCGGCTCGTAGAGGTAGATCTCTTGCACGTCGCCAAAGCGGTCGCCTTGGAAAGTCACTTCGACTTCCGTGCCGCGCTGGGCGCCGTAGGGCGTCGAGCCGCTGAGCGTCGGCGCCGCGGCCCGCGCCGGCAGCGCGCCAAACAGCCACGCCGCCAGGGCAAGCCCCAGCGACAGCCTGATACAACGCGCGGCAAGGTGAACGTCTTTGCGCGGTCGAACGAGCATCATCGGTTTCCTCATGCGTGATCCATTCGCAACCAGGGCGCAGCAGCCGTGCCGCGCGCCCGGCTGGTGATTGGGGACTCAGGCCAGCAGTTCTTTGCGAACTTTTCCGCCGTCGACGATTTCGATGGGGCGATTGCCCGGCGCCATCAGCTCTTTGTCGGCGACGATTCCCAACTGATTGAAGATCGTGTAGGCCAGATCGATCGGGCCGATCTCGTCCTTCTCGGGCTCGGAGGCCACGGCGTTCGAGGCCCCATGGATCGCCCCTCGTTTGACGCCGCCGCCGGCGAGCACCACGCTGAACACTTTCGGCCAATGGTCGCGGCCCGCGGTACCGTTGATCTTGGGCGTGCGGCCAAACTCGCTGGAGACCATGACCATCGTCTCGTCGAGCAAGCCGGTGCGATCCAGATCACGAATCAGCGTGGCAAAGCCCTGGTCGAACGCCGGCATGCTGCCGCGCATGCCCTGGCTGATGTTGTTGTGCATGTCCCAGCCGCCGTAGGTCAGCGTCACGAGACGCACGCCGGCTGCCACCAGGCGGCGGGCCATCAGCATCCGCTGGCCCGCCTCGTTGCGGCCGTATTCGTCGCGAATGGCATCCGGCTCGGCCGCGATATTGAACGCCTCACGCGCTTCCTGCGAGCTGACCAGGCTGTAGGCCCGATCGTAGAACGTGTCCATGGCGGTCAGATTGTCGGCCTTCTCTTTCTGTGAGAAGTGGTCGTTCACCGCGTCCAGCGCCGTGCGGCGCCGTTCGAAGCGGCTCACGTCCACACCGTTGGGCAGGTTCAGATCGCGTACGGTGAAACTGCCGCTGGCCGGATCGGCGCCCAGGCTAAATGGGCCATACGACGAGCTGAGATAGCCCGGGCCCGCGTACTCGTTGGGCGCGTTGGGAATGCAGACATACGGCGGCAGGTTGTTGCGCGGGCCGTACTCGTGGCTGATCACGCTGCCCATGCTGGGATAGACCAGCGCCGGGCTGGGGCGGCTGCCGGTGAACATGTTGTGCGTGCCGCGCTCGTGCGCGGCCTCGCCGTGCGACATCGAACGGATGACCGTGATCTTGTCCGAGATCTCGGCCGTCTTGGGCAACGTTTCGGAAAAGACTTCGCCGGGGATGGACGTCTTCACCGAACCCAGTTCCCCGCGATATTCGATCGGTGCGTACGGCTTGGGATCGAACGTCTCCTGGTGGGCAATCCCGCCCGGCAGGAAGATGTGGATCAGGCTCTTGGCCTTGGCATCGATGAAGTCGTAGTTCTTTTGCTCCGCGCGTGCCTGGCGGAGAGCAAAGTAATCTCCCAGCGACAGCCCCATGCCCGTCAAGGCGCCCACGGCCAGAAAGCCACGGCGGTTTGGGCGATACGTGCGCAAGCTCATACAGATCTCCCTAAAGGTTGAGGTCGCAATTATTCACGCAGGTGAGAGCAAAGGTAAGCAGCCCCAATGGCCACGAACTCAAGTACAACTGTAGGCAGGATGGTCGGGCGGGAAAATCTTTGGAGGGAGATTGCCGCGCAAGCGGTATGTCACACACGCAACAATCCAGGTTGCCGTTTTTCAGACAGGGTTGATGCTAGCGAAAGGCCCATCGGTTGTCAAACATCAAGGCGCGCTGATGCGTCCGGATTTCACCGCTTCGGACCTCCAGATGATTGGATTGCGATGGCCGCCCCGGTTCCTTTCAAAAAAGGAACCCCGAAAATCCTCGTTTTTTGTTGACTTGCCTTGCGGTTCAGCTACCATGACCCGAAGTCCGTTGTGACCCACACACCTCGGCAAGCCAACCTAACTAGGCGCCGCTAATCGCTCTCCTCTAAAGAGCCGCACTGCCGACTCGACGCGAATGATCGCGAGTCGGTGGGTCGATTGCATCGACCTTCTCACAAGGCTCTCACTTCCGCTTGCGTTTTTTGCGAGACGTTGTTCTACCGCTGCGCCACCCCTGGGAATGGAAGAAGACGTGATTTCTAACGACAAATTTCAATCATTGCGGGCCATGTTGTGCCTCGCTTGCGTGCTTGCCGGTTTGGCACTACGGGCCACGCCCGTCCTGGCTGTCATCATTCAATCGGGCAATGGCAATCAAGACGGCGCCAGCCTCACCCACGCCGATGGTCCGGGTGATCCAACTCAGCCGGGTTTCATCAACGTGGGGCGCACGGTATCGGGTGGCCCGAGTAGTGTCACCTATTTGGCTAACGGCTGGTTGTTGACGGCAAGTCATGCCTTCATCAACTCGACCACCCCGGTGATCCTGAACGGCAACTCGTATACGGTCGACGACAGCTCGATCACCACGCTGCTCAACTCCGACAACTCATTGTCCGATCTCAAGCTGGTGCGGCTCACGACCGACCCGGGATTGCCAGCCATCACGCCCAACCTGATCAGTTCCACGACCCCCAGCGGCCGTCAGATCATGATCGGCGATGGCTATCAACGCGGCGATCCGACGTTCTGGACCGTCGACAAGTCACAATCGACATGGGTGTGGACGGAACAGACCGCACCGCCGGTTCCGGGACCCAACGACTACGCTGGTTTCATAACCCTCACGGACCATAGTATTCGCTGGGGCGAAAACATGGTGCACCAGACCGGGCTGTTCGAGCGTACCTATACCGACGGAAACAATAACCCGCACTACGTCCATGGCTACAGCACGCAGTTCGACGATCTGCAGTATACGGGCGTGGCGGGGCTGCCGGACGAAGCGCAATTGAGCAACGGCGACTCCGGCGGCGCCGTCTTTACGAAGGTCAACGGCCAATGGGAACTGGGCGGCATCATGGTCGCCCAAGACGCCTTCAGTGGCCAGCCCCCCATTCCAGCCCCCGGCAATCCCTACTATCCGGACACGGTCTACGGCAATCAGGCGCTGATCATCGACCTTTCGTACTACCGTGACGAAATCCTCAGCATCATCGTGCCGGAACCGAGCGGGTTCGCTTTGGCGGCCGCTGCCGCCCTGGCGCTTGCAGCGGGCGTTCGTCGCCGCCGTTCCCCGTAGCTGAAGTCGCAAGACTTCAGGGGCTGGTTGCCGGCTGAATTCTTGCATTTCCAGCTACCGCGGCGTTGCCGGGTTCGGCTCCTTTCTGCTCAAAAAAGACTGGACGTTTTGGGGCAGTTCGGCGAGAATATAGTCTCGGGCAACAGAAGCGGGCGCAAACGTGTAAATTCAGAGGAGATTTGGCAATGGTGACTCTCAACACGCCGGTTCATCCCGGGGCCTTCCGTGGCGGCGCCTTCCATGACGGCACTGTTCAGGGCCTTTCCCGCAGCGGCCGGCGCGCCATGCGCGGTTTCACGCTGGTTGAATTGTTGGTGGTCATCACGATCATCGGCATGCTCATGGCGCTACTGCTGCCGGCCATCCAGTCGGCCCGCGAATCGGGTCGCCGCAATACCTGCTCGAACAACATGCGGAATGTCGGCCAAGCGCTGGGCATGGTCGAAGCCACCAACCGTGGTTTCCCGGGTTATGCCAACATCATCAACGGCAAGCGCGCCAGTTGGGTCGTTCCCATCCTCACCAACTTGGAACGCTCCGATTTGTACAACATCTGGAAGACCAAGCAGATACCATCGGGGTGGAACCCGCAATTAGTGGCTTACAACGACCCAAATACCATGTCAGCGGTAAAGTATGCGGACGCCCCCGTGCAATCGCCTTGGTCGCACACGCAGTTGAACATTTTGATTTGTCCCAGCAGCCCGAACGATATCCTGGGGTCGAATCCGTTATCTTACGTCGTCAACTGCGGGTCGGCGTTCACTGCGTCGGACAATTTCCCCGGCTCCATCACCTGGAATGAAGACCGCAACTCGGGCATCTTTTTCAATCAAGCTGGCGCCGACATCAACAGCACCAATTTCAATCCGATCGGTAATTTCCCCTCCAGTCCTCCGGGGCCCAAAGTCACCATCGATTTCATCAACAGCAACGACGGCACCTCGAATACGTTGCTCGCGAGCGAGAATTTGCAAGCCAGTACCTGGGCCACCGACCCGACAAACCAGCAAGGAGTGGAGTACCCCTGGCTCAGCGAGTTTCAGATCAAACAGAACATGGGCATGGTGTTCATTCTCACGGGACAAGGGCACAACAGCCTCACGAATGGGTACAACAACGTGAATAACGTGAATGGTACGTCATCGACGTACAACCCGATGGCCGCGGGGATCAATGGCCTGGCACGCGTCGTGGCCCCACCGATTCAGCACCAGGTCTATACCTCGTCCGCTCAACCGACCGGACTGGCCTTCTCGCGGCCCTCTTCAGCCCATCCGGGCGGCGTGAACGCTTTTTTCGTCGACAACCATTATCGATTCCTCTCCGAGGAAATGGCCTATAACGTCTACACCCAGTTGATGACGCCGCGACAGAACAATATGTATATAAATAATACCGGCAATACGCCCCAAAATACCGGCGGAAATCCCATGACGTGGAGCTACCTCCTGAACGAACAAGACTACTAGTCGCTGCGCTCCACATTGCGCCAACACGAACGCCCTTCGTCGATCACCGGTCGCGAAGGGCGTTTTTATTGGCTATGAATCGTTGCCGGGTGCGCGGCTTTGCAACCCGTGCCGCCAACGAGCCGCGATCTCGTCATGAGATCCTCAGCGAGCGTGCAAAAACCGATCGCGCCCCACGAACAAAGCGCCGGGGCCGCCGAATTGCAGCTTCAGCTTCATGTCGCTGCCGGTGCGCCCCGTGATCGTCAGCCGGTGCATGCCCTTGGCCAAGGCCACCGGCACGAACTGCCGCGAGTTGTCCCCCTTCGCGCTTTGGTAGAGCGTGTGCCCGTCGATGCTCAGCTTCAATTGTCCGCTGTGCCCCACGTGAAACTGATAGACGTCGTCGCGCTCGACGTCGAAGAAACCCTGTAGCACGAACGGCTCGTCGGCGTGCATGCCCTTGAGCGTCAGCCATGCCGGATCGCTGGTTTCGTCGACACGAATGATCTTGCCGCCGGGCATCTGCAGCACCAGGCCGCGACCGCGATTTGCCGGAGGATTGGCTAGCGCCGGCAGCGGCGCCGCGGGCTCGACCGTGATCGCCAGCGGCGCCGACCACACCCGCTGGGCAGCCGAATTGCCGGACGTGCCCACGGCCTGCAGTTGCACCGGACCCAGGCCGAACAATCGCGGATCCAATTCGATATCGCCCTGGGGGCCCGCGATCTTTTTGAACACCCGGGTGTCGTGGACGATCGCCAACTCGGTCATGCCGGCAGCGCTCACGTGCAGCTTCAGTTTCTGGTCCCAGCGCACGCGTTCCGCCGGCGTCGCCGAAATCTGGATGGAATGCCCGTGATTGTCGACCGTAACGCCCAGGATGGCTCGTCCCTGGGTTTCGATGGGACTGTCGTCCACGGCCACGACGCGCAATTCGTGGTAGCCGTCGGATTCGGTGGTCGTGTCCCATTCGAGTCGGTTGTCCATGCGCGTGGTGTCGGCGCGGCGGCCGTCGACATAGAGTTCGAAGCGATCGATTTTGGCGTCTCCCGCCACTGTCGCGCGAGGATCGAGCTTGAGCGTGCCTTGCACGATGCCATCAGCGGGAATGCCCGCCACCTGCACTTGCGGGATGTTGGCCCACGGTTGGCAAAGCGGATCGCCCAGGATCAATTGCTGGGCCGGCGCGGAGAGCGATTGATAAAAGGCTTCGGCCAGCGAACTGCCGCGGGCGTAGTGGACGTGAATCTGCGGCGAGGGAAACTTCGCGGCAATGGCGTACGGCTCGACCACCGTGCCGCTGGAGCCGGCCGCCCCGTAGCGCAAAAACTCCGTCAGCGGCGTCTGGCTCTGGCCCTCGATCAGGATGCCGCCATAGCTGGTAAAGTTCTCGCAAATGGCCCCCGGCAGGATCGTGCTGCGCGTGCGGCTCCAGGAGAAATCCGGCACGCCGCTCATCAGCCCCATGACATCGTCGCGGCCGACCGGCATGGCGGTCGAGATGATCTTGGCGGCGACGCCCAGTTTCTCGAGCTCCGCGACGGCTGCGGGGAATTCTGGGGTCCGGGTCGTCGAACGGACGTCATCGGTCTGGCAGAAATAGATCGTCCCCTTCGGGTGCGTGCCGTCGGCGGCGGCCGCACGGCTCAGGTAGTTGATCACTTCGTTCACCGAGTTGCCGCGGCCGCTGGTCATTCCCAGCATGGTGGATAGCAGATAGGGCTGGCCGCCGGCTTCCAGCATTTCGCCGCCCGGCCCCCACCCGTACCAACTGTGAAAGCCGAACGTCGGCACGCGCACGGATCGGCCCGCGGTGTTGCGCAGGTAATGATTGATGCCGAGATCCATCATCATTGGGCTCTTCTGCACCGCGAAGTTCCACAAGAACGTCGCCGAGTTGATCGAGCACAACGGGCGCATCTGATCGATGAGCTTGACTTTGCTGAAATCCGGGCCGAAGTTGATCGCGCAGGGAAAGTCGCTGGAATAAACCACGTAGTCGATCTGGGCCGCCAGCCCACGCCGACTGATGGTTTGCATCGCGGGGAGCAGAATTTTCGAGCGAAAGTCGTCGGCGTCGGTCCCTGTCAGGCCCTCGGTCCAGTTGATGTAGAACACGTTGAGCGGCGAAATCTTGCGCAACGAGATAAAGTGATTTGCCACGGTTTGCGACGCCCAACTGGCCGAATTGACGATCAGAAAGACGTTTTCCGGACCGCCCCCGGCAAAGGCCGTGCGCGTCGTGCCACACATGGCCGCCAGCAGGGACAGCAATAGACAGGAAAGCGCCAGGCGTCGGCCGCTCATGCGGAAGCTCGTGGGTCAGGCAGGCCGCGCGCGGCCGGGCAAAAACTTTGATCTTACGAACTACACCGCCGCGCCGCCAGCAATTCGCAAGTGCCGTGGGCGACAGCCCGTAGCTGAATTCGCAAGAATTCAGCCGCGCGGTCCAAAATCCGGCGGCGTCCGCCACCACGGCAATGCGTCAGAGCCTTACTTCTTGCCCAATCGGCGCCGGCTTTGAAAAAACTGCGTCAAGATTGCGCCACATTCGTTGGGCAGCACTCCGCCGACCGTCTGCGTGCGATGATTCAGACGCGGGTCGTTGAGCAATTGATACAACGTTTGCACGGCCCCGGCTTTGGGATCGGACGCGCCGTACACCAGCGTGTCGATCCTCGCTTGCAGCACGGCCCCGGCACACATGGGGCAGGGCTCCAGCGTCACATACAGCGTACAGCCTTCGAGTCGCCAACTGCCCAACGCCTCGGCCGCCTGCGTGATGGCGATCATCTCGGCATGGGCCGTGGGATCGTGCAGTTGCTCGCGCTGGTTGTGGGCGGCCGCGATCACTCGCTCGCCATGCACGATCACGGCGCCAACCGGCACTTCCTCCTCGGCCAAAGCGGCCTCGGCCTCGGCCAGTGCCATTCGCATGAAATACTCGTGCATCAATCAACCGGCCCACGGGTTCAGGTACGTAGCCCAATCGCTTGCATCAGCTTGTCGGTTTCACGATAGGCTTCCTCGACCCACTCGACAATCCGCGCGGGCTCGGGCGCGTATTCCAGCTCGATGGAGATCGCACGGTCGCCCAGATCCAGCGCCTTGATCTGGCGCAAATATGGCTCGAACGGCACGCCCCCGCGTCCCGGCGGCAGATCGCCGTGCACCTTGCCGTCGCAGTCGGACAGGTGCACGTGCCCCACGCGGCCTGCCAGAGAATGAATCTCCTCCGGCGGCACGTGCGACAGCACCAGGTGCGAAATATCCAGGTTGGCCAGCACGTTGGGCAGCGCCACGTCGTCCAGGAATCGGGCCATGGTCTCGACATTGTTCACCAGCGACAGCGGAAACGGCTCCAACTCGAGTACGATCTCCAATTCGAGTTCGCCCGCCCGCTGCCCCAATTCGCGCACAGCCTCGACGCCCAATTGCCATTGCTCGGCAGCAGGAATCACTTCGCGATTCCAAATATACTCACCGATCACCAGCAGCACGTTCCGCGCCTGGTATTCGTAAGCGAGATCCAGATACGCGCGCACGCGCTGGATGTGAAAGCGGCGCACGCTCGGATTGAAATCGATCAGCCCCACGGAGACGCAAGGCAGCGAAATGATCGGCAGACCGAGCCGGTCGCACTCGTCCTTGACCAGCCGCCGCTCGCGCACGTCGGCCTCCAGTGGATCGATGAAAATGTCGATCGTGTCAAAGCCGATTTCCTTCGTTTTGCGCAGGCCGAACGTGGTCGGCTGCTCGGCTTGCACCCAGGCGGAGTTGATCAGTCCGAGTTTCATCAGCTCGCCATTGTCGGTGCCGACGGTTTCCAGTCTTTGATCGCGCTGTCGGACACTTTTTCCAACGGCGTGTAGCGCGGATGGCGCGATTCCTTGTACGGATCGTTGCGGGCCGCGTTGTAGCAGCAGATCAACGACCAGCGGGGATTTGGCGAGGTGTTCTGATCCGAGCGGTGCAACAGGTTACAGTGGAAGAACAGCGCGTCGCCCGGCTGGGCTTCGATGTATTCCAAGGGCAGCCGCTCCAGCGCGGCGTTGACCATTTCCATGTCGGCGCCGGTTTGGTCCCCCGTCTTGCCGTGTTCGATGCGGCCCATCAAGTGCGAGCCCTTGAGCACTTGCAGGCAGCCGTTTTCCTTGGTGGCGCGGTCCACCGCGATGAGGCAACTTGCGAGCAGGGGGAACAAACAGCCATTGTTGTACCAATAGCCGTAATCCTGGTGCCATTCCCAAGCGCCGCCGACGCGGGGCTCTTTGAGCATCATTTTGGTGTGGTAGTGATACACCTCGCCGCCCAGCAATTGTTCCATGCGGTCGACGATTCTCGGCGAGCGCGCAAACATGCCATAAAGATCGTCGCCTGCCTGGTTCCACAGCGTGAGCTTGGTGATCTGCCCCGTGGCGTCGCGGCGTCCCGCGGCGCCGGCCACCAGCGCCTGGTCGTGCTTGGCGTACTTCAGCAGAATGTCCATCTCCTGGGCGTCGAACAGCTTGGGCACCAGCAGATAGCCCGCTTCGTTGTACTGTGCAAGTTCCGCAGGCGTGAAACTCAAGGCGGTCATCGACGCGGTTCCTTCGGGTTGGGGTTAGCGTGTGAGCGGCGCATCGGTTCCAATTGCTGGGCTTGCCGGCTTACTGGGCTTGCCGGCAATGCACGTCGAAGGCCATGATTCGGCCCAGTGAGACCCATACCGTTATAGCAACCCGGCCGCGATATTTCAGCGGTCTCCGGCCGAGCCCGCCCCTGCAGCTAGCGCGACGACTCTCGACATGGACGAATTTCAACGGCCAAATCGGCTGCGAGCGCCCGCGTTGGCCCTCTTGGTGTGCTACTGGGTTGCGCTGGTGTTTGGCACGCATTGGCCCAGGGCGCACGAGGTGTTGCACATTGGCACGTCCGACAAGGCGCTCCATTTTTCCGCGTACTTGGGCCTGGGCTCTTGGTTGGCGTCAATTGGACGCTGCGCGCGCCGTTCGGCTGGCGCCAGCGTGGCATGGCGCTGGCCGCTCTCCTGGCGTTTGGCGTCGTGGACGAACTGACGCAAATACCCGTGGGGCGTGACGCCAGCCTTTACGACTGGCTTGCCGATGGCTTGGGCGCTGTCGCGGGCCTGGCGGTGTGCGTGGGACTGACTGCCGGCGTGCGCGCTGGCGCGAAGAAGTCTGACCGGCTCGTCTGGCGTGCAGCGTGCCTCGCGCACCCACGGCGACACATCGTCAATAGTTCGGCGTCGGCGGCCGATAGTCGCTCATGTCGATCGAGCGGAACCAGTCGATTGTGTTCGCCAGTCCTTCGCGGAGCTTGACCTTCGGCTCCCAGCCGAGTTGCTGCCTGGCCAGCGAGATGTCGGGACGGCGCTTGGTCGGGTCGTCGGCCGGCAGCGGCATGTACACCAGCTTCGACTTCGATCCGACCATTTCCAGCACGAGTTGGGCCAGTTCCAGGATCGTGAACTCGTCCGGGTTTCCCAGGTTGACCGGCCCGATGAACTCATCGGGACCGTTCATCATGCGGATCATGCCTTCGATCAAATCGTCGCGATAGCAAAACGAGCGGGTCTGCTCGCCATTGCCATAGATCGTAATGTCCTCGCCGGCCAACGCCTGACGGATGAAGTTCGAAACCACGCGCCCGTCATAGGGGTGCATCCGCGCGCCGTACGTGTTGAAGATTCGCACGATGCGGATGTTCACGTGGTTCTGGCGGTGGTAGTCCATGAACAGCGTTTCGGCGGCCCGCTTTCCTTCGTCGTAGCAGGCGCGGGCCGATCGGGTTGACGCAGCCGCGATAGGATTCCGATTGCGGATGGACCTCCGGATCGCCGTAGACCTCGCTGGTGGAAGCCTGCAACACCTTGGCTTTGCAGCGCTTGCCGATCGCCAGCGAGTGCATGGCCCCCAACACTGAAGTCTTGATGGTCTTGATCGGGTTGAACTGATAGTGGCCCGGCGATGCGGGGCAGGCCAGGTTGTAGATCTCGTCCAACTCCAGCCAGAACGGTTGCGTCACGTCGTGGCGGATCAACTCGAAATTCGGATGAGCGAGCAGGTGCGCGACATTGGACTTCTGGCTGGTGAAGAAGTTGTCCAGGCAGATCACGTCGTGCCCCTGGTCGACCAGTCGCTCGCACAGGTGCGAGCCCAGAAAACCCGCCCCGCCGGTGACCAGAATGCGCTTCGTCGATGCCATGAATGTTCGTGCCGAGGGGCCGTGTTGCCACCCTCTGTCGATCAGAGGGTCTTACAATCCTAGCTCATGCTTTGCGGATCTTTTCACGACCGCCCACCACGTTCTTCGTGGCATTGCGCGTATCGACCACCAGGGGGGCGTGCTGCACGACAAAGTCATAGTCATAGGCGGAATGGTCGGTTGCGATCAGGATGCAGTCCTGGCTGGCCAGAAACTTCGCGTCCAGCGGCGTGCTGCGCATCGCCGGCAGGTCGTGATGGCGCATCTTGGGCAGCTCCGGTACGTGCGGATCGTTGTAGCTGAGCGTGGCTTTGCCCGCTTGGAGCAGCTCCATGAGTTCGAACGACGGGCTCTCGCGAGGATCATCCACGTCCTTCTTGTAAGCCACGCCCAATATGCAGATGCGACTGCCATTGAGCGGCTTGCCGGCCTCATTGAGCGCTTCGGCCACGCGCTGCACGACGTACTGCGGCATGTTCGTGTTGATTTCGCCCGCCAGCTCGATGAATCGCGTGGGCATGCCGTGCTTGCGCGCCACCCAACTGAGGTAGAACGGATCGATGGGAATGCAATGTCCGCCCAAGCCCGGCCCGGGATAGAACGCCTGAAACCCGAACGGCTTGGTCTTGGCCGCGTCGATCACGTCCCACACGTCGATGCCGATGCGATCGAACAGCATCTTCAACTCGTTGACCATCGCGATGTTGATCGAGCGATAGGTGTTTTCAAGAATCTTGCACGCCTCGGCCACTTCGCAATTGGCTACCGGCACGACGTTCACCACGGCGTGTGCGTACAAAGATTCGGCCAACGCCGCACTCGTTTCGTCGATGCCGCCGACGACTTTGGGAATGCCGCTGGCGGTATAGTTCGGGTTGCCGGGATCTTCGCGCTCGGGACTGTAGGCCACGAAGAAATCGCTGCCGACTTTTAGCCCACTCTGTTGCAGCAGCGGAAGTACGACGTCGCGCGTCGTGCCCGGATAGGTGGTGCTCTCCAAGACGACCAACTGTCCCGGCCGCAGTACGGCGGCAATTTGCTGCGCCGTCGCTTCGACATAGGCCAGATCGGGATCGCGGCTGTCGCTCAATGGCGTGGGCACGCAGATCAACAGGCAGTCCGCTTCGGCCAGCCGCTGCATGTCGGCAGTCGGCGTGAACTTCTTTTTTTCCAGGCAGTCGGTGATCCACTCCGAAGGGATATGGCCGATGTAGCTTTTGCCGGCCAACAGGCGGTCGACCTTTGACTGGTCGACGTCAAATCCCATCGTGCGAAACCCAGCCGCCACGAATGCCCGAATGAGCGGCAGCCCGACATAGCCCAACCCCACCACGCCCACGATGGCCGTCTTGTCACGGATCTTGGCCTCCAATGCGTTATTCATCGACGCAGGTTCCTCGCGGCCGGGGTGGTGTGTGTGAAATGGGGGCACTACGGCGAACGTAAACTATCAACGATAACGCACGGGCGTGTGGTTTGCATGAGGCCGGGCGGAATTCGCGGCCGATTGTAGGGAATCGGTCAGTTGCAGCCGTTTTGCCGACCCGTCGGCGCGGTGCCGGGCCCGTCAGGCGGATTCGCAGGCGAAGGTCCCATCAGCCGTCAGATAGCACCCCCATGGCTCCCGTGGGGATTCGAGCAGCCCCGGACTCGCCTTTACAGCCAGCGGCCGATTGCGGTACTCTCCCGCCTCCCAAAACCGCCCATACTTCCTGACGCGAGGGTTTGCGCGATGTCCTGCATGCGAGCCGGCCTCGGTGGCCTATTGATCGCGATCTGTTTTGCTTCGCTGAGCTGGGCCGCCGATTTTCGAATCGAAACCAAGGTCTACGTCGGCAAGGATCAAGATCCGATCAGCCACAACGAGACGCTGTTTCAGGCGGGCTGCGTCTACGACTACCTGTCCGAACCCCAGCGCACGACGGTCTTCGACCGGGCCCGCGGCCGGTTCATCCTGCTCGATCCAGCGCGCAAGCTGAAAGTGGAAATCAAAACCGAAGACGTGCTGGTCTTCTCCGAGCGATTTCACTCCTGGGCCGCCAAGAGTACCAATGGCTTCATGAAATTTGCCGCCGATCCAGAATTCGAAGTGAAGCTGTCGCCCGACGGCACGCTGAAGATGATCAACGAGCACCTGACCTACGAGTTGGAGACCGTGCCTGCCGAGTCGAAACAAACGGCGCAGCAGTATCGCGAGTTTTCCGACTGGTATGCGCGGTTCAACGCCATGATTCACTTGGGATCGACGCCCCCCTTCCCGCGTTTGGAAGTAAACAAGGAGCTGGCGAAGAACAGCTTGATACCCACCGAAGTGATGCTGAACATTCCGGCGCAGCGAACCCTGGGAGTGCGAGGCGTTGCGATGCGCAGCGAGCATCACGTCTCGTGGCGGCTCCTGCAACGCGACATCGAGAAGATCGGCGAAACGGCCAATCAATTGACGACCTTCAAGACGGTGGACCTGGCCGAGTTCGAGCCCGACGAGATCAGCAAGCGCGTAACGCGCTCGCTCGTTCTCATCACGCACCGCGTTGCCGCCGCAAGTCTTGGCGGCAAGTAGCTGAATTCGCAAGAATTCAGATGTTTGCCGTGTGAGTGCATCTCAACGCATCCTCGTTCGCTTGGCCGAAATCGCAAGAATTCAGATCTTCGCGATCCGAGGTCTTGCAAGATCAGCGACCGCCATACAGCGTCGCGACACCGTTTCCACCGCCCCTGTTGTCCACCGCCCCAGTGGCAAGGGGCCGCTGGCCGGGTTACGATGGTGGCTATTCTGAACACCAGGAGTCGAACACCGGGAGACTGTCACCATGCTTCGCTCGTGCGCTTTTGTTGGATTGCTCGGCTGCTTGCTGGGCGCGCTGCCGATCGTTCGCGCGGAGGTAACTGTCAAGGAAAGTCCCCAAGGCGTGACCGTCGAGCTCGACGGCTTGCCCTTTACGACCTATCTGGTCAAGTCCGGCTCGAAGCCCATCCTGTGGCCCGTCATCGGGCCCACAGGCAAGCGAGTTACCCGCAATTGGCCCATGGAAACCGGCGTGCCGGGCGAGACCGACCGCGATCATCCGCACCAGCGTTCTCTATGGTTCTCGCACGGCGACGTCAACGGCATCGACTTCTGGTCCGAAGGTAAGGGACGCATCGAGCATCGTGAGTTCGTCAAAGTCGCCGGCGGCCCCGAGGCGGTTATCGTCACGAAGAACGATTGGCTGAGCCCCGATGGCAGCCAGCGCATCTGTCAGGACGAGCGGACGCTGCGCTTTGGAGGCGACAAGGATCGGCGGTGGATCGACTTCGACATCACCATCACCGCGACCGACGGACCGGTCGTGTTCGGCGACACGAAAGAAGGCTCGTTCGGCGTGCGCACAGCCTCGAGCATGCGCGTCGACTCGAAAAAGGGAGGACGCATCGTCAACAGCGAGGGCCAACAGGACAAAGCAGCCTGGGGTAAGCCCGCCGCGTGGGTCGACTACCAGGGTCCCGTCGATGGCGAGCAGCAGGGCATCGCCATTCTGAATCATCCCTCCAGCTTTCGCTTTCCCACCTACTGGCACGTGCGAACGTACGGACTCTTCGCCGCCAATCCGTGGGGATTGAGCGACTTTACTGCCGGCGCCAAAAAGGGCCAGTACACGCTGCCCGCGGGTGAGTCACTCACGCTACGTTATCGCGTGCTGCTGCACACGGGCGATGAGAAGTCCGCCGGCATCGCTGAAGCGTTCGCGGACTACGCGAAATAGCCCAACGCCAACGCTCAAGAGTGCGCCGGAGGGACTCTGTGCGTGCTCAATCGAGCTTCATGCGCCGCCGCGTTGGCGGCGCGATTGCGCGAGCGGGCGATGTATCGGAAATCTTTAGCCATCATCGCCATTCTTGGCAAGCTAACCGATTTCTCAAATTTACCCTTCTTGCTGCAAGTCCCCCCTCCAGTCTGGCCGATAGGATTCATTGTCGATGCATCCCCCAAATTATCTATCCCGCACGCGGCTATGCTTCTTATCTATCTCCACGTGCGTTCCATAGGAGACCGCCAACCCCATGCTCACCATTTGCCCGGTGACCACGATAGAAACACTCGATCAACTACGCGGCTATGTAAACGAGGTCCTGTGCGAGCATCATCAACTTGAGCTAGACGCCTTTCCGCTGACGGAGCGGATTCTTGTGCGGGGCGAGACGCCCTGCGGAATCTACTTCTGCTTGCACGGTCCACGCGAAGTGAGGTTTTCGGCCATCTTTGAGATTCAACACAACACGGTTCTTTTTTACGGTTCGACCGGCGAACGTTTTCACAAGACGCAACTTGTGCAAGCTCCGCGTCTCGAACCCGCGGCCGCCTGAAGTGGGCGACCGCGGCGGGCACGGTTCGCCGACAAACCGCGCTTGACAGGGATACGTCGGGCAGTATACATAACTACACTATCGAAAAAACAGCGATCATAACACGGAGGTTCGATCATGCTCGTCTTGTCGCGTCGTGAGCGAGAACGCATTAAGCTCGGAGATTCGATCGTAGTGACCGTGGTACGCGTGGCCGGCGACAAGGTCCGCCTGGGGATCGAAGCGCCGCCGGAAGTGCTCGTATTGCGTGATGAGCTCGAGCCCCACGCGCTCAAGGTTCCCGCAACCGGCAGTGAGAGTTGACTGCCAGATTTTGCAACGGGGAGATTTTGCAGCGAGAGTTGACGGCGCGGACAGCTAGAAAAGCTGACAGCGACACACGACACGCTCCTGCGGACGGCTGGTTAGCGGCCGATCCGCAGGAGCGTTTGCAATATCAGCCGCAAGTCGCCCGCGAAGGACGCTGCGCTGCACATAGTCCCGGGCCAGCGCAATCTTGTCTGGCAACACCTGCTCGACGTAGGCGCGCCGGGGATCGTCGCTGGCCGCCAGCACGGCGGCTTCGTCGCGATACTTGATCGAGGCCGCGTCGGTCAGTCCCGGTCGAACCGCCAAAACCGTGGCGTAGTCGTCGCGAAACAGGGCGACGAACTGGGGTACCTCGGGCCGCGGTCCCACCAGGCTCATATCACCGCGCACCACGTTGATCAATTGTGGTAGCTCGTCGAGCTTGAGCTTTCGCAGCCAGCGGCCGACACGCGTGATGCGGGCGTCGTTGCCGCTCGTGATCTGTCCGCCGCGGCGGTTCGCGTCGGCCACCATGGTGCGAAACTTGAGAATATCGAACGGCACGAAATTTCGCCCCACGCGTTGTTGGACGAACAACACCGGACCGCGCGAATCCAGCCGCACGGCGACAGCCGCCATCAACAACAGCGGGCTCAGCGCGTATGAGGCCCACGCCGGACGCCAGCACGTCAAACCCTCGCTTGCACGCGAAATACACCGGTCGCGGCCGTATTTCAGCCATCGGAGGGTTCGCCTGGGCCATCGAAGGCGGCTGAGAATCGGTCAATTGCGTACCCGCTATAGCAATGGATAGATGAAGGGAGCCGCCGTCGTGCCGCCCAGAATGACGATCGCACCGATCAACAGCAGCATGACGACGATGGGCGCCAGCCACCATTTCTTGTTGTGCCGCAAGAAATCCACGAACTCGCGCAGCAAACCGGGCTGCTTCCGCTGGGCCTCTTCGATGAAGCGATCAGTGTTCCGATCCTGCGATTGTTCTGACGGCGGCATGCTCTGCTCGACGAACCAAACTGCGCCAAACGACTTGGCCGGTACCATTGGGATTCTGACCGCGAACGATACGCGTCCGCATGCGCAGCGAACGCGGATCACGGGCGGCCGTCGCGCCGCTCGCCACCATAGCGGGAATGTACACGTTCAATAACATCGTTGGCAAACTCAGCGAATTTCGCGGCGGTTGCCTCCGGAGTAAAGGACGTTCTGAGACCGGCCGGCGGACAGTGCGACTCAAGCGTCCCGGCGGCGTGCGCTTCGCAAACGGTTTGCAACATCGCGGCGATGCTCCGCGGATCCCAGGGACTTGCCAGGAATCCCCCTGACTGGACGACAAAGTTAGCCTCAGCCCCTGCCGAAGAGATCCCCACCATGGGGCGTCCGGCGCCAGATAGTGGATTAGTTTCGAAGGGCGAAAATATTTCCGGTCGGTCTTCACCCCGAGATTCAACAGCGCGTCGCTCTCGACCATCAGTTCCAGCGACCGTTCGTAGCTTACATGGCCATGATGCGTGACGACAGGCAACGACTGCATGCGCTCGAGACAGAGTTCCTTGTCATCGCACTGAAACTGCCCATACAATTCGATCTTGAGCGTCTGGAAGAGCGTGGGGCAGCGCTCTTCGAAGATCGCCAGGCCTTCGAGCAACGGCAGCGGGGACCGTGGTCCATAAAAGTCACCCAAGGAACGGATCAACAACTCGTCGGGCCGATACTTCCTCGTCCGCCGCGGATAAAGCTCCGGATCGAACGACTGCGGGATCACGCCCACCAGCTTGTCGGCCATGGCAGGATGCGTTTCTTGGAAGTGTGCCGCCAACTCCGGCGAGGGAAAGGCCAGCCCATCGGCCTGCTGAATGACTTGCCGTTCCAGCCAGCGATTGATGCGTTGACTGCTGGGCGAATGTTTGGTGAATTCGACGTCGCCCCAATCGGACCAGGGATCACTGAAGTACGTCAGCCAGGGAAGTTTGCGGTGGAACCTTTTCGTGATCAAGCCGGCGATGTGCGTGGAGAGCGGATGGCTGATGGTTACTAACAGATCGCTGTGCCCGACGAACACGGTCGACAAACTGGTGCGCAGGGCCCAGGGCAACGCATCGTCCGGCATGCGATCGGTATAGAGCCCGACGCGTTGCATCACACGATGGATCGGAGTCAGACTGCGGCTCCACAAGCGGTGCTCTTGCATGCCAGGCAGCACCGGCTCGCGGCACGAATTGTCCACATCTTCTTCGGCCGCGCAGCGCACGAACAGATGGCCTTGCCAGGGCAAGGAAGCCAGCAATCGCGCGTTTTGCACGGCGCGCGGGCCGCGGCGAGGAGGCCACGATCCCGCGATGAAGATTATATCCAACGGTCGGCCCATCGATTCAGCAGGATCAGGCTCCAGGTTTTGGTTTGATCTGCTTGGCTTCCCCGGCACGCGCTGGCCAGCAATTCGCGGCGATACTCAAACGAAAACAGCGACGCCGCGTAGGAATCGTCGCGCAGCATTTGGTGCTGCGCCGGCTGGGCCAGGCTCGTGCCGAGCCATTGATTTGCCGGATTGACGAATCCCAGTTTGGGCAGCTCGACGAATTCGGCTCCCAATCGACTGATGGCCGCCCGCTTCAGGGCCACTTTGCCCGACGTGCGATTCCAAGGATAGCCGGCGCGCCCCACCGACGGCAGGCGTCGGCAACAATCCGCGAATTCCGTGTCCAGAAACGGACATCGCAGTTCCAGCGAATGCGCCATCGTCAAGCGATCGGCCAAGGCCAGCAAGTTGTCCGGCAGCCACCACTCGATCATTCCCGCTTGAATCAGATCGAGCCCCCGCCATTGCGGACGCTCTCGATAATACTCGCGCAGCGCCGTCACCGGCGGACGCGCCGTGCTCACGCGGCTGTCGACGCACAACCGAGCGATGTCCTCCTCCGAGAACACGTTCGTCATCGAATGCGTGCGCTCTTGCAGGTAGTCCGCGTCCGTGCCGCGAATCCACCGCGCGGCCGTTCGGCCCCGCCGTGTGAACGACAGTCCGGCGCCCACGGGCATGAACGTCGCGGCAAATCGCAACCAGCCGAGCGCGGTAAAGCGCAAATGGGCACGGTCCATGCCGCGATAGCCGGCCAATAATTCATCCGAGCCCTCGCCGGACAGCACGACGGTGAGCTGCTTCACGGCCTCGCGGGCCATTTTGAAAATCGCCGGCGCCGGCGTGGCGTTGTTCGGCTCATCGATGGAGTAAACGATCTCCTCGAAAGAATCCCAGTACTCTTCCGGGCCAAGGACGACCTCGTGGTGTTCGGTGTGGAAGCGATCGGCGATCAGCCGTGCGCGGTTTAGTTCGTTGCCCTCGTATCCGGCAAAACCTGCCGTGTAGGTAACGATGTTCCGATGCCCCAATTCGTGCAGGCAGGCCACGATCGACGCCGAATCGATGCCGCCGCTGAGGAATACGCCGACCGGCCGCTCGGACATCATGTGCCGCTCGACCGCCGCGCGCAGTGCTCTCCAAACATCTTCGGCATCGTCGCTCCGCACGCCGCTGCCATTGGACTTGCATTTGAATTCGATGTGCCAATAGCGCGAAACTTCGACGGCGCCCTCTGCCGTCACACGACAATAGCTGCCCGGCGGAAGTTTGCTGACGTCGCGAAACATACTCAAGGGGGCAGGCACATAGCGAAAGGCCAAATAGGCCGCCACGGCCTCGGGCGAAGGTTCCACGTGAAATCCCGGTACCGCCAAAAAGGCCTTCGCCTCGGAGCTGAAGAGGAAGCTCTCGTCACGCTGCCAGAGAAAAAGCGGCTTCTGCCCGAACCGGTCGCGGGCGAGGATCAGCTCTCCGCTGCGCCGATCGTGAATCGCCACGGCGAACATGCCATTGAGCTGCTCGAAAGCCCCGGCGCCGCACTCTTCGTACAGGTGCAGAATCACCTCGACGTCGCTATGCGTGCGGAACCGATGCCCGCGCTGCTCGAGTCCTTCCCGCAGTTCGACGTGATTGTAGATCTCGCCGTTGCAGATGAGGACAACGTCGCCGGTTTCGTTGGCAATGGGTTGTTGCCCGCCCTGCACGTCGATGATCGACAACCGCACCATGGCCATGGCACTCTGGCCGTGTCGCACGGCGCCGCGATCATCCGGACCGCGGTGGCGCAGCCGATCGCACATCGCATCGACCAGCGAAGGATCCGTCGGTCTGCCGTCGAGCTGCCAGATTCCTACGATGCCGCACATGCGTCTATCTCGCCGCCTTGGCATAGGCGCCCAGGTAACCGAACATCTCGATGTCTCGATAGCCCGCGCTCTCCAGCCAACTTTTCAACTCCTCGTGTGTTGCCCCGTTGGTGTACTCAGGCGTGATGGCGTCGTGGGCATTGATGATCGTGAGCTTCATCAGCTCGTTCTTGTCGTGGTGCTTTTGATACAAGCGGCCGGCTAGATAGGTGTATCCCGTGCCTTCCAGCGTTTGGTAATAGAGGTCGCGCGGATCGCTGAATTCCAGCGCTTTGCGTGCGAGCCGCTCTCCGAAGCGAAAGTGAATTCTCTGGCACGCCTTGCGCAAGTGGTAGCGGATCGGCACGAAAATCTTTACCAGGTGGTACACCTGCCGAAAGTTGAGCCGCTTCGTCAGGAAGTGAAACCACGGATAGTAAGAGGCCCGGTAGCTCGTGACGCTCAATTGGCCGCCGGGTTTCAGCAGCTTCTTGACCGACTTGAGCGTGTCCGGGGGCGAGGGTGTGTGTTGCAGCACTTGAAAAAACCAGATGCGATCGAACTGATCCTCCACGACCGCGCCGGAGGTAATATCAGCCTGCACGACGTTGAGGTTGGGATGCGTCAGCAGCGACTCGGGAAACGAATCCACCGCGTTCGACATGTCGACCGAAAGAATGCGCGCTCCGGTATGCACGAGGTGCTCGGTGCAAACGCCCACCCCAGGTCCAATTTCAAGCACGTTTTGGCCGTCCAGCTTTTCGGGCCATTCGAACCCAAACGAACTCAACCCCGGCGCGTTGGGATCCTCGGCGCATTTTCCGAAGATGACGTCGCGATAGAACGTTTCGCCCGTGTAGCTGTCGCGAATGACTTCGCCCGTATTGCGCCACAGGTCGCCCCAACTGTCGGAGTAGTTGTGCGTGTCGACCAGGCGTGGGATGTAGTTGTGGATGGGAAACTCATGCGCTCCGCCTTCGCATTCGAGCGTGCCAGAATGGATTTCGCCAAGGCGCATCTCGCTCGACTTGATTTTCAGGCGCGCGTGACACTGGGGACAACGGATTTGCTCGAGGACGTGTTCTTTCAAGGTTTGACTCCGGCGCCGATTGGATGCATAGCCCGAATTGCCTCAAGGCGGCATTCATTTGCAAGGATGGTATTGACCGTTCCTGATTTTTGGTCCTGCCAGCATTCTAACTCCCAGGCAGGGAAAAATCGGGCGCACCTGCGCCGTTTTGCCCCCAGCCTCGTCATCGCATCTCTGGGACACACCCAGTCCAAATGCCGCTCATGTCTCGGCGTGTTCCGCGATTTGTCTGCGCCTCAGTTGCCACCAGTCGCTTATCTCCGCCGGCGATGCCCAATAGATCTCGGATTCGCCAGCGAACTCTAACAGCACCTCCTGCAATGCCGGACCTGCCCCGTGCAGCCGGCTGGGGTTCAACTGCTCCAGGTGCCAGTCCAAGACGACAGCGCCGCCCTGATCCGCGATACTCTGGATATGGCGCCGAATTCGATCGCAACCTTCCTCATGCGCGACCGGATTGCTGAATATGGCGCCATCCATCAATGTGGGTGGGACTTCGAGGATGGGCACTGCCTCCACGCGCTCTCGATCGAAGGGAGTAAACGGCCAGCAGATGCCACGCCGAAACCCGGGCGCGTCATTGAGTCCAAAGGAACTGTCGTAGCAAAACCCAGCTTCAGCGTGTGAGCGCAACGTTCGTTCGGGGAACTGGCTATCCATCGACCAATAGTGATGGCGCACGCCCCGGAGTCGATAGCCATCCAACACGGATTCCAGTAGCTCGCGTTCACTCGCCATTCGCTGTGGGTCCTGTTTTGCGTTGATCGATGCGTGCAGGCCGATTTCGAAGCCCTCGTCGATACACTCGCGCATCGCACCGACCATGGCGCGATCACGATAGTCGTAGTCTACGTCATCCTTGCAACTGCCGCGATCGGCGGAACTGACGGCCGCCACATAGAAACAAGACCTGGCGTTCAGTTTCGACAACAACTGGCGCCATCGCTCGAAGCAAAAATTCGGATCCGATTTCGCTTCTCCAGCCAGCCGCATGCCCTGCAACGCCATGGTTTTGAACAGCGACAGCATTTTGTTTTGGGCACTCTTCCACTCGCCGCGCTGGAAGTCACGCGCGAAACGTTTCGCTTGAAACTTGGCGGTCGGCCGGCTGAACGGGAAGTCGACATCGTGGGAGATGGCGATCGCGAATCTTTTTCCGACCGGCCATCGTGCGACGCCCCGATGTTGCAACCCGGCGCATTGCAAAAGTCGCTGCAAGTGCCGGCAGTAATCGGCCACCAACGGCCGTTCGAGCAGATTCAGGCGCTTGAGCGAACTCTTGGCGCCCAGCACTCCGCCCCAGGCGTCGCGTTCGTCGTGTTGTTCGAGCGCTCCGGAAACTACGACGTATGTCGAATAAACGATATCGCCAGACGCACGAGCGCCGCTGTCTTGGGTAGACGGCTCGCAGTGCAGTAGCGGCAACGATTCGACGAGGCAGCACGCTGCTTCGGGTTGATCCCAATTGTCGATCCGCGCTGCCGGAATCCACACCGCCGTTGCGGCCGCGTCCTCGGGACGCTTGTAAGCATAGATCACATCGGCCGCCTGGATGCCGGTCGTGCATACGCAGGGCAGGCCGATTCCGTCGAAGAGCAGCTCCAGCGCATAGCGCGCGCGTGCCTCCGTCTGGGGACTGGTCGCAATGGCGTAGCGCAAGATGGCATTCGACACGGCTAGAGAGTCCCACGAGCACTTGGCGATCGTTTGCCAGGCCGCATTAGAATCCCGCTCCCATCAGGCCGGCTCCGGCCCAGGCTTGTGGTTGGTTGGCGAACTCGAATTGAGGATCGAGCACCATCAACGAATAAACCACTTCGACGCGGCGCACGCGCGTCAGCGGAAACCGCCGGCGTAGCAAGCTTGCCGCGGCGGCTTCTGGCGGATTGTTCGCATACAAGTCGGCAGCCAACATGTCGGCATTTTCCCGGCGAGCCCAACCACTCAACGACCTCCAAAATCGCTTCGTCGAAAGCCAGCTAGTTGGTTCGACGCCAAAAAAACGGACGAGATTGCCCGCCTTGCGAACGACGACAACTCCGTCAGGCAGGGATTGGCCGTCGCCGGAGATCCGCAATACCCGGTAACCAAAACGAGGATCGAGCCGGCTCTTGAGGAAATCGGCGTGAATTCGAAACAGAATGCGAGGTTCGGAAGGCTCGGCAGGGGGCTTTTCGGCCTCCGCTGATCGCAACGCGTCGGCCTCGCACTCAGCGAGCGGCGAGTTGGGACCGAGTTGCGTGGCCCGATTGATCGCTTGCAGAGCGCCGGCCGCAATGGCCACGTTCGCGCGAGAGCCCACGACCTGTCGAAACGGCGGCGGCCACCGTTGGGCGCGTGCCAGCCCTGACGACGCATAGGGTCGCCAGCCGCTGGTAGTCAGCGGCCAGCTCAGTCTCCAGGCGGGCAACTTCAAATCGCGAAATCCCCGGCGACGCATGGCCCGATTGCCGTCTTCATTTCCCAACCCAATCAACAACGGCCATCCGGCCTCGCGGGCGTGTTGGATCAGTGCTTTCCACAGCATCCCGATGACGTCAGGCCGCCGGCGAAATACAGTGTTGGGGTGGAGTACCTGGGCCTCCGGTTTCCCCACGACGACAGGTTTGCCATCGATCCAGAGCGGATAGGGAAACACGCTCAAGTGCGCGATCGGTGCGTCGCGCCAGCGAACCATCCACGTTTCCGGCGCTCCAAGCGAGCTGGCACTAAAGTAGCCGCGCAGCAGTTCCGTACTGGTCAGGTCGCGAAAGTGATGCCCAATCACCTCGCGTTGGTCCTCGGCAGAGACTTGCACGCCGTGAACGAGTGATAAATCCTCCGCACGAATTGGCTCCTCGTTCAACCAGTCCATCCGCCGATTGTCCTCGTTCGTTGTCAAACTGCGCTCAGCTTGCAACCACGACCTCTTCGAACATCTGCCGCCAGAACGACCAGCCATCCCAAGTGGCGCCGAAATAGTGCATCTGCGCCAGCGGAACGAAGCGCTTGATCTTGCTGGATGCGATGCACTCCAGCCAGCGCGGGTCCCGAGGGTTGAGCAGACAGTGTCCGACGGTCTGAATATTTGCAGGCAGTTGCGCGATCGCCTCGCCAGGTGTGGCCGCAACGATCGACAGCGTCATCAAGTTGGGTGTCATCGGAGATCGGATGTCTCCAACCGCCACGACGCCGCGGTGACGGTCAATCAACTCGGCGTCCCAGCCCGTTGCCGCCGCGAGCTGTCGCGACATGATGTTGGCCGACGCGATATGCATCGGCGGATCCTGCCGCGCCACTTGCGGCCAGAGCGTCACCAGGCGATCCCGGATGCGACGGCAATCGTCGATCGATCCTCCGAGCACGACGAGCCGGCGCGGCGAAGTGCAGCCTGCCTGGCCATAGATGATGAAAACCTTCAGTAGCGTGGTCAGATTCTCATCGGTGGCGCATGCCGATTCCATCCAACTTTCAGATTGATGATCGACGAAGGGAAAACTGACGCTTTCGACCGGGTGCGGCAGCGCTTCGACGGCCGCCGCGCCTTCGTCCGATCCAAAGAACACGCGGACGGCCGATTCGGCCGCCATCGCTTCGTTTCGCGGATCGTCGCGATCAAAACGCTCCAGCAGGACCGCGTGCGTCAGATGGTCGAGCAACGGTCCGGGCGGCAGCCGAGTTTTCGCAAAGTCCAACAAGGTTTCCGTCAGGTCGTCGGACTTGGAACTCGCTTTGAGTCGCGCTCGATTGCCGGTCAGGCTCACGAGCACTAGAACCAACGGGCCCAACAGACTCACATTACTCGGCAACCAGACCGCCACGGGCCCGCGCGGGCGAAACAACGCGTCGATCGGTCCGGTTGGAGCATCCACCGAATTGCCAAACGCCTGCACAAATGGGAGCGAAAGGTTGTCGGCCCCGAGGAATCCGATCAGATAGGCCCACTCGTCGCGTGTGAAGGGCGCGGGGCACTCGCGAATCATCGATTTGCGCAACTGCTGCCACCCGTCCAGCACCTGCCGATATTCGAACGGCAGACGCACGGCACAGCGGCGCACATTCGACTCAAAAAAGTGGAGCTGGTCAGACATTGGCGCACCCGCGCACTTCGGCTTGCGGAACGCGGCCGAGCAATTCAAAGCGGCGCCGGACCAACCGCAGGCGCATTCGCCAGGGACCAGGCGTCCCATGTCTTCGGTGAGCACGTTGTGATACGGCGCGCCGTAGGCCAACGGGTTCATCAACTGCAGTTGCCCAGCCGAATCGGCGAGGCAGTCCAACGTCCAGGGATCGCGCACCAGCACCTCGGCCCAGCGCGGGACGTGGCGAAAGCCGGCGGAGCACAGCGGATAGGTGACACCCACTTGCTCGACCAGGCCGTAAAAGTCCACCACGGCCGAGCCGTCCGCTAGCCCGCCGAGCAGCGCCTCGTCGAATTGCTGCCGATCGATGCGTATGTGCTCCAGCTTCTTCCAGCCGCCGCTGTGAACGAAATGAATGGTCTTGCCGCACAAGGCGTCGCGCACCGCCGCGGGAATTGCCGCCCCGCCCCAAGCCGTCCACAGGATCCAGGTAAAACCATACACGATGAATTGATCGTGCTCCGCACAGATTCTGAGTACCGCGTCCCAATTGACCGAGTCGGGGCTGTGGGCGTTGGAAAGCAGAAACTGAATCTCGCTGGCCAGCGAACGCAGACTCATGGCGGCTGCCACGCGGGCGGAAATCTCACCGCGCTGCTGGAGCGACTTTGCGCTATCGAGCACCAACAGCGGGCGCTTCTGATCGCCGAGAATCTCCGCGAATATCTTGACCGTGCTCTCCGTTTGCAGGCCTGAGCTGCGGGCGTCCAGCGAAATACGGCTGGCTGCCTGCGTTGTCGCCGACGAGAACAGCACGCGCTGATGCGCCAACTCGGCGTGCTCGGTGCGAAACAGGTGATGTTTGAACACGCCCACGTGCAAAAAGGGCAAGTCTTCCACTGCAGCCGACTGCTTCCAAGCGGGCCAAACACGGCGATACTCGGTGCAACCTTCCCAATGCCACCGCGTCAGCGCGTTCATCTCGCGCAGAAACTCGGACTCGTCGCGCGGCGCGAAGGCCGGTTGTTCGAGTAGCCCGCTCAAAGTGCAAATGACTCCTTTTGGAAGAATTCGAGCGAGTCGGCGCGCGCGAACGCGCAATTCGTGCGCGTACAGCGATCTCGCAGCACGCTGCGCCAGTGTTCTTCGAGCAGCGGCAAAGTGCTTCGGTACGTCTCGCGCTCGAACAATGCGTGCAAGACCGCGGCAATCGCGGCCGGCTTCAGCTTGTATTCCTGCAGCAGTTTGTGCCACTTGCCGGAAGCCTGCTCGTTGAAACTCATAACGGGAAGCAAGTAGTTGGCGCACAGCCGGGCATGATGCCAACCGGCATTCGGCTGAGCCGCCGTGAGCGGTCCCTCCATCGTATGCGCGATTCCATGCACCAGCCCCACGCTCGAACGAGCCTGACCCGCGCATGCGCGGCGACTCAATTCGAACCAGCGCGCGTCGTTCGCCAGCGGCAACGCAAGCATTCGATCCATCGTATCCGCCAATTCCTGCCGCAAGTCGCCGGCGGCCAAAGGCGACAGAAAGCCTTCCAACGCGTGCGCCCAGCAATCGCCGCAAGCCTCTTTGGCCCGCTGGGGGGCGATGGATTCGGCAACGGTTGGCCAGTCGACGATCAGGTCGGGCAGGTACTTGTCATCGATGTGAATTTCCTTCTTACCGTCGCGATTGAGGACCACAACAGGCGATGCTTCGGCGCCGCTACCCCAAATGGTGGGCACGGCAATCAACCGCAAATTTTGTTCGCGTTGGCGAGCCAGGAACTTGGCCTCGTCGATGAGCGTGCCACCGCCAACCACGACCAACGTATCCAAGTCGTCGCCAAGCGCCTCACCGGGGGTTAGCACCTGGAGCGCGCGCGCTTGTTGCGCGGCGCGGAGACACTCGGGGTGATCCATGCCCCCGCGCGTCCTGAATCTTTTTGCAGGAAGTCGTCCCAGGCGCAGACGGCGCGATTACTGCTCAAACTCGATGCCCTTTTTGCCGAGAAGTTGCACGATGTCCTGAATGCTGGCCAAACCCATGGCCTCGTCGGGAGAGAAGTGGTAACCGAAGGTTTCCTCGACGCCCACCGCCAGCGACACCACGCCCAGCGAGTCCCAGGTGTCGATCTCCTGCGCGTCAAATCCCAGCGGAATTCGCCGGGTTCGAGCAAGAACAGATCGGTGATCAATTGCAGTAGCTTTTCGGAGTTCGACATCTAGATCCTCTGTCGCCAATGTTCCATTTTAGTACGCATAGCCGCAAGACCGCGGCTATCAACTTTTCCGTTGGGCAGCAGTGGCAGCGAGGGCGCGCTTTCAATGCGGAGCGGCCATTGTGCGCGAGGATAGTCGGCGCGCAGCACTTTCAGAATCGCATGAATCTGCGTTTCGTCCGGCGGCGGCGACAGAACCAACACGAACCCGTCTTCCCCGGTGCGGTCGACTTCGCGAAACCATGCCACCGAGCCCGGCCACACCCCGTGTACCGACTTGGCGATTTTGGGAAGCGAAATTCGCTCGCCGTATCGTTTGAAGACTTCGCTGCGCCGGCCCCTGAGAGCCCAACTTCCGTCGGGCAACACGGCGCCCAGATCACCGGTCGAAACCCAATCGTCGGGGCCAATCTGTTGAAAACCCTGGGAGTCGATGAAGCCAATGGCGCCGTAGCGGCTGCGAAACAAAAGCTCCTCATCGGCGCCCGGCGCAGTTCCACCCCGGGCAAGGGCCGACCGATGTTGGCGGCTTCGTCCGCTTCTTCGGCGGTGCGACACGTCAGGCGGGGCATCGCTTCGGCGCAGCCATAGTTGTTGAAAACTTGCGCTCGCGGGAAAAATGTGCGCAGTTCCGCAAGCCGTTCCTGCGGAAATCGGCCGCCGGCAAAGTGCAGCCGAATGACGCCTGGAAACGTTTCGCCGGCGAAGTCCCGCGCGAGCATTTGTACGTGGGCGCCCACCATGCAGAGCATGGCGTTGTTTGCCGCGCAAGCGCCCCGAGCAATGACTTGGGATCCGAAAAGCCGGCGGTGTAGACCAGGCGTCGTTGGTGCACCCGAGACCAGCGCCATTGGTTGACAAACGCATACGAGTAGCTCAACGGCAACGCCACCAAGGTCTCTTCGACGGGATCACTGGACTGAATCGTGTGCAGCGTACGGGCCAACTGGTTGGTGCGCTCGCGCTCGCCCACGACCAGTTTGGGTTCGCCCGTGCTTCCGGAAGTCAAAAGCAAGAAGTGCCCACGACCGTATTCTTCCGGCAAGCGGCCAATGGCATCCGCCAGAAACTCGTCGCTCACCCCCGCCTTTGCAGGTACGAATACAAAGCTTTCGGCGCCCGCCCAAGCACGATCGAGGCGATCCGTGTCATCCTCCCGGTTACTTTCAAGCAAGATGTACGTCAAGAGCACACACTCCTTGGCGCGGCATCCACTTGCATCGATTCCGACATCAGGTTGTTTTGGGGCTGAAGTGAATGGCGTCGGTGCGCGCAGCCTTTGTCCTTGCGAGGGGATTGAGGCACGTTCTGGGCCAATTGGAGGAGTAGCGTTGCGCTCTTGCCAATTGCGTCGCCGGTGGCGCCGTCGAGCATGTCGTCGACCAGGCGTCGTTGTCCAGCCCGTAGCGCCACGGCATCCACCTCGTTCATCAGACGGTTTAGCGCGTCCTCCAATTCGAGTTCCGTTTGGACGCAGAGGGCGGCTCCATAGCCGGCATAGTCGACGCCCTCGGTCATGCCCTCGAACGTTAGCGAAATCAGCGGACGTTGTACCACGCAAACTTCCAGGCCGGTGGTGCTGGATGTCACGATCGCAATGTCGGATTTCAGAATCCACTCTTGAGACGACCCACTCTGCGCGACGTTGACGTTGACCGAATCGCCAACCGCGCGTTGGGCCATGCCCGTGTGATCGCCGGGATGCACTTTAATCGTGAGAAGGGCGTTCGGAATCCTTGCGACGACCGACATCACGGTATGCAGCAGCCGCTCGGCGGTTGCTCTGCCGACAACGGCGCCCGCTGTCCTGGAAGCGAGGTACAACACGTTGACGACGGGACGCTCGCGCAGCGGCGTTGGCTCGGTGGACGCTTCCCGTGCTTGTTTGACAAGGGCGTCATAAATCGGAGCGCCAACAACTTGAATTGTTCCCTTAGCGTCCGACTGGAGCAACCGCCGGCGGTCGCTCTCTCCCCAGACCAACATGGAATCATAGGCGATGTGAATCATGGCGGGTTCATCCAGCAGCAAACCGTGTTGAACCCATGCGGTCGGAACTCCGCGGGCTTTGGCGGTCGCCGCCATCGTGCGGCCAAACGTGCTGCCGCTGCTGGTGGTTACGAGCAGCGTTGGCGGCAGGTGGTCGATCATGGCGTGCGCTTCGTCGACCACTTCCGCGGCCTCGGCGAATGCCCGCTTCACTTCGGCAAATAAACTCGGCAGCAGAATGTCGCGACAGTCGGGACCCTCGGGCTCGAATCGAATCGGCTGGGCTGCAAGCTCGTGAAGCTGGTCGCTCCAGGCGCGTTCCAGGACTAGCCAGTCTGGTTCAGGTTTGCCGCGCTTGGGAAACTGCCTCAACAGAGCATTTGACATGCCTGCCGATTCCGCGGCATGTGCCACTTCTAGACGCTGGCTAACAAATACGGGTTGGAGATTCGACGCCTCGCGCAGGCGGCGCGCAATCGACATGGAAACATGAGCGCTATTGGGATAATATTCCGCGAACACGATAGGCACTTTATCTGGCGCATAGAGTCTACCGTCGACCGAACGGCGGAGTGACCAGCGGCGTTCGTTGAAATGCCGCCGCAGCATCCACCCGCGCAGGCGTAGCGCGTCCAGGGGGCGGCGAAACATGCGTTTTGCCGATGAGGGAGCGGATTGTTGGACCCGCAACGCGATCCCCGTCTTGTCTGCCACGGCACGCATCGTAGCCGCGTTGTCCGGCGAATCGGTGTACCAAAGGATCTCCCCGGCGAATTTGCTTTGCAAATGGGTCAGGACCCATGCTTGATGAAAGTATCGCTCGGTGGCAAACAATAGCGTGTAGCGAGTTGCCTCGCGAAGGTCGACTCCTCGATAGGTGGGCTCTGGAAGGACGCCGATCAATTTCCAAAGTTGATCCATCGTGTCCGATCGTGTGGACGCGTCGCGCATCGATGGCACGGCGTGTCGCGGTTCCAACACAGTTGCCGGCACCGGTGTGTCCGCGGCATGTACGTGCAAAACCTCGCCGGCGACGCCGGCAGTGGCCCGTGCCACGTCGCGTTCTCCGATTTCGCTCAGATCGTAGTAAACGATCGTCGTCATGCGATGTCGCCCGCCTTGCCGGAGATGAACGAGCGCGCGAAGTGAAAGCTCTCGCGAATCGCCTGGTCGCCAACCAGCCATAGCAACAAGGGAAACGCGGCCAGCGCCACCGTGCCCGTTGCCGCCTGCCGCCACGCGGTATCTCCCGCCGTCAGATATCCACAAAAGAACAACACGATTGCCACGCAGGCCGCGCGGGCTAGCCCAAACCAATCGTGCGGTATGCTCACCGTCTGCAGCGAAAAATACACGGCCGTGATCGTGGCCACGATCGAGCCGAAGGTCGTTGCCCACGCAATGCCCAGGGCGCCGTACGCGGGAGCTAGTGCCGCGGACATCCCCAGAGTCACCACCATGCCCGCCGCCGATACTACCGGCACCAGCCACGTGCGCTTGGCGTAAAAGATTTCCGGACCGAGCAGCATGTACAGCGTTTGCGCCAAAAAGCTTGCGGACAACACGGGCACCAAGGGGATGGCCGGGTGGTAGTGCTCGGGAGTCAGCAGGATGATGGCCGGTGGTCCCAACAAGGCGACTCCCAAGAAACAAGCCAGTGCGGCCAGCCAGACGTGCCGCGACATGGTTGCGAGCTGCGTAAGGCCCGTCTGTGTGGCCTCTTTGCGAATCGAGAAATACAGCGGCAAATAGGCCATGTTGAATGCCGGAACGAGCAAGCCCGTCAATGGACTGGCGATGCGATTGGCCAGACCGAACAAGCCCACGGCGGCTAGCGAATCCGCCTGGGTCAGAATGACGCGCGTCAGCAACGGCGACGCCGTCGATAGGATGTGACTAGGCAGAATGCCCAATCCATAGGCAAAGGACGAACGGAGCATGCTCCGGCGAAAGCGGCCACCCAGATCGGGCCACAGGTAGTGCAGCGCCTGCAAGAAGAATAGGGCGGAGCAAATCAACTGGGCCTCCAACATGCCCACGACGCCCCAACCGAAACCCACCACGAACAACACGGTCAGGGCGATCGATGCCAGGGAATATGCCACCGACAGCTTCGCCGAGTAGGCCGATTGCTCGCGTGCCTGGATTAGCCGCCGTTGCAAGTCCGAGTTGCTCGAAAGCAATTGAATGGCAACCACGAGCAGCACGAACGGATACAAGGGCAACTCCATCCATGGCACGATCGTCCAGGGGGCAATCGCCACGGCCAATACACCAACCAGCAGGCTGGACGTATTCACCGTTCGCGCAATGGTCGTCACATAGTCGGATAGCGCCTGCTTGTCGTCGAAATCGAAGTAAAACCGTGTCACCGCACCCGGCACGCCGCAGCGCATCAGGATCAGGAGAGTAGCTCCCAATGCCGTGGCCAGATCAAGTACGCCATAGTCGGTGGGGGACAGGTACGCCGTGTAGAGCGGGATCAGCAAGAAGCCGATCACCTTCGGCAGAAAGTTGCCCAGGCCGTAGTTGAACGTCCCGCCGGCGAGCCGCCCGAACATGCCGCGCTTTTGCGGCGCTATTGGCGTTTCACTTTCGGCAGTGGCGTTGTCAACTTCGGCGGATGGCATTTGTTGTTTCATCGGGGCCGGTCGATCAGCCTGGTTGCTCCAGCGCGCGGCAAATCTTCAACGCGGCCCTGCCGTCTCCAAACCACGAACCGGCGATACGCTCCTGCGTACGCACTTTGCGGACCGCCGCGGCGATCGACTCTCGGCCCGACCCGCCCACCACGTTCCAACCGGCGGCGACCGTTTCGACCCACTCGGTTTCGCTGCGCAGCGTGACGCAGGGCACTTGGAGAAAATAGGCCTCTTTCTGCATGCCGCCCGAGTCGGTCAACAGTAGCTCGGCATCGCTCAGCAAGGCCAGCAGATCGAAATAACCCACCGGTTCGATGAGCCGCAGGTTCGCTAGTTCAGACAGCTCCCACCCCAACTCCTCGATCTTGTGGCGAGTGCGCGGATGAACCGGAAAAACAACCGGGCGGTCGAGTTCCGCTAGCGCTTGGATGATGCCGCGCAAGTTTTCCGGCACGTCGGTGTTGTAGTTGCGATGCACGGTCGCCAGCGCATACTCCCGCGGCGTCAGTTGCAGGTCGTGCAGGACGGTCGATGTCTCGCGCGCCTTGGACGAGCACTGCAAGACGGCGTCGTACATGGTGTCTCCGGCCAGGTGTACGCCAGCCGTGATGCCTTCGGTCGCCAGATTGTCGACGGCCGTCTGCGTGGGGCACAACAACAAATCGGCGCAATGGTCGGTGAGCACGCGGTTGTGTTCCTCGGGCATCGATCGGTTGTACGATCGCAAGCCGGCTTCCACGTGTGCGATGGGCATGCCCAGCTTGCAAGCCGCCAACGCTCCGGCCAGCGTCGAGTTCGTGTCTCCATAGACCAGCACCCAGTCGGGGCGCTCGCTCTGCATCACCTCTTCCAGTCGCACGAGCATCTGTGCTGTCTGCGATGCATGACTGCCGGAACCAACCGACAGATTCAAGCTTTGCTCCAGCCCGCCGAGTTCCTCGAAAAAGATTTGCGACATGTTGAAATCATAGTGCTGGCCGGTATGCACCAAGAACTCGCGATGCCCAGCCTGGCGCAAGGCGCGGCTCACGGGCGCTGCTTTGATGAACTGGGGACGGGCGCCCACCACGGTGAGAATCTTCAACGCGCGGCTCCCGCGATGGCGTAGAAATCGGCCACCGCCTGCACGACGTCGGCCTGCATTGGCTCGCTCAACTCGGGATAGATCGGCAATGCGAGCGTTTGTTTCGCCGCCCGCTCGGCCACCGGATAGTCGCCCACTCGATAGCCCCATTCGGCAAAGCACTTTTGCAAGTGCAGCGGCACGGGGTAATAGATCTCACAGCCGATGTGGCGCTGTTTCAGGTGCTCGACCAGCTCGTCGCGCCGGTGGGCCCGAATCACGAACTGATTGTAGATATGCCGCACTCCCGGCGATTCCTCCGGCAATACGATGCCGGGCCGCTGCTCGAGCGTGTCGCCTTGTGGGTCGTCAATCGCGAGTTCGGCCGCGCGGAACAATTGCCGATAGCGCGTTGCATTGCGTTGCCGGCCGGCGGTCCAGTCGTCCAAATGGCGCAGCTTGATTCGCAGTACGGCGGCCTGCACGGCGTCCAATCGAAAATTGCCCCCCACCGCGTCATTGTAGTATTTCGGATGCTGGCCGTGATTGCGCAACAGCCGCAGTCGGCCCTCGAGCGCCGCGTCGTTGGTCGTCACCATGCCGCCGTCGCCGGCGCCCCCCAGGTTCTTGCTGGGGAAAAAACTGAAGCACCCCATGCTGCCGATCGATCCGGCCCGTCGCCCGTGATATTCGCTGCCGATCGCTTGAGCGGCGTCTTCGATCACTTGCAGCCCATGCCGCGCGGCAACTTCCATGATCGTGTCCAAGTCGGCCATTTGCCCATACAGATGCACGGGAATGATCGCCTTGGTGCGCGGCGTCACGTATTGCTCCACTCGATCGGCAGCCAAGTTGTAGGTCCGCGGATCGATGTCGACAAACACGATCTTGGCGCCCAGCCGGGCAATGGAACCGGCCGTGGCGAAGAACGAATAGGGCGTCGTGATCACCTCATCGCCCGGGCCCACGTCCAGCGCCATCAGCGCCACCAGCAGCGCATCGGTGCCGGACGACACGCCAACGCCAAAGCGACATTGACTGTAGTCGGCCACTTCACGCTCCAGTGCTTCCACCTCGGGACCGAGGATGAAGACTTGCGATTCAAGCACGCGATCCACTGCAGCGCGGACCTCGTCTCGGATCGATTGATACTGGGCTTTGAGATCCAGCAGTGGAATGGCGGAAATGGGTCGATTCCCGTGCAATGAATCAGGCAGATCGCCGCGCTACGACGTCGCCCTGTTTGTCGTACTGTTTGCCGCACTCGGCGCATCGGGCCGTGCCATCGTCGAATCGCAGCGTCGCGCCGCATTCGCAGGCCCAGCCAATGACTCGGGCCGGAACCCCGGCGACCAGCGCATGCGCCGGCACGTCCTTGGTTACCACGGCGCCGGCGGCGGCAAACGCCCAGGGTCCGATGGTCACGCCGCAAATGATCGTGCAGTTGGCGCCCAGGCTCGCGCCGTGTTGGACGCGCGTGATATGATAGTCGTCTTTCGTATTGCGCGGAAACGCGGAGCGCGGCGTGCGCACATTGGTGAACACCATGCTCGGCCCGCAAAACACGTAGTCTTCCAGTATCACGCCTTCGTAGATCGACACGTTGTTCTGAATCTTCACGTGGTTGCCGATCTCGACGCTGTTGGCGACATATACGTTCTGCCCTAGCGAGCAGTCCGAGCCAATTCTTGCCTCGGGCATGACGTGGCTGAAATGCCAGATCTTGGTCCCGGCGCCAATCTGCGCGCCGGGATCCACGATTGCCGTGGGATGCACGAACGAGGACATGTCGATCGCCTAGGCGGTGAGCAGGGGGTGCAAGTCGAGTTGATGTTCTCGCTCGGCCACCGTGCTATGACGGATATCGTGCACGAGTTGGATCGACGGCCGGGCGTCCTCAATGCCAAAGCCCTCGCCGGCCAGAATCGATCGATAGACCAGCGTGTGCAAATCGGTGAAGCCTTCGGAGAAATTGATCTCTTCACCGTCGATCGTGATGGAACGAAAGGCCGACTGTCCCTTGGCTTTCGTTTCGACCGGCAAGTCGCTGCCGTCGACCGACAAAAACCATCGTACCCGCGCCCACTCCAGTTCCATGGCCCCGGCGAGACGCTCGGGCGTGGACAAGTGGACCACGCTCTTATTCGGCGGGCCGAACAGCCAGATCAGCAAATCGAAAAAGTGAATTCCGATGTTCATTGCCAGTCCGCCGGACTTCTCGGGCGAGCCTTTCCACGACGTGTGGTACCAGGGGCCGCGGCGGGTAATGTAGGTAACGCAGATATTCGCTCGCTGTCGGTGCTGATCTTGCTCTAGCGCTTGCTTCAGCGCGATCAGCGCCGGGTGCAAGCGGAGTTGCAACACGGTGTAAACCCGGCAACCTGATTCGTGCTCCAATTCTTCCAGTGCGTCGAGATTCCACGGACTTATCACCAGCGGCTTTTCGCAAATGGCATGTGCTTTGACCCGCAGCGCAAGTCGTACATGGGCGTCGTGCAGGTAGTTTGGCGAGCAGATGCTGACGTATTCGACGCGCTCTTCTGGCGTCTTGCGGCGCAACTTTTCCAACAGCCGATCGAATCGCTCGATCTCGGTAAAGAACCTTGCATTGGGGAAGAAGCGATCCAAAATGCCCACCGAATCGTTGGGGTCGACGGCCGCCACCAGGCGATTGCCCGTGTCGTGGATCGCCTTCAAGTGTCGTGGCGCAACGAACCCCGCCACGCCGGCCAAGGCAAAATTCCTCGGCGCCGCCGTCGGTGACGTGCCAGGCGCCGCGACTTCCGACGCGGTGATTGCGTTTTGTTGAGTCGACATGCGGATTGCCTCGAAGTCAGTTGCGTCCAAAAACCAATCGCGGCGCTGTCAGACCATTGAGAGCGCGCACTCCGTCCCCCTGGGTGACCATCGCCGCCGTGTTGCAAGTGGAGACAGGCACCCGAGTTGCGAAGTGAACGAGGACCGTGGACATCGCTTCCTCAAGCATACGCAATGGCAGTTGTCGCGGCGGTTGGGACGCTCGCTATTTATTGTCCTTGCGATGGGTCTAAAACCCTCGCCTTCAGGCGAAACCTTTAGGTTCTTCGTTTGCTAGAATTTGGGGATGGAAAAGTACCGCACGAGTTCGCATAGCCGTTTCGACCTGAAGTACCATTTTGTGTGGATCACCAAGTATCGGAAGCCCATTTTGGCCGATGCGGTCGGAATGCGGCTGCGGGAACTGGTGCGAGAAGTGTGTAGAACCAACGAAATCGAGATTTTGGAGGGCTCGGTGTCTCGCGACCATGTGCATGTGCTGCTGTCCTGTCCGCCGAATTTGTCGCCAAGCAAGGCCATGCAGTACATCAAGGGCAAAAGCTCGCGGAAGTTGCTGATGGAGTTCAAGCATCTGCAAAAAGAGTTCTGGGGTCGGCATTTGTGGGCCCGCGGCTACTTTGTGGCATCCAGCGGCAACGTGACTGACGAGGTGATCCAAGAATATATCCGCCAACAACAAGGCACTGAGCCTGACGATGGCGGCGACAATTTCCGCATTACCAAATCGTGAGCGCAGGACTTCAGTCCGTAGCCACGATTCTCCTCGAACCTACCGGCTTCAGCCGGTAGTAGTTCATTGTCCTTGCGATGGGTCTAAAACCCTCGCCTTCAGGCGAAACCTTTAGGTTCTTCGTTTGCTAGAATTTGGGGATGGAAAAGTACCGCACGAGTTCGCATAGCCGTTTCGACCTGAAGTACCATTTTGTGTGGATCACCAAGTATCGGAAGCCCATTTTGGCCGATGCGGTCGGAATGCGGCTGCGGGAACTGGTGCGAGAAGTGTGTAGAACCAACGAAATCGAGATTTTGGAGGGCTCGGTGTCTCGCGACCATGTGCATGTGCTGCTGTCCTGTCCGCCGAATCTGTCGCCAAGCAAGGCCATGCAGTACATCAAGGGCAAAAGCTCGCGGAAGTTGCTGATGGAGTTCAAGCATCTGCAAAAAGAGTTCTGGGGTCGGCATTTGTGGGCCCGCGGCTACTTTGTGGCATCCAGCGGCAACGTGACTGACGAGGTGATCCAAGAATATATCCGCCAACAACAAGGCACTGAGCCTGACGATGGCGGCGACAATTTCCGCATTACCAAATCGTGAGCGCAGGACTTCAGTCCGTAGCCACGATTCTCCTCGAACCTACCGGCTTCAGCCGGTAGTAGTTCAGTGTCCTTGCGATGGGTCTAAAACCCTCGCCTTCAGGCGAAACCTTTAGGTTCTTCGTTTGCTAGAATTTGGGGATGGAAAAGTACCGCACGAGTTCGCATAGCCGTTTCGACCTGAAGTACCATTTTGTGTGGATCACCAAGTATCGGAAGCCCATTTTGGCCGATGCGGTCGGAATGCGGCTGCGGGAACTGGTGCGAGAAGTGTGTAGAACCAACGAAATCGAGATTTTGGAGGGCTCGGTGTCTCGCGACCATGTGCATGTGCTGCTGTCCTGTCCGCCGAATCTGTCGCCAAGCAAGGCCATGCAGTACATCAAGGGCAAAAGCTCGCGGAAGTTGCTGATGGAGTTCAAGCATCTGCAAAAAGAGTTCTGGGGTCGGCATTTGTGGGCCCGCGGCTACTTTGTGGCATCCAGCGGCAACGTGACTGACGAGGTGATCCAAGAATATATCCGCCAACAACAAGGCACTGAGCCTGACGATGGCGGCGACAATTTCCGCATTACCAAATCGTGAGCGCAGGACTTCAGTCCGTAGCCACGATTCTCCTCGAACCTACCGGCTTCAGCCGGTAGTAGTTCAGTCTAACAGACGGTTCTGGCCGGGTCTGCCGGCGGAAGTGCCTTTTGCAGCGGGCTTGCACTGGGTCGAACCCTCAATGACCGCGCGACGGACCAGTCGGTTTGATCTTGCCGGTCGTGCCGAATAGTTGGCGCAGCGTTCAAGGCCGTCGACACAGTTGAATGGTTCCACCGCACCCTGGCAAATCGTCGGTGCGCCCCCAGCGTCTTTCAGCCCAGGAACCGTCAGTACTGCCGAAAATAGCGGGCAGGGTCGGCGGCCGGGCCGCGAGCTGTCCAATAGGTCTTCGCATCGCGATCGAAACGACGCGACAAGGGATCGCGTCCGAATAGCCGCATCAGCAGCCCGATCGGCGTGATCACAAAATAGTAGATCACGGCCATCAACACGTGCGAGACGAGCCAGCCAATCGGATAAGCCGCGGCCGTCCATCCTAGAAATATCGGGCGCATCCACGCGGGATGCGCCCCTCCCAGGACCATACTCGCCAAGCCACACAGCAACAACGCCATGGCCGCCGGTCGCGCGTCGTAGCGATAGTAGGCTAGTGCCGAGAGTAGACAGCAAAACCCGCTGCACCAGAACAGCGCAAACTGGCGCACCTGGCGGGGAGTCGGATCGCGATTGAATTCGATCAGCGCCAACGGTCAGTCTAAGGCAAATTGTTTCAAATAGGCTTCGCTGGCGTGCGAGTCGTTCGAGACTTTTTTCACCAGCACGAATCGACCCAGCGCCAACGCATCCATTTCGGTTGCCCGAAAACAGCGATAGGCTTCCTCGGGCGTGCACACGATCGGTTCACCCCGCACGTTGAAGCTTGTATTGATCAATATTGGGCAGCCGGTCTTGGTGTAGAAACGTTCGAGCAGCTTTCGAAACCGACCGTGACGCTCCGCGTCGACCATTTGCACGCGGGCCGAACCATCGACGTGTGTAACCGCAGGAATCGTCGATCGGCGCAGGCGCAGCTTGTCGAATCCGCACGCTGCCTCGGAATCATCGGCAGCGGTCCGTTGCGCCGCTTTCACCGGCGCCACCAAGAGCATATAGGGCGAATCGACATCGCCGGAGACTTCGAAGTATTCGGATGCGTGCTCGGCCAAGACGGCCGGCGCAAACGGGCGAAACGATTCACGGAACTTGATCTTCCGGTTCAGCACCGACTGCATCGATTGGCTGCGCGCATCGCCGAGGATGCTGCGGGCGCCAAGGGCTCGCGGGCCAAACTCCATGCGACCTTGAAACCAGCCGACGACTTTCTCGTGGGCCAAAAGATCGGCCACGCGATCGCACAAATCGTCATCCGTCTCGCAGTCGTGGTATTCGACTCCCGTGCGATCCAAGAACTGCCGGATTTGCGAGTCATCGAATGCCGGGCCCAGCAACGACCCCTGCTGGTTATCGTGCGGCTCGACCGAGCGCGGATTGTTCAGTAGTTGGTGCCAGATCAACAGCGCCACGCCCAGTGCGCCGCCAGCGTCGCCCGCGGCCGGTTGGATCCACAAGCGTTCGAACGGCCCCTCGCGAAGAATGCGCCCGTTGCCGACACAATTGAGCGCCACCCCGCCGGCCAGGCACAAGTTCCTATGGCCCGTCACTTCGTGCACGTGCCGCGCGGCGGCAAGTATGATCTCTTCGGTTACTTGCTGCATCGAAGCCGCGATATCCATCTCGCGCTGGGTGATTGGCGACTCCGGCTCTCGCGGCGGCCCGCCGAACAGCCGGTCGAACGCCCGCGAAGTCATCGTCAGTCCGCGATGGTAGTCAAAGTATTGCAAGTCGACGCGGAACGAACCGTCGGGCTTCACATCCAGTAGCCGCTGACGAATCAAGTCGGCATGGATGGGCTGCCCGTATGGCGCCAGCCCCATCAATTTGTATTCGCCCGAGTTGACGCGGAACCCGCAATAGTATGTAAACGCCGAATAGAGCATGCCCAGCGAATGCGGAAAGCGCAGCTCGTGCGTGAGGGTGATTCGGTTGCCGCGTCCGTAGCCCATCGTGGCCGTAGCCCATTCACCGACACCGTCGAGCGTGAGGATCGCCGCCTCTTCGAAAGGCGAAGGAAAGAAGGCACTGGCCGCGTGCGATTCGTGGTGCTCGGCAAAAACGATTCGCTTGCGATAGCCGTCGTCGAGTCCGCGGCTGATCTCACGCGGCACGTGCAGCTTCTGTCGCAGCCACGCGGGGATCGAGTGCAAGAACGCGCGGAAGCTGCCCGGCGCGGTTGCCAGGAACGTCTCCAGCAGGCGCTCGAACTTTAGCAGCGGCTTGTCGTAAAAGCCGACGTAGTCGACTTGGCTGCTGGTGATGCCTGCTTCCGCCAGGCAATAGTCGACGGCCTGTCTGGGAAAACTCTCGTCGTGTTTCTTGCGCGTAAAGCGCTCTTCCTGCGCCGCCGCGACGATACGTCCGTCGACCACCAACGCCGCCGCCGAGTCATGATAGAAGGCCGAGATGCCGAGAATCGCGGTCATGACGCCGTAGTAGAGTTGGAAGCTCCGCTTATTGTCCTTGCGATGGGTCTAAAACCCTCGCCTTCAGGCGAAACCTTTAGGTTCTTCGTTTGCTAGAATTTGGGGATGGAAAAGTACCGCACGAGTTCGCATAGCCGTTTCGACCTGAAGTACCATTTTGTGTGGATCACCAAGTATCGGAAGCCCATTTTGGCCGATGCGGTCGGAATGCGGCTGCGGGAACTGGTGCGAGAAGTGTGTAGAACCAACGAAATCGAGATTTTGGAGGGCTCGGTGTCTCGCGACCATGTGCATGTGCTGCTGTCCTGTCCGCCGAATCTGTCGCCAAGCAAGGCCATGCAGTACATCAAGGGCAAAAGCTCGCGGAAGTTGCTGATGGAGTTCAAGCATCTGCAAAAAGAGTTCTGGGGTCGGCATTTGTGGGCCCGCGGCTACTTTGTGGCATCCAGCGGCAACGTGACTGACGAGGTGATCCAAGAATATATCCGCCAACAACAAGGCACTGAGCCTGACGATGGCGGCGACAATTTCCGCATTACCAAATCGTGAGCGCAGGACTTCAGTCCGTAGCCACGATTCTCCTCGAACCTACCGGCTTCAGCCGGTAGTAGTTCAGTTTCGGTACTGTTGGCACAGTTCGCGCACGATCCGCACGACGTGCTGCGCGTTCGTCATCCCGCATGCCGGGGAACAAGGGCAAACTGACGACGCGCTCCCACAGCGGCGTCGCCACCGGAAACGACTCAGGCTGCCAACCGAATCGCTCGCGATAGTACGGGTGCAAGTGCAACGGACGCCAGTGCACCGAACAGCCCACGCCGGCCGCCCGCAGCTCGTCCACGAACGTGTTGCGATCAATGGCAAGCCGCTCGAGCCGCAGGCGGATCGGAAACAAGTGCCACGCGTGCACGCGGTTTTCGGGCACGACCGGCAATTCGATCTCGGCCAGATCGGCAAACTCCTGGAGATAGGCCAGCGCAATGGCTTCGCGCGCTTGCCGGAATTCCTCGGCCCTGGCGATCTGGTGTACGCCGATTGCGGCAGCGACGTCCGTCATGTTGTACTTGTAGCCGGCTTCGACAATCTGATAGTCCCAGCTTCGTCCGCCGGAATAGCGGTCCCAAGCATCGTGCGACAATCCGTGCAACGACATCATTCGCATGCGGTGCGCCAGCGCCTCGTCTTCGGTGACGGCCATGCCTCCTTCGCCGGTCGTGATTGTCTTGTTGGCATAAAACGAAAAGCAAGTCACGGCCGACGTGTTCTCTCCGCAACGGCGCCACGGTGCGTCTTCATTTGACCGCCATGCCGCCGGCAGCGCATGGGCGGCGTCTTCCACGACCCAGAGGTTATGCCGTTGAGCGAACGCGTCAACCACGTCCATGTCCATCATCATTCCGCCGACATGCACGGGAATGATGCCCGCAACTTCGAGTTGCTTGCCGGGCGCCGCGGGGCACTGGCCGCTTTTCGCTTGTTGCAGCTTGCGCTCGGCGTCGGTCAGATCCATGTTGAATGTGATTGGATCGCAATCGACCAACAAGGGCACCCCGCCCAGATAACGGACGACCTCGGCGGTGGCGGCGAACGTCATGGTCGGCACCAACACAGCCTGGCCGGCTTGCAGCCCCAGCGCGTCGACTGCCAAATGCAGCGCCGCGGTGCATGAATTAACGGCCAAAGCATGCTTGGCGCCCACGGCCTCGGCCACGGCCGATTCGAATCGCTTGGCCGTCGGGCCCGACGTCAACCAGCCCGAGCGCAGGCAACGCTCCACCTCGACAATTTCCGCCTCGCCGATCGAGGGTCGAAAAAACGGCACGTTCATTGTCGGTGCCATGGGTTGGGGCGTACCAGCCGGCTGAGCATGCGGAGCTTTCAAGATTTGACTCCCGCCGTGCGAAGCAGCGACGAGCGAAAGGTCATGGTTTCAGGAAAACGAGATAGTCGCTACCTGCGCCGTCGAGACGGACCAAGTCGACGGCGCCAAATCCGGCCCTTTGAGCAATCGAACGAATAGTGCCTTCATCGTAAAAATAAACTGTGCAGTTTCGCAGGCGGCACCGAATTCGCCGGATCGGCGTCAGATACCAGTGCTTCGCTGGGAACGATACAACCGCTGTGCCGGCTAGGATCGCTCGGAGCGCGCGTAGGAAAACTTCGGGGTCGGCGACGTAGTCGAGCACTCCGACAACGATGGCGAAGTCGAAGGGTCCGGTCGGAGTTCGCTTGGGAAAGTAGTCGGCAACAAATTCAACACGGTCCGCCTGGCCCAATGTATTGACGCGTCGCCGGGCTAACTCCAGCATGCCCAACGCCGGGTCCAAACCAACAACGTGGCGCGCATTGCGGCGTAGCGCTTCGGCAAGATAGTGACCCGATCCGCAACCAATGTCCAAGCCGTCCTTTCCGCTGAGATCTCCTAATCGTTCGAAGGTCAGAGCAAAGCGTTCGAACAAGTCGCCGCGATAGCGACGATCCGACACGTGCACCAACGGCGACCTCTTGCCATCCTGGAACGCGTTGCGCGCGTCGGCAAACTTGTTGGCCGGTCGGTTGGCTCGCGGATGATCCATAGCGGCGTGCTCAATCAGCGGCTGATCGTCGTCATCCGTCCACCAATGTCCCAGGCCTTGCGATGGAACAACAGCGCCAGGAATCCGTACAGGAAACCGGTGGCATACGCCAGGTGCATTGTAGCCAGCGCCAGCGGTACCAACGCCGCCACGGCCAAGCCCTTGCGCGGCACGACCGAAATTCCGACGGCAACCAGCGCCGTCGCATATGCTGCGGGCAGCGCCAAGGCCACCAGTGGTTGTCGTAACCAAATACCCACCAGGACCAGTACGAACATAGTGAGAAAGAACAATGGCGGCACGACCTGCCGTAGCGTGGTTGGCTTCTTGTGCTTGCGAATGACTGGGATTCGCCAGAAGCTGTATTGATAGTACTGTTTGAACAATTGACCGATGCGTCCCCGCACATAGTAGACATATTTTACCCGCGGCGAGACGTAGCTCTTGCCGCCGGCTTGAGTGACGCGATAGTTGAGCTCGTCATCCTCGGTGCGTACCAGACCCTCATCGAAAAGTCCGACGCGGTCGAAGACCCAACGGTGAAACGTGGGAAACTGGGTGCTATCGACGTAACCTTCGTACCCCTCGAACCGATGGGTCGCCATGCCGACGCCAGCCGGATGCGACATTGCCACGGCCACGGCCCGGCCAAAGCGGTTCTTGCCCTCGTGCACGATGGGCCCGCCAACGACCCACGCTTCGGGGTGCCCCGCGATGAGTTGCACGTTCTGGCGGACGAAGTCGGGCGCCACTTCGCAATGGCCGTCGACGCGAGATATAATCTCGCCCCGCGCCGCCAGGATCGCCGCGTTCAACGCCGTGGGAGTGACACGTCGCGGATTGTCGACGACTCTGATTCGTGGGAATTCCCGCACATATCGATCGAGAATGTCGCGCGTTCCATCGTCCGACATGCCGTCGGCAATGACGATTTCGATGCGATCGGTGGGATAGTCCTGTGACAAGAGCTGGCCAAGCAAGCGCTCAATGAATTTGGCTTCATTGCGTATGGGGATGATGACGGAGACGAAGGGCAGCTTGTCCCGGTCGTCGACCGGCTTGTCAACTACAGCGGGCGCTTCGCGTCGCTTGTCGTCTGTTTCGTTGTTCGTGGCGTTCATACGTGAATGTCGCTAGCGGTCAAACCAACGGCGCCGTGCAGGTAGTGTGTGGTCATTTCAGTGCGCCGCAAAGCGAACAACAGGCGAACTCGCTCCGAAAAGGAGTCGGAGCCGTGTCAATGTGCGCCGGCTGCGTGGGTCCGGCAGTATTGGGCTGCCAGCGTGTTCAATTCTTCGACCAGTTGTCCCGCGAAATATTCGACGGTGTGTTCGCGTGAGCCACGCAAGCCCTCATGAATCATATGCCTGCGGAGCGAGTCATCGTTCAAGACCCGCTCGATGGCCGCGGCCAGTCCTGGTGATTCGTTGGGCTCAACAAGCAGCCCGGTTCTGCCGTGGTCGACCGAAGACGGGACTCCACCCACGCGCGTGGCCACGACCGGGCAGCCGAAACCGCGCGCCTCGACCAGGGTTCGCGGCGTTCCCTCGGAAAGGCTGGGCAAAACGAGCAGATCGTGCGAGCGATAGACGTCGAATAGCGGCTTGCCGAACGGCAGCAGACCCGTCAGTGTAATGTCGTCTCGATACGGGCTGTTGCGAATGCGATTCAGAAACAATCGTTCCACGTCCGTGCCGTTGTCGGTGGCGCCGACGATCGTCAGCTTCAAGGGCCGTTTGCCCCGCACCATCTCGAATGCATCCAGTAGATTGCCGATGCCCTTTTCGGGCGCAGATATCCGACGAACAACAAGCGCGGAGGGTCACTCAATTCCAGTTGTTCGCGAGGCTGCATGTCCCGCTCGTGGATGCAGGACGAAACCACCACGCGTCCCTCTCGGCACTCGAGCAAGTCCCACATCTCCTGGCCGTTGCTGGCAACCCGGGTCATCGGCTCGTGGGCCATTCGGCGGAACGTGGCGTTGGAGTGTGCCGCATACCGCAATGCCAGCGTTCGCGCGAGGCCGTGATAGTTGCTAGATGCCGCAATGATGTCATATACATTGGCGACGACGTGAATCAGCTTGGGGGTACCCAATCCCGCGAGCGCCAACGGAATTTGAAACGGCACTCGCAAGAACATTACGTCACATGTGGCAGCAAATTCGCGGACGACACGGCGCGTGCTGAAGAAATGCCATTGCGAACGCACCACGCTCCCAAGTGGTGGCAGGGTAACGAGTGCTTCCGGTGGGAAATCGAGCGGGTAGTTCATCATCGGAGTGCATGCCGGCGCAATCGTGCGCAGCAATCGAGCGCCCGGAAGTCGCGCGCGCAGCTCGTTCACCAGCACGCCGACGCCTGGAAAGGCGCAGAGCCTGCCCTGGCTGTCGTAGCCCACCGGATCGCCTTGAACGATACCTACTCGGATTTCGGGTACTTCAGTTGCCATTGCTCGAATTCAATAGACGCCGGCAGTTGTCGTCGTAGAAGTTGTATTGGTTGTCGATACAGTCATTCGGGGGCTGCAGCCCGATCGGGGTTTCGTGCTACGTGGCGAAGCGCCTCATTGGAGCACCGCCCCGTGCTATAGCGAGCGCTTCCCGCGCTCCGTCAGCCAGCTCGGCCTCGCGCGCCGTTTCAGCCAGGACACAGAAGCCAATACATAGTCCGAATGCGATGTTGAACGATGGGCTATACAGAATATCGTTGGTGAAAAATCCCCGCACCGCCCACAGCACGACCAGCATTCGGATCAGGCTGCGAGCGTTGTATAGCGGGTCGGATTTCCCCGCGACTGCGACGCCGTTGCGCGGCTTCCAAAACCACATGGTCCAGGCCGTCGCCGCCAGAGCCATCGCGCAGAACACGCCGCTTCCAGCGAAAACATGGGCAAAGACGTTGTGCGAATTGATATATCCGAGTCCGTGTCCGACTTGGGTCCGGCGGCCAATCTCCGCGGGCAAGCCTTGAGGCGATACGCCGACCACCGGGTTGGTCAAGCCAATCTCCAGGCACGTCAAGGCGATCTCCACGCGATAGTTGTCGGACTTGTTTCCTTCGACGGTTTGCCGCATTCGTTCGTCAAGCACCGTGGTATCGCCGTACTGGCTCATCCAAAAAACCAGCGCGCCAACAATGAACCCCACGAGCAGCAGTCCCTTTCCGCGGCGCCCCCAAAAGAGCATTGCCGCAATCAATACAGCGCCCAAGTAGCCCGATCGGTTAGCGCCCATGAAGATGGCTGCCAGCGCCGCCAGAGTACAGGCGACAAACACCGACTTGACCCACATAGGAGTGCCGGGCATTCGCAAGCAAATGAAGCCACCCAGCAGCATCGGGGGCAATGCATAGAGCGAATACGCATTTCTGTTCGCCGCTTCCATCACTTCGCCAGTGGTCGACAAGTCGCCTTGCAGGCCGACCACGGCCAGAATTCCCACCGCGATCGACAATCCAAGAGCACCGGCCACGAAATCGCCCCGGCGTCGGACCAACAGCGCGCACGCGATGATCGTCACGGCGCCCGACGCGATCTTGAACACTTCGCCCAGAACGATGCCGCCGCCTGCCAAGAGCAATACGGTACCCAACCAGTAGAGGACA
>CAVZWY010000037.1:0-44468 GCA_963779015.1 uncultured Planctomycetaceae bacterium | reverse complement strand
CCCGATGCGGACTCGTGATTCCTCGACGACGGACGTGGCTGCGTGCTACCATCGGATTCCACGCGGCAACTCACACTCGATGAACCGCTCAAATCCGTGCGAGGAACAATCGGTGTCCATGACCGAGGAAGAATATGACGCCCTGCCGTTTTACGGCGACGCCGTGCCGCATGCGCACGCGGCCTTTCTAGAAACTCTGGCGCATGCGGCTTGCAGCCGGCGCCGGCCGCACGTGCGCGCGTGTTGGAACTCGGCTGCGGCGTGGGGAGCAATTTGCTCCCCATGGCCGAGCGTTATCCGGAAGCCCGGTTTCTGGGGATCGATCTGTCGGGACGGCAGATCGAGATGGCTCAATCGCTGGCTCAAGAGTGCTCGCTTGGCAACGCCCAATTCCGCCAGGCGGATATCCTCAAGCTCGGCGGGGAGTTGGGCGAGTTCGACTACATTTTCACGCACGGCGTCTATTCCTGGGTCGATGCAGCCGTGCGCGACAAGTTGTTGGCGATTTGTCGCGAGCACCTGGCGGAGCAAGGCATTGCCTACGTCGGATACAAGACCTATCCGGCCTGGCACCAGTTTGAAATGATTCGCGAGCTGATGCTCTATGGCTCGCGGAACGCGGCGTCGTGCGCCGAAAAGATCGCCCGTGGCGCGGTGCGCTGGCGGCGCTGCAGGCACTGCTCTTGTCCGACGAGCAGAAAAACCAACGCACCATCGCGGAAATCAATCTCCTCAACCAGTTGCCCGACGGCTATCTTTGGCACGAGTACCTGGAAGCGATCAGCCATCCGGTGTACTTCCACCAGTTCCTCGCGCACGCCGGGGCGCACGGGTTGCAATTCGTGGGCGATGGAGCCGTAGGCGTGAACTGGTTTGACGACTTGGGGCCGCAACTTGAGCCGGCTCTAGTCGCCAATATCTCCGACCCGATGGAGCGAGAGCAGTACCGCGACATCTATCGGAACCGCTCGTTTCGCCAGACGCTCTTGTGTCGGCGCGAGCTGACGCTCTCGCACAATGTCACGCTGCCGGTGATGCAAAGCCTGTATCTGGAAGGGGCTTTTACTCCAGAGAATCCGCAGCTTGACCTGTGTGCTGCGAGCCCCGAGTGCTTTGTGCATCGTGCGGGCGGCCGCGTGACAACGGCCGATCGATTGGTCAAAGCCGCAATGGTCGAGATCGGCGACGCGTGGCCAGGCTTCGTGTCGTTCGACGCTTTGGTCGCGGCGACGGTTCGTCGGCTGACCGAGGCGGGCTGTCCGCCGGATCCCGCCGCGGCGCAGCAACTTCAGGCTGCGATCGTGGACTGTTGCGCGCGAATGGTCTTTCAGGTTCACAGTCACGACGCGATGTTTGCGACGCTTCCCTGCGACGCTCCGCTGGGCAGTCCGCTGGCCCGCGCCCAAGCGCGCGTCGGCAATCGGGTGGCGAACCGTCGTCACGAGCCGGTGACGCTCAATGGGCTGGAGCGTTGGCTATTTGGTCAATTCGACGGCGACACGACGCAATCGCAACTTATCGAGCGCGCCGTCCGCGCTTGCAATGAGGGCAAACTCATCGTAAAGGCACGGACCGGCCAGCCGTACGCCGGCGCCGCCGCCCAGCAGTTGTTCGAGGCCGAAGTGCCCGCGGCCGTCCAACGGCTGACTGAAGCGGCGCTGCTAGTTCGTCAAGCAGCAGCGCATCGATAACGCCGTCTGATCGCCCGCTGCTACGGTTCGAGCACTCCCTGCCACAAGCCGACGAGAATCAGTCCGCCGACCACTAGCCGGTAGATGATGAACAGATAAGTGGAGTGCGTCTTCAAATAGCGCAGCAGAAAGGCAATGGACCAATAGCCCACGATGCCAGCGGCCACGGTGCTGACCGCCAATGCCAGCACGTCGTTGCTGCTGCTGAACAGCTCATGGCGGGCCTTCATGAACTGATACAGCCCGGCCGCCAGAATCGCCGGCAAGCTCAGCAAGAAGGAGAGCCGCGCCGCGGTGTCGCGGGCCAGACCCAGAAACAAACAAGCGGTAATCGTCGTGCCCGAGCGCGACGAGCCGGGCACCAGCGCGACTGCCTGGGCCATGCCCGTGACGACCGAATCGGTCCAGGTGACGTCCTCCAATTGCTTCTGCGGGATGCCCTCGCGCTGGCGGCGTTTCAACAGCGCTTCGGCCAGTGCCAGCACGACAGCCAGGCCGATCATCGCTCCGGCCACCACGTACAGCGAACGGAGTTGATGTTCGATCTGTTCTTGGAATAGCAGTCCGCAGACGACAATCGGCACGGTGGCCAGAATCATCATCCAGCCCAAGCGGGCCTCCAGGGTGGCCAGTGGGCGACGTTCCAGAATCCCCAGCGTCCAGGCCTTGCCAATGCGGGCAATGTCGTCGCGGAAGTATGCCAGCACGGCGACCAGCGTGCCAATTTGAATGACCGCCGTGAAGGCCGCGCCCGGATCGGGCCAGCCGAACAGCGCGGGCACGATCCGCAAGTGGGCCGTGCTCGAAATGGGCAAAAACTCGGTCAGACCCTGTACGATTCCCAGGATCACGGCCTGCAACAAATCCACGTGAACGAACTCCAACGCAGCGGGGAAGACGTGCCGGCCGTACCGGTCATGACGTTTCGCAAATATACCTCCACGCCGAGCAAATGCCGGCCAACTCGCGGGCGTTTACCTGGCATCCCTTCAAGGCGACCCCGATATTTGGCATAATGCGGATGCGAAAGGGGTTGGCGAACGAAGGGCAGTCCGGCGTGTTTTCGCCGTCGGCGCCGCGAACAGAAGGACAGCAATGTACAAGAATCTGAACGCCCAGGCACTGGGTATCTCCGAGTTGGACAGCGAGCTCATCGAGCTGGCGCTTTCTTACGGTTTCAAGGGACTAAGTCTCAATCTGGTGGATTTTGCAGCGCAAGTGGCCTCGCAGGGCATGGCTCGCGCTACGCGATTATTGGCCAGTGCGCGTCTGAAGATGGGCAGTTTTCCTTTGCCCGTCGATTGTTCCGCCGAGGACGAGAAGTATCAGGCCGACGTGGCGCGGCTGCCGAGCTACTGCGAGTTGGCGCGGGAAATGAAATGCACCCGCGCGGTGACATTTATCGAGCCCGCGGATGATCACCGGCCGTATCACGAAAACTTCGAGTTGCAGCGCAAACGCCTGACCGAGTTGGCCGAAGCCTTGGCGCCCTACGACATTTCCTTGGGTATCGGATTTCAGGCGCCGATGAGCGCTCGCGGCGGACGAGCATTTCAGTTCATTCAGTCGTTTGACGAAGTGCTTCTTTTGTTGCGCACCATCAGCGCGCCCAATCTGGGCGTGGCGTTCGACTCATGGCATTGGCACCTGAGCGGCGGCACGCTCGATGCGCTGCGCTCGCTGACGGCCGACAAGATCGTCACCGTGGCATTGGCCGATGCGGAGCCCGAAAGCACGGCAGCCGACGCGAGCGCCGAATCGCGGCGTTTGCCGGGCGAAGGCGGCGCCATCGATATTCCCGCCGTGTTGGTGACGTTGGCCGAGTTGGGATACGACGGCCCGGTGTCGCCCGAGCCCGACCGCAGCCAATTCGCAGCGGCAAGCCGGCAACAGGTCGTGAAGCAAGCCGGGGCGGCATTGGATAGCGTCTGGAAGACGGCCGGTTTGACGAACTCCGGCAAGCTGACGCCCGTCCGAGGCGCTTGACCCCATTTCGGTGCGCCTGTGTTCCATTTCGATCGCGGACTCAAGCTGACGAAGGCCGACCTGGCCGTCGACTTTCGTCGCCGGCAGCCACGCGCGTTCATCTCGCACGCGCATACCGACCACATGGCGCGCCACGAGTTCGCGCTCTGCACGCCGGCCACCGCGGCGCTGTACTGTCTCAAGTACGGCCAGCGCACGACGCGCGACCTGCCGTATCGCGTGCCGCTCGAATGGGGCGGACTTCGCCTCACCACGTTTCCCGCCGGCCATTGCCTCGGCTCGGCCATGCTATTGGCCGAAGATGGCGAGCAATCGTTGTTGTACACAGGGGACTTCAAGCTCGGGGAATCGGCCACCGCCGAGCAGGCGGAGCTGCCGCATGCCGACGTATTGGTGATCGAGAGCACCTACGGCCAGCCGCTCTATCGCCATCCGCCCCGCGCCGGCGTGATCGACCAGCTTCTCACATTGATCGGCGAGGCCATCGCCCAGGGGGCCACGCCCGTGGTCGAAGCCTACACGATGGGCAAGAGCCAGGAAATCACGCGCATTATCACCGCCGGTGGCTATCCCGTCTTGCAACACCCGAAGATCCATGAGATCAGTCAGGTGTATCGTGCGTTTGGCGTCGAACTGGGAGATCATCATCGCTATGCCAATGAACCGCTGCCCGGCCATGTCGTTGTCGTGCCGCCACGGATGCACCGCGCTGGCCGGTTGCCGGGGCTGAAGCGCACGGTCACGTTCGCCGTGACGGGGTGGGCCACGCACCAGCGCACGCACGCACGGTTGGGCGTCGATCATGCCGTGCCGCTGTCGGACCACGCCGACTACGACGAGCTGTTCGAAACCGTCGAGCGCGTTGCGCCGAAAGTGATCTACTGCACGCACGGGCCGGATGCCTTCGTCGACCACTTGCGGCGTGAGGGCCACAACGCTTTCCCGCTGGCAGAGGGCGCCGCCCACCTGGCCACTGCGGCGCCGGCCACGCAGCGACGCTTGTTTTAGCTTTGCCGCCCGTTTGGGCGCGCACTACTTCGCGGCCACGCGGCGTGGCGGGCAGCTTTGGAAGAACTCCCAAATGGCTTCGGTCGCCGCGAAGTCCTGGTTGGCCTTGCCGATGACCGCTTCGGGAAAATACTTGGGGCGGCCGGGCCAGGTGTGTCCGCCGCCTTTGACGACATATAGCTCGGTCTTCGCGCCGCCAAGTCCCGCCGGATAGCGCGTGATCTCGACGGACGTCCCGTCCGTGTGATCGGTCGCCCGTTCGTGTCACGTCCGGCTCTGTAGAAAACACTCGCTCACACGTCGAAACCGGCAAACAGTCCAGTCAGAAGCCACGCGATTTTCGAGTTCAACGACGTGCTTTCGACCGGTTCGAACATAGCACCCTGGTAGAGTTCTCTACAGAGCCGTCACGTCCCAATTCTTATCGCCCAAATGCCGCACAACAGCTTGATCCGTTTGGACTATATTGGTGAGGACGGTCTTCGGATTACGCGAACGCGCAAGAGGCTAAGTATGTCGACACGATTATGTCCCCTCCTGGCTCTAGCGTTCGTCGGCCTATTGTGGGGAGCGGCACTGGCCGACGAGCCGGCGCCGCTGGACGGGCGCGAGGGGCGCGACCTCTCGCTCGATCGGTTCCGGCCCAAGCCGATGCTGCAAGTGGAGGAGCACTTGTTGCCGCGGGCCAGGTTTCCGGTGGTCGACGTACACGTGCATCCTCGCATTCGCTTGCACCATTCGACCGAAGCGCTCGACGACTACGTCAAGCTGATGGACGAGCAGAATATCGCCGTGTGCGTGAGTCTCGATGGCGGTCTGGGCGAAAAGTTCATCGAGCACCGACAGTACCTCTGGACCAGGTATCGCGATCGCTGGGTGATTTTTGCCAATATCGACTGGCAGGGTCAGGGCGCCGCCAAGGACCCGGCAAGTTGGGACTGCCAGCGCCCCGACTTCCCGCGCCGCATGGCCGCCGAACTGGCGCGGGCCAAAGAAATGGGCGCCAGCGGTCTGAAAGTCTTCAAGATGCTGGGACTCTACTATCGCAATCCGGACGGGTCGCTGATTCGGGTTGACGACCCGCGCTGGGATCCAATCTGGGAGGCCTGCGGCAAGCTCGGGCTCCCCGTGTTGATTCATACGGCCGATCCCAAGGCCTTTTTCCTGCCCATCGACGAGACCAACGAGCGGTGGGAGGAATTGAAGCGTCATCCCGATTGGAGCTTCCACGGTCCCGGCTTTCCCAGCTACGACGAGCTGATGCAACAGTTTCTCACCGTGGTCGAACGCCATCCGAAAACCACGTTCATCGGCGCGCATGTCGCCAGCAGCGCGGAGGACCTGGGCGCGGTGGGCAAATGGCTGGACAAGTATCCGAATTTGTACGTCGACATCGCGGCCCGCATTGCGGAACTGGGGCGCCAGCCCTCCACGGCGCGGCGGTTCTTTCTTAACTATTCCGACAGAATTCTATTCGGCACGGATGGCCCTCGCGTGGTGGAACGGATTAGCTATCATTGGCGGTTTCTGGAGACCGAGGACGAGTATTTCCCCTATGCGGAAAACGCGTTCCCCCCGCAGGGTTTTTGGCGGATCTACGGCGTCCATCTGCCGGACGAGGTATTGCGGAAGGTGTATAATAGAAATGCCGTGAGGATCATCCCTGGGGTGAAGGAACGCTACGAAACGTACGTTCAACGCCAGGGAGAAAACCACTAAACTCGCTTGGAATGGCGGGGCTAACAGGCAGCTTCACGTTGAAGTTGCCGTGGCTTTGCGGCATGCCAGAGAACAGGCCCAAGACCAAGGAGGTCTGCCGTGGATCGTGAATATTATCAATACTGCATGGACGCCTGTGGACGCTGTGCCGAGCGGTGTGAACTGTGCGTGGATGCGTGGCGGGAAGTCTCGCCCGGCGACGAAATGGCCGATTGCATCGCGCTGGCGCTCGATTGTGCTCAGTTTTGCCAGATGGCGGTCACGATGATGCAACGCGAGTCGCATTTTTCGGCCGAGGTCTGCCGCGTTTGTGCCGAGATTTGCGACGTGTGCGCCGCGCAGGTGGCCGAAAACGAAAATCCCGCGTGTCAGGAACTGGCAGCCGAGTGCCAGGCGTGCGCCGAAGAATGCCGCCGGCTGACGATGGCCGTGATCCGCGCTTAGTCGGCTTCGCGCAACAGAGCGCGAGCCGCCGTGTCGGTCAATGCTCGCCCGGCCAACTGAACAGGCGGATGCGATTGCCGTCCGGGTCACCGGTCCAGGCTTCGCGGATTCCCTCGGGATCGCGCCGTGGATGGGTAACATTGGCGCCGGCGATACGCAACCGCGCGGCCACCTGCCGCACGTCGCTGACTTCGAACGCCAGGCTGATCCGCGGCGACGGCGAGCCCGCCTCGGGACGGGCAATCAGGGCGAGCCGGTTTTCGCCGGCCTCCAACAGCGCATAGCCATCGTCGATCACGCGCACGAGCACTCGCAAGCCGAGCACCTCTCGGTACCATTCGACCAAGGCGCTCCAGTTCGAGGTCCGCAGTTCGACGCAGTACAATCCAGGACGGTCTTCGCGGCGGATATCTTTGGCCATTGCTGGCGTCGCTCTCGCAAAGTGCTTGCTTGTTATCCGAGGCCGCAATCTCTCGGGCCGATCAGGGCCACAAGGCCGCGCGGCGCGAGCTGACATTGACCACAACTCCAGTTGCACTAAAATGTTGCGATTCCCAACCAGAATTGCAAGACGACTATGGCCCCCACGGATCGATTCGCGCCCGAGCGTCTCTCGTGATGAACAACCCCGGTGAATCGGAGCCCAGTTCCCCCGGCATGCACGAAGCATCCCGCCGGGAGAAACTGCGCAGGCTCGAAGAACTGGGCATCGATCCCTGGGGCGCGCCTCGACGACGTGATGCCGATTGTCAGCATTCGCCGCGCGAAGGCGAGATCACCGTCGTGCCGATCCCGCCCGGTTCCGAGCAGCGCAGCCCTGAGCAGCACGGCCCCAAAGTGCGCGCCGCGGGCCGCATCGTGTTGCAGCGTAAAAAAGGCAAGCTGATCTTTCTCGACATCCGCGACTCGTCCGGCCAGATTCAACTATTCGTCGGCCGCGGCAAGTGGGCGAGGACAACTGGGCGATGGCGGAATGCCTCGACCTGGGCGATCTGGTAGGCGTGGACGGCGAGTTGAAGCATACCAAAACCGGCGAGTTGACGATCTTCGCCGAGAAGCTGCACTTTCTCACCAAGACGCTGGAACCGCCGCCCGAGAAGCACCACGGACTGACCGATCCCGAGCTGCGCCAGCGGATGCGCTACCTCGATTTGACCTACACCGAGGGCGTGCTCCCCCGGTTCATCCATCGTGCCAAGATCGTCCAGTCGATTCGCAACTCGCTGTGCGAACGCGGCTTTGTCGAAGTCGAGGGGCCTACGCTGCACTCGGTGGCCGGAGGCGCGGCGGCGCGCCCCTTCAAGACGCATCACAACGCGCTGGACATGCCGCTCTCGCTACGGATCGCGCTGGAGTTGCACCTCAAGCGATTGTTGGTGGGCGGCATCGAGCGGGTCTTCGAGCTTGGGCGGCGTATACCGCAACGAAGGCATCAGCCAGCGGCACAATCCCGAGTTCACGATGCTCGAAGTTTACCAGGCCTACGGCGACTATGGCACGATGATGGAGCTCACCGAGGCCCTCATCGTCCATGCGATCGCGGCCACCGGCCAGCAGCCGAAGCTGGAATGGGGCGATCGGGTCATCGACTTCACGCCGCCTTTCGCCCGGCACACGTACGACGAGCTGTTCGCCCAAGCATACCGGCATCGCGCCCGGACGATACCCTGGCTATCGAGAAGCTGGCCCGCGAGATCGGCTTCGATACTTCGGGCAAGCATCCCGATGTGATCAAGAGCGAGGTGTTCGAGGAGCGCGTGGAAGATCAACTCGCGGGGCCCGATTTTCGTGCTCGACTATCCCGCCAGCATTTGCCCGTTGACCAAGTGCAAGCGCGAGAATCCGGAAATCGCCGAGCGGTTCGAGTTGTTCGTGGCGGGCATGGAGGTGGCCAACGCCTACACGGAGCTCAACGATCCCGACTTGCAAGAGCAGTTGTTCCGCACGCAACTGGCCGGCCAGAGCGAGGAAGACTCGATGGCCAAGATGGATCACGACTTCATCCGCGCGCTGCGGCACGGCATGCCGCCGGCCGGAGGACTGGGCGTGGGCATCGACCGCCTGGTGATGTTGTTGACCAACACGCAGAGTATTCGCGACGTGATACTGTTTCCGCTGCTGCGACTGGAAGAGCCGCAGCGCTAGCCTGTTGAACCATTCAACGGATTGCCAGCGACGGCGAACCAACCCACGGACTCTATTGCCAAAGGATTGGCCATGTACAAGTTGCTGCTCTGCTGGCGGTATCTGCGCACGCGCTATATCGCGCTGGCCTCGGTGATCAGCGTCACGCTGGGCGTGGCCACCATGATCGTGGTCAACAGCGTGATGACCGGCTTCACCCACGAGATGCAAGGCCGCATTCACGGCATCCTTTCCGACATCGTCTTCGAAACACACGGCATGAACGGATTCTACGACCCGGACGTGCACATGAAGCAAATCCGCGAAGTGGCCGGCCAGTATATCGAAGGCATGACCCCCACCGTGGTCGTGCCGGCCATGCTGGTGCTCGACTACAACGGCGAATACGTGCCACGGCCGATCAGCCTCATCGGCATCGATCCACAAACCCACGACCAGGTCAGCGATTTCAGCCGCTTCTTGCAGCATCCAGCCAATCGCAAGCGACTTTCATTCGAGCTGCGCGAGGACGGCTACGACACCTACGACCACCAGGCCGTTTCCGACGCGATCAAGCGCGAGCGCATGGAGTATGCCGGCTGGGTCTACCGGCGCGTCAAGGCGGAGCACTTGGCCGAACAGCGAGCCATCGAAGCGGAACGTAGGGCCCTGGAGGCAAACTATCAACCATCGGCGCCGGGACAGAAGGAAGCCGGCGAGATCCCTGCCGCGGCGGCCGAAAACCCATTTGCGGCACAGCCGGCCGCCGCCCAGGAGTTCGATCCCGCGACCGAACAGCATACCGGGGTGGTGCCAGGCTTTGCCTTGGCCAGCTATCGCATGCGCGACGGCAGCGACCGTTTTCTAGTCATGCCGGGCGACGACGTAAAGATCACGGTGCCGTCTTCCGGCATGCCGCCCGAACCGGTCAGCGCCGACTTTACCGTCGTCGATCTCTACGAGAGCAAGATGAGCGAGTACGACGCGAACTTCGTCTTCGTGCCGATTCGCAAACTGCAAGAGATGCGCGGCATGATCGATCCTCAGACCGGCATCGCCAGGGTTTCCTCGATTCAGATCAAGTTGCACGACGACGCCGACGGCCGCAAAGTCCGCGATCTGTTGCAGGCGGAATTCCCGCCCGAGATTTACTCGGTGCAAACGTGGCGCGACAAGCAGGGCCCGCTGCTGGCGGCCGCGCAACTTGAAACCAACATTCTCAACGTGCTGTTGTTTCTGATCATCGCCGTGGCCGGATTCGGCATCCTGGCAATCTTCTTCATGATCGTGGTCGAAAAAACCCGCGACATCGGAATTCTCAAATCGTTGGGCGCTTCGAGCCGCGGCATCATGGGCATCTTTCTCGGTTACGGACTCTCGCTCGGCATCGTCGGGTCGGGCGGGGGGCTGGTGATCGGTTTGTTGTTCGTGGCCTATATCAACGACATCGCCGACGCGCTGGGCCGGGTTACCGGCCAGGAGGTCTTCGACCCTTCCATCTATTATTTCCAAAGCATTCCGACGATCGTCGAACCGTTCACATTGGCGTGGATCGTTACCGGCGCCATGTTGATCGCCGTGTTGGCCAGCGTGCTGCCGGCGTTCCGCGCCGCCAAACTGCATCCCGTGGAGGCTCTGCGCTATGAATAGGCAACCATCGCGGACCGGCCCATCGCCGGGCCTGCACGGCCGCGGCCCGCACGTGCCGTTGACCGGCGCCGACGAGCGCGGAAACTCGCACGGGCATGCGCCGCCGATCGTGCAATTGTCGGCCGTCGGCCTGTGGAAGCGCTATCGCAAGGCGCACGTGGAAATTCCCGTGCTGCGCGGCGTCGACCTGGAAGTGCGGCAAGGCGAGTTTCTGTCGATCATCGGCCAAAGCGGATCGGGCAAGAGCACGCTGTTGCACTTGCTGGGCACGCTCGATGCGCCCGACGAAGGCGAAGTCATCTTTCACGGCCACCGCATCGACCACTTGCCAGCCGCGGCCCGCGACAAGCTGCGCAACAAACAGTTCGGCATGATCTTTCAGTTCTATCACCTGTTGCCGGAATTGACGGCGCTGGAAAATGTGGCGTCGCCGCTGATGATTGCCGAAGGCGTGCTGGGCTATCTTCGCAATCGAAGGCGACACGTCGAACGCGCGCGCGAGTTGTTGGAGATGGTCGGACTTTCGCACCGGCTGAACCATCGCCCGCGCGAGCTTTCGGGCGGCGAGATGCAGCGCACGGCCATTGCCCGGGCGCTGGTCGCCAACCCGCAAGTGCTGCTGGCAGACGAGCCGACGGGCAATCTCGACGTGACCACGGGCGAAGAGATTCTGCACATCCTGCGAACCTTGAACCGCCAGCAGAATCTCACTATAGTCATGGTGACGCACGATCGAGCAATCGCGGCCCAAGCCGACCGCACGGTGCGCCTGGCGCAGGGGCAGGTAGCCCTGGTGGAATAGCCGGGTCGAACTAGGCGGTCGAATACGTGGTGGCGCTGCTTCGCGCACTCGCACGCAGCTCTTTGAGTGCCGCGTCCGATGTGCCGTCGTTTTCTTCCAGGAGATTGCCGTGTCCGTACATTCCCAATCGGTGCGCACCAGCCCTGGCCAGCAACCCGCTCCCGCCACCGCCTTCAAGGTCTGGATCAACGGCCACTTGTACGACAAGCAGGACGCCAAGATCAGCGTCTACGACCACGGTTTGCTGTATGGCGACGGCGTCTTCGAGGGCTTGCGCAGCTATGACGGCAAGGTTTTCCGGCTCGATCAGCACCTCAAGCGATTGTGGAACTCGGCCAAGGCCATCGCGCTCGAAATCCCGATGTCGGCCGACGCCATCGGGCGCGCCATCGACGAAACCCTCAAGGCAAATGGGCTGACCAACGGATACATCCGCCTGATTGTCACGCGCGGGGCGGGCACCCTGGGGCTCGACCCCAATCGTACGTCCGACCCGCAGGTGATCATCATCACCGACTACATCGCTGTCTACCCGGAAGAGCTCTATCAGCAAGGGCTCGATATCATCACCGCCAGCACGTTGCGCAATCATCCCGCGGCATTGAACCCGCGCATCAAGTCGCTCAACTACTTGAACAACATCCTGGCGAAGATCGAGAGCCTGCAGGCCGGCTGCATGGAGGCTCTGATGCTCAACCATAAGGGCGAAGTCGCCGAGTGTACGGCCGACAACATCTTTCTGATGCGAAACGGCGTACTGCTTACTCCGCCCACCGACGCGGGGGTATTGGAAGGCATCACGCGCGAAGCCGTGATGGAACTGGCTCGACAACAGGGCTTGGAGGTGCGGGAAGTTCCCCTCACACGGCACGACGTCTATATCGCCGACGAGTGCTTCTTGACCGGCACGGCGGTCGAAGTGATCGCCGTGGTGAAAGTCGACAGCCGCAAGATCGGCACAGGCAAGCCAGGCCCGGTCACCTGCGACCTGAAAGAACGTTTCCACAAGCTGGCTCGCAGCTAGGCGTCCAGTTGCCGTGTCGCCGGTTTTGTGCAATTCTTCCGCCGCCGACGGCGTGGCAAGTACTCGTGGCAGTAGTAGCTGGACTGGCAAGAGTTCAGCCTTAGCCTGGCTTGATTTAGCTGAAGTTTTGCAACTTCATCTACGTGCCAGAAACACTCGCCAGACGCGCGCCGTGGCGGTGCGATTCGCTTTGTTCGGTCAGCCGCCTATAATCGCGGGTGTTCGCTCAATGCGCGCGACTCCCCATAGCCAGCTCACCCGACGGAGCGTCCTGCCCATGTTACGTCCCACGATTGCCACCTACGTGTTGTGTTTGGTTTCGATGATTTGGTCGTCTGTCGGCGCCGCGGGCCTGCGTGCCGACGATTGGCCGCAGTGGCGTGGTCCGCAGCGCGACGGCGTGTGGCGCGAAGACGGACTGCTCGACAAGTTTGCCTCCGATGAACTGAAGATCACCTGGCGGCAGCCCATCTCCAGCGGTTACAGCGGCCCCACGGTGGCCGGCGGCCGCGTGTTCGTCACCGACCGGGTGGTCGAGCCCAAACAAATCGAACGCGTGCTGGCCTTCGACGAGAAAACCGGCGAACCGTTGTGGACGCACACGTATCCCTGCAAGTACGTCGGCGTTGGCTACACCGCCGGGCCTCGCGCGTCGGTGACGGTGGACGAGGACCGTGCGTACTCGCTGGGCGCGATGGGCAATTTGTTTTGTTTCGACGCGGCCACCGGCAAGGTGCTGTGGAGCAAAGACTGCAATACCGCATACAAGATTCGCATGCCCATCTGGGGCATCGCCGCGGCGCCGCTGATCGATGGCGATCTCGTGATCGTCCAAATTGGCGGTGAAGGGGCCTGCCTGGTGGCGTTCGACAAAAAGTCCGGGGAGGAACGCTGGCGAGCATTGGATGACAACGCCTCGTACTCGGCGCCAATCATCTTGGAGCAGGCCGGCAAACGCGTCATGGTTTGCTGGACCGGTGACAGCATCTCGGGCCTGGATCCCCAGTCGGGCGAAGTCTATTGGCAGCATCCGTTCAAGCCCGCCAAGATGGTCATCAATATCGCCACGCCCGTGTTGGAAAAGAACCGGCTGTTCTTCACGAGCTTCTACGACGGTTCGATCATGCTGGAATTGAAGACCGACGAACTGGGAGTCGAGCCGCTGTGGAGCCGCAGTGGCCGCGACGAACGGCACACCGACAGCCTGCATTCCATCATCAGCACGCCCTATCTGGAAGGCGACTATGTTTACGGCGTCGATAGTTATGGTGAGTTCCGCTGCCTGGACGCCAAGACGGGAGAGCGCATCTGGGAGAGCCTGGAGCCGACGCCCAAGTCGCGCTGGAGCACGATCCACATGGTTCGCAACGGAAAACGCATGTGGATGTTCAACGAGCGGGGTGAAATCGTCATCGCCACGCTTTCGCCCGCGGGCTATGCCGAAATCAGCCGCGCCAAGCTGATCGAGCCCACGCGCGTGCAATTGGGGCAACGCGGCGGCGTGTGCTGGTCGCACCCAGCCTATGCCGATCGCCACGTGTTTGCCCGCAACGACGAAGAACTGGTGTGTGCGAGCCTGGCAACCGGCGAGAACTAAGTGCCGCTGAACTCCCGTTCGCGTTGCCGTGATTCGCTACTTGGCGCATGTCCCCGGGGGCAAAACTATCATCGGCCCAGGCTGCGCTTTTTGCCACAGCGATGCCAGGCTACCCAGGATGGTTACTGATCCACACGCGTAGGCACGCTAAGTGGGGAAATATCCACCACTTCCGTTGACGGTTTGGGGCCTGTTAGTACAATCTCATCCGGTTTAGAAGGCGTCGGGCGACTCAAATCAGGGCTGAATTGATCGCGGAGATCTGAAGGCGCTCTGCGCAACACATCGCACAACAGGAGTCAGGCAAGCAGGGAACGCTTCGCATGAACGTCATCCGGCTGGCCACGGGCGCAATCGTCCGGGCGCCGGCAAAGCTGAATCTTTTCTTTGAAGTTCTGGCCAAGCGCAGCGATGGTTTCCACGAGGTTGAAACCCTCATGGCCCCCATTAGCCTGTACGATACTCTCGTCGCTTCTCCTCGTTCCGATCGAACCCTCAGCGTGCATTGTCATTGGGCCGCACCCGGCGATGGCGCGCAACTATCCTGCACGCTGGTGCGCTGCCGGACGAATGCGCCAATCTGGCGTATCGGGCGGTCGATTTGCTGCGCACTCGGGCGGGTTGCGCAAGGTTTGCACATCGAGCTATTGAAGCGCATCCCCGCGGCCTCGGGATTGGGCGGCGGATCGAGCGATGCGGCCGCGGCGCTATTGGCCGCCAATGCGGTTTGGGAACTCGGCTGGAGCCGCGCGGCGCTGGCCGAAATCGCCGCCGAATTGGGGAGCGACGTTCCCTTCTTTCTATTCCAGGGGCGCAGCCATTTGTCGCGGCCGCGGCGAGCGCATCGAAGCGGTGGCGGGCTTGGGCCGTTTGGATTTCGTCGTGGTGCGCCCGCCCGAGAGCCTGTCGACGGCTCAGGTGTATTCAAAGTGCCGCGTGGTCGGAAAGCCGCATCATGTGGAACCGCTTGTCGAGGCGCTGCAGCAAGGCGACTCGCGGCGGCTCCGTACGGTGCTGCACAACAGGCTGGAAGAGGCGGCCGAATTACTGACTCCCTGGGTGCGGCGGTTGCGTCAGGAACTGGCCGGCGCCGACTGCCTGGCGGCGCAACTCAGCGGCAGCGGCTCGGCCTATTTTGGAATCTGTCATCACGCGCGGCACGCGCGTCGAGCCGCCGAGCGATTGAAAACGCGGGGCGTGGGCCAGGTCATTGCCGTCAGCACGAGCAAGTAACGCAGTTTCGCAAGGAGAACGGCCGTGGAAATCACCGAAGTGCGCATCAAACTCATGGAAGAGTCGAGCGAACGACTGCAGGCCTTTTGCTCCATCACGTTCGACAATGCGTTCGTGATTCGCGACCTGAAGATCATCGACGGCTCGAACGGACCGTTCGTGGCCATGCCCAGCCGCAAGTTGACGGCCCACTGCCCCCAGTGCGGATACAAGAACCACTTGCGCGCCGCGCATTGCAACCAGTGCGGAGCCCGGCTGCAAGAAGATCGCTTGATCAAGGACGAAGACGGCCGCGCCAAGCTATACGCCGACATCGCGCACCCGATCAATTCCGCCTGCCGTGAGATGATCCAGGATCGGGTGATCAAGGATTTCCGCCTGGAGCTGGAGCGCTCGAAGCTGCCGGGCTATCGGTCGACCTACGACGATTACGATCACGAGGACGCTCCGCCGCCGGCGGCAGCCAAAGAGCCTGCCGTGCGCGAAAAGACGCAGGTTCAGCCTGCCGAGCAGCAACCGCGCAGTCCGCATCGCCCGGCGGCGCAGCAACCGGCCCGCCAGGCCCCCCGCCACGCCGCCGCGCCGCCATCCACCGATGTCCAACGCGATGGCTTTGGCGCGGGGATCTTTTAGGAACGACTCAGCAATAACTTCCCTGTTTGCACGTGGGTGGTTGGCTGGATTGATTCAACAGGAGGCAGCAGAGCTAGCGGAGAGAAGCTCTCTGTATTTCCTCTGTTGACTCCGTTGCCTCCTGTTCGAATAACTCGCTCACAACCGCCAAAAGCCGAAGTAATTCTTGAGACGTCGCTTGGAGAGGCGCTAGGCCATCGGCCGCAGGCGTCGTAGTTGGGTGGGCGCGGCCTTGCTCTGCGCCATAGTGCGGAATGCCGCCGTTCTTCCGGCGGCGTGTAAGTTTTTGCCGATCAGGTAAAGTTCGCGGTCCTGCCCGAAAGCCCAGCGAACCGGAGGCGTGTTCTGGCCAAATCGCCCGCCGTTTGGTTGCATGCCCTCTGCCGCCGTGTATGGTTGCTTAGCCCACCCTTCGCGCGCGCGGCGCGAAACCATTTCCCGCCACGGAGAAGAGAGCCATGCGAAATCTGCTAATTCTTGCGGCGCTGTCGCTGATAACCGCGACGTCGTCGGGCTGCTTCCATCGCAATTCGTGTTGCGGCGGCATGAGCGGCCTTTTCAGTTGGAAGCCACAACAACCGCAATCCGCCGTCGTCCAATACAACGACCCCTGCTGCGGCCAACAGCCCGTGCCATGCTGTCCTCAGCCAGCGCCCTGTTGCCCCCAGCCAGTTCCATGCTGTCCATAGTCGGTCGTCCGCACCTGGAAATCACAGCGTTATCGAGCAACCACGGGTGCCATGGCCGCAACGTGTGGCCGTGCGCACAGCACGCGGGCGCAAGCCCTGGTGGCACCCGAATGGTTGCTTTTTCTTTCGCGGCGCCGACACGGGGCCATGCGCGGCGTCTGGCACCCTTGACGAGTGGGTTTGCTGCTATGCCGAACGTTTGCGCCGTTTGTAGGCCAATAGCGCCAACACGCCGATGCCCGCCAGCGCGATCGTCGAAGGCTCGGGCACGCTTACGCCGAGCTGGAACGGCGAAAAGCTGTTCGTAGCAAACGTGATCGTATGGTCCGCCGGGTTGACCGTTCCGCCAAAGTCCCAGGTCGTGCCGTTGAAGTGCCACATACCCAACTGCGATTCATCGATGCCCACCGGCAACAGGGTGGGATCATAGTGAAATACCAGCGTCGCCGATTGTCCCTGTTGAAGGCCCGTGTAGTCGACGGTCCAAATCTGAGGATTCACGGACAAGTCGCCGGTCGACGCGGCAAAGACGGGGTTGTTTTCGCCGGCGGTAATCGCCAACTGCGACAAACCTGATGGGTTGGGGATCTGTTGCGCTGTGAACGTGCCGCCGTTGGTTGTTCCAGGCAAGTCGATGGAGACGCCGCCGGGAGTCGATGATCCGCCGAGCACGTTGGCCGATACGTCGCTCGGGCTGAGGATGGCAATGTTGTCCGCGCCGAAATGGGCGTTCGACGTGGCGTTGAGCGCGAATGTGTGCTCGCCTTCGCCGTACGGGGCTTTCCATCCGAGTTCCGTCGTATAGTAGCCCGAGATAGTGAGTTGCCAATCGCCCGTGCCGGCGCCGAGTTCGGTGAACTGCCAGGTTCCATCGGAGACGGTAGCGGCATAGGGAGCCACCGGGCTGGAAAAGGTGCTGCCGTCCGAGAATGTCGCGTCGCGCACTCCGGACGACACCGAGAAGTCCGTCGTGGCCGCCGAAAAGGAGCCGCCCGCGCCGCTCAGTACGGGGCTGTTGAAGTCCCAACTGAGTCCCGTGTATGGGGCCTGTAAGGAATCTTGTGTCAGCTAGCAGGAATGGGTAGTTTTTGTCACCCTTTCCTGATGAGGAGATTGACACATGGATGATTCTTTACGCACGCGGGCGGAGCAGCTAGCAAGCGAGATTGCGGGTCAGGCCAGGACGGCCGAGGACCTCAATGGTTTGATGCGACTGATGATGAAGTCGGCGTTGGAGCGGATGCTCGACAGCGAGATGGATGTTCATTTGGGGCGCAAGGCGGTGTCCCCTGGCGGCGAACCGCGGGCGGTGCCGTCGAACGGGGCCGAGCCGCCGCTGGCGAGCTTGGCCAAGCGATCCAAGCCCAACCGTCGCAATGGGCGTTCGCAAAAAACGGTGCAAGGCGACGTGGGCGAGCTGACCATCGCCACGCCCCGCGATCGTGACGGGACTTTCGAGCCGCAATTGATCGGCAAGCACCAGCGACGCGTGCCGGGCTTCGACGAAAAGATCCTCGCGTTGTATGCCAAGGGAATGACCACGCGTGACATTCAAGAGATCGTCCGCGAACTGTACGACGTGGAAGTCTCGGCCACGCTGATCTCGGAGATCACCACCGACCTCGACGCCGAAGTGACTGCTTGGCGCACGCGGCCGCTCGACGCGCTGTGGCCGATCGTGTACTTCGACGGCATCGTCGTGCACGTGCGCGGCGCGAATGGTCGCGTCTCGCAGCACACGATTTACGTGGCTTTGGGCGTGAATCTTGAAGGACACAAGGAGTTGCTGGGACTGTGGCTCGGCCAGAGCGAAGGGGCCAAGTTCTGGCTCGCTTGCCTGACCGATCTGAAGAACCGCGGCCTCGCCGATATCTTCGTGGCCTGCATCGACGGCCTCTCGGGTTTTGCCGAAGCGATTCACGCGGCCTATCCTCAAACCCAGGTGCAGCTGTGCATCGTGCATCTGGTGCGCGCGGCGCTTCGTTACGTGAGCACCCAGGACAGCAAGGCGGTGATTGCCGACCTGAAGAGAATCTACCAGGCCGCGACCCTTCTCGAAGCCGAGTCCGCTCTCGACGCTTTTGCTCAAGCCTGGGACGCAAAGTATCCGACCATCACGAAGATGTGGCGCGCTAAATGGACCGACATCGTCACGCTGTTTGACTTCCCCGCGCCGATCCGTCGAGCGATCTACACCACCAACGCGATCGAATCCGTCAACAGCGTGATTCGCAAGTTCACGCGAAACCGCAAGATTTATCCCAACGAGGAGTCCGCCTTGAAGATTGTCTACATGGCGATTCACGAAGCCTCGAAAAAGTGGACCATGCCAATCCATCATTGGAAAGCGGCCCTCAACCACTTCGCCATCCTCTACGAGGGCCGCATGCCCGGCATAGCAAGCAAATGACGTTCCCTGCTCGCCTGACACAAAAAGAATTACAGGCCCCGTGTATGCAAACACGATTCCTGGCGTGGATGTTTTGAGGGCCAACGGCGTCGTCTGCTGGTAGTAACCATCGTTGCCGATCAGTTGCATGCTGGTTGGTGAATTTGTTGTCGGATCGAAGCTGACGAGAAAGTGCCCGGTGACCGAGGTCACATCGCTCCCCGGCGATTGCGGCACGTAGTCGCCATACACGTCGTTCGTGCCCGAATAGCTGAAGTCGCTGGCAGCCCAGGGCCGGCGCACACTAAGTTGGCACTCCGAAAAGAACTTCTGACAGGAATGTCGTGCTCCAGCCGGCGAGGCGTCGTTTCATCACCAGGCTTTTCTTGGTATCGGGATGTTGCTTGAGCAGCGAGAGCGTGAAACGCCGCAGCCACGCCAGGCTCTCGGCCAAGCGGCGATTGCGGACGCGGCTTTCGTCTTCGCGGAAGGTCATGTCCAAGCTCCAATGGCAACTGTTCTCGATGCTCCAATGACCTCGCGACGCGCGGGCGAACTGCTTCGCGTTGCGCTTCATGCTGCTGATGTAGCACTGCACTTCGCCCGTCTCTTGGCCCGCGATTTCACGGGTCCTGATGGCAATTCCCAGGGTGCGAAGTCCAGCCCACTCCTGGCGGCCAGCGAGCGCGAGCGGCACGTTGACTTGCAGGTACGTGCGACGTTCGATGCGGCCGTGCCGTTTCTCTTCGGTCTCGAAGCGGCTCACTTTGACTCGCGCGAAGTCGTCTTCCAGATGCTCGTCGAAGAATGCCTCGACGGCTTGTTCGAGATTCCCTTGATTACCTTTGACGGGCACGACGTAGTCGCCGCCTCGCTCGATAATCTTCTCGGCGATCGCCTTCTGACAGCCCATCGCGTCGATGGTCACGATCGCGCCCTTCACGTCGACCAGGTCCAACACCGCGGGAATCGCCGTGATTTCGTTCGATTTTTCCTCGGTGGCGACTTGGCCCAACGTCAGGCCTTGTTCGCTGGCCCACACGCTGACCAGGTGCAACGGACCCAGCCCGCGTTTGCGATCGTGCGACCGACGCAACGTCTTACCGTCGATGTTCAGCAGCCGCGCCCCTTCGGAATCGGGAATCAGCAGCGACTCGATCCAGGCGGTAAACGAGCGCTGAAACGCTTGCGGATCGACGCGTTCCAAGAACCGCCGGAGCGTGTCGTGCGATGGTATGCCATGCGGCAGTTTCAGATGTCGTCGCAGCCAGTTGCGATTCGCCTTCGCCCAGACTTCAATCGCCACCGGGCCATCGGCGCCGGCCAACACGCCGCACAGCGAAATCACCACCACGTCGACCAGCAGATGCCGACGATTGATCGTAGAACGCGGATCACGAAGCTCCGCAAAATGATGCTTGATGCTCCTGATATCCGGTCTTACTTGCACAGCCATGAGTGACCTCCGTGAACGAACTGCAAACCGCGGCCTTGCCGCCCATACTCACGGACTCTGGTCTAGCAAATCAACGTTTGCCGCGCCAGCCTAAATCCCCCAAAGTGCCGTGCCGGCCCTGGCTGGCAGCCGAGTCGATGGTAAAGACCACATCATGCGTTGCGGCCGAGGCAATCGGCGCCATCAACACGGCAGTGAGTAGTATTGCACTGAAGCTGCACAGCCGCCCTGATGGCAAGCATCTGTCGATCATGAAATTCCCTTTGTCCGTTGGCCTCACAGGAAGAATTGCGCGGCGTCGCGTGCGACTCAAAGCCACGGCGACACCAAGAAAAAAACCGGCTGCCAAGCAAGCAGCACAGTTCGAGCACCGCAATGAAGTACAAACGTCAGCTATTACGTTTGGCTAGCGGGCCCTGCACCGGAAGGGGAGGAATTTCAGTGAATGTAGCAATGTCGTGTGTCGGATGCAAATAGAATCCAAGATATGTCGGCAATGCCCAGCCAGCGAATGAGGTTACAACGGGGGGGGTGCCCAGATTGCTGCTTGCTGTGCCGGCTTCTTTGAACAAAAGAAACGGGAACCGCACCAAGCGCGGCGCGGTTCCCGTTCGGAGTTGTCGTCGTTTCAGCTACCTACGAAGTTCGACTAGTCGGTCGACTTCGTCAGGGTTTCCTTTTGCAGAAAAGGAAGCAGATCGGTGTGGTGGCTGATCATTTTCCACTCGCCGTTTTCCTTGCGGAACACGTTGGTGGCGCGGATCGAAACCTGCACGTTGCGACCCTCGGCGTCGCGGTTGGCTCCCTTCTCATAGCATTGCGAGAATGCCAGGTCGTCGCCCACCACGATGCGCGTCTCGTAAGGTTCCACCTTGCCGCCCAGGTTCATGGCCGCCTCATCTTGCCAGGCATCGTGCATGGCGTTCCAACCGACCAGAAAGTCGCCCGTGGGGCCCAGGCAAGTGATGTCATCGGCGTGCGACCAGGTTTCCTCCAAAAGGCCAATGTCACCGGCGAACATGTCGTTGAGGCCCGTATAGAACTTCGCCGTCGCGGCTTCAACGGCCCTTGTCTCGTCAACAACCGTATTCGCGGTATCCGCAAAACAAGCCGCTGTCGCCAGAAACATAGCCGCCGACAAAGCCAGAGTTTTCGTGACCATGGAAATCGTACCCTCGTTGAAACATGAGCAAGGAAATCGTTGCGCGAAACGTGCAACGAACGCCGGTGGCGCGACGCTTGCGCCTCCTGGAGCACGCTCCCACAGGGACCAATGCGTCGGGTGCCACCAATAGAAAGATAGCTTGGCGTTCGTGAAGTGCAGTTTGGCGTTTTTTCGCTCGTTTCGTGGCGATGTCTCTTGGCCGCGGCCATCGGCCTCTAAAACTCTGAAGTCCAGCAGTACCACCGCCGATGCGGCACTCGGTGAATTGCGTGACAGCGTATACGGCGGCGCAGTAGAATCAATATCGCTTTGATGGCCCGCCATGCTTTCACGCCGCAGGTAGATCGATGGCTCGCACTCTCTCGATCGTTCTATGCTTGCTGGGGCTCTCCCTTTCACGCATTGCCCTTGCCGATGAACTTGTGGCGACTCCGTCTGCCACATCGCAGCAGATTCACGAGACGGTCGATCGCGCTATCAACTATTTGCAGGCGGAGAGCGCCGACTGGTGGAATACGCGCGGTTGCGCTGCCTGCCATCACTTGCCGATGCCGCTGTGGGCGCTGGGTGAGGCCGAACGCCAGGGCTACACGATCGATGAGAAGTTCCTCGCCGATACGACGGAGTCCTTGCTCGGCAGCAAGGAAAAGTTGATGGCCTCGAAAATCTTTCCCGATCCGGCAGCTCCACCCGACACACGGCCGCAGGGCCGCGGGCTGAACATGGGGCTCCCGTTCCTGGCCGTTGCCGCACGGTCGTTGTCCTCGCTGGAGGAAGGGCAAAGGCAAAGCCTGCAATTGGTCGCGGAGGAAATCGTCAAGAAGCAGCACCCCGACGGCTCGTGGGAGTTCTTCGCCACACTCAGGCGCCCTCCGATCAACGAAAGCCAGATCACGGACGCCGCTTGGATCATCATGGCGCTTGAGGGCGAGACCGGACCCGACAATTCAGAATCGCAGCGCGCGGCGCTAGCGAAAGCCGTCGCCTGGCTCGACGCCGCCGAGCCGTCCGACATCCATCAAGAAAAGACCCTGCGGGTGCTGATGGGAGCACGCGCCGGCGAGTCGACCGAGGCGATGCAATCCACCATCGACGAGTTGCTCACCTTGCAACGGCCCGACGGGGGTTGGAGCCAAACCGTCCCCGAGCCCAAGAGCGACGCCTTTGCCACGGGCCAGACGTTGTACGCATTGTCGCTTGCCGGTTACACGGCCGAACGGTCCGAAATCAAGCGCGGGATTGACTTCCTGGTCGCCACGCAATCGCCCGACGGCAGTTGGCCGATGATTTCACGGTCGACGCCAGACGGTTCGCCAGGCAGCTCGAAACTGCTTTCGCCAATCACCTGCGCAGCCAGTTCCTGGGCCACGCTCGGACTGGCAAGGCTTGCGCCGCGGGAGGCCAGGGAATAGTCAAACGCGGTCGCGCGGCGGACAGCGCAATGTCGCTCCCGCCACTACCGAAAATACCCCACCGCATTCTCAAACACCCTCAGCCCGTCGCCGGTTTCCGGCAGCGGACCGCGCGTCCAACGCGGGTGTTGGGTGGGATCGATGTGGCGTTCGGGGTGGGGCATCAGGCCGCAGACGCGGCCGGTTTCGTCGCAGATGCCCGCGACGTCGGCTAGCGAGCCATTGGGATTGTCCGGGTAGGCAACCGTGGGCGACATCGGCAGCGGGCCATTTGCTTTGGCGCTGGTTCCATAGCGGAGCACGATCTGGCCGCCGGCTTCCAGCGAGCGCAACTGCGCTTCGTCGCGCGGGACGAACTTGCCTTCGGCGTGGGCGACCGGCAGGTACATCGATTCGATGCCGGCGAAGAACACGCTCTTGGAACTCGACACTACCAGGGGCACCCAGCGGTCTTCGAACTTGCCCGAGGCATTCCACGCCAACGTGGCCGGCCCGGTGAAATCTTCGGCCAAGGGCAGCAGCACGCCCGACTTGAGCAGGATTTGAAAGCCGTTGCAGATACCCAGGATCAGCTTGCCGGCGGCTTTGAACTCTTGCAGACAATCGGCCAGGTGATGCCGCAACTGATTGCCCAGGATGCGGCCGGCCGCCACGTCGTCGCCATAGCTGAATCCGCCTGGAATACAAAGAATCTGGTAGTCGGCCAGTTGCCGCGGCGTCTCCAGCAAACGATTGACGTGCCACCGCTCTGCACGGCCGCCGGCGCAGGCAAGCGCGTACTCCGTTTCCAGGTCGCAATTGGCGCCGGGCGCTCGCAGGATGAGGATGCGTGGTTGAGCCATGAACGAATCGGTGGTTCGATCCTCGCGGTTACGTTACCAGTCGAGCGGCGCCAGCCAGGCCGCCTTCAGTGCCGACAACTTGGCAGAGACCAAGGGCCGTCCTTCCGCCACGATTTCCAGCCGATCGCCGTCGGTCACGCGTCCCAAACATCCATGTGCGATGCCGTCCAGACACTTCGAAAACGCTTCCGCCGACGCCTCGGGCACTTCGCACAAAAACCGGGTGTTGGATTCGGAAAATAGCACGACGGTGTCCGTTGGTCGATTTGCACCGATCGAGCGCGGCGCTCGGGCGATGTCGAGCGATGCACCCAGTCCGCCGGCAAACGCCATTTCGGCAATGGCCACGGCCAGTCCGCCTTCGCTCAAATCGTGGCAGGCGCGGACCAATCCGGCCGAGATGGCCGCGTGTACCGCGGCAAATGTTCGCCTGGCCAGTTGCGGATCGACTTGCGGCTCGCTGCCGCCGCTCAACTCGTGTACACCGGCAAAGTGCGAACCGCCCATTTCGTCGTAGGTCGTGCCGACGACGTAGAGCAGGTTGCCGGACTCTTTGAGATCCATCGTGACGCAGCGGCTCACGTCGTCGACCTGGCCCAGGGCGCTGATCAACAGCGAGGCTGGGATGGCAATCGTGTGCGACTCACCGGTCTCGTCTTCGTAGCGGAACTCGTTGTTCAGGCTATCCTTGCCGCTGATGAACGGCGTGCCCAGCGCCACCGCCACGTCGTAGCAGGCCGTGGCCGCGCGGACCAGCGAGCCGAGCGTTTGCGGGCGTTCGGTATTGCCCCAGCAGAAGTTGTCGAGAATGGCGATGCGGGCCGGATCGGCGCCCACGGCCACGCAATTGCGCACCGCTTCGTCGATGGCGCTGGCGGCCATGTGATAGGTGTCGAAGTCGGCATGGCACGGATTCATGCCGCACGAGATCGCGAGACCGCGGCGCGAGGAAAGCACCGGCCGCACAACGGCGGCGTCGCTCGGCCCGTCGTTGTTCATGCCCACCAGCGGCTTGATGACGCTGCCGCCTTGCACTTCGTGGTCGTACTGGCGGATCACCCAGTGTTTGCTGGCGACGTTCAGCGATCCGAGAATCCGCAGCAAGGTCTCGGTGGCGTCCTCCGTGTCGGCTTCGTTCCATTCCAGTGCCCGCGACGCCGGTGGTTCGTACACCGCTTCGCGCACCACCGGGGGCCGGCCGCCGTGCAGGAACTCCATGGTCAAATCGGCCACTTCGTGTTCGGCGTACTTCAGCGTCAGCCGCCCGGTCGGCACGAACTTGCCGATCACCGTGGCTTCCACGCCCTCGCTTTGGCACAGCGCCGAGAACGCTTCCCACTGATCGGGCCCCACGGAGAGCACCATCCGCTCTTGCGCTTTGGAGATCCAAATTTCGGTGTAGGACAATCCTTCGTACTTGACCGTGCGCGGTCGAGCCACACCTCGGCGCCGATCGTTTCGCCCATTTCGCCGACGGCGCTGGAGAAACCGCCGGCGCCACAATCGGTGATGGCGTGATACAAGCCGCGATCGCGCGCTTCGAGCACGATGTCGAGCAGCATCTTTTCGGTGATCGCGTTGCCGATTTGCACCGCGCCGCCGGAGAGCGACTCGCTGTGATGCGTCAACTCGGCCGAGCTGAAGGTGGCGCCGTGAATGCCGTCGCGCCCGGTGCGACCGCCCACCGCCACGATATAGTCGCCCGCGCGGACTTCCTTGAAGGACTTGTCACTTGGGATCAGTCCCACGTTGCCGCAGAAGACCAGCGGATTGCCCAGGTAGCGCGGATCGAAATAAATCGCTCCGTTTACCGTGGGTATGCCCATCCGGTTGCCGTAGTCGCGCACGCCGGACACCACGCCCTTGATCACCCGGCGGGGATGCAGTGCGCCGGCCGGCACTTCGTCGGGGGGAGTGTCAGGCGGAGCGAAGCAAAAAACGTCGGTGTTGGCGATCGGCTTGGCGCCCATGCCGGTACCCAAGGGATCGCGGATGACGCCGCCGATGCCCGTGTTGGCGCCGCCATAGGGCTCGAGCGCGGAAGGATGGTTGTGCGTCTCGACCTTGAAAACCACGTTGTATTGATCGTCGAAGCGAATGATGCCGGCATTGTCGGCAAACACACTCACGCACCAGTCCTCTTCGCCCAGCGCTTTGCGGATTTCTGTCGTAGCGGCAAAGATCGTTTCCTTGAGCATGTTGCGAAACTCGCGCTCGCCGTCCGGTCCACGATAGGCGATGCGTCCGGCCAGCGTCTTATGACTGCAATGCTCGCTCCAGGTTTGGGCCACGGTTTCCAATTCGGCGTCGGTCGGATCGCGGTCGAGCTGGCGGAAATGCGCCTGGATGGTCTGCATCTCGGCCGGCGACAAGTAGAGCTGTCCCTCGCGACTCAGCGTCATCAACCCCGCCTCGTCGAGCGACCGCATGGGCACCGTGACGAGTTGGAAGGCATAGGGCGAACCAAGCTCCAGGTGGTCGAAGGGCAGGGGCCCCACGACGACTTGTTCGATGGCGTCGTTGGCCAGCAGTTTCGTGCAGATTGTCGCCAGCGCCTCGTCCGAAAGACCGGCGAACCAATACTTCCGCAGCGTGCGCACGGCCTCGGGCTCTAGCCCCATGTCGGCCATGGCCCCCGTGGCGCTTTGCGCCACCGGATCGGTCACGCCCGGCTTGAGCAGCACGTGTACCGCCCGCCACGCAGACGCGTCGCCGTTGGACGCAACGGCCGCTGCCGCCGGATCGACAAGCCGTCCGTCGCCAGCCGGCGCGACCAGCGATCGCTCGACGACGCTGTCGACCAACAGTTCGGCGCGATGCGATCCAATTGAGATTGCTCGAAAGGCCCTTGGATCAGATAGCCGTGCGCGGCCGCCACGCGCAGCGAGCCATCCAGGCCCAATTCGGCCGCCGCCGAGCGCACGTCCGAAGCGGTTCGGTCGAGCTGCCCCGTCGCAGGGTAAATGTCAACTTCCCACAGCATCGCGAATGCGTTTGGCCTCGGCCAGGAGTCGTTCCATCGCAGCGGCGTCGTCGCGCTTAGCGCCTTGCGCCACTCGGCTAGCAGGGTGGTCAGGCGGTCCAGCGATTCCAGCAGATTGTCCCGGTTGGCCAGCATGATCTGCCGCCAAAGGGTTGGGTCGCCCGCCGCGATCCGCGTCGTATCCTGCCATCCGCTCGCCGTAAGCGTAACGTACCGCTCGGGCGTCGTGCCCGCAATGGCCGCTGCCGCCAGATGGGGTAGATGGCTGGTGGCGGCCAAGGCGCGATCGTGCTCCTCCGGCGAAAGTTGCACGACCTTGGCTCCCAGGCCGGTCCAGAATTCGGCAATCGCCGCCACGTCCTCGGGCCGGCTCTGTTCGACCGGCGTGACAATGACCGTGCGGTCCACGAACAGATCGGCCGAGCCGTGTTGGGGGCCGCGCTTTTCGTTACCAGCCAGCGGATGGCTGCCGACGAAGCGAACATCCTTGCCCCAACGCGGCTCCTGGCAAGCGCGCTCCAGTTCGGCAACGATGGCTCGTTTCGTGCTGCCGGCGTCGGTGATCAGCGTGCCGGGGCGGCAATGGGGCGCCATCCGCCGGGCATCATCGGCAATGTGATCGACCGGCGCGCATAGCACCACCAGGTCGGACTCGGCCACTGCGGCGGCCGGCTCGGTGACGATATCGGAGATGGCCCCCAGTTTGAGCGCCGCTTCGAGCGTGACAGGCCGCGAGCCGGTGCCAACGACCTTCTTGGCCACTCCACGAGCGCGCGCGGCCAGACCGACCGATCCACCGATCAGCCCCACGCCCACGATCGTGACGCAATTCCAAACCTTCATCGCCCGGCTTCCCTCGATCGCAATTTGCAGAGCCGCGCCATTGTACCAGACGGCGACAACCGGTTGCAGGGCGGCGACTTGTCGTACGTGGCAACGTGTTTTGGCAGGAGTAGCTGAAGTCGCAAGACCTCATTTCGGGATCGGCTGAATTCTTGGGAATCCAGCTACAAGGCGGAGCCCTGGCGTGCATATTGTTCCCCATGTCGCGGCCACCGGTTAAGCTGAAGCATGGTGACAGCTCCCTGGTCGTCGACCAATGCACATGAAACTGCTCGAAGCGCAAATCGGACTGAAACCGCTGGCGGCCCTGTGCCGGCGACTGGCGATTTCGTTGAGCGCCGGGGTCGACGTGCGAAACGTGCTATTGCGCGAAGCCAACGGCGCCCACGGCTTCGGTCGAGGCCGCTTTCGCGCCATTCGCGACGATGTGGCCGCCGGCTCGACCGTTTCCGATGCGCTGGCCGCCACGGGCAACTACTTTCCCGAGTTTTTTCGCGAAGTCGTGCAAGTCGGCGAGGCAAGCGGCAACTTGCCCGAAGTGCTCCGCGACCTGGCCGAACACTACGACCATCAGATCAGGCTGCGCCGCAACTTCCTGATTGCCATCACCTGGCCCTTGATCGAGTTGGTGCTGGCGCTGGCCGTCGTGGGACTGCTCATCTGGTTGATGGGCGCCATTCCGCAACTGGCAGCGCAAAAAATCGACATTCTCGGTTTCGGACTGACCGGCAACAGCGGGCTTATCACCTACGTGGGCTTCTTGGCGGTCGTCGGAGCGGTGCTGTTCGTCATCCATCGGGCCACCATGCGCGGGCTGTTGTGGGTGGCGCCGGTGCAGCGCGTGATCATGAGTATTCCCCAGCTAGGACGCGCCATTGAAACGTTTGCCATGGCGCGGTTGGCCTGGGCCATGCACGTCACGCTCAACTCGGCGATGGACCTGCGCAAAGCGCTCAAGATGTCGCTGGCAAGCACGCACAACGTGGTTTACACCTGCCATATCGACGCCATCTTGCGCGACGTGCGGCAAGGGCGCAGCATTCACAAGGCATTCACGGCCACCGGCGCGTTCCCGTACGACTTTCTCGATGCGTTGCAAGTCGGCGAAGACAGCGGCCGGCTGGTGGAAACCATGGGCCACATGGCGCACGAATACCAGGACAAGGCGCGCGGGGCGATGAATACGCTGACCATTCTGTTCGGACTGCTGGTCACCGGCCTGATCGCCGGCGTGATCATTTTCATGATCTTCCGGGTGTTCGGCTTCTACATCGGCGTGCTCAACGACGCGTCAAAAATCTGATGGCCTGTCGAATTGCCAATCGCATCCGTGCGATGTCGCATCCGGTCGAAATCTTCCATGCGCTGTCGAGGCCGCATCGCCTGGAGCACGGTGTGGATGAAGTACGTCGTCGGTGCGATTGAAACAACATCGGCGCCGGCCGACATTTCGCCGGGGCGGGCGCTATTTGCCGTGACAGGGGCTTTGCCCGTGCTGTCCGGCGGCGTCCCGGTTTCTGGGGCGGGCGGCGGCAGCGATTCTTGAAACGTCGTGAATAGCACGACAAATGCGGCCACGGCGACGGATGTCAGAAACAGGAATCCCGCGCGGTAGCCGCTGACATTGACGATCAGGCCGGTAAGCACATTGCTGCAGGCGGCCCCCATTCCGACCGCGGTAAAGACGAAGCCGATGGCGCCGTTGTAGTGTCCCGTGCCTTTCGTCAAATCGGCCACGACCAGGAGCGCCACCACGCCGAAAATGCCCGCCCCGATACCGTCCAAAACCTGATTGGCAATCAGTAACGACGGCGAATTGGTGAGCGTGTATAGGAATCCACGTACCGGCAGCACGGCAAAGCCTACGAGCAGCACGCGCCGCCGCCCGAACACCGCGCGGCGGCTCGCTAGGATCGCCACGGGAACCATGGCCAATTGAGCCACGATGATGCAGGCCGCCATCAGCGTCGAGGCGGAATCGCGATGCGTGGAGGCCAGCGTTTGTCCTAGCAGGGGGAGCATGGCGGCGTTGGCGAAGTGAAACATCACGACTGCCGCCGTGAACCACAGCAAGCGGCGGCTGCTCAAGACGCTGGCCAGGGGCTTCAGGCGATGGGCTCCCGGCTCGGCGTCGGCCCCTCGCGCCAATTCGTGATCGATATCGGTCTCGCGAATTCTCTGAGCGCAGACGGCACTGGCCAGCGCCATCCCTGCCACTCCGTAAAAAACGCCGACGGGCCCCCAAAACCAGGCCAAGATCGCGGCGATTCCGGCCGACACGACATTGCCGGCGTGGAAGAACGCTTCATTGCACCCCGTGCGCCCCGATATTCGGGCACGCCCGACAATTCCCAGGCTGACGGCCGCGATCGCCGGCGGAAAAACCGCGACCGCCATGCCGGTGGCGAACTGCAGTCCGTAACTGAACTACTACCGGCTGAAGCCGGTAGGTTCGAGGAGAATCGTGGCTACGGACTGAAGTCCTGCGCTCACGATTTGGTAATGCGGAAATTGTCGCCGCCATCGTCAGGCTCAGTGCCTTGTTGTTGGCGGATATATTCTTGGATCACCTCGTCAGTCACGTTGCCGCTGGATGCCACAAAGTAGCCGCGGGCCCACAAATGCCGACCCCAGAACTCTTTTTGCAGATGCTTGAACTCCATCAGCAACTTCCGCGAGCTTTTGCCCTTGATGTACTGCATGGCCTTGCTTGGCGACAGATTCGGCGGACAGGACAGCAGCACATGCACATGGTCGCGAGACACCGAGCCCTCCAAAATCTCGATTTCGTTGGTTCTACACACTTCTCGCACCAGTTCCCGCAGCCGCATTCCGACCGCATCGGCCAAAATGGGCTTCCGATACTTGGTGATCCACACAAAATGGTACTTCAGGTCGAAACGGCTATGCGAACTCGTGCGGTACTTTTCCATCCCCAAATTCTAGCAAACGAAGAACCTAAAGGTTTCGCCTGAAGGCGAGGGTTTTAGACCCATCGCAAGGACAATAAATGACTAGGAACGGTCCGAGTCCGTCCGCCACGTCCGCCAGACAAAACGTGAGCGCATCGAGCAACCGCTCGCTGCGCTCGTTGCGTTCGGTGACCGTTGGCCGTGCATCAGGGCTCGTGGGAAGTGGCTCAAATTGGCAACGGCGCGTATTGACGGCGAAAAACTACGATCGAAACACAAAGTACACCGAGCCGCACATGCAGGCGGCCGCGCAGGCAAAATTCCAATTCAAGGGACGCTCCATGTAGAACAACGAAAACGGCACGAAGACACATAGCGTGATGACTTCTTGCATGATTTCGAGCTGGCCGAGCGAGAGTTCATGCGCGTCGCCAAAACGATTGGCCGGCACTTGCACCAGGTACTCGAAGAATGCGATACCCCAACTGACCAGCACGGCCAGATACCATGGCTGCGCGTTCAGTCCCTTCAAATGTCCATACCAGGCGAACGTCATGAACACATTGGAGATGGCCAACAATAGGGCGACGAGGACAATGGCCTGCATGATTTGCTCCGTTATGCTACAAGTCGAGCGTTCGGTTCAGGAACCGGTAGGCGCGCTCGGACGGCTGCTGGTGCGCAATGGAAATTCCACGGTAACCGTTGTGCCTTTGTCCAACTCCGAAACGACGCCGATGGTGCCTCCATGAGCCGCCACGATCTCCGACACGATGCTCAATCCTAGTCCCGTCCCGTGCTCCGCGCCGTGGGTGCGGGCCTTGTCGGCTCGATAGAATCGCTCGAACAACCTCGGGATATCCAACGCGGCAATGCCGATGCCCGTGTCGCTCACGATGAGTACGGCACGGTGCTGCCGAGAATGCGCGATGACGAAGATTTCCCCGCCGGCACGGTTGTACAAGATGGCGTTGGTGACCAGGTTGGTCACAACTTGCGCCAACTCGACCGGATCGCCGGAGACGGGCGTTGATTGCAATTGCGAGGACATCCGCACCTGGTGTTCGACAGCCATCGGCTCAAGCAAGGTCATTGCGCTCTGAGTGACTTCAGCTAGATCGCACGGCTCGTGCCGCTTTTCAAGTCGCCCCGAGTCGGCCCTGGCGAGCAGCAGCAAGTCGTCGACCAGCCGCTTCATGCGGCGGGCGGCCCGCAGGCAGGTTTCCAACGCGACGACATATTCCTCACTGCGGCGCGGCCGAGCGAGCGTGTGTTGGCTTTGCGTCAATATGACCGAAACTGGGGTCCGCAGCTCGTGCGACGCGTCGCCCGTGAATCGGACCTGTTGTTGAAAGGAACTCTGCAAACGATCGAGCATGAGGTTGAAAACGGCGGCCAGTCGCGTTACTTCGGCAGACGTAGGGGGGATCGTCAAGCGTTGGTCGAGATTGCGTGCCGAGATTTGCTCCGTCGTTCGTGTGAGCGATTCCAATGGTTGCACCACACGGCGAGCCACCCACCAAGCTGCAATGCCGCCGACGGCCAGAGCAGCCGCTCCGCCCAGCACGACAAACGCCAGCATTCTCCGCAATCGATCTCGTTCCTTGGCCAAGGGGCGCCCCACCAACACCTGTGCTTCCCGAGGACCGCGCACGGCAAGTTGCAACTCCTCCCCATGCGCACGTGTCTCGTAGGGACGGTGCCCATCCTTCTTGGGCAATCGCTCGAACGGCACGACGTGCCGCGGCAAGGGGTCGCTACCGGCGATTTTCCGCCCGTCCTTGTTCCAAATTGCGAAGTAGGCATGGTCCCTCGGCGCCGCACAAAACGATGACGATATGCCCGCGCAATTTCCAACGTGGTCGTGGCTTGTCCGTTATCGAGGTCCTGAACGATGAGCTGGGCGGCACCCAACAGGTCCGCCTCTGCTTCGCGCAGGACGCCTTGCCGCACGAAAGCGTACAACGCTCCGCCGAATCCCAGCACGACCAACGCCAAGACCGCTAATTGGCCGAGCACCAATTCGGTTCGCAGCGATCGCCGTCGGCGGACCGGCGGTGGTTCATTCGGGAATGACATACCCCTGACCTCGCCTTGTTTCGATCAATTCGCGTCCGAGTTTTTTCCGCAGATTCGAGACGTGTACATCGAGCACGTTGGACAGAGTGTCATCCGATTCATCGAACAAATGGTCGTAGAGTTCCGAACGGCTGATCACGCGGCCACGGTGCAGGGCCAGATATTCGAGCAAACTATATTCGCGCGACGTTAACGGCAACGGGTGGCCCGCCACCATGGCTCGCTGAGAGCGAAAGTCGATACAGATGTCGCCTAGACTTATTTGGGCAACCGGTTGATCGGCCGCTCGGCGGATCAAGGCTCGGATTCGCGCCAATAATTCCGTCCGCTCGAATGGCTTGATCAGATAGTCGTCGGCCCCCAAATCGAGTCCCAGCACGCGGTCATTTACCGAGTCCCGCGCCGACAGAATCAGCACCGGTGTCTTGCGGACTTTACGTAGTTCGGCCATGAACTGCCAGCCATCGAGTTTCGGCAACATCAAATCGAGCACGATCGCGTCGTAAGTCCATTGGCGGGCTTTAGCCAATCCCTCCTCGCCATCTCCCGCGATGTCGACGGCATACTCGGCTTCGAGCAGGACTTCCGCCACAAGCCGCCGCAAGTCAGGCTCGTCCTCGATCACCAGCACACGCATAGGGAACCCCGCGAATTTGAAGCGGCCTCCCGCGCTCGGTGCGCGGAAGGCCCTGTGGTCGAGTTGTCATCGACTTTGATCATAGGGGGCGGCTCAACGTTTGAAACGCGACTCGAGCAACTGGCGGATTTCGCGCAGTTCGCGCAGGATCTCCTCATGACCCTCGGGACCTGGCCCTTCGTCTTGCTGCCGAATTTTCCCAGAGCGCGGCGGCCGGCGGTGGTGGTGGGACTCATCGCGTTCCAGCGTCTTGCCGGTCGATGCTAGCGTGATGAGGTCGGCGTGCAAATGGATGTCTCCCGCCGGTGTCTCGTGACGACGTCCGGCGACACTGACCCGATCCCCCACGGAGACAAACTCTTGCAGCGCCCTGCTCTGGTGCGGCGGAAACTTCACCAGGGTGCCGTCTTCGAGCACGAATCCATCCATGTCGCCATGCCGATTCGCGGTCAGTTCCCGCACCGTCCCTTCGGCGTTCATGCGGGGCTCGTCCGTCGGGCCCTGATGTCGCGGTCGGCTGGGCGCATCGGGTGGTTCCACGTAGATCGTGCGATCCTTCCCCGCGATACGCGTCGCCTTGAATACGTGCTCACCTTGCGGCAGTGTATCGTCGTGTCCATCGACGGTGACGCGGTCGTCGACGTCAAATGACGCCGTCACTTCGCGCCCGATGTGGGGTGGAAAGTGCACGTAAACGTCGCTGTCCAGCCGAAAGCCGTCGATGTCGTCGTGGTCGTTGCGCACGAAATCTCGGATGATTCCCGTGACGGTTTCATCGCGCGACTCAGAGCGACGCGATTGTGCCAAGAGGGCAACCGTTCCAATTGTCGCCACAATTCCCACGGCCAGGCAGGCTGCAATAGTCGTCAGGCTTCGCATGGTTGAACGTGTCATTGTTCGGTCCTCCCTATTTCATTTTGCGGCATGCAAGGTCCGACTCAACCGGCCGGAATGGGCCTTGCTGTCCTGTTGCAAGAGTTTACGGGAGACAACCTTAAGTTAAGATGAAGCTATTGAATCGTTGGGCAAAACAGCGAAAGTCCGGCATTCGCGAGTCGCGAGCGCCGTGGCCACGCTCAACGCACGGCAAATCGCTTCGCTTGCGCCACGATGTCCAAGCCCGCAAGCTGTCCCCAGGCTTGAATCAGGCGGTTGAACATTAGTCCGGGTTTGCCGCCGCCGATGGGTTGGCCATTGAGCGACACTACCGGCTGAATGCAGGGTGACGTGCTGGTGAGAAACACTTCGTCGGCCGCCAGCAGGTCATCCGGGCGCAGATTGCGCTCGCCCGATTCGATCCCCTCCGCAGTGGCCAACTCCAACAGCACGGCCATGCTGATGCCGGGCAGGATCTTGTGCCGCGGCGGCGTGAGCAGTCCGGCGTTCTTGTCATGGATGACGATGTTGGCCGTGGTCGTCTCCGTTACATAGCCATCACGGTCGAGCATCAAGGCGCGACTGCCCGGATGACGGGCCAAGGCCTGCCGATCGGCCAGGTAGTAGTGCATTCGGCTGCGGCATTTGAGTTCGCTGGGCCAGCAATCCTCGGGCACTTGGGCAACGTCGGTGGTGGCCAGCGCCTGACCAGTCTCATATTTCTCGGCCCAGACGCCAAATCGCAGGGGAAACGTGTGCAGGCAGACGGTCGGTTCCGCCGCCGTGCCGGCAACCATGGCGCCGTAGGGGCCAGGAGTGACCGCCACGGCAAGCCCCAGGTCATCGCCGGGGGCCAGCAGCTTGTGATTGTGCTGGATCAATTGTTCGGCAATCTCGGCAAACCGCTCGAGCGACAGTGCCGGATCGACTTGCACGATCGACAGCGAATGGAACAGCCGCTCCAAATGCGCCTCGAGGCGAAACAGCTCGCCGCCGAAGGTGCGCAATTGCTCGGCCACCGCGGTGCCTTGCACGAAACCGCCGTCGGTCACCGGGACGACAGCCTGCGACGCCGGCACGAAGCGTCTATTCAGATAGGCTTGCGGTTCGCTCATGCGCCGGGCGTCCACCGTTTGCCTTGCCACGTGTCGCGCCGCGCAAACTCGGCCTCCAATGCCAGCTTCACCGACGGTTTGTCCAAACACCACGCCGGACCGACAAAATAGTCGGGCGGAGCATCGCCGCTGATCCGCTCCACCAGCATCGTGGGCGGCAGCAATTCCAGAAAGGCGACCACCGTGCCGATGTATGCGTCGCGCTCGATCAATTGCACTTCGCCGCGCTCGACCTGTTCGGCCAGCGGCGTGTTCTTCACCGCATACAAATTGTGGATCTTCACCGCGTCGAAACCCAGCCGGACGATCTCGCGGGCCGTGGCCAGCATGTCCTCGTGCGATTCGCCGGGCAGCCCGAGCATGACGTCGGCCAGATTTCGAATCCTCGGCCTCGACTGCGCTGCATCGCGTCGATCGTGGCGTCGTGGTGATGACCACGGTTCATCCAGTCCAGCGACCGATCGTGGATGGTTTGCAGCCCATACTCGACGGACAAATACGTCCGCGAGCCGAATTCGGACAGCACGTCGAGCACGTCGTCGGGCACGCAATCGGGACGCGTGCCGATGGCCATTCCTACGACTGCTTCGTGGGCAAGCGTCTGGTCGTACACCTCGCGAACCGCTCGACGGGGGCATAGGTGTTCGTGGCGGGCTGAAAATACGCGATGAAGCGGTTGACGTTGCCGTCGCGCGGCGGAGCAGCCGGATGCCGTGGTCGATCTGTTCGCGGATGTCGCGGCGGGGGACGCGTCGGCTCGGGCTGAAGCTGCGATTGTCGGAAAAGCGCAGCCGCCCGTGGCGACCGTGCCATCGACGTTCGGACAAGTGTTGTGGCCTCGATCTCGTCGTCTTTGCGGTGCGCACGTCGTAGCGATGCTTGGCGATCACCAACTCATCGCCCGGATCGAGGCGACTTTTCACTGACGCGCATGCCGTTGACTTTGACGCCGTTGCGGCTTTGCAGATCTTTGACGTACCAGTAGCCCCCATTGCAGATGAGCTGACAATGGTGGGCCGATACGTTCGAAAACCGCAGGACGATGTCACAACTCTCGCGGCGCCCTACCATCAGGTTTTTTTTGAGCAAGGGGATCGGATCCCCCGCCGCCCAGCGGAATCAATTCACCGTGCATAAAGTGCGATGTCTCGTATCTTGTCCCGTGGGGTGTGAAATCCTATGATCGATTGCGAAGCAGAATTCGCCTGCATTTCCTGACTTCGACCGATGCACCCGTCAGGATCCAGTTTAAGCAGCCGTCGCAAGACAGTCAACTGGCTTTTGCGATAAAGCACACAAGCGCAAGGGGTTGCGACATGCCGTCGCGGCCATTTCGTCCATGGGCGCCACGACGTCTGCCACAAGCCACTTCGACTACCTGGCCGAGGGTCTGCGCTGGGCCAGCTACAACCATTATTTGCGCCGCCGCTTCGGGGGGCGAGTGCAGAAAGTGAGCATCGACGCCCGCTTCACTTGTCCGAACGTCGATGGCACGGTCGCCACGGGCGGCTGCACTTTTTGCGACAATCGCAGCTTCAGCCCCAGCCGACGCGTCCCCCGCCGCGACATCCGCGAACAGATCGACCACGGCATCCGGCTGCTCCGCCGGCGCTACGGCAACGTCAACCGCTTCATCGCGTATTTTCAGCCCGCCACGAACACCTATGCCCCCGTCGAGCGGTTGCGCGAGGTGTACGACCAAGCGCTTGCCCACGAAGCAGTCGTAGGAATGGCCATCGGCACGCGTCCCGATTGCGTGCCCGACGACGTGCTCGACGTGCTGTCCGAATTCGGCTCGCGGACGTATTTGTCCGTCGAGTATGGGCTGCAAACCATCCACGATCGGTCGCTGGACTGGATGAACCGTGGTCATCACCACGACGCCACGATCGACGCGATGCAGCGCAGTCGAGGCCGAGGATTCGAAATCTGCGCCGACGTCATGCTCGGGCTGCCCGGCGAATCGCACGAGGACATGCTGGCCACGGCCCGCGAGATCGTCCGGCTGGGTTTCGACGCGGTGAAGATCCACAATTTGTATGCGGTGAAGAACACGCCGCTGGCCGAACAGGTCGAGCGCGGCGAAGTGCAATTGATCGAGCGCGACGCATACATCGGCACGGTGGTCGCCTTTCTGGAATTGCTGCCGCCCACGATGCTGGTGGAGCGGATCAGCGGCGATGCTCCGCCCGACTATTTTGTCGGTCCGGCGTGGTGTTTGGACAAACCGTCGGTGAAGCTGGCATTGGAGGCCGAGTTCGCGCGGCGCGACACGTGGCAAGGCAAACGGTGGACGCCCGGCGCATGAGCGAACCGCAAGCCTATCTGAATAGACGCTTCGTGCCGGCGTCGCAGGCTGTCGTCCCGGTGACCGACGGCGGTTTCGTGCAAGGCACCGCGGTGGCCGAGCAATTGCGCACCTTCGGCGGCGAGCTGTTTCGCCTCGAGGCGCATTTGGAGCGGCTGTTCCATTCGCTGTCGATCGTGCAAGTCGATCCGGCACTGTCGCTCGAGCGGTTTGCCGAGATTGCCGAACAATTGATCCAGCACAATCACAAGCTGCTGGCCCCCGGCGATGACCTGGGGCTTGCCGTGGCGGTCACTCCTGGCCCCTACGGCGCCATGGTTGCCGGCACGGCGGCGGAACCGACCGTCTGCCTGCACACGTTTCCCCTGCGATTTGGCGTCTGGGCCGAGAAATATGAGACTGGTCAGGCGCTGGCCACCACCGACGTTGCCCAAGTGCCCGAGGATTGCTGGCCCAGCGAACTCAAATGCCGCAGCCGAATGCACTACTACCTGGCCGATCGGCAGGCCTTGGCCCGTCATCCGGGCAGTCGCGCCTTGATGCTCGACCGTGATGGCTATGTAACGGAGACGACCACGGCCAACATCGTCATCCATGACAAGAACGCCGGACTGCTCACGCCGCCGCGGCACAAGATCCTGCCCGGCATCAGCATGGCCGTGCTGTTGGAGTTGGCCACTGCGGAGGGGATCGAATCGGGCGAGCGAATCTGCGCCCGGATGACCTGCTGGCGGCCGACGAAGTGTTTCTCACCAGCACGTCACCCTGCATTCAGCCGGTAGTGTCGCTCAATGGCCAACCCATCGGCGGCGGCAAACCCGGACTAATGTTCAACCGCCTGATTCAAGCCTGGGGACAGCTTGCGGGCTTGGACATCGTGGCGCAAGCGAAGCGATTTGCCGTGCGTTGAGCGTGGCCACGGTGCTCGCGACTCGCGAATGCCGGACTTTCGCTGTTTTGCCCAACGATTCAATAGCTTCATCTTAACTTAAGGTTGTCTCCCGTAAACTCTTGCAACAGGACAGCAAGGCCCATTCCGGCCGGTTGAGTCGGACCTTGCATGCCGCAAAATGAAATAGGGAGGACCGAACAATGACACGTTCAACCATGCGAAGCCTGACGACTATTGCAGCCTGCCTGGCCGTGGGAATTGTGGCGACAATTGGAACGGTTGCCCTCTTGGCACAATCGCGTCGCTCTGAGTCGCGCGATGAAACCGTCACGGGAATCATCCGAGATTTCGTGCGCAACGACCACGACGACATCGACGGCTTTCGGCTGGACAGCGACGTTTACGTGCACTTTCCACCCCACATCGGTGGCGAAGTGACGGCGTCATTTGACGTCGACGACCGCGTCACCGTCGATGGACACGACGATACACTGCCGCAAGGTGAGCACGTATTCAAGGCGACGCGTATCGCGGGGAAGGATCGCACGATCTACGTGGAACCACCCGATGCGCCCAGCCGACCGCGACATCAGGGCCCGACGGACGAGCCCCGCATGAACGCCGAAGGGACGGTGCGGGAACTGACCGCGAATCGGCATGGCGACATGGATGGATTCGTGCTCGAAGACGGCACCCTGGTGAAGTTTCCGCCGCACCAGAGCAGGGCGCTGCAAGAGTTTGTCTCCGTGGGGGATCGGGTCAGTGTCGCCGGACGTCGTCACGAGACACCGGCGGGAGACATCCATTTGCACGCCGACCTCATCACGCTAGCATCGACCGGCAAGACGCTGGAACGCGATGAGTCCCACCACCACCGCCGGCCGCCGCGCTCTGGGAAAATTCGGCAGCAAGACGAAGGGCCAGGTCCCGAGGGTCATGAGGAGATCCTGCGCGAACTGCGCGAAATCCGCCAGTTGCTCGAGTCGCGTTTCAAACGTTGAGCCGCCCCCTATGATCAAAGTCGATGACAACTCGACCACAGGGCCTTCCGCGCACCGAGCGCGGGAGGCCGCTTCAAATTCGCGGGGTTCCCTATGCGTGTGCTGGTGATCGAGGACGAGCCTGACTTGCGGCGGCTTGTGGCGGAAGTCCTGCTCGAAGCCGAGTATGCCGTCGACATCGCGGGAGATGGCGAGGAGGGATTGGCTAAAGCCCGCCAATGGACTTACGACGCGATCGTGCTCGATTTGATGTTGCCGAAACTCGATGGCTGGCAGTTCATGGCCGAACTACGTAAAGTCCGCAAGACACCGGTGCTGATTCTGTCGGCGCGGGACTCGGTAAATGACCGCGTGCTGGGACTCGATTTGGGGGCCGACGACTATCTGATCAAGCCATTCGAGCGGACGGAATTATTGGCGCGAATCCGAGCCTTGATCCGCCGAGCGGCCGATCAACCGGTTGCCCAAATAAGTCTAGGCGACATCTGTATCGACTTTCGCTCTCAGCGAGCCATGGTGGCGGGCCACCCGTTGCCGTTAACGTCGCGCGAATATAGTTTGCTCGAATATCTGGCCCTGCACCGTGGCCGCGTGATCAGCCGTTCGGAACTCTACGACCATTTGTTCGATGAATCGGATGACACTCTGTCCAACGTGCTCGATGTACACGTCTCGAATCTGCGGAAAAAACTCGGACGCGAATTGATCGAAACAAGGCGAGGTCAGGGGTATGTCATTCCCGAATGAACCACCGCCGGTCCGCCGACGGCGATCGCTGCGAACCGAATTGGTGCTCGGCCAATTAGCGGTCTTGGCGTTGGTCGTGCTGGGATTCGGCGGAGCGTTGTACGCTTTCGTGCGGCAAGGCGTCCTGCGCGAAGCAGAGGCGGACCTGTTGGGCGCCGCCCAGCTCATCGTTCAGGACCTCGATAACGGACAAGCCACGACCACGTTGGAAATTGCGCGGGCATATCGTCATCGTTTTGGCGCGGCGCCGAGGGACCATGCCTACTTCGCAATTTGGAACAAGGACGGGCGGAAAATCGCCGGTAGCGACCCCTTGCCGCGGCACGTCGTGCCGTTCGAGCGATTGCCCAAGAAGGATGGGCACCGTCCCTACGAGACACGCGCGCATGGGGAGGAGTTGCAACTTGCCGTGCGCGGTCCTCGGGAAGCACAGGTGTTGGTGGGGCGCCCCTTGGCCAAGGAACGAGATCGATTGCGGAGAATGCTGGCGTTTGTCGTGCTGGGCGGAGCGGCTGCTCTGGCCGTCGGCGGCATTGCAGCTTGGTGGGTGGCTCGCCGTGTGGTGCAACCATTGGAATCGCTCACACGAACGACGGAGCAAATCTCGGCACGCAATCTCGACCAACGCTTGACGATCCCCCCTACGTCTGCCGAAGTAACGCGACTGGCCGCCGTTTTCAACCTCATGCTCGATCGTTTGCAGAGTTCCTTTCAACAACAGGTCCGATTCACGGGCGACGCGTCGCACGAGCTGCGGACCCCAGTTTCGGTCATATTGACGCAAAGCCAACACACGCTCGCTCGGCCGCGCCGCAGTGAGGAATATGTCGTCGCGTTGGAAACCTGCCTGCGGGCCGCCCGCCGCATGAAGCGGCTGGTCGACGACTTGCTGCTGCTCGCCAGGGCCGACTCGGGGCGACTTGAAAAGCGGCACGAGCCGTGCGATCTAGCTGAAGTCACTCAGAGCGCAATGACCTTGCTTGAGCCGATGGCTGTCGAACACCAGGTGCGGATGTCCTCGCAATTGCAATCAACGCCCGTCTCCGGCGATCCGGTCGAGTTGGCGCAAGTTGTGACCAACCTGGTCACCAACGCCATCTTGTACAACCGTGCCGGCGGGGAAATCTTCGTCATCGCGCATTCTCGGCAGCACCGTGCCGTACTCATCGTGAGCGACACGGGCATCGGCATTGCCGCGTTGGATATCCCGAGGTTGTTCGAGCGATTCTATCGAGCCGACAAGGCCCGCACCCACGGCGCGGAGCACGGGACGGGACTAGGATTGAGCATCGTGTCGGAGATCGTGGCGGCTCATGGAGGCACCATCGGCGTCGTTTCGGAGTTGGACAAAGGCACAACGGTTACCGTGGAATTTCCATTGCGCACCAGCAGCCGTCCGAGCGCGCCTACCGGTTCCTGAACCGAACGCTCGACTTGTAGCATAACGGAGCAAATCATGCAGGCCATTGTCCTCGTCGCCCTATTGTTGGCCATCTCCAATGTGTTCATGACGTTCGCCTGGTATGGACATTTGAAGGGACTGAACGCGCAGCCATGGTATCTGGCCGTGCTGGTCAGTTGGGGTATCGCATTCTTCGAGTACCTGGTGCAAGTGCCGGCCAATCGTTTTGGCGACGCGCATGAACTCTCGCTCGGCCAGCTCGAAATCATGCAAGAAGTCATCACGCTATGTGTCTTCGTGCCGTTTTCGTTGTTCTACATGGAGCGTCCCTTGAATTGGAATTTTGCCTGCGCGGCCGCCTGCATGTGCGGCTCGGTGTACTTTGTGTTTCGATCGTAGTTTTTCGCCGTCAATACGCGCCGTTGCCAATTTGAGCCACTTCCCACGAGCCCTGATGCACGGCCAACGGTCACCGAACGCAACAAGGCGCAGCGAGCGGTTGCTCGATGCGCTCACGTTTTGTCTGGCGGACGTGGCGGACGGACTCGGACCGTTCCTAGTCATTTATTGTCCTTGCGATGGGTCTAAAACCCTCGCCTTCAGGCGAAACCTTTAGGTTCTTCGTTTGCTAGAATTTGGGGATGGAAAAGTACCGCACGAGTTCGCATAGCCGTTTCGACCTGAAGTACCATTTTGTGTGGATCACCAAGTATCGGAAGCCCATTTTGGCCGATGCGGTCGGAATGCGGCTGCGGGAACTGGTGCGAGAAGTGTGTAGAACCAACGAAATCGAGATTTTGGAGGGCTCGGTGTCTCGCGACCATGTGCATGTGCTGCTGTCCTGTCCGCCGAATCTGTCGCCAAGCAAGGCCATGCAGTACATCAAGGGCAAAAGCTCGCGGAAGTTGCTGATGGAGTTCAAGCATCTGCAAAAAGAGTTCTGGGGTCGGCATTTGTGGGCCCGCGGCTACTTTGTGGCATCCAGCGGCAACGTGACTGACGAGGTGATCCAAGAATATATCCGCCAACAACAAGGCACTGAGCCTGACGATGGCGGCGACAATTTCCGCATTACCAAATCGTGAGCGCAGGACTTCAGTCCGTAGCCACGATTCTCCTCGAACCTACCGGCTTCAGCCGGTAGTAGTTCAGTTACGGACTGCAGTTCGCCACCGGCATGGCGGTCGCGGTTTTTCCGCCGGCGATCGCGGCCGTCAGCCTGGGAATTGTCGGGCGTGCCCGAATATCGGGCGCACGGGCGCAATGAAGCGTTCTTCCACGCCGGCAATGTCGTGTCGGCCGGAATCGCCGCGATCTTGGCCTGGTTTTGGGGGCCCGTCGGCGTTTTTTACGGAGTGGCAGGGATGGCGCTGGCCAGTGCCGTCTGCGCTCAGAGAATTCGCGAGACCGATATCGATCACGAATTGGCGCGAGGGGCCGACGCCGAGCCGGGAGCCCATCGCCTGAAGCCCCTGGCCAGCGTCTTGAGCAGCCGCCGCTTGCTGTGGTTCACGGCGGCAGTCGTGATGTTTCACTTCGCCAACGCCGCCATGCTCCCCCTGCTAGGACAAACGCTGGCCTCCACGCATCGCGATTCCGCCTCGACGCTGATGGCGGCCTGCATCATCGTGGCTCAATTGGCCATGGTTCCCGTGGCGATCCTAGCGAGCCGCCGCGCGGTGTTCGGGCGGCGGCGCGTGCTGCTCGTAGGCTTTGCCGTGCTGCCGGTACGTGGATTCCTATACACGCTCACCAATTCGCCGTCGTTACTGATTGCCAATCAGGTTTTGGACGGTATCGGGGCGGGCATTTTCGGCGTGGTGGCGCTCCTGGTCGTGGCCGATTTGACGAAAGGCACGGGACACTACAACGGCGCCATCGGCTTCGTCTTTACCGCGGTCGGAATGGGGGCCGCCTGCAGCAATGTGCTTACCGGCCTGATCGTCAATGTCAGCGGCTACCGCGCGGGATTCCTGTTTCTGACATCCGTCGCCGTGGCCGCATTTGTCGTGCTATTCACGACGTTTCAAGAATCGCTGCCGCCGCCCGCCCCAGAAACCGGGACGCCGCCGGACAGCACGGGCAAAGCCCCTGTCACGGCAAATAGCGCCCGCCCCGGCGAAATGTCGGCCGGCGCCAATGTTGTTTCAATCGCACCGACGACGTACTTCATCCACACCGTGCTCCAGGCGATGCGGCCTCGACAGCGCATGGAAGATTTCGACCGGATGCGACATCGCACGGATGCGATTGGCAATTCGACAGGCCATCAGATTTTTGACGCGTCGTTGAGCACGCCGATGTAGAAGCCGAACACCCGGAAGATCATGAAAATGATCACGCCGGCGATCAGGCCGGTGACCAGCAGTCCGAACAGAATGGTCAGCGTATTCATCGCCCCGCGCACCTTGTCCTGGTATTCGTGCGCCATGTGGCCCATGGTTTCCACCAGCCGGCCGCTGTCTTCGCCGACTTGCAACGCATCGAGAAAGTCGTACGGGAACGCGCCGGTGGCCGTGAATGCCTTGTGAATGCTGCCGCCCTTGCCGCACGTCGCGCAAGATGGCGTCGATATGGCAGGTGTAAACCACGTTGTGCGTGCTTGCCAGCGACATCTTGAGCGCTTTGCGCAGGTCCATCGCCGAGTTGAGCGTGACGTGCATGGCCCAGGCCAACCGCACCATGGCAAACGTTTCAATGGCGCGTCCTAGCTGGGGAATACTCCTGATCACGCGCTGCACCGGCGCCACCCACAACAGCCCGCACATGGTGGCCCGATGGATGACGAACAGCACCGCTCCGACGACCG
>CAVZWY010000036.1:0-118322 GCA_963779015.1 uncultured Planctomycetaceae bacterium | reverse complement strand
CAGTTTTTGGCTGGGTGGTCGGGGGCGGGATGAGCGCCGTGGACAGCATTGCCGCGGTGCCGACTTTCCAATACCCCGCGCCATTCGCCCAAATCCCGCTCCAGGATTTTACGCAGCAAGACAAAGACAACAATGTCGACCCCATACCACACGATGTTATTCTAGCCAGTGTGGACATCGCCGAGACGCATCCGACGTTCCAGAACCCCATCAGTCGCGTCGATGTCAACAACGACGGTTTGCTTACTCCCCTCGATATGCTCGTAGTGATCAACAGCCTGAACTCGGTCGGTATTCACGACGTCGACCCGTTCGAATCCGATCCGTTTGCGTATCGCGACGTCACCGGCGACGGGCTGATTTCGCCGCTCGATTTGATCAACATTGTCAATGCCATCTTGGCAAATGGTGGCGGAGGCCCTGCGCCGCAGGCATTGATTGCGGCGCCGTCCGTGACGCCGCTAGCAGTCGTGCCCGAGCCATCTTCGTGGATGCTGGCCGCATGGCCGTTGTTCACCGCTGCCGCGCTGGCTGGCAGCCGCTTTCGCCGCGCTGTCCGTTCGCAAGGTTGACGAAGCCCCTACATCACCTGCCCGTCACGGTGCGGTCCCGCGCAGCATCACGTCTGCTGTGTGCTCGTTCTTTGCGTCTGCTGGCGCACGCCTACAATCACTGGCGCGTAGTAGTCTCGGTGGAGTACGCGAGCGACGTTGCGATACGAGGGAACGGACATGTCGATCGAAGGCGGACCGGCCGACAACAGCGGATATGCACGAGGACCCGAGAGCCTGATTTTCGTGGGCTTTAATTCCCGGCTGGTGGCGCTGGACCGAATGTCGGGAGAACTCGTCTGGAAATGGAAATCGCCCAATGGCAGCGGCATCCCGGCGCTTTTGCTCGATGGCGACCGACTGATCGTGTCGTTGCAGGGATACACCTATTGCCTGGATCCTACGACGGGCGAGCAAATCTGGTACAATCCGCTCAAAGGGTTCGGGCTTGGCACACCCTGCCTGGCGTCGGCGCGGGCGAACACCACGCCCCAGTTGTACGCCGTGCTCGCCGAATACGAGCGTCAGCAAAACTCCAGCCAGCCACCCGCCTAGCGCTACAGTGCCCCACATACCTTGAAGTTCACACGATCGAATTGCCTGTCGGGTCGTTGGCAGTCTCGAATTCACACACCAGGAACACACCCATGATGATGCGCTCTTTGTTCGCCGCGTTGGTCTTGTGTCTCACGATGGCTCCATTCGCGATTGGCGTCGCCCGTGGCGCCGACAACACGCCGCCACCCGGCTACAAGGCCCTGTTCAACGGCCAGGATTTGAGTGGCTGGAAAGGGCTGGTCGAGAATCCGAAGGCTCGGGCCAAGATGTCGGCCGCCGAGCTCGCCGAAAAACAAGCCGAGGCCGACGATAGCATGCACGCGCATTGGAGCGTTGAGGACGGCGCGTTAGTGTTCGACGGAAAGGGACAAAGCCTGTGCACCGGCAAGGACTACGGCGATTTCGAACTGCTGGTCGATTGGAAGATCCTCAAGGACGGCGATAGCGGCATCTACTTGCGCGGCAGCCCCCAAGTGCAGATTTGGGATCCGGCCGTGAAGGCCGCCGGCGGAGTGGGCTCGGGGGGGCTATTCAACAATCAAAAGAACCCCTCCAAGCCGACCGCCAACGCCGACAACCCGGTCGGCCAGTGGAACACGTTCAAGATTCGCATGGTTGGCGACAAGGTGAGCGTCTGGCTCAACGACAAACTCGTGGTCGACGACGTCGTGCTGGAAAACTATTGGGAGCGCGACATGCCGATCTATCCGACCGGTCAAATCGAATTGCAAAATCACGGCAACACGCTGTATTTCAAGAACATTTTCATTAAAGAATTGTAATTCCCCTGACGGTTCGGCAAGCAAAACCCGGCCGCGTGCATCCGCCGGTAGGCTTTGGGTTGACACGACGCGCTGGGAAATCTTAACTACATGGTGTGGTCGTTGTCGACGGTTGGGTGCGATCCATGCACGTTGCGTATCGAGATGAGTTTCGCTGTCCGATCGGGCAGCTTTGGGCGCTGATCGATGATATCGAAAAGCAGCGGTTGTGGATCACCACGCTCGTCGACGTGACGACGACCAGCGAACTGGACAGGGCCGTCGGCACGACATTCGACATGCGCGTGCGCGAAGGGCGGCGCATCTCGACCTACGAGGGTCGCATCAATGCCTACGAGCCGCCGCGCCACCTGGGCGTGTCGTTCTGGGGTGGCCGCTTCGGTCAGGGCATCGTCATGAAAGTCGACTATCGACTGGCCGACCTCGGCGAGCGTACCCGGTTGGAATACTATGCCGAGGTGAACACGGAAGATTTGCCCCGCCCTTTCAAGCTGGCAATCCCCATCGCCAGGGTGTTCGGCTTCTTCCAGCTCCGCTATTTCATGCGCAATCTCAAGCGCCTGGCCGAAGCCAGCGGGCGCAACGCGGCAAATCGCGAAACGGCGTCGCATTCGCATTGACGCACAAAGCGCCGGCTGCTTTCGGTGCCGCTTCGCAGCCGACATGGACGCGGCGCGACTATCCATGCGCCCGTGGTTCGTTGACACGCGCTGAAAACGACCGCTAGAATCCGGGCTTCTCCCTGTCCTAGTTGTGCCCCGTGGATCGATATTGGAGGCCCAGGCAAATGGCTCAAGAGGCTGGCGGCCAGGTTCGCACTGTCATGCAGGAGACGCGGGTTTTCCCGCCTCCGAAAGAGTTTGCCGCCACGGCAAGTATCGGTTCGATCGGGCGCCTACGAAGCGCTGTGGAACGAGGCTGCGGCCGACGTCGAAAAATTTTGGGGCGAACTCGCCGGCGAGCTGCATTGGTTTCGGCCCTTCGACAAAGTACTGGAGTGGAACGAGCCGGACGCCAAATGGTTCGTCGGCGGTCAGACCAACGTTTCGTACAACTGCCTCGACGCGCACCTGCACACCGGGCGGAAGAACAAGGCGGCGCTCGTGTGGGAAGGCGAGCCGGGCGACACCCGTACGCTCACCTATCAGCAACTGCACCACGAAGTGTGCAAGTTCGCCAACGTGTTGAAGAAGCTGGGCGTGAAGCAGGGCGACGTCGTGTCGGTCTATATGCCGATGGTGCCCGAGCTGGCGATTGCCATGCTGGCCTGCGCGGATCGGCGCAGTACACTCCGTTATCTTTGCCGGCTTTTCCGCCGAAGCGATTGCCGATCGCAACAACGATGCCGGCGCCGTCTTGCAGCTCACCTCGGACTACGGCTGGCGGCGGGGCCAGGAGCTGCCGCTGAAGAAGAACGTCGACGACGCGTTGGCCAAGTCGCCCACGGTAAAGCATTGCATCGTGTTAAAGCGCACCGGCAACCCGGTCCACATGGAAGCGGGGCGCGACCTGTGGTGGCACGACCTGGTTTGCGAAGCATCGGCCGATTGTCCGGCTGAGCCAGTTGATAGCGAAAACCCGCTGTTCATCCTCTACACCAGTGGTTCGACCGGCAAGCCCAAGGGTATCCAGCACACGTCGGCCGGCTACAACTTGTACACGAAGAAGACGTTCGAATGGGTGTTCGATCATCGCGATAGCGACGTGTTCTGGTGCACCGCCGACATTGGCTGGGTAACCGGCCACAGCTACGTGGTCTATGGTCCGTTTGCCGCCGGCGCCACGGTGCTGATGTATGAAGGGGCGCCCAATTGGCCCGACGAGGGACGGTTTTGGGAGCTGATCGAGAAGTACGGCGTGACGATTTTTTACACCGCGCCGACAGCCATCCGCGCCTTCATCAAATGGGGCGACCAATGGGTCGACAAACACGATCTGTCCAGCCTGCGCTTGCTGGGCACCGTGGGCGAGGGCATCAATCCCGAAGCCTGGATGTGGTATCACCGCAAGATCGGCGGCGAGCGCTGCCCCATCGTCGACACCTGGTGGCAGACCGAAACGGGTGGCATCATGATGAGCCCATTGCCCGGCGCCATTCCCACCAAGCCGGGCAGTTGCACCAAGCCGCTGCCGGGCATCGTGCCGGCCATCGTCGACTCGGCCGGCAAGCCGGTGCCGCCGGGCGAGGGCGGCTGGTTGATCATCACCAAGCCCTGGCCGGCAATGCTGCGCGGCATCTGGGGCGACCACGATCGCTATCGCGAACAGTACTGGTCGAAAGTGCCGCACAACTACCTGGCGGGCGACAATGCCCGCTGCGATGCCGACGGCTATTACTGGATCATGGGGCGGATCGACGACGTGCTGAACGTGGCCGGGCACCGGCTGAGCACGATCGAAATCGAAAGCGCGCTGGTCAGCCACCCGCAGGTCGCCGAAGCGGCAGCAGTGGGCCGGCCCGACGACATCAAGGGCGAGGCCGTGGCGGTGTTCGTGACGCTCAAGAACGGCAAGCCCGACGAGAACCTGCGGAAGGAATTGAAGGCCCACGTGCGCAAGGAAATCGGCGCGCTGGCGCAGCCCGACGACATCCGCTTCACCAGTGCTCTGCCCAAGACGCGCAGCGGCAAGATCATGCGCCGCCTGCTGAAGGACATTGCCAGCGGCAAGCAGACCATCGGCGACACCACCACGCTGGAAGACTACAGCGTGCTGGCGAAGCTTCGCAGCGACGAAGAGTAGTCTCCACGATGTCGCGCAATCAATGAACTTAGCCCCCGGTCAATGATCGGGGGCCAAGCGTCACGGATCAGTTTCACTTTGCCATCGCGGCTCATTCCGGAAACAGTTTCGTCGACAGGTACCGCTCTCCCAGGTCGGGCAGCACCACGACGATCAGCTTGCCGGCGTTTTCGGGTTTCTTGGCCAAGCTGAGCGCGGCCCAGGCGGCGGCCCCGCAACTGATGCCGCACATGAAGCCTTCTTGCGCCGCCATCTGGCGCGAGGTTTCCATCGCGTCTTCGTCGGCCACTTGCACGACGTCGTCGATGATGTCGACATTGAGCACTTCGGGAATGAATCCGGCGCCGATGCCCTGAATGGTGTGTTTGCCCGGCTTGATCTCTTCGCCGGCGCGGCGTTGCGTGATAACAGGACTGTTGGTCGGCTCGACGGCCACGATTTGCACCTCGGGTTTGCGCTTCTTGAGCACTTCGCCGACTCCGGTGATCGTTCCGCCGGTGCCCACGCCCGACACGAACATGTCGACCTTGCCTTCCGTGTCGCGCCAAATCTCTTCGGCCGTGGTCTTGCGGTGGATCTCGGGATTGGCCGGATTCTTGAATTGCTGCGGCATGAACCAGTTCTTGTTGGCCGCCAGCAGTTCATCGGCCTTTCGCATGGCGCCCGGCATGCCCTCGGCTGCCGGAGTGAGGATCACTTCCGCGCCAAAGGCCTTCAGCAGCCGGCGGCGTTCGAGGCTCATGCTCTCCGGCATGGTTACTTTCAGTTGGTAGCCCCGGGCCGCGCAGACGTAAGCCAGCGCGATGCCGGTGTTGCCGCTGGTGGGCTCGATTATCACCGTGTCTTTTTTGATTTTGCCGTCGCGCTCCGCGGCGTCAATCATGGCTCGGCCGATGCGATCTTTGACACTCCACAGGGGATTGAAGTTTTCCAGCTTGCCCACCACCGTAGCGCCGCAACCCCGGGTGAGATGCCGCAGCCGAACCAAAGGCGTGTTGCCAATGCAATGCGTGATGTCGTCCTGGATTCCCTTGATTCCTTTTTCCAACGTCGTGGCCATGGCTGGTCCTTTCGAAATGATGCGGCAGTAGGCGCTCAGGGGGCCCATCCGCAGACGGCCCGACGGCGGCAGAAAATATATGCAGGCGAGCGCGGATTATACTCCGTTCGCAAAAAGCGGGTCAACGTCGCGTGTCAGCCGAATGTCGGTCAAAACCCGCGTTGGCTAAGCCCTGCGCTGGGCAAACATCCACGGCAGAACGCCGTCGGCGCGGGTATAAGCGGGCGTCCAACTATCGTGCCCCACACCGGCCAGTTCCGTGTACTCGGGCTCTCCGCCCGCGCGTCGAATTGCTTCGATCATGCTGCGCGACTTTTGCACCGGCACTACGTCATCGGCATCTCCGTGCCAGGCCCAGACGGGGACGCCCACCAATCGATCGGCGTACAGCTCGTCGCCTCCGCCGCAAATCGGCGCCACCGCTGCCCAGCGATCGGCCAGCCGCGTGCCCAGGTCCCAACTGCCGTAACCGCCCATCGACAGGCCGGTCAGGTAGAGCCGCTGTCGGTCGATGGGTTGCTCGGCCAATACCTCGTCGAGCAGATTGATCACGGCCTGCATCTGTGGGCCGGGCGGCCGGCGTGGAGCGCTGCGATCGAACGCCCGCGGCGTCTCGACCCAAAACCGATCGGGCCGGCACTGCGGCGCCAGCAGAAAACATGGATAACGATGGCGCGCCTCGGGCTGCGTCATCCACTGCGGCAGGAACCGAAGCTGAGCGCGATTGTCTTCGCCGCGCTCGCCCATTCCGTGCAAGTAGAGCACCAGCGGATACGATACCCCCGGCACGAGCGTCTCCGGGCGCAGCAATCTCGCCCGAAACGTCAGGCCCGCCTGTTGGCACTGGCGAGCGTCGAACAGGTCGACCAAATCTTCGTCGATTGGGTCTTCGTCCATTGGGGACCATCCTGGCTTCAAAGAGTTTGAATTGGGGACGCCTTGCCGGCATGGCGCCTTGTTGGTCGGGCAGCGACCTGTCGCCATTGTAAGCCCCGACCGATTTCCGTCGAACGTGCCGCAATTTCCCGAGGAATCCGAGTCGTCCGGCCTAATAGACACAGCAGGCTCAGCGGTGCTAAACTTGATCTGGTCCACATATTTTCGGAGGCGACATGTCTATTAGCTCGTGCCCTCAGTGCGGCAAGCAAGTCACGATTCCTGCCGGAGTCGGCACCTCGGCCAAAGTGCGTTGCCCGCTTTGTCATTCTCACTACACGCTGGCCGACGCTCTGGTGAACATGCCACCGTTGTTGGAGCTGGTGGACGAAGACATTGAGGACTCGCTCGACACGCAGCCCTCGATTCCTGGGGGCCTGACCGTGGCCGACGCGCCCGAGTTGCCCGAGGAGCCCGCGCCCGAAGTGATTGACGAGTTGGAGTCGGAAATCGACTTCGGCGAAAGCGACATCAACGCGCTGGGCGATCTCGAAGAGCCCGCCGACGAAGAGGCATCGCTCGATGACCTGGAGCTGGATGCGCCGCTCGACTTGGAATCGACCACGGACAATGTCGCGCCCAAGGACCACGAAACAGCGCACGACCTCGACGACCTGACGGTCGAAATCAAAGACACCGAGATCGAGGAGATCAGCGTCTCGGACGAAGCGCCAGCGAACGATGCGGCCGAGGAACAAATCGCTTTCGCGGCGGAGAGTGCCGGCGAAGACATTCTCGATTTTGGCGCCGAATCGTCGGCCGAGGAGCCGGCGGACATGGCCGCCGCGTCGGATGAAGGAAATGAAGACGAGGTCGCGCTGGACTTTGGCGGTGCGCCAACGTCCGAAGGCGACGACGCGGCTCCCATCGAGTTCGATGACGAGTTGACGGCCAGTTCGGAAAGCGGCGACGGGCCCACGATCGATTTCGGCGAAGCCGCCGTAGCCGAAGGCGCTGCCGATGCCGACGAGATGGCGCTCGACTTCGGCCAGCCCGTCGAAATGGAAGAGCCGGCGGTCGGCGGTGAGGCCGATGCCGTCGAGGCGGTCGAAGAACCAGAAGAGACCGACAAGAAGGGCAAGAAGAAGAAAAAGAAAAAGAAAAAGGTCAAAGCGGCAGCCGATGGCGAGCCCCGTCCCAAACGAAAGATGAGCGGCGTGCTCAGCGCCACGCTGGGTGGATTGTTGGGTTTGATGTTCGCGCTTTACGGCATGATGTGGCTGGGGCCGGATTACGATTTCCTGGGCCTCGGGAAGATGCTGCCCGGCTTCATGGTTCCCAGCTCAGTCAACAAGCCGACGTACGTGGCGACACAGAAACCGTCGCTCGACATGCCGCCGCCGGCGGCGATACCGCCAGAACCAATGCCGGACCAGCCGGTTTCCGCAGAACCGTTGGCCAACGACTCGGCGACGCTCGAGGCGGCCGCCGACGTGCCGGCTGAACCCACGGCTGATGTGCCTGCCGAGGCCATGCCGGCAGACGAGGCGCCTGCGGATACCGCTCCAATCGATTCTGCGCCTGCCGACACTGCGCCGGCCGACGACCCGTTCGCGCCGGCTGCAACCGAGCCCGATTTGGCCAGTGAGGCTCCGGTGGAAGCGCCGGGGGCGATGCCTGCGGACGATTCCACGCCGGCAATCCCCAAACCCGAGACTTCAGCCAGTACACCGCCGAGCCAGCCCGAGTTTCCGCCAGCGGCTGACGAGCCTGCGGCGGAGCCAAGCGCCGATCCGTTTGCTCCCAGCGAGGCCCCGGCGACCGACGCGACCGCTGACCCATTTGCGCCCAGCGACATGCCGGCAGAGCCGGCCGCGGAAGAAGCTCCTGCGCCGGACGCCGTGACCGACGCTCCGCCGAGTGCCGAACCGGATGTGCCGGCGACGACGACTCCCGCTCCGCCGATCGCCGAACCGCCGGCGGCTGAGATGCCGGTCGCAGCGGATGATCCGTTTGCCGAATCGACAACGACGCCGGGCGCTACCGACGATCCATTCGCCGATTCCCCGGTTGAGACCGAGGCGCCGGCCGAACCGGCTCCTGAACCGGTAGGGCCGCTGGATGTCGCGAAAGTCTCGCCACAGGCGCTGGCGCTGGCGATCCAGGCGGCCGAGGCAGCCGATCAGCAAATGGTCGCTGCGCAGGGCACCGCGGCCGAGGCCGAGTTGAAGCGGATTCGCAGCAACTTCTACGTCAGCCTGTTTCGCATGGCCGACGGGGCCACGTTTGCCAAAGACGACGCCCAATCGGGCCAATTGGATGTGATGCGCCAGGAGATGGATCGATTCGTTCGTCAATTGACGACCGATCCGAAGCGCTATGAGTCACTTAAGTACAACGCAGGGCGCTGGCTGGGTTTTCCCCGCCGCACCACGCCCGGCATCATCCTGGCCGGCAAAGTGCAAAGCGTCGAGCCGGTAGGCAAGTTGCATGAGATCAAACTCAACATCGGGTTGGAAAACGCAGAGGAATCGATCGTCAGCGTGCTGTCGGCGACCGATCCCGGCGTCAATGACGGCGACAATGCGGTCGTACTGGGCACGATCGTTGAGAATCCGGCGCAAGCGCTGGCCGGCTATGAGGGATCGGACCCGACGGTCGTCTGGAACGGCATGCTGTTGAATTTGTCGACACAATAGGCAACTCACCAGCGCCGATGGCGGAGCCGACGCGGTGCGCGTTCTCGGCGACAGTCCGCGCGACTGGCGCGTACGCCGCATGTTGTTGCTGTGCCGCGTGCCGAGGTTCGTTCGCCGCGGACTGGCCGCGCTTTTGCAAGCACTTGGTCAACGGCGGATGGCAAGGTTTCTGCGCGCATGGGGCGCTCGTCCACTGATGAGTACTGGCAGCGCTCCGCCCAGCGTGCCCGCCTATGCGGAGCAGTTCTTCGCCGCCTGGGATCATGCTCAACTCGACGCCGCGATCTGTCCCCCGCATGCGCTGCCTGCTGTGCGTCATGGCAGCACGGCCGATTTGACAGTGGTGGCCAGCTACTGTTTTTGGGCCAACATACTGGGCGTGCCCGCCGGCGTGGTGCCGGCGACTCGGGTTCGTGCGGATGAGGAGACAGATCGCCGCGTGGGACGTGACACGGTCGACAAGGTGGCGTAGTCGGTCGAGTTAGGCAGCAGGGGCTTGCCTGTGGGAGTGCAAGTGGCCGCGGCCCCCTGGCACGAAGACGTCGTCCTGGCCGTGATGGCCGCCTTGGGGGCCCATTTTCGCGACACTGGCGACTATCCGCGCACGCCCGTTACGCCTCCCGCAGCAGCCGTGCGGTCCGAACCATAGTGGCGGCTCTGGCCACTTGGCCGGACAACTCCCCGCCGGGACGGCAACACCACCGAATTTTCTTTTGAACTGATTGCATCGCCGGGCGGGCTAGCATAGAATTCGGTTGCTGAGAATGAGTCTCAATAAAATCTTGGTGAGTTTGCTGCCGTGGACGAACTGATTCCCTTGAGTTTGCTTGCCCCAGGCCAATTGGCCCAGGTCAGCCAGATTAGCGGCTGCCCCGACGAGGTGCATCGGTTGGAAGAGCTAGGACTGCGCGGCGGCGCCCCCATCGAGATGTTGCAGCGCGGCAGCCCGTGCATCGTCCGTCTGGCGGGGCAGAAGCTTTGCTTCCGAACCGACGAACTGTTGCACGTGCTGGTGCGGCGTGGAGCATTGACGTGAGCTTTTTGGCGGAGTTGCCCATCGGCGCCAAGGCACGCGTCAGCGACATTCTCGGGTCGGACGAGTTGACGATGCGCCTGCTGGAGATGGGCCTGACGCCCGGTGTGGAAGTGGCCGTCGTGGGCGCCGCGCCGCTGGGAGATCCCTTGGAATTGGAATTGCGCGGCTATCGCCTGAGCGTGCGGCGAAGCGAAGCGGTGCGCGTGCAAATCGACCCGCTCGAAACCTGAAGCGGCGGCTGCGTTCGCGCATCTGCGACACGTCGCTTCGTGTCCCGCCAAAGTAGCTCGAATGTCCCAGCGCTCGACGCTCACCATTGCCCTGATCGGCAATCCGAACACCGGCAAGAGCACGCTGTTCACGGCGCTGGCCGGCGTGCGCCAGCGCGTGGGAAACTATCCGGGCGTGACGGTGGAAAAGAAGCTCGGCACGATCGACCTGGACGGCACGCATTGCCAACTGGTCGATCTGCCCGGCACGTACAGTCTGGCGCCGCGCTCGCCCGACGAGATGGTCGCGGTCGACGTGTTGCTGGGTCGACAAGACGATGTGGGCCGCATCGATGCCGTGCTGTCGATTCTCGACGCCAGCAACCTGGAGCGCAATTTGTACCTGCTGAGCCAGGTGCTCGAGTTGGGCGTGCCCACGGTTGTCGCGCTCAACATGGGCGACCTGGCGCGCAAGCAGGGCCTGCGGATCGACGTACGGCGATTGCAAGCGCAACTCGGCATTCCGGTGGTGGAAGTTCAAGCCAACCGGCGCCTAGGTATCGGCGAACTCAAGCGGGCGTTGACGGCGGCCGTGCATGCGACGGTCGACGTGGCGCACCGCGAAAGCCCCTTTCCGCCCGAGTTCCAACGCGAAGTGGCGGTGCTCCAAACGGCGCTGGCCGAGGACACAGCGCGGCATTCGCCCAACGGTTCGAATGGCGCGCATGATGGCAACGGCCCCCTGCCCCGCTATCTCGTCGAGCGACTGCTGTTGGATACGACAGGCTACCTGCAACGCGCGCTGGCTACGAATCACCCGCGCGGCGGCCACAAGGATACGACCGCCGAAACGGTTCAAGCGGCACGAAAACGATTGGCAGCGGCAGGCATTGGCGTGCCAGCCATCGAGGCCCAGTCGCGCTACGGCTGGGTCGCGCAGGTGGCTGCGGGCGTCGTGGCCCATCCGGTGCAGCGCACGGTATCGCTGGGCGACAAGCTGGATCGGGTGCTGACGAACAAGTTTTGGGGCACGCTCGTTTTTGCGCTGGCGATGCTGGTGATTTTTACTTCCGTGTTCATCGTTGCCGACCCGCTGATGGGCCTGATCGATGAAGGCATCGGTGCGGTGGGCACGGTGGCCGAACAGGTTTTGTCCCCCGGACCGCTGCAGTCGCTCGTCGTCGACGGCGTGATTGGCGGCGTCGGCGGCGTGGTGATTTTCCTGCCTCAGATCCTGATCTTGTTTTTCTTTCTGGCCGTGCTGGAAGACTGCGGGTATATGGCCCGGGCCGCTTATTTGATGGACAAACTCATGGTCCGCGTGGGCCTCAGCGGCAAATCGTTCATTCCGCTGTTGTCGTCGTTCGCCTGCGCCATTCCGGGCGTGATGGCCGCGCGCGTGATCGAGAATCGCCGCGACCGGCTGACGACGATTCTGGTGGCGCCGTTGATGAGTTGCAGCGCGCGGCTGCCCGTCTATGCGATTCTGATCGGTGCGTTCATCCCAGCTCGCGCCTATGCGGGCGGCTTGATTCAACTGCAGGGGCTGACATTGTTTGCCATGTACCTGGTGGGCATCGTGGCGGCCGCCGGCGTCGCGCTGGTGCTCAAGCGAACGCTGCTGCGAGGCCCCACGCCGCCCTTCGTGATGGAACTGCCGAGCTACAAATGGCCGTCCCCCTCGATCGTCATCTTGCGGATGGCCGAGCGCGGCTGGGCGTTTATCTATCGTGCTGGCACGCTGATTCTGGCTGTTTCCATTTTGGTGTGGGCCGCTTCGTACTATCCGCACAATTCAGCGGAAGTCGCCACGCAATTGGAACCCCGGGCCGAGGTATTGTCGGCCGCGATCGAGCGTCTGGCCGACGGATCGATGGAACGCGCGGCGGTTGAGGATGAATTGGTCGAAGTGGAGCACTCGATCGCCGCCGCCTATCAGCGCGACAGCTTCCTGGGCCGACTGGGACGCACGATCGAGCCGGCCGTGCGTCCTTTGGGCTGGGATTGGCGCATCGGCTGCGCCGCCATTGCCTCATTCCCTGCCCGCGAGGTGGTGATGGGGGCGCTAGGCGTGATTTACAACCTCGGCAGCGATTTGGACGTCGGCGATGTGACGGATCAGGATCGCCTGACTGGTCGCATGCGTGCTGCGAAGTGGGACGACACCGGCCTGCCGGTCTATAATGTCCCCGTGGCGCTCTCGATCATGGTGTTCTTCGCGCTGTGTGCACAGTGTGCTTCGACCTTGGTGATCATTCGCCGTGAGACGAATAGCTGGCGCTGGCCCGTATTTACTTTCACTTACATGACAGCGCTCGCCTATGTGGGCGCGTTTTTGACCTATCAGATCGGCATGCGATTGCCCGCGTGGTGATGCCGCGTGGCAATCCAGCAGAATCATGAGTCTCGACTGGCAAAACATCGTGAGTTGGGGAATCGTCGCATTGGCGATCGGCTATCTCGCGCACGTCGGTTGGCAAACGGTCATTCGCAAGAGGGCGACCGCCTGTGGCGGCGGATGCAAGAGCTGTGCGGCCAGTGGTGAACCCGAAGTGGTAACCATCGTAGCCACGCCGGCTGCCGCCAACGGACAGGCGCACCCGACGCGATCTGCTGCCGGAATGGCTGGACCCGCTAGTCCCTGTGCCGGCAAGTAGTCCCTGTGCCGGCGAGTACGCCTACGGAGCCTTTGCCGCGGGCTCTTGCGACTTGACGATCTCGGCAAAGGCCGTGAACGCCTGCACCACGTCGCCCTGGTCGGTCGTGATACTGATTTTTTGCGCAATACGGCCAGGATCGTCGCCGGCGGTGAACACGACGGGGATAAGGTGTACCGCCCGGGCATCTTTGGGGGCATCGATCTCAAACGACTTGTCAGAGCATTGCACGTCAATGATCTTGAACGGCCTCCGCCCCCGCACGACCAGTTTTTTGGTGACTTTCTGGCCCGGGTGCACCACTCCGATAAACAGTTGGCTGGGGCTGATCGTGATGTCCGAGATCACTCGGCCTTCGAGATCGACCGGCAACTCCGGCGCCCGGGGATCGTTGGTGCACAGGATGAGCTGGTCCTTGATGTAGCCGACCGGTGCGTCCTTGGTCAGCCGCACGAGCAACTGATAACTCGTCTTCCCGGGAGCGCGATCCAGTTCGTTGATCTCGACTTCGAAATGCGGGTCGAGCGTCTTGACGTCGACGATCTTCCAGCTTCCGGTGCCGAGGTAATCGACGCTGAGTCGCGTTTCGGCCCCTTTTCCGAGATCGACGGTTCCTAAATCGAGAGCACCGGGCTCGAGTACGATATCGCTTTGCACGGTGCCGGCAATGTTTAGTTGCACTTCCGCTGGAAAGGGCCTGTCGAAGACGACCGTGATCATGGCGGTCCGATGACCGAGAAAGTCGCGGGTGTTGAAATCGGCAACAACTTCCGACGTTTCGAACGTCTTCATGTCGGGCTTGGTCACATGAGGTGTCGTGCAGCCACAACTGGACCGCACGCTCAAAATGTGTGCGTCTTCTTCATAAATATTCTTGACTTCAAAACGATACTGCGACTTTGCTCCGCGGGCCACGGCGCCAAAGTCGTGCGACGTGACTTTGAACATCTTGAGGGCCCATTCCTGGGCACTGGCGCTGGCCGTAGCTAGCACCAGGCAGATGATTACGGCGATTGGGTTGCGTAACACGGATGCACTCTCCGGAAACCGGCCAAGGCCCAGGGATGGGCCCTTTCTCTTCTACGCGGGCTAGCCGCGAGTTGGTCCGTCGCCGGGCCGCAGGAAATTTGAGGGCAGGAAGGGCAATCTGCGGGCAAATTTACTGCCGCCAGCGTCGCACTGTCAACTTCGATTCACAGCCGCATGTAGCGGTTATTACGATAGTTTCGGTCAGCTCTCCATGGCGACAAAAACAATTTTCAAATTGGCACCCCCGACGCACTCACGCTAGCAACTTGCTGCGCACAGGAGCAAGGACTGTGGAATACACCGGTGAATTGTAAAACAAATGCCCAGATTGCTGCGTAGTATTGGGCATCCACGCTGAGGATGCGCCCGCACAGGCACCCATTGCCGGCTTTTGATGGGAGCGCGACGTTCCGTTAAGATGTGCCCACGCAATGAGTCGCCCCCCAAGTTGTGCCCGATGGGACCTGTCATGCCACGTTTGCTGCGATCGAAGCCCGTCTTGGCCGAGACGGTTTGGGCCTTGGCCGCCCTGTTGTTGATCATGGGCGTATTCGGCGATCTTCGGGCGGCAAGCGCCGCGCCGCCCACCACGGCGCACGACACCTTGCGACCCCCACTGTTGCTGGCCCAAGCCGAGAAGCCGGCGGCGGAATCTCCCGTGGACGGTCATCCGTTTCCGCAACACTTTCGCGCGCCGTCGCTCGATGGCGGCATCGGCTGGATCAACACGGCCGGGCCCATCGATTTGAAACAACTGCGCGGCAAGTTCGTGGTGCTCGACTTCTGGACCTATTGCTGTATCAACTGCATGCACGTGCTGCCCGAGTTGAAGAAGCTCGAGCATGCCTACCCGAACGAGATCGTGGTGATTGGCGTGCACTCTGCCAAGTTCGAGACCGAGCAGGATTCGAAGAACATCGAGGACGCAGTGCTGCGCTATGAGATTCAGCACCCGGTCATCAACGACGCCAACCACGTGATTTGGAACAAGTACGAGGTGCAGAGCTGGCCAACGTTGTGCGTGATCGATCCGGAGGGGAATTTCGTCGCCCGAAATGGTGGCGAGATCGATTTTGCAACGCTCGACCAGTTCTTCAAGAAGATCATTCCCTACTATCAGCGCAAAGGACTCTTGGATCCGACGCCGCTGCGGTTCGAACTGGCGGCGTTTCAGGCTGCAGACACCCCGTTGCGTTTTCCGGGCAAGGTATTGGCCGATGAGAAGTCACAACGGTTGTTCATCGCCGACAGCAATCACAACCGTATCGTCATCGCCGATCTTGACGGCGCGCTGGTGGACGTCATCGGCACGGGCCAAATCGGCGCCGAGGATGGCACCTACGACAAAGCGACATTCGACCATCCCCAGGGCATGGCGTTGTCGCACGACACGCTGTATGTCGCCGATACTGAAAATCACCTGCTGCGTGAAGTCGATCTGAAGAAGAAACGGGTACGGACCATCGCCGGCACGGGCCACCAGGGACACGGCTGGCCCGGCATCGAGGAACTGGCCGATCGCATCGGCACGCTCACCGAGGCGCACCGCTGGGTGGGTCCGCCGCTCAAAACGGCGCTCAACAGCCCCTGGGCGCTGTGGATCGAAGGACGTGACCTGTACATTGCCATGGCCGGCCCGCACCAGATCTGGAAAATGCCGCTGAGCCATTCCCGTCAAATCGGTCCCTATGCCGGCAACGGGCGCGAAGACATCGTCGATGGGCCGCTGCTGCCGATACAACCATACGAACGCGGCTACGCGTCGCTAGCTCAACCCAGCGGGCTGACTTCTGACGGCAAGGTCCTCTACGTGGCCGACAGCGAGGGTAGCTCGATTCGCGCCGTGCCGCTGAACCCCAAGGGCGAAGTCACCACGGTTGTCGGCACGTCGTCGCTTCCCGCCGGGCGGTTGTTTACTTTCGGCGATGTCGATGGCAAGGGATCCGAGGTGCGCCTGCAGCATCCGCTCGACGTGCTGTATCACAATGGCCAGCTTTACGTTGCAGACACCTACAACAACAAGATCAAAGTCATCGATCCGCAACTGGCCACCTCCAAGACGCTGTCCGGCATAGGCGAACCAGGCAACGCGGACTCGCCAGCTCAGTTCGACGAACCGGCCGGTTTGGCGTACGCGGCCGGCAAATTGTATGTGGCGGATACCAACAACCACGCGATTCGCACGGTCGATCTGGACAATGGCAACCGGGTGGCGACGCTCTCCATCCGTGGGCTCAAAGCACCAGCGCCGCCAAAAATCGACTCGACGCCAAAATTCGCCGGAGCGGACCAGGTGGCGCTGACGGCGGCCAGCGTGAAGCCCGTCAACGGCAAGATACGCCTGCAAGTTCAATTGACGTTGCCCGAGGGCTACAAGATCAACGACCTGGCTCCGCTACGCTACCTGGTCGAGGCCAGCGGTACGCAGGGTCCGATCGAGCGGGGGACGTTAGGAAAGCTGGTCGACGCACCGAAGCGCACAGCGTCGTTCGACATTGACTTGCCCTTGGGAGACGCGTCGAGGGCGGAGAAATTGCACGTTTCCCTGGCTTACTATTATTGCCAGGAGGGCGCTGAAGGGGTGTGCAAGGCCGGCAGTGTCGTCTGGAGCGTGCCGTTGGAGGTGACCGCCGATGCGGCCGAAACGCTCGTGGCATTGCCGTATACCGTGAAATAGCCAAAAACCGTCCCGCCATGCGCCTGCGGGCTTCCCGTTGCGGCCATGGATTCAGACACTGGCGTGTGCGGCAATGATTTATGGCATTGGTAGCTGAGTCGCCAGCCTTCAGAGGGACATTGGCTGAATTCTTGCGCTCTCCAGCTACAGCTACGTGCCAGAGTTTCTTGCTGCACACTCTGGGACAACACACTCTGGGGCAGCCGTAATTGCTCGCGCGGGAGAATGCCGGTATAATCCCTGATTCGTCCCTGAGGCCCTGGGAGCGTCCCAACGTAGGGAGGCGGGCTGGGGACATAGGCCCCTGTATCTTTGAGTCGCCCACTCGGCAGGCGCCGTCCCTTGCGGCTCTTGCGTACTAGCCGTCTCTCTGGGCGACTGATAACCGAAAACTCAATCGCATGGTAAATCGTAATCTGATTCGCGGACTCGACCTGAAGCAAGAGGAGTGGGAAGAAGAGTTGGCCCTGGCCATGGGAGGCACGGCCACCGAAGAGATTGACTGGGGCGGCGCGGAATTGGCGCCCAACAAGATCATCGACGGAAGAATCCTGCGAATCGACAACGAGTTCGTGCTGGTGGACGTCGGCTACAAGAGCGAAGGAATCATCCCGCTGTCCGAGTGGGAGGAAGGTGAAGAGCCGCCCGAAGTCGGCCAATCGGTCAAAGTCCTTGTCGAGGAGGTCGAAGACGTTTTCGGCCGTACCGAAGAAGGACGCGGCATGATTACCTTGAGCAAGCGCAAGGCCGAAAAGATCGAGGCCTGGCTCAAGGTGATGGAAACCGTCCACGAGGGCGACATCGTCACCGGCACGGTCACCCGCAAGATCAAGGGCGGACTGCTGGTCGACATCGGTGTCAACGTGTTTCTGCCGGCCAGCCAAGTGGACATCCGCCGGCCCGCCGACATCGGCGACTATATCGGCCGCGCCATTCAGTGCATCGTGCTGAAGATCGACGATGCCCGGCGCAACATCGTGGTCAGCCGCCGCGCTCTGATCGAAGCCGAGCGCGCCGAGAAAAAGACGCAATTGCTGACCACGTTGGAGCCGGGCCAGTTGCGCAAAGGCGTGGTCAAGAACATCGCCGAGTTCGGCGCTTTCGTCGACTTGGGCGGCATCGACGGCCTGTTGCACATCACCGACATGAGTTGGGGCCGCATCGGCCATCCGTCCGAGATGGTGTCGATCGACCAGGAAATCGAAGTGCAGATTCTGCACGTCGATCGCGAGAAAGAGAAGATCGCCCTGGGGCTCAAGCAGAAGTCCGCCAGCCCTTGGGAATCCGTGGAAGAGAAGTATCCAGTGGGTTCCACCGTGCACGGCGTCGTGGTGAACGTAATGAGCTATGGGGCCTTCGTGAAGCTGGAAGAAGGCATCGAGGGATTGGTGCACATCAGCGAAATGTCCTGGACCAAGCGCATCAGCCATCCGAACGAGCTGGTGCATATCGACGACGAAATCGACGTTGTCGTGCTCAATATCGACAAGAACAAACAAGAAATCTCGCTGGGCATGAAGCAAACCCAGGCGAATCCCTGGGACAAGGTGGCCGAGCGCTATCCGCCCGGCACGATGGTCAACGGCACCGTGCGCAATCTCACCAACTACGGCGCGTTCATCGAGATCGAAGAGGGCATCGACGGCCTGCTGCACGTCAGCGACATGTCGTGGACCCGCAAGATCAGCCACCCGAGCGAGGTTGTGGAAAAGGGCCAGACGGTCGAGTGCAAGGTGCTTTCGGTCGATCAGCAGCGCCGCCGCATTGCACTGGGGCTCAAGCAGCTTGAAGAAGACCCCTGGGCAACCGATATTCCCAGCAAGTATCAGCCGGGCCAATTGGTCACCGGCACGGTCACCAAGATCACGAATTTTGGCGTGTTCGTCGGTTTGGAGAACGGGTTGGAGGGATTGTTGCACATCTCCGAGTTGGCCGATCATAAGGTCGAAAACGCCGAAGAGATCGTCAAGGTCGGCGATGAGATCGAAGTCAAAGTGCTGCGCGTCGACGCAGCCGAGCGCAAGATCGGTCTATCGCGAAAACGCGTGGAATGGGCCCAAGAGGATGGCGAAGAGGCCGGCGGCGAACCGCCTGCTACGTCGAACTCGTCCAGCACGCCGCCGCAGGATCTCAAAGGCGGCGTCGGCGGCGACTCCGGTCCGCTGATCAAATAGGCCAAGTGTGGTGTCGAGAAACTCACTATCAGGATCAGGCCGCTCTCTCTCGCTCGACAAGGGCGGGGAGCGCGGCCTTTTTTCTGAACCCGCGCGATCTGGCTTCACGCGTTGCCGCGCACTTGGAAAACTTCGCCCCCGGAAGACAGGTTAAGCGCCGAATTGATCAACCCCAGGTGGGAGAATGCCTGGGGAAAATTTCCCAACTGGCGCTGCGCGGCCGGATCGTATTGTTCGCTCAGCAGCCCCACGTCATTGCGCACGGCCAATAGGCGCTCCATGAGTTGCTCGGCCTCGGCGCGGCGTCCTTGCAGCACCAGATTGTCGACCAGCCAGAACGTGCAAGGCAAGAACGTGCCCTCGCCGTGGGGCATGCCATCGACGTCGGTCCGGCTGATGTAGCGGGAAACGAAGCCGTTTTGCACCAAATTCCGCTCGACGGCGGCCAGCGTGCCTTGCACGCGTGCATCGCTCGGAGGCAGAAAACCTACCAGTGGAATCATCAGCAAACTGGCGTCGAGTTCGTCCCCTTCGAAGTACTGGACGAAGCTATTGAGTTCCGTGTTGAAGCCCTGCTGGCAGGTTTCCTGGTGGATGGCGGATCGCAACTTTCGCCACCGCTCGACCGGACCGTCCAGCTTCAGCGTCTCGACGGCCTTGACCATCCGATCGGCGGCCACCCATGCCATGACTTTGGAGTGCGTGAAATGCCGCCTCGGCCCCCGCACCTCCCAGATGCCCTCGTCGGGCTCCTTCCAGGCGGTTTCGAGAAACTCCATCAATCGCCGTTGCACGTGCCACGACTCTTCCTCGACTGGCAGGCCGGCGGTGCGGCCCAGGTGCAACGTGTCCATCAATTCGCCAAACACATCCAACTGAAACTGGCGATGGGCCGCGTTGCCGATGCGCACCGGTTCGGAACATTCGTAGCCGGGTAACCAATCAAGCTCCGATTCGGGCAGCCGCCGCTCTCCGGCGACCCCATACATGATGTTCATCTGGCCGGGATCGCCGGCTACCGCGCGGAGCAGCCACTCGCGCCAGGCGCGGGCCTCTTCGACGTAGCCGCTGCGTAGCAGGGCATCGAGCGTGAGCGTGGCGTCGCGGACCCAGCAGAAGCGATAGTCCCAGTTGCGCACCCCGCCGATGTGCTCGGGTAGCGACGTGGTGGCGGCCGCCACGATGCCGCCGGTGGGAGCATAGATCAGGCCTTTGAGTGTGATCAGCGAACGCAACACAGCGTCGCGCCACGGGCCCTGATAGGTACATCGATCGGACCACTCGCGCCACCATTGCTCGGTCGTGCCGACCGAGTCTAGCGCGTCGACCGGCGGCGGAGATTCTTCGTGCGATGGATGCCACAGCAGCACGAAGGGAACCTGCTCGCCGGCGGACACCTCGAATTCGGCAACGGTTGTAAGCCCTTCGCCGCGCATTTCCACAGCCGTATCGAGTCGAAAACTATCCGGACCGGCAACCGCCCATAGCCCTCGGTCCGTACTGCGTACCCAGGGCACGGTGAGCCCATAGTCGGGCCGTATGACGAGTTGCATGCGCATGGGCACGCGGCCGCGGCGCCCGACGACGACGCGCACGACATCGGGTTCGGCGGTCCGCGGCGGCATGCTATCGACGAGCGTCACCAGGCCGTCGGCCGTCTCGAAGTCGGTTTTCAGGATCAGCGTACCGTCTCGATAGCGACGCGTGGTCTTCGTGACGTTGCCCTGGGGCGCGATGATCCAGCGGCCGTTGTCCGGCGTTCCCAGCAGCGACGCGAAGCAGGCGCCCGAATCGAACCGCGGAAAGCACAGCCAATCGATCGATCCGTCGATGCCAACCAGCGCGGCCGTCTGACAGTCGCTGATCATGGCATAGTCTTCGATACGCAATGTCATCGGGCACTCTCAATTGGCGGATCGATGCGGGGTTCAGAACACGGCGGTGCGTCTCCATGGTAACAAAACGCGGCGTTCGTTTCGCATCGGCGGACCCCGCGGGAGTTGTAGCCCACAGGAACGGGGAATTCGGCATTCCAACGCTCACGCTGCCGACGTTCCGAACAACCGATACAGCACGATGTCGCGGTCGCGCGGAGACACGGCACGACGCGTACAAGCGCGCCAAACCGAGTGCGATCGCCGGTCGCCGGCGCACGGAGTCGATTCTTTCGACAGGCCCCGAATGCACCGTACATTCGTCTCACGCGTCTCACGATGCGCAGTCTTCGCTTGTTTACAGAATTCACGCGCGCTGGGACGATAGTTGTTTTTGCCCCGCATGCATTGTTGAGTCCGGTTGTCCGTCGCCAGTCAGCGGGGGAGGCTCGCTGCGTGAGCGGCCAACCGAGCAGTTACCAACATCCTGTTGACTCTCCTGGGGGTCAACAGACATCCCGCCGCCACCCGACGAGCCAACATGCCCACGACACGACAACGCAGCACCAGCGCGGTCCAGACTCCCCTGGAAACCTACCTGCGCGAAATCAATGAGACCGCCCTGCTAACCGCCAACGACGAGCAGATGCTGGCTCGCGCGATCGGCGAGGGAGACACGCGGGCTCGAGACCGCATGGTCCGCGCCAACTTGCGGCTGGTCGTCAATATTGCCCGGGGATACACCGGCAAGGGGCTGAGCCTGCAGGATCTGATCGAAGAGGGCAATCTGGGACTGTTGCGGGCTGTCGAAGGGTTCGATCCCGGGATGGGCACGCGATTCAGCACCTACGCCAGCTACTGGATCAAGCAGTCGATCAAGCGGGCGCTGATCAACACGGCCAAGACCATTCGCATTCCGGCTTACATGGTCGAGCTGCTTTCCAAGTGGCGTCGTGCGACGGCGCGACTGGCCGAAGAACTGGGGCGCACGCCCACGCCCGAGGAAGTGGCCCGCGTGCTGGGGCTGCCCCGCAAAAAGCTGCCCATCATCAAGAAGGCGATCCGCATCTACAATTCGACGCCCCAGACCGACCAGACCGATGCCGGCTGGTCGTTGGGCGAGATGATCATGGACGAGCGGCTCAAGAGCCCCGAGGACGAGTTGGTGGACAGCGACAATCTGGTCCACGTGATGCAGATGTTGGAGACGATGGACCACCGCGAAGCGACGGTGCTGCGGATGCGGTTCGGCCTGCACGACAACGAGCCGCGGACGCTCAAAGAAATTGGCGAGGCGCTGGGGCTGACGCGCGAGCGCGTTCGTCAGATCGAGACCGAGGCTTTGGCCCGCTTGGCGCATAGCCTGCAAGGACCGTCCCGCTAACGCCCCGGCGGGCGCCACCGATTCCGGCAGGCGGCAACGGGTCGAATCTTGCGGCTCGGCACACTAGAATGTGCCGGGCAGGGAGGCGCATCCTCCACGGTTCGACAACCGCGGCGCTCTTTGTCCTGGCTCATTTCAGGATCCGCCGCGCACCATGAACCTCGAATCATACATTCGGGATATTCCCGATTTCCCCAAGCCGGGCATTCTGTTTCGCGATATCACGCCGTTGCTGGCCAATCCGGCGGCATTCCGCGAGGCGGTCCGGCGGATGGCCGAGCCGTACCGCGATGCCAACATCCACGCCGTGGCAGCGGCCGAAGCGCGCGGCTTCATCTTTGCAGCACCTTTGGCGTTGGAGCTGAACGCGGGATTCGTGCCGGTGCGCAAGCCAGGAAAACTGCCGTTCAACACGCACGCCTTTCACTATGAACTGGAGTACGGCAGCGACACGTTGGAGATCCATCAAGACGGCATCGCCCCGGGGCAAAACGTGCTGTTGGTCGATGACCTGTTGGCCACGGGCGGGACGATGGAGGCCTGCTGCCGGTTGGCCGAACAGGCCGGCGCCACGATCGCCGGCTGCGTGTTTCTAATCGAGCTAGCCGCCCTACAGGGCGCCGAGCGCCTAGCCGCCTACAAACCCCATAGCTTGATTACATATCCTTAAGTCTCCCGCTCAACTTCCTGCTGCCCGCTTCCAAACATTGGATCGCCAAGGCTCCCGTGCATAGCATTGCGCAGGGAACATTGCTTTGCGAACATGGAACATAGGAGGGCAGATGCAATGAAGGCTTATCGAATCCTAGGCACGGGGACGCTTGTGGCCGCCGTGGCTCTCGTCGTTCCGTCGGTTTGTAGCGGTAGTGAAGTGCGGGCGGCTGCGCTTACCAATCAGCAGGCAATGCCCATCGTGACGGCGGAATACCGACCGACGTCAGCATCGCTGAGTGTAGTGCCGGTCCGCCGGGGCTACGGTGGCCGTCGGCCGTACTATGGCCGCTCCTATCGCGCCTACCGCCCCTACTACGGCGGACGGGGCGCCTACTATCGGCCCTACGTCTACCGACCGTACGTCTATCGGCCCTACGGGGCTCGGAGGAACTTCTACGGCTATCGGCCCTATGGGTACGGCTACTACAACCCCAGGTATTTCGGCTTCGGGCCGCGGTACTACTAGCTCGGCCGCGGCTCACAACGGCGGCAGTGGTGAATTAGCGGCTGTAGCCTACGAAGAACTGCACCAACTGGCGCTGGTCGGTCTGGGCATAGGAAATCGGCACGGCGAAGTCGATTGCGATCGGCGCCGGGCCCATGGCCGGCAGCGAGACGCGTACGCCGGCGCCCGGCGCGACGCGGAAGTCGTTCCAATTGATTGTCACGTTCTGTTCCACGGTACCAAAGTCGCAGAATACGACGGCCTTGAGCATGTCGTCGGCCGTGAGCGGAAACATGTATTCCACCGAGCTCAGATTCTGAAAATCACCACCGACTTGGATTGTCGCATTGGGAGACGTTATCGAGTTCGCAGGCGCCACTGGCGACGCACCGCGGAATCGGAAACCGCGCAGGGTTGAGAAACCGCCCGCGTAGAACCGTTCGTAAATCGGCGTATCCGAGCCGGTAATGCCGAACTGGTTGTAGATGCTTAGCACGTGGCGACCCGAGCCATCCGGTCGTTCGCGAATCAGGAAGTATTTGCGGAAGTCGAGTGTATAGGTTGGATACTGGAATGTGCCCACCGTGTAGCTAACCGACAGGGCGACATAAGCGCCCTGGGTGGGAAGGAACGTGCTGTCGCGGGTGTCCCAGGCCACTGAACCGCTAAAGGCGAGCAACGTCGAATGCCCCAACACATCCGTCATTAGCGGCTGCGTGGTATCCGACGGGATTGGATTGGAAATTCGCACATCCTCGCCGCGGAACGCCAGATTTCCCGACAAGTCGGGTGAGAACTGATAGCCCAGGCTGGTCCGTCCGCCGCTGCGGGCTTCCGTCCAGTCTTGGTAGAATCGCTGGAAGTAGTAGCCGCTCAATCCCAAGCTCACCGGCGTATCGAGCAGGTACGGCTCGGCGAAGTTGAACATGTAGCGCGACACCTGCGTACCGGGCGCCGCTTCGATGCGAAACTTCTGTCCGTCGCCGCGGAAACGCGCGGCCCGCCCGAAAGTCTTCCCAACTCGTGGGAATTCGCCGCCAATCGAAATTCTGTTCGTCGACGATGATCGAGCCGACCAGACCCGCGTTGGAGTTCACGCCGGCGCCGAACATGAACCGGCCCGTTTGCGCCTCATTCAGGTAAATATCCACCGGAATCCGCGGCCGGTCGTCCGACAGAAACGACCCCGGAGAGGGGCCCGCAAGGCTGCCGCCAGGAAGGTCCGGCGGGCCGGCGCCGAAGCCGGAGGGGTATCCACCGGGCTGTGCCGCAGTGGGCTGATAGATCGTTCCCGCGGGCGGAGCGCCGACGATCGGCGGCTGCGCCGAGTATCCGCCCGGCGCCTGCGCCACGTAGCTGTTGGGTTGCGGGGCGGTGTACGGATTGGCCGCCGCCGCCGCGTTGCCTGCCGGTTGCTGCGCTGCATAGGCGTTGGCCGGTGGCGATGCATACGCAGGCGGCGCGTAGGCGTTCGCCGCGGGCTGCATGGCGCCGTTGGCCGGTTGTTGAGCATAAGCGCCCGCTGGCGGCCGCGGATAGGTCGCCGGCGGCGCCAAGTACGGGTTCGGTGGCTGTGCCGGATAGGGGTTGGTCGCTTGTCCGGCCGAGTAAGGATACGAGGTGCCCCCGGGCGAAATCGGATTCACCGCGCTGCCGCCATACGATCCGTCAGGACTCTGATAGCGAATGCTGGATCGCCGCGGCGGATCGGGGCTTTGATAGCGGGAACTTTCGCCATTGCCGTTGGCCACGGCTTCCCCGTCGTCGCCCATCTCCGAGGGCTCTTTCGGTGGCGAGAGCACGATGCGCGGCGGTTCCCCTTTGCTCGGGTCCGTGTTGAAAACGCCGCCGCGCTTGATCGTGTTCTCCGCTTTGCGAATCTTGCGAATGTCGATCACGTCGCCCGGACGAAACGAAAGCGCGTTGATCGCCGTCGTCCTGCGCGTGTGCGTCGATTCGCCCTGGATGTGAACGTGAATATCGCCCACCAGGCACTGCTGACCTTCCGTCACTTTGTACACGACGTCCAGCGGGCCGGGTTCGATCTCGAATTTGAGGTCGGGCTGAGCGTCGGCAAACACGTAGCCGTTGGCGCCGTATACGTCCTTGATGTAGCCCAAGTCGGCGTTCAATTTGGTGCGATCAAAATAGTCGCCGGCTTTGAGCTTCAGTCCGTCGGCCAGAACTTCGCTGCTAAAGATCTCGTTGCCCAGGAACGAAACGTCGCGAACCCGATAGCGCGGACCTTCATTGATGTAAAACGTCAATGTCATCCAGTCCTCGTCCTCGTTCCACTCGTAATCGCGTCCCACGACGGCGCGAAAGTAGCCCAATCCGCGGTAATAGTCGGTCAGTCGGTCGACGTCTTCTTCGATCTTGTGGCGGTCGACGTAGCCATTAATCAGATAGAGCAGCGGCGGTTTGGTTTTCACCTGCGTCTTGAGCCGCCCGTCGCTGGCGACGTCATTGCCTACGAAGCGCACTTTCCAGACCTTTTGAGCCTTGCCTTCGTTGATCAGATAGATCGCGCCGCGGTCTGAGGGTTTTTTCCCTTCGAGCACTTCGACTTTGACGCCGTTGTAACCCTTGGTCTGGTAGTAGGTTTCAATCTTTCGCGCACCCTCTTCGATGGCGAAGGGATCAAGCGGGTCGCCTTTCTTGAGCTCGGTCTGCTTGGTGAGCGTGCGGACCTTGATCTTCTTGTTGCCCAGGTAGCGCACGTATTCCAGCGTCGGTCGCTCGACCACGCGCAGCGTGATCACGAGGCCGCCGGGGGTGCGCTGCCGATGGGGCTCGACGTGTACGAACCAGCCCTTGCCCACCAGCTTGCGGACGTCGCGATCGAAGATCGATTGGTCGAACGGCTGGTTGATCTTCGTGCCGATGTTGGCCAACACCTTGTCGCGCGTGATCGTGCGATTGCCCTCGATGCGGATATCGAGCACGTGCTCGTGGGGCTGCAGCGGCGCAGTCTCCACGGGTGCCGGCAGGGGCACGACCGTCGGCGCGCCCTGCTGCGCGCAACGACCTCGCACCGAGCACGGTCGCTGCGAGCGTCAACGCCACGACAACGCGCAGCAATAGACGATCGTGGCGTGGAACAAATGCCATGACCAAAACGGTTCCGAACAGGTTGAAATGATTCACAGATGTGAGGACGCGCGGCACGTACGCTGCCGGATCGCATCCTGGGACCGCCAAGCAAGATAGGCGAACGCCCTCTTCACTGTTGGCCCGTCGAAAGCGGCGTAGAAATACTCGAACCGCTTGCGCAGCAAGGTGAATTGTCCGTAAGCCATACGGCCCGCCGCCCAACGTGCCGCAACGGGGTAAGCTGCGCATCGGAGTCAAATGCTGGCAAGGGCCGTGCCGCAGACGCGTCGCGAGAGAACGACAATCGGGCACCGGCCAAGGAAGCTGCTAGCAGCACTGGCGCCCATGATTGCCGTCAGCTTGTGAAACTGCCCAAGATGCCGAATCTAGAACGTCTCGGCGGCATTGTATTGCTCGAACTCGTCGAAGCCGCGACGCTCGACGGAGCGAAATCGCGTGTAATCCTTGAACCACAACAACGGCACCAAGCCAGTAGGGCCGTTGCGCTGCTTGGCGACTATCAGCTTGGCTTCATCGGCGCCGCGGGGGCGGTCGTGCGGAGGCCCCCCCTCATCGGACATGGTGTCGCGATGAATGAACATCACCACGTCGGCGTCTTGTTCGATGGCCCCGCTTTCGCGCAGGTGGCCCAAACGCGGTTCCGCGTCTTCAGCCTGACGATTCAACTGGGCTAGGCACAAGACCGGAACTTTCAACTCGCGCGCCAAGCCCTTCAGGCGTCGTGCGATGCGCGCACTTGCTCTTGTCGGGGATCGCGCGAATTCTCGGGCTCGATCAACTGCAAGTAGTCAATCACGATCAAGCCCAGGTCCGCCTTCCGCTTCAAACGTCGCGCAGCAGCCGCGATCTCCGTCATGGTTCGACTGGGCGTGTCGTCCACGTAGAGCGGAGACTGGCTGAGCTCCGCCATCTTCTCGACCAACTTGCCGCGCTCGTCCTTGGACAGGTTGTTGTTGCGCAGCCGTTGGCCGTTGACTTCCGCCAGGGCGCAGACCATGCGATCGGCCAACTCGACGGACGACATTTCCAGGCTGACGAACAGCGTGCCGACACCCAACCGCAACGCGGCGTGCTCGACAAAGTTCAGCGCCAGCGCCGTCTTGCCCATGCTGGGACGAGCCGCCAGGATCACCAGTTCCGACTTGTGCAGGCCGCCGGTCAGATTGTCGAAATCGCCAAAACCGGTCTCCACGCCGGTAACTTCCTGATCGTTCTTCATGCGGGCGTCGATCCGCGACATGGCGTCCTGCATGATGTCGTAGATCTTGGTTACGCCCGAGGCATTTCGGTTGTCCAGAATGCCAAAGATTTTTTGCTCGGCCTGGGCCAGCATCTCGCGCGTGTCGACCGACTCGTCGTAGGCGTCGCGCAGGATCTCGGTGCTGGCGTGAATGAGACCTCGGAGCGTGCCTTTGCTCTTGACGATTTCCGCATAGTACGCGGCGTTGGCCGCGGTGGGCACCGACTGCAGCACCTCGGCCAGATAGGCGGCGCCACCCACCAGTTCGAATTCGCCGGCGTTGCGCAGCCGCTCGACCAACAGCGTGGTGTCGATCCGCCGGCCTTCATCGTGCATGGCCCGCATGTGCGTGTACAACGTGCGATTGGCCTGATCGTAAAAGTCCTCGGGCCGCACGATCAGCGCCACGTCGTCGCACACGCTGGGCAGCAGCAGAATGCTGCCCAACACCCCGCGCTCGGCCTCGAGATTTGCCGGAGGCTGGCGGTCGAGAATTTCAGAGTTGGCTTTCATCCCAGCAGGCCTCCGTGCTGGTGCGCGCTTTGGGGGAGCGCGCGTTCAATCGGTCGCCGTCCTTCCAGCGGAAGAATCTCGCGATACGACGTTACTTCGCTTCCTTAGGCTTGTCCGCGGTTTCGTCGGTCACGGTGGGCACGACCCAAACCTTCAGTTCGGCTTCGATCTCGTGCCCCATGTGGATCAACACCGTGTACAGGCCAAGTTCCTTGAGCGGTCCCTTGAGGCGAACCTGATCGGCCGTGATGACGACTTCGTTGCGCTTCAGAGCCGCAACGATTTCCGTGGCGCCGACCGATCCGTACAGATGCCCCTCATCGTTGGCGTTGGCCTCGATGGTGACGCTCTGCCGCTCGAGATTTGCTGCCATTTCTCGCAAGCCGGCCATGCGGGCATTCTGGATTTCCTGCAGGCGAGCCTTGTGCTTCTCAACCATCCGCTTGTGATGATCGGTGGCAATGGTGGCCAAACCCTGCGGCAATAGATAGTTCATGGCATAGCCACGTCTGACCTCGACCACGTCGCCCTGGGCGCCGACGTGATCCACGGACTGGATCAGCAACAGTTCCACGCCGTTGTGTTTGCCGCGAGGAAGGCGTTTGGCTCGCGCCGGTTTCTTGGTCGTATTTGCCTTGGCCATGATGATTCCTTGAGAATCCAAGTATGCGTTGAGTTGTTCGTTGGGTAACGTTGTTCGTCAGGTTGTCGGCGGCCGGCATCGCGTCGGATTCCCGCGGCCGCCCTAGAACGGAATGTCGTCATCCGGCGGCATTTCCGCCTCGTCGTGGCCGCCCTGCTGCGTGGCCGGCGCCGCGGCGCCACCGCCGCCTCCGCGTGATGCACCACCACCGCCGCCACCTCCGCGTCCGCCGAGCATTTGCATCTTGTCGCCGACGACGCGGAGCTTGGAGTTCTTCTTGCCGTCCTTTTCCCACGTATCGAGCTTGAGCCGGCCCTCGATCAACACATTGGAGCCTTTGCTCAAATACTCGGTTGCCACCTCGGCCGTGCGTCCCCAAAGGGTTACGTCGACGAACGTCGTCTCTTCGACCCATTCGCCGCTGGCCGTCTTGCGACGATCGTTGATTGCCATTCGCAACTCCGTCACGGCGGTGCCGCTGGGGATGTAGCGCAGCTCGGGATCGGACGTCAGGTTGCCGACTAAGATCACGCGATTGTAGCTGGCCATCGTCCGCTCCTTCCTGATACACGCTTGTCGAACCTGGTCTCAGTCGTCGTCCGTCGAATCGCCGTCGTCCGCGGAGTCGTCGTCGGCGGAGTCCGCGTCGGCGGAGTCCGCGTCGGCGGCGCTCATCGCGGCGGCCTTGGCCAATCGCGCCGACTTCGCCAATTCGGCGGTACGGGCCTGTTCGGCGGCCTCGGCCTCGCGACGCAACACGGCTGGATCGGCCAGTGCATGGCTCACCAGGGCGTCGCAAATTCGCGGGTCGACCTTCAAAAACAGCGTCCGCAAGATGCTCTCGCTGAGTTGGCACTGCCGCGTCAATCCAGACAGCCCACCGCTGTCGAGCTTGAAGTACGTCAGCCAGTAGGTGCCCTTGCGGTGGCCGTCGATCGGATAGGCAAGTCGCCGTTCTTCCCACAAGCGGCTAGCCAGCATTTCGCCGCCGGCTGCCGCAATGAGTTCGGGAATCTGCCCCGACACGTTGGCCGCGTCACGCGAGTAGCGATTCGCATCCAGAATGAACATTCCTTCATAAACGTTAACAGCCACGACAAAGCTCCCGGACAGATTTCCTGGTTCGAATGTTTCGTTAATTGTATTGATTCATCGAGACGGCCATGCCTTTGCGGACCCACACCTCAACCGCATCGGCCGCACGCATGACGGCCACGTCGATCTCATCTTTTTCCGCTTTGCCAAACCTTCCCAGCACCCAGTCGGCCGCGTCACGTCCATGCGTCGGAGCTCCGATGCCAATCCGCAAACGGGCAATATCCTGCGAACCCAAGCGCTGAATGATGTCTCCCAGCCCTCGTTGTCCCCCGGACGAGCCACTCGAGCGAAACCGCAACTTGCCCAACGGCAGGTTGAGATCGTCGGCGACGACCAGGAGATCGACCAACTCGATCTTATAAAAATCTCTCGCCGCTAGCACGCTCCCTCCGCTGCGATTCATCAGCGTGTGAGGGCACAGCAGCAGCGTCTTCTCTTCGTCAATCCGTCCTTCAACGACCTCGCCTTGAAATGCCTGCTTTGGCTGGCTCAGCCCACATCGGCGGGCCAATTCCTCCAGCACGCGAAAACCCACGTTGTGTCGCGTCCCCTCGTACTTGCGCCCAGGGTTTCCCAAGCCAACCACAAGTTTCATGGGCCGCGATCAACCTTCCAGTCCAGGAAGCTTCAGCGCACCGTCCTCGGGTACCAGTGCATGCCAGAAACTGCCCAACGGATGGATTCGAACCTATTCCTCGCCTTCCTCGTCTTCTCCGGCCTTGCGCCCAATCACTTCCGGTTCGGCACCAGCGCCCTCGCCGGCGCCCTCTTCGGCCTCTTCGCGAACTTCGACACAGTGTACCAGCACGGTCTCGGGGTCGGTGACGAGGGTAACGCCCGCGGGCAACTTCAAATCGGCCGCCGTCAATTGACCGTCGACCTGCAAGTCGGTGATGTTCAGCTCAAGCTTTTCGGGGATGGCCAGGGCTTCGCACTCGATTTCGACTTCGTGTACGAGGTGTTCGACGGCCCCGCCTTCCTTGACGCCGGCGGCTTGGCCTTTCGAGCTCGAGGCTCACCATCACTTCGATCCGCTCGTGGGCCGACACCCGTGTGAAATCGACGTGCAGCACGTGCGTGCCATACGTATCCCATTGCAGCGCGCGGATGAACGCTTTCTCTTGAACGTCGCCGGCCAGATCGACCACGCGTCCGCCGTGACGGACCACGGCCGCCATCTCATCGGCCACGACGGCCAGGTTCTTATTGGCTTCGCCGTGACCGTATAGCACGGCGGGAATTCCGCCCGTGCGTCGCAAGCGGCGCAATTCGCGCTTGCCGCCCTTATCCCGCTCTTTGACGTTTAGTGTCTCGGCCATGAACCGACCTCAATCCGGTTAAACTCTCTAATGGTCAAACGGCCCTACGGCGCCGCGTTGGATTCGTGCTTCGCTGCCGATGGCTGGCAAGTTTCCATCGGAGCCACTTCCCTGCCCCCACACCCCGGCGGGAACAAACCAACCATTGTCCCCGAACGGCGGCGTTTTTCAAGCCCAGGCTGGCACGCGAATTGTCAGCCGCCCCTCCCGCCGCTGGGCTTTGCGTCAAAGTGCTTGCCAAACGGCACAAACCGGCATCAGGCCCGATGCCGCGCTGCCCGAGTCGGGTTCAGTCGAATAAACGGCTGACCGATTCGTTGCGGTGGATCCGCTTGATGGCTTCCCCAAGCAGAGGGGCGACACTGAGCACTTTGATCATGGGCAGCGTCTGCTCGGGGCGCAGCGGAATCGTGTCGGTGATCACAAGCTGGTGAATGGGCGATTTCTTGAGCCGCTCGACGGCCGGACCGCACAGCACCCCGTGCGTCGCCGCCACGTAGATCTGCTTGGCGCCTCGGTCGTGGAGCACCTGGGCCGCCCCACAAATCGAGCCGGCCGTGCTGACCATGTCATCGAACATCAGCGCGATCTTGCCCTCCACCGGGGCGCCGATCACGTTCTCCTGCTTGGTGTGCACCGCGTCGGCGCGACGTTTGTCGACGATGGCCAATTCGCCTCCCAACCGCTCGGCGTGCCCCAGCGCGCGCTTGATGCTGCCTTCATCGGGGCTGACGACGACCAGCGAGTCGGGATCGAAGCCCTGGGCGAGAAAGTACTCGTTGAGCACCGGGGCGGCGTACAAGTGGTCGACCGGCACGTCGAAGAAACCTTGGATCTGAGCGGCGTGCAGGTCCATCGCCAACACCCGATCGGCGCCGGCCCGAGTGATGATGTTGGCCACCAGTTTCGCCGTGATCGGCACGCGGCCTTCATCCTTGCGATCTTGCCGCGCGTATCCGTAATAGGGCATCACGGCGGTGATGCGCTCGGCGCTGGCGCGCTTGCAGCTCTCGATCATGATCAAGAGCTCCATCAGCGTCTCGTTGACAGGCGGACAAGTGGGCTGCACGAGAAACACGTCGCGGCCGCGAATGTCCTCGTCCACCTTGCAACTGATCTCGCTGTCGGGAAAGTTGTCGATCGAGATACCGCCCAGCGGCAGTCCCAAATAATCGCACAAGCGCCGCGTCAAATCGGGATTCGCCCGGCCGCTGAATATCTTGAGATCGTTCATGGAAAGTGCTACTCGCCCTGGTGTTCGTTGCTCATTTCGCGCATCGCTGCTTCCACGACGGCCAGCTCTTGCTGATTGTTGACGCTCAAGGCTTCGCAAGGCTTGAGGACATTCAGCGCCCGCACGTTGCGCCCGGCCGCCAACAGGACACCTGGCACGTCGGTTACGTAGTACTCGCCCTGGGCGTTGTCGGGACGAATCACCTCCAACGCGTCGAGCAGGTCGGCGATGTTGAATACGTAACAACTAAGATTGACTTCCTGGATCTGCTTTTGTTCGGGCGTGGCGTCTTTTTCCTCGACAATTCTCACGAATTGCCCCTGCGCATTGCGCACGCACGCGTCCCAGTCCTCGGGGCTCTTCTTTGGCGGCGGTGCCCAGCAAACACGCGGGTCGGGTCTTTTGGAACTCGTCCAGGAGGGATCGCAAGGAGTCAGGCTGCATCATGGGCGAGTCGCCGGCCACGACCAGGACAGCCCCGTCCTGACCCTGCAAATGGTCGCGCGTGCACATCACGGCATGTCCGGTGCCACGCTGTTCGGCCTGCAATGCAAACTCGACGTTCGGTCGTGCGCCAAGTGCTGACCGCACGTCGTCGGCCCGATAGCCCACCACGACGATCGTCCGCGTCACTCCGGCTGCGAAGAGCGCATCGAGCACGTAGTCGATCATGGGCCGCCCACACACCGGCACCAGCACCTTGGGCAGTTCGGATTTCATCCGCACGCCTTTGCCGGCGGCCATCACGATTGCCGAAGCGGTTGCCACACTGGGTCTCGCTGTGGGGAAAGGCCAAAATCGCTATCTTCGCAGCAAAGTGGCGGCGGTTCCAGGGGCGAAAGGGCGAAAACAGCAAGCCCGCAAGCGAGCTCCCGCGGAGGGCGCAGGACGATTGCAAAGTCGTTAATCCAAGGCTCCTACGAGTTTCAGGGCGTGGAGGGGATTGGCGCAGAGATCATCGGCTCGGGCTCGAAGCGGTTGTTTGGATTTTTGGGTCGTTAGTCGCAACACGCTCAGGGCTACGTTGGTGAGGCTTGCCAGGCGTTCGGCCAATCCTGGCCGACGACTCCAGTGCCGGTCTTCGTCCCACCAACGATCTTTGACGAAGTGCAAGCTGTTTTCCACTTGCCAATGAGCGCGTACGTACTTCAACAATTGCTTGGGCGTAGTCGTGGCCGGGTCGAGGCTGGTGACGAAGTACCGCGTTTCGCGCGTGGTTTTGCCGTTTCGGTCTTTCGTCTCGCGGTCGACTCGCAAGAGCATGCGGCAACCGGCAAGCCCCAGCCGCTGGCAGACATATTCGGCGTCGGCCAGGTCGATCCAAAGAAAACGAGTCTCCCTACGGCCCCCTTTTTTTCCCGCGTCTGAGCGGCCGCCGCGCTGTCTTGGGCCTGCGCAAAGCAGGTCTGCGCCGCATCCAGGATGTCGGGCTGGTTGGCTTTGATTTGGAACAAGTAGTCATGGCCCGAAGTCAGAATCAGTTCGGCCAGATTGCGCTGAGCATAGAGGGCATCGCCCGTGATCAAACGCAACGCCGGATACTTCTCGAACAGTTCGCTCAGGTGCGCTTTGAGCACTTCCGGCTCGGTGCTTTTGTCGCCCGACAGGGGCCATTGCCCAAGACACGCTTTCAAATCCTGGACAAAAACGTTCAGCATCTGAATCGGATCGCCCTGCGGATCGAAGCCTTGCTTCGACGTCTTGCCATCCACCGCCGCGACCAGAGCCTCCTGATCCGCCATTACCTCTTGCAACCACTGGGAAAACGCAGCTTGAAACTCCTCCAACGAGAACTTCGCCAGCGTCCGACTTAACGTGGTAGGATGCGGCGGCTTGCGACGCGTAAAGCCCAAAGGTCTGCGCAGCAGATGCCAGTTCCGGGCTGCCCACCGCTGCAAGCTGGCAAAATCGTTCAAGCGGCAGACCAGCCCCACGAGCGTCAGTCCCAAAATCCCCGAAAACGGATGACGAACACCACGCCGCTGACGTGGATCGGCCACCTCCGAAAAGGCCACCATCAAAGACGGAAAATACGATGGTAGTTGCATGGCTAGCTCCTTCTCCTAAAGCCAACCCGCATCACCCGGTTAGGATCGCACCTGCATTATACAAAACTCAACTTTGCAATCGTCCTGGCGGAGGGCGACCGTGCGTTGACAGCGCCGGGGGGCATCCTACAATCAAAGGTTTCGTTTTACGCCTCTCCCGCAGAGCGGCGAAAAGTCCCGCGACTACCCTCGCCGGTCGTAGCGCCGCACCGGAGCACGCGCTATTGCTCACCCCCACTGAAAAAGCCGCCGTGCTGATCGAAGCACTCGGCTGGATTCGCAAATTTCGCGACAAGGTAACCGTCATCAAGCTCGGCGGGAGCGTGATGGATGACGTCGATGCCCTGCGCCATTTGCTGATCGATATCGTATTCATGGAAACCGTCGGCATGCGGCCGGTGGTCGTGCATGGCGGCGGCGCCGCGATCAATCGCGCCATGGATGCCGCCGGCTTGACCCCCCGCTTCATACAGGGCCGCCGCTATACCGACCAGGCCACGCTCGACATCGTCGAACGCGTGTTGGCATACGAGACGAACGAACACTTGTCCGACCGGATCGAGGAATTCGAAGGCCGCGCACGCGCCTTTGAACTTCCGCACCACCAACGTGCTGTGGGGTGAAAAATTGACACTTACCGGCGCCGGCGGAGCGCCGGTCGACCTGGGAAACGTGGGAACCGTGACGCGCGTCGATCGCAGCACCATCAGCAATCTGTGCTATGCAGGCATCGTGCCGGTGATCCCCTCGATGTGCCTCACCGAGTCGGGCGAGAAACTCAATGTCAACGCCGATACGGCGGCCACCGCCGTCGCCCAGGCGCTGGGCGCTGAAAAACTGATATATATGAGCGACGTGAATGGAGTTCGGCTCAAAAAGGATGACCCCTCGACGCTCGTTGCCTCACTGACTGCCAGCCAGGCGCGGCAATTGATCGCCGACGGCGCCATCGAGTCGGGCATGATCCCCAAGGTCGAAGCCTGCCTCGATACGCTCGGACGAGGCATTCGCAAGATCCACATCATCGACGGACGCGAGCGGCACGGCCTATTGCTGGAAATCTACACGAACAAAGGCGTCGGAACCGAAATCATCCACGATCCGGCCGGCTGAACCCCGGACCGCCAGGCGTTGTCCTGCGAAGATTCGCGGGCAGGCCGTCTCGCCCGCCGTAGCAACCCAAGCGCCCAGGAGAACCACCAATGACCACCGCCGAGGTAAGCCTTTCCACGGCTGAAATCGTCGAAATGTTCCAGCGCTATGTGGTGCCCAATTACCGCCGCTACCCGGTGGCGATCGCCCGCGGGCAAGGCTCCTATGTGTGGGATACCGAGGGCAACAAGTATCTCGACTTCTTTCCCGGTTGGGGCTGCGATTTGTTGGGGCACTGTCCCGAGCCCGTGGTGAAAGCGGTCCAGGAGCAGGTCGCCTCGCTGATTCATGTGCCCAACACCTGGTACATGGAAGCCCAGGGACGGTGGGCGAAACTGCTTTCGGAACGCAGCTTCGGCGGACAAGCGTTTTTCTGCAACTCGGGCACCGAGGCCAACGAGGCCGCCATCAAGTTGGTGCGGCTTCATTCGCCGCCCGGTCGCTACAAGATCATCACCTTCGAAGGCGGCTTCCACGGACGGACTCTCGGGGCGACCGCGGCCACGGCCCAGCCCAAGTACCACGAAGGACTGCAGCCTCTGATGGCCGGTTTTGTCTATGCGCCCTTTGGCGACCTGGATGCCGTGTCGCGACTGGTCGACGATGAGACGGCCGCCATCATGATCGAGCCGGTCCAGGGTGAAGGAGGCGTGAACCTGCCGCCCGACGGCTTTCTGGCCGGACTGCGGCGCATTGCCGATGAGCAGGGGCTGTTGCTGGTCTTCGACGAAGTGCAAACCGGCTGCGGGCGGACGGGCAAGTGGTTCGCCTATCAGCACTTTGGAGTCACGCCCGACATCATGACTTTGGCCAAGGCACTGTGCGGCGGCATCGCCGGCGGAGCTTTGATGACCACGGCTGAAATTGCTCCCAGCCTGCGGCCCGGCATGCACGCGGCCACATTTGGCGGCAACCCGATTGCCGCCCGGGCCGGCATCGCCACGATCGAAATGATCGAACACCAACATCTGTTGGAGCACGCCGCCCGCATCAGCGACATCTTCCGCCAGCGGCTCACGACGCTCAAGGCCGAGTGCGAGTTGGTGAAAGACGTGCGGGTGTTGGGGGTGATGATCGGGTTGGAGCTGTCGATCGACGGCGCTCCCGTCGTACAGGCCTGCATGGACGAGAAGCTGCTGGTCAATTGCACGCACGGCACGGTCATCCGCCTGCTACCGGCCATGAACATCTCCGAGCAACAGGTCCACGACGGTTGCGACATCCTGGCCAAAGTGCTCAAGCGACAGACCGGCTAGAGACCGCCACGGTACTTACGGCAAGTAACCAAGCTATGCGAAATCTGCTCACCATTGCCGATCTCAAGTCGGCCGAGATCGACCGAATCTTTGCGATTACCCAGGATCTCAAGGCAAAGCACACGCAGGGATTGCGCGAGGCGTTGCTGCCTGGACGCGTGATGGCGCTGTTGTTCGAGAAGCCCTCGCTGCGCACCCGCGTGAGCTTCGAGGCCGGCATGATCCACTTAGGTGGAAACTGCGTGTTCCTGAACGAAGACGCAGGCTTCGGATCGCGCGAGAGTGTGGCCGATTTTGGCCGCGTGCTCAGCCAGTATGTCGACGTGATCGTGGTGCGCGCGTTCCATCATCGCACGGCCGAGAACCTGGCCCGCTATTGCGAATGTTCAGTCATCAACGGTCTGACCGACTTTGCCCACCCGTGCCAGGCGCTGGCCGACTTGTACACGCTCAAGGAGCTTGTCGGGCGGCTCAAAGGCCACACGCTGGCCTACGTGGGCGATTGCAACAACGTGGCGCGGAGCCTCGCCGAGGGCTGCGGCAAAGTCGGCATGCGATTCGTCATCGCGTGCCCCGTGGGCTATCAATTCGACGAAGATTCTCTGACCCGACTGGAGCGCGAAGTCCCGGAATTGGACATGCACATGACGGCCGACCCGGTCGAAGCGGTGTACGGAGCTGCCGCCGTATACACCGACGTTTGGACCAGCATGGGCCAGGAACAGGAATCCATGCAGCGCCGCGGCGACTTTGCCGACTATCAGATCAACGCGCAATTGCTGGCCAACGCGCCCGAGGGCGCCTGGTTCATGCACTGCCTGCCGGCCCACCGCGGCGAAGAAGTCACCGACGAGGTCATCGACGGACCGCAGAGCGTCGTCGTGCAACAGGCCGGCAATCGGTTGCACGTGCAAAAAGGCGTCCTCGCCTGGATGCTCGGCGCCAAGTGCTGACGCATTTGGCTTGCACGAACCTTCATCAGCGCGCCACGTTCTGAAACGCCTCGCGCACGTCGCTAAGCGACAAGACCACGATGCTCCAGATGCCGACTGGAAATCCGGCCAGACAGCAGCAATTGCCGAGGTTGACCATCGCCAGGATCGATGCCGCCAGCGCCAGTCCCCACGCGCGAAAACGCAGCATCTGAATGGCGCCCACGATGATCAGCGCATTGACAAACACGAACACTCCCTGGATCGCCGCCGCCACGGGTCCGTGCGAACCTTCCTCGAAGGCCTGTACGATCGGCGGCGCTTTTGGATTCACTTGGGGCGGTTCGCCCGTCAATGCCATCACGGCGCTGACCACACACAACAACAGCCCGAATCCACCTAGCACGATCATCACGACAGCCGGCAAACCGACTTTGAGCGTGGGGCGTTCGCCGTGTTGGGTCGATTGATTCGTTTCGACACGCGGACTTGCATAGGGGTTGTGGTCGTCGGGATGCGTCGGCATAGTAGCGGCTGGCGCGGCTTCGACTGCGATCGCGTCGTCCACGAGATCCAGGTCCGAGTCAAGGTCGGGCACCAACATTACGTGACCGTTCGGACAGCGGACGCGCCGTCCGGAAAATTCGTCCTTGACGCGGTACTCCTTGCCGCAATCCTGGCAAAAGACGGCGATGGGCATTTCTATTCTCTGCGCGAGCCACCATGAACGAATTCGACGCCGACCGCCCAGACTGGCTGGTCATTCTCTCCCACGCCGAGGCTGAAAGCAATCTCGCGCGGACGCCACGCGCTTGCCGCATGGAACTTCATTCGAGCAACACCACAAAACTCTAAAACGCTTCTCCGATTCGAACCTACTTCCAGGATTGAGCAACCCATGCGACACGATGGACGCGAACCAAACACCCTGCGGCCGGTGACTTTTCAACGACGCTTCACCCGAGGCGCGCACGGCAGCGTCTTGATCACGGCCGGCCGCACGACGGTCCTCTGCACGGCGAGCGTCGATGCCACCGTGCCGGCTTGGATGGCAGGCCGCGGACGCGGCTGGGTGACCGCCGAGTACGGCATGTTGCCGGGCAGCACCAGTCCGCGCAAGCGACGCGATGTCGGCAAGGTCGACGGCCGCACGACCGAAATCCAGCGTCTCATCGGACGTAGCCTGCGCGCGATCGTCGATCTGGACGCTTTGGGAGAACGTTCCATCTTTCTCGATTGCGATGTGTTGGAGGCCGACGGCGGCACGCGCACCGCCAGCATCACCGGAGCGTTCGTCGCGCTGGTCGATGCGCTGGGCACCATCGAGGATCTGACGGCCAACCCGTTGCGCGACAGCATCGCCGCCATCAGCGTGGGCATTGTCGACGGCGAACCGGTGTTGGATCTCGATTATCACGAAGACGTCGATGCCGACGTGGACATGAACGTCGTGATGACCGGCGGCGGCCGGTACGTCGAAGTGCAGGGCACGGGCGAAGAAGCCACCTTCAGCGAAGAGGAACTGAATGCCTTGCTCAAATTGTCCCGCGGAGGATTGGCCGAGTTGCGCACGATGCAAAAAGAGGCACTCGGTGACGCCTGGCCCTTTTAGCTGAACATCTGGCCGCGACCGACGGCCTCGAAGGCGTTTTTGAAATGCTCGATCGTGGGCCGCCGGGACTTCTCGGGCCATGTGATGGCCAACACGTCGAAGCGGGCTGGATTCTCCAGCAAGTCGTGCCGTTTGAGGTATGCCAGCGCCAACCTCGTGAGCCGCTGCTGTTTTTCAGGGCCCACCGCTTCGGCCGGATGGCCCGCATCGTGCGACGTGCGAGTTTTCACTTCCACGAATACAATCGTGCGGTTGTCGACGGCAACGAGATCCAACTCGCCGAAATGATCGCGCTGGTGGCGGCCCACGATTTTATATCCCAGGCGGCGCAAATACCGCGCCGCCGCGCGTTCGCCCAGCGATCGATATCGCCGCCAGGCGGCCCGTACGCGCGCCACGAGCACTGAAACACGCATCGGACGAATCTCCGACGCCAAATCGGCCACGATCCTCGCGCCTCGACAATCCGGCTCGCTGCCGACGGCGTGTTCGGGCTTTTGAGGCGGACGATCTACACGCACCCCATCCGACGAGCAGCCTTACAATTTGCCGGCATCGTCGCGGCGCTGCTTCAGTCGCACTGCCTTGCCGACGCGGTCGCGCAGAAAGTACAGCTTGGCTCGGCGAACGATGCCACGGCGTTTCACTTCGATTTTGGCAATCTTGGGGGAATGGATCGGAAACTTGCGTTCCACGCCTTCGCCGGCCACGATCCGCCGCACCACGAACATTTCGCGCGTGCCGGCGCCGCTACGTGCAATGACCACACCGTTGAAGATCTGAATGCGTTCCTTCTCGCCTTCCAGAATCCGGGTGTGGACGTCGACGGTGTCGCCGATTTCAAACTGGGGAACTTCGCTCTTGAGCGAGCTCTTTTCGACCAGTTCCAGGGTTTGATGACTCATGTTTCGTCCCAGCCTTTCACTTCGATTTGTCTTCGTTGGGTTTCGTGGTTGATGTCTTTCGCTGGGCCCACAAGTCGGCCCGGTGTTGTTTGGTTCGCTGCTCACTTTGTTGGGCGCGCCAGCGGGCGATTTGTCCGTGATCGCCGCTCATCAAGATCTCCGGCACGCTCAGCCCGCGGTATTCGCGTGGGCGGGTGTATTGTGCGAATTCCAACAGGCGATGCTCGCCCGAAAAGGAATCCTGTTTGTTGCTCTCTTCGTCTCCCAACACGCCGGGCACCAGCCGCGCCACGGCGTCGATCGTCACCATCGCCGCTACTTCGCCGCCGCCCAGAATATAATCGCCGATCGAAATCTCGTCGGGCTTGAGTATCGCTCGCACGCGTTCGTCAAAGCCCTCGTACCTCCCGCACAATAGCGTCAGCCGCGGCTTTTCGGCCAACTCTTCGACCACGGACTGATCCAACCGTCGCCCGTGCGGCGTGAGCATGACCAGGTGCCCGGCACCATCGGTCATGGCTTGCACCGCCTCGACACATTCCACGACCGGCTCAACTTTGAGCACCATGCCTGGCCCGCCGCCAAAAGGACGGTCGTCCACGGTGTGGTGCTTGTCGTGTGCCCAGTCGCGAATGTCGTGGAGCTCGACCTCGATCAATCCCCGTTCGATGGCCAGCTTCAGCAGGCTTTGACCCAAATAGCTCGGGAACATGCCCGGGAACAAGGTCAACACATCGAAACGCATGACGCATCGCTCGGTTGCCAATCATCTCGCGTCGTCGAGCGGAGCCAATCCGGCGGGCGCTTCCACCCTGCTCGAAATCGCACCACTCGGCGACGAACACTTATTCTTTGCTTTCAGCCGCCGGTTCGGTTTTCGCTTCCGATTCGGCAGCGGGCGTCTCTTCCGCCGGCGCCTCGGCCGCGGCTGTTTCCGCCGCCGGAGCTTCGGTAGCTGGCGCTTCAACTGCTGGCGCTTTCAGCGGCCGGTGCTTCGGCGGCCGGTTCCTCGGTCGGCGGCACGTAGGCCGGCTCGCCGGCATCGGGCACGACCTTGGGCAACGACAACCGTTCGCGGGCCGCTTGCTGCTCGCTGATGTGCGAACCGCTGCTGCCATACTTCTTGATCAGCACTTTGACTTTGTCTGACGGCTGCGCGCCCACGCCCAGCCAATAGTCGATCCGTTCGCTCTTGAGCAGCGCACGCGCGTCGACTTCGTTGACCATCGGGTCGTACGTGCCCAGTTCTTCCAGCACGCGGCCATCGCGCGGGCTGCGCCCGTCGATAGCACAAATGCGAAAGAACGGGCGATGTTTTCGGCCCATTTTCTTCATGCGAATTTTTACTGCCACACGTCCCTCCTGCTTTGGTAATGGATTTTCACTCTGATGGATGTTGTTGTTTCGTGCGACTACGCCCCGCTGCGGTCGCCCCGTTTGCGGCGTCGAGCTTCTTTCTCTCGCTGTTTGCGCAACTTGGCGCGTTCGGACGAGGTGAGCCGCTTGCCCGTGCCGACTTTTGGTTTCTGCAGCGTGGCGTTGGGATTCGAGAAGGCGGATTGCAGTTGCTGCACCTTCTTCATGCGGTCGCGGATGCCCAATCCGGCCATTTCCTTCATGATGCTGGCCATGCCATCGAACTGTTTTACCAGTTCGTTGACTTCGTGCGGCTCGACTCCGGCGCCGGCCGCAATGCGGCGGCGGCGGCTCTGATCGATCAGTTTCGAGGGATTGCGCCGCTCGGCGGGCGTCATCGAGTCGACGATTCCGCCCAGGCGGGTCATGTCCCCTTCGGCGTCGACGTTCTCCATCATTTCGCGCATGCCGCCCATGCCGGGCAACATGCCCATGATGCGGTTGATCGGGCCGAGCTTGCGGGTTTGGCCCAGCATGTTGCGGAAGTCGTCGAGCGTGAATTCGCCCTTCTTGAGCCGCTCCTCCTGCCTGGCCATCTCGTCCTGGTCGAACTTTTGCTGGGCCTGCTCGACCAGCGTGAGCACGTCGCCCATGCCCAGGATGCGCTGCGCCATCCGCTCGGGATGGAACTCTTGCAGAGCATCCAGATGTTCGCCGGTGCCGATGAACTTGACCGGCACGCCGGTCACTTCCTTCACGCTCAAGACGGCGCCGCCGCGAGCGTCGCCATCGAGCTTGGTGAGGATGCAGCCATCCAGTTCGAGCGCGTCGTTGAACGCTTTGGCGCTATTGACGGCGTCTTGGCCGGTCATGCCGTCGACCACCAGATAAACCTGCTGCGGTTCGATGCGGCGATCGATCTGTTTGAGCTGGGTCATCAGCTCATCGTCGATGTGCAGCCGGCCGGCCGTGTCGAGAATCACGACACTGGCGTCGAGCTGCTTGGCTTGTTTGACGGCATTCTGACAAACGGCGACCGGATCCTTGCGCCTTCTTCGGAATAGACCGGAATGCCCAACTGCTCGCCGATGACGTGCAACTGTTCGATGGCCGCAGGCCGCTGCAAGTCGGCAGCCACCAGCAGCGGCTTGCGTCCGCGCTCTTTAATCAGCCGGCCCAGCTTGCCGCAGGTCGTCGTCTTGCCGGAACCCTGCAAGCCGCACAACATCAGCACGGTGACGCCGGGCTGCAAATGCAGCGAATGATCGACCGGGCCCATCAGATCGACCAACTCGTCGTGGACGATGCCGATCACCTGCTGCGACGGATCGAGCGAGGCGAGCACGCGCTCGCCGAGCGCCTTCTCGCTGACGCGGCCGACGAAGTTCTTGACGACCGGCAGGCTGACGTCGGCTTCCAGTAGCGCCCGCTGCACCAGGCCCAGGCCCTCGCGCATGTTCGCCTCGGAGAGCTTGCCTTTGCCGCGCAGCGTTTTCAGCGCCGGACAGACCGTCTTGTAAGGATTCGAACATCGCAGCACTAACGTGAATTCAAACGGCCGTCGCCACCTGGCGCGGCAAGCGCAACCTGCCGACATGCAAGCCACTAGGCCGTCGCCGCAAGCGCAGCCTACGCGCATACCCCGCCCGAGGGAAACTCGCATTGTATCGAAACTCCGGGGAGTTTGGCAATCCGTGGAATGGGCAGGTAGTGTCCTAAGAGTGTGGTGGTCGGGGCTGGCGGCTACGGCGATTCACCATGAGCGGCCAGAATTTCGTCAATCGTTTTTCTCTGCGGAATGGTCAGGAGCACATAAGTAATCCGGTCCGCGCTGGGTTGGATCGTTCCCCTCATGCCCTGAGATTCCCTCATCGTCCCAATCCCGCCGTGCGGCGCATACGTGTCAATCACGTCCTGGGCGTATGCCAATTGGTCATCATTAAGTCTACCCAACTGCATGAGCACGCCTATCTGTGACATTCGTTCAATATCCCGTTTGGCCAGTTCGCTTGGGCTATCGGTCATATCTGGCATCTCCTAAATGTGCGACCCGCGACCAATCGAATGCATTCTACACCTATCTCGAAACCTGTAGAATGACGGCGCTCGTCTGGCAGTGCGGTTGATCCCCGCATATCGGCCTCGGGCGCGGTTTGTGGCATTCTCCTAGCCTTCGCCATGACCGCGCCCGTGGTCGGCCAGCGGCAGAAAGGCTAGGACTATGGCTGATGGCGATTTGATCGCTGCTGTGCGACTAATTGAACGCATCAACGAGATAGTTGCGCTTGTTGAAAGTTGGCCCGCAGAACGGATAAATGACGCTGGCATTGTATACATGCGTAAATGCACGCCGGACGACCTAGAAAGGTTCGACGAACTGGATGCGCGCGTTGGCGGATTGATGAATAAGCTTGGAATTGGGTTTCCTCAACCAGCGTTGTGGGAGTGTAGGGGCATTCCATTGCGTGGATACACCGAGCTAAGTGTTATTCGATTGCGAACGGCCGATCTTCCAAATCTGTGGGGAGACCGATTGCGCTCGGTCAAGCATGCCGTTCATGAGATTGTCGACGTTAGGTCAACTCCGCGCGAGCTAATCTTCGACCACGACAAGGACATTGATGAGCACAGCGTGTACATGGAATCCCTTGTTAGTTCGCTCGGAGTGAAAGACTTGGGAGGCCAGTCCATTCAACAGGATGGCGCAACTATATCGAGGGCGGATGTAGCTCGCATTCTTGGAATATCGTCGAAAACGCTTGCCAACAGAGCTAAGAGCCTCCCAATGCCGGTTGAGAGAACAAGCCGTGGCATTCCGCTATATCGCTATTCTGAGCTTCGGCCAGCAATCATTAAGTTGTATCCAGACAAGACATTCCTGTTCCCCGAATGCGGCCCTCCACGGAATCCCTAGGTGTCCAGGTCGGGAAACGTATCCCGAACCATTCCCGCGCTTGTCCCGGTTTATTTCCCGGCTTCCTCTAAGTCATTGGCACATAGCCCATGTCGTAGTCTGTGACGAATAATTCGCACGACTTGGCGAATGGAGGTTCCGCATGGCCAGGAGGGACGCAGCCCCGCGTGATGCTGTCGCCGTAGCGCGGGGCCTCAAAGCGCAGTCCTAGCCGGTTTGAGACTCTTGAAGGGGGCTCAGCCGGCTAGGGCAAGGCGACTCTGTTTCGGAAACCGACAACCCGCAACCAAGTGCAGAAAGGAGGCGTGTCGTGTGGTGGTTCCCGCGCGAGTCAATAGCCTAAGGCGGCATGGATGCCGCCCGAGGGGGCCTGCCAGGTTTGGCGGCAAGGGATTTATGCCCCCGGCCGACCGGTTCGATTCCGGGCAGGTCCAATCATTGTACGCGGCGCTTGGCTGCCCGTACAAGCACATTTCTCGCCCATGCCACAGGCTTCTCGTCGCCCGCTGCTTGCTCAATTAGCTTCGCCTCGGCATCTGTGAGCCCGATTTGAAGCACCGTTGTCTGGCGGTCCTGGGGCTTCTTGGGTGGTCTACCACGCTTCGATTCCATCGCAATTAAATCCATTAGAAAAAGTCCGTGCGCACCATTGCAATACGGCGTTTATTCTAATAAAATAATCCTTGTTGGCAAGAGCCAATAAAAAACCCCGTCGCGGCCCTGGCAGGCTACGGCGGGGGAAAGAACAACCCGGCGGCAAGCGCCAGACTGCTCCTCGCAAAGTACAGTCTACCACGCAAAGCCGCCTCAGTCCAAAGGGGCTTTGTGATGATGATTGCCTGTGCTCATGCCCAATATCAGAAACACGGTAAGGACCGCCGCGGTAACCAGCGGTTTAAGTGCTGCCTGTGCGGCAAGCGTTGGACCGAAGAGCGCGCCAAGCCGCTTGGCGAGATGCGCGTTCCGGTCGAGACTGCCAAGCTAGCGCTGCGGCTCTTGGTCGAAGGAATGAGCGTCCGTGCTACGGAACGGACCTCTGGCTTGCACCGCGACACCATCTGCAAATTGATCGTCCACTTCGGCGATGCGTGCAAGCGGTTCCTAGACGAGCGGATGCGCGGCTTGACGCTGACTCACCTGCAATTCGACGAACAGTGGACTTGGGTCGGCCGCAAGCAGTCTCGCTTGACTGTCACCGAAAAGGCCGAACGCCACGACGTGGGCGACGTGTATATCTGGACCTGCATCGACCAGAAAACCAAGCTCATGCCGAGCTTTATGATGGGCAAGCGGTCTGCGGACAATGCACGTCGCTTCATGTGCGACGTGGCGAGCCGACTGGTGTTCCCCAACCCGCACGCCAGCGATGCCGTGGACTTCAAGGCGGGCGGGTACAAGCCTGTCGTGCAAATCAGCACGGACGGATTCAACGTCTATCCCGAAGCGGTCGATCTGGCGTTCGGTCCCTACGTCAAGTACGGGACGATAATCAAAGAGTACCGCAACGCGAACATGATCTACACGCCGTCCGAAATGGTTGGCACCAAGCGGACTGGCGTAAAGGGCATAGAGGGCCGCAACCAACGCACGATATGCACCAGCCACGTCGAGCGGCTGAACGGAACCCAGCGCGTCTTTATGAAGCGGCTCAACCGGCTGACGCTCTGCTTCTCCAAGAAGCTCCGCAACTTGGAATGTGCGTTCGCGATGTTCGCAGCCTACTACAATTTTTGTTGGCAGACTCGCAAGCCTGGCAAGTCGGGAGCCAAGCGTCCGACCGCTGCTATGATGGCTGGTCTGGCCGGGCACGTCTGGAACTTCGGTGAACTGTTTGACGCCGTGGCATTACCATGAATTCCAATGGATGCAGTTGTAACTTTTCTGATTCTGGATACAACTGAACTCGCGCACACACCCCCACACAGGCGGAATCCGCATGTCCCAAAGCGGCGAGCGCACGCATCGTCACTATCGGATACACCGAGCCCTCAATTGGCTGGCAACGCCACGATTCACTCGGCTGATCTCGATTCTGCGCATCGCCTCAATTGGACTAATTGGCACTGTCGGCATTCTTCTAGTTCTAATGCAATTTTCCGATCCAGGCGATCAGGAGATGCCTCCGTGGCTGGTGGCGATCATTTCGTGGATGCATGAGCGGCGATTTGAGATTGTTGCGATCCTCGTAGTTGTCCAGTACTCCTGCGAGTTTGCACTCTGGATTTTCCGGCTTTGGGAGAGTCGCGCCCCCAAGTTGGAGCGAATTCTGGATACTCTTACGGAAAGAGTGTTCGCAATCGATGAACAAGACCGAGAAAACCACTATTACCGGGCCACCCTATTTAAGGTCCGCAGGATGTGGTTTGTGGAATCATGGCTCGGAATAGTCACGCGCTCAGGCGAGCTTTATCCGCAGAAACAGACCGTTTTTTGCATAAGCACCAACACGATCAATAATTGCACTGGGATCGCTGGGGAATGCTGGCGTCGTGGCGTGACCATGATCAAGAAACTGCCAAATTGCCGCCCACTCCCTCAGGGCGCTGACGCGGTTGCCCAATATTGTCGGGAAGGGTATCTTGACAATAGGGAGTTCTCCGCTCTCAACCTGAGTTCTTGCGTGTTCATTGCGACGGGCATACGCATCGCTGGCAAAGTAAAATATGTTCTCGTGCTCGACAGTACTGACGAGAACATGTTTCCGTCATCGCGGCAGCAGTCAAAGCATGATCATACTCTCACTTTAGCCGCCGTGGCCATCGAGCAGGTGCTGTCATGAGCGAGCATGTTGTTCTGAAGCGACGCATCCCGATTCCTGGGCAATTATCAGAGTCGCACCAGGAAAGGACCGAGAATTTTTTTCTCGAACTATCGCCATACGACATGCCGAGGTTCGTGTCCTGCCAATACGATCCAGAGCAAAAGAGCATCACGATCGATTTTGAATACATTGATCATGAGCAAGCGGTTGGTTCACCAACGAAGAATCAGATCGCGACTTTTGTGGGCAAGCACACTGGCAAGCTCATTCGCTTGGTTGCCCCTATGGAATATCCAGCCAGTGCGGACGCACTAGCTGCGCTCCGCAATGATCTCGGTGCAGCGATAATGAGTTCCCTTCCGCACAGAATCGCAGGAAGAATGAATCGTAAGGTATCGCTGGAAATCATCGACAATGCATTTGATGCTGGGCTCATGAGCCCCAAAGGCATGTAGTGGCGGGCATTCTTCTTGGTGCGTCTCGCGCCAGGGCACGACCACCACACTCTTAGGACACTACCAATGGGCAGTGTCTGGCCAGATTCTATGGCGTCGTTAATTTCTTTGTGGATCGAGGGTTGTCCAGTGTTGTGTCCACAATTGGCTGTCGTGGAGTGCGGCCAGGGCCATCATGGCTTCGGCGTTGGCCGAATCCCAACGGCGACCGTGTCCCTTGACGCGATCGGTGGTGGTCTTGCACTCGGCTTCGGTCGGCCCGCTGCCGATTTGCCAGCCTTTCATGCGGAACTGCGGATACCGAATCATGTCGTGTCGCTCGGCCGCGTATTGCATCAAGCTGTTGGCCGCCGCACGCTTGGCGCCTCGCAGCCTGGTGCGCCACGCGGTCAGCTTGTCGTAGCCCGCGTTGTAACCGTCGTGCTTGAACGTGTGCATCAAATCACCGAGCCACCGCCGGCCCTCCTCGGACGCCTCGCCGAACACGGCCCGACGCGTCTTCTGGGCGTAGTCTTGCAAGTGATAAAAGTCCAAGCCGATGTCGCTGGTCAAGCCGTGAAACTCGATCTGGTTGCGAATCCACGGCGCCCCGTCGATCAAGGCAACACGCTCGTCGGCCTCGATAAGCCCCACCTGAGCGCCCATCCGCTGCAGCATCCGTCCGGCCGTTTCGTGGTTGCCGGCGGTCGCTCCCACCAACCGATGGGCCTTCTTCTCGTCGTACAGATAGCCGACCTTGAACTCCTTGTAGGCGTTATCGGAACCCGGTTTGGCGCGTGGCAGCGGCTTGCACTTGCGCCCCCCGGCGAGCACGCTTGGCGCGAATCGCTTGCCGCCGCTTCTTCTTCTCCGCGTCGGTCACCAGCGGCACTTTCACGCCGTCGCAGCCGAGGTAAATTCGCCGGGTCTGCTCTTCGGTCGTGCAGTCGGCGCTCGACCAGTCGGGAGCCAATTCCCCCCGTTGCATCCCCCGCAACACCGTAAGACCTTCCTCTTCGATCAACTGCCGCAAGGTTTCCTTGCTGACGTTGAAGTGCGCCGTGCGGCCGAGGATTTCGGCCGCTCTGGCAAAGCTCGAGGCACCTTGATTCACCCGGCAGGCCATCTCACGCACGCCTTGGCTGATCGTCGATTCGGCGTCGTCCAACAGCCGGTCGATCGTCGTCTCGCTCCCTTCCCGCGGGCAGTGCCAACGCACGCGACGCAATTGGATGCGACCGTTGATCGACAGCAGGCTGAAAGCTTGACGCCCCTTATGACGTTTCGGCTTGCCGCTGGCCGCGCTGGTCGGAGGGGGGAAAAGCGGCTTCCGACGCGTCCACTTTGGCCTGCAAGACCTCTTCGTAGACGACTTGCCTGAAACGATCCAACGCATCCCGCGCCGGCTCCTCGCTATCGCGAATCACTCGCCCCGCCGGGGCCGCATCCACCGCCTCGGCCACCTCGTCCACCGTCCGCTCGAACTCGGTCAACAATCGCTCGCGAAGCTTCGCGCGATCCACTTTCGGCAATCCCATCACGGCCTCCTTGGAAAAGAAAATCCCTTCGACGCTTTCCCAAGTTGTACATACTCCCCAGCCATCGCGCCAGACATATTTGCCACACACAATGGGCATTCACCCACCACTGAACTACTACCGGCTGAAGCCGGTAGGTTCGAGGAGAATCGTGGCTACGGACTGAAGTCCTGCGCTCACGATTTGGTAATGCGGAAATTGTCGCCGCCATCGTCAGGCTCAGTGCCTTGTTGTTGGCGGATATATTCTTGGATCACCTCGTCAGTCACGTTGCCGCTGGATGCCACAAAGTAGCCGCGGGCCCACAAATGCCGACCCCAGAACTCTTTTTGCAGATGCTTGAACTCCATCAGCAACTTCCGCGAGCTTTTGCCCTTGATGTACTGCATGGCCTTGCTTGGCGACAGATTCGGCGGACAGGACAGCAGCACATGCACATGGTCGCGAGACACCGAGCCCTCCAAAATCTCGATTTCGTTGGTTCTACACACTTCTCGCACCAGTTCCCGCAGCCGCATTCCGACCGCATCGGCCAAAATGGGCTTCCGATACTTGGTGATCCACACAAAATGGTACTTCAGGTCGAAACGGCTATGCGAACTCGTGCGGTACTTTTCCATCCCCAAATTCTAGCAAACGAAGAACCTAAAGGTTTCGCCTGAAGGCGAGGGTTTTAGACCCATCGCAAGGACAATAAATACACGGCGCGGCTTGATTTGGCCAAGCCGGCACCTTCGGCACAACCGCTTCCACCGGATAATTCAATGCGGGGGGTGACCTACGGTTGCAGTGGGTGAAGTGAACGTGCACCTGGATGGGCCGCCCCCTGGATCTGGAAATCATCTCCATGCGATTTTCCGACGCGCTGCGGACGCTCGGCGCCGTGGCCATGTTGCTGTTGGTCGCCGGATGCGGCCAGCAAGTGTATCGCGCCGAGACGGAGATCTTGGCCGACGGCCAGGTCCGTCGCGCGATCTATCAACCGATCGACGACACGCCGCTCGAGGCGCTCGATCCCCGGCAATGGACGGCCGTCACGTACGCGGTCGAGATTGCACACGATAGCTGGAGCGGCTCGATCGACCAGCTTCCAGTTCATCTCCGCGAGAAGGACGACACGTATTTCGCGGCCTGGGGGGAATTCGCCTCGCCGGCAAAACTGCCATCCACATACATCAAGCCTGCGCCGGCCGGGCTACCGGACGGGACGCTGGTCGTCGAATATACGCAAACCGATTATGGGCTTGTTACCGAATACGATTGGCGCGAAACGCTCACCGACGTTGTCACGCTCGACGACATGCGCCGCGCTCGCCGGCAGTTCGTCGACCTCGTAGTACCGATCGTGCGCACTTGCCTGGAGAAAGGCCTGGGGCCGCAGTACGACGTCGACAATCTGATGGCGTGGTTCGACACGACCGGACGCGATTGGTTCGTCGAGTTGACCGACGCGTTTTTCGAGGCCGGCACGCGCGACCAACTGCCGCCAAACCAACAATGGAAGTCGACGATGGCCGACGTTTGTGCCCGCTACGGCCTGCAACTGCGCGACAAACATGGCGCCCTGTTGGACAATGATCGGGCGCGCAAGCAGTTGGCCGAGTTTGCCGCGGGCATCTTGCGGCAGCGATTGAAGCGCCGCGACGGAGCGCCGGTGCCCGAGGCCGCAATCAACGACCTGCTGGAATGGGTCAACCTGATCGATCCGCCCGAGTCCAAGAACCCGCGTCTGGCGCGTCTCGACGGATTGGCGCAGGAAGTGGTTGCCGAGAAATTCGGCAGCCAGCAGGACTTCGCCGAGTTGGTCACGCCATTGACAACTCGAATGTTGGGGCTGTATCGGGTTGAGATATTCGGTCCGCCCCGCAAGTTCTACTACCACATGCAAATGCCCGGAGCCATCGTGGAAACCGACGGCATTTTGGCGGGCGAGAATCGCGTGGAGTGGTCGTTCGAAGCGGTGCAGGCATATCCTTTCGGCTACTTGATGCACAGCCGCTCGCTGGCGCCCAACCGTGCCGCGCAACGCGAGCTGCTGGGCAGCGAACCGCTCTCCACCCGCCGCGACCTGCTGGCCTTTGTCGAGGCGTACAACACCGATTTCATGGTTGGCGAGGCGATTCGCAATTGCTTGAAACGCAAAACGATGACGCCGCTCTACGAGGCGCGCGAACGCACGGCCGTCGAGGCCGGCAACACGCGGCCGTACGAAACCATCATCCGCTTGCTCAAGCTGCCGGCCAATCCGCCGCCAGCGGCGACAAGTTTTTAGTCTAGCGACTGTTCTTGGTGTAGCGACTGAATGGCTCGCAGCCGTCCGCGGCGGGCCGAAGCATGGCATTGGCGGATGCGCCGCTCGACTTCGGCAACGAGCGCGTCGTCGGTGAATTGCTTGACTTCCCCGGGCGTGATGGGCTCGCCCCACGAAATGTGTACGACCGCCGGACGCGGCAGTCGCCGTTGGCGCGGCCAGGCGTCATACGCGCCGTCCAAAGCCACTGGAATCAGCGGCACGCCGGATCGCCGTGCAATGGCACAGAACCCTGGCATCATCTGATGAACCTTGCCGTCCGGCGTGCGGGTGCCTTCCGGGAAGATCAAAACCATCTCACCGCGCTTGATGCGTCTGAGAGTCTCCTTGAGGCCCGCCAATCCGGCGCCCTCGCGGTCGATTGGAATCGCGTCCAACGCCGCCACCATCAAGCGAAACATGCGCGACTGAAATAGCGTGGTGCGCGCGACATAGTTCAAACGCCGCTCGCACGACAAGCCGATCAGCACCGGATCGAGATTGCTCTGATGGTTCGAGAGCACCAGGCCGCCGCCCACTTCGGGCACACGCTGGCGCCCCTCGACGCGAATTCGCAAGACGGCGGCCGCCAGCACCCGGCACACGAATTTGAGCCAGGCCTGCCAGACGCGGTTTGGCAACGATCGATCGACTGGTGCCGTCATCGTGGAAGCTTTTCTCGCACAAGCCGTTCCAGTTGGTCGAGCACCTCCTTGGGCGTGAGGCCGTCGGTGGGCACTTCCACGGCGTCGGGCGCCGCCACCAGCGGTCCCACCTCGCGACCGGCGTCGCTGCTATCGCGTCGGTTCTGATCGCGCAGCACGTCTTCGAACGAAACCGCCTTTCCGCTGGCCGCCAGTTCCTTGGCGCGGCGGCGCGCACGCTCCTCTGGCGTGGCCGTTAGATAGATTTTGCACTCGGCGTTGGGAAACACGACCGTGCCCTGGTCGCGGCCATCGGTAACGATGTCGTCGTCGCCAGCGGTGCGCCGCTGTTGTTCGACCATGATCGCACGCACGCCCGGGTTGTTGGCGGCAAAGCGCGTGATGGCGGTCACTTCCGGCGTACGAATCGCTTGCGTGACGTCGCGGCCATCGATACGCACTGCATTTTCGTCGACTTGCAGATCGAGCGCTGAAGCCAGCGCCACCAGCTCATCGGGCTGGTCCCAATCGAGCCCTTGCTCCCGTGCCGCCAGCGCCACGGCGCGGTACATGGCCCCGGTGTCGAGGAACCGAAAGCCAAGGCGACCGGCGAGTGCGCGGGCGATGGTGCTCTTGCCGGCCCCGGCGGGACCGTCGATGGTGACAATCATGACCACAAACCAATGTAAGATCTACGAATCACAACCAGTGCGGATTCTATTTTCTAGCGAACCGCGCGACCAGCCGTTCGACGCCTGCGACTTGCGCGCCAACCACTCATCCGACGCTCAACCGGCCCACGTGGCTTCGACCTCGACCCACTCGTGGGAACCGAAATCCAGCGTGATCTTGTCGCCATCCACTGGCGCTTGCAGCAACGTCTGGCCCAGGAAGTCGACTTGTCGCGCTTTTGCCACGGGCCGAAACGTGCGCAAGGTCACTCGACCGGCACGCCCCGCCGTTTCCAACAGCCGCGCCCGAAAACCGCTGACCGTATGCGTGTCGGCTACCGCACTAGCTGCCTGTACATCGGCATCGACCAACGGCTCCCAATGCGTGGCCACCACGTTTCTGGCATCGACATGAAAGAGCCATCCAGAAGCCGTCGTGCCGGGCGAATGGTCGTCACGATGAACGGCCGGTGGCGTCAAGAATTCCAAAGCCGAGGCGGCAGGCTGAGGCAGGCTCACTCCAATACCAACCCGAAAGCGACGTTCACGCTCGCCGCGCACCACCAGCAAGCTATCGAGCATGCGGCCGGCGTCGCGGCGATGATAGGGCAAGCCGCCGGTGAGTAGCGTGACGTGACCGCCGAGGCTTTCGATGTCGATGTACTCCGGCGCTTCCAGCCGCGTAGCTCCCGTCCGTTCGCGCACCAATCCCACGCCGCGCCACAATTCGGCCGTCTCCAGCGGCCAAGCAAACCGCAACCCGCAATACGAATTCCAAGGATCCGCGTGCGGTTCTTCCACGGCGTCGAGTTCGATCTCTAGGCCGATCACGCGGCTGCCGGCCCAGAGTTGCGTCGTCTGGCGAAAGTGGGCCAGCGTGCGTCCGTCGTCAGCGACCAGCGACCCACGGCTGACGATCTCTCCAAAGGCGGCGCAAGAGGCCGTGATCTCGACCTGCTCGGCGCATGGACGAGTAGCGGCCTTCGTCGGCGGTCTGCCATCCCATGCCCGGTTCGCCCGGCGCGTCGGGCAGTCGATACGCGATCTGCTGCGACAGTTGCTTGCCGCGATGGCTGAAATCGTACAGCGATTGGATGCCCCCCGTGGCGTTGCTGATGGTTACTTCCAGAAACTCGTTCGTTAGTTTGTTGCCGGCGGCAATGGGTTTGGCGCTGGAAGCCGCAGCATTCTGCGAAGGCTCGATCCAGGCAAAGCCCATCGCCGGAACTTCGACCACGGCGAAATGACGCGCCCCGGACGAGCCGGTGGCAACGACGTGACCCGCCACGTCCGGCGCATGGGTCGCTGCGGGCAACTCGACGCCAATACGGCGCGTGAAACTCAGAGGATTCACGGCCAGCCACCGCGGCGAGCCTGCCGAACCCGTGCGCGGCAGTGCCTCGGCCAATCGAGCGCACGCAGCGCCTGCTGCATCTGGATCTTGCGAGTCCGGCTCCGACTGCTGGCCGGCCGCATGCCCGTACGTCAATTCGGCGAGCGCGTCGATTGTCCGCGATGCGGTGCGCGGGCTTGGCCAACGTGCTCGCGGACGAACGCCGACACCGCGTCGTGGTGCCGCTTGAGGATCGCCTGCTTCAAATACGGCGTACGGTACTGGTCGGGATCGAACTTGGACAACCGTCCGGGCATGTCCGTGTGGGCAAAGTAGTCGTCCAGCAACGTGAACTTGCCCAACACGGGGCTCAGCCGCGCGATCCGCCGCAGGTCCTGGTACCAAGGGCTCGTCGCATCAGGCCAATGTGCAAAGGCGACCGTCGCCACGTGATCGTTGTCCATCGAATCGGCCATCTTTCGCGACAATCCCAGAAACGTCTCGGGCTTCGCCGCATCGCTTGGCAAGTGGCCGTAGGCGTCCAGCGTGCTGGCGTCGATTCCCTCCCAGCGCGTCTTCGACTGCGCGGGCAGCGGAAACCGACCGTCGTCGAGCGTAAAGTGCAATGCGCCCTGATAGGCCAGCTTCACGAGAATCTGCGGCATACCGGGCCACAATCCCGCGCGGCGGCGGGCAAATACCTGCGGCAGCCGCCCCAACAGTTGCTCGTAGCAACGGGCGCCTTGCAAGATGGAATCGCGCGCCGTTTCCAGGGGTAACAGCGGCAGTGCGCGTTCCTGGATCTCACCTCCCAAGACGTAGGCCGTGCCGCGATCGATGGCAGCCAGCAGCGACGACCACGTAGCCGGGTGTTCGCGCTTGACCGCGTCGACCAGCCCGATCGGCCCATGCAGGTTGGTGGGCGTTTCGTCCGCCAGTTGCCTGGCGAGCGGCGGACCGAGCAGCATATCGTCCAGCAAGGTCAAATCGAGCAAATACACGTCCACCGGATAGAAGCGATTGCGGGCCTCGTAAAGCGTCTCCAGACAGCGTGCCAGATGCTCGCGGGCCGGTTCCACTTCGTGACGCACCGCGGCCTGCGCACCGGCCACGGCCTCCTGGGCAAAGTGCGTCTCGTCGATGTTGACCGAGTAGCGCATTTGCCGGGTGAGCAGTTCCATCTGCAGGCGGCAAAACCCCAATGCCAGAAAATCGGCTGCCAACTCGGCATCGACCGAGGAGGCTTCAACGCCCACGGCGGCCAGTGCGGCCTGCACGCCTTCGTCTCGATGATTCGGACGGACCAGTCCGGCGGCCTCGCTTTCCGCTCGGCTGACGAATCCGGCGGGCAGACGGTCCACACAGAACGGCGGAACCGCGATCAGGCGTCCCTCGAGCGATTCGGGAGGCACGTCCACGCGGTGCAGGACCGGCAACGCGCCGGCGGCCGCCAACAATGCCGGGTGCCACAGGCAGCACCAGGCGGCCAACAGCTCGTCGGCCTCGGCAGCCTCGTGATAAACCGGAAAATCCTCAAGACTGTGACATGGGAGCAAGACCGACAGTTCAGAGATTTTCATTGCGGACGTCGAAGCGGGGCGGGTTTGAAACGCACCGGGGCACGAGGCGTCCGGAGGCGTGAACCAATCCACCATAGCGGCCCACCCTGCGCAAGTCGAGGCACCGCACACAAGCGTGCCGGCGCGGTCGGCAGAAGGCGCAATACTTGTTCGAACAACACGCCCAAGCCCCGCTTTTTCCCCGAGATATGCGCCAAACGATACCCGATTTGTTGACATTGCCGAGCCACGCCGACTAAATTGAAAGACTAAGAGGAGTGGTCGACCCCAGTGCGCGCGCATTTCTAACTAACTTATTGAATGCCACAGGGTTGACGGCGGTATTCCGACCCGGGCCGGTTCGCGGCCTCGACGGGGAACAGGGACAGCGACATGGCGAAATCAAACGCCGTTTGGGGTATCGATATTGGCCAGTGCGCGCTCAAGGCGCTGCGCTGCCGGCCGGGAGATGAGCCGGGCACGATCGTGGCTGACGCGTTCGACTATATCGAATATCCCAAAATTCTCAGCCAACCGGACGCCGATCCGACGGAACTGGTGCGCGAAGCACTCGAACTTTTCACGTCGCGCAACAGCGTGCGCGGCGACAAGGTGGCCATCTCGGTGTCGGGCCAGAGCGGCTTGGCGCGATTCATCAAACTTCCGCCGGTCGAGTCCAAGAAGATCCCCGACATCGTCAAGTACGAAGCGCGGCAGCAGATCCCCTTCGCGCTGGAAGACGTGGTCTGGGACTATCAGCAGATGGCCGGCGGCAGCGAGGAAGACGGCTTCGCGCTGGAGACGGAAGTCGGCCTGTTCGCCATGAAGCGCGACCAGGTGTTTCGGCGCTCAAACCGTTCGAAGAGGCCGGCATCGAAGTGGACGTCGTGCAACTGACGCCGCTGACGATCTACAACTACACCGTATTCGATCAGATGCAGGATCTGCCGCCGGCGGATCAATACGACCCGGACAACCCGCCGGAATCGGTGGTCGTGCTGTCATTGGGTACCGACACCACCGACCTGGTCATTACCAATGGCTATCGCGTTTGGCAGCGCAGCATTCCTCTGGGCGGCAGCCACTTCACCAAAGCGCTGACCAAAGAGCTGCGGCTCACGTTCGCCAAGGCAGAGCATCTGAAAAAACACGCCACGCAGGCCGAGGACCCCAAAGCGGTGTTCCAAGCGATGCGGCCGGTGTTCAACGACCTGGTGACCGAGATCCAGCGCTCGATCGGCTATTTCACCAGTATCGACCGCGGCGCCAAGATCGGCCGCGTGATCACGCTGGGCAATACGATGCGCTTGCCAGGACTGCAAAAGTACTTGTCGCAAAACTTGGGCCACAACGTCGCGGAAGTGAAAAGCTATCGCGGCGTCACCGGCGAGGCGGTCACCGGAGCGCCGGCATTCAAGGACAACTTGCTGAGCTTTGCCGTGTGCTACGGCCTGGTGCTGCAGGGCATGGGCGCCTCGACCCTCTCGACCAACTTGTTGCCGCGCGAGATCGTGACCGACCGGCTGATCCGCGAGAAAAAGCCCTGGGCCGTGGCCATGGTGGCGACGCTGCTGCTGGGCTGCACCGTCAGCTTCTTTGGCTATTGGCGGGCCTGGAATTCGGTCGCCGAGGACAACTTCAAGCAGGCCGAATCCGAAGCAGGCAACATCGAGTCCCAAGCCAACAACGAAAAGTCCGGCTACGACAATAGCGCCACGATGTTCAAGGACATCAATCAGATCGGCGAACAGTTGGTGGGCAATGTGGACGGCCGGCTCGTCTGGCTCGAACTCTACAAGGCCATTGGCCAGTGTCTGCCATCGGATCCGGCGGACAACCGTCCGGAGAATATCGGCGATCGCAACGAGGTGCACATCGACTCGCTCAACTGCGAGTGGTTTCCGGACCTCGGGCAGTGGTACGGGCGCGGGATCCAGGAATTGATCGCGACGCAACAGGTCGGAGCGGCGCCGGCCGCCGGCGCTCAGCCCGGCGCTCCCCCCGTCGATGCAGCAATGGATCCCGGCGGCGTCAACCCTGGGGGCCAGATGCCGCCAGCCGCTGGTTCAATGCCCGGAAGTGCGGCGGACGGACCGCCGTCGGGGCAGGGATGGGTCGTGCAATTGATCGGCTATCACTACCACAACAATAATCTCGAGATGCAAGGTTCGGCATTCGTGCGCGACACGCTGATCAAGAATCTGCGCGAGGCGACGATCAAACTTCCAGGCAAAGATGGCCAACTCACCGACGTGGCGGTGCGGGAATTGGGCATCAGTCATCCGGTAATCGTGTCGAAAATTCGCGTCCCCCGGCCGGTCACGATCACCGATCCGAATGCCCCGCAGAAGCGTGACGCCAATGGCGAATTGATGAAGGCAGAGCCCCTGGAGCTAAAACGCTTCGACTTCGTGTTGCAGTTCGCCTGGAAGCCGACGCCATTGAGCCAGCGGACCAAGAACGCGGAAGAGCGCGCGAAGCAGCAAGAAGGCGCCTTGGCGGCCAGCGACGTCCCGCCGGAGGGAAATTAACGTGGACCAACTGAAAGTCATTCTCGGTCACGTACGCAAGTACCATTTCTGGTTGCTGTGCGCGATCTGCATCGTGTCCGGCTTGGTAGCGTGGTGGATGGCCGCGGGCAGCTTGTCCAAGGACTATGCCAGTCGCAAAGGCGCGATCGACGGCAAGTTCAATGCACTGACAACCATCCTCAGCGAGCCCAATTTTCCCAATGACCAGTGGCGGCAAGCGGCCGAGGAAATAACGGAGCAACAAAAGGACAAGGTCCGCAAGGCCTGGCAACAAGTCTACGACGAACAGGCGCCGCTGCTGAAATGGCCCGAGGCGCTGGGGTCGGATTTCCAGAAGATCCGTTCGCAGAGCCAGGCTGAAAGCCTGCTCCCTGAATCCCGCGAACAGTACATGAACTACATTTTTCGGGAATTTCCCAAGTTGCTCGAGATCATTGGCGCCGAGCGGTCGGGCAAGAAACAAGAAGCGCCTGATGGCGATGCCGCGATTAGCCAGGCAAAAGTCGTCTGGGATTCCGGCAATCAAGACGCCATTGAAAAATCACTCCGCTTCCCGGGCCAACCCAGTGCCTTGCAAGTGTGGCTGGCACAAGAGGATCTGTGGGTCTATCGAGTCTTGTTAACGATTTTCAAGAATGTGAACGCCGATCGCTACGTTCCTCCGCTAAAAGAGATCAAGCGCATGGCCATCGCGCAGGACGCGGCCAAGGAGTATGAGCAAGGACTCAAATCCGGCATTATCGAGCTCCCCATCAACATGCCGGAGAATACCGGAGGCGGTGGCGGAGGAGACGCGGCGATGGCGCCAGCAGAGGCCCCGGGCGGAGAAACGCCGCCGCCGGACGCAGGACGCTATCTCGACGCGGACGGCAAGCCCACTGCCGCCGGTACTTCGGAGCAGGGCCCTTTCAAACGAATGCCAATATATCTTGAGCTCGTCATCGACGAGCGGGAGATTCCGAAACTGTTGGTCGAATGCGCCAACTCGCCCCTGCCGGTGGAAGTTCGGCAATTGCGGATCAATCCGCAGGCGAGCGCCAGCAGCAGTTCGTCAACGAATGCAGGTCAGGGCGGTCAGGCGGCCGGCACGGTCGAAGATGTCGGTTCGTACGATGTACCCGTCCAAATCTGCGGCATCATCTACATCTACAATCCGCCCGATACGGCAAAACTAGGCAGCGGCGAAGCGCCGGCCGATGCGACAGCCGCACCGGGCGGCGTGCCCGGACAATAGGAAACCGTTCGATCCTGCCCGTCGGACGGACAATCATTGGGGACGGAGTTTGGCGATGAAAGTAAAAATGAAACTCGACGTCCAGTCGATCAAGAACTTCATGCTGGAGCACGGCGAGAAAATCGCCTTTGCCGTGGTGGGGGTGGTGTTCTTGATGTTCGTCTATTCGGCGCTGAAGCGCGAAGCGCTCGAGGCGGACAAACAGCCCGAAAGGCTGCAGGCCAAGGCCCGCGAGGTGCAGGACCACGTCACGCAATCGACGTTCGACGCAACGCGCGACGACTTGGTGCCGGTCGACTATGTCGACCGGGCCAAACGCGACCCGATCGCGCTGGTTGGGTTCAAAGTCGCCACGCCCCTCAACGTACGCATTTTCGATTCCAAAGCCAAGCGTGACAATCCGGAAATATTTCCGTTGGACGAACTGCGCGCCGACTCGGGCTTCGGCGTATTTGCATTGCAGGGCGCAGCCGGCGGCGACGCGAAGGAACGGGCAGCCCAGGGGGGCGGTCGTGGCGGTGATGTCGGATTCGCTCCCGGCCCCAATTCAAAAACCGTGGGACGCGCTTATGCGGTGATTACCGGCCTGGTCCCAGCTCAGAAGCAAACCCAAGAGTATTCGCGCCTCTTTGATAATGCCCAAGGCGCTGACCCCGTGCACGACCGGCCGCAATACGTAAGGTTGGTCGTCGAGCGCGCTGACGTTGACCCGTCTCAACCGGACAAGACCGAAAAATGGACAGAGTTGCCGGCGGTCGACGAGTTTACGACCAAGTTCGAAGGCACCGTGCCGGATCGCTTCAGCGGCAAGTACCTGCAGGCCGGGCTCGTGGATCCGCTGGGGCCACTTGTCCGCCGCGCCTGGGGCGAATCGGTGACGCACCCGAAGATTGCTTCAGCGGCCGCTCAAGCAGGCGACGCCGCAAATGCCAACGGCCGTCAACCCGAGCGTGCCAACGTCAATGCCGGCGCCGTCGATGCCATTCTCAAACAGGGTGGCGCGGGGCGGCGCGGTTGCCCCGCCCGTTTCCGACGTCGAGTATCGGCTGTGCCGCTACTTTGATTACTCGGTCGAGCCCAAGAAGCGATATCGCTATCGCGCTAAAGCCATCTTGCACAACCCGAACCACAATGTTCCGCCGCAGTACCTCGTCAAACCTGACGGCGCAACGGTGGAAACTTTGGAAACAGAATGGAGCAAGCCGACGGGCATGGTAGCCGTGCCCGATCGCTACGGCGTGCTAGCCATTTCAGCGGCGGAAAAAACGAACCGCGACGAGCCCAGCGTGAAGTTGTTGGCCACGGTGATCGACGAAACCGAAGGCATCGAAGCTGGCACGGAAATCGACGTGTACCGCGCTTCGGTGGTGGACCTGACCGCCCCGGTGGTCGAAGCCATCGATCCACGCGACGGCAGCGTCCGCCAATTGCAAAACGTCGATTTCAACACGGGCATCGTGGTGGTCGACATCCATGGGGGGCGACAGTTGTCGAAACGGTTTGGCTCCTCGGTCACCGGACCCGTGGAAGTGCTGGTGATGGATGGGCAGGGTAATTTGCGCGTGCGGAGTGAGTTGGAGGATCACGCCGCGGTACATTTCCTTGCTCCACAGAAGAAGGAAGATGTGCGGGCAAAGAAAAAAGGCGATGACGACGACATTCCCTCAAAGACGGAAATCGACTCGCCGCACAAAAACGCGAGGTCTCCGAGAGGCAAATAGCGGATCGAACACATCAATAGCCGCGGTCGCAGCAACAGTGGCGAAATAGCGTCCTGCAATCGCCCCACCGCTGGCGTTCGCCGCGCAAGTGTTGCTAGCATCTCACTGGGCAATCTGCCTCAAATCTCGCGACTGCGATCTACCGCGTGGTCTCTGACGGCAGCGGATTCCACCCAAATGCCCTTGACCGGATCCGCGGGGGAGGATATTTATCCCGCCCTCATCTCGGATCAATTCTCGAAAACGTCAACGAGTCAATCGGCCGTGGTTTCGGGCACAAGGACGTGCCGCGAGCCGCGAAATCAGAGGAAGGCCTTCACCGAGTTTTCAACGCGCACCGCTTGTCGATGAGCGTAAAATTCGGGAATTCTTCCGAACGTACAAGCAACCTTCGCCGTGGCACCTGAGTGCGCGTGGAAGGTACGTGTGTCACAAGGAGAATCGTTTTGAAGACGTTGAAATGGCTCTCTCCTCTGCTTGCCCTGGCCATGAGCCACGCGGCGACTTCGTCGTCCGTGGCGGCCTCTCACCAGTCGGTACACGTGCTGGTGACCAGCGGCCTTGTTGGGCAAACGGCCAAATCGAAGTCGACCGACCGCAAGGAAGTAGACAGCCTAATGGCCCGCGCGCGAGCGGCGCTCAAAGAAGGCGACCTGGAAACGGCCGATGCCCTGGTCACGCAGGCGGAGCAGTTCAACGTCACGTACAGCGTGTTCCACTTCGGCGACACGCCGAAGAAACTGCGCGCCCAATTGAACGCGGCGAAGCGTCCGGCCAAACGGGGCAAGATCGATCGCCCCAGCGACAAGTTCGAGGCCGAGCTGCCCGATCCGACCAAGGACTACAGCAAATCGTGCGCGGCCGCCGACCCGAACACCGCCCCGCTGCCAACGGAATCGCTCGATCCGGGCTTGGAAGGCGAATTGGAAATGCCGGACAGCGACGGACGACTTGGCAAGCTGCTGGCGCCGCAACGAACGATCGCCTCGCCCCGCGACGAGGCCGCCTTGCAAACGTCCGTGCCCAAGCCGGTTCGCCAGCCGGCAATCGCCGCGGCGCCGTCCGAGCAGCGTCGTCAAAAAAATCCGCACCTGTTAGCCGTGCGCAAGGCTTTGGCCGTGGGCGACACACGCCGCGCAGCAGCCGCGGTCGAGATGGTGCGCCAACATGCGATGGAGTATGGGCTGCACGACGATACGCCCGACAAGGTGGAATCCGCGATTACCGAATACTCCAACGCCATGGAGCTCCTCAACGCGCAGCAAAACAGCGAAGCTGCCCGGCACCAACTCTCACGCGTGCTATTGGATCAGGCCCAGCAACTTCTGCTGTGGAACGATCTGGATGAAGCCGAACGTCTGGCGCATAGCATCGAGTCGTTGCGGGTAAACTACGGCCCGTTCGACATGAAGCCCGAGGCAATCCTGCAAAAGGTCGCCGCCGCACGAAACGGCCGATCGGACGCCCTGGCCGACTCCGCGGCCGGCGGCGCAGCGCGGGATTGCGCGGACTATCCTGCCGAGCAAACCCTCTATGACAAGAACCGCGACTCGTCGCGCAATGAGCTGGCTAGCGGCAATGAGGAAGCCGGCGGGCCAGACGTGGAGTCTCCGTCCGATGATGGTCCATCCGAACGTCTGCCGGAACCCGAACAAACGGCGCGACCGATCGGTCTCCCGGCCGGCAATGCCATGGAACTGTTTCGTCGCGGTGAAGAAGCGCTCAGCGACCGCGACCTGGACAAAGCAATGGAATTCTTTCGGCAGGCCTACGCCGCCCGCAACCAACTCGATCCCGTGGCTGCGCAACGCTTGCAGGATCATATGCAGATGCTCTCCGCGCCGCGCAACGGCAATCCCGGCGCGGTCGTGGACAAGTTGCTGGATCGCACTTCCGAGCATCAACAACTACTGGCCAAGCAACTGGTGGCCGAGATCGCACAAAAACAGATCAAAGCCAACAACGTGCGCGCCAAAGACCCCAAGGCCGCTGTGGCCCTGCTGAAAGAAGCGCGAGCCAGCGTCGAGTCCTCGGGCCTGGAACCACAACTCCGCGCGCAGTTGCTGCGTCGCATCGACCATACGCAGGAAGAATTGGACAAGTACATCGTCGAAAACCGAGCGCAGATCGAGTTGGACGACGCGAACACCGCCGTATTGGACGAAGTGAAACGTCGCCAGCAAACCAAGATCGAAGTCGACGAGAAGTTGGCGGCCCTGGTAGAGCAGTTCAACAAGCTCATGGATGAAGAGCGCTGGCCCGAGGCCGAAGTGCTCGCCAAACGGGCCCGCGAGCTGGCGCCGCAGAACCCATTGGTTCGCCAACTGATGTGGCAAAGCCGGTTCGCCATTCGCACGATGAAAAACCAGGACCTGAAGGACGCTAAGGACGAAGGCGACTGGCAGCAGTGGAATTCGCTCGAGCAATCGGCCATCGGCTTCAACGACAACGATCCCTATCGCATGCCCGACGCCAAGACGTGGGAAGAACTGACCAAGAGCCGCAAACAACTGGAAACCGAGGGCCGCTCGCGATTGACCGAGCGCGAGCTGGAAATCGATCGCAAGCTGAAGACGCCCGTGCTGCTCAAGTTTCGCGATACGCCGCTTTCGGAAGTGCTCGATCATCTGGCCAAATTGGCGAGCGTCAATTTGCACTTGGATGAGAAGGGACTGGAAGAAGAAGGTGTGTCGAGCGACACGCCGGTTACGATCGATTTGACGCACGAGATCTCGCTCAAAAGCGCGCTCAACTTGATTCTCGAGCCCAAGCACTTGAGCTATGTCATCCAAAACGAAGTGCTCAAGATCACCAGCGAGCAATTGCGCGACGGCGTGGTCTATCAACGCATCTACCAGGTCGCCGACCTCGTGACGCCGATTCCCAACTTCATTCCCAACGGCCGCACGGGTTTGCCTGCGCGCTGGCCGAAGCGTACGGCATGGCTGGCGGCGCCTGGGGCGGCATGGGCGGAGTCAACGGCGTGGGGACGGGATATCTCGCCAGCCACGACGGTTCGCCGGCGACGGGCATCATCGACCCTAAGGTGCTCGCGCAGATCAACCAAATGACGCCGACCATGTCGGTGCGCGCTTGGGCGGCCCGCAAATGGAACGCTCGGGGCCGGGCGGTATGGGCGGTGGCGCTCAGGCCGATTTCGACTCGCTCATCGAGTTAATCACCACCACGGTCAAACCACAGACCTGGGATGAAGTGGGCGGTCCGGGTTCGATCTCCGAGTTTCGCAACAACCTCAGCCTGGTGATCAGCCAAACCCAGGACGTACACGAAGAGATCGTCGACCTGCTCGAACAGCTCCGCAGGAACCAGGACTTGCAGGTCACCGTCGAAGTGCGCTTCATTACGCTCAACGACAACTTCTTCGAACAAATCGGCGTCGACTTCCAGGCCAGCATCGTCAACAATGCCTTCGGCAAGGTCGATCCGAACAGCCCAGGCGTGGTGAACGCCGTGGTCGGCTTGCAGCCTCCGGCCGGCACCCAGACCTTTCCGAACTTCACCGGTGATCTGGCGATTCCATTCACGCAGAATAGTTTCAATTTGGGCATTCCACAGTTCGGTCAGCCGGTCAACGTCGCCAACTTCGGCTTTGCCATCTTGAGCGATCTGGAAGCGTACCTGCTGGTCAATGCGTCGCAGGGCGATCGTCGCTCGAACGTGCTGCAAGCGCCGAAAGTGACGATGTTCAACGGCCAGGCGGCGTCGGTGTTCGACCAAACACAGCAACCGTTCTTGATCAGCGTAATTCCGGTCGTGGGCGACTTCGCCGCCGCCTACCAGCCGGTTATCACCGTGTTGTCCGAGGGACAGGCGCTCACCGTGCAGGCGGTCGTGTCGGCCGATCGCCGATTCGTGCGGCTCACCGTCGTGCCGTTCTTCAGCACGATCGGCGACGTCTCGGAGTTCAAATTCACCGGCAGCACTTCGACGAATTCGTCGACGAAGGAAGACTCGAGCACGGGTGGCACGTCCGGCGACTCGACTTCGTCCTCCAACGACAACGTCACAAGCAGCGACGGTGTGACCATTCAGCTTCCCAGCTTCTCGTTCGTGTCGGTCAGCACCACGGTGAGCGTACCCGATGGCGGTACGGTGCTATTGGGCGGCATCAAGCGGTTGAGCGAAGGTCGCAACGAATTCGGCGTGCCGATCTTGAGCAAGTTGCCGTACATCAATCGTCTGTTCAAAAATGTCGGTATCGGCCGCGAAACTTCCAGCCTGATGATGATGGTCACGCCGCGCATCATTATTCAGGAGGAGGAAGAAGAACGGCTGGGCATCCCCAGCACGCCGTAGCCAATCCTTCGAGTCACTTGCCCCCCACAACAGCGCCCGCGCGGCTTGCCGTGTCGGGCGTTGTTGTGCGCCGCGGTTGCAATGCCGCGGACCGCCTGACAGCCGACAATTGACGGCATACAATGGGCGCGCCCTCTTGTTGCCTACCACGCCACCTTCCAACGGACACACACCATGCAAGGCAGAATCTGGATAGCAATTGGCGCCATTTCGACGGGCGCGGGCGTTGCCGCAGGCGCCATTGGCACGCACGTGCTGAAAGAGTCGCTCAAGCTGCCCGCGAGCGATTTGGAAACCTATGATGTCGCCGTGCGCTACCAGATGGTTCACTCCCTGGGACTGATCCTGGTTGGAATGCTACTGGCGCAAGGCGCTTTGCGCTGGCTGACATGGGCGGCTAGCGCGTTCTTGCTGGGAATCGTGCTGTTTTGCGGCGGCATTCATGCCTGGCTGGCGACCGACAACAGCGCGTTTATTCGCGTTGTTCCGGTGGGAGGCTCTGCCTGGATATTGGGCTGGTTCTTGATGGCGTGCGGCGCGCTGCGGAAGCCATCGTCATTGCGCGAAACCTGAGCCGGCGCCCACCCGACAGACGGCCGGCGCTTTTGAGGGCGCCGGTCCGCCATGTCAGACGGCGACAAGTTCTTCCAGTTCCTTGGCCAATCGCTTGCGCGCCACGTGCAGACGGCGCTTGATGGTTCCAACCGGGGAGTGAAACTCCTCGCTCATCTCCACCAGCGACTGTCCCTGGACGTAAAACGCCACAAGGGTGTCGCGATCGAGTTCGCCAAGGCGACCCAAGCCTGCGTGGACTTGCCTTGCGCGTTCACGCGTCAACGCGGTCGTCAGCGGAGTTTCGGCATCGACACAGGTCGCTGCCAGCATCTCCGGATCGCTCGGCGTGGCCGAACGCTTGCGCACGGCACGGTTGATGGCCATCCGATTGGTCACTGCCTGCAGCCAGCCTCCGAAAGCCTCGGGCTCGCGCAGTTGCGAGATCTTCTGCATCGCGCGCACCAGCACTTCCTGGCAAACTTCCTGCGCCTCGGCATGGTTGTTCAGCCGCCGATAGGCGGTCGCATAGACCGCGCGCTCGTATCGCTGGGCCAACTGGCCAAAGGCCTCCCGGTCACCGCTCTGCGCGGCGATGACCAGGCTGCACTCGCTCGGTTCGATGGTGGCTTCCTGATATCCCATGACTCTCTCTCCGGAAAAGCAACCGGCAACGGTCGCCGGTCGCGTGGCATGAAAAAGTGACCCCAGGACCACGTGCGGAAACGGCCTTGCAAGGGCCCGTCCGCAACGGAGGCCGGATTGACGGCGTCGTCTGGTTTGCTGAAGCGTTGAGCTACGAGGCTTCGCTTCAGGCCACGACGAGCACGGGCGACACTACGGGTCGCACCGGCGGCCGTCCCGGCCCCATAATGGCCAGGCACATCGCCTGCACCATCAGGGCCGCGCCAGCCGTCACCGCCAAATCGGCGCGCTTCAACGAGCGCGACGACCAGCGGGCACGTTTGCTGGCATGCCACAGGGTGAGATGCTGCGCAGCATGGGCGCACGCACAATCGACCCGCGTAGCCACGGCGCGGTCTTGGCCGAAACCAAAGACGGAGCAATTCGTGACGGTCGTGTCGATGTTCGTACGCATGGGAAACTCCCTACGCTGCGCGTTTTTGGAGATAAACGGAAACGTCTACGAGAAAAAAACCCGCTGGCAGCGTCCCAATCGGCACGCCGCCTATGAATACACTCGCATGGTTCGGCCAACTCGTCAAGCGAAGCCGGCGAGGCTTCCGTCGCGAGAATTCCGCCGAACGAACACTAAGACACCCTATCGACCGGCAGGTTCGCGCCGATTTTCAAGGTTTCCGGAAAAGCGGTCGTTCGCCGGTGCTTTCCCCAAAGAATCCAGGGCCGGGCGGCTTGTTGACGCCCCGTCAAAAAGGCCCTAACGTCTAGGCTTCCTGGAATTTGCGCTTCGTTTTACGGCGGCACCCTGTGGGAGACATCATGGCCGGATTTTTCAAGGATCTGTTGGCGTCGGGCGAGCTCATTCGCGTGTTTTGCAGCGGGCGGATGCTGCACCCCGTCTCCATCCAACTGTTCGGGCTGGCAGGTGGGTACCACGGCTTTTGGCTCGATGCCGAACACGCCGGACTGTCGACCGAGCAGATTTCATTGGGCGTGCTAGCGGGTCGAGCCTGCGGATTGGGCAGCTTTGTCCGGCTGCCGGTCACCAACTACGCCACGGTCACCCAGGCGCTCGAATCGGGAGCCGATGGCGTGATGGCCGCTCAAGTGAACTCGGCCGCCGAGGCTGAGCAGTTCGTGCGTTGGGCCAAATTCGCTCCGCGCGGGCAACGCGGACTCAATACGCAGGGCGCCGACGCTCACTATACCCACAAGTCGCAAATCCAGTTGGCCGCAGACGCCAACCGCGATCATTTCACGGCCATTCAGATCGAAACGCTGGGAGCCTTGGAGGAAGTCGAGGCGATTGCCGCCATCGACGGAGTGGATTTGTTGTTCGTTGGTCCCGCAGATTTGTCCCAGGCGCTGGGGGTGCTTGGCCAGCCCGACGACGAGAAAGTGTGGAACGCCATCAGCCAGGTGTCGGCGGCTTGTGCTCGGCACGGCAAGGCATGGGGCATCGTGCCGGCCAGTCCGGCTTTTGCCAACCGCTGTGTTGAACTGGGATGCCGAATGATCACCTTCGGCAGCGACGTGATGGCCTTGCGGCTCGGTGTGCAAGCCGTGCAGACCATGTACGCGAGCCAGTTCGACACGCGCTGAACAACCAACTCGACCATGGCGCGTCGCGGCAGCCACCGTCAATCAGGATCGTCCATCTTCGTTCGCGTCACCGGCGCCGAGGGCGATGCGACGCACCACTTCGCGCACGCGGAAGAACGCGTCGACCACGCTGGCGTCCCATTGCTTGCCGGCGCCATCGCGCAAGATCGCATCCAGCTTCTCGTCCGCCATGCCCTTACGGTAGGGTCGGTCGCTCGACATCGCGTCAAAGGCGTCGGCCACGCCGACGATGCGGGCCAGAAACGGTATTTCATCGGCTCGCATGCCGTCGGGATATCCGCGTCCGTCCCACTGCTCGTGATGATGCAGCACGACCGGCAACACGTCGTCTAGTTGCTTGATATCGACCAGGATCTTGTAGCCGATTCTCGCGTGCGTCTTGATGTGCTCGTATTCTTCAACCGTGAGTTTGCCTTCTTTGCGCAGCACGATGTCGTTGATGCCGATCTTGCCGATATCGTGCAACAAGCCGGCGAAATACAGGGTTTCGAGCTGATCGGGATCGCACCCGAGTTCTTTGGCCAGGCACACCGCGATGCGTGCCACGCGTTCGCTATGGCCGCGCGTGTATGGATCCTTGGCGTCGATGGCCGAAGTCATCGCGCGGACCACGCCGGTGAAAAGGTCGCGCTGTTGCCGGTAAAGCTCTGCATTGCCGCAATGGATGCCGAGCAGCACGCCGACCGACCCCAGCAGGCTGGCCTCGACCGTGCCGAACTGTCCGCCGTCAGCATGATTGAACGCCGCCAGCCAGCCAAAGCAATTTTCCCCTTCGCTGAGCGGTACGATCATCAACTCGTCGATCGCAGGCCATGCCCAATGCGCCTGAGCCGTGGTGGACGGGTTGACGATCAGGGGCTGCTGGCCCCGCTTGACGTCCAGCCGCTGCACGAGGTTCAGGATGCCTCTCGAATCCAAAGGGCAGGGCCCCAAGGACGTCAAGGGTGGCAGTTCGTCGCTCTCCGGCCAGGCGGCAGACTCCGCATCAGGGGGCATCCACTGAATCGCCAGCGACTTCGCCGGCACCACCTCGGACAGCCACTCCAGCGCCAATTCGCCCAACTCGCGATCGCTGCTGGTCAGTTTCAGCTTCTGAGTAACGCGGTGCAGCAGACTGATCTCTTCATAGGTCGCGGAGAGTTGTATCGAGACGTCGTGGTTCTCGGCTTCCAGCGTCGCCACGCGCTGCTCGGCGGCAAGCCGTTCCACGACCATCTGGCCCATGGCCAGAAGTGCGTGCGGAGTCCAGCGAGCCTGTCGCGCAATCCAGGCTGTCGTGTCCTCGGGCGGCATTCCCAGCCGCTCGACTGCCCGCGACAAATGCTCCGACGAGACTTCCGCGGACGATACAAACAGGCCCATCGCTACGTCGCGTCGATCCGCCGCACCCGGCAGCGGAATGGCAAGCACTAGCAGCGGCTCTTCGTCATCGAGCAACTCAGCCCGGCCCCGATCGGCGACGACCCGGCACAGCGTGCCCAGCATGGAGAAATCCAAGGCCCCCTGGTTCGGCGCATGGCGCAAGAACGTCGCCCGTCTCGGCGTCCACCGAATGAAAATCGATGCCAAACCAGGCTCGCAACTTGGACAACGCGGCCAAGTCCGGCGAAGTCTCGACTCCCGGCCGAAGTACCTGATCGCATTGGGACGGCCACGTTTGAATCTGCGTCGATGTGTTCACGGGAATAGCCTTCCGAAAGGCAAGTGTCGGACCAGGAGCCTAACTCCTTTCAACTCTAGGTCATTCCGCACCGCTATCGGCGCTCTGCAGTGTCGTCCTCGCCGTTTGTGACCGCACAAATCCAGGTGAGAATATGGCGATTGTGCGGATGAGAATGCGGGCGGGCGCCACGCGAGGGAACACGGCGAGAGGGTTCGCCATGGCGGCGGTACAATCGGCGCATGCCGACTGGATGGCTACTAGCTTTGTTGCCGATTGCGGTAGCGGGCGCTCACGCGATGCAGCAGTGCGCGTTCTTTGGCCGAAAGCCCCTTCATGCCCGATTCGTGCAACCGCGTGAGAATCTCGTCGACTTGGCGTTCCTCGTCGCGTTCCAACAAATCCCGCCGCCGCTTGCGCTGCTCGCGGCGTGTGTTGATCCAGCGTTGCACGATGCCGGGCGGGCGCGATCGGGGCTGAGAACTGCGCTCCAGGCTCGTGTATCCTTGCGAGAAATCATAGCTGAAGAGTTCGTCGTCCCACTCGGCCTCTTCCGTTTTGGCAACTTCATGCGAGGCGCTGAAATACACGAAAATGGCCAATAACACCAGCGGCAGCCAGCCCGGCAATGCCCAGGCGCTGGCGTCGCCGCTGATCAGCCAGGCCCAGATGCAGAGCCCCAAAGCCGTCAGCTTCGAAATGCGCACCGCCACCAGGTTCGCGCCCCGAATATCGAGCGCGGGCCAGAGCAGCGCCCGCAAAATCCGGGCGCCATCGAGCGGAAACGCAGGTAAGAGGTTCACCACCAGCAGCAGCCAGTTGGTCCAAAATGCCAGCTTCAGCGCCACCGTCCACCAGGAGCCATCGGCCAAGCCGACCGGTTCCAAAGGCGCCAGCAAAATTGGCACACTCACCCCCGCCACGAGCAACATGGGCAGCGCGAGCAGCAGCAGGCCCAGGTTCACTAGCGGACCGGCCAGGATAGTAATCAGTTCGGCGTGCGGCTCGCGTGGCGTTTCGCAACTGCCCAGGCCGCCCAACGGTCCGACGACAATCCGCTCGACGCTGCCGCCGACGCGTGTGGCTGCCAACACGTGTCCCAGTTCGTGCGCCACGACACTGGCAAAAAGAATTCCGATGGCCAGGGCGGCTTTGACCGCTCCTCCCGGCTCTGGGGAATGCGTCGCCAATAGCAGCACGAAAACGGCGACAACGAGAAATAACGCATGCACCCGCACCGGCATGCGTCCCCAGCGACCAAGCGACAAACTCCAACCCGACGAATCGCTCATAAATTCAGCGCAAAAAAGGGCGCGTTGCCCCGACGCGGCTTGGGGAATCACCCCGCCCAGTTTATCTTAGCAACGGATATCATTGGAAGCAACGAGGAGCCCGCGCCGCCATGTCGAACCAGCCGGAAGAACTATTGGTGACTCGCAAATTTCGCGTGGTACGCCACGTGGCCACCGGGCGCGACGGCAAGCCGCATGTCAAAGACGTGGTCGTCCACCCCGGAGCGGTGACGATTCTGCCGCTGCTCGACGATGGCCGGGTGTGCTTGATTAGAAACGAGCGTGTCGCCGCGGGAAAGACGCTCATCGAGCTGCCTGCCGGAACGCTTGAGCCGGGCGAAGATCCCGCGGTGACGGCCCACCGCGAATTGATCGAAGAGACCGGCTATCGCGCCGGGCGGGTCGAGAAACTGTGTGAGTTCTTCATGTCGCCCGGAATTCTCAGCGAGCGTATGTACGTCTTCGTTGCGCACGGACTTCAAGCGGGAGCGTCGTCGCTTGAGCCCGGTGAGAATATCGAGCCGCTCGTCACGAGTTGGAACGATGCGATGCGAATGGCAATGGACGGCTCGATCGAAGACGCCAAGACTTTGGTCGCCCTGCTGCTGTACGATCGCAAGCGTCGCGTTTCGTAGCGGACGCTTGGAAGAGCGCTTTCGCTGAGGGCTGCCGTACGGGCAGTCGGCGAGTCCGTCAGATCACGAGCCGAAGCTGACATTACTGAGCGAGTTGTTGTTGTTCTGCCAGCCCTGGAGCGCGCTTTGGCCGAAGATTGTGGCGGCCACGAATGCGCTCATGAAAAACAGGCCCAACATCACTGCGTATTCCACAGCCGTCGCGGCGTCTTCACGCACTAGAAATCGGACCAGGCATGCTCGCATCAGAATAGACTCCCCACACCGGATGCACGTTCAGCAAGGCATTGCGGCCGCCAAGATTTGCAGTCCGGTGAAACTCTACGTCGACTCTGGGCCTTGTCAACTCGATCTTGGAAAACGGCGTGCCGCTGACGGCGGAACTTATAGCGTTGGGCTCGTAACGACTCTGGCGGCTGGCCTGCCGAGAGCGTCCGGCTAGTTTTCCGGCAGATACAGCGCGCTCGTATCGCAACCGGGCGGACTGTCCGACTGCAGTGGAGCATTCCAGCGTGTGATGCGCGACGCCGCAGGTGGTTCATGCGCGGCGCCTGCAAAGCTCACGCTGCTGCGCACCAGGCCCGCAATCTCTAGCTCGTCCTCGGCCATTGCCCGCTCGCGGCCCGTCGAATCGCGCCACTCCGCCACGGCGGTATCGTCCGTCACTAGCGAACCTTGGCCGTTCCAGGAAAAGGCTCGCAACAATAACTCGGGCCGCTGCGGCCCGGCCAAAATGAGCAACGCGCCCTGGGGATTCGTCACCAACGCGCTATCGGTCACTGTGACAACAATTGCGCCGAGTTCGTCGTTGACCTCGCGGTAGCGACACTCGAGCACGGCGCAGTCCCCTCGTGTCGTAACGTGCTCGAGCGAGAGCGCCACCGACTTTCCCGCGCCGGGCGGAGCGTGCAATCGCACGATGGGACCGGCCGCGACGCACAGGGTGTTTGTCAAAGCGACCGCCAGGCTCGTCGAGCCGCGACAATCGACAACAGCCTGCACGCCACGAAACACGCAATCGGTGAAAGTCAGTTCGCCGCCGTCGTCGCTCGATTCGGCTGCAGCACTCCAAGTGACGGCAATCGGCGGGCGATCGGCGGGCGTCGAGAACGAGCAACCTCGGAATTCAACGCCCTGGGCCGCGATCGTGAGCATCGAGTCTGGATTCGCACGATGTTCCTTGGCCGTTCCCGCGTACCATACGAAGTCGACCCCGTCGAAGCACACCGCGTCGCAGCTAACCAGCAGCCCACCCTCGGAAACATCGACAACGGCGCGCTTGCCTGCGGCCGAGCGCACGCGTTGGCCGGTCTGCAAGGCCAGGTCGCGCGCCTTCACCGGCCGCCCGGCCGGCAGGACCAGGTCGCCTATCAGCGCGGCGTCCAAGGGCTCAACCGCCGCGGTGGGCTTGACCTGCGGATCAAGCGTTGCATTGTGAGTCGCGATCGGCCGCGGCGGCGGCGGCATCTTGACCTGGTCGGACGTGGACGAGTTTCTCGTAGCGTCGGCGGGACGTTCTGACGACGTGCTGGCAGGCGCCGAAGCAATCGCACCGGTCGGCTGTTTTCCTCGACGTGATTGCCAGACAGCCACGCCCGTCATGCACGTCATCAGTAGCGCAGCGGCCACGGCCATTTGCCGTTTGCGCGGCGCGCGTCGTGTGGTACGACCGGCTCGCGCGGGTTGCCACAGCCATGCCTGGCCGGTCAAACAGCGCGAAAGAATCGCGGCGCCGCCGCGTGCCGGGGGACCGAGCAGAGCTTGCAGCTCGTCGATCGATGCAGGGCGTTGAGAGGCATCGCGCTCGGTGCACCGCTCGATTGCCCGCACTAAAACTTCGGGAACGTCTGCCGCGAGCTGCCGCACGTCGACCAACTTTGCCGCGTGGACGGCCTTGAGTTTGGTCAAACTGTTTCCACCGGGAAACGGCGCGCGGCCCGTCAGCAAATGCCACCACACGCAGCCACAGGCATAGATGTCGTTGGCAAGCGTCGGTGGCCCACCGTCGGCAATCCGCTCCGGAGCAAGATAGTCGTAGCCTTCAACCGGCAAGTCGTCAAAGCCGTAACCTTCCGCCGGTCGCACAATGGGGCGCATTCCGGGCATCGGCAGTGCAACATGGCCGCTGTGCTCAATCACAAGACCCGCAGCGCTCACGTCGCCGTGCATCGCGCCAAGGGTCACCACGTCGGACAGGCGGGCAACCATCTCGCGCGCGATATGCAGCGCCACTTGCGGCGGAAACCGCCCGTATTCGGCCATCCAGTCGGCCGCAGTCACGCCGTCGACGCACGGGCACGCCGCCCAAACTCCCTGCTCGCACATACCGGCATGTTGCGCGCGCACGTCATTGGCCCTTCTAATGGCCGCAACTGTTCGACCAAACGTAGCAGTTCGCGTGCTGCCTGCGCTGCATCGACTTGCGGTCGGAGCACGCGATAAAGTCGCACGGCGCGCCCCGTCTCCAGATGCCGGGCCTCAAAGCACTCGGCATAGTGCGGAGAAGGAAGTCGCCGCGCCAGCACGTAGGGTCCACACACGAGCGATTCGCCGCGGCCGGCATTGATCTGCTCCGCCTGAAAAGGCGAAAGAATGCGGGCTTGCAGCAGGGCATCGACCCAAACGGAATCAAAGTCGGGCAACTCGCCGGCCAAGCGCCGCACGCGCGGCGCCACGTGCTCGATTTGCGAGCGGTCCGCCAACTGCAAATGTTCGAGCAGGCTTACCAGCCCCCCTGGCGCTTCCTCTCGCATTGCGACACCATCCCTTCCATGAGGATCGCCGTCTCGCGATCGACCGTCCGTCTCACGTTTGCTATCACATCGCGAGTGGAGTCACAAGATCAGCCGCGCGCACGTGGACTTGCATGCAGCTAGCGCAAGCAGTTGCGCATTGCGCCAACGCGGCGAGATCAGCCTTCGGGCGCAGCGGATTGCGATAAAGAACTTCGGCCAACAGTGCTTCGCTGCCGGGCTCATGTGCCGGCCGATCGCAGTGCCACTCGCGATGCGTCGGCACCAGCGATTCGTCATAGGGCCACGAATGAAACGGCTCGTAGCCGAGCGCCTGCCGCAGCTTGGTCGAATCCATCGACACGTTGCCGGCTCGCGGTGGGATGGGCCCGGCATCGAGACGCGGGCAACCCATCAAGTTGGCCGGATCGTAGCCGCCGACGCGGTTCACGATTTGTGCAATCTCGAAAAGGCTCAAGGCCCGCGGACCGCCGGCGTGATACAAGCCCGCCAGATCGTTGGCCAGCATCGACTCACACAGGCGGTTCAGGCAATCGGTATAGGTCGGCGTGCGCACCTCGTCGAAATACAGCGTGGCGGGCTTCGATTTCTTGAAGCGCGATTGGATCCAATCGATCGCCCCAGCGTGACCGTTGAAACTGATGCCCATCGGCAACGAGATGCGCAGCGTACAGGCCGAGGGAATCTGTTCGGCGATCCGTTGCTCGCCCGCGACCATTGTCTTGCCGTATACGGTTACCGGATCCGTGGGATCGGTCTCGACGTGATTGCCGTCGCGCGTGCCGGAAAACACCAGGTCAATTGACAGATGCACCAGCCGCACGCCGCGCTGGCGCAGATGCTCACCAGGTTGCGTACCCCGTCCACGTTGATGCGCCAAGCCATGTCCGGGTCGAGCTCGCAGGCCCGCAATGCACAATTGCCGGCACAATCAAGCACGGCGGCGAACCGATGCTCATCGAACAGCGCCGCCAGCCCGCGACGATCTTCCGCATCGCAGGCAACAATACCGGGTCCGGCCAGACGCCAATTGTCGCGCTGGCGGATGCCAACGACGCGCCCGGGATAACGCTCTTGGAAATACGCAAGAGCGTTGTAGCCCGCCACGCCGGCGACCCCGGTGATCAACAGGGGAAGCGGAGACTGAACAGCATCTGCGGCCTGACGAAACATGGACGTGAGCCAGCCTCGTGAAATTGCGTAAAGGCGTGATTCTAGCCCGACGAGCGGCCGGCGCAAAGCGCGATGCGGACCGGATCGAGAACGTGCCGCAAGGCAAGACTCAACCCTCGGTTGCCTGCGAATCTACGAGGCAACGACTTGAGCCGGCGCCGTGGTTCTACCGCGCAGAGCCAAGTAACCCACTGGAATCAGCAAGCGCGTCAACAACATATTGGCGATCAAGCCGCCAATCACGGCGATCGCCAGCGGCTGTTGCATCTGCGAGCCCGGTCCCAATCCAAGCCCCAACGGCAATAGCCCAAAAATCGTGGTCAGTCCGGTCATTAGGATCGGGCGAAAGCGGACACGGCCGGCCGTGACCAGCGCGTCTTCGAGAGGCATTCCCGCCGTGCGTAATTGGGCAATATATTCGATCAATATGATTCCGTTCTTGACGTCCAAACCAATCAGCAAAATGGCGCCCATGAACGACGAAACGTTCAGCGGCGTGCCAGTGATCCAAAGCGCGAGCAAGGCACAGGACAGCGAGATCGGCTGTGCCAAGAAGATCAGCAGCGGAAGCACGAGGCTGTGAAACTGGAATCCCAACAACAGAAACACGAGCGCCGCCGCGATGATCAAAACCATCAGCAGATTTCGGAACGATTCTTGTTGCGCGGCATAGTCGCCGGCAAGCTCCCAGCGGTAGCCGGGTGGAAATTCGATCTCGGCCAAACCACGCTGGATATTGCGATTGATCGCTCCCAAATCTTCGCCCTCCAATGCCGCGGTAACCGTGATCACCGGTTGTTGGTTTTCGCGAAAATACTCGTTTGGGCTGCGCGAATAGGTGATCGAAGCCAATTGAGACAGCGGAACAAAACTCGGGCCAGCCGTCTGAACCTGTGGAGCCGCAGGCGCAGCCGGCAACATACTGATGGGCAGTTGGCCCAGGTTGTCCGGATCGAAGCGTACATCATCGGGATATCGCACCCGAATCTTGGTCATGCGGTCTTCTTCGGGAACCGTGCTGGCCACCTGGCCGTAGAGCGCGGCGTTGACTTGATTCTCGACGTCCATCTCCGTCAACCCGATGCGCGCCGTTTGTATGCTGTCGGCGCGAATCACGATGTCGGGATTGCCCAGGTGCACGTTTGGATTGACTTCATGGGCGCCGACCTGCTCGACGATTGCGCCTACTTTTTCGGCCAACTCGCGGAGCACGGCGACGTCCGGACCGAAAACCTTGACTTCAATCGGGCTGGAAATGCCGGCCAGGTCTCCAATCTGATCCTGAATCAGCGGCACGAACTCGAGTTCGTCGAGTTCCGGAATCTCCAGGATCAGCCTTTCCTCGAGCTCTTCGATGATCTCGCCCATGGGTCGCCGCTGCCCGGGTGGTTTGAGGCTGATCAGAATGTCGCCGGTGTACGACTCGGTTGCGAAAAAGCCCAACTCGGCGCCAGTGCGGCGGATGTATCCGTCGATGTCCGGCGTTTCCAGAAGTACCCCCTCGATACGGCGCATCACTTTGTCGGTATGCGCCAGCGACGTGCCGACGGGCATCGCATAGTCGAGCACAAAAGCCCCCTCGTCCATCTCGGGCATGAAGCCCGATTCCAGTTGCGTCGCCAGCCAAACGCCGGGGACCGCCACGGCCAGCGAGGCAAAGACGGCCAATCTGGGGAATCTCAGACAGGCTCGCAACGCGCGTTCGTAGCGGTTGGCCAACAGATTGTATATCGGACCGGAACTGGTCATTCCCCGGCGTCCCAGGTAGCGCGCGGCTAGCACGGGTACGATCGTCAGGCTGACGACCATGGACACCAGCAGAGCCACCGTCAGCGCCAGGCTGAGCGACTGGAAAAACTGGCCCACGACGCCGCGCACGAACGCCAACGGCAGAAACACCAAAATCGTGGTCAACGTCGAACCGACCACGGCGCCGCTGATCTCGCGACTGGCGCGATCGATGGCGCCATCATCCGTTTCGCCGGCCGCCAAGTGGCGCGCAATGTTCTCTATCACCACAACCGTGTCGTCGATGATCAAGCCGATGGCAACGGCCAGTCCGCCCAGCGACATCAGATTCAACGTGTCGCCAATCAGGTATAGGAAGACAAAGCTGATCATCAGACTGAGCGGAATGGCCAGCGCCGCAATCAGTGTGGCGCGAATGCTCTTGAGAAACGCCAGGAGCACGACCACGCTGAATATGCCGCCCACGATGATCGCATCGCGTACATTGGCGATGGCCGTGCGTACCAGGTCGGCCTGATCGTAAACCGGCTGGATTTCGATGCCGGGAGGAGCTTCCCAGCGAGCCGTTTCCAGCACGGCGGACAATTCGTCCGAGATTTGCAGCGCGTCGCCGCCCAATCGGCGAAAGACCGTCAGCGCGACCGCGTTCTTTCCGTTCGAGCGAATCGCGACGGTGCGGTCTTCGTGCGAAGCCACCACGCGTCCCAGATCACAAAGTCGGATCGGTTGGCCGTTCTTCTCGATAATGACGCGGTCTTGCAGCTCGGCGATGTCGGTCGCCTGCGTGTCGGCCAACACCTGGTATTGCAATACTTTTTGATCCAGACGACCGACGGCCTTCAGGCGATGTTCTTTGCCCAGGCGGTCGGCGATGTCGGAAATCGAAAGGCCGGCGGCAACGAGCGCCTCGGGCTCGACTTCGACCAGGATCTCGCGAATGTCGCCGCCCTGCACCGTTACGTACGACACGTCCGGGATGCGGCTGATGCGTGGGCGAAGATCGTAGTAGGCATAATCGTGCAGTGCCGAGGGATCGCGTCCGCCGGTGATCACGAACGAAATAATTGGGAAAACCGAGGGCGTTTGCCGCTCGGTGAGCGTGCTGGTGCCCAGAGGCAATTGGGCGCCAACCTCGGCCATTCGCGCCCGCACGTCGTTGAGAGCCTGGACCATGTCGGTCTCAGGCGAGAAGTAGATCGAAACCTCGCTTGCTCCGCGCACCGACTTGGACACGACGCGCGTGACGCCTAAAACGATGCCGACGGCCTCTTCGATGGGCCGCGTGACGGCCACTTCCACGTCCTTGATCGCGAGGCCCGGTGTCTGCGAGATGACGACAATCCGCGGAAATGCGACTTCCGGATAAATGCCCGAGGGCATACCCAGCATTGCCGTCACCCCGAAGACGGCCAGCAGCGCGGCGGTCAACACGATCACGCCAAAGTAGGGCCGGCACAGGGCGACCAGGTTCAGCCGCCCCGAAGCTTGTGTCGGGGAGTCCGATGTCGTGTCATTCTGCATGTTCGGGCTCGGCCGCGCTAGCGTCACCGTTGATTTTGACCGGTGTTTCTTCCGCGAGATTGTAGCCACCTTCCACGATGATCAAGTCGCCCGGTTTCAGGTCCGTGTCGGACACAGCAACCCAGCCTTCGTGCGAAGTGCCCAGATTTGGGTGCAGCTCGACGGTCTTGCCTTCGCGAACGACGTTCAGCAGCGGGCCCTCTCCCAAGTCGTAGATTGCCACCGTGGGAACACTCAGCGACTTGCGCTCTTGCTCGACGACGATCGTAAGCCGCACCGTTTGGCCAATTGCCAGGCGCCCATCGCCATTTTCGATTCGGCAGCGCACCGGCAAGTTGCCGGTTTGAGCGTCGGCCACCTGACCCACAAAGACGACTTCGCCGGACGAGGCGGACTGGGAAGCCGGGCTTTCGGTGGACGCGTCCTCCGCCAGCCGGGTGAAGTCGGTTGCCGCGATCTCCGCTTTTTGTCCCACACGCACCAATTGCGCGGTACGCGGGGGCAACCAGGCCAGCACGTACAATCGCCTGGAATCGACGATTTGGCCGATCGGCGTTCCGGCGGCAATGGTTTGCCCGGGGTGACACGTAACGTCTTCCAACACGCCGTCGATCGGCGCACGGATCGTGTGCAAATCGAGACGGACTTGTGACGTCTTGACGGTCTCTTCGGCGATCGCAATTCGCGCCTTGGCTTCCTTGACCGCTTCGGCGCGCGGCCCGATCATCGATACATGGAATTGCGCTTCGGCGAATTCCTTTTGCAGCCGTGCCTGGTCGGCGGCCTTTTCCGCGTCAAATAGTTGTTGCGGCGACACTTCGTTCCGCTCTGCCAGTGGCTGGAGATGATCGAGCACCGATTGGGCGCGCTGCAGCGCTACGCTGGCCTGGGCGGTCGTCAATTCGCTGATGCGCTGTTCTTCTGGGCGTGGCAGCGACTGCAACAAAACCAGCGATGCCTTGGCGGCCTCGAGTGCCGCGACCTTCTCGGCAACGTCGGCCGCCGGCAGCCGAGTGTCGAGCTCGACTATGGGCTGCCCCGCCTTGACTGTTGCCCCATGCTCGACAACGATTGCCTGCACCTGGCCTTCCAATACAGGCGTTAGCATGGCCAATTTTCCGACGAGCGCTTCACATTGGCCAAGCGCCTTGACGGTCTGTTGCAAGTTGCGCTCTTCGGCTGGCACGGTGCGCACCATGACGACCGGTTCCGCGATGTCGGGCTCGTCCGAATGCGTGGTAGGTTCGGCGACCGAGCGCGCAGCCGCTCACCGTGGTCAGAATCAGCAAAGTCACCGCAGACTTCCAACGCGTCACGCTCACCGACCTCAAGGTTTTCTGATGTGGTTCCTGACGATGTACGCCGGAAGGCGCATTCGCCTATCATAACTCCATGACGCGCCGGCGTTTAGGGGCCGCGTCTCGGATTCTAGCCCAAACAACAAACTTCCGCACCGCTACGGTCGATACCATTATTACACAACGACTTATCCCTCCGCCAATCTTCATTGCCGGTCCCATCCCCTGTCGTTTTCCGACCCCCCCGCTCCTTCGCACTAGTCTTGCGGTCGATCATTCTCCTTCGGCTCACTCTTCACCTGCGCATGGTCAATCCGACCCGCGCTCCTCGACGCCCCTCAAACTTCGCCTAAATCCATTTCAGACGTGCAACACCGCACTTCGAGTCCAACCCTCGAATCGGCGTGCCAAATCGGTTTTTGCGCATGAAGAGCCTTTGCGTATCAGTATTCGTGATAGCCCTGTGCGGCTGCCGCACGGGCCCGCCCAACCGTGTTGCGGACCGTTCGAGCGCGCCATGCCCTCAGCCCTCTGCGAATCAACAGCCCGTCGCGCGGCCATCGGAGCAACTCGCAAGGACTGCGTTGTCGACACCGGCGCCTTCCCAGGCCGCAGTGCCGGAATATCACTACGCGCGGCCTGATTCGGCGCCGCCCAACATGCAAGTGCGCCTTGCTTCGACGCAGCAACCAGGCAACCCGCGGACCGCGGGCCCACCGGCGACTTCCGACGCTCCCGCTCCGTCAACGTTGCCGGTTCCCCCACGCCCCTCCGGCGAATCGGTCACAGCGATTCCAGACGACCGACCCACTTCTCTGCAAGACGCGCTGTCAATTGGCCTGATGTCCAATCCGGACCTGATCACGATTCGGGGCACTGCCGACGTCGGTGCGGCCGCCGTGGACGTGGCCGGCGTTTACCCATGGAACCCATTCGTCCAGGCCCAGTATTTGCCAAACGGCAGGCCCTTCGCTCCCGGTACGCCAGGAAACGCCAGCGGACAATCCAACTACTACATCTGGGTCATGCAGCGTTTCGAGCTGGCCCACCAGCGACAACACCGCGAAGACAGCGCGATCGCGGCGTTAGGCCAGATTCGCTGGAATATTCAACTGGCCGAGCTGTTGAACATCGCGCAAACCGAGCGACTGTTTTTCGCCGCGCTCTACCAGCGCCAATTGCGCAATCTTGCCGCCGATGCTGAAACGCTCAGCGAGCGTTTGGCGGTTATCATCGAACGTCGTTTTCAGGCGGGGCTGGCGACGAGTGTTCAAAACATCAACGCACAAGTTGCCGTCAGGCAGTCGCGCCGCCAACAAGAGCTGGCCGAAGCCTCGTACCAAGCAGCGCTGCTCGCGCTGCGACAGCAATTGGGAATGCCGACATCCGCGCCGTTGAAATTGAGCGGAGACCTTTCAGAATATGAATGGTTCTCCGTGTCAGCCGCGGCTTGTCGGGTCTCCGGCACTCAATTGAGCGAACGAGACGACCCTCAATTGCTGGCCCAGTGGATGGCCGAAGCGCGCCCCGATGTATTGGCGGCTCGCTCGGCGATCTCCATGGCGCGCGCGAATCTGGACCTTTCGCGCGGCTCGCGTACAGGATATTCAAGCCGGGCCAATTTACAATACGGCTGACGACGGCACCCAGTATCTTGGCCTACGATTGCAGCGCGATTTTGGCATCTTCAACAATGGCAAGGCGCTGACAAACCAACGCACGATGGAAGTGCGGCAACAACGTCTGACCTACGAACAATTAAAACGCCGCGCGGCAAATGAGGCCTCCGCCGCGATCGACCGCTACGAGCGAGCCCGCCAGTTGGCCTCCAGCGCATCGCACGCGATATCGGGAAACCCCCCGCCGGAGCTCGAGCACGTGCTGCGAGAGTTCGAGGCCGGAAATGCCCAGATTGTCGATGTCGTGGCGGTGCAGAACAATCTTCTTCAAGAGATGCGCTCGTACGTTGACCTGTTGAATGAAGTAGCGCAATCCGCCGCCCAGGTAACCCAAACGACGGCAATACCGCCCGCCCGGCTGCTCTCCCGGCGGCCGCCAAGGTTTTCCGAGCCGGCGACCCCCTAGCGCTGCGCTTCAAGTTTGCAAGGCGATTGTGCTATAATTCAGCACACGACGAACTTGACCTTCAGAGCGGCGAATACATGCGATACGCGAAACGGGCAGCCGGATTGTTTTTGATGCTTGGGGCGTCGCCGGCTTGGGCGCAGACGGCCGATCCCGCAGCGGCCAACCGTGCCTTGATCGGAGAAGGTCCGAACGTTACCGTGCAGCAAAGCGCCATTGGAACTCTCGACGTGGGCGGCCCTGGGGCTGCGAATCCCAAGCTCACCGGCGAAAACTTGCGCGGCAACCTGGGAGCGAGTCGTATGCAACAAAATCCGGCCATGACTCCCACGGCGCCCAATACGGCGTTGCCCAACTATTCTTTCCAGGCGCCGAACTTTGGTCCCGATCTTGGCGGTTCAGCTCCCGGTCACCAACCGTCGGCAACCGAGTTGAACGCGGCGGAAGGCCTCATTCTGTCGCGCTTTCGTGCGCAACAAGGCGACGACCAACGATTGGCAACGGCGGACCGTGGCGCCGATGGCTGGCGCTACCAATACTTCAACGGGCGCTGGTGGTACTGGAAGCCCAACGAAACGTGGGCGTATTGGAACGGTACCCGTTGGGTGAACCGCAATCAGAACCGGTGAGCAGTCGATCAGTGACCGCAGGAGATTGGACGATGTGCGCGGTGAAACGCATATCGCCGGACTTCGGGTTTCCTACTGTTCCACTCTCTACTCTCTCCTGCTCTGTTTGTGGCCACAATGCGGCCACAAATCGGGGAGACAGGATTCGAACCTGCGACCCTCTGCTCCCAAAGCAGATGCGCTAGCCAGACTGCGCCACTCCCCGGATGCTCGGTCGGGCACATGGCCGGACCGGACCAAGCGTATCATACGCCGCCGCGCTCTGGTGGGGCAAGGGTGTATCTAATCGACCACGGCCAGAGGCCGTGGGTTTAGGAAGGCCCCTCCGAAGGGGCCGGATACATGGGGAAGGCCCCGTTGGGGCCACTAGGGTTACTCCAGATCCAACTTGCCTTGCCGTTCGTCCTGTTGCTCTTGCTCACGGATGTACTGGCGCACACGCATTTCATCCAGCCCAACCGTGCTCACACAGTAGCCAGCGGCCCAAAAATGCAAGCCTGTCATCCTTCGTTCCTTCAGCAACTCACGGTGGATGCGAACCGCACTCTTGCCTTTCAGGAACCCGATCGTGTGCGCCACGCTGTACTTGGGCGGGATGCTCAAGCACATGTGGATGTGGTCCGGCATGCAGCGCCCCTCCAGCAACTCGATTCCTCGCTGGCGACACAGCTCTCGCAGAATCGCCCCTACTTCCCGTTTCAATCGTCCGTAAAATACCCGACGCCGAAACTTTGGTATGATCACCACGTGGTACTTGCATTCCCACCGCACGTGGGAAAGACTTTGCCAGTCGTGCATAGGTTGCTCCTTCCTGCCCCAACGGGCCTTCCCGGAAGGACAGCCTATGCCGTCTGGCAACTCCATGCACCACGCACCGCTCCGAAGCTCTTCGGGTCACACGGCCAGAGGCCGTGGGTTTAATGACTGACTAAACATCTGTCCACGCTCGCCGCGTCGGACTTCTAGCCCACTTGTCGGTCCCGCGTATAGTTGCACAACAGGTCGCGCAGTCGCTCGAATTCGTCGGGATTGGCGAAGTGGATCACGATCTGGCCGCGACCGGCGGCCCGTTGCCGGATCTCGACCTTGGTGCCCAGCGCCGAACGCAGCTCCTGTTCGAGCGTTACGATGTGCTCGCTGACCTTGCGCTTCGAGCGGCGCGACGGCGGCTCGCTGCCGACGACCGCCAGGGGCTCGTGGTCGGCGTGATGGATCGCCAACTGCACCAGCTCCTCGGTAGCGCGCACACTTAGCGACTCGGCTTGAATGCGCTCGGCGAACGCCTCTTGCTCGCGCTCGTCACCCAACGGCAAAAGCGCTCGCGCGTGCCCCTGGGTTAGCGTTCCGCTACGCAGCGAATGCTGAATCGTCTCGGGCAGCTCCAGTAGCCGGATCAGATTGGCGATGGTCGAACGGTCGATCTTGAGCCGGCCGGCTAGCTCTTCCTGGGTGCACTGATAGCGCTCGAGATACTGTTGGAACGAAACGGCTTTTTCCAGCGCGTTGAGGTCTTTGCGCTGCAAGTTCTCGACGATGGCGACTTCGGACATCTGCCGGTCGTCGGCTTCGCGCACTTGGCAGGGGACGGTTTGCCAGCCGGCCTTGATGGCTGCCCGCAATCGCCGTTCGCCGGCGATGAGTTGATAGCGCTCTCCGTGGCGCCGCACGACCAATGGTTGGATCATACCGTGTTCGCCCAGGCTTTCGCACAGCTCGTCGATGGCGGCCTGGTCGAAATCGCGGCGCGGTTGAAACGGATTGTTCTCGATGTCATAAACATGAATCTGCGGCAGGCCGTCGCGAGATTCCGCGGCGATCCGCAGTTCGTAGCCCTGCCCCTCTTCTGTCGGCTCGCCGCCGGGTTGATCGATGGGCCGTCCCAATAGCGCTTCCAGTCCACGTCCCAGTCGTCGCGGATTATTCACGTTCCAGCACCTCCATGCAAAGTTCTACGTAAGCCCGGGCGCCGCGCTCGCGGAGCGTAGTCGATCACCGACTGGCCATGGCTGGGAGCTTCGCTCACGGCCACGTCACGCGGGATCACGGTGTGATAAACGATCTCGCCGAAGAACTCGCGCACCTCGTCGTCGACTTCGCGCGTCAGTTCGAGTGCCTCATCGTACATCGTCAACAGGATGCCGCCGAATTGCAGCCGATTGGGCTGACGATCCATTACGCGGCGGATCACTTCGATCATCTGCGCCAGCCCTTCCATGGCGAAGTACTCGCACTGGATCGGCATCAGCACCTCGGTGCTGCTGGCCAGCGCGGTCTGCGTCAACTGGCCAAGCGAGGGCGGACAGTCAATCAACACGAAGTCATAGGCGGACAGGCCGCTGGCCAGATGCTGACTGAGCGTGGCCGCATGGGATGCTTCGCCAGCAGCTAGCACCTCGACGTCTTTGAACGTGCGGCAGCCTGGCAGGATCTCCAGGTTGGCAATTCCCGCGCGGAGCGAATCGCGCAGCGGCTCGCGCGATACCAGCGGATGGCTGTCGGTCGGCTGCTGGCCCAGTCCCGTGGTGGCGTTGCACTGCGGATCGAGATCCACCAGCAACGTTCGCTGGCCGGACATGGCGAGCCCCGCGGCTAGATTGATAGCCGTGGTGGTCTTGCCCACGCCGCCCTTTTGATTTGCCACGCAGAAGATCCGTCCCAACGGAGCGCCTCCACCGTCGCCGCGACGGAGTATCAGAAGCGACGGATTGTACTCGCGAGCCCGTGGCGGCCCTAGGTCAGTTCGCCGCGAGATCCGCGTGCTGGCAGTGAAGCGCCGCGCGCGGCCGCTGGCGCGCTGGTGTGCTTTGTTTCACGTGGAACTTTCCCAAAGGGGCTAAGTTTTCCGGTCGGCCAGTTGGCGCCGGTTTCACGTGAAACTTCCGCTGGTGATGGCGCGATGAAGATCCAACTCGCGCAGTCTTCAACTCCATCGCGCCGCACGATGTCTTGCTCGCGGCGGCTACTCCAGCGGATTGATGACCAGTCCGCTGAGCAGCTTCGGATAGAAGTAAGTGCTCTTGGCGGGCATCCGCTCGTGGTGTTCGCTGATCGAGCGGATGTGGTCGACGGTTGCTGGCATGACTAGCGCTGCTAGCGGAAACTCACCCGTCGCAAGGCCTTCGACGACTTCTTCCACCAGATGCACGTAGCGAGGCCGCGGCCACGCGCCACCGTCGAGCAGTGTCTCCACCAGCAGCCGGTGCAGGATCGACACGCCGAGAGCTTGCCAGTCGCTGCTGTGTTCGCCGGCCACTTGCTCCATGCGCTTTCGCCCGGCTGGGGTTATCGTGGCCAGGCTCCAGCGCTGATCGGCTTTCGTGTACAGGCCGATGGTTCCCTGGTCTCCGCCGGTTTCGATATCTTCCCAAACGTCCTGCGCTTTGCTGGCGCCCTCGCCGGCAGGCTTGATCGAAAAGCAGTCAGCCAGCTTTTCGGCCAGTTGCTCCGCGGTCAGATCCGGCGCGCCGCGGAACAGCCGGTGCGTGGGCAGGACGATCATGCCGGGGTCGCTCATGCCGACGCACATCATCAACACGAAGTTGGCCGGGTGCTGCGGCGGCAGCTCTCCTTTGGCGGCGATCAACTCGTCGCGATAGTTGCACGCCGTCTCATAGCGATGATGGCCGTCGGCAATGAAGGTCGGCTTGGGTCCCATCATGCCGGCCACGGCGGCAACGGCTGCCAAGTCGCTGACAGGCCACAGCCGGTGCACGACCCCCAGGTGATCCACCGCTTCCAACGGCGTCACGCCTGCGATCGCCTTCTCCAGCCGGTCCTGCACTTCGCTCTCGGGGTCAGGGTAAAGCCCAAAGATCTGACTCAGGTTGGCGCGGCACGCCCGGGTGAGCAGCAGCCGGTCCTGCTTGGGACCGGACATGGTTTCCTCGTGCGGAAAGATCTTGCCTTCGCCAAATCGCTCGAGGCGGACGCGCGCCATGAAGCCGCGGCGCGTGAACGTTTGACCGGCGGCGTCGAATACCTGGTGATAGACGTAGACCGAGGCTTGCGGTTCCAAGAAGAGCAGGCCCTCACTGCGCCAGTTCTTCAGAAACTGCGCCGCGCGCGAGTAGCGGTTGTTCGTGTCGTCGTCGCCTGGCTCTTCGCGATTGAGGATCAACCGCACCACGTTGGCCGGATGCTTCTTGTAAAGCTGGTCCGATAATTCGGGCCCGATCACGTCGTAAGGCGGAGCGATCACGTCGGAGAGCGAACCGACATGTCCCAGGTCGTAACGAAGGCCGCGAAAAGCTTGAATTTCAGGCATTGAAGAGGGGCTGGGGGTTAGGGACCGGGTGTCAGGGTCGTGGAGCATCGGTTATCCCGAAGGTCACGCGGGCTGTCAAACCCCGCCAGCAGCGATTTGCCATGCGCAAAGAATTAGCCCCGGGCGAAATGCGCCCGGGGCCATGAAACGTCGCGATCGTATTGGCAATCGGTCTCGCGGCCGCTTAGCGACGACTCAAGAATTACTTTGGGTGATGGCGGTCGTGAGTGAGCTATTCAACAGGAGGCAACGGAGTCAACAGAAAGCTTCTCTCCGTTGTCTCTGCTGCCTCCTGTCGAATCAATCCAGCCAACCGCCCACGTGCAAAGAGGGAAGTTATTGCTGAGTCGTTCCTTAGTACCGATAGTGGTCCGGCTTGTACGGACCTTCCACCGGCACGCCGAAGTAGTCGGACTGCTTCTTCGTGAGCTTGGTAAGCTTCACGCCAAGCTTGTCGAGATGCAACCGGGCCACTTCTTCGTCCAGCTTCTTGGGCAGCACGTGTACGCCGACCGGATACTTGTCTGTCTCGGTCCACAAGGCGATTTGTGCCAGCACCTGGTTGGTGAACGAGTTGGACATCACGAACGAGGGATGGCCCGTGGCGCAGCCCAGGTTCACCAGGCGGCCTTCGGCCAGCACGAGAATCGAGTGGCCGTCTGGGAAGGTGTAGCGATCGACTTGCGGCTTGATTTCGATCTTCTTGACGTCCTTTTGTCCGTTGAGCCAGGCCATGTCGATTTCCAGATCGAAGTGGCCAATGTTGCAGACAATGGCGTCGTTGGGCATGGCCTTCATGTGCTCGCCCAGGATGATGTCTCGATTGCCCGTGGCGGTGACAAAGATATTGCCCTGCGGCGCGGCCTCGTCCATGGTCGTGACTTCATAGCCTTCCATGGCGGCTTGCAGGGCGATGATCGGATCGATTTCCGTGACGATCACCCGGGCGCCCAACGAACGCATGGAGTGCGCACAGCCTTTGCCGACGTCGCCATACCCGGCCACGACGACGACTTTGCCGGCGACCATCACGTCGGTCGCTCGCTTGATGCCGTCGGCCAGCGATTCGCGGCAGCCATACAGATTGTCGAACTTGCTCTTGGTCACCGAGTCGTTGACGTTGATCGCCGGCATCTTCAGCGTGCCGGCCTCGTGCATGCGATACAGGCGGTGTACGCCCGTGGTGGTCTCTTCGGTCAGACCGCGAATGCCGGCGAGCAACTCGGGGAACTTGTCGTGTACCATGGCGGTCAGATCGCCGCCGTCGTCCAGGATCATGTTCAGCGGCTGGCCATCGGGAAAGAACAGCGACTGCTCGATGCACCAGTCGAACTCTTCGTTCGTTTCGCCCTTCCAGGCATATACCGGCACGCCGGCTTGGGCGATCGCCGCCGCGGCGTGATCTTGCGTGGAGAAGATGTTGCAACTGCTCCAGGTGACTTCGGCGCCCAGGGCCTGGAGCGTTTCGATCAGAACGGCCGTTTGAATCGTCATGTGCAAGCAGCCAGCAATCCTCGTTCCCTTGAGCGGCTGGCTCTTGCCGTACTTTTCACGCAGCGCCATCAGGCCGGGCATTTCGTTCTCGGCCAGCATGATCTCCTTGCGACCCCACTCGGCCAACGAAATGTCTTTCACCTTGTAGGGCATGCGCGATTCAACCTGCGTCACGGTCACTCTCCTTTGTGCGGCTTTCCGCCTGGGAAACAATTCTGGTTCGCCCGCCCTGCACGTCGGGGGACGGAGTCCTTCATGATAGGGACCAGAGCACACGGCTGGCAACCCAGGCTGAGGCGCAGCGGAACCCGCGAATATACGCACTCGCCCGGGCACTAGCCGCCTGAGAATCCAAACCGTGACGGCCAGACACCAATAACCTCGAGTCAGCGATTCGAACGCCGGCCGGCGACTAGCGGAGATCTGCGAATGCGTCCTTCGCCGCGCTGACGAATGCGCGCACCGTCTCGGCCGACTTCTTGCCCGGCGCGTCCTCGACGCCGCTGGCGGTATCGACAGCCCAAGGCCGCACCGCTTCGATGGCCGCGGCGACGTTCCGCGGCGTGAGCCCTCCGGCCAGCACCAGCGGCACCCCGGCAAAATCACGGCGGTGCTTTTTGAGCAACTTCCAGTCGATCGTGGCTCCGGTGCCGCCGTATTCGGTGGCGCTGTGTGCGTCGACCAGCACCATGCGAGGAACGCAATTTAGTTGGTGGCACCGACGCAGATACTCGGCAACAGACGAAAAATCCTCTCCTAAACGAAAAGCCCGGATCACAGCGACCCGGCGCAATTCCCGCAAGAACTCCGGCGGCTCGTCCCCGTGAAGTTGCACTGCGTCGAGTTGCAATGCATCGGCGATCGCTCGAATCTCTTCGGCCGTCGCATTGACAAACACGCCCACTTTGCGGACATGGCGCGGCAGCGCTTCGGCTATGGGCTGGGCGATCTCCAGGGAACAATAGCGGCGACTCTTGGCGTAGCAGTTCAGCCCGATGGCATCGGCGCCTGCCTCGGCGGCGGTCAGAGCATCGGTGACCGTCGTCACCCCACAGATTTTGACGCGAAACATTGGCGCCCTCGCCGCGCTTCTCGAAGTGACTTATTGGCGATCGGCCCGGACAGCTTCCAGACCATCGTTTTGCCCGATTGTTAGGTGGCTAAGTATATCTTCTGACCCCGAAGTTGTCGGCCCGGTTCAAGCTTTGACGGTTTGACGGTCGATGACGACCAAGGCCCCTTGCCGTGCTGTCGTGTCCCGCCACAGATGGTCCCGCCGCCCGCAACCCGGGCGCCGCTGCCCGATGAGAACTCTTCCCAGTGCCCAGGCCGTTTGGCGCCAATCGCTTTGGCTGGCGGTTGCGCTGACTACGCGCTGCGCTGGTCAGTACGGCTGCGCGCAACTGCCTGGAATCTATCCGGACCCAGGCGAGCTGTGGGAGTCACAATTGAACGGCGGACTCGTAGGCGAGTTGAACCGCGCCTGCGCCGCCGTGTCCGAGGCGCGCGACGCAGCCGTTTCCGCCAAGGCCGAACTCGAAGCGGCCATCGCGGCTGGCGCTTTGGCCAATGAGTCCGTACGTCCGGATGATAAACGGGCCGCTCCTTCCTCGACGAGCCAATCTCGCGCCGAAAGCGCCGCGGTAGCGGACGCCAATGCCGAAGAGCTCGCCACCCTGCGACGACTGATTGCAGAGCTCAAAGCCGAGCGGATGGAACTGCTGGCCCATCTGACGCACCAGCACCCATTGATCATCGACGCGGATCTACGCCTGGCGGAATACCAGCGGCAACTGGTCGTGCTTACGGCGCGTCCAACGACGAACCAAGGGACCGGCCAAGACGAAAGGACGCTACGATTTGCCGTGGAAGACACGAGCTTGGCGGTGGAAGCGACGCCTTCTTCGCCCCCAAGCGCGATCGAGCAAGAAGCAGATCAGCGTCTTCGTGCGGGATCGCAGCGGTTGCGGCAGGCCATGGCGAAATGGGATACAGCCCAAGCAATGCTCGAAGCGGCCGTGGATGCCGAATCAGCTACGGCCGAGCGAATCGCGGCAATGGCCAGCGAGCAAGCGCGATCGCAACACGCCGCGGCCGCAATTCCTCTCGCGGAAACTTCCGCACAAGAGGGCGTCGCACAAGAGGAAGACAACGTCGAGGAATCTCAGGCCGAGACGCCGGACGAGCCCGACACCGCCACGGCATCCAATACCGCCGCTGTTTCGGACTCGGAAAATGCGCGGGGCTCGCAGCCGCTGGTGTTGGCAGCGCTGATTCTGGCGCTAGTGATCGCCGCCATTGCATCGGTCACGTTGGCGCGTGCAACCGACGAGTCGGTGTTCGCCGGCGCCGACGACGCCGCGGCCGTCCTATTGCTGCCCGTGCTGGGAGTCATTCCGGCCGCCACACCGGCTTTGGCCCACGGCACCGTGTTTCAGCGGCATCAGACGCTGACATTCCTAGCGCAGGTCCTAGTGGCCGTGGTCGTTTTCGCGCTGGTCGCCTACTGCGTCGAGAATCCAGGCTCTGTCTGGCAGTTGATCCGGGATCCCGCGTCTGCTTGGCGGTAGCGGACGGGCGGCTACTCAACAACCGCCCAGCTCTCCTACTTGGCGCCGCACCGACGCGCGCCTGGCGCAACCTGGGTGGTTTCACGCGGACGGAATGGAGCGGCGCGGGCAGCACTGCCGACCCTAGAATGGGCGCTCTCTCTCGGCAGAACGCCCGTGAAAATTTAGCGTTTGCAGGACTTAGGAAGCGTGGGAAATGTACGAAAAGTCTTTCGGATTCAGGGCGCGCCCGTTCCTGCCGACACCACGACGCGATCGTTATCACGCCGTGCGGCTGATGGAGAGTGCCCGCCAGACGTTGCGCGCGCTCCATCCAGCGCGGCGAAGGGCCCGGATTGCTGATCGGCGGGCCCGGCACGGGCAAGTCGCTGCTGTGCCAGCTACTCGCCGCGCAGTTCGCCGATGAGTTTGCCGTCGTGCAACTCGCAAGCGGGCGACTCGCCACGCGAACCGCGCTGCTGCAAGCGATCCTCTATGAACTGGGGCTGCCCTATCGTGGGATGGACGAGGGCGAACTTCGATTGGCACTGGTCGACTTCCTCGAGCCGACCGACGAGGGAGTGGCCGGATTGCTGCTCTTGGTGGACGAAGCGCAAACGCTTCCGCTGCGCTTGTTGGAGGAGATCCGACTGATTACCAACCTGGTGCGCGACGGACAACCCCGCGTGCGCGTCGTCATGGCCGGCAGCCCCCAATTGGAAGAGCGTTTTGCCAGTCCGAAGCTGAGCACTTTTGCCCAGCGATTGGCCGCCCGCTGCTACCTGGACGCATTGGACGCAGAGGAAACGGCTGCGTATGTGCGTGCCGAAATCCTGGCGGTTGACGGCGATCCGGCCAAACTGGTTGACGACGACACGCTGTGCAGCATCCATCGCGCCAGCGACGGCATTCCGCGTTTGATCAATCAGGTTTGCGACCACGCGCTGATGCTGGCCAGTTTGGGCGGCGCCACGTCGCTTTCCAGTGACACCGTCGAAGAAGCCTGGGCCGATTTGCAGCAGTTGCCCACTCCCTGGAGCGCCGGCTCGCAGGAGACGTCCGACGGCGGGGTCATCGAGTTCGGCCAGTTGGACGACACGGCGGACGAAGCGCCGGAGGCCATTCCCTTTCGCTCGCAGCCGACGGAGCCGCTACACCTGGCGCCAACCGACGACTTGTCAGAGGAAGAACAGATCGAAGCCGAGTCCGGTGAGGGCACGAGTTCCGATGAGGTGGGATCGCACGCAATCGTGCACCGGATGAATCAGACGGAAGTGGACCTCGACTTTCCGGAATTCGGCGATCCTCACGCGGAAACTTTCGAGGAGGAAGAGGTCGTTCTCGACCGCTATCCGTTGGACGCCGACCTGTTTTCCGAGGCGCCGCGCGTCAGCAGTTGGGAAAGCCGACAACTGGCATCCATGCTGGCGGCATACAGTTCGTCCGCGCCGGAAAATCAATCGCACGTCGATTCGCTCCAACTGCAACTCGAGACCATCGTGGACATCGTGACCGACGAACAAGTCCATGGTGAGCCAAGCGAACCGATGATCGCGTGCGAGCCCATTTCGCCGCTGGTCAGTTCGGAAGCTGCGCTGACGTCGCCAACAGAAACAGCCCAGCCGGCGGAACCGTACGACGCGCGCCCCATCCAGACGCCGAGTGAGTTGGCGTGTTTGGCACTGGCCGAACCGCGCGAATCGCTGTTTTGGGCCGGCGCCAAAGCTGCGGGTGACGAGCACCAGTTGATCATCATCGAGGATGAAGGACCCTCCGTCGCCGTCCAAACTCAGCGCCGGCGGCCGTACCGCCAATTGTTCGCCAAGCTGCGGCGCGGCTAAAGCACGCCGCCTGCAACATGCCTCAGGATCACCAAAGATGACACGAGTACTGGATGCGCTAAAAGCCGTGGAGCAACGACGCGCCACCCAATCGGCCCCGAAGCTGCGCACGGTCGAAACCGCGCCGAAAACTGGCGCCACGCCTCCGGAGGCCGCGCGGAAGAAACCCCAGTCACCCCCGCCCATCCGGACTGAGCGCGTGCATCCGGCAACCGAAGACGCGCGCGCGCTGCCAAGGAGCACGCCGTAGCGAACATGTGCCTGCTGCCCACCGTGCCGGTCGTGGCGGACTACTATCACGAACTGGCCGAGCGAATCAGCGAACAGCTCTCGTGCAACTATTGCAATGTCATGCTGTTCGTCACCGCGGATGCCGTCGCCACCAATCCAGGCTTCTCAATGACGCACTTGGCTCAGGCGTTTTCGCTGCAATCGACCGGCGACGTGCTGCTGGTGGATGGCGACCTGAAAAACGCTCGTTTGTCAAATACCGCGTGTCCCGCGGGCCCAGGCATTGTCGAGGCGATGAGCGGCCGAGCACTGTGGCCCCAGATCATTCATCCCACTACCACCCCGCGAATTGATTTCGTGAGCCGCGGCGAAGGCGAGGTGTCGACGCAGGAGCCGGTTGAATTCGGTTGGGGAGCGTTGAGACCAAAATATCGGGCGGTATTGATCGGCGTCACGGACCAACAAAGCCCTGCAACAGCCTCGTTGGCTGCCCATTGCGACGCGGTGTACGTGCTCATCTCGCGGCCGCATACCAAGCGCCAGGCCGCGATCGATGCCGTCGAGGCCCTGCGATCCGCAGGCGCACATCTGATGGGCTGCGTGGTCGTGAACGACTGAGCGGCGCTATTTGCCTCGGCCTGCGCCGGGCAACTTCACCGTGCGCGTCGGGACACGCGCGTCGGGGGACCTTGAAACGGCGGCCCCGACCACGCAAACTAGCGGTTTCCCCCACAGGACACCCTCGATGCGCACGTTTCTCGTTACAGGCGGAGCCGGCTTTATCGGTTCGCACATCGCCGAGGCCCTCGTCGCGCGCGGCGATCGCGTGCGCATACTCGACAATCTCTCGACGGGCCACCGTGGCAATTTGCAGCACCTGGAGGCCGATGTCGAATTCTTGCAAGGCGACATCACCAGCCCGGCCGATGTTGCGACCGCCGTGGCCGGAGTCGATTGCGTGTTTCACGAAGCGGCGCTGGCCTCGGTGCCGCGTAGCGTGGAACGGCCCTTGGATACCAACGCGGCGTGCGTCACCGGTACGCTGAACGTGTTGCACGAAGCCCGCAAGGCAGGCGTTCGACGGCTGGTCTACGCCGGCTCGAGCAGCGCCTACGGCAATCAGGCAAGTTCCCCGAAGCGCGAGACGGATCTGCCAGCGCCGATTTCGCCATACGGCACCGCCAAACTGGCCGGCGAGGCCTATTGCCATGCGTTTTGGACCACTTACGGCTTCGAGACCGTGAGCATCCGCTACTTCAATGTGTTCGGTCCGCGGCAGGATCCCAACAGCCAGTACTCGGCTGTGATTCCACGGTTCATTACGGCGATGCTCGCTGGCAAGCAGCCAACGATCTATGGCGATGGACGGCAATCGCGGGACTTCACGTTCATCAGCAACGTGGTGCACGGCAACCTGCTGGCGGCCGATGCCGACGCCCGGCTCGTTGCGGGGCGCACGTTCAACGTTGCCAACGGCCGCAGCACCGATCTGCTGCAGCTAGTTGCCCAGCTTAACCGACTGCTCGGCACGTCGATCGAACCGATTCACGAGCCGCCACGGGCCGGCGACGTGCGCGAAAGCCTGGCCGATATCACCCAGGCTCGCCAGCGGCTCGCCTACGAGCCCCTAGTCGGCTTCGAGGAAGGGCTGCGCCGCTCGATCGACTACTACCGCCAACTGGCCGGAAGATAGCATCGGCAGATGGCGTCACGCCTTTTGCGCGACGAATCCGAGATAGCCGGGCGGGAAGGCCGTTTTGCCGTAGTCTCGCACCGTGCGGGCTCGAAAGCCTGCGTCGCGCAATGCGGTCGTCATTTCCTGACGGGTGTACAATTGCAGGCGATGCACCTCGTCGTCTCGGCGATACAAGTCGCCCACGCGTCGAAATGTCGAAATGCGCCGCGTCAGCATACGCGTCTTGGCATCCTCGCGGGCTTCGAACAGGCACGTCCAATCGCTCCCCTGGCGAAAGGCTTGCCGCTGGCCGTTGGGCTCGCGCCCCGGCGTGGCGATGTCGAACACGAACAGGCCGCCCGGACGCAGCGCGGTGTGCACGCGCTCGAAGAACTCCGCCAGTCGCTCCAACGAATTGCGACGGTCAAATAGATAGTTGAATACTTCGCCTAGCGCGGTTACCGCCACGCAAGGGCGCAACCGCGCGCTGAGCAGTGGCCGCGCAAAAAAATCGCCGCGCGGAACGCGATTCTTGGCGATGGCGACCATTGCCGCCGAGATGTCGTAACCCAACACTCCATAGCCGGACAGCGACAATTCGCGCGCCCAAATGCCGCTGCCGCAGCCCAAGTCGATCACCAGTCCATCGGCAAGCCCATGCGAGCGGAGCAGTTCCAAAAGCCACGGCGCCGCGTCGCTGGCAAAGCCGCCAAAACCGACATCGTGCACATAAGCCAAATCGTCTCGATAGGCTGCGGACGAGCGTTTCGTGGGCGCCGACGAGCGTTGGGCTTGCTTCGTAGCGACTGGTTTCGTACGGGGAGTCATCCAATAATTCTCCTGGTTGCACGTCTTCCGGACAGGGCGTACGCCACCCCAGTCAGCGTGACTCCCGCGGCCAAGACCACGAAGGTCGTAGGATAAGGAGCCAGTCTGGTCGATTTGCTGGCTTCCACCACCCCGCCAATGAGCGGAGCGCCGACAAATGCCCCCAGGTCGAGCATCGCCAGCATGACGGTCGTGCCCAAGCCGCGGTAGCGATTGGGAAAGGCAAAGCTTCCCTGCGCGGTGACCGCCGGAAACAAAACGGCGTGCGCGATGCCCGCAAACGCGGCGGGAACCAGCAATCCCCACTCAGTCCGCACCGGCAAATAGGCCAGCAGACTCGCGACCATCGAGCCAAGACCGAGGTAAATCATCGGGCGCACACCGACCAGACTCGGCATCCGCCTGGTGGCCACCCGGGCCACGAACGCGGTGACCGAGTAAACGATGAAATACGGGCCGGTGCGGGCGATGCCCAACTCCTTGATGAACGTCGGCAAGAACGTCGTGGGAATGGTAAAGCCGACGCCGAGCAGCGCGCCCAACACCAGCACGAAGCCGGGATGATAGCGCCGCAGCAGCCAGAACAAGTGCGGCCGCTTGCGTCGCCGGGGTGGCGCGTCGGCGCGCGTGGCCAACTCGGCCAGCACGAAAGAAATGACGCCTAGCAGCGCCGCCACGCCAAACATGGCATTCAGATCGCCACGCGTGATCTGCTCTCCGCCGCAAAAATAGTCGCCCAACTGAGGTCCTAGCGCCATGCCGATGAAGCCGGAGGTTCCCAACATGCCGATCACTTCGGCCATCCGCGGCAACGGCAAACATCGCGAGACGCTGGTGATCGAAGCACCGGCTGCGCCGGCAAAGCTGGTGGTGTAGAGCATGCGCAGCAGATAGATCGCTGGACCATCGTCGCTCGTGATGGACATGTGCCCCAGCATGCTGACAACAAAACCCACGAGCGACCAGAGCCAGATGCGTCGAGGGCCGAAATGGTCGATTCCATAGCCCTGAAACAACCGCATGGCCAGCCCGCCGATCGTGCCGACGCCGACGATGCGGCCCAGAGTCCATTCGTTGCCGCCCAAGTACAGCACGAAATCGGCGTACCGATACATCATCGCGAAGGCTATCATCAACGCGGTATTGCCCAGGTAGGTGCACCAAAATGGGCGGCCGTAGACGTGGATCTCCGGTTGGGCGATCGACGGCGCGGACGGGACGACGGTCGGTGAGACCAGGGTTTCGGGTGGGGCACCCATGGCAGGCTGACGTGAAATGTTTCGCAACGGGCAGGGAAAGCTAGATTGTAGATATCCGCCTGTGCGACCGAAAGGCTTGACACCCCGCTGCCCCGCTTGCTCACGCGATTTCAACAAATTCACCGACGCCCGGTGCGATAGCACGCTTCCCAAAGACTCTGATTCCCGCCGCAAGAGCGACTTCACTCATGCCCCCCGTCCATTCCACGATTGTCACGTTGGCCACATACAACGAGATCGAGAACCTGCCGCGACTCGTGGATGAGATCCTGGCAACGGCGCCCGACGTCGATTTGCTGGTCATCGATGACAACTCGCCGGACGGCACCGGCACCTGGTGCGATACCAAGTCCGCCTTCGAGCCCAGGCTGCACTGTCTGCACCGCAGCGGCAAGCTGGGACTGGGCACCGCCACGATCGCGGGAATGCAGTTTGCCTTGGAACACGGCTATCGTTTTGTCCTCAACATGGACGCCGATTTCAGCCATCATCCGCGCTATCTTCCTGCGCTGTTGGCCGGGATGGATCGCCCCGATGGTTCGCCGAACGTCGACGTGATGATCGGCTCGCGCTATGTCCAAGGCGGCAAGGTCGAGGGCTGGCCGCTGCGGCGCCACCTGATGAGCCGCGGCGTCAACACCTATGCCCGGTGGCTGCTTGGCTTGCCGACCAAGGATTGCAGCGGAGCGTTTCGCTGTTATCGCGCGTCGCTTTTGCAGCAGGTTGATTTCGACGCTATCCGCTCGCGCGGCTATTCGTTCCAAGAAGAGATTCTCTGGCATCTAAAGCGGCTGGGGGCAAAGTTCGGCGAAACGCCCATCACCTTCGCCGACCGGCGCCACGGCAGCTCGAAGATCGATTCGCGGGAGGCCGCCTCGGCGCTGCGCGTGATTTTGTCCTTGGGCATGCGGAACTGGTTCGTGCGGGCCCACAAACCGAACAATCACGCCGGCTAGATGGAGAGCGTGTTACAATCGACTTGGACGCCACGTATTGACACTGTCTGCCGGCGGCCGCGTCCATCCTTTCCCAGCGGATCCATGCATGAGCGTCTTGGTAACCGGCGGCGCCGGCTTCATTGGCAGTCATTTCATCGAGCGCTTGCTGGCCCGCGATTCCGCGGCGAACATCGTCTGCCTCGACGACTTCAATGCCTATTACGATCCGGCGCTCAAGCGGGCCAACGTGACGGGTTTCTCGGCGGATCCCCGCGTGACGATCGAGGAACGTTCGTTTTGCGACGTAGCGGCAATGAAGCGATTGTTTGCCGAACGTCATATCCAGCAAGTGATCCACTTGGGCGCCTGTGCAGGCGTGCGCGCCAGTGTCAGCCAGCCGGCGATATTCACCGCCACGAACGTCGACGGCACGCTGGCCTTGCTAGAAGCGGCGCGTGCCTGCCCGGTAGAGCGGTTTGTGTTCGCCTCGTCGTCGACGGTTTACGGAGACCTGGCTCGCGTGCCATTTCAGGAGGACGCTCTGCTGGGCATACCGTTAAGCCCGTACGGCGTGACGAAGCGCGCTGCGGAGCTTTTGTGCTTCTCCTACGGGAAGATTCACCGTGTCCCGGTCGTCTGCTTGCGGCCGTTTAGCGTCTATGGTCCGCGCATCCGGCCGGACCTGGCAATGTGGATTTTTGCCGACGCGATTCTCTCCGGTCGGCCGATTCCGCTATTGGGCGACGGCAATTACCTCCGCGATTTCACGCACGTCAGCGACGTTTGCGACGGACTAATGGCGGCCCTGGCAGCCCCGGCCGCTGTAGGAGAAGCGATCAATCTTGGACACGATGAGCCCGTGCCGCTTCGCGAACTGGTCGCGTTGCTCGAGGACGCGCTTGCCCACCGGGCAACCATCGAGTACCGGCCGGCAAGTCCCGTCGACTTGCCAGTGACTCGCGCCGACTTGACGAAAGCGCAGCGCCTGCTGGGCTATCAGCCGCGGATGCCGTTGGCCGACGGCGTGCGCGACTTCGCAAACTGGTTTCGCCACACACGCGCGAACTAGCCCAACACGGCGCCTGGGGCAATTTGCCCCGCGGCGCTCGCCTTGGCCGGACGCTTATTTCTGCTCGCCCATCAATTCCGCAACCTTGGGTTCGATGGCTTCGGCCCAGATTTCATAGCCGCGGGGGTTCAGGTGCAACAAGTCGGGCATGATGTCCTTCGACAGCGTGCCGTCGGCATCGAGAAACTTGGGGCCGATGTCGAGATAAAAGACATTCTCGTTGTCGGCCAATTGCGCGGCGATTTCGCTGGCCTTGGCGTTCTTTTCTCGTTGTGGGCTCGGCTTCGCGCCGCGGGGAAAGATCGCCAGGATGAGCACTTTGGTCCGCGGCAACTCGGCGCGCAGCTTTTTGACGATCGCCTCGATGCCGGCGCCGATTTCTTCTGCCGTGTTGTCCATGCCGTTGGAGTTGTTCGTGCCGATCATCAGCACGGCCAGCTTGGGCGAGATGCCTTCGATGTTGCCATGGTCCAGGCGCCACAGCACGTGCTGCGTGCGATCGCCGCCGATGCCCAGATTGACGGCATTGCGGTCGCCATAGTACTTGGCCCAAACGTCTTTGCCGGAACCTTCCCATCCCTGTGTGATCGAGTCGCCGATGAAGACCAGGTCGGCATTTCCTTGCTTGACGCGCTCGTTGAAGGCCTCGTGACGCTTCATTTGCGCGCGATTGCGCGGCGCGGGCTGGAGCGTCGAAGGGACATCGTCCGCGGCAATGCTCGATGCTCCAAAGAGTCCGAGAATTGCGCCACAAGCCAAGAACGATAACAGTCGTGGTTGCAGTCTCATGATACGGCTTCTCCAGAAGGCGGGTTCTTAGGTGAGCTCGATCCCGGCGGGATTGAGAGCGAACGTCGGCGACATCCGGCCGAATCCGCTGGGGTCCTAACATAAATGGCCCGAGCGCATGTGAAAAGCCGCGCCCGGCAAGAAACGACTTGCCCGGCGCGGCTTATGCACGGGATCGACGGCAATCGCCGTGAGAATTTCGTGCAATCGACGACTACGGCAGCGGCGTTAGCCCCTTGAAGACAGTATAGCTGACACCGCCGTTGAACGGAATGACACCGTACAAGCCGCGAGTGAAGATCAGATCGATGAAGTTGTCGGCCCGCAGCAGCTTGCTCTTGGGCAGGATCACGAGGTCGGCATCGCTCACCCAGATTTCGCTGGCCGGGCAGGGGGAGTGACCCAGCAGCGCCGGCCGCAGGTCGAGTGTGGTGGCCACCAGCCGCCAATCATCCACGCGGCGGAACACCACCACATGCGTGATGTGCGCGCCATAGTTCCAACTTCCGGCCATGGCGATGGACTGCATGACCGTGGTCGGTTGTTCCAAGGTGTAGCGGCCCGGTTGCGCCACTTCGCCCAGCACGTACACGTAACGCGGGGCGCGCTGCGTGAGCACGGGCACGACTTCGATGCCCTCGATCTTTTGCGCAAACCGCTCGTTGAGCTCGTAGCGGAACTCGTCGATCGTCATGCCCTGGGCGGGTACGCTGCCAACGGCGGGTAACTGAATGGTGCCCTCGGGCGTGACCTTGCCCGGCAACACCTGACCACCGAAACCCGACCGACCGCTGACGGTATATCGCAAATCTTCCAATTTCGTGTCGACCTTCACGGGAGTGACCGTGATTGCGGGCACTTTGTAGAATTTCTCGTAGATCGTATCGAGTTGCTTTCGCAACTGTTCGACACTCAGGCCGGCGGCATGCACCGGGCCAACCAAGGGGAGCGTGATCGTGCCGTCGGGGAGCACGACGAGCGTCCGCTTGAGTTGTGCATCGGTGGCGCTCTCGATCGTCACCTCGTCGCCCACGTTGATCTCGTAGGGCGTGGGAATCTCGTTGCGCGTGACGCGAAAGACAAAGCTCATTTGGTCGTCGACACGCAGGCGGTAGGTCGGCACGTGCGGCAATCGCGCGCGGCCGACGTATTCGCCTTGGGCCCACTCCTGGAACTCGGTGGTCGGCCCCAGCGCGCCCCATGTCGCCTCGAAACCGGGTGGGCAGTTCCGCACACAATCGATGGCGGGGATGGGATTCGGGTCGGCCGGAGAGAGCATCTGGCACAGTTGCACGGGTTCATCTCCCGGCAAAAGCGGCCCAACGTAGTCCAGCCGCGACGCCGTCTGCGCCGTTGGGAGTTTGCCGCGACGCAGTCCGGCCGTCGGCGCCGTGAACTGGCGGTGCCAGGCAAGCCAGGCCAGCCAGGGCCACGAGTCCTGCCAAAAGGACGCGGCAGCGTGTCCGGGCTTGTTGGGGCACCCGCTTGGACTGCGCGAAGGGACCATTGATTGTCGAGTTGGGCTGTGTCGGATTCATGGCGATCGCTTGTGTAGTTGAAGTTGGTTGCTAGCGGCGGGAATTCCAAAGGAGCCGGTTGGTTGGTTTCTTGGCAGTCGTCATCGGCGCGGCGGATTTAGACGATGTTGGCTGACTTTGAGCGACCGGAGCGGCCGGCATTACCGAGTCTGAAGCACTCGACAAACGCGCGAACGCCGTGACGTCGACCCACTCGATATCCGGCGTTGATGTTGCGGAGGCGAACTGTGGCAACAAGTCCGGCGCGCTCGGGCTTGTTGAGCCAATTGGCGCTCGCCCAAACGCTCATGCACGGACGCCAGGTTGCGCCACGTTACCGCGTGCGGCATCACCGAGACGCTTTGCAGCAGCAGTTGGCGGGCTTCTTCGAGGTGTCCGGTTTCGCCCAACAGCACGGCCAGTTCGTTGGCCGCGCAGAAATTATTTCGCTCGGCCAGCAAGGCGGCGCGATAGAGATACTGCGCTTGCATCCTGCGCTCGATCGCCCGGCTCGGCTCGGCGGTAATGTCGACGTGGGCGACTTTGGCCAGGCCGAATAGCGCCATGGAGCCTGTCACCTCGCCAAATGCGGCGGCTGCCAATTGTTCCTGGGCAAAGGCACCGTAGCGCTCGGCGGCCTCGTACGCCGACACGTCTTGCAAGCCCGCGTCTTTGAGAATCTGTGTTTGATGTCGCAGGACGATCTGTGCTACAGGAGCTTCGCCGGCGGCTGCGTTGCGACCCAGGAAATCCCCCGATTCCTCCAGCGCGGCCAGTCCGAGTTCCAAGGCGCGCGTGTAGTGCCGCGTGCCGCGCTCGATATCACTGGCTTGAGCGATCGTCTGCAATGCCGCCACGAACTCGGAACGCGCCGAGTAGTGGGCACCGCGAGCCGCTCGGGCAAATCCGTCATGGACGCGCCGGCTCGCTCGTCGCGCCGCCGCGATCATTTCCGGCGAACGCTGGACGTTGGCCCACGGCAATTGCATTCGCTCGTTGCTGGCGTCCGTCGCGATCTTGTTGGCAGCGTTCGCAGTCGGAACGTCGGAAGCCGGCGACTCGGCCTGTTCCGACAACAGGATGACGTTTCCTGAAGCGGCGTCTGAAGTTGCAACGCTGGCCAGCTCGCGAATCAGCGGACGGCAACCAGCGCTGGAAATACCCTGCGCATCGAGCAGCGCAGGGGCCGTGCGCCCGTGGGCGCGACGACGGGTTGCTCGGGGGCAGCGGCGAGCGCTGCTCCACACGGCAACAAAAGGCCGGCGCAGGCAATAAGGGCCGTACGATCCATCGTTCTTCCGTGACTGGCATCCCTAGTAGCGCACCGACTCCATGCCTGGCGCGGCAAGTTACTTCAGCGATCGACCGGGATTCGTGGTCCTCCGAAGCAAAATCCGCTCAATCAGGCTTGATTGGTACAAACCCCTCGGAAGAGTCGTCAAAGAGCGCGCGAGCTGAACATCGGGGGGCGCTACTCTCGTCACGAACGGCACTTATGGACGTCCTTGTGCGGTCGGCAGGCTCGCCGTCTTTGCATCAAGATCACGCTTCCGCCAGACTCGACGCCAAGCCCTCAGGCGGGTCTAGTCAGCCAAGTTCAACAGGCGCGCCCGTTCGGCGGTCAGGGCGATTTCTCTCGTGCGAGCAGCAATTCGAGGTGGAGACCAACGCAACCGGCCAAGATGCCCGTGTTGTAGCCCCCTTCGAGCACGCTGACGATCCGTCCGCCGGCGTAGCTTTGGGCCACGTCCAACACGGCGGTCGTTAGGGGCTCAAAGTCCTCGGTTTCCAGCCCCAGTGAACCGACCGGGTCGTCGCGATGGGCATCAAATCCGGCGCTGACCAAGATCAGCTCGGGACGGATTTTCGCCGCGAGTTTTTCGAGTGCCGCGGTGAACAGCGCCACGTATTCGCGCCGCGGCGTGCCGAACTCGACCGGCACGTTGCGTTTCGTTCCCAAGGCATCGCCCGCGCCGGTCTCGTCGGCGCGACCCGTGCCAGGATAGAAGGGCCAGCGATGGATCGACAGGAAGGCAACCTGCGGGTCTTCCCAAAAAGTCGCCTGCGTGCCGTTGCCGTGGTGCACGTCCCAGTCCACGATTAGCACGCGATTCAAGTCCAATTCGCGGATCGCTAGCCGAGCCCCGATCGACACGTTGCCAAACAGGCAAAAGCCCATCGGAGCGTCGCACAGGGCGTGGTGCCCTGGTGGACGCACCAGGCACAAGGCCTGCCGCTCGCCGCCGCTAACGACGCGGCGCACGGCGTCGCAAACGGCGCCGGCGGCCAGTCGGGCGGCGTCGTACGAGCCCGAACTGCAAACCGTGTCTTCCTCGATTCGACCGCCGCTATTTTGCGCATAGGCTTTCAGCCGAGCGATGTAATCCGGCGCATGCACGCTGGCCAACTGCTCGACGGTCGCAGGCTGCCAGTTCGGACGCTGGCAGCGGGTGTCCAATCCCGTGCGTTCCAGTTGCCGCATGATCTGCACCAACCGCTCGGCACGCTCGGGGTGCTTGCCCGTGTTGTGTTCCAGAAAGAGGGGATCGTAATACAGCAGCGTCACGGAGTTACCTGCGGTGGCTTGTGCGGGCGGCGTCTGTTTTGCCCTCGCGGCTTGCCCCGGTCCGACGCGATAGCACATTCCGCCGGCGCCGGTCATAACGGCTTTGCGGCTGGCCGGTGGACAATCGGGGCAGTTGCCGCGCGCAGTGGCGGCGCTGCAAGCATGCCGAATGCTGACAACTTGACAGATTCTAGCAAACGGTGGTACTCTAGGGGTTAGGTTTCGCTAGAAACCCAAGCGACCATTGAGCTTGCGTACGGCGACAGTTGGTTGTCTCCGCGATTTTGAACTCAGTGGGCCAGCCGTTTCCTTCGCTCCGATTCCGGAGCCATCAGTAGGGTGAACAGAGTGAAAGCCAGCGAGCGTTTTTCGACTGTTCTATTGCGCCGCGCGTGCGTGGCGGCATGCATTGCCGGCGTGCTGGCGTGTGCGGTGCCGAACTGTTGCTGTGCGCAAGGCATCCTTAAAACAGAGAAGGCCAATATCAACCGCATTTTACGCGGCGGAAAGTTGGCGGGCGCCGATAGGCAGTTGTTCTCGCAATACTTCAGTGCGTTTTTCGGTCAATTTCTCGATTCCAAGGCTGGCCCGGCGACGTTTCACGACGTGCGTAAGGACCTGGAGATCTTCCTGCGCACCGGAAAAACCGGCGATGCCTACAACCAGTTAGTCAATATGGCCAATCTCGGGTTGCAATCCGTCGCAAAGAGCCCAAAGTTTGCACCAGCCGTGCGCCTGAACGCCGTGCTGGTGCTAGGTAGCCTCAAGGACAAGGAACCCAACGGCAATCCGCTGCCTGCCGCCTATTTATTTTTGACGTCGGTCGTGTCCGGTCCGGCTGAGAAGTATCCCGACCAGCTAAAGGTCGCGGCGATGATCGGGCTCGAACGATATGCCGAATCAGGCATTTTGCCGCCCAGATATAAGGATCCTCTGACCACTGCAATGCTCGAGATATTCGAACGGGAAGTGCCGCCAGACAACCGCACGGCCGAGGGACACACCTGGATGCGTTGCGAAGCTGCGAAAGTGCTGGGCGCCTTAGGCAGCCCCGGGCCAAACGACAACGTCGTGGCGGCGATGGAAAAGGTCATTGCCGATCCAGGCGCCAAAGCTTCGTTCCGCTGCGAAGTGGCCGAATGCCTCGGCAAGTTGCAGTATCCCAAGGATGCCAAGATCGATTATCAGGCGCTTGCCAATTTGCTCGGCCATCAGGCCGTGGAAGTGTGCCAAGGCGAGATCGAGGCCGCCAGCGAAAGCGGCCGCGAGCCGTCGCGGGGCATGATCGTCTATGGCCTGTACAGCGCACTGCACGGACTGGAAGGCCCCACGGGGCGCAGCGGGCTCGTGGCGGCATCCAATGGCACGCCGGGCCAGGCGTTCATCAGCGACCTCCGCAAAAAAATCAAAGACGCCTACGACCTGACGCAGGACGAAGACGAAGTTGCCGACACCGAGTTGACTGCCAAGGTCCAAGAGCTGGTGGCCGACTTGCAAAGCGTGTTGTTGCCCAAGCCGCAGCCGAAGCAAGATACCGTGGCAACAGCCGACGCCGCGACGGCCGATGGCGCGGCGCCCGCGGCCGATGCCGCGGCAGCCGCGGAGCCGGCCGCTAACTAGCAATCCAAGCGACATCACCGGAACCTAGCGCGAGCCCCGCGTCATCGCCCCACGAGGCTGACGTATCGCCCGGCAGCCAGTCGCGTCGGATTCCGCAGGCGAAGGGCTCACCGACGAACAGCGCGTTGCCCGCTGGCGACATTGGTATGCCGCGGACGCGCAAATCGCCGCGCGAGCGAACCAAAGCCTGTAGCGCCGCATTCCCGTTGTCGCGACGCTCGTTACGCGTTGCTCGGCACCAGCCAAGACTTGGCCATCGCGAATTGCGGAACAAACCGCGAAGCCAACGCGTAAACGCCAAACAGGCCGGCGGTAAACACCAGGTCGCCGGCCAGGGCGTTGTACAGAAACGGCACGGCGGCCGCATAGCAAGCCACGAGGCCGCTGAATCCCGGGCCATACCAGGGCACCGCATACCAGACCGCCGCGTTGGTCACCGCATAGAAGATCAACGTCGAGGCCACGGCCGTCAGGGCGAGTCGCGGGGCCGACAATCGAGTGCGCAACACGCCTCGCCAGGCAATCGGCAGCAACATGCAGAGATAGACCGTGATCATCACTTCGCGCGCGTATCCGCCGATCACCCAGTCACTGGCCGTCATGGCCACCAGCGGCACCAGCGCCGCCACTAAACGACTGCGGAAGTAGAATCCGGCAAACAGCGTGGCCGCGGTCACGGCGTGGAAGTTTGGCTCGATCATGATCAATCGCGTCGCGACTGCCAGACCGACCAGACCCACGAACACAACGGCATCGAACAGCATGTGGCGATTCACTTGGCAGCTCTCCAAACGAAGTTGCGGACCCCGCATTGAAACATTCCCGGCCGCGACGGCCGGCTCACGGATTGTACCGGTAGACCTGGAACTTCCACAAGGCAACGTCCCCTGGCTGGAGCGTTTGCTTGCCGGCGCTCATCGTGGCTTGCTCATCGTTGACGTAGTACAGCCAGTTCTTGCTCTGGGCGCCCCCGCCCTGGTTCTTGGCGTCGCCGATCTGGGTAATCATGGCCGCGCCGCCAGACCCGCGTTGGGCGAAAGTAATGCCCCGCGGATGCTTGCCGGCGGCCGCCATTGCGTCCAGCACCGTCATTCCCTTGTGCCACGGCAAGGCCGTGAAATGAATTTCCACGCCATCGCCGTAGTCCACGACTAGCGTGACCGTGGCAGCATTGGATTCAGCGGCCCGGCAAATGTTGCTGGAATGTGTCGCAAGCAATGCGCCAAGGATCGCAAGAACCAGCACCGCTCGACGCACGCTACAGGGCACACCGGTGGGGAACATGGTTGTAAAGCTCCGGGTCGGTGAGGGGACCAGTGCAAGCGTTGGAATTGCTCGCGGACGTTCAGGATAGCGCGCCGGACTCGATTGTCAAACTCCGCGGGGAGCTGGCGTCGCCCAGCGCAATTCTCGCCGCCTCTTGTGGCGCGCCTGCCGGGGCGTTATCAATAAACGACACGGGACCTCATATCCCGCACTCATTTCTATCCACAACCAATCGCCCGGCGGACGCCCCCCTCATTCGCTCAGTCGATGCACGTTTTTGGCGCCTCGCACGCTATCAATCCATTGTCGTGACCACGAAAGGTGAGCTATCCATGGCCGATCCAGGCTTTTTCGAATTGAGCACCGAGGGCAAGGATATTGCCGTCCTCACGCTCGACGATCCGCGGGGCAGCGCGAATGTCTTTTCCAAGGCCGTGCTCGACGAACTCGACCAGCACCTTACGGCGCTCGAGGGCCGCAAGGATTTGGCCGGGTTGGTGATTCGCTCGGGCAAGCCCGGGGTGTTCGTCGTTGGCGCCGATATTCGTGAGTTCGTCGAGAACATCGACATGTCGCACGAGAAAGTCGTCGAGATGTGCGCCGGCGGGCGCAAGCTCTTTCAGCGATTGTCGAAAATGCCGTTCGTCACGGTCACGGCCATCGAAGGCCAGTGCGTGGGCGGCGGCGCCGAAATGGCGCTGTGGTGCGATCGCCGCGTAATGGCCAGCGACGCCAAGAGCATGTACGGCTTTCCGGAAGTCAAACTCGGGTTGCTGCCGGGCTGGGGCGGCACGGTACGCGCAGCCCGTGTGCTCGGACTTTACAACGCGATCGAATTGATCACGGCCGGCGAGTCGATCGACGCCAAGACATCGGCCTTGATGGGCCTGATCTCCGATCTGGTGCCCTCGGCAAAGCTGCTGGAGGCCGCCGTGAAATTGATTCGCGCCGAACAGCAGTCGGGCCAGTGGAAGAAGGACCGCGAGGCCTGGGACAAACCGATCGACATCAGTGACACCGAACTGGGTTTCCTGGGCGCCACGGCCTCGGCCGTCGTCCAGCAGCAAACCGGCGGCCACTACCCGGCCCCCGGGACGGCGCTGGAACTGATGCTGGAGTCGTCGGCATTGGACGCCGATGCGGCCGGCGCCGCCGAGAGCGAGGCCATGGCCAATCTGTTCGGTTCGCCGGTCAATCGCGCGCTGATCAACATCTTCTTCCTCACGGATCGCAACAAGAAAGATCCGGGCGTCGAGAATCGCGACATCAAACCGGCCAAGATCAACTCGCTGGGTGTGATCGGCGCGGGCATCATGGGCCAGGGCATCGCCGCCGCCACGATGCGGCGCGGCACGCCCGTGGTGTTGTCCGACGCGGTGGCCGACGCATTGGCCGGCGGCATACAAAAGATTCTGGAAGAGGTCGCCTACGACAAGGAGAAGAAGGGGCCCGACGCCACGAAGGCCGTGCAAATGGCGGCGCTGGTGAATCCCGCCACCGTCGACGCCGAGCTGGCCGCCTGCGACCTGGTGATCGAAGCGATCGTCGAAAACCCCGAAGCCAAGAAGAAGCTGTATGCCAAGATCGAGCCGCAGCTATCGGAGAAAGCGTTTTTGGCCTCGAACACTTCGACCATTCCCATCACGAAGCTGGCCGAGGGGCTGAAGCGGCCGGAGCGGTTCTGCGGGATTCACTTCTTCAACCCCGTGCGACGGATGCCACTGGTGGAAGTGATTCGCGGCGCCAAGACCAGCGATGAAACGATCGCCACCGCCGTGGCCTACGCCAAGCGGATCGGCAAGTCGCCCATCGTGTGCAACGACGGTCCCGGCTTCCTCGTGAACCGTTTGCTGTTGCCCTACATGAACGAAGCGCTCGAACTCGTTGCCGACGGCGCCGAGATCAAAGGCGTGGAGCGCGCTGCCAAGGCGTTTGGCATGCCGATGGGGCCGATCGCGCTATACGATGTCGTGGGCCTGGATACAGCCTATTACGCCGGCCGCGTGATGCACGAGGCGTTTCCCGACCGCACGGCCGCCTCGCCGATCCTGCCGGCGCTTGTGGAAGCAGGACGCCTGGGACAAAAGTCGGGCGCCGGCTTCTATCAGTACAAGGACAAAAAGGGCAAAGGCACGCCCGACCCGGCATTGGCCGACATCATCGGTCCGCATATCCGCCAAAAGGGAAAGTTCACCGACGAACAGATCACCGCGCGGCTGTTCCTGCCAATGGTGCTCGAGGCCACGCGCATTCTCGAAGCCAAGGTGGTCCGAGACGTTCGCGATGTGGACCTGGGATTGATCTTCGGCGTCGGATTCCCGCCGTACAAGGGCGGGTTGCTGTTCTGGGCCGACACGCTGGGCGCGGCCAAGATCGTCGAAATACTCAAGCCTTTGGAGAGCCTTGGTGAGAGGGCCAAGCCCACGCCGATGCTGTTGGATTTGGCCAATAGCGGCAAGGAATTTTACGACATGTAATGGACCGCATGTAATTAATCGCGCAGTGGCCAAGCTAATTGGCTTCCAAATGCCACCCATTGCACCGCCCCGTATAATGAACCGTCTCTGAAATCGATCGAACTACCAGGGGATCTCCCGATGAAACGCGCCGTGATCGTAGATTGTATCCGCTCGCCCGTCGGCCGGGCTCATAAGGACAAGGGAATATATCGCGACGTCCGCTCCGATGATCTGGCCGTGCAAGTCGTGGAAGCCTTGGTCGAGCGCTCCGGCATCGACGCCAATGAGATCGAGGACGTCGTGCTCGGCAATACGCAGCAGACCGGCGAGCAGGGAATGAACGCCGCCCGCGCCGTCGTGCTGATGGCGGGCCTGCCCACGCACACCGGCGGCACCACGGTCAATCGGCTGTGCGGCTCCAGCCTGCAAGCGATCAATCAGGCCTCGCACGCCATCATGGCCGGCTTCGAAGACGTGCAGATCGTCGGCGGGCTGGAGCACATGCAGCACATCCCGATGGACGCCGGAATCAACTTGAATCCCAAGCTGTTCCACCGCACGTCGAAGGGCGCGCTGGCGATGGGAGTGACCGCCGAGTTTCTCGCGCAAACGCAAGGCATCTCGCGCGAAGAGCAGGACAAGTTCGCGCTGCGCAGCCATCAACTGGCGGCTGCCGCGCAAAAGAAAGGCGAGTTCAAACGCGAAATGCTGCCGATCTGGGGCCGCGACGAAGATGGCGAACGCATCCTAGTCGATTTCGATCAATGTGTCCGCGCCGACTCCACCATGGAATCGCTCGGGGCATTGAAGCCGGCCTTCATGCCGGGCATGGGCACGGTCACCGCCGGCAACAGTTCTCCGCTCAACGATGGCGCCGCGGCACTATTGATCATGTCCGAGGAGAAGGCCAAGGCGCTGGGACTCACGCCGCTGGTGCGCGTGGTCGCCACGGCCGTCGTGGGCGTCGATCCGTCGGTAATGGGCACAGGGCCCGTTCCAGCCACGAAGAAAGCGCTGCAACGGGCCGGCATGAAGCTCTCGGACATCGACGTGATCGAGCTTAACGAGGCCTTCGCCTCCCAGGCCATCGCCTGCATGCGGATGCTCAAGATGGATCCCGAGAAGGTCAATGTGCGCGGCGGTTCGATTGCGATCGGCCACCCGCTGGGAGCCAGCGGCGCCCGGATTACCACCACCCTGGTCAACAACATGGTCGATCGGGGCGCCCAATTCGGGCTGGCCACGATGTGCATCGGCGTGGGACAAGGCATCGCCACCATTTTCGAGCGCGTGTAGTCCCCCGCAAAGCTTTCGGGGATTCCAGCAGCTCAGGGCGTTCGGCGAAATGTGTGCCGTTGGAAGTGTGCGGCCGCCTGAGCGATGCTGCGCTCCGCGCCGCCGTGCAAAAAAGGGGCTCTTCTCGGATGCGGCGCTACCATCGACTGTGCGCGGATGGTATTCTGTGGGTTCGGCCATCCGCCCCCCATCTTCGCCGATTTCCGTGTTTTTCGAACGTTGACCCGGCTCAGGCATTTCCATGGTCGAAGACAAGCTGCACGACACGTTGGTGGCGATGTTTCATCGCCGCGTAGAACAAGATGGTGAGAAAACGGCGGTTCATTTTCGCCAAGGCGACAAGTTCGTCGCCCGCACGTGGAACGAACTGTCGCGCAACGCGCGACGCACGGCCGCGGTGCTCGTCGAGCTTGGCGCCAAGCCGGGCGACCGCGTGATCCAGGTCTCTGAGAATCGCTACGAGTGGATCGTGTTCGACGTCGCCGTACACATGGCGCATGCAGTTCATGTGGCGGTGCATGCCACGCTGACAGGTCCTCAGATTGCGTTCCAGATCAAAGACAGCGGCGCGAAGCTGGTCGTTCTCTCGGGACCCGAGCAGGCTAAGAAGCTGGCCGCGGCAGCGGCGCATCTTCCAGCCGACGTCAAGTATCTTTCCTACGAGGCGTGCGACGAAAAGATCAACGGTCAACCGGTCGGATTACTGTCCGACCTGGTCGAACAGGCCAGCGAAGAAAAGGGCCAGGCCATCGAGCAGCGGGCCTTGGCCGAAACGCAACCCAGCGATCTGGCCACCATTCTGTACACGTCCGGCACGACCGGCGATCCCAAGGGCGTGATGCTCAGCCATCGCAACCTGACGTTCAATTCCCGCGCCGTGCTGGAAATCTTCAAAGTCGAACCAAATGAGATGCGGCTCACCTGGTTGCCGCTGTCGCACATTTACGCGCGTACGTCGGACTTGTACTTGTGGATTGCCGCGGGCGGCGAAATCGCGCTGTCGCCCAGCCGTGATACGATCATCGCCGATTGCCAGGTGCTCAAACCGCATTACATCAACGGCGTGCCCTATTTCTACGACAAGGTAATGCGCACCTTGCAGGAGAAGGGCGTGGCCGATCAACCCGGCGTCTTGGCCGCCACATTTGGCGGGCGCATCAAGATGGCATGCGCCGGTGGCGCCGCTCTGCCCGACTACGTCAACGACTTCTATGAAAAGCACGGCGTGCTGCTGGTGCAGGGCTACGGACTGACCGAAAGCTCGCCGGTAATCAGCACCGGCACGCCCGATCACCACCGCATCGGCACGGTGGGCAGGCCAATTCCCGGCATCGAAGTGAAGATCGCCGAGGACGGCGAAATCCTCACGCGCGGTCCCCACGTGATGGAGGGCTACTGGAACTTGCCCGACGACACGGCCCGATCGATCGAAGACGGCTGGCTGCACACGGGCGATCTCGGGTCGCTTGAAGACGGCTATCTGAAAATCACGGGTCGCAAAAAGGAACTGATCGTCACCGCTGGCGGAAAGAACATCGCGCCGACCTATTTGGAAGGCCTGCTGAGCGAGGACAACCTGATTGCCCAAGTGGTGGTGATCGGCAACGCCCGGAATTTCCTCACGGCTTTGATCGTGCCCGATCCGGACGCGTTGCGGTCCGAGATCATCAAGCGGCAGATTCCGGTCTTCACGCCGGCCCAGGCTCTGGCCCATCCCGACGTGCACGCGATCTACCACGAGCGGATCAAAGTACGGCTGAGCGATGTGTCGCACGCCGAACAAATCCAGAAATTCACGCTGCTCTCCCGCGGCATGACTCCGGAAACGGGCGAGATGACGTTCAAGCTCAGCTTGCGGCGAGACGTGATCATGCAGAATTTTGCCGCGGAAATCGAAGCCATGTACTCCGGATAGGGGGTACTCGAAACGCCGGAAAAAAGTCGCCCGGAACGCCGATCAACTACCTACCGACCGTTCGGCAGGTAGTGTATAACTCGTAAATGGAAAGTCTCCGTTAACCCTGACAGATGAGTGACCCATGAACCCGCAGACCCAAACCGATCCTCGCAACCCGGTTGCCGACGACCAGGACCAGGACAACAAGGCATCATTCGCGGAAACCGCATTGAAGCTGGGCGGCAAGAGCGCCGAGGAAGCGGGCCGCATGGGCGCCTTGGACAAGGCCGACGATCAGGTCGACCAGTTGTTCGCCAAAAAATATCAAACCACCAACAGCCCGGTACACCGCGCCATCTGGGATCGCGAGTTGCCCGTCGAGTTGTTCGAGAGCAAGCCGCCGGTCACGCCGCCCGAAGTCGATCGCGTGATGCAGGATTCGTTGAGCGTCATGCGCAAGCACGTGCAGGCCGGCACGAATCTGGACGAAAAGCGCAAGGTGCCGCAGAACGTGCTCGACGAACTCGGCGAGGTCGGCTACTGGGGCCTGCTGGTCGACAAGCAATACGGCGGCTCGGGGGCGCCCTTTGCCGCGTTCGCCAGCTTCCTCACCAAGATGGCGATCATCGATCCGACCGTTGCCGGCCTGGCTTCGGTACACGGCTGCATCGGCGCCGTCGACCCGGTGCGCACGTTCGGCAATGCCGAGCAGAAGCAACGCTTTCTGCCCGAGTTGGCCAGCGGGCGGCGGCTGTCGGCCTTCGCTCTCACCGAGCCGGGCGCCGGTTCGGACCTGACGGCGCTGAAGACCGTGGCCGTGAAGGACGGCGACGAGTACGTCGTCAATGGCGAGAAACTGTTCATCACCAACGTCGTCCCCGGCCGCACGATCGGCCTGGTGTGCCTGATCGACAAGCGGCCGGCGGTGCTGATTGTCGATCTGCCGGTGGAAGAGAACGACCAGTTCCAACTGCGTAAGTACGGGCTCTACGCTCTGAAACACACGTACAATCAGGGCATCGTCTTCAAAGACCTGCGCGTGCCGGCGGAGAACTTGCTGAAACCGCAACGCGGCGACGGCTTGACCATCGCCTATCACGGGCTGAACCTGGGCCGCATTTCGCTGTGCGCCAACGCGGCCGGCACGATGCGGCTGATGATGGCCAGCATGATCCCCTGGGCCAAGTATCGCAAAACCTATGGCGCCGCCATTTCCACCCGTGAGCTGGTGCAACGCCGCCTGGCTCGCCTGGCCGGTTTGACCGTGGCCTGTGACGCGCTGGTGCAATGGGGCGGCGGGCTGATCGACGAAGGCTATCGCGGCGAAATGGAATGCGTCATTGGCAAAATCTTCGGAAGTGAAGCCCAGAAGGAAGCCGCCATCGAGTTGCTCATGAAGACGCACGGCGGACGCTCCTTCCTGCACGGCCACATCTTCGGCGACAACGTGCATGAATACCTGGCTCCGTGCATCTACGAGGGCGAGGGCGAAATGCTCGGCATGGCGTTCCTCAAGTCGCTGGTCAAGCATCACGGCACACAGTACTTCGAGCCGGTGGGCAAGGCACTCCAGGCCTCGGGAATCAAGAAGCCGAACCTGGCCAATCCGCTGCACCTGTGGGCACTCCGCAAGGCGTTCGCTCCCTATGCCAAATGGCTGGCGGGCGAGACCCTGCGTCCCAAGCCGCGGCCGAACCTGCCCAAGATGCCCGAGACGCTGCGAAAGCATGCCGAATACGCCTGTTCGCAGTTGCAGGTGCTCTCGTACGAAATCTCGTACAAAACGATGAGCAAGCATCAGCTCGGTTTGGCCGATCGCCAGTGCCGCATGTCGGAACTGTCGTCGCGGTTGCAAGACATGGTTACTATTCTATGCACCTCGCTCTATGCCGCGCGGCAGAACGACGAAGTGGTGCGCCAGGCGGCCGACGTGATCTGCCAGGATTTGACGTGCAAACTGACCGGCCAGCGCCCTAGCGATCGCTACTTCCGCACGGCCACGAAGCTGGGCGAAGCGATCGTCGAAGGCGGCTTCAAGTCGATCGCCGGGCTCGAGGCGGGCGAGATCATGATGCCCTACGACAGCAACTAGGCAATTCGTCGTCCGTGACGAGCGCCGAACCATTCGACGGGAGTGACGCCAAGAGTGTCACTCCCGTCTTGCTTTGGCCGCTTCGTCGGCGCTTGACGCTGATTGCCGAAACTCGACAATAAGGCCGAAAGATGAATGAACTACAAGGACACGACGTGCACGAAGAAGAAAGGCTTAGCCACTGAGTTCACCGAGGCCACCGAGATAGGATGTGGGGCTTTCGATCCCGCGACTTGAATGCGGAATAAGGGATTCAGAATTTGAATCTTTCTCCGTGTGTTCCGTGATCTCTGTGCCCATTCTCTTCGTGTTTCGTTTGTGCCTTCGTGTCGTTGTGGTTCTCCTTCCTCTTTGATTCGAGCATTTCTTACAAGGTGGAAACGTGGCGAAGTTTGCGGTGATCTTGCCGGCGGCCGGCGCGAGCAGTCGCTTTCACGACAAGAACTACAAGAAGCCATTTGCGCCGCTGGCGAACAAGGCCGTGTGGCTGCACTCGGCCGAAAAGTTCGTCAACCGCTCGGACGTCAAGCAAGTGATCGTGGTCATCTCGGCGGATGACCGCGAATACTTTCAATTCAAGTTCGCCGCCAACACGACCATCCATGGCATCGACGTGGTCGAGGGGGGCGCGGAGCGGGCGGAATCAGTCGCCAAGGCGCTGGTGCGCGTACAAGCCGACATCGATTTCGTGTGCATTCACGACGCCGCCCGGCCGTGTCTCGCCGAGGAATGGATCGACACCATTTTTGCCGCCGCCGAGAAACATGGCGCCGCCATTTTTGCCATGCCGGTCGCCAGCACGCTGAAGCGCGTGGGCAAGGACCGCAAGATCGAGGAAACAGTCTCGCGCGAGGGCCTGTGGGAAGCCCAGACGCCGCAGGTATTCGGCCGCAAGCTGCTGCTGGAAGCGCACGCCAAGCGAGGCGACTTTCAGGCGACCGACGACGCCCAACTCGTCGAACGCATCGGCGAAAGCGTGGCCGTGGTGCAGGGCTCTCCGCTGAATCTGAAAATCGCCACGCGCGACGACCTGAAGCTGGCCGAGCAAGTGCTCAAGGTCCTGCCCAAGCCAAAGCTCGCCGGGCCCGGACATCCCTTTGCCAACGACGACATGTGGCGCGTAGAGAGGCCCCAAGTGAAGGACATTATTGGCGAGCTCTTTTGGCGCGGTCTGATTCATCAAATCACTGATGAACGAGAATTAATTCCGTGGCTGGCGACCGGCCAACGCACGCTGTATTGCGGCTTCGATCCGTCTGCAGACAGCCTTCATGTAGGAAGCCTTGTTCCGCTCTTGATGCTGCGCCGTTTTCAACGCGCTGGACATCGCCCTATCGCCCTGGTTGGCGGCGCGACCGGCATGATTGGTGATCCGAGTGGCAAAAGCCAAGAACGCAATCTCCTTTCAAAACAAGTACTCGAAGAAAACATTTGGAAAATAAAACAACAAATGCGCCAACTACTCGACTTTGATGATGTTGATTGCGGCGCTCTCCTCGTGAACAATGCGGCATGGATGAAAAAGAAACACTACCTCACGTTTCTTCGTGACGTAGGCAAGCATTTTCCGGTCAATGTCATGATGGCGAAGGACTCAGTTAGAAGTCGTCTGGAGAGAGACAGTGCTGGTATCAGCTATACCGAATTCAGTTATATGCTATTGCAGGCGTACGATTTCTATTATCTCAACAAGAGAATGAATTGTTCGCTGCAAATTGGCGCTAGTGACCAATGGGGAAACATCACAGCTGGAATCGACTTAGCTCGACGAATGCAATCCGCCAAGCTCGGCCGACGGTCCCTTGATGCGAATACTCATGCGGCAATGCTGTCGTTCAAACGCCGCGAAAATCCTCTCTTTGGTCTCACTTGTCCGCTGCTGACAAAGAGCGACGGCAGCAAAATGGGAAAGACTGAGAGCGGCACCGTTTGGCTGTCCGCGAGCAAGACTAGCCCCTATGCGTTCTACCAATATTGGATGAATGTAGATGACGATGACGCCGGCAAGTGTCTACGAATGCTAACTGAATTGCATCGTGAAGAAATAGAGGAACTGGACAGGCAGAGGTTGGAGCGACCAGAAAACCGCGAAAGCCAGAGACGCTTGGCAGTCGAACTCACTAACCTGATTCACGGTAACGATGGCCTAGCAAGGGCAAAACGCGCAACCGATATACTCTTTCTTGGCAAGGAATTTAAGGATGTGTCTGCAGAAGAGCTGACTGAAATCTTCGCAGATGTGCCAAGTTGCATGATTCCTGCGTATCGACTTTACGGCATGGGGATGTCGGCTATAGACGCTTTGGTCGAAACTCAGCTGGTAAAAAGCAGAAGCGACGCCCGTCGAGTTATTAAGCAAGGAGGAGCATATTTAAACAATCGAAGAATTGATGATATCGAAAAGCATATCACCGTCACAGATCTGGCGTGTAAGTGGATGGCAGTCCTGAGAACTGGCAAGAAAACTTATGCAGTTTTGCGTTTTGAGAAGGCCGACGAGGAACACGAAGTCTACTTATTTCCCGACTTGCCAGACTGAACTACTACCGGCTGAAGCCGGTAGGTTCGAGGAGAATCGTGGCTACGGACTGAAGTCCTGCGCTCACGATTTGGTAATGCGGAAATTGTCGCCGCCATCGTCAGGCTCAGTGCCTTGTTGTTGGCGGATATATTCTTGGATCACCTCGTCAGTCACGTTGCCGCTGGATGCCACAAAGTAGCCGCGGGCCCACAAATGCCGACCCCAGAACTCTTTTTGCAGATGCTTGAACTCCATCAGCAACTTCCGCGAGCTTTTGCCCTTGATGTACTGCATGGCCTTGCTTGGCGACAGATTCGGCGGACAGGACAGCAGCACATGCACATGGTCGCGAGACACCGAGCCCTCCAAAATCTCGATTTCGTTGGTTCTACACACTTCTCGCACCAGTTCCCGCAGCCGCATTCCGACCGCATCGGCCAAAATGGGCTTCCGATACTTGGTGATCCACACAAAATGGTACTTCAGGTCGAAACGGCTATGCGAACTCGTGCGGTACTTTTCCATCCCCAAATTCTAGCAAACGAAGAACCTAAAGGTTTCGCCTGAAGGCGAGGGTTTTAGACCCATCGCAAGGACAATAAACTGTTGCGGAAAACGCTCCCCGCGTGGCGAACATCACGGCGCCGGATAGCAGCGAGCTGAAAAACACGGAGCCGAAGATCATCACGCCGAAGTGATCTCG
>CAVZWY010000035.1:0-82798 GCA_963779015.1 uncultured Planctomycetaceae bacterium | reverse complement strand
ATCCGCAGGTTGCTGGTTCGATTCCAGCCGGGCGTATTTGGTCATTCGCGGACGACGGTAGCCAATTGACGCCAAAATCCTTGCTGTCATTGGACTTGATAGAACCGCTCCGAACGTCGCCCGCGACATCCGATGCCAACCCGTAACAGGCGATGAAAGGCTTTCGTGCAAGCCCTAGTGCAAGCGGATGTGCAAGCCGGCCATCGGTGCCCGTGGCCTTCTGCTGACCGTCTGCCGGCTGCTCATCGGCAGGCGGACTGGGCAGCTTGTCGATTGCTGCGGTCACGTCAACGATGCTGAGATGCGTATAACGATCCATCGTCAATCCGATGGTCGAATGCCGGGCAAGCTGTTGGGCAACCTTGGGATGGATGCCAGCCGCAACAAGGCTTGAAACGTACTGGTGGCGCAGGGCGTGGAAGTCGAACACCTTGCCAGATTCGTCGACATAGCTCAATCCGGCCGCGTCCAAATCCTGACGGATCATTTGGGCAGCGTCGTTGTGCCAGGTGCCCGGCCAAACTGGCTGGTTTGTCGGCTTTTCGCAAGCCAGTCCAATAACTCGACTGCAAGGTCTACGCGAAGTGGTTGCGTGTCGCTGCGCCGACGCTTCGAGTAGCCGGCTTCGACGGTCACAGACGGCGATTTTGAAATCAAATCAAAACTGACCGGAGTGAGGCTGCGCAGCTCGCTAGCCCGGAAGCCGGTATAGGCTGCCGTCAAATAGAGCATCCGCCTATCTTTGCCGGTTAGCTCGCGGAAAGGATGCCCGAGGCCGGCTGCCCGAACCAATGCCCTAAAGTCGGCTTCGCTCAAAGCCCGTCGCTCAACGCGGCGGTCGGTTTTGGCATTCAGCCCGGACAAGTGCGCCAGCGGATTGCTGTCGGTGCGCCGATCGGCGCACCAGCCAGCGGCAGAAGCCCTTGATAGCCGTTGTGTAGTAGTTGCTCGTTTGAATTGAGAACTCGCCCGAGTCACGGCGTTCGGCGAGCCATTCCGCAACGCGAGACTCGGCGATTTCCGAGATTCGCCCGAACTTGCACGCTTCGACCAGCTTTAGGATTCGCGTATAAGTCATCTTGACGTGCTTGGGAGAATTGCCCTTCGTCGCCAGGTATTGCTGATAGTCGTCAACGTGGCTTCGCAGCGGCAGCTTACGGTGTTGCTCAAACTGATCGACCAAGCCGACTTCATTCCTAGCCGACTGCTTCTCTAGCTTGGCCCCAAGTTGTCGCGTTGCTTCCTTATCGGCGAATCCTGGCACCCGTCGCACAATTCCGGACTGATCCCGGTATTGCACGTACCATTTTTTCGCCTTCCGCTTGATTCGCTTGCCGGTCTTGGGGTCGATCTTTGAATACGTCGGCTTGAAGATGCTGGCCATGCTGTCTTGTTCCTGTTGTGCGACTTCATTGCTCATCTCAATTCTATCATCGAAGCAGACGGTATTGGCATTGATTGGCGTCGTTTGTCACAACTTGACGCAGATTGTCGGCCGATGTTGCTGCTCGCGCCGACTTCGACGCGAGTAGCAAGTGAAGCGATTCGTGCTACGCTGTCGAAGCCACTTCAAGGGCACCGGCTTCGCGCGTAATGAGCGCTCACGTCGATGATGCAAAAGCAGTTGGCCGGGCCAGTCGCGTTGCGCTGGCCCGGCCACGCTGCTCTATGCCGGGATACCTCGGAACAGACGGAACACGCTCTCTGCTGGTCTATCTCTCTACTTCCCTACTTCATTGGTCCCTCCCTTCAAATTCGGTCACAGTTGCCTGGCGCATGTTCCCCTGTTCTGGCAATTGCCAAGCAGTGCCATTCGTTGTCACGGCGATAAAGCGATGCCAACGTAGAAACGCTCTTTCTTGCCGTCGATGGTTGGCTGACGATCCTTCAACGGTGGGATTACCGCTCGTAAGTCGCGTCCGAAAATCGCTTGCTTCATGGGCATGACGTGCCCTCGCTGCTTGGACCACTCAACAAATGCATCGTATAGGTCTTTGCGGGCAACTGAATGCTGCTGCCCCACGACGCAACATTCACGGACAAATGCCGCGACCGGGCTGGACAGGTCATGCAACTCATCCTTCAGGTCATTTGCAGACTTGGGCTGAACGAAGTGCCCGATTTTCTGCAAGCGTTGCCATCCTTGAATGGCCCATAGCAAAATGCTCGGCACTTCACGAATCAAGCGGTCGCCCAAGTAGATATCTTCCTTGCCGAGCCAACTGCGCTCCATGCACAATAGGAGATTGCGGCTGGCAAATGCGCCGCTGGCGTCCGATAAATCCGGCAGCTCATTGCTGAAGATTATCAACCGAACCTTGAGACTAATGGACAGGACGCTCCCGTACTTTCGGTCAACTGGCAACGGATCGCCGCTCGACAGGCTCAACAGTCGTTCCAAGACATTCGATGGGGTATTCTTCTTGATCCGCGCATCGGGAAAGATGACGACCGTTTTTCCTAGCAACGACGACAAGCCAAAGTTGGTGGTAATGCTGTCAAACGTGGCAGCAGCGACGTTGTTCGGGCCAACCAAGTGCTTAATGACCCGACCGATTACTCCCTTCCCCGAGCGAGTTGGTCCGACAACCAAGAGAATCTTGTGGTGTCGCAGGTCATGCGTAAGGAGATATCCCATGAACTCTTGCAACGTGTCGATGCTCTGTTGGTCATCCGGCCACACACTGCGGAGGAACTTCAGCCACGCAATCGGAGCCGGCGCATTGATGTCAAAATCACAGTCCAGGACGCTTGGCGAAAAGAAAGTTGGCGTTGGAGGGAACACGCCCTGATTCAGCGACGGCAGATGGATTAGACCATTCCTCGCTGCCAAGACTTCGTCGGCCGGCCACGGTCCAGGGCGATCTAGCCAAGCCGGTTGCTCAATGTCCGCGCCAATCAGCACTTCAGCTTTCAGAGCACCAAGCACGTTGTTCAACAGGCCGGCCGTAACCTTGCGAGCCTTGCGGTCGCGCTTACCGACCTGTTGGGCGAAAACGCTCTGCCGGTCGAACTCAGCCTTGATCGTTTGGTTCAGTTTGGCTTGAATCTCCTCGACGGGAACGCATCGCCACGAGCCGCCGCGCCAGCACAGCCAACTGCCACGCCAAAAAACGAGTGTCGGCCTATCCGGGTGCCGATGGTGTTGATCCAGATAAAGCCTTGCTAGGCGATGCGGGTCATCGTCCGCTTCAATGGCAGACAATGGTTCGCCAGAAGCCAACTTTTCATTCCGCCAGCCTGGCTCAACCACGTCGCGCAATTCATTCCAGCCTTTGCTCTGACACTTCGCATGATGACAGCCAGCGGATAATCTGCCGTCAAAATTCTGAATGACAAACGCACCGCCGTCGGTTTCTGTGGGTCGCCAGGGGCAGCGTTCCAGTTCATATAACTTACCGTCATTCAAGTCTTTCACTTTCTGGACGGCGAGATTGTGCTTGCGCAACCACGTCAGTAGATCGAAGCTGCCGCAAGCAAAGCCGGGAACTTCATTGCCAGGCTCGATAGGCTCAACAGCGACGGTTCCCGCAACAGATTCCAATTGTTCCCACGAAACGCACTCCAAGCGTTCGGGGGCCTCTACGATCCGGGCAATTCGATGTGGCCGGTCGTTGGTATGGTCGCCCTTGGCTGCCAGCGTGCCGGGCAACTTGACGATACGCGCAGCGTTGTGAACTGACCGATCTACCGTGACCGCTTCGTCGTCCCACTTGGCAGCGAGTGAATTCAACGCCCCTTTGACGAGCGCATTTGCTGCCGCATCGTTCGGCAAGTCGATGCGATAGATCAAGTGCGCACCGTTGCCGGAGTCGTTGAACATCGGATCGGGCCATCCCAAATCGCGCAGCCCTTGCCGGCATTTGATTGCCCGTTGCAATGCGGCTTCATGCTCGGCATCGGTTGCCGAGATTCCTGGCGGACGCTTTGGGTCGAGGTCGATCAGCAAGAATTGCCTGCGCACTATATCCTTATCGGTCGTTGTATCCTTGGCGAACGGCTTCGCACGGTTCACTGCGCGCGCAGCAAGTCCGGACAAGCTGGGTTCAATAGGATGTAGACCGCTTCGCACCTACCACTCCAATACTCGGCGGCGTCAACCATCGCGGGCAGATTCTTGCCATCAAAATAGCCTGACACCGTTCCGCCTTTCTGGCAGCGCAGTGCCCGCAGTTCCAAAATGATGCCGCCATCACCAAACCAGTATCGCAGTGCTCTCAGGATTTCGTCACGGTCGCCGTCGCCATTGTCCCGGGTGTCAATCGTTGGAGTTTTCATAGATGTTATACCTCCGGCTTTTCAGCCCTAGTTGCCTCTGTGCTTCTGTTGTTCCCACGTATCACGATCCGGGCAGCCGGCCCGCATCCAAACTTCGATTTCGGAACGTCGCCAACGCACTGAATTGCCAATGCGAATCGACTTTGGCAGTTTGCCGCTCGCGTCCAGACGCCAGACAGTGCGAATCGACATGCTCAGTTTGCTGGCCAAATGCTTGACGGTTAGGAACTGCTCATCAGACGGATTGGGATGCAAGTCGCCCGAAGATGGGCGCACGGATTCAGCCATGCTGTCCCTCATAGGTGAACGGGAATGGCTCTAAACAGAGCCGGACTCAATCGGCCAGTTCAGACAGATTGGCGAAATGGCCGATTCGCTGGTGCCGTTCTGATTTGATTTCAAAATCGACGCCGCGAATCGCGGATTAGTCTCGATTGACAAACGAGCAGATTAGAATTTCAGTGCCGTCAGGCACACCTAGGTCTAGCGGCAAGCGGACGCGCGTTCGAGTTCGCATGGTCTCGCTCTGATATGGGTGCTCTCCTCCATTGCATATACGGCAAGTGCGGAAAAAACTTCAATGAAATCGGCAACTACCGGTGACTAACTTCGGGGGCAGCCTATAGTACGGCCATTTAGCGAAACAATTTTTTTCGCGAGCAACGTCAGCCATAAACTTGCAGATTGCCCGTCGGCCCCTACACCAACATCATGCCCGAACCCTAGAAGGTGGTCGACTTGTAACGATTGCCGACCCGGCACGCTCACCGATGAACTGTCGGCCAACGCAGTCACTTCAAACGAGGGCTTCGGCAAGGGCCGCAATACGATATACTGCCGTTCGAGCGGAACCACATGGCCTTCTTGCGGGCTTGCAACACTGCCAAGGACGCGAAATGCAGAAAACATTCCTTTTCGATAAATCGCCGATCACCGCTGAACAGTCGACATCGCCTGAAGGCTATACAGGGCTCTACGGTTTTCACAAATACTGGGGGAAAAAGCCTCATGAACCAATTGCCTATGTCATCGAGCAGCTTTCGCAGCCAGGCCAACTTGTCGTCGATCCATTCTTGGGTTCGGGCACCGCTGCTCGGGAATCGACGAGTCGAAAGCGTCGGTTCATCGGTTTCGACATAAATCCCGTCGCCTTTGAGCTGGCCCAATTCATCACGAATCCTCCCGCCCTTCACGACGTGCTCAACGGATTTCGCTTGATTGAAAAGAATATAAAGTCTCGCATTTTCGAGACCTATGCGCTCGAAGACGGCACTACGGCCACCCACTATCTCTGGGAAGGCGACGAACTCAAGCAGGTGTGGGTAAAAGGCAATTCTGCCGTCGCTCGCCGTGAACTAGAGGTTTCAGCGCACGACGTCACACTGTGTGCTTCATTCAGCAATTATCGCAGCCGCTTTGTTCGGTGTCCAAAATTCTTCTCCAATTCGCGAATCAACGCGTCGCCTGACATGACGCTCGAAAGTTTGCTGACGCCACGAGCACAGTTCAACCTTGATTTGCTCATTGAGGCAATAAACGAGTGTCCCGAATCCGTCCGCATGCCTTTAAGACTTTGCTTGACGGCCGCTTCCGGTCAAATGACGCAGATGGTGTTCGCGGTTACTGGTCGCGGAAAAACCAAGGGCACGTCGGCAGATAAGGTTGAAGTGGGAAGTTGGGTCATCGGCTATTGGCGACCGCGCCTTCATTTTGAAGTCAACGTCTGGAACTGCTTCGAGAATCGAGTCCGCAAGTTGCAGAATGCGTTGAAGAGGCAAGGGGAAACAGCCCCAGTGAGTTTTGGCCGTAGTGTCCTCGATGTTGTTGCGGGTGAGGCAAGTTGCTACCTCGGATTAGCAGACTGCCGAAAAGCGATGCGCGCAATACCGGATGGCGCTGCTCAGCTTGTTCTTACAGACCCTCCCCATAGCGATCGGGTTCCGTATCTAGAACTAAGTGAGTTTTGGAATTCACTACTTGGAATGGACGCGTCGTTTGAAGATGAAATTGTGATTTCCAATGCAAAGGAACGGAACAAGACTGAAGCAGACTACCACTCATCAATGCGGACATTTTTTGACGAAGCCGGCCGCGTCTTGGCTGACGACGGCCATCTGGTTGTTCTGTTCAATGCGAGACAGCGCGAAGCGTGGTCAGCCATCCGAGACTCCGTAATCGAGTCGGCGAACTCGCCCTTGTGCTATACTGGGGCGTTTCCATGCACATATTCCGCCCTTTCAGTCGTCCAAGACAACCGAAAGGGTGCGCTGACCTCTGACTGGGCGCTTGTTTTTTCGCGAAGTCAGGCGGCTGGCGCATCGTGTCACGCAAGCGGCATTTCAACAATTCCCGGCTGGACCACATCAATGCCTAACCTTCTTTCAGTGGTTGATTAAATGGACTTCACTACCGCAGAGAAATTGTTCAAGGCAGACAAGGTCCGTGAACTGGCCGGAACGCCAGCCGGACTTCGCTATCTAAAGTTGCGATCACTGTCACGGCGCGAGCACCTTGAGAGTGTTTTCGAGTCGGCTCAACTCGAAAAGATTAGCGGCGCAAAGGCGATGTTTCGAGCCGCCTTCGAGAACTCGGCAATCGACGACAAAATGATTGATGTCGCAATTCGTGCCATCTACTCTGTAGGGCGCGCGGCCAGAGAGAAAAAGGAGGCGACACTTGTAAGCGAATTGTACAAGATGCAAGCCTTTAACTGGGGCGGCTTACACCAGAACAGTCTTGAAAAGACCATCGTCGACAATTATGTGAAGAAGATAACAGACTTCGATATTCTGAATACTCGCATTGATAATGAATTGCTCGCCAGCATGCGGGGGTACGTTCTTTGCTCCTGGTACAACCATTGGACTTCAATAATCATTGAGGACGTGTTTCGTGACCATCCAAATGTGCTTCCAGCGGTTGGGCAGGTGAAGAAAATCGACTTCTTTGTTCGAGACGTTCCGTTTGATCTCAAGGTTACATACCTGCCTGAGGGATTCGTCAAGGATAAGCGCAAGGCTGATCGACTGAAGCCCGAATTAACGCTATTGAAAAAGGCGGCGAGGACCTGTCAAATCAAGTTCGACAAAGATATGGGCGACTCCCGACTATTAGAGGATTTGTGGAACAAGATCGCGGATCATCCTGCCAGTGCGGCGCAATCGCTGATCGGGGAATTGCGGGACTTTCGCCTCCGCATTATCTCCGAGTGCCAGAATGACTCCAGCGAATTGATTAGATGGCTCTACGAAAATCAGGGGGTCCGTCGCTTTGATGCGTCGAACCGAATCTTTTTGGTTCTAATCGACCGAGAGAACTTTTTTGCATCTTGGCGGCTGAAACGTGCAAAACCGCTACTCGATCAAAAAATCACATCCTATCTCGATAGCGTTGGCCAATCCCCCGGCAAGCAATTGGACTTCACCTGGGAGTCGGAGAATTACACTGTCATCTCCGAGGCGGTATTTGTAGTTCATCCGGATAGCAACAAACCAAGCGGTAGTAATGTGAAGGCAACGCCGCGTCAATAATCGCGGCTGATTCTGAATAATCAATCCGCGTCAAAATTGGCGTCTCACTCAGCCGAAGGGGCATTGCCGTGTACCATTTCAAAGGTTCACTTTGCGCTGGCGATTTGACCCTCCCTCTCCCATCGCGGATCAAAACGACACGCTGCCGCGAGCGGTTGTCCGGTTGATAGACGGCGGTTACCGATTCACGGGCCAACCAGTGCCAACATCGCCCGTTTGATGGGTTCGGGCAGAGTGTGCCAAGCCGCTACGATCCGGGCCAAGTCGGGGTCCGAGTTTGCGACCGGTGCCACCGAATGACGCGAGTTAGTGCAAGCTGGAGTGCAAGCCACAACCCGTCCATCGCCTAAGTGGCTTACTGAATTGGCGCTTGCGTCCTCGACCGAAGGGACTTCTAATCCGCAGGTTGCAGGTTCGATTCCTGCCGGGCGTATTCGAGTTTTTTTGCGATCGGCCCTTGCCTGAAAAACGCTCCGGTACAGAATTCCGGTACAGAATGAATCGAGGCCCCCGCCCGGCTGCAACCGGACGGAGGCCGGCAATACCCGAAGGCACGCCGTGGGAATTTCCACATGGCTCTTGCTGGAGGGTTGATTCATGGCTCGCAAGCCAAAACCGTGGTGGCACGCCGAGAAGAAAGCCTGGTACGTCAATATCAACGGGGAGAGATACAAACTCGGCCCCGATAAAGACGAGGCCCACCGCGAATTCCACCGTCTCTTGTCGCTTCCGCCCGAGCAGCGCGCTCCCAAGGTTTGGGCTCCCGCGCTGAAGCCCGTCGAACTTGCCGCTCGGGCCATGCGGTACTCATCGCGCTCGGGCGAGAACATCTTGGACCTGTTCGGCGGCAGCGGCAGCACGCTCATGGCCGCCGAGCAAACCAGCCGGCACGCGTACCTGATGGAACTCGACCCGCTCTACTGCGACGTGATCGTCGAGCGCTGGGAAAAGTTCACCGGCCAGAAGGCCCAGCGAATCAGCATGGATCAAGCAGCATGAGTCCGCAGAAACTCGGCAATCTGCTGTTTCGTGGCGTGGCCCTGAGCCGTCTCAAGGACCAAGTCGACGAGCGCCTCGGTCGTGGTCTCGATCGAGTGCCCGTTGATTTCGAGGAACAGCAGCGCGGCTTCCAATCCGACGCGTTTGTTGCCGTCGACGAACGGATGATTCTGCACGATATGAAACAAGTAGGCAGCGGCCATCTCGAAGATGTCGCTGTGCAGGTGCTGCCCGCCGAACGTCGCCTCGGGCTGGGCCAGCGCCGACATCAGCAAGCCAGGGTCGCGGATGCCGTCGCTGCCGCCGTAGGTGGCGATCTGCTCGGCATGCGATTCCAGCACATCGTCCAGCGTCAGAAACCGTGGCATGCGTCACTACTCCGCCAGCTTCTTAAAGGCCTTGGAGTACTTCGCGTTGACCTTCTTGCGCGCCGCGCGGACCTGGGACTTGTGGTCCGACTTTCCGGCCGGCACCACGATGATCGAGCTGCCGTCGGTCGTAATCTCCAGGGGAGCCTCGGGATCGAACTTCAGCAGATCGAGGATCGGCCGGTCGATGACCAGCGCCCAACTGTTACCATGCTTCACCAGGTTCTTGATCATGCTAGCTCTCCAGGGGATAAACACCATTGGTATATCATTGTAGCACCCTGCCTGGGGCCGGGCAACGCGACGTTTGGCCGGTGTCGCGGCGCTTGCCCCGCCTTGGCCACGGACGCCACCAACGAGAAAACGCCCCGACGTGGCGAACGTGGGGCGTTGGGGCGGAACCCCGGGCGGGGCCTACCCGTTGGCGGCGAAATGGCCGCGATCGGTTTTCTTGAATCGGGAATCTTTGCCCTTGGTGGCTACCTCCCTGAGTATTGCGGAATAAAGAGTGGCCCAGGGCGTCGCGCCCCCGGGGCTGGTCCACAGACGCTTGGCGGCCATCGCCTCGATCATCTGTTTGGCGTTCATGGGCTCCTTCGACGCGGCCAGCACCTGAGCGGCGGCGTCCAGGGCGCTGAGCTTCTTCGGCTTGGCGCTCTTCGGCTTGGCCTTTTTGGCCGGCGCGGCCTTCGCGCTCTTCGTGGTCTTGCGAGACTTAGCGGCGGGCTTCTTGGGGGCTTTCTTCGTGGCCATGATTCTTCTCCTCGAAAACGTGTGCGATGGTTTGGCTGCCATCATCAGGCCCGCGGAACCACCCACGGACGACGCCGACCGCCGGGCCGGCGTTTCGGCTTACAGACCCAGCTCTTCCATCAACCGCATGTGCTCGTCGACACCCAGCATCTCGACCAGGGTGTTGGCCAGCCATTCCGCACACGCCAATCCGTTCTGCTGTTGTTCGTTGAGCGGTTGGCCGTTGGCCGGCTTGTAGAACGCGGCAGGTTGCAGGAAGGCGATGATCGTGGCCACGCCCTCGGGCGAAAGGTTGTCACGAATCACCTTCTCGAAAGCCTCCTGGTCAACCGCGCCACAGCCCCGTTCTTCGTTGTTCGCGTTCATCGTTTAGGTTGCCGGGTGGATTTGACCGACGCTGGACATGCCGCCTCCGTTGGCGGCTTCGTCCCGAATCTCAGCCAACAGATCCCGCCGCAGCGATTGCAGTTGCGAAAGTTGGGCGCGCTTCTGCGACAGGCCCTTGGAGCCGTACTCCTGGCTCTTGAGCGTCGCGCTGATCGCGGACTCGACTTCGGCAAGCAGCTCTGCGGTGGTGGCCATGCCCTTAGCATGGGCGAAAGGGGCCAGCGAGTGTGATGCACAATGTCAACGGATGTCGACGGGGTGCGCAATGTCGATCAAGCAGTGGCTTTTATCGTCTAAGCAGCTGCCTGCGGCCTAAGAAAGGGTCGTTTTCTCGGGGTGTCAGAGAAAACAATTGGGTCCTTTCGGCTCTGTAGAGAACTCTACCAGGGTGCTATGTTTGAACCAGTCGAAAGCACGTCGTTGAACTCGAAAATCGCGTGGCTTCTGACTGGACTGTTTGCCGGTTTCGACGTGTGAGCGAGTGTTTTCTACAGAGCCGGTCCTTTCGGATTGGCTTGGAACCCCGCCTTCGCCTCTAGCAGCCCGTTTAGATATTCCTTTCTGCCGCGAGGGCGCTAAACTTATGCCGGGGTCGGTTTCGACGGATCGATCGTTGGAGGGACACGGATGGCGATGGGCAAACGGAGGCAGCGGCAGGAGTCGCTGTTCATTACCGCCGAGGACTTGCCGCGTTCAGACGGCCACCCATTTTATGGGAAGCTCAATGGGCTGTTGGCCGAAGCCGGCTTCGATCGCTGGATCGAGCGGCGCTGCCGGCGGTACTACGAACAGGAAGAGAAACGCGGCAAGCCGTCGATTCCGCCGGGCGTGTACTTTCGCATGCTGCTGATCGGCTACTTCGAGGGGATCGACAGCCAGCGCGGCATCGCCTGGCGATGCGCCGACAGCCTGAGCCTGCGAACGTTCTTGGGGGTGCCGCTGGGCGAGGTCACGCCCGACCATTCGACGATGTCGGTCACGCGTAAGCGGCTCGGCGCGGAGGTGTTCGACGAGGTGTTTCGCTTTGTTCTGCGGATTGCCGACGAAAAACGGTTGCTCTCCGGCAAGGCGGTGGGGGTCGACAGCACGACACTCGAAGCCAACGCGGCCATGAAGAGCATCGTGCGGCGCGACACGGGCGAAGACTGGAAGCAATACGTCACGCGACTGATGCACGAGGACGGCGCGATCGACGCGGATACGGAACCGAGCGACGAAGAAATTCGCCGCTACGACAAGAAGCGGAAGAAGACGGCCTCGAACGAGGATTGGGTCTCGAAGACCGATCCCGACGCGCGGATCACCAAGCTGAAAGACGGCCGCACGCACTTGGCGTACAAGGCCGAGCACGTGGTCGATTTGGAGAGTGAAATCCTGCTGGCTGCTGAGATTCTGCCGGCCGATCACGCCGATCAGCAGACGCTCGTCGACAGCGTGATCGAAGCCCGCGTCAACTTGGAAGCGGCGGAGAGTGAAGTCGCGGTGCAGGAGGTGGCCGCCGACAAGGGCTATCACGCGGACGCGACGCTGGAACTGGCCGCCGATCTCGACATGCGAACGTACATTCCCGAGCCGAAGCGGAAAGACGATCGCGTTTGGACGGACAAGCCGGACGAAGTCCGACGCGCGGTTCAGAACAACCGCCGCCGCATGTCGGCGCGAAAGGGAAGCGGCTGGGGCGGCTGCGGAGCGAACGCGTGGAGCGCAGCTTCGCGCACGTGTGCGACACGGGCGGCTCGCGTCGCACGTGGATCCGCAAACTGGAAGAAGTGACCAAACGCTACCGAATTGCGGCTGCGGCGCACAACCTGGCGCGGATCATGTTCAAGTTGTTCGGGATCGGCAAACCAAGAGCGCTGCAAGCCCCCGCCGACCTTGTTTGGCTTGTGCAATTTATCCTGAGTGCGCTATGGACCGTGGGATCGTTGAGACGCGCGCCGGCACGCGCCGCCCTCGCGCGCACCGCCCGCCAACCCCGCCCGCACCATCAATCGCCTTAACTGAACTACTACCGGCTGAAGCCGGTAGGTTCGAGGAGAATCGTGGCTACGGACTGAAGTCCTGCGCTCACGATTTGGTAATGCGGAAATTGTCGCCGCCATCGTCAGGCTCAGTGCCTTGTTGTTGGCGGATATATTCTTGGATCACCTCGTCAGTCACGTTGCCGCTGGATGCCACAAAGTAGCCGCGGGCCCACAAATGCCGACCCCAGAACTCTTTTTGCAGATGCTTGAACTCCATCAGCAACTTCCGCGAGCTTTTGCCCTTGATGTACTGCATGGCCTTGCTTGGCGACAGATTCGGCGGACAGGACAGCAGCACATGCACATGGTCGCGAGACACCGAGCCCTCCAAAATCTCGATTTCGTTGGTTCTACACACTTCTCGCACCAGTTCCCGCAGCCGCATTCCGACCGCATCGGCCAAAATGGGCTTCCGATACTTGGTGATCCACACAAAATGGTACTTCAGGTCGAAACGGCTATGCGAACTCGTGCGGTACTTTTCCATCCCCAAATTCTAGCAAACGAAGAACCTAAAGGTTTCGCCTGAAGGCGAGGGTTTTAGACCCATCGCAAGGACAATAAACGGGCTGCTAGGTCCGCCCACCAAAGAGAACGACATCCACTCGCCAATAATCGACTCCCGACCTCGCGCCCCCTTTTCCACTGCAGGGGGTCGCCGTGTCACTTCCCCGTCTGTTGCACGATCCACTGGCCGATGAACGCAAGCGCCTCAGGCGCGATCGTCTCTTCGATCTGGCCATATTCAGATGGCGACCCGGTTTTGGAGTGTTGCAGCAAGTGGTTCAGCCCCGGGAACTCGCGTAGCGTATACTCAGCGTTCCCGCCTGACTTGAGGGCCTTCTCGATCTCCGGCAGGTTTAGGCCCGGAGGAACCTGCAAGTCGCGCTCGCCGATCACGGCCAACACTCGGCAACGAACCTTGGCCAGCGCCGGGCGCGGATCGTACGTGAGAAAGTAACGAAACGACGGCGTCAGCAACTCGCGCGACTGTGCGACGCCCAGCTCGCCCGCCGCTTCGCGCTGATCGTCCGGCAATTCGGCCAATGCCCCGGCGATCAACTCGGCCAGCTTCTTCGTCGTTGCGGAGTCGTCGCGCGCTCCTTCCGTGGGCTTCACAGCCGCTTGGCAATCATAGTTCTTGACGACGGCAAACATATCCTCCTGCAGTTTGCGCTGCTTTGCCACGGCCTCGTGCGACGCCCCCGCCGCGCGCATGATGAGGCCTAGGACGAAGGCACGTCTTTCCTGGCGACGACGTGGGAGCCCGATCTAGCGAATACGGAGGATTCTTGTTTGAGCTCAAATACAAGTTGATCGACGACAACAGCGTTCGACCAATCCGCCCTCATTGCGAGCGGGAAATTGATTGCGAGATCCCGTACTATCAGCAAGAGCCTGACCCTTCTGGCACGTACCTCGGCATGGAAACAGCGCGCCTGCTTGCCTGCCCTCATTGCTGTAAGGTTTTGGGCATAGGTACGAATGGCACTTCCTGAGTTTGTAAGTCATGCGGCTAAACGGCGTTTTGCTTCTTGGCGTGGGATGGTCAGCAGGTCGTGTTGTTTGGGGCGGCGTTTGACGGCGCGTGGCTCGTAGCGATGCGGGCGGTTGCCGACCTGGTGCATGGCAATCGCCTCCAACAATGACTCGTAAAGCGCCGGCAAGGCGCCGGGCGGAGCCTGCTCCACGATCGCGCGATACGCGGTGAGCGTTTGCAGCGCGCCTTTGAAGCTCACCTCCCGCGGCCGCATATTCGCGTGCTCCGCGGCCTCGGCCATCACGGTGCGGATCAGGTTGTAGGCCAACAGGTGCAGCCAGATTTCCTTGCGCACCATGTCGGGCGTCTTGCAACGCAGTACGTCCATTTGCATCGTGATCTTGATCGAACGCAAGTCCACTTCGGCCTGCCAGCGCGCGTGATACACGCGCGCCAGTTCGTCCAGCGAATAGACTTCCGCATCGCACAACGTCGTCACCAACGTCAGCTCGCGCACGCGCCAGCCGCGAACCCGCACACGGAACGACACCTCACGCACCAGGAGCTCCTGGGGAATGTTGCGGTAAGTGTCGTGATCCATCCACGACGGCCGCTGCGGTTTGGGCAGCCGCAGCAGCCAATCGCCCGAGCCCAGCCGGCGGACGCGCAAGCGCTTGCTCAAACGCAGTTGATGTTGTCGATACACGCTGTCCACGCCACATATCGCCAGCAGGGCCAGGTCCCAATAGGACGCAAAGTACCGATCTCCCACCACCACGTCGCCGGGAAACAGGCTGCGCCACAACTGGCGGAACAGGGCCGTTTCGCCCGTGTTCTTGCCGGTGTAACGGCCCATCGCCAGGTCCAGTGCCGCGCCGCTGGCCAGCGACAACAGCGCCACCACCCGCGCGATGGGAAATCCCAATCCCGGTTTCTGCGAGCGCGACTGCGGATACTCGGCCTGGTTGGCGGCCGTATCCGGCATGCTCACCGTCGTGCCGTCGACCAATTTCACGGGCCGGCCGTTTAGCAGCCCGCAGTCGCTGACACGCTCGTGCAGAGCTTGGCCCGCGTCGCGTGCCAGGCGGGCACAGACGTTCTCCGGCAGCTTCTGCCGCGCCTTACAGTAGGGTCCCGTCTGGGCGCGTGCAGGGTTGCTGGCCGTCGGCGGTCAAAAACGCGCGCAGCCGCGCGACGGCTTGCCGGCACGAGTGATCCACGCACAACGTCTGCGAGAGAAACGTCCACAGCGTCACCAGTGGGGAATACACGCATTCACGCCACTCGACGTGCTCGTCGTCGAGCACACGCTGGACATACGACGCTGGCAACAGTTCGGAAAACGGCAGCCCGCCGGCGGCTTGCAACTTGTCTCGTTCCGATCGCACTTGGTCTGAAACCCAACCTGCTATAGACTTCCACATCGCAAAGGCCTCCGTGCCTGATTGTGAGAGTGTCGATAACCCTCATCTACGCACGGACGGCCTTTGCGCCTATATCAATACGCCACAACCACTTGCCGATTCAGGAAGTGCCATTCGGCATAGGTACCGTTTGATGGACCGCAGACACCCGCCAGACAATGTGCCCGGAGATGGCAACGGATGATGCCAAGCCAGCTCGAATCGTGAGGAATCTCGATCATGCCTCGAACATTCAGTGTCGGCGATTGCGTACGCATCCCGGATGGCCGCGTCGGTCGCGTTCGTGAGGTGTCCGGGAGGAAGTATCGAGTCCGCGTGCGTCGCAAAACCAGCGCCACGCACCAATTTCTCATGTTCGCGGCCTCGGAACTGCGGCAAGTGGACTGCCCCCAAGGCTGGATGAGCCCGGCAGGATACGTGCGCTATCTTAAGGTCACCCTGGCCAAGATGCGGCAGCGGCAGGCCCGTTCGCGGAAAGGAGGTTGAAGATTGTCGGGCAAAGTGGATTCCTCGCCGCAAGTCATGTGGACGATCGGACACTCCAACCGGCCGCTGGAGGAGTTCCTGCATCTGTTGGATGCGCATCGCGTGAACTTGGTAGTAGACGTGCGGAAGATGCCCGGATCGCGGCGGAATCCACAATTCAACCAAGACAGCCTATCGCAAGTGCTGCGCGACGCCGCCATTGGATATGCGCACATGCCGGGTCTCGGAGGACTGCGCCGCCGCCAGCCGAATTCACCGAACGCGGGCTGGAAAAATGCCTCGTTTCAGGGATACGCGGATTACATGATGACCCCCGAGTTCGAGGAAAGTATCGACGAACTGCTTGAGCGGGCGCGAGGCCAGCGGGCCGCGCTGATGTGCGCAGAGGCATTGCCGTGGCGCTGTCATCGGTCGCTGATCGCCGACGCATTGGCAGTGCGGGGCATCGCCGTCGAGCACATCATGAGCACTTCGAGGACGCAGCCCCACGTGTTGAGGCCTTGGGCGCGTGTGCAGGGGATACGAATCACTTATCCGCCTCAATCAACGGAACTCGGCAGTCGAGTTGAAGAGCACGCGGGGGAGAATTGCGATGATGTGAACGACTCCAGGGACGTTCAGCATTGACAAACGGCCCACGGAAAGCCCAGGGGAACGGCCAATCAGCAGATTCACTGCCAGAGGGTCATTTGAGATTAGTCGTGGATCGACGGCGATTTGCAACTTCGGTCGCTCGAATACTTACGGTCTGCGCGGCGCTCACGCTCGCGTGGCCAACTTCCTCCGAGTGGCGCACCCTTTGCTCGCAAAGTTCGGTTTTATGGTTTGTTGCAAATCAGGTCAGACTATGCCAGATTCATTACTGCGATGCGGTAGTCGCCAGCATCTCGAAAGTGAGAGACGATGACGCAAATCTTCCATCCCAGCATGAACACATTCGCGAAGGTGACGATTTTCGGCGGACTGTTCATCGCCGCCGCGGTTGGCTTCGCCTGGGACCGTATCAACCGTTCTCCCTACGTCACCGAGGCCGATGTGATGCGCGATCAGCCCGTCCCGTTCAGCCACGAGCACCACGTGAGCGGGTTGGGAATCGACTGCCGCTATTGCCATACAACGGTCGAGACGTCGGCATTCGCGGGATTGCCGGCTACCGAAGTCTGCATGGGCTGCCACTCGCAAATCTGGAAGGACAGCCCGATGCTCGAACCCGTTCGCGAGAGCTACCGTACCGGCATGCCGCTGAAGTGGACTCGGGTGCATGACTTGCCCGATTTCGTCTACTTCAATCACAGCATCCACCTCGCCAAGGGAATCGGCTGCGAGAGTTGTCACGGGCGCGTCGACCAGATGCCGCTGATGCGTCGAGCCCACACGCTGCAAATGAGCTGGTGCCTGGAGTGCCACCGACAGCCCGATCAATTCGTCCGCGAGCGTGAGGACATTTGCCATTTCGGCAAGTTGACCCAGACCAAGACCCACGAGCATAGCCTGGAACTATTGAAAGAATACGGAATCGACAAGCAACAGCTCACCGACTGCTGGACTTGCCACCGCTGACGATCGAGGATCACGGAATGGCTGAAGCGGCACATCCGCCTCCGGAATTCCCTGCCAGACAGGACGAGTCTCCAACCATAGTGTGGGACTCGCTCCGCGCTCGTCTTTCCGGCGCTAGCAGCCAGGACTTCTGGAGGAGCCTCGACGAGCTGGCTGAGACCCCCGAATTCCTCGACTACGTCAGCCACGAGTTTCCGCGACAGAGTGGCGAGTGGATGGACACGGTCGCCCGCCGAAGCTTTCTCAAGTTGATGGCTGCTTCGCTCGGGTTGGCCGGCGTTGGACTTGTTGGTTGTATGCGCCAGCCCGACGAAAAGATCGTGCCCTATGTTCGCCAACCCGAAGACTTCGTGCCGGGCCAGCCGCAGTTCTTTGCCACCTGCACAACGCTCGGCGGCTACGCAATGGGCTTGTTGGTTGAGAGCCACCTGGGCCGGCCTACCAAGATCGAGGGTAACCCCGAACACTCGGCCAGCCTGGGCGCCACCGACGCCTTTGCCCAGGCTTCGATTCTCTCGCTCTACGATCCGGACCGCTCGCAGACCACGTTGAAGGGAGGGCAGATTAGCACTTGGGGAGAGTTCCTCACGTCGCTCTCAGCCGAGTTACCCGCTCTGCGAGGACGCAATGGCAAGGGACTCGCGATCCTTACCGAGACCATTACGTCGCCCGCGCTAGCCGATCAGTTGCGTTCATTGTTGAAGGAACTGCCCGAAGCAAAATGGCACCAGTACGAGCCCGTCGGAAGAGATAACGTGCGGGCTGGCGCCAAGCTGGCTTTCGGCGATTACGTCGATTCGATCTATCACTTCGATAAGGCCGACGTAGTGCTGGCCCTGGACGCCGAGTTCTTGACCGCCATGCCGGGAAGTGTGCGGTACGCCCGTGATTTTATGAACCGGCGAAAGCTAACGCACGCCGATGGACCACCTGCGGGCCCACGACACACGATGAATCGGCTCTATGCAGTGGAGAGCACGCCCGGGCTGTCGGGTGCGGTGGCCGATCATCGATTGCCGTTGCGTGCCGACAGAGTCGAGGGTTTTGCCCGCACACTAGCGGCGAAGCTCGGTATCGACGTCGGCGGCCAGGTTCATGCCGCCAACGACGTGCCGGAGGCGTGGTTGGCGGCGCTGGTTTCGGACCTGAAATCCCACAAGGGCGCGAGTCTGGTGATTGCCGGCGACGGCCAAGGGGCAGCCGTCCACGCCCTAGCCCATGCGATCAACCGCTCGCTCGGCAATGTGGGACAGACCGTCGAATATCTTCCTCCCGTCGAGGCTGAACCCGTCGATCAACTCGCATCGTTGGGCGAATTGGTCGAATCCATGCGCGCTGGAAAGGTCGAGCTGCTAATCGTTCTGGGCGGCAATCCGGTCTACAACACGCCTGGCGATTTGGATTTTGACCAACATTACGAGCAGGTCAAGTTGCGGGTCCATCTCTCGGAATACTTCGACGAAACCTCGTTCGTTTCGCACTGGCACATTCCGGCCGCCCACTACCTCGAATCGTGGGGAGACGCACGTGCATTCGATGGTTCGGCCACGATTCAGCAGCCGCTGATCGCGCCGCTTTACCAAGGTCGAACAGCCCATGAGCTATTGGCGGTGCTATCCGGCCACCCGGAACTGACCTCGTACGAGATCGTCCGACAATATTGGAAGCGACGCCTTGGGGACGACAATTTCGAAGGGCGCTGGCGGAAGGCTCTGCACGACGGCGTGGTGCCCGACACGAGGGCCGAGCCGCGCCCGGTGGCCTGGCGGTTTGTCGACAAGGTTGCCGAGACTGCGCCGCAAGATACTGGCCAAGTCGCACTCGAAGTCAGCTTTTGTCCCGATCCCACGATCTGGGATGGCCGCTTCGCCAATAACGGCTGGCTACAAGAGCTGCCCAAGCCGCTTACCAAGCTCACCTGGGACAACGCTGCCATTATCAGCCCGCGGACTGCCGAACGACTCGGCGTTTCGAATCATGATCTGGTTGAGCTGTCGATTGATGAACGAACTGTTCATGCACCGATCTGGATCGTGCCCGGCCAACCGAATGACTCGGTTTCACTTTCGCTTGGTTACGGCCGCACCCGTAGCGGCCGAATCGGTGAGGGCAGAGGCGTGAACGCTTACACCCTCAAGACCGCCAGCCCCGAATGGTTCGCCGTCGGGGTCGAGCTGAAGCGGACCGCCGAGCGCCGACTTCTCGCGGTGACTCAAGACCACTACAGCATGGAGGGACGCGGGCTAGTGCAAGTAAGCACACTGGCGCAGTTTGAGCAGGATCCGAATTTCGTCGATGCCAAGAGCCGTCGTCCTGAAAGCCTACCAACGCTTTATCCCAAATATGAGGCATCGGAGAATGCCTGGGGAATGGCCATCGACCAAACGGCATGCACGGGCTGCAACGCCTGTGTCGTCGCCTGCCAGGCGGAGAACAATATTCCGATTGTCGGCCAGGAGCAGGTCGCCAAAGGACGAGAGATGCACTGGCTGCGGATTGATCGCTACTACAAAGGGACGTTGGACAACCCCGAAATGTATTTCCAACCGGTCACGTGCATGCACTGCGAGAACGCACCCTGTGAGTTGGTCTGCCCGGTAGGGGCGACAGTTCACAGCCACGAAGGGCTGAACCAGATGGTGTACAACCGCTGCGTGGGCACGCGGTATTGCTCGAACAACTGCCCGTACAAGGTGCGGCGGTTCAACTTCCTGAATTACGACGCCGAGTTTGGATACGAGGGCGCCGAGGCTCCGGTGCTCAAATTGCTCCGCAATCCGGACGTTACGGTCCGCAGCCGCGGCGTGATGGAAAAATGCACCTACTGTGTGCAGCGGATCAATGAATCCAAGATCGAAGCCCAGAAACAAAACCGGCCGGTGCGCGACGGTGAGATCGTCACCGCCTGTCAGGCCGCCTGCCCCACGCAAGCGATCGTGTTCGGCAACATCAACGACCGAGCCAGCCGGGTTGCCAGTCTCAAGGAATCGCCACTCAACTATTCGTTGCTGGCCGAGTTGAACACGCTGCCGCGGACCACTTATCTAGCCCGTATCCGCAATCCGCACCCCGACCTGGCGGATTTGGCTACGTCGGACACGCCGCCGATCGAGCCAACCGAGTTGTACCGCATCGAAGGGGGACAACCGTGAGCGATCCTCGCGGCAATTCAACCGGCGTGGCCGCCGAATCGCAACCATCGGGCGAATCTCCCGTGCTGGAGCCGGGCCAAACCTACGCGTCGGTCACCGACCAGATCAGTGCCATCGTCCTCACCCGTCGCACACCGAAAGGTTGGATTGTTGGTTTCGGTATTTCGTTCTCGCTGCTGATGGTATTCCTCTACGCCACGACCTACCTGTTCGCCAAGGGGATCGGCATCTGGGGCACGAACATCCCCGTCGGCTGGGCCTTCCCGATCGTCAATTTCGTATGGTGGGTTGGCATCGCGCACGCTGGCACTTTGATCTCCGCGATCTTGTTGCTGTTGAGTCAGGACTGGCGGACCAGCATCAACCGTTTTGCCGAGGCCATGACGCTTTTTGCAGTCGCCTGTGCGGGCATGTTCCCATTGCTCCACTTGGGGCGGCCCTGGGTCTTCCACTGGCTCCTGCCCTATCCAAACACGATGGATCTTTGGCCGCAATTCCGCAGCCCCTTGGTCTGGGACGTGTTTGCAGTGCTCACCTATTTCACCGTTTCGCTACTGTTCTGGTACACCGGCTTGATTCCCGATCTGGCCACGCTTCGCGATCGGACTCCGAACCGCTTTGGCCAAATTGTCTACGGCATGCTGGCGATGGGATGGCGCGGCTCAGCAGCGCATTGGCATCGCTATGCGATCGCCTATTTGTTGATGGCCGGGCTGGCCACGCCGTTGGTCGTCTCGGTGCACAGCGTCGTGGGCATGGACTTCGCCGCCGCCATCGTGCCCGGCTGGCATACGACGATCTTCCCTCCCTATTTCGTCGCCGGCGCGATCTTCTCGGGCTTCGCAATGGTGGTGACGCTCGCGATCCCGCTGCGGGCCGCGTATGGATTGCAATCCTTTGTCACGCTGCGGCACCTCGACAACATGGCCAAGATCATGTTGGCGACCGGCTCGATTCTGGCCTATGGCTACCTCGCCGAGGTGTTCTTTTCGTACTACAGCGGCAACCCGTATGAGCGGTATGTGACGATCAATCGGGCACTGGGGCCCTACGCTTGGAGTTACTGGGCATTGATCGCCTGCAACATCGTGACACCGCAACTGTTGTGGTTTCGGTCGGTCCGCCGTAGCGTGCCTGTGCTATTCGTGATTGCGTTGGTGATCAACGTCGGCATGTGGCTGGAGCGGTTCGTGATCATAGTCGTCAGCCTGCATCGCGATTTCCTCCCATCGGCTTGGGGAATGTACTACCCGACAATCTGGGACATCGCGCACTTCGTTGGTTCGCTGGGATTGTTTTTTACGCTGCTATTCTTGTTCATCCGCCTGCTGCCGATGATCTCGATCTTCGAACTTCGGGAGTTGGTTCACGACACTGAGAATAAGGACTGACGGTGGGCGCGCCACAAAAACCGATGTTGCCGTACGGACTGCTGGCCGAGTTCGAGCAAGGCGAGGCACTGATCGCCGCGGTCCACAAGGCATACGCCGCCGGCTATCGGCAAATGAATGGCTACACGCCTTTCCCGGTCGATGGACTGTTCGATGCGCTCGGGCAAAGGCCAACACGACTTCCGCTGTTGACACTTGCTGGTGGGATTGTTGGAGGTTGCGCGGGGTATTTCATGCTCTATTACGCTTCGGTGATCAGCTACCCAATCAACGTCGGCGGGCGGCCGCTCCATAGTTGGCCGGCATTCATTCCAATCACGTTCGAGTTGACGGTGTTGGGCGCAGCGTTTGCCGCCTTCTTCGGGATGCTCGCGCTCAACGGCCTGCCGCACCCATACCATCCGCTATTCAACGTCCCCGAGTTCAAACTGGCTAGCCGCGACCGGTTTTTCCTCTGCATTCAAGCCCGCGACCCACTTTTCAAGCTGGATCAGACACGACAGTTCCTGGAAGCGCTGACACCGAAGGTTTATGAGGTGCAGCCATGAAGGATCGCGGATGGCGAAGCAAGAGGCGACGTCCTCTCATTGCGTTGGCCGTGCCGGCCGTCTTGGCGATCTTTGTCGGCTGCGATCGCCTGGATATGTATGACCAGCCGCGCTATAAGCCGCTAGCCGAAAGCGATTTCTTTGCCGACGGACTCTCCGCGCGGCCGCATGTCGAAGGAACGGTCGCGCGCGGAGAACTGCACGAAGACGAGCCGCTCTATACCGGCAAGGAGTCCGGCAAACTTACCAGCCAGATCCCCCCAGCCGCCTATCGCGCGGTGTACGACCGCGACCCTCGACGATTCGATCGGCCGCTGGACCAAACCGAGCCGGCCGAACTGCGCCGCGCTCTAATGACCCGAGGACGTGAGCGATTCGATATCAATTGTTCCGTCTGCCACGGCCGAACCGCCGACGGGGACGGTATGATTGTCCGCCGCGGCTTCCGCAAACCGCCATCGCTGCACATTGAGCGCCTGCGGAATGCTCCGGCGGGATACTTCTTCGATGTGGTCACCAATGGCTTTGGCGCCATGCCCAGTTATGCCAACCGGATTGACGTTTTCGATCGCTGGGCGATCGTGGCTTATGTCCGAGCGTTGCAGTTCAGCCAAGACGCACGACTTGGCGACGTGCCCGACGATCAACACCATGTGCTCTCTCGCGCGCCCGGTCAACCCGTGGACGAACAGCCATGAAGCTGTCTCCAGAGTTGAGCGTGTTTTTGCGACGGGTTCGCTTCGGCGGCCTGATGGCTGCGATTGTCGGCGGTGCAGCGTGCGCCTATGGTTATGCGAGCACTCCCGAACAGTTCTTCCCAGCCTACTTGACCGCGTATCTGTACTGGCTCGGAATGGCCCTGGGATGCATGGGAGTGGCGATGCTGCATGGGCTGACCGGCGGCGCTTGGGGCCTGGCGATCAGGCGCATCGTCGAGGCTGGTTATCAAACATTGCCGTTGCTGGCTCTCTTGTTCGCACCGCTCTGGCTTAACGTCAGTCGAATTTATGAGTGGGCCGATCCCGAGACTATGCGACATAACGAACTGCTAGCCCGCAAGGCCGGCTACCTGAACGTCGATGGCTTTCACGCGCGGGCCATTGTTTACTTCGCCGTGTGGATTGCGATCACGTGGTTGCTGAATCTTTTTTCACCGAACGACGAACCTCAGGGCGATACCCCGCGCGGCCGCCGCTTGCAGGGCATCAGTGCCATGGGCTTCATTGCCTATGGGCTGACGATTACGCTGGCCGCCGTCGATTGGGTCATGTCTCTGGAGCCGGAATGGTATTCGACCATGTACGGCGTGCTCTACATGGGCGGACAAGCGATCTCCGGCATGTCGTTCGCATTGGTTGCCGTCGTAGCCCTGGGGCAATTCGAACCCTGGTCGCGAACCGTGACCGCGCAGCGTCGCCATGACTTGGGGAATCTGCTTTTGGCCTTCGTAATGTTCTGGGCCTATGTCGCCTTCATGCAATATCTGGTCATCTGGTCGGGAAATCTGCCCGAGGAAAACGTCTGGTATCTGCGACGCTCTCAGGGCGGATGGGAGTACCTGGTGGTTGCCCTGATGGGGTTGAACTTTGCCGTGCCGTTCTTGTTGCTCTTGTCGCGGAAACTGAAGCGGCAAACAGCCAGCATTTGCGGGATCGCTATATTGCTTTTGGTAATGCGGTATGCGGATTTGTATTGGTTAGTCGTGCCCGGTTTCCAACGCGGCGAGACGGGCACCAGCGGGCTCATGCTTCACTGGCTCGACCTGGCAGCCCTGGTGGCGATCGGCGGAGCGTGGCTGGCGATGTTTGCCTGGCGTTTGCAGGCGCGAGTGCAGTTACCGATTTTCGATCCCGAGCTCTTGGAGGCCGGCGATGGACGAAGCCGACGAACGGCAGTCGCCTGATTTGCCTGCGCATGCGGGGCACGAAACGACGGACGCTAGCGCGCTCTACGTCGGCCTGTTTGCGCTGGGACTAGCGGTCATGATAGCACTGGTGTTGCCTTTCTTGGTCTGGTTGTTTTGGCGGTTCGAGGCCTCCGCCGAGCGGGCTGATCCGATCAAAAGCCCCATTGCGGCTGACCAGTTACCACCCGCGCCGCGGCTCCAAGCCCAGCCCAGCGCCGATTTGGCCAAGCTTCGCCGCGACGAAGACGAAAGGCTCGGCAGCTACAAGTGGATCGACCAACAGCAAGGAATCGTGCAATTGCCGATTGACCGGGCGATGGACCTCTTGGCCCAGCGCGGGTTTCCCGAACTGCAAGCCGTCGAGCCGCCTGACGCGAAACAGGAGCAGAAGCCATGAAGCGTACAGCCCACAGCTCCAGGACGCCCTTCCGCTTTGCCGTAGCGATGGTGATGATGCACGTCATTCTCGCAGCCATTCATGGGATTCCCGCTCAGGCACAGCGATTCACCTCAGTCCCCTACGGTACTCCCGCAGGAAGCACTCCGTCGGCCGACCTGCTTCGTGACGTGGGGATCGAGCAGCACCTCGACGCCGAATTGCCTTTGGACGCCGTGTTCCGCGACGAGACAGGCCACGAAGTCAAGCTGGGCGACTACTTCGGCGATCAGCCTGTTGTGGTCGCCCTGGTGTACTATCGCTGTCCGATGCTGTGCACCCAAGTGCTCAACGGTTTCCTCAAAAGCAGCCAGGCCGTGCCTCTAGAAATTGGCCGCGATTACCAGGTGGTTACCGTCAGCTTTGATCCGCGCGAAACGCCCGAATTGGCGGCCGAAAAGAAGGCCAGCTACGTGCGGGCCTATCGCCGTGATAGCGCGGCGCAGGGTTGGCACTTCCTCACCGGAAACCGCAAATCCATCGACCGACTCACCGAAGCGGTCGGCTTCAACTATCGCTTTGATCCCAAAAGTGACCAATTTGCCCACGCCAGTGGCATCGTATTGGCCACACCGGACGGGCGGCTCAGCCGCTACTTTTACGGCATTGAATATTCGCCTGACGATCTGCGGTTGGGCCTGGTCGAAGCTTCGACTGGGCGGATCGGATTGCTCGTCGATCAGGTGTTGTTGCTCTGCTTCCATTATGATCCGTTGACGGGCAAGTACGGTTTGGTGATCGCCGACGCGCTACGGATGGCTGGCGTGCTGACGGTGATATTGCTGGGCAGTTTCTTGATCGTGATGTACCGACGCGAGCGCCGCCGGCCACAATTGTTGCGCGGCGACCATCAGTCCCTTGTGGCCGGAGATGAAACGGAACGGATACCCGCACAACCATGATTGACGACATGATTGACGATGGCTTTCGACTCTTTCCCGAACAAGCATCGACGCTGGCGCCGCGCGTCGATGCTCTCTATTTATTCTTGCTGGGCGTGGCCGCGTTTTTCACCGTGTTGATCGCCACGCTGATCGTGTACTTCTCGATCAAGTACCGCCGCGGGAACGCGACGGTCGATCGCACGCCAAGCAAGGGCCAGGGCCAGGGCCATGCTCTGCGTCTGGAGATCGCCTGGATGGCCGGCCCCTTCCTGATCGCGATGACGATCTTCGCCTGGGGCGCGTGGCTGTACTTCTCGGAGTATCGGCCGCCGGCTGGAGCACTGGAAGTGCGAGTCGTGGCGAAACAATGGATGTGGAAGTTTCAGCACCCCGACGGCCGCCGCGAGATCAACACGCTGCACGTGCCGCTGGGGCAGAGCGTGAAGCTGATCATGATCTCCGAGGACGTGATTCACAGCATGTACGTCCCCGCGTTCCGCATCAAGCGCGACGTCCTGCCAGGTCGCTATGGCTCTTGCTGGTTCGAGGCGACGCGCACGGGCGAGTTTCACTTGTTCTGCGCCGAGTATTGCGGCACGAACCATTCGCGAATGATTGGTCGCGTGGTCGTTATCGAGCCAGCCGACTATCAGGCCTGGCTGGGCGGCGGCAAATCGAACGAGCCGCCGGCCGAAGCTGGCAAGCGGCTCTTCGAGGAATTGCGGTGTGTGACTTGCCACGTGGCCGGCCAGGCCACTAGCCGCTGCCCGCCATTGGAGAATCTCTATGAAAGCCAGGTCAAACTGGCCAACGGCCAAACCGTCACGGCCGATGACGATTACCTCCGTGAGTCGATCCTACGTCCTGCAGCGAAGGTCGTCGTCGGCTATCAGCCGCTGATGCCCAGCTTTGATGGGCAGGTGGACGAGGAGCAATTGATTCAGTTGATCACTTACATCAAATCACTGGCCAGGCCCGCAAGCGCGGTGCATGGCGATAGTAAAGACGCGGTCCGTCATGAATAGTGCCTCTGGCTCTCTGCCCACACCCCTCGCAATGCCATCGTCCGATCAGCCGCCGCGGTCGAACTACCTCAATGCGGGCTACACGGTTCGCTCGTGGCTCTTGACCACCGACCACAAGCGGATTGCCCTGCTGTACCTGATGTCGATTACCCTCTTCTTCGTGGTGGGCGGTATCGCGGCGACCGTGGTGCGGCTCGATTTGATGACGCCGCAAGCCGATCTGGTGCAGACCGAGACATACAACAAGCTGTTCACGGCCCATGGCGTGATGATGGTGTTTTTCTTTTTGATCCCATCGATTCCCAACGTGCTGGGTAATTTTCTCGTGCCGCTGATGATCGGCGCCCGCGACCTGGCCTTCCCAAGGCTGAACCTCTTGAGCTGGTACATTTACATCCTGGGCGGATCGTTCACGCTCTACGCACTATTGGCCGGAGGTGTCGACACCGGGTGGACCTTCTACACTCCCTACAGCAGTACGTACAGCAACACCTACGTGATGGCCACCGCCATCGGGATTTTCATCACCGGCTTCTCGTCGATCCTCACCGGGCTGAACTTCATTGTCACGATTCACAAGATGCGAGCACCTGGGCTGACCTGGTTCCGGTTGCCGTTGTTTATCTGGTCGATTTATGCCACGAGCATCATCTTCGTGCTGGGCACGCCCGTGCTGGCGATTTCGCTGTTGCTGGTAGCGATGGAGCGACTGCTGAAGATCGGGATATTCGACCCCAAGCTGGGCGGCGACCCAATCCTGTTTCAACATCTGTTCTGGTTTTATTCGCACCCGGCCGTCTACATCATGATTCTGCCCAGCATGGGCGTGATTAGCGAGATCATCCCCTGTTTCTGTCGCAAGCGGATTTTCGGCTACGCTTTCATCGGGTTTTCAAGCTTCGCCATCGCGGTGTTCAGCTTTCTGGTCTGGGGACACCACTTATTTGTTAGTGGCCAGTCGGTTTATGGCGGCATGGTCTTCTCGCTGCTCAGCTACCTGGTGGCCATCCCCTCCGCCGTCAAGGTATTCAATTGGACCGCCACCCTGCACAAGGGATCGATCGGCTTTGAAACTCCCATGCTGTATGCCTTGGGGTTCGTGGGCCTGTTCACGATGGGCGGGCTGACAGGGCTGTTCGTAGCGGCGCTAGCCTTCGACGTGCATGTCCACGACACCTATTTCATCGTGGCCCATTTTCATTACATCATGGTCGGCGGCGCGGTGATGGGGTACTTGGGCGGCATCCATTTTTGGTGGCCGAAGATGAGCGGGCGGATGTACCCCGAGGGTTGGGCGCGGATATCCGCAATTCTGATCTTCGTCGGCTTCAATCTGACCTTTTTTCCGCAATACATCCTGGGATACCTCGGCATGCCGCGACGCTACCACGTCTACCCGGAAGAGTTCCAGGTGCTCAACGTGATGTCGTCGGCCGGGGCATCGATTCTGGCCGTGGGCTACTTCCTCCCGCTCGCCTACCTGCTGTGGTCGCTGCGATTTGGCAAGATCGCCCCACCCAATCCTTGGCGGGCCACGGGGCTGGAATGGCAAACGCCGTCGCCGCCACCAACAGAGAACTTTTATGAAACGCCGGTGGTCGTGGATGAGGCGTACGATTACCAGAGGATCGACGGACTAGTATCGGTCGAGAATGAGGCAATTTCCAGTTCTTCATCGTGTTCCGAGGGATCAAATCATGGCTGACGTCCATGCCTCCGGTACTCCCTGTGCCTTGGCACACCAGTTTGATGACTTGAAGCAGCAGCACGAGGCCGACGAACTGGGCATGTGGCTCTTTTTGTCCACCGAGATCATGTTCTTCGGTGGAATGTTCCTGGCCTACACGATCTATCGCACGCAGGACGAGGCGGCATTCGCCGCCGCCAGCCATGAACTCGACTTGCTATTGGGCACCATAAACACCGCCGTTCTATTGTGCAGCAGCCTGACGATGGCCCTGGCCGTGTTCGCCGCCGAGACTCTGCACGCGCCGGAAGCTCGCCTTCCTGCTCGCCGCCACGATGATACTGGGTTGCGTGTTTCTTGGCATCAAGGGAATCGAGTACTATCACAAGTACGAGCACGGCTTGATGCCGCTCGCGGGGCTGCCTTTCGACTGGCACGGGCCGTCCCCGGGCCACGCCGAGATGTTCTTCGACCTCTACTTCCTGATGACCGGCGTTCACGCTCTGCACATGCTGATCGGCCTGGGCGTGCTCTTGGTTCTCCTGATCAACGCAAGTCGCGGTCATCTGCTGGGCGATTTTTCGACCCCGGTCCATCTCGCCGGCCTCTATTGGCACTTCGTCGACATCGTCTGGGTATTCCTGTTTCCGCTGCTCTACCTAATTGGGGCTCGCTAGCCATGTCTCAATCGCGTCAGAATGTTTCCGTGCTCTTCGTCGCGTTCGTGGCTCTAATGCTGCTTCTAACGCTGACGGTCGAAGCCGCCCGGCACGATCTGGGCGCTGGAACTTCCTCATCGCCGTGCTGATTGCCGCAGCCAAGGCAGTCCTGATCATGATCTGCTTCATGCACGTCCGTCGCAGTGTTCAGATCACTAAACTGGTCGTCTGCGCCGGGTTCTTTTGGTTGGCCATCTTGTTCACACTCTCGCTGGCCGACTACTGGACTCGTGGCTGGCTCTCCGCCGTCAGCGGTTGAGCGGTGAACGTTTGCCCTAGGAGTACGGTGACTGCGGGGTCGATTTACGTAGCCCAGCGGCGGTGGTTTGACACGACACCGATGCCGCCCTACGTTTCCGACTGGCGGATTCGGTCTTCGTTACGCCAATAGCGCGTCGATGTCGATGGGCTTTTGATCCCTGTTGTCACGAACCAAGAGGGAATACAGCGCCGGCACGACGAACAAGGTCGTCACCAGGCCAGCCAGCAAGCCACCGATGACCGCGCGCCCCAGTGGTGTATTGGCTTCACTGCCGCGGGCCAGGCCCAATGCCATCGGCAGTAAGGCAAAGAAAGCCGCCAAGGCCGTCATCACCACCGGACGGACACGCACCGCGGCCGCACGCATGATCGCATCGGTCGGAGAGAGATTCTCCTCCACCCGCAACTTCTGCGCAAAGTCGGTCAGCAGCACCGTGTTCGACACCACGATGCCCACCATGAAGATCACGCCCAAAAGCGATTGCACGTTGATCGCCGTGTTCGTCAAGTAAAGCATCACTATGACACCAACGAGACCGACGGGGACAGCGGCGAGCACGACCAATGGGGTGATATACGATCTGAAGAGCGCGACCATCAGGAAATAGACCAACAGCGATGCCAGCACCAGGCCGATGCCCAGGTTCTTGAACGTATCCTGCATGCGGGTGTACTCGCCGCTCAGCGTGATCTTGCTGCCGGCAACGGTCTTCTTTGCGGTCGAGTGCGGGTCATAAGGAGCCCAAGCCCCCGGTTCAATCTGCTCGCCGAATTCCGCAACCGCATCGGCCACGTCGATGGCCACGTGCCCCAAATCACGCTTGGACACGCCCATCGTCAGGTCGATGGTCGGCTGCAAATTGGCGTGCGTGATCTCGGCCGGATCGTTCGAGCGACGCAACGTCACGATGTTCCGCAAGGGAATCGGCTGCGGTTGCAGCGGGCTGGTGACCGGGATATCCAGCAGCGTATCCACCGATTTGATGTCCTCCTCGGGATACTGCACGCCCACGAAGTACTGGTTGTGGCTGACCGGATCGATCCAGAAGTTGTGCTTGTTGAACTGGATGCTCGAATTGAGCGCGGCCACCACGTTCTTCATCACGTCCGACTGGTCGAGTCCCAGGTCGGCCGCCTTCGCACGATCGACGTCGATGATGTATTTGGGGTAGTCCAGTCGCTGCAAGATACGGCAGTCGACCACGCCGTCGATCTGCGAGACTTTACGCTCGATGTTTTCGGCGATCTGGTGCGCCAGCTCGAGGTTCTTGCTGGTGATGCGGATGTTGATCGGCGTCGATTTGCCTTCGTTCATCGCACCGCGAACCATGCCGCCCGCGTCAAAAGCAAATTCCAACGAGGCAAAGTCGGAATGTTGCGCAAACCCTTCTCGCAGGATGTCGACGTATTCCTGGGCCGATTTCCCGCGCTCTTCGCTGAGTTGCACCTTAACCACGCTGTCCATCGGGCCGGAGTTCGGCGTGTAGGCCGCCGACCAGTCGGGCGTGACGCCCAATTCGCTGATGATAAGCTGCAGATCCTCGCCCACCGAATCCTGGATAAACTTCTCCACCTGGGCAATGCGGTCTACGCTGATCTCGATGCGCGTGCCTGACGCCCCGCGGCACGTAGATTCTCGAAAGCGCCGGCATCCACCTCCGGGAAGAACTCGCGACGCAGGCGTGTTCCCAGCAATCCCACGGTGGCCACCAGCACCACGATGGCGGTGCCGACGGTCAACAATCGGGCACGCATCACGACGTTCATCACGCCGATATAAGCCTTGATGCTCCGATCAATCAATCCCTCCCAACGTGAAAACATGTCTCGCAGCAGCCGTCGCCCTCGGCCGTCACGACTGCTGTCGTGAGATTCCTCATGGGGCTTCAACCATGTCGCGCACCTCGACGGCACAAAATACATCGACATGATCAAGGCAGACAGCATGGCGAAGGCAACCGACAGGGCCATCGGCTTGAACAAGAATTGCCCGGAACCGGGCATGATTGCCAACGGCGCCAAAACGAGCAAAGTGCTGCACGTGGCGACAAGCAGCGGCATCACAACCTCAGTCGCACCGGTGAATGCCGCTCTGCCTGGGTCACCGAGTATTCTCAAGTGTCGGTGCGTGTTTTCCAAAACGACAATCGCCAAATCCACCAGCGGACCGATCGCCAATGCCAGCCCCGCCAGTGTCATCACGTTAATTGTTTCGCCGGCCGAGTAAAGACAACCGATCGCAGCCAAAATGCTGGCGGGAATCATCAGCACGGCAATGACCGTCATCCGCAATTGCCCGAGAAACAAAAGAATCACGAGCGAGCACAGCACGGCCCCCAGCACGCCTTCTTCGAACAGGCTTTCGATCGAATGGCGAACGTAAACCGATTGGTCCATCACCAACTTCAGATTGATGCCCGGACGGGTCAGCTTGGATGTCATCTCCGGCACGGCGGCCTTCAGCGTGTCGACCACGCTGAGCGTGCTGGCTCCCATCTGGCGGTACACGGGGATGTAGACCTGTCGCCGTCCGTTGACGCGCACCACGTTGGTCTGAATGAACGACGCGTCGCGCGGTGTGGCGACGTCTTTCAGGAACGCCGCATTGCCATGTTCGGTGCGCAGCGGGATGTCGCCCATCCGCTCCACCAGGTCGTACATCGAATTGGAATCGACGGCGTAATCCATCGTGCCGAATTTCGCGTCGCCGGTCGGCAGGAACAGGTTGAATCGATCCAACGCATTCATCACGCTCACGGGCGATAAATTGCGCGCTTGCAGTTTCGTTCTGTCGACATACACCATCACGGCGCGCAGTTTTCCGCCATAAACGACGGGGGCCACGGCGCCTTGCACACCCATGATCATGTTGCGCACTTCGTAGCGTCCCACGTCGTAGAGGATCGACTCGGACTGCGTATCGCTGTCCAAAGCGATAATGCACGCCGGTACCGTACTGGTGGGATCGAACGGTAGGATCACCGGCGGCAACGTACCCGGCGGCAGGTTCGGAATGGCCGCCGAGGCCAACGAATTGACTTGCGTCAATGCGCCGTTGGGATCCGTGTCGCCACTGTAGTAATTGCGGATGATGCTGGCGCCAGGATCGAGCGCGATTCCTGCCGCATGGTTCCGGCGGCTTGGCCGGTCCAGCGCTCCATGCGGTTGGTGATGTCCTTCTCGATGCTGTCGGCCGGCATGCCGTTGTAGAACGTCAACACCTGCACCGCCGGACTCTTGAACACCGGCAGGATATCGATCGGAATCCGCTGCAGCGATAAGACGCCGAACACGACCACGGTGAGCATCGTCACCGTGACGGCTCGGGGATTGCACAGCGCCAATTTAATCAGGCCAGTCACCGCACTTGACCTCCCTAGTTACCTTGGGGCACGTTGAGTGCAGACTCTGTCGAACGACACCTCCGTGTGGCCTCCGCCAATTCGCAAGGGAACGGTTGTCGATGTCCGAATGGATGACATCCCTCGTCTGAGCGGACGGGTTCCCTATTCAAGTATGACATCAGTACTTGCACGGGGCCAAGTGTTTCTTGCCCGCCAATGGCGTTAAATCATTACAAACCTGCAAGGCAAGGTGCTTCGCGGGAAGAAAGCGCCACGAAGCAATTGAATCTCCGAGTACGCTCACGTCGAGCGCCGCGTTGCTATCGCAACGAAACCGATGAGATGGAACGCGAAAGTGGATCAAGCGACGGTTCGTTGCGCTGGTCGCGTTCGTAGCCGCCTTGCCAGCGAATGGACGAGAAGTTGGCAGTCATTGCTCTGCCAGCACGGCAGAGAATGGCGCCTTTCATACACGGGCGCGGGACTCCAGGCAAGAGCCATTGACGCTGGGCCAGCGCCGCCGACATTTTTGTTGGCAGTCGGACTTTCGTGCCCAACGCGGAGTATCGCTGCGTGCTATGACAGTAGCACGTCGATGTCGACGGCCTTGCTGTCCGGCTTGTCATGGACCAAGAGCGAATACAGTGCCGGCACGACGAGCAAGGTCGTCACCAGGCCAGCCAGCAAGCCGCCAACCACCGCGCGCCCAGCGGTGTATTGGCTTCACTGCCGCGGGCCAGGCCCAATGCCATCGGCAGTAAGGCAAAGAAAGCCGCCAAGGCCGTCATCACCACCGGACGGACACGCACCGCGGCCGCACGCATGATCGCATCGGTCGGAGAGAGATTCTCCTCCACCCGCAACTTCTGCGCAAAGTCGGTCAGCAGCACCGTGTTCGACACCACGATGCCCACCATGAAGATCACGCCCAAAAGCGATTGCACGTTGATCGCCGTGTTCGTCAAGTAAAGCATCACTATGACTCCGACGATGCCGATAGGCACCGCCGCCAACACAACCAACGGCGTGATATAGGACTTGAACAAGGCGACCATCAAGAAGTAGATCAACAGCGACGCCAGCACCAGGCCGATGCCCAGGTTCTTGAACGTATCCTGCATGCGGGTGTACTCGCCGCTCAGCGTGATCTTGCTGCCGGCAACGGTCTTCTTTGCGGTCGAGTGCGGGTCATAAGGAGCCCAAGCCCCCGGTTCAATCTGCTCGCCGAATTCCGCAACCGCATCGGCCACGTCGATGGCCACGTGCCCCAAATCACGCTTGGACACGCCCATCGTCAGGTCGATGGTCGGCTGCAAATTGGCGTGCGTGATCTCGGCCGGATCGTTCGAGCGACGCAACGTCACGATGTTCCGCAAGGGAATCGGCTGCGGTTGCAGCGGGCTGGTGACCGGGATATCCAGCAGCGTATCCACCGATTTGATGTCCTCCTCGGGATACTGCACGCCCACGAAGTACTGGTTGTGGCTGACCGGATCGATCCAGAAGTTGTGCTTGTTGAACTGGATGCTCGAATTGAGCGCGGCCACCACGTTCTTCATCACGTCCGACTGGTCGAGTCCCAGGTCGGCCGCCTTCGCACGATCGACGTCGATGATGTATTTGGGGTAGTCCAGTCGCTGCAAGATACGGCAGTCGACCACGCCGTCGATCTGCGAGACTTTACGCTCGATGTTTTCGGCGATCTGGTGCGCCAGCTCGAGGTTCTTGCTGGTGATGCGGATGTTGATCGGCGTCGATTTGCCTTCGTTCATCGCACCGCGAATCATGCCGCCGGCGTCAAAGGAGAACTCCAACGAGGCGAATTCAGGCCGCTTCGCGAAGCCTTCTCGCAGAATGTCGACGTATTCTTGGGCCGATTTCCCGCGCTCTTCGCTGAGTTGCACCTTAACCACGCTGTCCATCGGGCCGGAGTTCGGCGTGTAGGCAGCAGACCAGTCGGGCGTGACGCCCAATTCGCTGATGGTAAGTTGCAGATCCTCGCCCACCGAATCCTGAATGAACTTCTCGACTTGAGCGATGCGTTCCGAACTGATCTCGATGCGTGTGCCTGACGCTCCGCGCACGTAGATTCTCGAAAGCGCCGGCATCGACTTCCGGGAAGAACTCGCGACGCAGGCGTGTTCCCAACAATCCCACCGTGGCCACCAGCACCACGATGGCGCCGCAGACGGTCAACAATCGGGCACGCATCACGATGCTCAACAGGAAGACGTACCCTTGAATTCCTCGATTGATCACGGCTTCCCATCGCTCGAACAAGCGGCGGAAAATTCCCTTCTTCATCTGCGGCAGCTCGTGCTCGCTGCGATGTTCGTAGTCCTCGCCGTGCGGGTTGTCGCTGGGAATCGGGTGCTCGACGTGATGCGACTTGAGCCATGCGGCACAACGCGCTGGCACGAACGACCGCGAAAGAACGTAGGCCGCGATCATCGCGAACGCGACCGCCATCGCCATCGGCCGAAACAGAAACTCACCCATGCCCGGCATCAGTGCCAAGGGGGCCAACACCAACAGGGTGCAACAGCTTGCCACCAGCTCCGGCATCGCCACTTCGCTGGCACCCAGATACGCAGCCTTGACCGGTGTGTTGCCCAGTCCCAAATGACGGTGTGTATTTTCCAGGCAGATGATCGCGCTATCGACCAGCGGTCCGATCGCCAGCGACAGGCCCGCAAGGGTCATGACGTTGATCGTGTTGCCCGTATAGTACAAGCACACACAAGCAGTCAACACGGAGATTGGGATCGTCATCACGGCGATCATCGTCATGCGCCACTCGCCCAGGAAGATAAGAATCACGAGCGAGCACAGCACGGCCCCCAGCACGCCTTCTTCGAACAGGCTTTCGATCGAATGGCGAACGTAAACCGATTGGTCCATCACCAACTTCAGATTGATGCCGGGGCGCGTGATCTTCGACGACATCTCCGGCACGGCGGCCCTTAGCGTGTCGACCACGCTGAGCGTGCTGGCTCCCATCTGGCGGTACACGGGAATGTAGACCTGTCGCCGCCCGTTGACGCGCACCACGTTGGTCTGAATGAACGACGCGTCGCGCGGCGTGGCGACGTCTTTCAGGAACGCCGCATTGCCATGTTCGGTGCGCAGCGGGATGTCGCCCATCCGCTCCACCAGGTCGTACATCGAATTGGAATCGATGGCATAGTCCAATGTGCCGAATTTCGCGTCGCCGGTCGGCAGGAACAAGTTGTAGTTGTCCAGTGCATTCATCACGTCGACCGGCGACAAATTGCGCGCTGCAACTTCGCCCGATCGAGATAGGCCATCACGGCACGAAGCCTGCCGCCATAAACGACGGGAGCCACGGCGCCTTGCACACCCATGATCATGTTGCGCACTTCGTAGCGTCCCACGTCGTAAAGGATCGACTCGGACTGCGAATCGCTGTCCAAGGCGATAATGCACGCCGGCACCGTGCTGGTGGGATCGAACGGCAGGATCACCGGCGGCAACGTACCCGGCGGCAGGTTCGGAATGGCCGCCGAGGCCAACGAATTGACTTGCGTCAATGCGCCGTTGGGATCCGTGTCGCCACTGTAGTAGTTGCGGATGATGCTGGCGCCGAGGATCGAGCGCGATTCCTGCCGCATGGTTCCGGCGGCCTGGCCGGTCCAACGCTCCATGCGGTTGGTGATGTCTTTCTCGATGCTGTCGGCCGGCATGCCGTTGTAGAACGTCAACACCTGCACCGCCGGACTCTTGAACACCGGCAGGATATCGATCGGAATCATCCGCAGTGACAGGACGCCGAACACGACCAGTGTCAATACGGTGACCGTCACCGCGTACGGGTTCTTGAGCGACGCCCGAATTAGTCCGTTCATGGAATATCTGGCCTCAATGCGATATCAGGAGAGTGGTTCAGGTTTCGTGGTTTTCAGCAACCTGCTCGGCCGCACCGCCCTCGGTGGGATGTATGACTTCGACCGGAGCACCGTCGAACAACTGGCCGCTCTGGCTCACGACGACTTCATCGCCGCCGGTCAAACCATCTAGAATCTCTACTTGATGCCCGTTGTCCTTGCCGCGACGCACGTGCCGAAGTTCGGCCTTGCCGTTTTGCACGACATAGAGCGTCGCCTGACCGTCGTCGGTTTGCTCGTGCAGTGCACTGGCCGGAACGCGTATGACCCCGTGTGACGACGAAAGATGGACGATCACTTTGCCGTACATTCCCGGATGCAGCTTGTTATCGGCGTTGGGCAGATCGACCTCGGCGCGCATCAGTCGGGTTTGCCCGTCCTCGACTTCGGCAAAGCGGCTGATCTTGCCGAGGAATTTCGCCCCCGGCAGCGCGTCGATCAGAATGTCCACGGGATCGCCAACCGCAATCAGAGGAACATCCTGGTCCGGAATCTGAACCACGACGCGAACCACGTCAGTGGCGCAACCCCTAACAACTGTTGGCTAATCTCCGGAACGTACCCGCCGGTAGACGCTTCCCGCACGAAATCGCCAGGGAAGTAATTGCGGACGGTGACCACGCCGTCAAAGGGCGACTTGATCTCCAAATACGAAGCCAGCACCTTGGCCTTGGCGAGCTCGGCCTGGGCCACTTCCACGTGGGCGTGCGCCTCGGCGAGGTCGGACTTGGCCTGCGCGACGCGAGCAAAAGCGGCCGCGGCCATCGCCTTGGACGTCGACACTGCCGCAAGCGCGGCCTGATGGCCGGCACGGGCGGATTCCCACTGATCGAGTTTCTCGTCCACCAGTCGTTCGTCGATCGACTTCAAATCGAACAGATCCTTGATGCGGTGATACTGCTTATCGCGAAAGTCTCGCACGGCCTGGGTATGCCCGAGCTCGGCCTCGGCTTGCGCGATGGCGGACACGGCGGCCTCGTGCGCGGCCTGTTCGGATGCTACGCGTGCTTCGGCCTGCTTCACTTGGGCCTCGGTCTGAACGAGCATGGCCTGGGCGACGTGCACGTCGCTGATCCGCTCCGGTGCGTCGACCACGGCCAACACCTGGCCGCGCTTGACGCGGTCGCCAATGTCGACCGATTGACTCTTCAGATAGCCCGACGCTTTTGAATATAAATGAGCCGATTCAAAGGCAATCACCGAGCCGGGCTGATTCGTCGTGCGTTCGATGCCGCCCTGCTCGGGCTTGATCGTCGTAACGCGTACCGCCTTATCGCCCTTATCGCCATGTTTCGCCGGCACGGCTTGATTTGCCACGCCGCGCGGAACCTCCGCCGCGGAATTGACCGCGGCAGCGTACCAGGCGACCGTTCCCACCACGCCGACTGCCACGATCAACGCGAGATGCCAATGCCACTTTGAAGTACGAACTCGCATAGTCACTAGTCCTCCAGACCGTTAGTCGATTTCATTTTCATTTTTGCGCAGCACACAACCGAACGCTTCGTTTCAATCCGCCTGAGAGTATCAAGGCTTGGCTTCCCGGTGTGGAAAACCGGCGCCACAAGAGGGACGCGCCTACCAGAAGGATGCCCCGTGCGGGCGCTCAGCAGCGTATTGGATAGACGCTGGGAGAAAAGGCATTCTCGGACGCACGCCACGCAAAATGGTGACCAAATTCGCTCAAGCCGATGCCGGACAGCTTGACCGTGGAACCGTCGTCAATCAACCCGCAAGGTATCTGAGTGTCCGTCGCGGCGATCCACTCGATCTGTTCTTCTTTCTCGCGCGACTCGAGGCACCCCTCGCTAGGCGCCCGTTCAGAAGATTGGTGACGGGTGGGGACCAGATTGACAGCCGCGGCATGATCCGCCGCGGCAGGACCAACGTCCTCGGTCGCGAGCAGATGCTTGGTCGATATCCAGACTGCGGCCGGCGGAATTGCCAGCGACATCAGAATGGCACTCGTGGCGGCCGCTACCGCAAATACTTTGAAGCCAGACTGCCGCATTTCCGCACCACGCGATTCGTAGTTCATAACAACTCGGTGTACTCTACAAAGCAACTCTTCCAACAGCAAGACACCTTCTCTCGCGGCCAAGTGCCCGCGGCGACGGCCCGCCGCGGAGCGCGACTCCGCCAAACCATCTCACTTGATCCACGCGTGAAGCGGCGCGTGCAAGCCGCAAACCGATAATGCGTAAACAGATCTCGCTGCTGTCTTGCGTCGTGATGCCAGAGTCCCACCGCTATGCTTTCTACCTATGGAATCTATACGCTAGTCGGCCGACCGCGCATGAAGGTAACGAAAAAGTAATCGTGCATGGCCCGCACGCTGTACCCCGCGTGCATTGCTTGCAGTGCGAATTACCGCGTGCTTACCGCGGCGACAAGCGCGGTGGCGGAAGAGATATCGCGGTTGCTTGCAGTGCGAATTACTGCGGCTGCCCCACCAAACTTTGCGCGTTGGGCATCGCCAAAGTTGGAGGTTGGCCCAGCGCGACGAATAGGTCGAATTGGGCTTTGTCGTAGTCGGCAATGGCCTTGATCAGAGCCAGCCGCGCCATGACGGTCCGCTTCAACATCAGGATCACTTCGATCGGCAGCCCCTCGCCGCCTCGGATGCGCTGCAATTCCTCACTGAAACCCGCCTCGGCGACGGTCAATCGCAAGCGGTTGACGTCGACTTCCTTGCGGCCGGCGGTCGACAGCGCGTGGGCCTTGGCGACTTGCTCGCGCCACCAGGTTAAGCGTGCGCACGCGCTTGGCAATGTTCTGATCGCGTTCGGCGCGACGCGTGCGCCACTTTGCGACATTACCGATGCCAAAACGCTCCATCGTCCAGAAGGCCGCCACGTCGAAATCGGTACGCCCCTGCAGGTTGCTGAATGCGCTGGGCACATTATAAGGCGGCTGCTGCAAATTGCTGCCGCCGCCAAACGCACCCGCGCTGAATCCCACGCCGATGGTCGGCAAAATCGGCCGCAGACGCTCTTGGCGGTAGTGCAACTCCATTTCGGCGACTTCCGCGTTTCGCGCCTGCAAGTCGGGGCGCATGCGCATCGCCACGCTAATCAACTGCTCCACGGTGTAGCTGCGATCGACCAATTCGAGTACCGGAATCGGGCCGCCCACCGTGGTCAGCCGCATCGTCGGATCGAGATTCAACAGGCGGCAAAGCTCGGCCGAGGCGATCGTGCGCTCGGCGATCGCCTGTTGGAGTTGGGAGTTGAGCAGCGCCGCTTCCGTCTGTGCTCGATCGGCGTCGGCCTGCCGCTCCTGGCCGATCTCGGCGAAGTTGGTCGTGGTGCGCACGACTTCCATCGCATTGGCATACGACTCCTCGAAGACCGCCAGCCTGGCTTCAGCGGCCATCAGGTCGATATAGCCGTCGCTGACGTCCCGCAGAATGGTGTTGAAAGTCGAATTGACGGTGAATCGACTGGCCACCACGCGTTGCTGCGCGGCCAGCGGTTTGAAAATGGCGTCGGTGAGATTCGCGTAGATCGAAATCATCGGGTACTTGATGCTCTCGGCAGCCAAGGTGCGCGCACCACCACCCAGGTACAACGACCGGCTCGACACTCTAAGGATGGTGCCTGGAGATCGTTGCAAGGTGCCGCTGTGAATGTGCAAGTTGCCGCCGCCGTTGAGCGTTGGCAACAGGATCACACGCGCCTTCAACCGCACGGCCAGGCTTTCGAGGACGCCTTGACGAGCGATGCCGATTTCCGGATTGGCGCGGTCCGCCAGCCGTAGCGCGGCGGGCAAATCGATCGGGAACACGCCGTCGTCGTCGGAGTTGGCACCGCTGGCGAAAGGCTCGTTTTCCATTTGCAAGGGGGGCAAACCGACCTGCTCCGGCGGCTGCAAGAAATCCGCGTAATAGGAGTTGGTCGTATCGGCCGTTTTTTCGACATCGGCCGATGCCTGCCGCACCGGAAAACCGGGACTCGCCGGCGCGGCGCTGGCGGGCTGTCCGCCGCCGACCGGCGGCAACCGCTTGACGATCTGCGAATGGACCGCCGGCAGGCAGGCGAGGGTCATCGCTCCGGCGAGCGCGCAGGATTTTATCCAGGGTCTCATGATAGGGCTTCTGGGTCGTGAATCAGCTGCGGGAGAAGACGCGGGGACGGCAACGAATTGCGTATTGCACGGCGCGGGAGCCGGGCGTTTCAAGGATTGTTCGGTAACGGCGCCGGAGGTTGCGGTGGCGCCGGCATTTGGCCGCCCGGTTGTTGCAGAGCGGGCAACGGCGCCGCATTCTGGTTCGGGCCGCCTTCACCGATGGGCTGCGTCAGCGCGGCCGCGGGGGGCTGCCCGAGCGCGACGTACAACGAGAACTGCGCCACGTTGTACTGAATGATCGAGGCCAGATACGCGAAGCGGGCTCGCGCCAGCAAATCGAGGTTGTTGAGCACCTCGATCGGCAAACCTTCGGCGGCCTTGGTGCGCAACAAGTCCTCGTCGAAGCCGGCTTGCCCGGTCCTGACGGCGCGCTCGTTGATGACGATTTGCGCGAAGTGAGCCAACGACTCGGCTCGCGACGACGCAATCTGCTTGCGCATCATGTTGAGAATCTTGATCAATTCCCAATTGCTGATCTGATACTCGGCGGCCGCCTGCCGGATCAGCGCGACGTTGCCCACCGCCATATTCTGCAAGGACCAATAGGCCACCACGTCGAAGTCGCTTCGCCCGGCAAAATTTCCAAAGACGGATCCCACGTTGTATGGCGGCCCGGTCAAGTTGCTGCCGCCGCCAAAGGTACCCGCGCTGAAGCCAATCAGCGTATTGGGCGAGAAGGGGAGCATCCGGTAATTTCGCAGATTCAACAGCGCGTACCGCACGGCGGCGCGCTGCGAGGCCAATTCGGGGCGTTGCATCATGCCGATGGCAATCAATTGGGGCAACATGATCGAGTCGGAGACGATGCCCAACGGCACCGCCCAGGGATCGGTCGGGTGCAAGCGGACCGAGGGATCGAGGTTGAGCAATTGCGCGAGCCGGGCGGAAGTCGCGATGATGTCGGCCTCGTAGGTCAACACATCGACATCGCGCTGGCGAAACTCGGTGGCGGCACGATTGGCGTCGGCTTCGCGCCCTTGTCCGGTGGCGGCGTAGGCCGCGGTAAACTTCGCGACTTCCAGCGCTTCGCTACGAATCTGGTCGGCGATGGCCCGCGACTGCTCGGCGCGGATCAGTTCCAAATAGGCCGTGGCGACCTCCAGCAACTCGTGATTGCCGGTGGCGAACAAGGTCGCCTGGTTTTCCGACACGCGTTGCCGGCTTTTCAAATAGGTGAACAGCGCTTCGGTAAGGTTCGCGTTCCACACGACACCGGGGACATTGACCGTGCCAGCCGCGATCGCGTTGGCACCGGCCCCGGCAAAGAGTGCTGCACGATTGGTGGCCAGAATGTTACCGCTCGATTGCTGCAACACGCCAGTGTGAATGTCGTAGTTGCTACCTGCGTTGAGAGTGGGCAACAGCACCGCCGCCGCCAGTTGGCGCTCGGCCACCGCCTGGTTGATGCGTTGACCGGCCAACCGGATCTGCGGATTCTGCACGCCGCCCAAGCGGAACGCACTCTCTAAATTGATCGGGTTGAATTCCTCGCTCAGAATCGTGGGACTGGGGGCCAGTTCGTCCGCCGCCGGCACTCTTTCGCCCTCGGGCAGCGTCTCCATCACTTCGTATTGTGGCGCGACGTTCGCCGGGGGCAAGCTGTTGGCGTCTGGCGGCTGCGAGACGAATTGCACGCGTTGAACGGGCTGGCGCGCGCCGTTTGGGGCGGTCGGCGGATAGTTTGGGGCGGTCGGCGGATAGGGACTCGTCTGCGCCGCGGACACGCTGGGAGCGGACAGCACGAGCAAGACGCACAAAAATCGGCTGATATTCGGCATGGGTCACCTAATACTTGCGTGGAAGTGGCTAGCATGGACGCATGCGGGGATAGCGCGCCATACTAAGTCGAGTTATCGGCACGACTCCAACAGTTCAACCAGCAAATTCGGCAGTCCTTGCTGTATCGTCAGGTGAAGATTTGGCGAAAGAACGTGATGCGGCGCCGCGAAAACACGTCCCACGCCGATTTACGAGCAATGCATTGCCATCACTAGCTACCGGGCGAAGCGACAATATGACCGTTGGAGGACCAGGCAGGTCGTCGCTCGACCATCATCTGACTGGACCCTGAGACTGCGGCCCGCTGCGCGGCTTGGTCACCGAAGGTGTGCCGGGAGCCGTGCTACGAAGCCGCCCTGCTGTACGCTGAATGGCAGCCTGTTCGCCAGGAAGCCACGAGCGACTCCGATTGTCCGTCGGCCGTGCGGAAGGATCGGGACCGTGGCTACGCCTCTTTTTGACAATCGGACCCACTCGCACAGGGGGGTGATGGGGGTGGGGTAGTGCAGCCGCGTTTAACACGGGTTTTGCGCACAAGGATTACGGTTCGTGAAGACTTCTTCATCTTATCGGGAGCCGAGAATCTGGCACGGAAGCTGCACGCATTACAAGTCTGTCGGCGATATGCTTCACAATAGGGAAAAAGGTAGAGTTCACAAATCCGTGAGCACTCATAGCCGACAGACGCCCCATGAAACTTGGCAAACGAGCGGTCATCTTCATTTCGACGTGTGCCGTACTCTCGATACTCTTCGCAGTCTGGTTCTACTTGGACCCGTCTGAGTCAACGGTCGCCAGGACGATTGGTGAGCCAGGTGCGTCCGGCGGCGACCCACGAGAGAAAGATGGGCACGCAGCCGAATCCTCGCAAGCGCCGGATGGGTCGTCCAGTTCCGAGGAAACGAGAGTGACCGTCGTGAAACCTACCACCGGCGGCGGACCTCGAACCACGACCCAGCCGGCATCGCTGCACTCGTTCGGAATCGTCGATTTGTTCGCCAAGGTTTCCGGCTACTTGGAAAACCAGACCGTCGACATCGGCGATCTCGTAAAAAAAGATCAGTTGCTCGCGGAAATAGACTCCCCGGAGATTCTTGCCCAGGAGCAACGAGCCGCGGCCATGGTCGAAAAGGCCACGGCAAACGTGAACCTGATGACAGCCACGGTGACGGCCCGTCAGGCCGACCTGAGAGCGGCGCACGCCAAACAAGAACAGGCCATGGCGGATTTGCAAAGCTTTGAGGCGGACGTCACGTTTCGCACGCTGCAATACAACCGCATCAAGGCACTCGCGGAATCGAAGTCGATCCAGCGGGAACTTGTCGATGAACAAGCCCAACAGTTGGACGTCTCGAAATCCAAGCTTCTCTCCGGCCAGAAGGCGGTCGATACGACCAAAGCAGAAGTTTTCGCCGCCGAGGCGGCCATCAAACAGGCCCAGGCATCCCTGGCCGACGCGAAAGCACAAGTGCGCGTCGCACAGGCCGATCTCACCAGCGCACAACAGTTCGTCAAATACACCCAGATCAAAGCGCCATTTGACGGCGTGATCACCAAACGATCCTTTTACGATGGCGATTTTATCCGTGACGCAACGGGTGGCGGCAGTGTACCGAACGGAGCGGTGCCTCTATTCCGCGTAGTGCGCACCGACAAAATGCGGGTCGTCGTGCGCATCCCGGATCGCGACGTTCCCTACGTAAGCCGGGGAGATCCCGCGACCATTTCCATCGACTCGCTTCCCGGTCAGAGCTTTTCGGGCAAGATCGCCAGGATGGCGCATTCCGAAGATTACGATACGCGCTACATGCGCGTCGAAATCGATCTGGAAAATCCCGATGGCATCCTCCAGGACGGCATGTATGGCAGCGCCACGATCGTGCTGGAAAAGTCAAGGCCAGGAGTCCAAATCCCGTCCTCGTGCCTGGTGGGACAGGAGACCAACGGCTCGCGTTCGGTCTTCGTGGTGGAGGACGGCAAGGCCAAACGACGCGACTTGAAAATTGGCGATGACGATGGTCACTTGGCCCAAATCTTGTCCGGATTGACCACCAGTGATCAGGTCATCACCGGCCGGCTTGGATCATTGCGGGACGGAATGCCGGTGAAGGTCGTCAGCGTGAAACAGAGCCGTCCGTCCTCGGCGCGGAACGATTCAACTGCCGTTCCACCGGTTGCCGAGACAGGCCACCCGAGTACAAGTCTCTACCGTGACTCGGAAGGGGATCGGCAGTGACCGGCCTCAGCAAACTAGCATTGCGCAACCCGCGGGCCGTGACGGTGACCATGCTGGCCGTGGTCGTGATTGGCGGCTTGTGCTTGACGCAGATTCCCGTGGACGTTCTGCCAGTCTTTGATCGGCCGGCGGTGCAGGTGCTCACGTTCTATAGCGGCATGCCTCCCACGAACATCGCCAGCGCGATCACCAACCCCATGGAGCGCTGGACGGGAACTTCCGCCGGCATGCGCCGCCAGGAATCGCGCTCCATCCTGGGGGTCAGCGTGATCCGGAACTTCTTCCGAACGGGCGTCGATCCCAACGGCGCACTGACTCAGGTCAACTCGCTGGCATTGGCCGAGATCCCCAACTTGCCGCCCGGGACTCTGCCGCCGATCGTGCTGCCATACGACCCCACCGCAACGGTGCCGGCTTGCATCGTGGCGCTCAACAGCAAACAGGAGTCGGAGTCGACCTTGTACGACGTCGCGCGGTATGAAGTTCGCAACATGATCATGAGCTCTCCCGGGGCCAACGCTCCGGTCGTCTTCGGCGGCAAGATGTGCGCCATTCTCGCGTACTTGGACCGTACGAAGCTGCAAGCGCGCAATCTGTCGCTCACCGACGCGCTGAAAGCCATCTCGCAATATAACGTCTTTCTTCCGACCGGTGATGCGAAATTTGGCGATATTGATTTCGCCATCGATTCGAATTCCATGTTCGACCAAGTCGAACAGATGCGCGATATTCCCCTGCGACGGCAGCCCGGCTCGACCGATTTTCTCGGCGACGTGGCGGACGTGAAGGACTCGAGCCTGATCCAAATGACCGCGGTGCGCGTGGACGGACGCCGGCAAGTCTATATCCCCGTTTACCGGCAAGCCGGCTCGAGCACGCTGGGCGTGGTGGACAATCTCAAAGCGTCGCTGGCGGAGATGGAATCCAGAATCAGTAAACCGGATATCGACCTGAAACTGGTGATGGACCAGTCGATTTACGTGCGGCAATCGATTCGTAGCCTGGCGACCGAGGGCATCCTGGGCGCCGTGCTTTGCTCTTTGGTGATTCTCCTGTTTCTCGGACAACTGCGGATGACGGCCATTGCCGTACTGATGATCCCCGCATCCATTTTGGGCGCCGTCGCCGGCCTGTACTCGATCGGCGAAACCATCAACGTGATGACGCTGGCGGGGCTGGCACTGGCCATCGGCCCCTTGGTGGATTTGGCGATCGTCGTCTTGGAAAACACGCACCGGCATCTCGAGGAAATGGGACATCCGCGGCGGGCGGCGCTGACCGGCGTCAGCGAGGTGGTCATGCCCGAGGTGGTTGCCACGTGCAGCACGCTGCTGGTATTGGCGCCATTGGCGGTGATGCCCGGTTCCGGGCAATTCCTGTTCAAGCCCATGGCGCTGGCGGTCGCCTTGGCGATGCTTTGCGCCATGATCATGGCGATGTCCTTCGTGCCGTCCCGCTGCGCAAACTGGCTGAAGCCACGCCGCAAGAACGCCGAGGGCGTCGAATCGGAGCCGCGCAGCCATCTCGGCCGATTGTTCTCGCGCTGGGAGAAGCTCATCGATTCGTCAATCGGCGCCTACCGACGACGGCTGGACTGGGTCGTGCGCCATCGCCTGCTGACACTGGCCATCCCACTGTTGGCGTTGATCTTGCTGTTGATCGTCGTGGGGCCACGCTTGCGGCGAGAGTTCTTCCCACAGGTTGATGCCGGCGCGTTCGATATCTACGTTCGCGCACCGACGGGAACCAAGCTGAAGGTGACGGAAGGCAGCGTTGCCGAGGTAGAACACTTCATCAAGCAAACCCTCGGCAAGGATCTAGAGCTCGTCATAAGCACGATTGGCGTGCGCTCGGACTGGTCGGCCGCCTATTCGCCCAATGCGGGTCCGATGGACGCGGTAGTGCAGGTGCAACTCGTATCGGAACGACAACAATCGGCCCAGCACTACGTTGACCAACTGCGTGACGGACTGGCCGCCGATTCTCGCTTCGTGAATCTCGAGTTTGCATTCAATGACGGCGGTATGGTGCGCACCGCATTGAACGAAGGACGCGCGACGCCGGTCGACATTCAGATCGTCACGCGCGAAACCGAAAAAGCGCATCAGGTGGCCGAACGGCTTCGCGATGCCGTGGAACAAATCGACGGAGTCGTCGACGCACGCGTCATGCAACGCCTCGACTATCCGGAGTATTTCTTGGAGGTCGACCGGGCCAAGGCACGCCGGCTAGGGCTCTCGCAACAGGACGTAATGCAAAACGTCATCTCGGCCATCAAGTCGAGCATTCAGTTCGACAAGCACAACTTCTGGATCGATCCGGCCAGCAAAAACCAGTATTACGTCGGCGTGCAGTACCCCGAGCAAGACATCAAGTCACTAAAAACATTGCTCGACGTGCCGATCACCAGCCCGCGACAGGAAACGCCGATCCCGCTCGGCACCGTGGTCCGCATTCAGCCAAAGATGATCGCCGCGGAGGTGACGCACACCAATTTGCAGCAAACGATCGACCTGACCATGAACGTCGTGGGGCGCGATCTAGGGCATGTCGCGACGGACATCGCCCGCACGGTCGGCCGCTTCGGCCAACCCACGGGCGACGGAGCATGGACCCCTTTCGACCCGAGCGATTCGACCAACCAGAAGCTTCTCAAAGGCAGCAAGATGACCCTTAGTGGCGAATACGAGCGCATGCAGGAGACGTTTCGCGAGTTTGCCATCGGGCTGAGTTTGACTTCGATCTTGATCTACTTTCTGATGGTCGGCCTGCTGGATTCTTACATCGTCCCGTTGGTGATCCTGGCCGGGGTCCCGCTCGGCTTGATCGGCATCGTGCCGATTCTGTATCTGACTGAAACTTCCATCAACGTTCAGTCATTGCTAGGTGTCGTGTTTGTCGTGGGCATTATCGTCTCGAACTCGGTGCTCTTGGTGGATCTGGCCCAGAACTTACGGCGCAACGAAGACCTTAGCCCGACCGAAGCCATTTGCAAAGCGGCCCAACAACGGGCCCGGCCGGTTGTCATGACGGCTTTGGCGGCGTTCTTCGCCCTGTTGCCCATGGCCCTGGCCGTCGAACGCGGCAGCGAAGCGAATGCGCCACTCGGCCGAGCGGTTCTCGGCGGCCTGGTGGCGGGCCTGTTCGCGACGCTGGTCGTCGTCCCAGCGCTGTATTCGCTGGTGGTGCGCGGTCGGTTGTCGAACGATTCAAGTGACAGTTCGCCAGACGCGTAGGACAAGAGAACCGGGCGATTTGCTCCGCCCGTAAGGCCACCTGATTTTCTAGGGCTTCGCCTCGCTATTCGACTTCTGGGCGCCGTCGCCGGCCCGGCTGCCGCCGCCCCTTGACGGAGCTTGCCGACCGAGGCCAGCAGAGTACTGTCGTATCAGATCGAGCGACGTTCTGCTGGCTGCCTTGAGTTCCCGATCGATGTCGCGATATGCCGAGCGGATGGTCTTTACATCACAGGCGTTTCCTTCGCATGCGTGATCCAGTCGATCGCACTCTTTGATCGCCTTCGTCAGATGCTCCTCTGCCGCGGCAATATAGTGCTGCGCCTTCGGATCCTCGCGCATTGTCTTGGTCAGCCCCTTGTAGTCTTCCAGCGAGGCTGCAATGCTATCGCGCAACCGCTCGGCGTGGACTCTCGCGACTGCCGGCGACGGCTCAGGATGGGACCATGTATACCATGTCAAAAGACGTCCTTCGTCGCGGGCATGCGTTTCATGCGCTCCGGCGGACCATACCCGATAGGAATCTTGCGCAGTGGGAAAACCGTGTGCGCTTGGCGGGCCATCGATTCCGTATGCTGGCTGGACCCTTTCCTCCCACGTAACGCCCGGAATCGGATCCACACCGTATTCCCAAACCGGGTCGCTCGCCCATTGTTGGTTCTCGTGAAAGTCCGCGCCGTATGGCTGCTGCTGGGCGGTGCAGATCGTTTCCGCTGTGATCGCCAGAACGGCCCCAATGGCAAACATGAATACGCTTCGCATGATGTAAACTCCTTGGTCGCCGCTACTCTCTCGCTGCACGCTCTCCCGATTCGCCACGGCAACCGTTAGCGCCGGATGGTGGAATTCTTGCCCCTTCTGCAATTTTAGCGCCGCCGCCAATTCGATCGCGTGCAACGACACAGTCTTACGAATTCGAAATCAAATCGGCTTGGCAGGGCATCCGTTGAGAGTGGAGATTCACACGTTCGAACAACGTTAGATGCCCAGCGGTCACACTTGTGAGCGAATACGGCACACTTGGCGAGAAGCTCCGCCAGCGCTGCGGTATTCGCGCTGACGGCGGGCCGGTTCACGACGCTTGGTGTCGTAGCAGCGTGCAATTCCTTGACGGCAGCGCAGCCGTGCTGCGAGTTGCAAGTCCGCTTAGAAGTAGAGTTGAGTCCGAATCCAGAATAGATCGTTCGACCTCTCGAACTGTCCTGGGTTGAGGAGGACCGGACTGGCGAAAATCGCGTGTTCCCAGTCGAAGTAGATCTTGGTGAACTTGTTCAAGTACCAGTTCACGCCGACGTCGATCAGCTTGGCGTTGTTGGTCCACAAGTTGGCGTCGGCCAGCCCGTTGGTAAACACGCGGCGGTCCAGGGTGAGTTCGCTGTAGCGCGCCGAGACTTCCCAAGCGCCAAGGCCAAAGCGGCCTTGACGCAAGTCAAAGCGATTGAGCGGGTCGACCAACGTCCGGTCGCGAATCGTCTCGCCCGTCAGGATATACGCAGCCTGCACCACCCAGCCACGGATGGGCACGCGCGTCGAGGGCCCGCCGGTCGCGGCATAGCTTTCATGGCCTCCCTCGATCGCCGTCAGGAACGACAGGCCGTTGTAGTAATACGCCAGATGCGCTTCCCAAAGTGCGCGAGTGCCCATCTCTTTAACGCCCGGGTTGAACGCCAGAAATGGCAGGCTGGCGGAATTGGCGGCAGCGTTGTCGTTGATGCCTGTCGCACCCGGCGCGATGTTGGTCCGCAGCACGGCAGGCACTGTCGGCTGGTCCTCGGTGCCGGCGTCGACCGAGCCACCGAACTGCAGGTCTCGCAGCAGAAAGCCTTCCTCGCGGTTGTAGAACAACTTGAAGTTGAGAAACGCCATGACGTCTTGGCGGTTGCTGAATGGCTGGTACGAGTTTCGTTGCGTGTTGAACGATCCCACCGCGTACTCGACACGCCGCTCCGCCACGGTACCCCAAATCATGGCGCCAAACCGCCGGTTGCCTTCGTAGTTGTTGGCAAACAGAGACCGCTCGGGGGCCATCAGGTCCCAGATATGCGTCCGATAGTATTCATAGGTAAAGGGAGTCTTGTAGCGGCCAAAACGCACCTGAAGCCGCGGATCGTAGTCGAAATTGATATAGGCATCGAGCAGTTTGACGTTGTCGAAACTGTTCTGGTACGAGAATTCGTATTTGATGGGTTTAGTAAGGTGCCCCTCAAAGTATATTCGGCTGCGCGGATTGTAGAGGCCGCTGTTGGCAACGTTTTGGCCGGCTGGCGAATACATCCGGGCGTCGATTTGCGTCATGCCGCGGATGCCGAACGTATACTCGCTGTCTTTGGTCGACCAGCCAAAGCCGTCATGGTCGAAGTCGTAGTGCGAGTTGAGCTCGAGCTTTCCCGCGTGACGATTCCCAACGATCTGGGCGCGCCCTTGCACGGTCGGGTCACCGCCCGAGGCCTTGGAGCCGCCGCCCGCCGTCTGCGGACGATCGTAGTCGAAACGGCCGCTTCCCAGCAGGAACGAATCTCCACGAGCCAGCCAAGGCAACGCGGTCGCGTCGTTCGCCGGAGCGGTGAGCATGCTTTCCACTTCGTTCCGACACGCGCCGTCGGCAGGTTCGACCGCGGGAAGTGCGTACACGGACTCAGCCCTATCGAAACCCGCTGCCGCAATCGTTCGCGGCGATTCGCCAGGGCGCGACGCAACGTGCATCGGGTGCGTGGCGGCAACTCCGTTCGCTTCCAAGCCGGTTGGAAGAGGGCCGCGAAGCGTTTGCGAACGCTCATCGACCTTGTTGGCCAAGGCCTGCGTCTGCGAAGCCAACCACCTGTTCTGCCGCACCTCCCAATCGAGGCGCTGCTCCAGATAGCGGAGACGATCGAGCAACTCTCCCTGAGCGGCGGCCACGGGGGCGCCCCCCTGCCCTGTTGCAGTCGCTGGCGACACGGGCGGCAGGCGCTGCTGCGCTACGGCGCCCCGATCGCAGGCGCCCAACATTCCAACAATGACGACCATGCGCATGCCCCAATGCCTGGCAATGATCGTGGTGCGCATGGTTCGACCGAATCGGGGATCCGCCGGGAATTGCTCTTAGCAACGCGGGGGGCTGCGCGGACCGAGATGTCAAACTATGGCGCACAGCTTGACCCTAGTGTTTACTTCGACTTTGACGGCTACGGTCTTTATTGTCAGCCCAACCGTTCGTCCCCTGACTAGGCAAACTACATTTACCATAAGCGAACTGGGGCCCTTGGGTTGTGCAGCGTAGCGGAGCAACCTCGACGTGCTAGCTACTGCCAATTGCTGCCAGCTTGGCGTTGTTGGGATTTGGCGCCGACAGCTTCGTGGAATCTTTGTCCGGGCTGGTCGTGGTCTGGCGGTTCAGCGGCGAAGCCGATGCACATCGCGAACCAAAAGCCGTGCAGCTCCGAGATGGATTGGGCGCTGCGTTGCCGCCACGCTCTCACCCCTTCTCCACCACCCACACGTTGCGGTAGCGCACCGGATTGCCGTGGTCTTGCAGGTAGATGGGGCCTGGCTCGGGCCCTTCGGCCACCGGCGCGGCCGTGGTGGCGTGGGGCAGCGCCACGTCCTTTTGAATTTCGACGCCATTGTGCTTCACCGTGATCGTGGCGTCTTTCACTTTCTTGCCGCCGTCGTACTTGGCGGCCGTGAAGTCGATGTCGTAGGTCTGCCACGCCAGCGGCGGGTAGCACATGTTGACTCTCGGCGGTTCGATGCGGTATAGCCCGCCGCATTCGTTGTCGAGCCCTTCCAGCCCAAACGAATCGAGCACCTGCACTTCATAGCGCCCTTGCAGGTAGCAGCCGCTGTTGCCGCGAGCTTGTCCACGAGCCTCGGGCATGAAGGGCAGCAGGAACTCGACGTGGAGCTGGCAGTCCTGAAACTTCTTCTTGCTGGTGGCGCCGGCGATCAGCAGCCCGTCGTCGGTCATCCGTCCGCCTTCGAACTCGCTGGGGCTGGCGCCGTCGAACAGCACGATGGCTTCTTCGGGAGGCTTGGCGCCCAAAGTCGGACTCTTGCGCTCGACGCGCTTAACAGCCCGTTTAGATATTCCTTTCTGCCGCGAGGGCGCTAAACTTATGCCGGGGTCGGTTTCGACGGATCGATCGTTGGAGGGACACGGATGGCGATGGGCAAACGGAGGCAGCGGCAGGAGTCGCTGTTCATTACCGCCGAGGACTTGCCGCGTTCAGACGGCCACCCATTTTATGGGAAGCTCAATGGGCTGTTGGCCGAAGCCGGCTTCGATCGCTGGATCGAGCGGCGCTGCCGGCGGTACTACGAACAGGAAGAGAAACGCGGCAAGCCGTCGATTCCGCCGGGCGTGTACTTTCGCATGCTGCTGATCGGCTACTTCGAGGGGATCGACAGCCAGCGCGGCATCGCCTGGCGATGCGCCGACAGCCTGAGCCTGCGAACGTTCTTGGGGGTGCCGCTGGGCGAGGTCACGCCCGACCATTCGACGATGTCGGTCACGCGTAAGCGGCTCGGCGCGGAGGTGTTCGACGAGGTGTTTCGCTTTGTTCTGCGGATTGCCGACGAAAAACGGTTGCTCTCCGGCAAGGCGGTGGGGGTCGACAGCACGACACTCGAAGCCAACGCGGCCATGAAGAGCATCGTGCGGCGCGACACGGGCGAAGACTGGAAGCAATACGTCACGCGACTGATGCACGAGGACGGCGCGATCGACGCGGATACGGAACCGAGCGACGAAGAAATTCGCCGCTACGACAAGAAGCGGAAGAAGACGGCCTCGAACGAGGATTGGGTCTCGAAGACCGATCCCGACGCGCGGATCACCAAGCTGAAAGACGGCCGCACGCACTTGGCGTACAAGGCCGAGCACGTGGTCGATTTGGAGAGTGAAATCCTGCTGGCTGCTGAGATTCTGCCGGCCGATCACGCCGATCAGCAGACGCTCGTCGACAGCGTGATCGAAGCCCGCGTCAACTTGGAAGCGGCGGAGAGTGAAGTCGCGGTGCAGGAGGTGGCCGCCGACAAGGGCTATCACGCGGACGCGACGCTGGAACTGGCCGCCGATCTCGACATGCGAACGTACATTCCCGAGCCGAAGCGGAAAGACGATCGCGTTTGGACGGACAAGCCGGACGAAGTCCGACGCGCGGTTCAGAACAACCGCCGCCGCATGTCGCGCGCGAAAGGGAAGCGGCTGGGGCGGCTGCGGAGCGAACGCGTGGAGCGCAGCTTCGCGCACGTGTGCGACACGGGCGGCTCGCGTCGCACGTGGATCCGCAAACTGGAAGAAGTGACCAAACGCTACCGAATTGCGGCTGCGGCGCACAACCTGGCGCGGATCATGTTCAAGTTGTTCGGGATCGGCAAACCAAGAGCGCTGCAAGCCCCCGCCGACCTTGTTTGGCTTGTGCAATTTATCCTGAGTGCGCTATGGACCGTGGGATCGTTGAGACGCGCGCCGGCACGCGCCGCCCTCGCGCGCACCGCCCGCCAACCCCGCCCGCACCATCAATCGCCTTAAATAAACGGGCTGCTAAGCGCGCCCATCTCTTCACCGTCGGCGCCGAAGACGCGCAACACGCCGTCCTTCAATTCGCCGCGCGCCTGATCTCCGGAAAACACCACCACGCCATCTTCCAGTTTTCCGTCGCTCTCCAAGCGGCTGCTGCCATCCCAACCGTCGCCGGGCAGGCCGCCCGGCAATGCCACGGCGTGAAACGTGCCGCCGCCGGTGGCGATCACTTGCACGCCGACGTTCAATTCGAGGTCGGGCGATTTGACCGTGCCCGTGTATTCGCCTTGGATCTTGGCGTCCGGATCATCGGCTCCGCCGGCGGCAGAATCGGCTGCCCGAGCCGCCAGAATCGCAACAAAAAGCGCCAGTGCGGCGACGGAGATGGAAATGATCCGTGAGTATCGCATGTTTGAAGCAACTCCAGCGTGACTTACAATTGAATGCCCGGGGGCGGTACTCCCAGGACATGGTCATTTTGGGCCGCGGCGACAGGGCTTGCAAGCACGAGACGCGGGCCCCCTTGCGGTCATGGTTTTCCGCATCACGCGGCGTGCAGCCGAGGCTGCGGCAGTGTACGATGGGGACTTTGCGGCATCCTCGGGCGACCGCCCTACATGGCGGTGGATGGCGCAACAGTGGTCGAGCGGCGAAGTTCGCGATACGAGTTGAGAGGAGCGATTTACTATGGGCAGGTTGCAATTCGCACGGCTCACTCTGGCAATGACACTAGCGCTGGGCACGGCGTCGTGGCTCGAGGCCGCCGTTGCGCCGCACGCGCTGTTCTCCGAACACGCCGTCTTGCAACAGGGCGTGAAGGTGCCGGTTTGGGGCACGACGGATCAGACTGAGGACGTCTCGGTAAGCTTCGCCGGTCAAAACGTCACCGCCAAGCCGGCCGACGGCAAATGGCGCGTCGAACTCGAGCCCCTGGCGGCCGGCGGTCCGCACGTGATGACGATCAACCAAGGCGGCGCCACCGTCGAGATCAAAGACATCCTCGTCGGCGAAGTCTGGATCTGTGGCGGTCAATCGAACATGCAATGGACGCTCAAACAGAGCGACGGCGGCAGCGAGGCAATCGCCAATTCGGCCAACGACAAGCTGCGCCTGCTCACGGTTCCTCGCAATGGCGCCGACACGCCGCAAACCGAAGTGATGGCCAGTTGGTCGGTGGCCGGTCCGCAAACTACCGGCGATTTCTCCGGCGTGGGCTACTTCTTCGGACGCGACCTGCAACAGGCGCTGGACGTGCCCGTGGGACTCATCGCCTCGAACGTAGGCGGCACCGCCGCCGAACAATGGATGAAACAGGAAGCGATCGATAGCCACCCCGAACTGAAAGACATGTCCAAGCCGCAGGGCAGCAGCATGCTCTACAACGCCATGATCGCGCCGTTGGGACCCTACGCCATCAAAGGCGTGATCTGGTATCAGGGCGAATCGAACGCTGGCCGCGCCTATCAGTATCGCACGCTGTTGCCGGCCATGATCAAAAACTGGCGCGACACGTTCGGCCAGGGCGACTTTCCCTTTCTGATCGTGCAGATCGCCCCCTACGAGGCGATCGTCGCGGAGCCGTCGGACAGCATCTGGGCCGAGATTCGTGATGCGCAGTTCTACGTGGCGCAGAACGTGCCCCGCACGGCGCTGATCGTCACCACCGACGTGGGCGACGAGCGCGATATTCATCCTCGCCGCAAGGAACCCGTCGGACAGCGACTGGCGCTGGCGGCGCGGGCCATCGGATATGGCGAAAAGGTTGAACACTCCGGACCAATCTACGAGAGCATGACCATCGACGGCGACAAGATCACGGTGAACTTCAAGCACGTGGGCACGGGACTGGCGGCCAAGGACGGCGAGCTGACCGGATTCACCATCGCCGGCGAGGACAAGAAATTTCACCCCGCCAAGGCCAAGATCGATGGCGATACGGTCGTGGCGTGGAGCGAACTGGTGCCCAAGCCCGTCGCGGTGCGCTACGGCTGGGCCGCCTACCCAGTGGTCAACCTGTGGAACAAGGAGGGCCTGCCGGCTTCTCCATTCCGCACCGATACGTTTCCGATCACGACGCAAGACAAGAAATAGTTGATTGCAACTGGCCGCGGCACGATACGTCACGGCACTCGGCAACTGGCCGCAAGACGAGGGACCCACGTCGATGGCGGTTGGAGTAAATCCCGGCGCTCGTCCGATCCACGGCGGGCATCCGTGGCTTCGGCTCGTAATGCGCGGGCTCATGGCCACGGCGCGTAGCGGCGTTGTTGGCGCTCGGCTTGCTATCGAACCATGCCTGGCACCAGCGAGCGATCGTGGACCAGTTGGACAATTTGGATGCGCAAGTGGTCTACGACTATGGCCGCGCCGGCGTGGATCACCCCCCCGGACCCGCTTGGCTTCGGCGACTGTTCGGAGACGACTTTCTGGCCGACGTGGTTGGTGTCGAAGTGAGCATCCCGCGGCGAAACAGCGACGCGCTGGCCGCCATCACGGCATTGCCGCACCTGAAGTATCTGGTGCTGCACGATGGCTTGGACGACGCCTCGATGCTCCTCTTGCCCGGCGCCAGCGAGCTAGAACGGCTGATGTTCTTTTCACCTGTCGTTACCGATGCTGGAATCTCCCAATTGTCCGCATTGAAGCAACTCACCCACCTGAGCATTGACGCCCCACACGTAACGGACACGAGCTTGATGCTATTGGAAGCGCTGCCAAACTTGACGTACGTCGAGCTGATCGGAACCGAGATCACCCAGCGAGGAGTCGATCGCCTGCGGACGGCGATGCCCCGCTGCCACGTACGTGTATTCCGTGAGGATCCGCGGCGCCTGCGCGAGGACTCAGCCGCATAGTTCCGCGCGTAGCGCTTCCAGTTCGCTGCGCAAGCCGGCGACGTCGTCGCGCAGCTCTTCCATTTCCCGGCGCAATTCGGCGATTGCCGACGACGAATTCTGAGCGCCGCTCGCGGGTGACCCTTCGTGGGCGGCATGCCGCGGCATGCTCGGCGCTTCCACGCGGTGGGCGCCACCGGCCGCGACTTCCGCCCGTTGCTTTTCCAATTCGCGCGGTTCGTACAGGCCATGCGTGACCACGTGGCCACGTCCTTCGGGCGACAGCCAAATCACGAGTCCTTTCTGTTTCAGCGACGCCAGCACGGGCCGCAAGGCGCCCAGATCGGCGATCGGTTCCATGCGCGCGGCACGGCCGCGCAGCTCGCCCTCGGTTTGCGTGCCTCGCAACAGCAATTCGGCCATCACCGCCAGTTCGATCTTGTCGACCCCCAGCCATTCGTACAGGCAGTGACGAAATCGCGCCACGCGACCGCCCCCTTGCACTTCGACCACGGCGCCCAATCCCCGTAGCCGCTCGAGCGACTCTTCGATGTCTTCCGCTTCCAGCTCCATCAGCGGAAAGCGATTGCTCTTTTGGTTGCAGCCGCTTTTCAGCGCGCTCGTCGACAGCGGATAGGCCTCGGGCGTGGTTTTCGCCTTCTCCACCAACACGCCCACCACCCGCCGGTCGCGGGCTGAGAGCGGCCGCCAACGAGTCGCGGGAGTCTCGTGCATTTCCGGGGTGCCGTCGCTCATGGCCGTAGAAACTCCTGCGCCTGGCGGGACGATGCAAATTCATGACGGTTCATCCCGGGCAATCTATGCCCCGCGGCCCGAACGCACAAGCACCCACGGCTCAAGGAGTTGAGCCGGCTGTCGCGGTCCGGCGGCGCTCTTTCCGCAAGCGCCCACAGTAGCCGACCGGCGAGCCAAGTGGTAAAAATGGCGTCAGGCCGGCTCGCGAGCCTGTTGGGCGCCCGCACTACCAAATCCGTCTTGCAGAATTCGATGACACTTCCGCTGGAATCGCGTCGCATCCTCACCTTCGTCGACGACATCTACGAGGATCTGGAACTTTGGTACCCAAAACTGCGGCTGATCGAAGCGGGAGCCGGCGTCACCGTCGCGAGTCCGAAAGCGGGCGTACGGTATGCCGGCAAACATGGTTATCCTTGCACCAGCGACGCCGCGATCGGCGAAGTGCGCGAAAGTGATTTTGCCGGGCTGGTGATTCCCGGCGGCTTCGCGCCCGATAAGCTGCGACGCGATCCGCGCGTGCTGGCGCTGGTTCGCGAGTTTGCCGAACATGGCAAGCTCGTGGCCGCGATCTGCCATGCGGGATGGATTCCCATCTCGGCCGGCGTCTATCGCGGCGTGCGCGTCACCGGTTCGCCGGGCATCAAAGACGACCTGGTCAATGCCGGCGCCATCTGGGAAGACGCCTCGGTGGTGGTCGATCGGCATTTTATCTCCAGCCGGAAGCCGGACGATCTGCCCGACTTTTGCCGTGCGATCCTGCAATTCTTTGCCGATGGGGCGTGCGAGGGCCGAAAATGAACGGCGACTACCGGGCCCAGCGGTCGAGTGGCGCCGAAGTGACCCGCCAATTCGCGCGACGGCGCGTGCGGGGGAACGTATAGCGATGGACTGGTCCCTGTTGGGCGTGTTGATCGTGCCGCTGTTGGTGCTGGCCAACGCGTTTTTCGTGGCGGCCGAGTTCGCTCTGGTCGCCGTGCGAGAATCGCGCGTCAACGAGATGGTCATGCAGCGGCGACTCGGCGCCCACGCCGTCAAGCACGCTATCGAGAATCTGGACGACGCCATTGCTGCCACGCAGCTCGGCATCACGCTGGCGAGTCTGGCGCTGGGCTGGGTCGGCGAGCCGTCATTGGCCCATCTCTTCGAACCGCTGTTCTCGTTCTTGCCCGAGGAAGGATCGTGGATCGCCGCGCACACGCTGGCGACGATTCTGGCGTTCGTGTTGATCACGTTCATGCACGTGATCCTGGGTGAGCTGGCGCCCAAGGCCGTGGCGCTGACAGCGCCCCGACGCGGTCAGCCTGTGGGTTGCTCGCCCATTGTTGTGGTTCAACCGCGTGATGCGGCCGGCCATCTCGCTGATGAACGCGCTGGGCAACGGTGTGGTGCGGCTGGCCGGTTTCAAGCCGATCAGCGGGCACGAGATGGTGCATTCGGTGGAAGAGCTTGGGCTTATCATCGAGGAGACGCGCCGCGCCGGACTGATTCCGCGCGATCATGCCGAGTTCGTGCGCAACGTGTTTCGCATGCCGGCCAAGCGCGCTGCGCGATTGCATGGTTCCGCGCGACAAGATGGCCGCCCTCGAGCTGCACATGCCCGAGGAACGCATCCTCGACGAAGTTCGTGAAGGAGCCCATACCCGCATGCCGGTCTACGACACCACGCTGGACAATATCGTGGGCATCGTAAACACCAAGGACCTGTTCCACTTGTTCAGTTTGCGAGGCATCGTGGTATTGGATGACGCGATGTATCCGCCCGTGCTGGTCGATCCAGAACAGTCGATCTCGGATTTGTTGCGGCAATTTCGCGGCCAGCGGCGCCCGATGGGCGTGGTGCGCGGCGCCGACGGCAAAGTGCTGGGATTGATCACGCTGGAAGACATCGTCGAAGAGATCGTGGGCGAGATCGAAGACGAGCACGACCCGCCTGCCAGCGCCACTAAAACCTAGTCGAGCCCATAGGTTTCGCTGCATAGTCGCTACTCAGAACTTGCCCGCGATGTGGGCAGACCGCGTGTTCGCGGCGAGTGCGGCCGGCGAGATTCTTGCCGGGTATCTTCGCGCAATTTGCTTGGAGCACGCGAGTTATGGCCGGGTCCGTACGGGCAAGCGACAATTCTTTGCCCACTGGCATAGCGGTTGCTTTACGGGCCATCGCTTCGCGGTTGCCGTGAAAGCGTGATGGTTGGCTACTCCTGGTTCGCCTCGGCTCGATCGTTCTTGCGGGCGGTCGAGCCGAGGAACCCGGGAAGCCGACTCTCCGCCTCCCCCGCGCGTCTGGTGGCACTCCTCTCCCTCCCCGCCACACATCATCCAAGGGCCTTCGAAGAAGCGTCGTGCCCCAACAGCAGGAACTCTGGCTTCCGCCTAGCCAGAGGGACGCCCCAATGGCTTGGACGGGTCGCACGCCGACCCGTCCAAGTCGGGGTTACGTGCGCTTGGTCGCATCAGCGTTCGGCAACCGGGTAAGGTTCTTGGAGCCTGGGGACAAAACACCGAGGACTGTCCCCCTCTCCACAGGCCCAGGCTCTTAGCACCAAGTCATCAGCCGACGTTGGCGCGGCCGATCGATTCGTAGTGAAAGCCGGCGGCTTCCACGTGCGCTGGATTGTAGAGATTCCGCCCGTCGAAGATCACGGCGGAGCGCATCAGGCCTTTCATCACCGCGAAGTCGGGCTGCAGAAACTGCTTCCACTCGGTCAAGATCGCCAGCGCATCGGCGCCTTCCAGCGCGCCGTAGGGCTGTTCGAAATAGCTGAGCTTCGTGCCGTATTGCTGACGAACGTTTTCCAAGGCCTCGGGGTCGTGCACCTGGATCTTGGCGCCGCCGGCCAATAGCCGGTCGATCAGCACCAGCGCCGGCGCTTCGCGAACGTCGTCCGTGCGCGGCTTGAACGCCAGGCCCCAGATGGCGACGGTCTTGCCGGCCAGCTTTCCGCCGAAGTACTTCTCGATCTTTGCCGGAATGACGGTCTTCTGACGATTGTTGACCGTGTCGACCGCTTCCAGAATGCGCGGCTCAATGCCCGCCTTGCGGGCCATCGAGGACAGCGCGCGCACGTCTTTCGGAAAGCAACTGCCGCCGTAGCCCACGCCCGGGAAAAGGAAGGCGAAGCCGATGCGGCTGTCGTGGCCGATGCCGCGGCGGACATCGTTGATGTCGGCGTCCATCCGCTCGCACAGGTTGGCCACTTCGTTGATGAAGCTGATCTTGGTCGACAACAGCGCATTGGCCGCGTACTTCGTCATTTCGGCGCTTTCCGGCGACATGGCCAGAAACGGCTTTTCGGTGCGCAGAAACGGCGAGTACAACTCGCGCATCACTTCGGCGACTTCCTCTCGCCGCACGCCGACCACCACGCGGTCGGGCTTCATGAAGTCTTCGATCGCCGCGCCTTCCTTGAGAAACTCGGGGTTGCTCACCACGTCGCACTCGCGGCCGGTGTGCTCCTTGAGCCGTCGAAAGATACCGGCGTTCGTGCCGACCGGCACCGTGCTCTTGGTCACCACGATCGCCTCTGGACTAAGATGCGAAGCAATGTCGTCGACCACGCGCCACAGCGCCGACAGATCGGCCGAGCCGTCGTCGGCCGGAGGCGTGCCCACGGCCAAAAACACCAGTTGCGCGCTCTTCACCGCGCTGCCCAGGTCGGTCGTGAAATCGATCCGTTCGGCGGCGCGATTTTGCTCGACCAATTCGGCCAGACCAGGCTCGTAGATGGGAATCTCGCCCTGGTTGAGCCGCGCGATCTTGTCTTCGTTGATATCGATGCACGTCACGTGGTTGCCGCTCTCGGCGAAGCACGTGCCGGTGACCAGACCGACATAGCCGGTTCCTACAACAGCGATCTTCATGATGGCCTAAATCCTCGAGGATCGCGTGACCTGCATATACAACTCCTCAAAGTTAGCACCTCCGCGGGCGAAATGCGATGAATACCACCCTCTAGCGCCGGATGCACAATCGGCACAAACGTCGCAAGCCGGCGGCCATGGGCCGACCACGGCTAGCAGGCTGTTGAAAAATGCCCTCGTGGCATTTCTCAACTTCGCACCCATGCGACGTCGCGGCCGGCCGAATTCTTCGACCGGCTGCTAGTGGCTCAACTTCTTCTTGCCCAGGCTGTCCGCCACGCGCTCCAGGTCGGCGTCGACCATCAGGGCCACCAGCTCCTCGAACGTCATTTGGGGCTGCCAGCCCAGCTTCGACCGGGCCTTGCTCGCGTCGCCGCACAGCGTGTTGACGTCGGCCGGACGGAACAGGGCCGGGTCCACCTCGACGTGCTTTTCCCAGTCCAGTCCCACGTGGGCAAAGGCCACGCCCACCAGGTCGCGCACCGAGTGCTTCACGCCGGTGGCGATCACGTAATCGTCGGGCTCATCCTGCTGCAACATCAGCCACATCGCTTCCACGTAGTCGCCGGCAAATCCCCAGTCGCGCTGCGAGTCGAGATTGCCCAGCATCAGCTTGTCTTGCACGCCCAGCTTGATGCGGGCCACGGCATCGCTCACCTTGCGCGTCACGAACTCTTTACCGCGCAAAGGCGATTCGTGATTGAATAAAATGCCGGAGCACGTGTACATGCCGTAGCTTTCGCGATAGTTGACCGTGATCCAATGCCCATAGGCCTTGGCGGCGCCGTAGGGACTGCGCGGCCAAAAGGGGGTCTCCTCGTTCTGCGGCTCGCTGCGCACGCGGCCGAACATCTCGCTGCTGCTGGCCTGGTAGAAGCGAATCGAAGCGTCCACCAGACGAATGGCCTCCAGAATGCGCGTCACGCCCAAGCCGGTGAACTCGGCCGTCAGCAGCGGTTGCGAGAAACTGGTGGGCACGAACGACTGCGCGGCCAGGTTGTACAACTCGTGCGGCCGCACCTTGTCCAACAGCGTCACCAACGAAAGCTGATCGAGCAGGTCCGCCTGGTGCAGATGCAGCCGTGGCTGCAAGTGTGCAATGCGCTCATGACTCTCGGTGCTGGCACGCCGCACCATGCCGTGAACTTCATGGCCCTTGGCCAACAGAAATTCGGCCAGGTAAGCGCCGTCCTGGCCCGTAATTCCGGTGATAAGTGAGCGGCGGGCCATGGGCGGTGAGAGATTCGAGTGGGATGAGATCGCGAACTAGTCGTGGAAATTGGCGCAACTTCGCACCGGGGACAGGTCACATTAGCAGTGCGGTGGTCAGGCTTCAGCGTCCTGACTCGCGTGATTCTTTGGGTTTCCATGCGAGCGGATCGTCAAACAAATGGCAATCCGCCAACTCTTGCAGTATGCCACCATCAATTGCAACCATCCAAAGAGAGAATTTGGGTGTGCCGGTCGCGCCATCAGGCCATTCTTCGCGGAGAAACAGCACGCGATGTGAGGTGCGCCGGGTTTTTAGGACAGTCCGAGTGCTTATTCCGGGTAGCCCAAGTGGGACGGGAAGAGCGGCCCGCGAGACCCCTCAAAGGTCTCGCGCGGACGCTGCATCGCATCGGCGGCTTGGGTTTCGTTTGATTCTCCCATTTTGTTTCGCGGATCTTCATGAGTTTTTCACATTCGGCCACTGCGGCCCGCCGCTGGCACCGGCCGCCTCGAACTCCTCGGGCGTCCGGTAGTCCAGGGCCGAATGGCGTCGTCGCGTGTTGTAGTAACGGATGTATCCGCCAATCTCCCTGCGGGCGACCCGCTGGTTCTCGTAGGATTCCATCTCCAGTTCCGTTTTGATCGTCCCAAAGCAAGACTCCATGAACGCGTTATCGTAGCAGCTGCCGGCGCGGCTCATGCTTTGATGCATCCCGGCCCGCGCCAAAACCCGGCGATACGCATTTCCCGCGTACTGTCCGCCACGATCGCTGTGGTGGATCAGAGCCGCACTCGGCTGGCGCAAGGCAATGGCCCCGCGCAACACAGCCAGCACCAAGGCCTCCTTCATGTGGCCGAGCAACTCCCAGGCGACGATCCGACGCGAATACAAATCCATCAGCATCGCCAGATAGAGAAAGTCGCCGCCTCGCAGAGGAACATAGCTGATGTCGCCCACCCAGACCTGGTTGATGCCGCCCGGCGGCGCACTTTCCAGCAGTAAATTCAGGCTGTAACCCAAGCGGTGCCGGCTGTCGGTGGTCCGCGGTCGATACGATTTCGGTTGGATGGCTTTGAGTCCCATTTCCCGCAGCAAGCGGCCCACGCGACCGACGCCGCAGCATTGGTTGCGCGACGACAATTCCTGGGCAATCCGTCGCGCACCGTAGCGCCTGCGGTGTTCCCAGAAGATGTCTCGAATCAGTGGCTTCATACCCGCATCCTGTTGGGCACGGCGGCTTTGGCTTCCTCGCCGCCAGGAATAATAACGCGAGCGATGAACCTCCAGCACCTCGCAGAGCCTGGCGGTCACAAAGCCGTCTTGTTGCAAATGTCCGATCACGGCATACACCCGCTCTATGTTTTCTGGCTGAAAATGGCCAAGGCTTTTTTTAGGATGTCACGCTCCTGCTCCACGCGGCGCAGTTCCTTTTCCAGTTCTTGCACGCGCGCCTCCAACGCCGTCGCCGCGGGGCCGCTGGCCGAGAGCAGATTCGCCTTCCAACGATAAAGCACGCTGCACCCGCTGAGTCCAAGACGAGACACCACCGACTCGGCTGAATGCCCGTCCAGCAACATCTGAACCGCTTCGGCCTTCAGTTCACCGCTGTACTGACGCCGACTCCGACCGTTCTTCCCTTTCGGCATGGCACACTCCTTCCATTGCTCAATTCTAGTGATCGAATTAAGCACTTGGAGTGTCCACCAGCGCCGGCGCATCTCAATGACCTTTGCGATCGAACTGCGGGAGTTGGCAACCCCCGAGTTTGCCGGTGAGAAGGCGATTTGACGAACCATCGGGGTTTGTGACATAGATTGACGTGTCTGAGGAGTATTTTCCTTTCGCATATGCGAATTCGCTCCAATCGCGATTCGGAACCGCGCCGGGCTCTTTCATAACTCGACTTGGCTTTGCCGAACCATCGATGGGAACAGACTTAAGTCCGGTCGGAGTGTAGTAGATCACCGATTGTCCATCCGGCGAGAACCTTGGGGCACCCGCGAATTCACCATCCGGGGATATCTGCCGCTCATTTTGTCCATCACTTCCGACGAGGCAGATTACGCCACCAGATTCCCAATTAGCTGCCAACCCGCCCCAGTTGTATGTCTTGTCTCGGGCAAATACGACCAACTTCCCGTTGGGAGAAAACCTGGGAGAACAATCGTTGGCATCCGCCCGCGTCAACTGCTGCGCCTGACCACCAGAAACTGGGCGCATGAAAACATGATCCGCTCGATCGCCGGAGACACCGGCCGAATAGACCAGATACTTTCCGTCCTCCGAAAAACTTGGGCCTGTTTCGTATTCCGGTGTTTCGGCAACTCGAGTAACCGCTAGGTCGTCGAGCATCATCATGAACAAATCCCGGCCCCCTGCTCCGGCTGCGTTGAAAACGATGGCATCATTCGAGGGCGCCACATCGAATGTCGTGTCCGTGTGCCCTATCGGCCGAGAGTGACCACTCGGCGATTCAAGCGGACATCCGCATGCGCACATCAGAGCTGCGCAGACGATCGGCGCATACTTCAAGTCAGTCGTTTCGGCCATACTGAACATTCTAGCAGCCGACCGTTCCCGGTAGGAACGATGCCCGGGAGCAGCGATCGCGAGTCTGCCGCAAAAACGCGCTAGTGGGCGGCTATTCTTCGTCGTCCTCTTCCGGGGGCGGTTCGCCGCCTGCGGATTCGAATGGGTCGGCGGTGGCCTCCGGTGCGGCGGGCTTGGCGCTGGTCGCCGGCGGTGGCGCCGCGTCGCTCGTCGCGGCCGAGTCTTCCTCGTCACGCGGCACGCGCACGATGGCCGCCAACGTATCGCCTTCGTCCATGCTCATGATCCGCACGCCCTGCGTGTTGCGGCCGATGACGCTCACGTCGCCGGCCACGATCCGCTGCAACTTGCCGCGGGCGGTGATCATCAGGATTTCATCGTCGTCGCGCACGCAGTTGATGCCGACCACCGGTCCGTTGCGATCCGTCGTCTTGATGTCGCGCAGTCCCTTGCCGCCGCGGCGCTGCGTGCGATAGCGGGCGCCCGACGAGCTGCTCTCTTCTTCCTCGGACGCTTCACTTTCGGCAGCCGCTTCCGCCGTGGCTTCCTCGTCGTCGGGCAAACCGCCTTCGGCCGCGCCCGTCTGGTTGGCGCCGAAGGGTGTGCGTTTGCCGTAGCCGTGCAAGCAGGCGGTCAACAGCGTGGCGTCGGATTCGGTAACGACCATGCCCACGACGCGATCGTCGCCCACCAGCGAGATACCCTTCACGCCGCTGGTGTTGCGGCCCATGGGCCGGGCATCGGCCTCGTTGAAACGAATGGCCATGCCACGCGCCGTCGACAGAATCACTTCATCGCCGGGGCGGGTGATCGCCACGTCGACCACTTCGTCGTCATCGCGCAGCTTGATGGCGATAATGCCGCCCTTCAGCGGACGGCTGAACTTTTCCAGCGCCGTCTTCTTCACCAGTCCGGCGCGCGTGGCCATCATCAGGTAGTGGTCCGGCTGGTGGAAATCGCGCACCGCGCGGCAATCGGCGACGTGCTCGCCCTCGCCAAAATTCAGCAGGTTCACCACGGCGCGGCCGCGGCTGTCGCGGCCCAATTGCGGCAGATCGTAGACCTTTTGCCAGTACACCTTGCCGCGATTGGTGAAGAACATCAGATAGTCGTGCGTGCTGGCGACAAATAGATGTTCGATCGGATCTTCTTCTTCGGCCTTGGCGCCTTTCATGCCCTTGCCGCCGCGCCGCTGGGCCCGATAGACGCTGGCCGGCGTGCGCTTGATGTAGCCGTTGTGGCTGATCGTCACCACCATCGTCTCTTCGACGATCAGATCTTCCAGGTCGATGCTGCCGATCTCTTCGCCGCTGATCTCGGTGCGCCGTTTGTCGGAGTGCTTTCTGCGCAGCTCCAGGCAGTCGTCGCGAATCATGGCCAGGATGATCTTGTCGTCGCTGAGGATGCGCAGATACTCGGTGATTTCCTCCAGCAGCTTTTGATACTCGGCGCCCAGCTTCTCTTGTTCGAGATTGACCAACTGGCCGAGCGTCATGCGCAGGATGGCGTCGGCCTGCACCGGAGTGAGCGTGTAGGTGTCGCTCACGCCGCGGTCGGCCTGGAAGACGGCAAAGCCCTCGTCCCCCAAGGCACGCTTCATCATCGAGGCCGGGGCTTCGATGCCCATCAAGCGGGCTTTGGCTTCCGCCTGGTTGGCCGAGGACCGAATGACGCGGATGATCTCATCGATGTTGGCATGCGCCAGCAGCAAGCCTTCGACCGTGTGCTTCCGCGCCGGGCGCGCGACAGCAGGAATTGCGTGCGCCGGCGGATCACCGTCAGCCGATGGCGGACGAACTCTTCCAACAGCGCCTTGAACGACAGCACGCGCGGCTTGCCGTCCACCAGCGCCAGGAAGATAAGCGAGAAGGAATCTTGCAGCGGCGAGAACTGATAGAGCTGGTTGAGCACCACCTCGGGATCGGCGTCGCGCTTCAACTCCAGCACCAGCCGCACCGGCTCTTTCAGATCGCTTTCGTTGCGAATGGCCGAAATGCCCTTGATACGGTCGTCGTTCACCAGCGCCGCGATCCGCTCCTCCACGCGGTCGCGCGCCTGCTGGAAGGGAATCTCGGAAACCACGATCCGCGAGCGCCCCTTGGCCATCTCTTCGATGGCGGCGCGGGCTCGCAACGTGATGGTGCTTCGTCCGGTGTGATAGCCACGGCGGATTCCGCTGCGGCCGCAGACGATGCCGCCGGTGGGAAAATCCGGACCGGGGCAGACTTCCAACAGTTCGTCGACCGACACATCGGGATTGTCGATCACGGCAACCAGCGCATCGCAGATTTCGCCCAGGTTGTGCGGCGGGATCGAGGTGGCCATGCCCACGGCGATGCCGTTGGCGCCGTTGACCAGCAAGTTGGGAAACTTCGAGGGGAGCACCGTCGGCTCGGTGTGCCGTTCGTCGTAGGTGGGCACGAAGTCGACCGTGTCGAGCTTCAAGTCTTCGAGCATCATCGCCGCGATGGGCGACATCCGCGCTTCGGTATATCGCATGGCCGCCGGCGGCAGCCCGGCGATCGAGCCGAAGTTGCCCTGCTTGTCCACCAGCACGTGGCGCATGTTCCATTCCTGGGCCATGCGCACCAGCGTGGGATAGATCACCGCTTCGCCGTGCGGATGATAGTTGCCGCTGGTGTCGCCCGAAATCTTGGCGCACTTCACTCGTCCGGCGCCCGGCGTGAGGTTCAGATCGTTCATCGCCACCAGGATGCGGCGCTGCGAAGGCTTCAGCCCATCGCGCACGTCGGGCAGCGCACGGCTGACAATGACGCTCATCGAGTAGACGAGGTAGCTGTCCTTGAGCTCCTCTTCGATCGGCAAATCGATGAGTCGGCCGACGGGCGCATCGAGGTTTTCAGCAGGTTCGCCCGGCAGTTCGGGGGCGTCGTCGTCGGTTCCGTCAGTTCCGTCGGTGGCCAAAAATCAGTCCTTTCGAGCAAGCTCCAGCCGGCGACAAACCGACCGCCCAAGCGGTCCCCAACCGGCAGCAAAAGAGGGCGGCAAGCCAGCCCTTGGTGAAAGCCGCCAATATACCAATTTCAGGGGTGACCAACAATGGGTGAGAACGCTGACGACCGCTCTGTAAGTTGTTAAATCAATTGCGTTTGCGTAGCGGCCGTTGGCTCGGCTACCGTGGTCACTTGCCGAGTCTTGCGCGCGGCCTGTGTTTGCCTATTCTGACCCGATCTGTCTTGGCTTTCCGGTTGGAGGAAACACGATCAATGGCTGCGCCACAATTGCCTGAGAGGCGCTGTTTCGAAGCATGCAGCAGTTGCTCGGCTGTTAGCCTTTGTTGCGGGCCAACGGCCCAGCCTATACCAGCCATGGGCAACGCCCATGGATTACGCACGCACAAGGGCACAAGCCCCAAGGGGGCGCTCCATTGCCATTCGATTGCGCCCTTGGGGCTTTGGGCGCGCTGATGAAACTTCAACCAAGGGCGTTGCCCTTGGCTGGTATCGGTCGGACCTTCGGTCCTATGCGTGCGGTCGCCGCGGCAACGCGGCGCAGCCGCTTGGTTCGCAAGAACTTCTCACCCCTTACCCGGCGGAAAGGCCTTGTCGGCCGTTTCGCTTGATCCCAGATAGCCCAGCTCTTGCATGCGCTGGATGAGGTTTCTGGCAAGCGGTCCGGCGGCATCGGCGCCGTGGCCGGCGTGCTCCAGCACCACGACGAATGCGTAGCGCGGCGCGTCGGCCGGCACGTAGCCGGCAAACCAGGCGTGATCGTCGCGCGGGCCGCCCGTTTCGGCCGTGCCCGTCTTGCCGGCGATGGCCACCCCCGGCAGGTGAACCGTGGCGAAGGCCGTGCCTTGTGGATCGTCGACCACGCGGCGCAAGCCTTCTTGCACCGCGGACAGGGCTTCGTCGGTCAGGCCGCGCACGCGCAACGACTCGGAGGGCTGCCGCGGCCGGCGCTCGCGCTGGCGCGATGTGGCGGGTCGATCGCGTGTGATCGTGGGCGTGATCAGGTATCCGCCGTTGGCGATCGCCGCATAGAGCCGTGCGACCTGTAGCGGCGTGGCCGTGAACGCCCCCTGCCCTACCGAGAACATCTGCGTTTGCCCATGCGCCGCCAGTTGCTCGCGCGACGGCAACTCGCCCGCCGCCTCATCGAGCAGTCCAGCCCCGGTCGCCTCGCCAAAGCCGAATCGCGCCGCCCAATCGACCAGCCGCACGCCGCCGATGCGGGCCACGTGATGAAAGAAATAGACGTTGCAACTTCGCGCCAGCGCATCGGCTAGCGTCACGTTGCCGTGGCCGATCCGCTGCTCGCGATAGATCTGGCACCGCAGCCGCTGGGGATCGTCGAGATAGCCCTGGCAGTGAAACGCTTCGAGCGGATCGACGGCCTGCTCGCTCACCAGGGCCAGCGACGTGAGCGACTTGAACACTGAGCCGGGCGGCAGCGCCATTTTGGCCACGCGGTCGAACAACGGACGGGCCGGATCGGCCAGCACGCGCTCGACGCGCGGATCGCCGGACGCAAACAGATTCGGATCAAAGCGCAGCGCGCTGGCCGCGGCCACCAACTCGCCGGTGTACACGTCGATCACCACCACCGCCCCGCCGGGCGCAGCACCTGCGACTGCCTCACTCTCGCGGCGCTCGCGGCGGAGATGATGGTCGAGCCACATTTCGGCCGCCCGCTGCAGCGCCGGATCGAGCGTGAGTACGACGTCGCGCCCGGCGACGGGCGGGCGGCGCACTTCGGTGTGCAGCAGTCGGCCCCGGCGATCAGTCGTTTGCACGGCCACGCCCGGCGTGCCGCCAAGCTGCGCTTCATACAGCCGTTCGATACCCATCAGCCCCGTGACCAGCGCCGCTTCCTCGCCTGAGTCGGGACTGACCACTTGTGAGGCCAGCCCCGTGCGGCGGCCAACGTGGCCAACAGCATGCGCGGCCAGCGAGCCCAGCGGATAGTCGCGGCGACGATGTTCGACGATTTGCACGCCGGGATACTGCGCGGGGTGTTGCTGAATTTCAGTAGCCACCGCCGGCGGCACATCGTCGACCAGGCGATGAAAGGCCGTTTCCTCGACAATCACGACCGGCGCCGGCGGCAGTGCATCTGGCGGAGCGAACAGCCCGGCCAAAGCGCCGGCGAAGCTCGACGCGTCCACTTGCGGTTCCACGGTCGAGCGTTCTTCGAAGCGCAGACGCCGCCGCTCGTTGACGAGCTCGGCCAGTTCGCTGACACGGCGGTCGATGCTCTCGACCTTGGCTTGCCAGCGCTGGGGGCCGATGTCACACAGCCGTGCCAGTCGGCTGTGCATTTCGGCGATCTCGGCGCGGAACCTTTTCCTCACTCTCTTCGACACGCGCCGGATCGCGGCGTTGGGTGGAAGGCAGTCGCGCACGTGCGCGGCGCCGCAGCCAGTCGGCCTCCGGCGGCTGTTGCAAGTAGCGGTAATGCATGGCCAGCGCCGTGGCGCGCCCTTCGGCTGCCAACACGCTGCCGTCGTGCGCCAGAATGCGGCCTCGCCGGGGTGCCAGGGTCACTGCCTGTTCGATCGGCCGGGCCGCCTGCCGCCGAAAGTTCGTGCCGTCGGAAACTTCCAACTGCACGGCACGCACGAAGATCACGCCCAGCGCAACGGCAAACGCCACGAGCAGCCAACGCACTCGATCGCGCGACACGGCCACCGGCGACGCCGCGTGCTCGTCGAGAATGGCGTGCCAGTCATACATAACAGGCTGGAGGCTGGAGGCTGGAGAAACGAAACCTCGGCAACGCTTACGAGGACCACCTGCTGGCAAACATTTCGTGCTTTCTTTCTTCTTCCCTCCCGTCTCCCGCCTGCTAAACGTCCTCATCGCTGGACTGCATGGCGCTGCGCCAGCGGTCGAAGTGTTCCAGGCACAGGTGCGTGCCGCGTGCCACCGCAGTCAGTGGGTCGCCGCAGTAGCGCGCAGGCAGGCCGGTTTGTTCTTGCAGGAATCGATCGAGGCCACGCAACAACGACCCGCCGCCGGCCAACACCAGTCCGTTGTCGACCAGGTCGGAGGCCAAATCGGTCGAGCAGCCGTCGAGCGTGGCGCGAATGGCGTCGACGATCTGCACCAGCGGCGCGGACAGGGCTTCGCGCACTTCTTCGCTGGTGATCGTGGCTTTGCGCGGCAAGCCGCTGATCGTGTCCACGCCGCGTACTTCGTCGGCCAGTTCGTCGATCAGCGGATGTGCGCTGCCGATGCTGATGCGCAATTGCTCGGCGGCGGCGATGCCCACGCGCAGACTGTAGTGCCGCTTGAGATAGTCGGCCAGCGCCCGATCCATGGCGTTGCCGGCCACGCGAATCGACTGGCTGGCCACGACGTCGCCCAGGCTGAGCACGGCCACCTCGGTGGTGCCGCCGCCAATGTCGCAAATCATGCTGGCCACGGGCTCGGCAATGGGCAAGCCCGCGCCGATCGCCGCGGCTTTGGCCTCGCTCATCACGAACACCTGGCGGGCGCCGGCCCGCTCGGCGCTATTGTAGACGGCGCGCTTTTCCACCGGAGTGATGCAGCCCGGCACGGCCACCACCACACGGGGCCGCGCGGCCAGACCCTGGCGTTGCGCCTTGCGCATGAAATAGCGGAGCATGGCCTCGCACAATTCGAAATCGGCGATCACGCCGTCGGCCAGCGGTCGCACGACCGAGATGGATTGCGGCGTGCGTCCCTGCATTTGCCGGGCGAGGTGCCCCACCGCGCAGCCACCGGAGAGAATGCGCCGCGTGCCTTCCTCGACCGCCACGATCGACGGCTCGTTGAGCACCAGGCCTTCGCCGGCCACGCTCACCAGCGTATTGGCCGTGCCCAGGTCGATCGCCAGATCGGCGGAGAGTAATCCAAAGAATCGTCCGAGCATCCTTGCTCACAGTGCGTTAAAGAATGGCTGTGTCGGGTGCCACTGCTAGCTCGCTAGCAGTGATTTTTTGGGCATCAAGCACTGCTTGACGAGCAAGCAGTGGCACACGGAACCTCCTCTGCCTAGTGCGCGCTATAATCCCAGTCGTAGGCTCCTAGCTCGAGCGACAAGAAGATACAGCCGATCAGTACGGCCATGAAGGATAGCGCCAGCATCACGGTGTAGATGTTGGCGGGCGGCTTGGGCACCACCATGCCGCGCAGCATCGGGGGCCTTGGCCTTGGCGGCTTTCGGAGCCTTCGGCGCCTTTTCCTTCTTGGGGGCCTTTTCCTTCTTCTCTTTCTTAGCTGACCCGAAACCGAGTGGCGACATCATCACCTTTCTGAATAGCGGCTTTGCGGAAACCCGGCAGGATCTTGCCCACGGCCCGATCGGTCGAGGTGTTGAGCACTTCGACCCGGCCCAAATACTTGCTATTGCGATACACCTCCAACGTGTGGCCGTTGCGCAGGCCGTCGTCGGAGCCCAGCGATACTTCGATCAGGTTGTCGCGATTCACCGCCAGCACTTTGCCGTGCAACTGCGGTGGAATGCCGTCGACCGGCGTGTCCTTCGAGAGGCCGTGCGCTTGCAGCACGGTGCGCTGCGAGGCGATCTCCGAGGCCAATTGCACGCGGCGCTCGTCGAGCCGCCGCAATTCACCCTGGGCCTGGTGCATCTGGTCGGTCATGCCGACCACTTGTTTGAAGTGTTGATCGCGCTCTTCTTGTGCCGCGCGAATATTGGTGCGCAGCGCATCGACTTCGGTCGTGAGTTTGGCCAGGTTTTGCTGCGCCGAATCGAGGGCTGCCACCGACGCCTTGTCTTTGGTGGCCAGGTCGTCGCGCTGCTTGGTCAACTCGTCGCGCTGACGCGCCAGTTCGGACCGCTCGGTTTCCAACTTGGCCAGGGCCTGGCGCTTGGCAATCGCTTCCTTGGCAATTTCGGCTTCCAGGGCTTCCTTCTTGGCAATCTCCTGGTCGAGCATTTGCTGGGCTCGGCCGAAGCTCTCTTTCTGCTTGGCGGCCTCTTCTTTCCAATTCTTGTGCGTGCCGTAAACCGCCACGGCGAACGACATGAATACCAGGCTCATCACCAGAATGAGCACCACGAAAATCTTGCCGAGCAGATTCATACCGTCGTTCCTGCAAGCGCTAGCCGCTCTCGACAGAACCTCCTCTCTGTCGAAGCCGGAAACCTCAAATTTCCCCGCATCCAGGGAATCGTGAAAATGGAGACGCCGAGCGGCCCCAAGCCGATGACAGCACGGGAGATAACTCAGCCAGACCTGCTAACGTGTTAGTATAATTAGGCTTGCCGAGGAAAGTCAATTCCGGAAGTTAAAACTCGATAGCCCGGGGAATATAGGAAAACCCCGCTCTAGCGTGACAATCCGGCGTTGCCTGCGACCGAAGCGCGTGTGGCTGCAATACCTTGAGCCCCAGAAGCGGCTACGCGGCCGTGGACTGCCGTCTCATACGACCGCGCCAGCCGTCACGTACCGCCACCAGCGCCACGCCGCAAGTGGCCAGCAGACACAGCGCCGCGGCCCAATCCCCATAGGCCAGGTACGCGCTGCTGCGGCTGTCGAGGGCCGGTTCGGCGTAGATTACGTCCTTGGCCCGGCGTGGGCCTTGCGCCAGGATCCGCCCATTCGAGTCGATCCAAGCCGAAAAGCCCGTATTGCCGGCAATCAACAGCGGCTTGCGGCACTCGATCGCGCGAAACAACGCGCACGCCAGGTGCAGATCCAATTCGCTCGAGCCCCAGAACCAGCCGTCGTTGGTCAAGTTCACCAGCACGTCGGGTTCGTTGCCCTCTGCGCAGTTGCAACACCTGATTGCGAATCAAATGCGGCACCGTGTCCTCGTAACAAATGTCGGGCGAGTACCGTACGTCGCCCACTTGCACCGCTACAGGGCCCGGTCCGGGTGCGACGCCCGCATACAGCGGCGTCAGGTTGTAGATCCAGGGAAACACGTCGGCAAATGGCACGTACTCGCCGAACATCACCGGGTGGCACTTGTCGTAGCGGCCCACGACTTGTCCCCGGCGATCGAGGAACAGCGCCGTGTTGTAGCGCAGCGGCTCGCCGTCGGTTGCGGTGTAGTGAACTGAATCGATGCCCAACAGCACCGGCACGTCGAGCGGCCCGACTGTGTTTTCCACGGCCCGGTGGCTGCGCTCCATCGCCTCTTCCGCGGTGATCGTGTCGGGCGGAGGCGCAACCCCTTCCGCAAACGTGAACCAGGGATAGCGAAACATTGTCTCGGGCCACACGATCAAGTCCAAGTCGCGATGCTCGTGTACCGCCCGCTCGGAAAGATCGAAGTACTCGTCGAAGATGCGTTGCGACTGCGTGGGATCGTGCTTCATGTCGATGTCGATCGAGCCCTGGATCAACGCCACGCGCGGCCCGGGCCGCGTCGTCTGCTGATTGAGCCGCCATTGGCCATAGCCGAGCGTCGTCGCCAGGACCGATGCCGCCGCCAGCGCCGGCCACCACACGCGTCGTTTGTTGCCCCATGGCACGAGACTGGCCAACGCCGCGGCGACCAGCATGATCAGGAAGCTCACGCCGTAGCTGCCGAAGATGTCGCTGATTTGCAGCACCACGGGCCAGCGATATTGCGCGGTGCCCAGCGAGACCATGGTGAAGCCCGAAAGCAAGTGCGCCGCGCCAACTCCAAGCCCGTCCAAATAATCGGCGCGGCCACCACCGTCGGAACCGCAAGCCGATGCACCGCGACGCGACATAGTCCGATGAACAACGGCAAGTAGAGACTCAAGTAAGCCGACAGTGCCAGCCAGCCGAACGACGTGGCCCAATGCGGCAGCGTCAGCCAGTAAAGCGTGGCCAGCCAGAACGCCACGTTCGCCAACCAGATCAAAAGATAGGGTCGCCGCCCGGCAAGTTTCTCTTGTCGAACCAGCAGCACCCATGGCGCCGGCGCCAGCCAAACCAAAAGACTCCACGACAGCGGAGCGACCGCCGCCCACCACAACACATTACCCAACCCAGCCAGCGCCCAAGTCGACTTCCACCAGGCAACCGGCGCCGACGTAGTCGGCGTGGCGTCCGCGGCAGCTTTGCGCTTCATGGATCGGGCCATGGCAGGAGCAGTTCCCATACCCAGTAGCGTAGATTCGGCCGGCGAAATTGCCCAGAGCGATTGCCAGGCGCAGCGCTGCTGGCAACACTGCCCTACTGCGGTAGCCGCAGCACCCGCACCGTTTCCCCCGGCTCGAACTGGTGCGCCCCGGGCGGAAAATAAGCCAGCGCATTGGCGCCGACCAAGGTGCGCAGGTCGCCGGAGCCTTGCCAGCGGAGCGGTTCGACGGTCATCTGGCCCGCGTTGTCGGTTTGCAGCCGTGCGGGGTGATAGGTCGGCCGATCGGAACGCTGCGCGAACGGTGCCGCCAGAGGGGCGTCGAACTCTTGCAACGCTGCATCGTCGCGCCCAGCCAGTCTGCCCAGCGCGGGCCGCACGAACAGCTCGAAACAAACGAAACTGCTCACGGGGTTGCCCGGCAATCCGAACACCAGCGTGGAAAACTCATGTCCGCTGCGCACGCCAAACCAAATGGGCTTGCCCGGCTTGAGATTCACTTTGTGAAACGCCTGTTCCACGCCCAAGTCGGCCAGCACCTTGGGCACCAGGTCGAGCACGCCGGCCGACACGCCGCCGGAAATGAGTAGCACGTCGTGCGCCAGCCCGCGCTCGATCGCCAGGCGCAGTTCGGCGGCATCGTCGATGGCGATGCCCAGGTCGTGGGCCGTTGCGCCGGCCATGTTTGCGGCGGCAACCAGCAGCGGCCCGTTGCTGTTGCGAATTTGTCCCGGCCCCGGCCGACGCACCGGCGGCACCAGCTCATTGCCGGTGGAGAGCACGGCCAGCGCTGGCCGAGCGATCACTTTCACTTCCGCCCGCCCCACTTCGGCCAGCACGCCCAACTCGATTGCGCAAGCGAGCGCCGGCCCGTAGCACCATGTCGCCACGCGCCATCGACGCGGCGCGGCGCATGATGTTTTGCCCGCTGGTGAACTTGGGCATTTCCAGCCGCACGCGGGACTGCCCGTTGCCCGTCGACGACGTAGTCTGCTCGACCATCACCACCGAGTCGGCGCCGTCGGGCAACGGCGCGCCGGTCATGATCCGCGTGGCGTGGCCCGGCGTTACAGTTCGCGTTGGCACGGCGCCGGCGGTAACTTCTTCCAGCACGATCAACTCCGCGCGACCGTCGACGACGTCGGCGGCCCGCACGGCATAGCCGTCGACCAGCGCCTTGTCGTGCGGCGGCGAATCCACGTCGCTGACAACGTCTTCGGCCAGCACGAGCCCCAGCGCCTCGCCGGTTGGCACGACAGTGGCCGGCGCTTGCGCGACACGCGCGAGCACCCGTTGCAATGCTTCGTCGACACTCAGCATGGGATCGGGTCCTGACACGTGTGGAACGAACGTGCAATCGCAGGCGAAATCGCCCCGCCTGCTATCGCTTCTTGGTGGTCGCCGTGGCGGGCGCCGGCATGGGCACCGCGAGAAACTTTTCCAGGATCTTCGTGCCCGAGTGGGTCAGAAAACTCTCCGGGTGGAACTGCAAGCCGAATAGCGGCTGGCTGCGATGGCGGATGCCCATGATCTCGCGCGTGCCGTCGGGCGCATCGCTCCAGGCGCAGACGATGAACTCGGGGTTGAGCGTATCAGGCTGGATCAACAGGCTGTGATAACGCGTGGCTTGCAACGGGTTTTCCAAGCCCTCGAACAGCGCCTGCCCGTCGTGATGAATCCAATCGGTCTTGCCGTGCATCAACCGCTTGGCGCGGACGATCCTGCCGCCGGTGGCCTGGCCGATGGATTGATGCCCCAGACACACGCCCAAAATCGGCAGCTCGCCGGCAAAGCGTGTGACCGCGGCGCACGAAATGCCCGCCTCGGTCGGCGTACACGGTCCGGGCGAGATGATCAAATGCGTGGGCTGCCGGGCTGCGATCTCATCGAGCGTGATCTGGTCGTTGCGGTAGACCTCCAACTCGAGCGACGGATCGAGTTCGCCCAACCGCTGCACGAGGTTGTACGTGAACGAGTCGTAGTTATCGATCAGCAGAATCATGGCGGCTGTATTATAGTGCGCAGGCGCCGCGGGTGTCGTCGGCAAGACGCCGTGGACCCACGTAAGAACAGGTAACCGTTCACAGGGGACTGTCCCAATTTTCGCGGCGCGCGAGCGGTGAGTGCGAAAGTAGCCATAACGCCGCGAAAATCGGACTGTCCCCCTCGCGCCGCGGAAGGGGACAGGCACATTTTTCAGCACGTCACCAAACGCGCAGGCTCGCGCGTACTGGCCGAAAAATGAGCCAGTCCCCGGACCGTGGAGCCGGCGCGGCGCCAAGAAGTTCAGTCCGGATAGGTGCTATTTTCCACCAGCACGTGCCGGTCGGGGTACATGTCCCCAACGGCCTCGTCCCACGGCAACTGCTTGACGTGGCCGTCGAGATATAGGTAGTTGGCCGTTTCCGAGTGAAGTTGGTGGGCGATCCAGCCGGTAATGATGCTGGTGCCCAGCCAGATGTCATAGTCGTCTTGGCGCGGATCGTTGCCGGTGGTTTCCGCGAACGCGTCGGCCACGCGTTCCGACATGCAGAGAAACTTCGACGTGCCGATCTCGATTTGAAATCGCTTGAACGTCCAAGTTCCATAGCGGCGGGTCTTGTGCGTCAGCAGCGAGTTGAGCAAGTAGCTCGTGCGATTGGCCAATCCATCGGGAAGGTCCATGTCGTCTTGGTGCAGATAGATCTTGGAAAGATCGTCAGGACAGCGATAGATCTCATCGTCGACGATGCCCTCGCGAGCCAACGCCTCGACATTGCCGATCTGGCCCCCGATGAATGGCTGGAGTTTGTCTTCCCAATAGATCTCGGCGAACGAGTCGCTGGCAGCAGATTGCGCGTCGACGTCGGCCAGAAACGGGTGATGCAGGAAGAAGCGCCCGTGGTTGGCGTCGTAGTACATTTGAATCGCCAGCCCGATCTGCCGCAGGTTCGACTTGCACTGGGTAGATCGCGCCGCCTCGCGCGCCGACTGAATCGCCGGCAGCAGCAGCGCCACCAGCACGCCAAGAATGGCGATCACCACCAGCACCTCGACCAAGCTAAAACCGCTTGATGGGCGATCGACGGAATAGCCCCTCGGATGCCGGCCCCGGATACTCAAAGACATACTTCCACCCGCCGCGGATAAAGCGTCTCGACCGTGGCCGGCCCGAACGATGCTCGAAGCATGAAGTCATCGCCACGTGGCGATGTTCATTCAAACTCGCGCGAATACTCGTCCGATCCTTGGTCGCTGTTTGGACTTAGATACGACGCGTGACAGTGTACCGGCTGTTTAGGGGGGAAGCCAGCCACGGGGCGGCTTCCGGCCCGCGAAACTCGCTCTCGCGCTCGGTGCTAAATGCTAGTAGGGCCATTGGTTGACACCCGGCGATGGAGAGACTAGGTTGCGGGTGTCTGCACCATTGGGCAGATTTTCCCTTACGGGCCTTTTTCCTTCGATTGCGCTAGTGAATCGCCACTAAGTAGCTTCCACGTCGTCTGGCCACTTCGGTCGACGAACGACCTCGTCGATCCGACGCTTCGGATGACGGGGCGAAGCTCTCGAAGGAACTTCTAGCCAACCCCCTGGGACACTCGCGCGGGCCGCACTAGTTCGCCGGCAGCGCGCGTCTCCTGTTTGCATAAAGATCGCATGATACCAAAACGTTTGCCCAAGTTCTCGTCGCTGCGATTCCGCCGGTTCATCACCGGTGTGGCGGTGGTTGCGTACTTTGGCAACGTGTGGGGCTTTCCGTTGCCGTTGTCGGAAACGAAGCACGCGTCGGTGGCGTTCCCGTGTCAAGGCCACGCGTGCGGTTGCCAATCGGCCGCGCAGTGTTGGCAAGACTGCTGCTGCTATACGCCGGCCGAGCGTTTGGCTTGGGCCGAGGCGAACGGGGTCACCATTCCCCAAGAGGCGCGCGTGGCGCTGGTGGCGGCTGCCGGTTCGCAGACGCCCGCGGCGCAGCCGTCGCAGCGCAGTTGCTGCCGGCACGATCACGAGGACGAAGATGCAACGAGCTGCGCATCGGTGAGCTGCGCATCGGTCGATCCCGGCTGCTCACACTGCAAATCAAACGACCGGCCGCAGGCACGCGGCTGGGTGTTGGGCATCGAGGCCCGCAAGTGCCGCGGGCTGTCGACCGAGTGGGTTGCCAGCGGTGCGTCGCTGCCCCTGGAGATCCGAACATTGTGGGAGTTCGATTGGACGCCCGTCGGTCACGCTGCAATGCCGACCGATGCGTGGCGATCGCTCTCCTTCAGCCCTGCTGTACCGCCTCCGCAAGTCTAGCGCACACTCCTGGTGGCGTCCGGCCGTGACGCGCAGCACCGGGGAATGGCACGGCGTCGGGCGGACGCAGGCACAGGACGGGCTAACGCCGCCAGCTCGCTCGTGCCACGGGCATTGGCCCGGTTCCCTCAGTCGTATAGCGCGTCGGCCGCGCGATTTCGCGTGTCGCTTACTGTGGTTGATCGAGGGGCAACAAATGCGCAGTCGAGGATTTACGTTAGTCGAGCTGATGGTGGTGATCGCCATCATCGGCATGCTGGTTGGACTGCTGATACCGGCAGTGCAGGCGTCGTGCGCCGCCGCGCGACGCACGCAGTGCATCAACAACCTCCGTCAGATCGGTTTGGGAATCCACATGTTCGCCAATTCGAACCATGGCCGATTTCCCGAAACGATCCACGCAAACATCTATGGCAGCTCGAACCAGTCGTGGGTCTATACCCTGGCGCCGTACATGGAAGACGTCGACGCCATTCGCGTCTGCCCAGACGATCCAAACGGTGCGCGGTGGCTGCAATACAAAGGCACCAGCTACTTGATCAATGAGTTCGTCGCCGTGCCGTCGCCAGAGGCCGTGTTGTATTTGCACAAAATGGCGGAAACGTCGAAGAGCATCGTGATCTTCGAAGGGGGCGACAATCGCGACCCCGAAGACGAACACGTGCACTGTTCGACCTGGTATACGCCGCTGAAAGTTTCTCGGGGCATCGACTATGTGTGGGCCTTCATGACCGCCCAGGAGTTCAAGCCCGACCGCCATCTGGGCGACACGGCAAACTACCTGTACGCCGATGGCCACGTGGAAACGATCGGCATGGACACCATTTACAAATGGGTGCAGGACGACATGGCTCAGGGGACGAATTTTGCCCAGCCGGCAAAGTGAATTCACCCTCTGCTCTCGTCGTTGTTATTTCGCAACCATGAACATTCTTCAAAATTCAAATAGGAAATATTCTCAATGACCAATTTCAAGCATTTGATCGCGATGCTGCTGTTGCTGGCCGGGACGGCGTCTCAGGCTTGGGGACACGGCTTCTCTTTGTTTTTCAGTAGCAGCACGGCGCTCGGTGCGTCGAGCAATGACTATCCCGCAAATATCGGGCAGTATCCGCCGAGCGGAAATCAATACTTGTTCAATGACATATTCCTCGACATCCCCGGTTATGGTTGGAAAAGCGACCACGGCGGGGCCGGCTCTTTGGACTTCGGCATCGACAAGTCACTTAGTTTCGATGTCTATGGCGCGCTGATGTATTCGCCCGGTTCGGGTGCCTCTCCGGCCGATGCCGGCGTGTCGCTGTTGATTATGGGCGCGCAGCCGGGCTTCGCCGGCTCGGCCACGGTCGATGGCACTTCGGATTTCACGTCCGGATTTGCCATCAGCGGCGAAACGAGCCACGAGTTCGAATTTACGTTGCAAACCAGTGGCGACCCAATTCCGGAAGGTGTTTACGGCATCGCCTATAGCGTCAAGGGACACGAAAGCGAGGGCCCGGACTACACCCCGACTCCTTTGTTGGTGGCAACCTGGAGCACGCCGGGTTTCAACCGGGGTGACGATTCCATGGCGCCCGACTCGCCCTTGAGCATCGCCACGACCGCCATTTACGACGCGCTCGTTACGCCGCCGGTGCCTGAGCCGTCGAGCTTCGTCCTCCTGGCGTTCGGCGCCGTGGGATTGGCGGGCTGGGCCTGGCGTCGCCGCGCGGGACGTAACGTGGCATAGCTTTCCACTCGGGCATTTCGACGAGCCGATTGGTGCGGTCCGAGCGGCTTCGTCCCCGTGAGCTATGCTTGCCATGGAATTCGCGCACTGGCGCGATCTTCCCGCTGAATCGTGCCCGCGCTACCGGCCCCAATGCGACGATCGCGTCGCCGAATCCGCCGCAGCACCCGGGCGATTTCCCACGAACAGAACCATGCTTTGGAGAATCGAAATGCAGATAAAGTTGCCAGCGTTACTGACGTTATGGGTCGTGGGCGTGTCAGCCATCGGTATTTCGTATGCCGCCGAGGAGAGCCAGCCCGAGTTCACCATCAAGGAAGTGATGACCAAGGCCCACAAGCAAGGGTTGTTGAAGAAGGTCCTCGGCGGTGAAGGGTCGGCCGCCGACAAGGAAGAACTGGTGAAGTTGTACACGGCGCTAGCCGCCCACGAGCCGCCCAAGGGAGACGCCGCCGATTGGAAGAAGAAAACCGCGTCGGTGGAAGACGCGGCCAAGGCCGTTGCCGAAGGCAAGGACGGCGCGATCGAGCAATTGAAAAAAGCCGCGAACTGCGCCGCCTGCCACAAGGCCCACAAGCCGGCGGCGTAACCGCGCGCCACGGCGATCGACAAGGTCAACCCAACGCGACAGCACGCGCTTGCGGCCGCTCGCTGCCAAATGCTTCGTTGCACGTCGGCACGAGCGCCAAGCGCGTTTTTTTGTTCCGGCTGTCTGGCTGGGACGCCCCTTCGCGTAGTACTGCAACAGCATCCGAGTTTGTGATTCCGCGCTACGGACTCGCGTGCTAGCAGGCGTTCCGGGCCGTGGGTCGCACAACTGCTATTTGGCCGCTGCGCCGTCCTCGGTATGATTCCCGCCCCTCGCGGTCGGACACGGCGGAAGCGCACGCCGCGAGTGTGCCAACGGAACAACGAACTACCTTTTGCCACCACGAGTCAATGGGTGACAGCATGAGCAACATGGGTGTATTTCACTGGATTCGCGACGCCGTGCGACGCAGCGTGCTGTTGGGCTTCTCCGATGCCGTCGAGCAATTGGGCGGAGCCGCCGGCACCGACGAAAAGCTGCATCCGCAATTGGCCGCCGTCCTGCAAGAATCGGCCGCCCCGGCCTTGGCGCACTCGGGCACAACCAGTTCGACCGGCAAATCCAAACCGAAACGATTGGGCCGTTCGCTCGAACAATTCCGTCACAACGCTCCCAAGGCGACCGACGAAGACTGACGCGTCGCTGTTGTTCGAGCGGCTGCGACGTGCGGGCCCTGCGATTGGCTCCGTTTTGAGCTGCGCCGCGAATTCTCTCTGCACGAACGCTGGTTGCGCCCGCGTTTTTCCTGCCTGGAAATCCGGTGTGCAACATTCTTGCGCCGGCTGCGCATCGGTAGGTAGAGACGTTCAGCAGCACAACGACGTCCCCCCCAGCCAAGTCCCGTTTTCAAACGTGCCCGTCGCGCAGTGGGCTCTGACCATGTCGCTCGAGTTGTTCCCGCTGCGCGCGGGCTTTTTTCTGCCTGGCATCTTGGCAATTCCGCGGAGAAACGGGCCGTTTCGCACTTTCGGGGGCTTGACCGGCGCGTGGGGATGGGATTTACTAACCGGACGGTCGGTAGAATTGCTTTGGCTGCGTCCGGCCGCCGTTTCTTTCCCCGCTTTCCGCCCCCTCGGCACCCTGCGAGCCCTTGCCTTGAAAGCCTCGAAAAAGCCCACCATCGCCGCCGAATCGGACCGCGCGATCGACATCTACACCAAGGCCGCCGAGATCTTCCACCATCAAGGTTTCGACGCCACCTCGATGAGCTCGATCGCCGCTGCGGTCGATCTCACCAAGGCCGGGCTGTACTACTATATTGAAAGCAAGGAAGACCTGCTCCACGCCATCATGAACTACGCGATGGAGGGGCTGGAGACGCGCGTCATCGAACCGTCGCGCGGCATCGCCGATCCGACCGAGCGGCTCAAGAGCATCATCGAGCGGCACGCCCGGCTGCTGACCGAAGGTAACAAGGCGATCACCATCCTCACCGACGAAGTCGAGGCTCTCAAGCCCAAACATCGCAAGCACATTCTCGACCGCAAGCGCGTGTACTTCGATTTCGTGCGCGGCACGCTCGACGAGCTCAAAGCCGCCGAACGCCTGCGCGATC
>CAVZWY010000034.1:0-97577 GCA_963779015.1 uncultured Planctomycetaceae bacterium | reverse complement strand
ACCGCGCTGGAGCCAACGCCGACTGCGCCTTGAGTTTATGGATGGTTTGAGTTATACAACGATTATCGAGCCAGGGGAGCCACTCGCCAGTCGGCGTGGCTCAGCTTTGGATCGTTAGGCCACGAGACACGCTATGACAAAATCTGAAAAGCAGTCGTGGGAGCAAGAGCGAGCACAAGGTTACAGTCACTACCTTCTCCGTAGCTTGCTCAGAGCAGGCTTGCCATTTGGCATTTTGATGACGCTTGCGCGCATTTTGTGGCCGTATTTCCGGCACCAGCCTGTTTCACCAATTTGGCAGCTTCTGGTAGAGTTCGCATTTTACGTTTTGTTCTTTGGCGCTTGGATGGGAGTTTGGACTTGGCAGAACAAAGAGAGAGATTACAAGAAGCCGACAGAAGATGACCATGTGGCCTAACACCTATTAAGCCCGGACTGTCAATAGAGAAAAGAAGACCGGCCCGGAATCTTTTGGAAACCGTTAAACGAACCTCAGCGCGGGAACTCCGACTTGATTTCCGTTGGCAGCGCGGAGGCGGGGCCTCCGGCTAAACACCTATTGGGACTCAATCGAGCGGGCCAGAGTTCATCGGGAACCCCGGCCGGCTTGCCAGGGTTCGGATCAAACGCCCGGACCCGGTCCAGAAACACTTTGCAGTCAACCCACGCGCGATCCAGGCACCTTGGCCGACGGCTGCCCGAAATTCCCGAGGAACTCGCGGCTCCAGTTTTTGGCGGACATGCGCCGGGGGCGGAGGCTCCAAAGCTGAGGGTATGGAAGCCAGGTAGAACGAGCCGGGGCCGGCGGCGAGCCATAGCTCGCGGCCCCGGCGGTCGCCTACCTGCGATCACGGACCGCTGGCGGCCGGGCCCAATCACCGCGGCGGAGTCCTGGCGGGTCCAGCGCAGACCGGGGGGGTCAAGCCACCAGGGAGTTTGGTCTGGGAAGGAGGAGGACCTCACGAGGAATCGGCTCCAGTTAGGGCGTGCAGGCTCACGGCCGCCAGGGTCAAAATCAGTTGCGGGTCAGCGCGGCGACCAGGCGCTGGGGGTCAAAGACCGTTTGGTTCTTGAGCATATAATAGACGGAACGGGCGAGTTTGATGGCCAGGACGGCGTTGGCTTTGAATTTGTTGCCGCCCATCCGCGCTTCGAGGCGTTGATAGAGCGGGCCGATGAGGGCGTGGTCGCGTTTGGCAATGATGGCGGCTTCACCGAAGGCCCAACGGAGATAGGGGTTGCCGAGCTTCTGGCCGCGGAGGCCTTTGAGCTTGCCGGCGGAAGCGACGGTGCCTTTGACCAGGCGGCAGTAGCTGAGGAAATCTTTGACGGTGGGGAAACGGGCAATGTCGCCGATCTCGTAGAGGAGGGTCAGGCCCAGATGTTCGCCGATGCCGGCGACGGTCTGGAGCAGGGTGTAATCCTGGTGCGCGTGGGCCCTGGTGAGCTTTTGGAGTTGCGCGTCCACAGCGGTGATTTGGGCGTCGTAATGGCGGATGAGGGCGAGCTGGTTCTGGAGGGTCAACTGATAAACCGGATTGGGTTCCTGGGCCAGGAGCTGTTCCTGCCAGCGGTCCCGGTTGGCGGAGGTAAGGGTTGGGCGGTTATGGGCCTGCTGATGGGATTGGATCCGGGTGAGGAGTTGGGAGCGTTCCCAGACGAAATGAAGGCGCTGGCGCAGGAGGGCGCGCAAGGGACGCTGGGCGGCGGGATAGACGTAGCCCGGCGGGATGAGGTTGGCGCGGAGGAGATGGGCGAGCTTTTCGGAGTCAAGGCGGTCGTTCTTGTTCTTGCCGCCGTGAATGGCCTTGAGGTAGAGGGCGTGGGCCAGGACGAAATGAATGCCGGCCTGGGCACAGGCATCGGCCAGCCAATACCAGCCGAACATGCACTCGGCGCAGACGGTCAGGTCGTGGCGGTAAGGGGCGACGAGTTTGAGGAAGAAGTTGAAGTCGTTGTGGCGGATGTTGGTGTGGACGAGTTTGTGGCCGGCCCGGTCCATGAGGCAGACGTACATCTGGCGGGCATGGAGATCAATTCCGCAGTTGAATTCGGTGGTCGAAGTGTAATATTTCATAACGTGTAATACTTCATGGTTGAGGGGCCTCGTAGGGGCCCCGTTGACTGTGATTATGCGGGGAGCGCCACCACGGCGCTCCCCGCCCGTTCGCCCAAATGATATCCGAAAACCTAAAGGGCTTAAATGGGAGTATCACCGCGCTGGAGCCAACGCCGACTGCCCCTTGAGTTTATGGACGGTTTGAGTTATACAACGATTATCGAGCCAGCGGAGCCGCTCGCCCGTCGGCGTGGCTCAGCTTTGGATCGTTCGGCATTATGAACAAGGTCGCCCCATTTCTGATGCTCCTTTGCATGTGTCTCACGGCATGCAAAAGCGCAGATTCTAGCAAGTCCTCAAGGAAAGTGTTTGTCGATCCGGGCAATCGCGTGATAACGGTCGAGCGTTGGGCTTCAGTCGCCGGCTTTGCAATAGCTTGGGCTGTCTATCCCGACAAAGTGGTCGTTTTTACTCGGAACGATTTTGAGAAGCCGGAACATGTGATCGCCGAGCAAACCATCGATGTGACTGCCCTTGCCAACATAAAGCAGGAGATCAAGAACTTGCCCGCGAGATTGGTAGGAAAGCATTTCAGCAAGGCAGGGGTTCATGATGGTGTCTTCATTCGCGTATCCTTTTCGTCTAGCGGGGCACTTACTTCAGAACGCATTGAGGTTGAGAACATGTATCTGCCCGACTTAGCCCCACTGCTGGAGGCTGTCGATGCGCACCTTCCCGCTGACGAGCAGATTCATTATGAGAAGTCGATCGGCTTGAGATTTAGGGAACGAACTACGGAAGTGACAAATGTCTATGTTCCATAGTGCCGAACCAGACGCTGCAGGCAACAGCCGCCCGCGTTGGCAGTTGATCGATTTATGAAACTCGAACATCCTCGTTGCAGGCCACGCCCGCTTTCGGCGGCTGTGCCTGAGCTGGGTCGTTGGGCACATAAATGAACACGCATCTTCTCAACGATGAAGCGTTCCGGAGAACATTCGGCGAGGAGATGGTTCGGGTCCGGTCGGATGGAGATGCTCCTTTCCTCTTTTGGGATTACGTGGATGCGATCCCCGGTGTGGACTATCAGGGCTATGATTGTTCCGAGGGGTCTGTTTCGTGGATTTGGCGCAGTGACGACGGAAGGTTCGAGCACATCCTGATCGACACGCGAGAGGACCAGGACGTGTTCATGGTCGTGGTTCTGGACCTAAGGAAGAAGGAGGTGGTAGGCCACCGTCTTATGGACTTGAAGCGTGAGTATGGCCTGCGTGAGGATGAGAATGCTCAACCAAGCACTGGAGGCAACCGCTGACCCGCCGAGCAGTTGAGATTTGAAGACAATTCGAATAGGTTCTGGAGCATCGCGGCCTCGCTCTCGGTCAGCGGTGCCTATATTGGTCGTTCGGCGGCGGAGGTTTCCCACGGATGGGCTGCGCCGGCCCACGGATGCCGGGCGGCGGGTGCGGATTCCGGACGTAGCCACGAGCCTTGCAGGAGAGCGAAGCTCCCTGCAGGGCAGGCGCGGAGCAAGTGGAGGATGTTACCGCGTGGTCGGAGCAGCCACTCGCTGGCGCTCGCGGCTACGTTGCCGGCCCGGCGTTGCCGAATCGGCTTGAGTCGGTACCGGCGCCGTGCGAGAGTTGGCCGTCGGCACGGAGCGACAGGATTAAGATCGCCGAACCATACGGTCGAGGGAACGCTCGCAGAGCTCGCGTCCCTCACCTTTCACGATAGAACAGGAGATGCAAAGTGGCTTTAATAAAATGTGCAGAGTGCAACAACGAAGTCTCAGACAAAGCGTCGTCTTGCCCAAAGTGCGGGGCACCGGTGGCGGGATCAATCTCTGCCCCTAGTGCGGAGGAAGAGGTTCGCGACGGGATTCAATGCCCATTCTGTAAGCGTTCCCTGGATCCTTCGGCAATCACTTGCGGCTACTGCGGTGCCGAATACGGTTATTTAAACAAGAGAAACAACGAAGTGTGGAGTGATTCGCAGCTTGGTCGCTCATTTAAATTAGCCGTAATGTTTTTTATCGGCATGGTTGTATTGGTCGCTATTCTGGTAGGCACAACCATGATAGGCATGTCGACAGGAAGCAGGGGGGTAGCCGCCTTGACAGGGGTCGCGGTAATCTTTGTTTTGCCCTTCGTGTTAATTTCCCTACAAGGCTTCATAAATGCCTTTGTGGTGAAATCCAGAGGAAAAAGTTGGTGGAAAAGCAGGTAGCCACCCATAACAAGGCGCTCGTTCGGACGCAAACTACGCTGCACTTCGTTTGCGCCGCACAGCTTCAACGTTAGGCATATCAGCGCGCGAGGCTGTGTAAAAAGTGTCGGAGCGAAATTCGGTAACGATCAAATTTCGGTTGAGAGTCGTTTTGACGAATCGAGCGGATAGATGGGATGGTCAAAAAATGAGTTTTTACACAGCCTCGCGCGAGGCTGTGTAAAAACTCCGGGGTGGTGAGGGAGAAAAACGTTTTCTCAGCGATCCGAAGTTCACTTCGCCGATGAGTTGAGAATGGAAGTTTAATGGGTAGCGACAGCCGCCGGGAATGATCCAGACCTCCGCACTGCAAAACAGACTCCGCCCGCCCCTTTCAGAGGTTTTGCAGGTTCGGTTTGCCCACCGCCGCCAGCAATTTTTCCAGACTGACCAGGTTGAGCGCGCGCTTGAGATTGTAGGCCAGCGTCATCAGACTCCATTCGGCCCGCACCTTGACCAGCCCTTTCACCAGAAAATAGGTGTAGCCAAAGAACCGCTTGATGGTCCCAAAAGGATGTTCGCATAACTGCTTCCGCAGTTTCCGCTTTTCCGGATGCGCTTTAACCCGTGCCGCCATCGCCTCCATCACCGCTTCGTCCTGTTCGCGGGTGATTGTCCGGTTGGCTTTATTGCGCGTGCATCGCGGCTTGAGGGCGCAACGCTTACAACCACTGGCCCGGTAGTAGCGTAACTGCCGCCCTTTCTCTTCCGTGTTGAACCGATGCGTCAACTCCGCTCCCGCCGGACACACATACACGTCCTTCCGCGTGTCGTAGGTGAAACGGCTTTTGCCATATAATCCCTGTTTGGTGTTGGCGCTGGTGTCGGCTTTGGGCACATACGCGGTAATGCCCTGCGCCTCGCATTCGGCCACCTCCGCCGTCGTGCAATACCCCGTGTCGGCCACCACTTCCAGCGTTCTCACGCCCAGGTTGGCCTTGGCTTCTTTGGCCATCTCCGACAATTGCCGCAAATCGGTTTCCTCAGTGGTCACATCCTCGGCCACAATGAGCTTGTGCTTCTCATCCACCACGGCTTGCGCATTATATCCCACCACGCTCCCGCCACCCCCCGCCCGCATCCGCCGCGCGTCCGGGTCGGTCACCGAAATTTGTTTCTCCTCCGCATCCAGTTGGCCCAACAGTTCCTCGTGCCAGTCCCGTTTCTCCTGCAACGCCGCAATCTTGGCCTCCAACTCCGCCCGGCTCAAGCGCGGCTCCGGCAACTCGGTCGCGTCCGCCGCGTCCAGCGCCGCCACATACTCCGCCAGTTGCCGGTCCGTCCGCGCGATCAGTTCCCGCAGCTTCGTTTCATTGAAATTGGCGTCCTTGCGGTTGACCGCGCTCACCTTCGTCCCGTCCACCCCCACCAGTTGCGCTCCGAACAGGTTCAGCTGGTGGCACCGCACCCGAAACTGCCGGGCCACCGCCTGGAACGCTTTGCCATTGTCCTTGCGGAAATCGGCGATGGTTTTGTGGTCGGGCGCCTGTTTGCCCATCAGCCAGATCACTTCCACGTTGCGCTGGCATTCGGCCTCCAGCAAGCGCGCGGACCGAATCCGGTGCAGGTAGCCATACAGATAAAGCTTGAGCAGCATCGCCGGGTCGTAAGGCGGCGCGCCGGTGGTGGCACAACGCGCTTTGGCAAAGCCCAGGGCCGCCAGATCGAGGTTGGCGACGAAGGCGTCCAGGAAGCGCACCGGGTTTTCGGGAGGAATGTAATCCTCCAGCCGTTCCGGAAAGAGCAGGGTTTGGGACCGGTCCAGTCCGCAACGATGATTCATGTTTGTCAGACGCCACCTCAGGCGCGATGTTCAAAACCATGCCACACTTTTTACACAGCCTCGCGCTGGAGGCAACCGCCTACTTTTATCACGATTCGCGCTCGATGCAGAGCTACGCGGAATCGCTGAGCAAATCAGACGACGCCGAACATTTTCGCGCTCAGGCCGGAAAACTGAAGGCCGCGTTCAACGAAAAATTCCTGAATCGCAAGCTCGGCCAATACGACAATGGCACCGAAACCTCCTGCGTTCTGCCCCTGGCGTTCGGCCTGGCGCCAGACGACATGCGGACACGCATTTTCAATCACCTGGTGGACAAAATCGTGAACGAAGGCCACAGCCACATCGGTACGGGCCTGGTTGGCGGCCAGTATTTGATGCGCGTTTTGACAGAGAACGGTCGGCCCGATCTGGCTTACACCATCGCAACGCAGACAACTTATCCGAGTTGGGGGTTACATGATCGCGCACGGCGCAACGACCATCTGGGAGCTTTGGAACGGAAACACGGCCGATCTGGAAATGAATTCCCGCAACCACGTCATGCTGGTTGGCGATCTCGTCATCTGGCTTTACGAAGATCTTGCCGGAATAAAATCTGACCCCGCCACACCCGGTTTCAAACACATTATCATGAAGCCGCATCCGCTTGGCGATTTAACCTTCGTCAAAGCCACGCATTTGGCGCCTTATGGTCTCATTGCCAGCAATTGGCATCGCGACGGCAAGATCTTTGATTGGCATATCACAGTTCCGGCAAACACGACAGCCACAGTCTATGTGCCAGCCAAAAGCATTAATCAAGTTTACGAAGACGGCATGTTTGCCGCCAACGCGCGCGATATAAAATTCCTTGGCATGGAAAACGGCTACGCGGTTTTCAACGTCGGCAGCGGGAAATACCACTTTGTCAGCGAATCGTTCTCACGGTGAGACACTCTTGAGCGGTTTGCTCGTGATCAAACCAATGCCGCGTCCGCCGGTAATTTCGCCTTTCTTGCCCGGCACGGCGCAATAGAACATGTAAAACGTGTCGTTCTTTGGGTTGTAAACCAGCGAAACCTTGTGCGCGTATTGCCTGTCCAACCCACTGGGGTTGCCGCCGCCTTTGTAGAGTGGATTCGGATCGGAAGTCCAATGCACCAGGTCGCGCGAAAACGCAATCATGATGCTCGCCGTGCCGTGCCCGACACCGAAGTAAAGCATCGTCCAGTGGTCGCCATCGCGATATACTTTCGGGTCGGAACAGAACGCCGCGTCATAACCGCCAGAACGATTGCGAACAATTGGGTTTGCCGGGTAATGAATCCAATGGCGCAGATCGGTGGAAAACGCGACACCCGTCTGTTCGTGATGTTTGTGCGCTGCGTTGTAGAAGTCGAAGAATCGCCCGCGGTATTCCAGAAGCCACGGCATGTAAATACGGTTGTTCTCCCACTCTCCGCAGTCGGGATCGTGGATGGAAAGCACCAGGCTGTTTTGCGCCGGATGCCAGATCAAGCCATCATTGCTCTCAGCCAAGCCTTGACCATCGGGATCAAGTTCGTAGCCGCCTTGCTGCGCGTACGCGCCGTAAAGAGTCCAGTATTTACCGTGCCACTTCTTGAGCCAGCGCGGGGCTTTCAAATCATAGGACTCCAGCAACAAGCCACCGATGGTCCGACCACCGTGATCAAATTCACCCGCCGGCCCGTAGCCTATTGCCAGCCGGTAATGGCCCCAATGAATCAGGTCCGCGCTGTCGGCCAAATAAGATTGGTAGCCCTTGCCGTCAAACGCCACGAAGCTCATATACCATTTGTCGTCGCCGGGAATTTGATAAACGGTCGGAATGTCTGTGCCGATGATGTTAGTCGCGCCCGGAAGCGGCGGGCTGGCCGGTATGACGTGCGTCGGCCAGTAATGCCAATTGCGATAGGGCGCAGACCAGTCAGCAGAGTGTCACGACTGTCAATTGGTTCGCAAGGAAGCGGAGCGGAGTTAGTCGCTGCGCGCTTGAGGGTAGATTAAAAGGCAAGGCCGCCAGAGGGCGAGCAAGTGGAGTCGGGCTTTCATCAGCACTTCAATGTGCGCATTCTTTTCTTGTTCACCGGCACATTCGGATCAATGAACGCATTGGGATTCCGATTCGCTCTGCTTCGCCACCAACGCGGAGGATGCGCAATGCCATGTAAGGTCTGCCCGGTAATGAAACGGAGCGTCCGTTCACGTCCACGAAGTAATATCTGTCTTTTCTTGTCGTGACGAATTCACCCGGAACCGGCGTGATGGTCATGTTCCAGGTGTCAATGACATCCACTTTGAATTGCATGCCGTCGGTCAAGCCTGCGCTTGTAGAGTTGAAACGTCCAATTCGTCGGCGTCTCGTTGCCGAAGTAAATCAGATAGTATTTGCCCGCCTGACCGGCGATGTTGGGTTCGTTCCATTTGTCAATGGGGTCCAAGCCTTCCGGCGGCCCGTCTTCCAGAATTTTTTTGAGAAAGGCAATCCGGGGCACGCTGTGCCCGCTGATTTTGCCGCCGAAAGAGGTCCAGGTATCTTCGTCCACCGTGTTGAAATAATCGCCGTGCGTCACGTAGGTGCCGCCGATGATGCCGCACCAGAAACGATGCACCATTTGCTGCGCAGTCAGGTCGGCCCAGCGATATTTGCCGTCGCCCTCGTATTTCACCTCGTCGTAAATCACCGGCTTGCGCCAGGCGTCGCGATACAACTCCGCGCTGCCGGGCGATTGGACCGCAACCCCGTTCTGAATGCTGGCATGTGTCACCCAGGATTTGCCGTAGTCGTAAAGCCGCGAGCCGTTGTGAATCGAGCGCAAATGATTGTAAGGATCGCAGTGCTGCAGGAGCGAGCCAAGCCGGTCCCAATCCGCCTCGGTCTTGGTGCGGATGAAATCCCATTCGTTCGCGAGCGACCACCAGACGTTCCGATAAGCGCTGAAGCGGGCGACGACGTAGCGGACGTAACGCTCGTCCCCGGCGGCGTCCATCGAGTTGAAACCCCATTTGCCATAGGGATTGAACAAAATCAAGTCCGCCTGAATGCCCATGTCGCGGAGCTGCGCGATGCGCTTTTCGTAATGGCGGAAGAACTCAGGATTAAACCGGGTCAAATCCCAGTTGTGCGGCGGCGTGCCCGCGAACGGCCACAAGGGCGGCGGAAATTCATTCCGATACGGCGTCGGCTGTTCGGTGACCAACATGCGCGCCTTGTTGAAGGGCGAGGCCGCGAGCGTCTTCGAGTGTTTCCTCCTGCACCGACTCCGGAGCATCCAGCCAGTTGTAAATCGTGGTGCCAATTGGAAAAAACGGCGTGCCGTCGGCGTAGGCGAAATGATAGGTGTCATGCACCCGCACCGGCCCGTGGTTGCCTTTGCCGGGCGGGGTGACGGTGAATGCGCCGGTTTTGCCGGTCAACGGCCAGACGTTGGCGTGGGTTTCATAATGCCATTGGCCCTGCGTGTCCGGCATGAAACGGATGCGATAAATCGCCGTCGCCGTCGTAAAAACCCGGCACCTTGACGCGCTTGTCGCCATTGTCGAACACGGCGGAAAGCTGCACGTCCACGAACGGATTGCCGTTCGTCGGGCCTTTCAATTCGATCTCGTAAATGCCCCATTGCTCGACGCTGTTGGTCGCCGCGATCGTTGGAATGGCCAATGACATCAACAGAACGAGAACAACGGAGACGGCAAAGACGAATGGAGCGACGCCCGCCCTCACCCTGACCCTCTCTCCCAGGGAGAGGGAACAGTCTGCGTGCATATTCCTGTTTCTGTCCATCCATTCGCCCAGCACAGCCGCAGGCTTTCGAGAGAGACGGCGAAAAACTCTCCCTCTCCTGGGGGAGAGGGCCGGGGTGAAGGCGGAAGTTGATTGCGATAATCTTGGATTTCATCGTTACACTCGGGTTCTAAAGATTGCTTCGAAATGGTAACTGCCAGCCACCGCTTCGCATACCATAAACCTTCCTTCACGCCCAATCACACGCAGCCCGGCGGCTTTTTCCACCGGCACGCCGCCCTCCGTCACAGCCGAGTTCGGATTGCTGGGAACAAACACTTTTGCCGAGGTGTTGGCGGGGACGCGGACATTCCACGTCACGTTGCCGCCGGCGCGTTTCCATTCACTCACAATCTCGCCATGCATCGTGCGATAGCTGGCGCGCGCAAAATCCAGTCCTTCGCCAATGAACGGTCGCAGTACGAATCGCTGGAAGCCGGGCACGTCCGGATCGAGTTCAATTCCCGCCACGTGCCGGAACAACCATTCGCCGACCGAACCGAGCGAATAATGGTTGAACGAATTCATGTGCGGATTGAAAAAACCTTCCTGCTCCGTCCAGCCGTTCCAACGCTCCCAAATCGTCGTCGCGCCGTGCTTCACCGGATACAGCCACGACGGATAATCATCGCGCAACAGCAAGCCGTAGGCGACGTCCGCGTGGCCTGCCAGCGTGAGTTGCGGATTCAGATGGCTGATGCCGATGAACCCGGTGCTCAAGTGCCAGTCGAGCGACTTGATGTTTTCCACCAGACGCTCCGCCGCGCGCGGCGCGCACATTTTCCGGCAGCAAATTAAAGGCGAGCGCCAGCAGATAAGCCGTCTGCGTCTCAACGGTCAACCGGCCGTCTTCGCGAAGACATTCTTTTTGGAATGCGGCGCGGACTTTCTCGAACATTTTTTGAAATCGTTTGCGCCTCCACTTCACGGCCAAGTTCGCGCGCCATGCACGGCCATCTTCGCCGCGTCGTCCGCCCAATAAGCGGTCGCGAGCAGATTCTTCATCGGCGAATGCGTGCGAAAGGACGTGTCGCTCGGGATGCAAAGCCAATCGCCGTAATTGTTGCCGAGTTCGTTGCATGCGCAAGCCGTCCGGATTGTGCCGCTCGATCCAATCCAGCCATTTCACCATCGCCTTCCAATGGCGTTCGATGATGCGGCGGTCACCATAAACCCGCCAGATTGTCCACGGCACGATGATGCCCGCATCCGCCCAGCCCGCCGCGCCGCCAAGTCCATCCAGGCCGATGAAGTTCTCGCCCTCGCGAAGTCGCGGCGCGGTGTCCGGGAAAACATCCCGTCCGGCGGTCTGCGCGTCCTCCACGTCAATCATCCACTTGGTGAAAAACGCGGCCACATCCATGTTGTAGCTCGCCGTGCGAAGAAACACCTGCGCGTCACCCATCCAACCAAGACGTTCGTCGCGCTGGGGACAATCCGTGGGCACGGACAGAAAATTATCGCGTCTGCGACCAAAGCCCGTTCAGCCAGAGCCGGTTCACGCCGGATGCGAACATTCAAACTTGCCCGCGTCCGGTGTCGCCGAACGAACGACGCAGCCCGTAACCGCATCTTTGCCCGGCTTGATAGGGCAGGCCGGTGAGTTCAACATATTGAAAACCGTGAAACGTGAAATGCGGCTCGTAATTTTCTTCGCCGCCGCCTTTGCAGATGTAAACGTCCGTGGCCTTGGCGCGCCGAAGATTTTCCGTGTAAAGCGTGCCGTCCGGATTCAATCGTTCGCCGTGCCGGATGCTGATGCGCGTGCCCGCCGGAGCATTCACCCTCAAACGCACCCAGCCGGCGATGTTCTGGCCGAGGTCGAAGATGAAAACGCCGGGTTTGATTTCGTTCACCGAGACCGGCGTAATCGTCCCCACGACCTGCACGGGCTCGGAACGTTGCGCGACCAGCGGCGCGTCGGCGCAGCGACTTCGCGGGCTGGCAACCAAGGTAGAGCCGTAGCAGCCGACGTAAGGAGGCTCTGACTCATTTCCGATCTCTGATTTCTGATTTCTGATTTATTAAATGGAGCCTCCTCACGTCGGCTGCTACCAAATTCGGGCTGGTCCCAGCCGGCGCGCTCGCGACGCGCATCGTAGGTTTCGCCCATCATGAAATCGGAAGCCAGAATCGGCCCGGTGTTGCAGGTCCACGAACCGTCCGTGCCGATAGCGACATCCGCTGGCCGTCCGCCAGTTCAACTTCGAGCTGCAACATCAGGCTGTTTTCGAGCGAGCCGTAGCGAGCGCGCGTTTCCTGCCAGCCGACGTAACCGCTCCACCAACCGTCACCGAGCGTCGCAGCCAGCGCGTTGCGGCCGGCGACAAGCAAGCGGTGACATCGTAGGTGCGATAATGAATGCGCTTGTCGTAATCCGTCCATTCCGGCGCGAAAATTCCTCGCCGACGCGTTGACCGTTGGCGCGCAATTCAAAAACTCCGCGGGCACTGGCGTAAAGTGTGGCGCGTTTGATTTGTGCCGGGCAGCTCAAATTCCTTGCGAAACAACGCCGGCGTGCCGCAATCGAGGAGTGTCGGTGCAACGGCATCTTTGTCGCGCTTGATAATTTCGCGGATCAGCGGCAATCCACTTGGCCGACCAGTCGGATTTATCCAGCAAACCCATCGTCCAAAACGACGGCTCGGAGCGGCAGAATTCCCAGACTCGTCCCACACCTCCACTCGCCAGTGGCAAACGATCCCGGAATGCAGCGGCTTACCAGCATAGGCGACGTGCGTGGTTTGGTTGCTCTCAACTCGTCCGCTGTCCCAAAGGTCTCCTTTCCCCGGCGGCGAGCTTTTCCGCCGTGCTTGCCACCCGCAGGTGGTAGGCAGTTTGCCGAGCGCCCCGGCGATTGGACTCGATCGCCCAGCTCAAACGCGGCAACCGCTCGTCAATGCCCAGCGGAGCGACGAGGTATTCGCAGCGCGAAGATGGCGAACGCCCTTAGTTCTTGTTTGAGATCTGTTGAATTCATGCGCCTGCCCGTTCGCTTTCAATTTGTTCCAAAGTTTTGCCGACGGTGTTTGGCATGAAGAAGAAGCCGACGAAACCACTGATTGCCAGGAAGAGCGCGAGCAACGCGGCAGACCGGCCTGATGCCGGTGGCTGGCGAGGATCGGCACGAAGAAACTCCAAAAGCCGAGCACGGTGCGGGCGACGCCGAACGTGAAGCCCTGCGCCGTTCCACGCAGCATGGTCGGGAAATAGCTCCTGGCTGAAAACCTTGTAGGTCGCCTCGCCGGCAAGCGCGCAGCCGACGGCGAAGAGCACGATGTTGGCAATGATCACTGGAACGTGAACGGCATCAGCAGGAACAACACGTAGGCCGTGACCTGCATGATAGCGCCGAGCCCCAAAGCCCTCGACGAATTTCGTAGCTGCGGTCCGCGTATTTCATAAAGACCGTGACCGTGACGATCATTGTGATGACGAACCACCCGCTCGACAGGCCGACGCTTGCCGCCTGGCCGCCTGCCGTTCAACGTTCTTGAAAATATAGGGATTGAAAATTCCCGCAGTGCCGGCGGCGAGATTCCAGAACAGATAAATGGTCGCGGTCCACACGAGCGCGCGCAGGTTTCTGCCGGAAAAAAGCTCGGCCATGCCTTTGCGCCCGAATTTCACTGCCTCTTTCCATCGCGCGGATTCCGCCAGTCCCTGCCGCAACGCCCACGTCACAATCGCCACGACGAACAAATGCAGGAAGACGATCCGGATGCCGAGCAAACCCAGCGCGAGCGAGCGCCAGCGCGAGCCACAACACGATTACCGGCCCGAGACACCACGCGACTTGAGTGAAGCCGAGCAGTTTGCCGCGGGCTTTCGCCGGCGCAAATTCGCCGACGAGTGCCAGCGATGTCGGCACGTCCGCGCCGACGGCGACGCCGACGATAAACGTGCCGATGAAAAGCATCGCCGTGTTCACCGACAACGCGATGAGAAGGATGCCGAAGGCATATACCATCAGGTCGTATTGGTAGATTTTTTTGCGGCCGAGCTTGTCGCCGAGCCAGCCGCCGAGGAATGCACCGAGCGCGCAACCGATGGCGTTGGGGCCAATGGCGGCAAGCAGACCAATTGCGCCGGGGCTAAGACCGAATTGCTTTTGGAACAGAGCCATGCCCGCGCCAAGCGCGACGATGGAACCGGCGTCCAGATACGACGCCATGCCTGCGAGCGCGGACCATTTCCATTGTTGTCGCGTGATCGTTGCCGGAACGGATTCAGTCGTGGCAGAGCGTTGTTTTCGGTTGACATAGTTCAAGCAGGTTGTTGATCGAGGAGTCAGAACCGTAGTTATCGTGACCGGTCTTTTGCGCCAGTAATTCGCCAGCACGGAGCCGGAGACATTCATCCACGGACTGAAAATCGCCGACGGCCAGTCCCATGTGTGCCCAGCTTGCCCATCGCGCCCGCGATGCCGGACGCCATGCCGCCGTTCTGCAGGCCAACCTCGAAAGCCACCGAACGCGCGGAATTCTTGTCCAACCCGGCTGCGCGGCTCAGCCAGTAACCGAAACAATAGCCGGCGGCGTTGTGCAGCGCCGCCGCGAGAAACAGCAGCAGCCCGATTTTCAGCAAATGATCGCGCCCGGCCGCCGTGGTCACCGTCGTGAAATAAACAATGCCGAACATCGAGAAGACCGGCATGAACCGATCGAGCCATGGAAACATGCGTGTGAACTGATGATACACCACACCGATGACACACGGCGCTCAACATAAAGCCGCCAGGTCACCACCGCATCCAAGCGGCGCCGTTCGCACAGTCTGCTTTGCAATGCCGTCCAGCCGCCCAAGATCAGATACAGCCAGCCAGGCCGCGCCGGCGGCTGCGATGCCCCACGACAATCTTTCGCCCACGCGGCGAAGCGTGTTTCAAATAATCGTGCAACAACGCTGCGCCAATGGGCACAAGCACAATTTTGACGATTTCCATCATCATGTCGAAAAAATTCACTTGAACCAGCGTGCCGGCCAGCAGCTTCATCCAACAGCGGCGTCATGATCGGCGCAATCATCGTGGTGATGGCTGTCACGCGTGACCGAAAGCGCGAGATTGGATTTGGCGATATACGCCATGACATTGGAAGCCAGGCCGCTGGAACATGAACCGATCAAGATGATTCCCGCCGCAATCTCCGGCTGGAAATGAAAAATCTTGGTCAACGCCAGTCCGACCAGCGGCATCACGGAAAAATGGCAGATAATGCCCACCAGCACGCCGCGCGGCGATTTGGCCACGCCGGCAAAATCCTTCAGACTCATCTGCGTGCCCATGCCGAACATGACCAGTTGCACGATGATCAGAATGAGCCATTTGTTGCGCAGGTCGAATCCGCCCACGTGCAGAAATCTCGGTCCGGATAAATCATCGCCGCCACCACCGCCGCCACAATCCAGGTGGTGAATTGATAGCCGTCGCAGCTTCGGAATGAAGCGAAGGCTTATCGCGAGCGTGACGCTCAGCAATACGAGTGCGGGTTGCCAGACTTGGGGGCTCATGAAGTTCCAAGCTCCAAATTCCAAACTCCAAAGAAATCCCAACCACCAAACCCCAAAATAGTCCCGCAAGTTCGGGTTGACAGTTGAAGCTTGAAGCTTCTTGGAACTTGGAATTTGGAACTTGGAACTTCATAACACCGTCGCCAGATAATCCACCGCGATCCCCGGGCTTGCCAGTATCGGCACGCGCTTGTCTTCGGGATTCAACGTTTCCACGACCCGGGCCATGGAGGCTTGGGCCAGCACAATCACTTCCTGCTGCCGCGACAGGTTCTTTCAAGCGCCGGCCACCAGCGCGTCGTGTTTCGACGCGTCGCCGCTCATCAACGCTTCGAACGCGCCCTCGGCCAATCGTGAGGTCAGTTCAATTTCCTTTTCGGCGTGCTGCTGCCCGTCGGCGAATCAAATCCGCCGTGGGTTCGAGTGTCGTTCGCAGAGTGGCAATGACGCCGATGCGCTTTCCGGTTTGCACCGCCTGATCGGCCATCGGCTGGTCCACGCGCAAGACCGGCACGCCGATCAATTTTGCCGCCGCTTCAACTGCCGGTCCGATGGAGGAGCACGTCACCATGATGTAATCCGCGCCCGCGAGTTCGGCGGATTCCAGATACCCGGCCACGCGACGCGCGATATTTGCGCCGTCAGGCTGCCGGCGTCCATGATGCCCTTCACCAGGCTGTCGTCTGCAGATATTGAAAACCTTCACGTTCGGCAGTTTTTCTTTGCACAACTGCGCGAACACCGGCACGAGCGTGGCCGACGTGTGAACCAGTCCGAGAGTTTTTTGTTTCATAATTGTTGAGTTTTTCAACAGGAGGAAACAGAGGAAGCAGAGTCCAAATCGAATCTCTGGTGTCTCCGTTTGCTCCTGTTTAAATTTTTCCGCGTTTCACGATTTCAAAATAATTTTCCGGGCCAACCTGTCCGCCTTTGAAATTCACTTCCACTCCATCCGCGGGGAATCCGGAGCCAGCGCCCGGCACAAAGGCGCATCCTGGCATGAGTGACGCGATCATTTCCAGCGCTTCGATGCCCAACGCCCGCGCCGCGTAGCTTGAAGTGTCTCCGCCTGCGACGCATACACGCTGAACGTCCGACTTTGCCCCACTGCGTCTCGCAGCACTTTGCCCCAACGCCGGTTCCAAGAATTTGCGCCGCATTACGGCCTTTGAATTTGCGCTGATCTATTTGATCCGAGCCGCGTCCGGGTTGTGTGGACAATGACACTGTGTCCCGCTTCAGGATGTTTTAGCGCCGCGGTTGTTGGCCCGCTTAATTTCGCCCGTCCAGTTTCAGCGGCGTTGCCAGCTCTTCACGTTCAGTGCCACTGCGGCAAAGCCGTTTTCAACGCCCACTTGATCTGTCGTTGCGTCACCGGCGAACAACTGCCGGAGCCGGCCAGCAATTGTTTCTCTGTCGGAGCACGAGCTCGGCGAGTGCTCAAGTCGTCGACCTGGAATTTTATGACTCCTCGCCGCCGTCAACTTCCGACTGCCCAAACGGCGCCAACGCCATTTCAATCCCCGACGAACCGACGGAAAACAACGGCGTTTCGCTCGGCTCGCAAACTTATCCATCAGCGCACCGATGCGCTTCAATTGTCCGGGTAAAGCGCATCAAACAAAACAGCGTCCGGTTTCTCTGCCAGAACTTCTTTCAACGCCGCTCGCGCTTCCTTCTCCGGCAACGCGATTTTCAAAATGTCGAACAACGCGATTTGTCTTCTTGGTCTGCCTGCCCAAATGCAAGCGCAAGTCGGCTTCCGGCATCGGCGTGACTGGATGTTGGCTGATGGAGGGATGTCGGTCGAGCCGATGAATTTCGCCCGCGCTGCCAATACCGTAGCGCGCGAAATGTTGGCCGAAAACCGTGTAACGTCCCAGCGCCGGCGCGCGCGACAAGCAGCGGAATGAAAGGCGCGGGAAAAATTTTCGCCGCCACATCCATCACGCGACCAATGCTGCCAATCTTTGGCGACGAATCGAACGTGGAGCAAACTTTGTAATGAACGTGCCGCGCGCCGAGCTTTCTCAGCGCGAGCAAGGCAGGTTTCAGCTCGCGTTCCATTGCCTCCGGCGAAAGTGAACGGGTTTTGCCAGCAACGCCAATGGCTTGCAGACCGGGGAATTTGTTTGAGCTGCGCCGGCGTCGGCGGCTGGATGAACAGCGCCGCGCGGATGCCGGCCAGCGAGTTGTTCCAGTGCATCCGTCGAGCCGGTGAAGTCGTCGCCGTAGAATGTGAGCAGTAGCCATTTCCTCAGTCAGCTGGATCACAGATTTCACCAAGCTCCAACATCTCGCGAGAATCAAAGCTCACAGAATCGTCACTCCGTCGCCGCATTCTTCGCAGCCTCGGCGACATGGCGGTTGGAAATTCTCCGGAACTCGGCTGAATTGGAGCTTGGTCATTTCATTTCGGCTTGCCAAACTTCTCAACTGATTTTCTCAACTCGGGATATTTTTCCGCCGCCGTTCCGAGCGTCAGCCCTTCCACTGCAGCTTCCCACCATTTTTGCAACGAACGCACGCCGGCCGCCGGGCCGTCGGGATGCGCCATGATGCCGCCGCCCGCCATGTAAAGCAGATCCACTGTCTTGGTGCGACGATAGGTTTCCGGCGCCTGGCCACCCCATTGGCCGGAGGAAACAACCGGCAGAACGGAAATCTCCCATCTTTGTAGCAGCGGATGTGAGTCCGCTCTGACTTTCCTGGGATTTGAGCCGACTCACGTCGGCTGGTACAGGGGCAGGAAACAACAGCTTCTGACACGCTTCAATTGATCTCACCACCGAATCGTCGCTTTCCCAAAATTTATTCGCGATGCCGTTGACGTGAATCTGATCCACACCGGCCAGCCGCCAGATTTTTTGATACGCGGGAAATTCGATGCCCAAAAGCGGATGCCGATTCATCATGCCCCAACCATTGCGGTGTCCGTGAATTGCCAGCTTGCCGAGGTCGCAAATCTTCTTGGCGCCGGCCAGGCCAACGCTGTTCAGGGAAATCATGGCGCACGTGCCGCCGGCGGAAACCACTTTGTCATAGTGGCGTTGCATCGCGTCCAGTTCGTCACTGATGTTGAAGGCATACATCACCTTCTTGCCGGTGCGATCAGCATGGGCGTTGATCACCCGCATCACCGCATCCACCCGGTCGTCAAACGGCGAATGTGGCGGATTCGGCCATCAGTTCATCGTCCTTGACAAAATCAATTCCGGCTTCGGCCAATGTTTTGACAAGGTCAGCCGTTTGCTGCGGCGTCATGCCGATGCTCGGCTTGATAATGGTACCGATGAGCGGACGACCTTGCACGCCGGTTAACTCCCGACAACCGGCCACGCCAAATTTGGGTCCGCGAAAATGTTGGGCAAACGACGGCGGCAACTCCAAATCCATCAGTTTCAAGCCGGAAATTGGGACAATTCGTAAAGGTTGCCCTGAATCGTCGAGATCAGCGTGGGCAAATTCCATCCCATGTTTTCCATCGGACCAGGAAACGACAACTTCGGCGCGCTGATAGGGCGCGCCGGGCATCGTGCTTGCGGACGCCGGCGCACACGGAGTGACGCGCCCCACCTTCGATGGCAGGCTTGGCGTTAAAACCGACTTCGAGTGGCGTGATCTTTTCCACGCGGGCGGCGAAACGCAGCTTCAATTCATCCGTTTCGCCCGGCACGGCCACGAAGGTGCCGGACGATTGTTCGCCTGCCAGACTGGCCGCCGCCGTCTCCACGAGACAGCCGCGTTTCAATCAGGTAAGTGGCCGAGACACGATCCATTATGGTGTGCGGTCATCGTAAATTCCGGGTTCAGCGAGACACAATAAAAAAAATGATTCTCGATTTAAGGTTTCTGCCGAAATGCTTGCGAGTTGTGGCTCGTTGGTGATGCCGGCTTGATCTTTGCGCTCCCTGAAACAACACTGCAATCAAGCTACCCTATGAGGAAGTTGTTATGTCGCGTCATGATCGTTGCGCTGGTATTCGCGTCCGCTCACGCTTTGTTGGCGGCGACGGCGGATACTGGCACCGAAACTGAACGCTTTTATCTCTCCGGTCACGGCAAGGACGATGCCGTGCCTTGGAAATTCATATGCACTTCCGGCGCGCAGTCCGGTTATTGGACCAACCTGCCGGTGCCGTCACAATGGGACATGCACGGCTTCGGCACGCTGAATTATCACAAGGACCTGACCAACGCCTGGGACGAGAAAGGGCTTTACGAACATGACTTCACAGTGCCCGCGAACTGGTCGGGCCGGCGAGTTTTTCTGGTCTTTGACGGCGTGATGACCGACACGAGCGCGAAGCTAAACGGCCAATCAGTCGGACCGATCCATCAAGGCGGTTTTTATCAATTTCAATACGAAGTAACCAAGCTGGTCGAATTCGGCAAGACAAACCATCTCGAAGTCACCGTGGCCAAACATTCGGCCAACGAATCAGTCAACCGCGCAGAACGCCTGGCGGATTATTGGGTGTTCGGCGGCATTTATCGGCCAGTTTATCTCGAAGCGGTGCCACCGCAATTCATCAAGCGCGTAGCGATTGACGCCCAGGCTGACGGCGCGTTCACTATGGACGTTTTTCCCGGTGGCGTTACTCCGACGGATTCTGAAATGACCGTCACCGCCCAAGTCACCGATTTGAACGGCAGACCGGTTGGCCCTCCGTTCAGCGCGCCTGTTTCACCGCAAACTGCAGTCGGCGAGGTCACCCTCCGAACTCAAATCACCTCGCCTCGCACCTGGTCAGCCGAAACGCCTAACCTTTACCTCGCCCAAGTCTGGCTCAAACACGGCACCGACCTTCTCCATTACATCACACAACGGTTTGGTTTTCGCACGATGGAAGTTCGCGACGGCGACGGACTCTACGTCAATGGCCACGCGCGTAGTTCTCAAGGGCGTGTGCCGGCATTCCCTCTGGCCGGATTCGGGCCGCTGCCTGAGCGAAGCGGTTCAGCTGCCTCGACATCAAAACCATCAAGGACGCGAACATGAACGCGGTCCGCATGTCGCACTATCCGCCGGACGCGCAGTTCCTTGATTTGTGCGATGAAAACGGCCTTTACGTTCTCGATGAACTCGCGCGGCTGGCATCATTACTACGACAACACAGTCGGCCCCAAGCTCGTCAAAGAAATGGTCACGCGCGACGTGAATCATCCCTTGCATTCTTTTTTGGGACAACGGCAATGAAGGCGGTTTCAACACCAACCTCGACCACCTGTTCGACCAATACGATCCGCAGCATCGCCGGGTGTTGCATCCGTGGGCCGTCGTTCGATGGACTTTGCACGGCGCATTATCTGGCGTATGACAAAGCGGAAATCGCCGCCACCGGAATGTCGGTCTATTACCACAAGGGCAGGAACTCGTCGCCACCAATGATCCGACGAAATACATTTACATGCCCACGGAATTTCAACACGGCCTGTTCGACGGCGGCGGCGGCGCGGGACTGGCGGATTACTGGAACATGATGAGCGCCAGCAAATACCTCGGCGGCGGTTTCATCTGGGCGCTGTTGGACGCAGGCATCAAGCGGCCGGATACCGGCCAGATTGATACAGCTGGCAATCAGGCGCCGGACGGCATCGTCGGGCCCTATCGGCAACGCGAAGCCAGCTTTTACGCCATCAAACAGATCTGGTCGCCCATCGAGGTCACCCGCAACTCGGACGAAACATTCCTGGTCGAAAACCACTACAGTTTCCTCAACGCCAGTCAATGCAGGTTCACCTGGCAATTGCGGCAATTCCCTGATCCTGACAAAAGTGATCTCGATTCGGTTGTCGTCAGTCAAGGCGTCGCCGATTCCCCTGCCATCCCACCCGGCGACCACGGCATACTCAAACTCAACTTGCCAAAAACCAGTGAATCGCGTGGATGCGCTGGCTTTGCGCGTAGAGGATCCCTATGGGCGCCGGTTATGGACATGGGTCTGGCCAACGGCCAACGCGGATCATTTCCGTTCTCTGCTCAATGCGCCGGACTCCGCGCAAGTTGAATCTGCAGAAACCGCAGACACGATCGAGTTTAAGGCCGGCGACTTGACTATCGGCATCAGCAAACAAACGGGCTTTCTGTCCAACGTGCAACGCGGCGTACAACATTTTTCGCTGACAAACGGTCCGCGCCCTGTTCCGGGCGATGCCAAACTTGTAGATCTAAGCCAAAAGCAAGTCGGACCTGATCGCGAGGTAACTGCGAAATACGATGGCGACTTGAAATCCGTCACCTGGCGTCTGCGTCCCAACGGCTGGCTGCAGTGCAGCTACACTTACACCGCAACCGGCCCGCACGCGTATTTCGGCGTGGCTTTTGATTACCCGGAAAAATTCGTCAAAAGCAAGAAATGGCTGGGCGACGGACCGTACCGCGTCTGGAAAAATCGCCGGCAAGGTGTGACGTTGAACGTCTGGGACAACGATTACAACAACACGATCACCGGCTGGCGCTATTGGATCTATCCGGAGTTCAAAGGCTGCTTTGCCGATGTGCGCTGGCTGCAGCTCAAAACCGTGGACGGCCCAATCACCGCTGTGCCGGAAAACGTGCCGTTCGTCCAGGTGCTCACGCCGGAATTTCCGCCAGCGAAACTGGTGGGCGACACCGCGCCATCGCTGCCGCAAGTCGGTTTAGCTTTTCTGAATGCGATTCCGCCGATGGGCAGCAAATTCAAGCCTGCCTCGGCCCTGGGCCCGCAGAGCCAATTAAGTATCGCCACCGGGGAATATTCCGGTTCAATTGATTTCTATTTTGGCAAACTGCCCTGAACGCATTATGACAATGAAAACAAAACACATTCTGGTCCTGAGCTGGTTTTCTATCAGTAAGCGCTTTGGCCGCACCGCCGCTGCCGGTCATTCCGCACGCCACGTTTAACGTCACAAACTATGGCGCCTTCGGCGACGGCAAAACTATTGACACCATTGCCATTCAAAAAACCATTGGTGCGGCTTCCGCAGCGGGCGGCGGCACAGTGCAGGTTCCGCCGGGGAAATTCCTCACTGGCCCTTTCACACTCGCCAGTCAGTATCAATCTGCATCTGGAACGGGGCGCGATGATTCTGATCAGCGACGACTTGAAACATTATCCGTTGTCAACCACCGTTATCAGGACAGTATCACCGTTGCGGACGCGCACGACGTCGAGATCAGTGGGGATGGCACGATTGACGGCCAGGGCGCGGCTTGGTGGGCGGCTTTTCGCGCAAACCGGGAGATGACGCATCGGCCTTACATGATCAAAATCTCAAACTGCACGCGCGTGCTCGTCACGGGCGTAACGTTGCAGAATTCGCCCATGTTTCATCTGGTGCCGCAGAATTGCACGGACGTGACCATTCGGGCAATCACCATTCACTCGCCGGAAAACGCGCCCAACACCGACGGAATTGATCCGTCCGGCTGGAATTTCCTGATTGCGGACTGCCACATTGACACCGGCGATGACAACATTGCGATCAAGCCAGTTCGCGGAAAACGCACGCCGGGCAACAAAAATTTTCTGGTTGAGCATTGCGCCTTCGTTCACGGCCACGGGATGTCCATTGGCAGCGGCACCGCCGGCGGCCTTGAGGATTTGACGGTGCGCAATTGCACATTCGATCAGACGGACCGTGCTATTCGCATCAAAACGCTGCGCGGCAACGGCGGCCTGTTGAGCCATTGCCTTTACGAAAACCTGAAGATTACGGCGATCAAGAAAAGCCCGATCAGCATCGTGGATTATTATCCCGAACGCAATGCTCCGAAAAACCCGGCTACGGAAAAAGCCGAGCCGGTGAATGACCGCACGCCGTTGAACGAGGACATTGTCATCCGCAATGTCACGGTGACCGATTGTCCGAACGCCGGCGTCATCCGCGGCCTGCCCGAAGCGCCAATTGATGGACTGACGTTTGATCACGTGAACATTTCCGCCAAGACGGGAATGATTATCTACCACGCCAAAAATATCCGGTTCGAGCATTCAAAAATCACCGTGCAGAAAGGGAAACCGCTCATCACCTACGACGCGCAAGTTACGGGTCTGGAATAACTACCATTGTGGAATATTCAGCTCTGGCAGTTCACAACTTTGACTCAAATTCATATTCGCCAGGCTCGACTGCGAACACGGCGCATCCATCCTGTATTCGCAGGAATTTCACGTCCGGACTTTGCGCCGCCGGTTTGCCGCTTTCCGTCACGCGGTCGGCGGATTTTGCCGGAACATAGACTGTCCCGGTCGTGTTTGGCGGAATTGTGATCGCCAGTTTAAATTTGTCCCCTTTGCGATTCCAATCGCTCACAATTTCGTCCGCGAATGGATTCGTAACTGGCCCGGACCCATTTCAAATCCCCGACCGGCTGCGGATGAACGATGATCTTTTTGAAGCCCGGCCCGGCGGGATCGCAGCCGATGCCAGCGAGATCGTGATAAAACCATTCCTGAATCTGGCCGAGCATGAAGTGGTCCTGGGAACTGCCGGGCCGCGCATTCCAAGCCTCGGTCAGACTGGTTGCGCCTTTGGCCAATTGGTAACCGTAACCCGGCTTGTTGGTCTGATCGTTCATTTCAAAAACCACGTCGGAGCGCCCACCGTCGGCCAACGCGCGCAACAGATAGCGATAGCCAACGTCGCCGGCAGTGAGCGCGTTGCCGTGAGCGCGGACGTCGCGAACCACGGCGTCGAGAACCGCCGCACGATTGGTCGGATCCACCAAACCCATGAAAGGCGGAACCGAGTTGGCACACTGCGAACCAGTGGCGTAACTGTGTTGAGCCGGATTGTAGAATTCTCGGTTGAACGCGGCATAAATTTGTTCCGCCTGCTTCTCAAATGCCGCCGCGTCGTTGGTCCGGCCCAGCACCGTGGCGATTCGAGACAGAATCCGCGTGTCGTAATAATAAAACGCCGTCGAGGTCAGGGCGACCGGCGTGAGTTGCGCATACCCGGGCGCTTTCGGGCCAAGATCATACCAATCACCGAGGCCGTGACCGACGATGTCGTTCGTCGCAGTGCTGGCGAGGTAGGCGAGATATTTCTTCATCACGTCATAATTGCGCCGCAGGATTTCCACATCGCCGTCGAACTCATATTGCTGCCAGGGCACGAGGATGCTGGAGCTGCCCCAGGCCGGCGCGTCGCGGAAGTCGCCTTTGAAAATGGTGTATTCGGGCGCGGTGGTCGGAACCAGGCCATCGGGCAGTTGCGAATCCGTGATGTCGTTCAACGTTTTGGTGAACAGTTGCGCGAGATTAAAATCGTAACGCAACGCCGGGCCATTCAGGTGATCCTCCTCCAGCCAGCCGAGCCGCTCGCGGTGCGGACAATCGGTCATAAGGCTCACCATGTTGTTGAGTTGCGCCCAGCGAACGAGCCCGAAAATGCGATTGAACAAAGTATTTGAACATTCAAATTTGCCAACGGGCGGTGAAGCGGAATGAATCACGATGCCTTCAAGCGATTTGACGGTAGGGCGCGTCACTCCGTGCGCGCCGTTAGCGGGTGAAGAAGCTGCCGCGTCGGCCGGAGGTTGGAGATGCGCCTGCACGTAACGGCAACCGACGTAAAAGAATTTGGTCGTCCAGTTTTCTTCACCATTACTTCCTTGGAGCCACGGCTGTTTCGCGAAGTGGATGGCCAGCGGATGGTGGCGTTCGAGGACGACGGCGATCGCCCGCCGGATCACTTGTTCCTAAGCGGTTCGCCCGTCGCCTGGCAGCGATTGAAATGGTACGAAACGCCCAGCTTCAACTTGGGGCTGTTGGTCGCGTGTGTGGCCGTGTTTGCCTCCGCGTTGATTGGGTGGCCCTTGGCGGCGTTCATCAATCGCGACCGCGATCCGCCGCTGGCGCGCACCACCGGTTCGCGTTTCGCCAGTTGGCTCGGCTGGTTCACGTGTCTGATGGCGCTGGTGATTCTGGGACTGGCGATGATCCCGTTGGGCAATCCGAACCAGATTGGCTATGGCGTGCCGCCGCTGTTGACCGGGTTGCTGATGGCTACGCCCGTGCTGGCCGCGCTGGTGGCTGGCGTGCTGGTGTGCACGATCATCGTCTGGTCGCGACACTATTGGCGGCTTTCGGCCCGCTGGCACTATACGACCGTGCTGGTGGCCGGCCTGGCCTTCGTCTGGTTTCTGCGGGAGTGGAACTTGCTGGGCCTGTCCACCTAGCGTGCCATCAGGCGCCAGGACTCGACAAGTGCCATGCGTCGACTCAGACCGATAGCGAAGCCACGTAGCCTTCATCGGTGAGCGAATAGGCATTGCGTCGCCGCTCTTCCACGACCAGGCCGTTGCCGATCAACGAAGCCATGGCCCGGCGAAATTCCGGGGGACTGGATTTCACGATTCCGGTGTTGAAGAACAACATTTCGTTGGCGCCGATGCGATACTGCCTGAAGTAACGCAAGATGTTCGTTTCACTTCGGGTCATGCGTGTTTCTCCTGCGTTGCCAAGGCGACCACGGGAACTCGATCCGCCGCGGATCCGGTCATCCCTCGTGCGAGGTGATCGATCCTCCCGCTGGCGATACCCCAACTTGGCGTAATCCAGTTGAGGCCTCGATCCCACAACGCCTGAAAATGTCGTGCTAGATGCCCGTCATTGTACGGCAGCGGCGCAGCGACCGACAGTCAAAACCGCATTTGACGTGGAATTGCCGCTAAAAACGGGACTATTTATGTGTTTTGCACGAGCCCAGAGGCGCCATGGCGTGCCGTTTCCAGGCGCCAATGTGCCGAATCTTCGTTATATGCGCCAGAACCGCACGGCCTGCCGCATGACGCGCCGGGCGAACTAGAGTTTTGAGGCCCTCTGAGGAATTCCGGCCAAGACCACGCGGCGGGTAGGATGCACGCGCGTCATCGGTCAACATACCGTGAATCGGTGCGGGTCCGCGCTCAGTGAAACGAGGAGAACGATCATGCGAGAGCTGCAATTGAAACTAGGCATCGCCTTGATGTTGGGATTGATTCTGGGCGCGGCGTTTTTCGGTCCTGCCAGCGGTGTTGCCGCTCCGGCCGCTCCTGCGCAAATCGATCCGACCGACGAAGAACTCGACCAACTGCAAGCTCGCGTCGCCATGGTCGCGGTCGACTATCACGCGTCGAACCTGTGGTTCGCCGGCAAGTCGGAGAATTGGCCGCTGGCCGAGTACTACTGGACGCAAACGCTCAACCACATTCGCTTGTCGGTACACGTCAAGGGCACGCCCGACCGCGATGACCAGCCGGGCAACCAGGCGAGCCTGGCGAAGATCGTCAAGGCGATCGAAAACTCACCCAACATGCAAGTGGGCGCCGCGATCGAAAAGAAAGACCTGCGGCAATTCCTGGTGAGCTATCGCTCGCTGTTGGAAGGTTGCTATGCCTGTCACAAGGCGGCCGGCATGCCCTACCTGAAACCCCGCATGCCCGTGCCACCCGCCTCGTCGATCATCACCGTCGACGCCAAGGCGCCCTGGCCGCGGTAAGGCAATCGCAAAATTGCCCCGCCTCAATACCCCGCCGCGCTGCCGCTGATGCGCTTATCGGCGGCGGCTACGATTTCGCTGGTTTGCGGGTCGATCCAGATCGTGTGCGCATCGCCCTGGGTATGCATGCCCTCGACGATCGTGTGTCCCATTGTCTCGAGCGCTGCGAGGGCCTCGCCCTGCCGCGTCGCCATGGCCGGCTCGACGCGGACATAGTCTGGCAGCCATTGCTCGTGCATCCGCGGAGCGTCTATGGCCTGGCGCACATCCATTTCGAACTCCACCACGTTGAGCACCACTTCGAGCACCGTGTTGATGATCGTCCGTCCGCCGGGGCTGCCGGTGACCAGCAACGTACGGCCATCGCGTCGCACGACCACCGGACACATCGAACTGAGCATCCGCTTGCCCGGGACCACGTCGTTGGGCGGCGTGCCGATCCGCCCCGCTTCGTTGGTCAACCCCGGTACCCAATTGAAGTCGTTCATTTCGTCGTTGAGCAGGAATCCACCGCCGCGCACCACGACTTTGCTGCCGAAGCTCTGCTCGAGCGTGTAAGTCATGCTGACGGCGGTGCGCTCGGCATCAATGATCGAAAGGTGCGTGGTTTGCTCGCCCTCGCGCGTGATCGGAATGTCGTCGGCCAGTTCCAGGCTGGGTGTGGCCCGTCGCGGATTGATCGTTTCGGCCAGTGCCCGAGCATGGAACTTCTCCGTCAGCTTCGCCGGGATCGGCGTAAACTCCGGATCGCCCAGGTAAGCGGCCCGGTCGCGATAGCCGCGCCGCATGCACTCGATCAGGAGGTGCAACGTCTCGGGCGACCAGCGACCCGACGCACGCAGTTCGAACGATTCGAGCATGTTGAGCATTTCGATGAGCGTCGTGCCGCCCGAGGTGGACGGAGGCACGGCCAGGATGTCGCAGCCGCGATAGGTCCCCCGCAGTGGTTCGCGCACCAAGGGCTGATACGCGGCCAGGTCGCCTAGTGAGACCAACCCGTCGCCGCGTCGCATTTCGTCTGCAATCAGTTGCGCGGTTTGGCCGGTGTAAAAGGCGTCAGGACCTTGATCGGCGATTCGCTGCAACACGTCGGCCAGTTCCCCTTGCACGAGCCGATCGCCCGCGGACCATGCCCGCCCGTCCGGATGTCCGAAGGCCTGATGGAGTCCGGCAAACTGTGCGGCATCGTAGGCGGCCAACACGTCGTTCAATTGTTCGGCCACGGCCGCATCGAGTGCGAAACCTTCGCGCGCGAGCTTCACCGCCGGTGTCACGAGCGCCCGCCACGGCAACCGTCCGTCACGCGCATGCGCCATGGCCAGCCCGCGCACCGTGCCGGGCACGCCCACGCGGCGATGCGGCGTGCGCGCCTGCTCGTCGACAAACATCGTGCGTGTGGCGGCGGCCGGCGCCGTCTCGCGAAAATCGAACACGACGCTGGGCGTGAGGTCGCTGTCCGGCGCGACGAGCATGTAACCTCCGCCGCCGATATTGCCCGCTCCGGGGTAGGTGACCGCCAACGCGAACGCGGTAGCAACGGCCGCATCGACGGCGCTGCCGCCATCGCGCAGCGCTTGCAGGCCGACTTGCGCCGCCGGCTCGCTGACGCACACTACCGCGCCCTGGCGACAGCGGACCAGATCATCGGCCAGGCAGCCCGCGGGCGCCGCCAACGGCAAGCCGAACGCGGCGTTTGCGACGACGCCGAGGACAAATGCCCGTCGGCTGAGTCGTTTGCGGTTGGCGTGGAGTTTCATGCCTGCCAGTGTACTTGTGCGCGCCCGAAGTGCCAACGTAGCGGTCCGACACCAACGCGCGGCGTCCCGATTGGCCAATTGGCCCAATGGCCCAATGGTTTGACGCGCTCATCCGCTCTGATGACAATGCGAGCATGAAAATCACCATCTCGACCTTGCTGTTGTACTTGTTCTTTGCCGCGATCGCGCCAGCCGCCGAGCGACCGGAACGGCCGAACGTCGTGATCATTTTTTGCGACGACCTGGGCTATGCCGATATCGGACCATTCGGCGCTCGGGGCTATGCCACGCCGAATCTTGACCGCATGGCCCAAGACGGCATCCGCTTCCCACGCTTCTACGTTGCGCAGGCCGTTTGCTCCGCGTCGCGCGCGGCGCGATTGACCGGCTGCTACCCGAACCGCATCGGCATTCGCGGCGCGCTGGGTCCGAAGTCTGACGTCGGCATCAGCGACGGCGAAATGACGCTGGGCGAAGTGGCCAAACAGCGCGACTACGCCACGGCCATCTTCGGCAAGTGGCACTTGGGCCATCACCCGCAATTTCTGCCCACGCGACACGGTTTCGACGAATACTTCGGCCTGCCATACTCCAATGACATGTGGCCGTATCATCCCGGCTTCGTGCATCTGCCGCTGGAGGAGCGCAAGCGGCGCGGCTTTCCGGATTTGCCGTTGTTCGACGACGAGCGCGTGGCCATCCTGCCGGTCACGCCGGACGATCAGCGCAATCTGACCACGTGGTACACCGAGCACGCCGTCGACTTCATCGATCGCAACAAGGACCAACCGTTCTTTCTCTACCTGGCCCACAGCATGCCGCACGTGCCGCTCTATGTCAGCGACAAATATCAGGGCAAGACTTCGCGGGGCGTATTTGGCGACGTGATTTCGGAGATCGATTGGTCCGTTGGCCAGGTGCTCGACACCTTGCACGAGCACGGCCTCGACGAGCGCACGCTCGTGATCTTCACGTCCGACAACGGGCCGTGGCTCAGCTATGGCGACCACTGCGGCTCGGCCGCGCCGCTGCGCGAAGGGAAGGGCACCAGTTGGGAAGGGGGCGTGCGCGAGCCGTTCGTGGCACGCTGGCCGGGCGTCATTCCCGCCGGCAGCGTCTGCAACGAGCCGGCCATGACCATCGACCTGTTGCCCACCATCGCCGGACTGATCGGCGCCAAGCTGCCGGATCACACGATCGACGGGCTCGACATCTGGCCGCTGCTCTCCGGCCAGGCGGGCGCCAAGAACCCGCACGACGCCTACTACTTCTACTACGCCGACAACGAACTGCAAGCCGTTTCCAGCGGCACGAAGAAGCTTTATCTGCCGCACACCTATCGCACCCTGGCGGGCCGTCCCGGCGGACACGACGGACTGCCGGTCGAGTACGAACATCGCACGCTCAAGGAGCCCGAGCTGTACGACGTCGTCTCCGACATTGGCGAGAGCACCAACATCGCCGCGGAGAATCCGCAGGTCGTCGAGCAGTTGTTGGCCATCGCCGAACGAGCCCGCGCCGACCTGGGCGACTCGCTCACCCACCGCAAACCCAGCGGAGCGCGCCGTCGGGCAGAATAGCCAAGCAATGAAAACACTAATCCGAAGCGCGAGCGAGAGGACCAACTGGCCATTTCTTTCGCTCCCTCGCTCGCGCCTCGGGTTAGTATGATTCGGCTGTCTTCGCTCCAGGTGAGTCCGTTTCCACCGTCTTCGGCGCGAACCATGGATACACGGCCGGCAGGACGAACGCCGTGAGCATCGTCGAGGTGATCAGTCCGCCGATCACCACCGTGGCCAGCGGGCGTTGAATTTCGGCTCCGGCCGTGGTCGCTAGCGCCATGGGCAAAAAGCCCAGACTGGCCACGAGTGCCGTCATCAGCACGGGCCGCAATCGCCCCAGCGCCGTGATGCTGGCGGCCTTGTGCAACTCGACGTTGTCATGGCGCAGATTTTCGGCGGCGCTGACCCACACCAGTCCGTTGAGAACCGCCACGCCGAACAGCGCGATAAAACCCACCCCGGCTGAAATGCTAAACGGCATGCCGCGTAGCGCCAGCGCGAAGATCCCACCAGAGGCCGCCACCGGCACCGCGACGAATATCAGCAGCGCCAAGCGCGTCGACTTGAACGTGCTGTAGAGCAGCAGGAAAATCAACAGCAGCACCAGCGGGGTGATCATCGAGAGCCGCAGGCTGGCGGTTTGCAGATTCTCGAAGTCGCCCCCCCATTCCACGCGATAGCCGGTGGGCAGCTTGACGTGCTCGGCAATCGCCCTCTTCGCGTCATGGACGAAGCTGGCCACGTCGCGTCCGCGCACGTTCACCGAGACATACGTCCGGCGTCGCGTGGCTTCGTGGTCGATGCCCGGCGGCGTCTCTTCCAGCACCACGTCGGCCAGTTCGCCCAAGGGGATCTGCCGGCCGTGGATTTCGTTGATGGGGATTTGTTCGAACAGATACTCGTTTTCGCGCCAGGCTTGCGGATAGCGGACGATGATGGGAAACCGTGCTCGGCCTTCGAGCACTTGTCCGGCGCGGCGGCCACCTGCCGTTTCCACCGCCGTCATCACTTCCGAGGCGTCGATGCCGTACACGGCTAATCGGTCGGACTTTACGTCCACGCGCAACGTGGGAATGTTTGCTTGATAGTCGGCTTTGACGTCGGCTGCGCCGGGAATCGTGCTCAACAACTGCTCGATTTCCTTGCCTTTGCGCGCCAGCACTTCCAGGTTGTCGCCATAGATCAACACGGCCACGTCGGCCTTGACGCCCGCCACCAGCTCGTCGACGCGCATCTCGATCGGCTGGCTGAACCCGAACTTGACGCCGGGCACCTGCTCGTTGAGCACGGCAGACATCCCTTCGATCAGCTCGTCGCGCGATTTCTCTTGCGGCCACTCGCTGGGGTCTTTGAGAATCACCCACACATCGGTCTGGTGCACGCCCATGACATCGTTTGCGATCTCGGGTCGCCCGGTCTTGCAAAACACGGTTTTGACTTCCGGAAACTTGAGCAGATGCTTCTCGATGTTGGTGCTCATGGCGATCGAACCTTCGAGCGTGGCGCTGGGCAGGCGCACCGCTTCGATCAGCAAGTCGCCTTCGTCCAGCCGAGGCATGAACTCCGCGCCCAAGTGTAGCGCCGTTGGCACGCTTGCCACCAGCAGCGCCACGGCCAGGCCCACCGTGATAGCTGGCCGCGCGACTGCCTGCGCCACGAGCGGACGATACACGGTTTTGATCGCTCGGATCAGCCACGGCTCTTTTTCGTTGACTTTCTTCGGCAGCAAGATCGAAGCCAACACCGGCATCAGCGTGAGCGACAACACCAACGAGCCGGCCAATGCGAATAGCACGGTCAACGCCATGGGCCGAAACAACTTGCCTTCGGTTCCCTGCAGCGCCAGGATTGGCAAGTACACCACGGCGATGATCAACTCACCGAACATCGTCGGTTTGCGCACTTCGATTGCCGCATCGCGAATCACGCGCATGTGCGACCGTCCGTCCGGATTGTGCGCCAGCCGCGAAACGCAGTTCTCGATCATGATGACCGAGCTGTCGACGATCAGCCCGAAGTCGATCGCACCCAGGCTCATCAGGCTGGCGGTGATGCCCGCCGTGCCCATGGCATTCGTTGCGAACAACATCGACAGGGGAATCGCCAGCGCCACGATCAATCCGGCCCGAATGCTGCCGAGCAGAACCAACAGCACCACGATCACCAGCGCCCCGCCTTCCACCAGGTTTTTCAGCACGGTGTGCAACGTACGTTCGATCAGGTGTTCCCGGTCGTAGATCACTTCCAGCCGGACGCCGGGCGGCAGCGTGGGCTCGATTTCGTGCAGCCGCTCTTTGGCCCGGGCGACCACTGTTCGCGAGTTTTCGCCCAACAGCATCATCACCATGCCGGTGACTGCTTCGCCTCGGCCGTCGCGAGTGACGGCACCTTGCCGCGTCATGGGCGCGATTCGCACGGTGGCGACGTCCTGCACCATCAGCGGCACGCCGTCTTCGCCCTGCCGGATCACGACACGTTCGATCTCGCCCACGTCCTTCAACAGGGCTCGCCCGCGAATAAACCGCTGTTCGCCGGAGTGGATGACATAGCCGCCGCCGGTCGCGGAATTGTTGCGCTCCAGGGCGTCAAACAGCTCGCCAAGCGCCACACCGTGCGCCGTTAGCTGGTCGGGATCGATCGTGACTTCAAACGTCTTGTAGTAGCCTCCGTGTACGTTGATCTCGGTGACACCCGCCACTTGGCGCATTTGCGGCGCAATTTCCCACTCGAGCATGGTGCGCAACTCCATCGGCGTGTAGCCTTCGCCGCGCACCTCGAATTGCAGCACTTCGCCCAAGGCCGTGGTCAGCACTCCCAGCGACGGGCTGCCATAGCCGGCGATGACCCGTTCGCGGGCATTGCCCAGCCGCTCGTTCACCAGTTGCCGGGCTCGATAAATGTCGGTGCCCTCCAGAAACACGATGGTCACCAGCGACAGCCCGAACTTGGAAATGCTGCGAATTTCCTCCACGTTCGGCAGGCCGTTCATCGTCTGCTCGACCGGATAAGTGACGTACCGTTCGACTTCCAGCGGCGACAGCGAACCGGCCGAGGTCACCACTTGCACCTGCACGTTGGTCATGTCCGGCACGGCATCGATGGGAATCGTCAACGCCGAATAGACTCCGCCCACGGCCATCAGGAAGACCAGGGTGAGAATCAGAAATCGATTCTGGAGCGAGAAATCAATTAGCGCGGACAACATGCCATATGGCTCCCGGCGGTGCGAGCGACTTGTAACCTCATTACGAATCTTCTCCGGTCAACAACAGCTCGCTCTTCAAAAGAAACACGCCCCGATCGACGACCTTGTCTCCCGGTTTCAGTCCGTGCGTGATTTCGATCAATTCGGGCGTCTCGAGCCCGACGGTGACGTCGACCTTGCGGTACGTGCCCGGTTGCTCCTCGACAAACACGAAGGGCCGTTCCTCGTGCCGCGTCAATGCCGAGGTGGGCACCGTCAGCACCTCGCGCGGCATGCCCAAGGGCAGGGCCACCCAGGCGAACATGCCCGGCTTGAAGCGGCCATCTTCATTGTCGATCTGCGCCACGAGCGGCACGGCGCGGGTTTCCGGCGACACGCCGACCGACACGAACAACACCTTGGCTTGCAGCTTGTGATCCGGCACGGCAGGCGACTCAACCGTAAGCTCGGTCACCTGGCTTTCGTTGAACGCGGCCCATTCCCGCTCGTAAATCTGCGCCGATACCCACAACGTGTTCGTGTCGGCGATGGTGAACAGCACCTGCGAGGGCACGGTGTGCGCGCCACGGGTGACCAGCCGATCCTCGATCAGCCCATCCGTCGGCGCTCGCAGCACCAACTCGCACAGTCCGTCGTCGCCGCTTTCCGGAGTGATCTCCGCAAATGGCCCCAGCAGCACGGCCAGCTTCCGCTGCGAAAGGGTCACCAGCCGCTCGGCATGCTCCAATGCCGCTTGCTTGCGGGTCTTGTCTTGCAGCGCTTCGAACCGCGACTGCTCGCGGATACTCGCCAGCGCGGCTGCGGCGACTTCGCGCGCGCTACGACGCTCGCGGACGATGATTTCGGCGATGCCTTCACCGGCTACCGCGTCGGTATTCTGGGCGGTGCGTTCCGCCAATAGCAGCTTCGAGTAGGCCGAAACGATCCGGTCGCGATGCGTGCCCAGCACCTTGTTGTCGAACATCTCTTCCAACTCAGTCACGTCCAGCCGGTCGTTCAGCGCGCCGAGCAATTCCTGCAAATGGTCGTAGATCTGGCTGGCCCACTGGCTTTCCTTTCGCGCCAATTGGGCTTCCGCTTCGGCGCTCACCACCTCGTCGCGCGTGACTCCGACCTCGATGCTGGTCATCAGCGCCAAGGTGTCGCCGCGTTTGACCGCCTGCCCCGGCTCGGCCAACACTTGCTTCACGACGCCAGCGGCCGGCATCGTGACTTGAAGCCGCTGTGTCTTGTTGTAGCCGATCGTGCCCGGCACGCGGCGGATCTCGCGCAGCGCTCGCATTTCCGCGGCGCTGGTGTGCAAGTCGGCCGCGGCCAACTTGGCCTGCGACAAGTGCACTTCGGCCATGCTGGACGCTGCCGGCGCCGCGGCCGCCGCTTGGTCCGAGGATGCCACGGACCAACTTTGCCACGCCCACGCGCCAATGCCCACCACCGCCAGCAAGGCGACGGCAGTCAGGCCGATCGGGACAACGCGCGATCCGATTGCCGTCGGGCGTTTCAATTGTGCCAGAGAAGTTCTAGTCACGCCGGGGCTCCCTTGCGTCAAAAAATCGACAAGTCATCACGTACCGCCAGGAACCGTTCGCGCTGTGGATTGCAGCCGCCGCGGAAGCTCTTTACGATCTTCCCAGCACGGCCAGCGACTGCTTGCGCAAAAAGAACGACGACCGCCGCGCCAGGCGTGCAACAAGATCGCGCAGCAGCGCGTTCATGATTGCCGGCGTGCAATCGTTCGCTCGGAGAGAGAATCAGACGAGCAGTCTCGTGCTCGCCAGAAAGATGGGAACGTGGTCCCCATAGCAGGGCAGCGACCCTGCATGCAGTCCGCCCGGCGTGATGTCGTCGAGTTCGCCCACCAGGGCGACCGAAGCAACCGCGAGCATCGCCCAGCCGGCCGATTGTTCCATCACGCTCACCGTGCCGCCGGCATTGAGATAAACGGCGTCGTGGTCGTGATCGCAAGGCGGCGCCGAGAAGCAATTTGCCTGTTCGTCCGTCTGCGATAGCAACGTGGGCTGACGATACGCGGCGTGATGAACGTGATGCGAGTGGGCCGCGCCCGACAAATGAAAGTGAGGCCGCAAGTCGTGTCCCGCGGGCAGGGCCATCTCGGACCCAGCGTGCGTGTGCGGCAACGCAGCGCCTTGCGTCAGCAGCGAGGTGATCAGCAGTAGGCAGGCGACGGGTCGCATCATGTTTGAATTATAGTCCCGCGCGGTCCGGAAAGCAGCCGCCATTTTCACAGCGACAGCGTGCCGTCCGTGGATTGAGAAGCTGTCTCAATATGGCGGCGATTCGAGGAAACCAGCGGTTGAATGTGCCGGCAATGTCGTTTGCTACGGCTTGATTTCGCCGCCGGGAAACGGCCCCTCCGACCAGCTCCATCGCGGCCATCGGGTATTGGCCGAAGTCATTGACCGCTCTCCGTTGACGAAGCCGGCCGCCAGAATCACCAGCGCCAAGCCCAGCACGCCACCCGCCATCCAGCCGAGCCAGTGAAAGCGTGTTTCGGGTGCATCGGGCTCCGACGCCGGCACGGGCGTCGGTTTCGGCCGAGCGATGAGCGCGTACAACACCATCGCTCCATACAACACCCAGAACAGCGAGTGCATGTTGAACTGGTGTTGCTGCCGCGGATAGTAGAAGTACAGCGCATGGAGGTTCTGAATCAACAGCATCGTGCCACAGAGCCACAACACGGGCATCGCCGCCAAACGCTGCGCGCCGCGAAAGTAGATCATCATCCACACCACCGCGCCGACGAAGCCCAGCACGCACACGCCGTCGATCCGAGCCAGCACGTCCTTGGCCACCGCTGCCGGCTCGAAATAGCCGTAGCTTGCCAATCGCTCGGTCCATTCCGCCAGCTTCTTGTCGGCGGGGATTCGCGACAGCCGATGCCACAGCGGGATCAGTCCCAGCACGAATGTCATGCCCGCAATTGCCGGCCAACGAATGCCCTGCCGCTCGGGCGGATCAGGATAGGGGTGGTCCACCATGCCGAACGTATAAATGAACCCGCCGATCAATCCACAAGAGACTTCCATTACGTTCCAAGTGTTGATGGTGAATCCCCAGGGCTCTTGCAGCACGTTGGAAAGGTTGCCCAGCAGTCGTCCCGCTGCCATTCCCAGACCGAAACCGACATAGCCCAATACGGCGCCGCGCAAGCCGTTGGTCTTGCCGCTTGCGGCCAACCAGATGATTTGCGCCAAGGCCGCGCCCATGAAGGCGATTGAGCTATTGCCGCGGGGCGGATTGATATCGAAGCCGAGCACGACCACCACCACGAACGCCGTGGCCCAGCCGCCCAGAAAGACGGCTGCCAGCCAGCCCAACCATTCGCCGGTCTGCAAGGGCTTGCGCTCCGTCACCAATCCGATCAACGCGCCGCCGAAAGTGCCCCAGGCGGCGCCCTGCAGAAACAGCGTTAGATAGCCGTAGCTGTAGTTGACCAATGTGTCGGCCTTGGCATAGCCGTGCAGGATGCCATAGCTCATCGTGCCGCCGACGCCGATGCCCAATGCCGAGAGCGCCGCGATGATCGGCATCCAGCGAAACAACGATCGCTGGCCGCTCACAAACGCCAGGCCCAGTCCCAGGCAAGCGCCGGGAAACATGGCCCCCACCACGTGCCCGAAATCGCCGCGAATGCCCCAGCCCAAGCCCACGGCCAGCGCCACGAACAGGCTGCGAGCAATGCGATCTGCCAGACTCATGCGGAAAGACTCCTGCGGGTACGAGCAACTCATAGCAACCGTCCTCGAATGTAGCGGGACGGAGCCGCCGACGCCATGAGTTCCCCGCGCGACTCGTGAGAATCATCTCGCAACGCTCTTGGCGGCGCGCATAATACACGGATTCCAACATCCAGTGGAGCAGGCGATGGATTATCCCGGCCAGCAAGTTGCAGAGATTCTCGCCGAGCTTGGTTTCACGCACGTGGTATGGCTGCCCGACTCGGCCATTGGCCCGTGGGAAGCGGCGCTCGAAAGTTCGCGCGCGCTGCAACTGGTGCGTGTGTGCCGCGAAGGCGAAGCCTGGGCCATTGCCGCCGGTCTGCACCTGGGCGGCAAGCGGCCGCTGGTGATGATTCAAAACACCGGCCTGTTCGAGTCGGGCGACGCCATGCGCAATGCGTTATTCGATCTGGGTCTGCCGCTGTTGGCCGTGGTCGGCTATCGCAGTGCCTTGGTGCCCAACTCGCCCGACACGGCCTGCCGCTTCACCGAACCGATTCTCAAGGCCTGGGGCCTCGACTACGTGGTGATTCGCTCCCCCGAAGAGTTGCCGCACCTGGCCGAGCATTTCCACCAGTGCCAGGCCGACCAGAAGCCCGGCGTGGTCCTGGTGGCCGAAGGCCGCATGTAGTTGTTAAACGCCGTTGGGGAAATTCATGGCAAACGACCCGACCCGACCCCGCATGCCGTTTGTCGCGGCGCTCGAAGTGTTGCTGCCGCTGCGCGAAGAGCGCATCGTCGTGACCACGATGGGCGCCGCCCGCGAGTGGCCCAAACTTTCGCGGCATCCGCTCGACCTGCACTACATTCCCTCGGCCATGGGCGCCGCGCCGCGCTGGGCCTGGGATTGGCGCTCTCCCAGCCAAAGCGCGAGGTGCTGGTGCTCAACGGCGACGGCGCCATGTTGATGAACATTGGCTCGTTGGTAACCATCGTCGCCAGCGGCGCGGAGAACCTGACGCTGATCGTGTTCGACAATGGCGTATATGAAGTGACCGGCGGCCAGCAAACGGCCGCCGCCAGTGCCGCTACTCGAGCGGCAATCGACTACGCCGGCATGGCTCGCGCCGCGGGTTTCACCAGCGTCCGCGCCTTCGACGATCTAGGCACGTGGCGCCGAGATGCGGCCGCGACACTGCAACTGCCCGGCCCCCGCTTTGCCGTGCTCGCTGTCGAGCGCGTCGTCGGCTATGAGCTCGAAAGCCCCGGCCCTTTGCGCGAGCGGCTGAAGCGTTTTCAAGCGGCGCTGACAGAATAGGCCGCAGACATCCTCTTTTAGCCCCCCGGTCAATGACCGGGGGTTAAGTGGATGGGGACCGGTTTCCCGCGCTCCGCGATCCGTTACAATGCTCGGACGTTGAATATCGTTGCACTCATTGAGAACGCTCGCCATGCGCATTGCCGTCGCTCTTTCAACCGCGCTTCTTTTCACTCCCCTTGCCATGACCGATTCCGCCGCTGCCGCCCATCCGCTCACCATCGACGACCTGCTGGCCATGCGGCGGGTTTCCGACCCGCATATCGCTCCCGACGGCAAGTCGGTGGTCTATGTGATGACCACCGTCGACCGCGAGAAGAACAACAGCACGTCGACCATCTGGCTCGCGCCGACCGACGGCGGCCCGCCGCGGCAGCTTACCGGCGGACCAAAGCACGACAAGCATCCACGCTTCAGCCCCGATAGCCACCAGGTGCTGTTCGAGTCGGATCGCTCGGGCGACAACCAGTTGTGGATCATCGATCTGTCGGGCGGCGAGGCGCGGCAGCTCACCTCACTCGCCAGCCAGGCCACCAGCGGCATCTGGTCGGCCGACGGCAAGTGGGTCGGCTTCTACTCGGCCGTGTATCCCGAGTACTCGCACCTGCCCTACGCCGAGAGCAACGCAGCCCACAAGAAGCGCAAGGAGGAGAGCGAAAAGAACCCGGTGAAAGCGCGCGTGTTCACCAAGCTGTTTTACCGGCATTGGGATTCCTGGGTCGAAGACAAACGGCAGCACTTGTTCGTCGTGCCTGCCGCCGGGGGCGAGCCACGCAATCTGACGCCGGGCGACCGCGATGCCTGTCCCACGTCTTCCACGTTCTCCGCGGGAGACGACTTCACGTTCACGCCGGACAGCCTGTCGTTGGTCTACACCGCTCCGCCGGCGCACGATGAAGCCTGGAGCACGAATCACGATCTGTGGCTGGTGCACGTGGCGGGAGGCGAGCCCAAGAACCTCACCGCCGGCAATCAAGCGGCCGACGGCTTTCCGCGTTTCAGCCCCGACGGCAAATGGCTCGCCTATCGCGCGAAACCAAGCCGGGCTACGAGGCCGGTCGCTGGGAGCTGATGGTCGTGCCGGCCGTTGGCGGCGCCGCGCGCAGCGTCACCGGCAAGATCGATCTGTCGTTCGGCGAGTTCGCCTGGGGCGCCGATAGCGCTACGATCTTTTGCATCGCCGAACAGAAGGCCGAAAGCGCCTATCTTCAAGCTCTCGGTCGCCGACGGCAAGCTGGCCGAATACATCACCGGCGGCTCGTTCTCCTCGCCCAGCATCAGCTCCGACGGCAAGAAGCTTGCCTGCTCGCAAGCCGCCATGATACATCCGGCCGACATCATGCTGGTGGACGACGGCAAGGCGCACAACCTCAGCCATGCCAATCGCGAGCTGATGCAACAGCTCGAATTGCCGCGGGCCGAACGCGTCTCGGTCAAAGGTGCCGGTGGCTCGCCGATGCAGATGTGGATCGTCAAGCCGCCGGGCTTCGATCCCACGAAGAAGTGGCCGCTGGTCTATCTGGTACACGGCGGCCCGCAAGGCGCCTGGGGAGACGGCTGGAGCTATCGCTGGAATCCCGAACTGTGGGCCGCGCAGGGCTATGTCGTGGCGCTGCCCAATCCGCGCGGCAGCACCGGTTTTGGCCAGCAATACGTCGACGAAATCAGCGGCGACTGGGGCGGAAAGTGCTACGAAGACCTGCTGGCCGGCGTCGATCATCTCGAACGGCTGGCCTACATCGACACCAACCGCATGGCCGCCGCCGGCGCGTCGTTCGGCGGTTACATGATGAACTGGTTCGAAGGGCACACCAACAAGTTCAAGACGCTCATCACCCATTGCGGCGTCTACAACTTCGACAGCATGTACGCCACGACCGATGAGCTGTGGTTCGACGAATGGGAACACGGCGGTCCGCCCTGGGGCAACCGCGACAGCTACGAAAAATTCTCGCCGCACCGCTATGCCCAGAACTTCAAAACTCCCATGCTCATCATCCACAACGACAACGACTTTCGCGTGCCAATGAGCGAAGGCTTTCAACTCTTCACCACGCTACAGCGCCTGGGCGTTCCCAGCCGCATGATCAACTTTCCCGACGAAAGCCATTGGGTGCTCAAACCGGCCAACAGCATCTATTGGCACAAGGAAGTGTTCGACTGGCTGAAGAAGTACGTCACGCCCGGCCCAAGCTGAGCCGCGGCCACCTCGGAAAGAAGTTGAACCACGGCGACCCAACGACACCACGAATTCAAAGATGGAGACGATCCGCAGATTTCACGGATTGTAAAGATTGGGCAATGAGGAATTCGCGGAGATTTGTCGTCACGCGGCAGGTTCCCGGTTTCAAGATACTGCAATGATCTCGCGACAAGGCGCCGCTGAGCAATCCTGTTGCACTGTGAGTCCTTCGCGATCTTTGTGGTTGTAGATCTTTTTCGTCGTGCCGTCGTTCGTTGTGGTCTATCGACCGGCCAGAGCTTGAATTCAACGGCGACTCCAGCGCTGGCAAGATTCCAGTGTCACGCAGACTAGAGAGTGTTCATCCAGACGTCCGATCAATTCTCAGCCGGGGCGAGTTGAATCGGGCAGCCAACCGTGCGGGTGCGCGATTGGCTGACGGGCTGGCCGGCTAGTACTTCGTCGAGCGCGTCGGCCAGGTCGTGCTTGATCATGGCGCCCGGCTGACCGCCACCGGCGCGATACCGGTTGTCGACACGGCCCTGATAGACGATCTGCCCGTCGGTATCGAACAGTCGCGCCTCGGGCGTGACGTTGAACAGCAACCGGCGGGAGACCTTGCCCCCTTCGTCCTTCAGAAACGGGAACGAAAGTTCGTGCTCTTTCGCATACGCGGCCATGTCCTCCAGCGATTCGCCGCCGTTGGGATTGATGCCCACGAAGTTCACGCCCTTGGCGCGATAGGCCCGGGCCGTTTCCTGAATCGCCGGCAGGAACTCGTTCGAGATGGGGCACTCGACCGACATGCACATGATCACCGTGGCCTTCGCGCCACGAGCCGCGGGCAATGACACTTCGCTGCCGTCGCTGGCCGGCAATGTTTCGCCAGGATACTCGCCCAAGTCGGCGGCGGCCGATGAATTCGATCTGGCATCCGTCGCCGCCGAGTCACCTGCAACGCACGGCATCGCTGCCATCAACACCGAACACGAAAATGCTGGCATTAACCAAGCCATCACTCGCAAATCGTGCCACCGACCTCGTCCCAGCATCGACGTCCCTCCGTCGTGATTCTCTCCGCGCTCAACACGTCACCCGTCATTTTCTAGTATAGGCGTGCAGCCCATCAGGGACGAGAGCGATTCGAGTGCCTGACGGAACTGTCAACGAGCACGTAACCGAAGGCCACTACTTCGTTTGCGTCTTGTTCCAGTAGATGCGGACATTGCCCGTTTGGCGGCCCACCGCGACGATGTCCTGCCGGCCGTCGCCGTCGAGATCGCCCACCGTCAGGTCTTCGATCGCCACGCCGGCCGGATCGAACACGTACTTGGTCCAGCCGCCGTCGGATGTCGCGGACGGATCATAGATCCGCAGGCCGCAGGGATGCTCGGCGTCCTTCGTGTCGCGTACGCCAATGATAAGTTCCTGGTCGGCGTCGTCGTCCAAGTCGGCGCACCACACGGCATGTCCCCACTTGAGCTCATCGTCCAGCACCTGCCGCTGCCACGGTTCGCCCTCGCTTTCCGGCGGCGTGTAGATGACCACCTGGAAACCGTGCCAGGGCTCGATCGTTGCCACGTAGTCGCGCCCGCCGCTTAGTTGCCCGTGCTTGACCTCGCTGGCGCCGCGGCTGGGCGATGTTTCCTGATTGCCGCTGCCGATCAGCTTGCGCGACCATGCGCCGTCCGCGTCGCGCGCGAACAGGCTCACGCCCTCGAAACTGGCCACCAGCACGTCGAGCTGGCCGTCGTGATCGAAATCGGTCGGCCAGAAATTGTGCGCCACGTGCAACTCTTCGCTGAGCACGCACGGCTTCCAGGGGCCGGCGACCGGGTCGTCGGGCAGTTCGTACGCCAAAATGCGAATCGGCGCTTCGGCAAAGTGCGGGCCTTTGGAATCGCGCCAAACAACGGCACGACGATCAACTCCGGCCGGCCGTTGGCGTTCAAATCGGCAAAGCGAATGCGGTGGATCGTGGGCTCGGCGTCGATGCGGTGCAGCTTCCAGGCGCATCGACCGACGCGCCGCGCTCGAGCCATTGCAAAGATCCGCTGGCGTGCGTGTCGCCCGGGCGCCAATCGGCCGCCAGTGCAAAGTCGGTGTCGCCGTCGCCGTCGAAATCGGCCGGCGCAATCGCCACGTTGTCCGGCAGCGTCTGGCCTTCCAGAATCGTGTGCATCTGCCACGCAGGGTTCTCGAACCAGATCACCCGCTTCGAATCGACCACCAAAATGTCCGGCCGGCCGTCGTCATTCATGTCCAGGATGCGCGTGGCATAGCCGACTGTCAGGTCGTCAGAGATTTCCTGGGGACGAAACGTCAACTCGCCAGCTCGTGCGACAGCGGGCGACGCGAGCGCAAGCATCGACAACAGCGCAAGCGCCGCGGTATGAAGAAATCGAATTATCGTCGGGCAGCTTTCGCTCATGTCACGTCCGCGTCGAACACGCGTACTTTGGCCCAAGTCGGCTTGTTCTCTTCGATGAACTGCAGATGGCGGGGATGCGCCTGATAGGCGTCCTGGGCAGCGCGGCTCTCGAACACGACGTGCAAACCGACATGAAACTCCTGGTCGTTCACGTCCCGCGTCAGATCGGGCGTGCGCGTGCCGGCGGCAAAGAACTTCGTGCCCGGGTGGCCGGTCAAGTATTTGCGGCACGAGGCGAGCAGTGTTTCCATGGCCTCGGCCGAGTTATCTTTGAGCGTGAAATAGACCATGTGCGCGAGCATCGGTTCGCCGCTGTCAGCCATCCGGAGCCTCCTGGAAAACAGTTTTTGTTCGCAATTTGTCTGCTGCTTTGCGAGGATAGCAGCCGGTGCCGGCTCGAACAAGTAACCCCAACACAGGACCCGATCGATGGAACGAAGCATTCTGTCGGCGGCCATCGTGGCAGCAACGCTGGGCACGTACGGAGCCGCCGACTTGCCTCACGCTCAATCCGCCGAAATGGCCGGCCCTTTCACATTCGATGCCGATCCCGGCTGGGACGGCTTTCGCAATCGCCTGCTGCCGGCCGATCTGCCGATCACCCGGCAGGACTTTGGCTACCAATCGACGAACAAAGCGCACGGCGATAAGCCGGGCGAGATCGGCGGCATCGTCGAGCGATCGACCGTGCCCGCCACCTACGGCAAGCGAATCACGCCGCGCACGCTGAACGACCGGCTGAGCGCCAGCGGCAAGTTGGTCGTGCCTCATGCTGAAGGCGCTAGCGGCGTGATGATCGGGTGGTACAACGAAACGTCGCGCGGCTGGCGCACGCCCAACTCGCTGGGCTTTCGCCTCGACGGCAACGGCGGCAAGTACTGGGTGTTCTACGAATACGGCACGCGCAACTGGCACACGGGCGGCGGCGGAGCGTTTGAAGGCGATCGGTATCAAACGACGCCGACGCCTCCGTTTCCAAGCGGCGACACCGTGCATACCTGGTCGCTCGACTACGATCCGGCCGCCGCCGACGGAAATGGTCTGGTGACGTTTCGTATCGACGACCGCACGTACGAAGCGACACTCTTCAAAGGGCACAAGGCCGATGGCGCTACGTTGGACCACTTCGGCATCTGGAACGTGCAAACGCCCGGCGACCATGTCGAGCTGTACCTCGACGACCTGGTGATCGACGGCAAGCAAGAGACATTCGACGAAGATCCCAAGTGGGATACGTTGGACAATCACGTCGAATTCACCGAGCGCGTCATTCGACCGTATCACGACTTTGGCTTTACCGACACGGCGCATTGTGGCGGACCGGCGGGCGAAATCGGCGGCATCATCTTTCGCGACGAGCGGCCGGCGTACTACGGCGCGCCGACAGGACGACTTTCACTTGATGACGAACTGGTTGCCACCGGCCGTCTGGCGTTTCTGAAGGCCGGCAGCGACAGCGGCGTGTATCTCGGCTGGTTCAATGCTGATGCGAAACAGAATCACAACACGCCGGAGTATGACCAGCGGCAGCAGAACTATCTTGCCATCATGATCGAAGGCCCCAGGGCCGGCGCACACTAAGTTGGCACTCCGAAAAGAACTTCTGACAGGAATGTCGTGCTCCAGCCGGCGAGGCGTCGTTTCATCACCAGGCTTTTCTTGGTATCGGGATGTTGCTTGAGCAGCGAGAGCGTGAAACGCCGCAGCCACGCCAGGCTCTCGGCCAAGCGGCGATTGCGGACGCGGCTTTCGTCTTCGCGGAAGGTCATGTCCAAGCTCCAATGGCAACTGTTCTCGATGCTCCAATGACCTCGCGACGCGCGGGCGAACTGCTTCGCGTTGCGCTTCATGCTGCTGATGTAGCACTGCACTTCGCCCGTCTCTTGGCCCGCGATTTCACGGGTCCTGATGGCAATTCCCAGGGTGCGAAGTCCAGCCCACTCCTGGCGGCCAGCGAGCGCGAGCGGCACGTTGACTTGCAGGTACGTGCGACGTTCGATGCGGCCGTGCCGTTTCTCTTCGGTCTCGAAGCGGCTCACTTTGACTCGCGCGAAGTCGTCTTCCAGATGCTCGTCGAAGAATGCCTCGACGGCTTGTTCGAGATTCCCTTGATTACCTTTGACGGGCACGACGTAGTCGCCGCCTCGCTCGATAATCTTCTCGGCGATCGCCTTCTGACAGCCCATCGCGTCGATGGTCACGATCGCGCCCTTCACGTCGACCAGGTCCAACACCGCGGGAATCGCCGTGATTTCGTTCGATTTTTCCTCGGTGGCGACTTGGCCCAACGTCAGGCCTTGTTCGCTGGCCCACACGCTGACCAGGTGCAACGGACCCAGCCCGCGTTTGCGATCGTGCGACCGACGCAACGTCTTACCGTCGATGTTCAGCAGCCGCGCCCCTTCGGAATCGGGAATCAGCAGCGACTCGATCCAGGCGGTAAACGAGCGCTGAAACGCTTGCGGATCGACGCGTTCCAAGAACCGCCGGAGCGTGTCGTGCGATGGTATGCCATGCGGCAGTTTCAGATGTCGTCGCAGCCAGTTGCGATTCGCCTTCGCCCAGACTTCAATCGCCACCGGGCCATCGGCGCCGGCCAACACGCCGCACAGCGAAATCACCACCACGTCGACCAGCAGATGCCGACGATTGATCGTAGAACGCGGATCACGAAGCTCCGCAAAATGATGCTTGATGCTCCTGATATCCGGTCTTACTTGCACAGCCATGAGTGACCTCCGTGAACGAACTGCAAACCGCGGCCTTGCCGCCCATACTCACGGACTCTGGTCTAGCAAATCAACGTTTGCCGCGCCAGCCTAAATCCCCCAAAGTGCGCGCCGGCCCTGTCGAAGGCCCCAGCCGCGTGGGCCATTTCTTTCGTCCCGGCTACGGCACCAGCAGCGGAGCAGGGCAGACGGCCCACGGTGAAGGCAGCGGTGGATCGCCGTCGTGGCCGATCATTCGCCCCAATGGCGACGCGCACGACTGGTCGCTGCACTACCGGCCCAACGCGGCCGGCAATACCGGACAAATCGAGGTCTCGCTCGACGGCGAGTCGCACACGTTCGACCTGACGCCGGGCCACCGCACCGAGGGAGCCAAGTTCGACCGCTTCGGACTGTTCAACATCCAGTCAGGCGGTCACCACGTCGAGATTTATCTCGACGACGTGAGCTATACGAAGAAGTAGAGCGCAAACCGTGATCGGCGTGGATTGGCGTCGGCTATCGAAGTGCGCCGGCGACGGCTTTCTAGCCGCCGCTCGATTAGGCGGGAGTCACGTCGCTGCCGCTGGCCGGGGCCGGAGCCACTTCGACCGCGTGGCCATTCGACTCCGCCCGCTTGTTGATCGACGGACCCAGGAGCTGTTCAATCTCCTTCTCGTCCAGGATCTCCTGCTTCTCCAGAGCCGTTGCCAATCGCTCCAGGTCGTCGCGATGCTTGGTCAGTAACTGGTGCGCGCGATCGCTGGCGGTGTGCAGAATGCGGGCGACCTCTTCGTCGATCAATCGAGCGCTGTGCTCGCTGAACTCGCGCTGCTCGTGGAACTCCTTGCCCAGGAAGGGATGTTCTTCGCTGGTGCGATAGGCCACCGGTCCCAGCCGTTCGCTCATGCCCCAGGCGGTGACCATGCGGCGCGCAGGCGCGTGGCTTGTGATAAGTCGTTCTCGGCGCCGGCGCTGTATTCACCAAAGACCAGCTTCTCGGCAGCGCGGCCCCCCAACATGAAACACAGCCGGCCGTGCAATTCGCTTTCGTTGATGTTCATGCGGTCTTCCTCGGGCAGCAACTGGGTTACGCCCAGCGAACGTCCGCGGGGAATGATCGTCACCTTGTGAACCCGATCAGCGCCCGGCACGATCCAAGCCAACAGCGCGTGGCCCGACTCGTGAATGGCCGTGATCCGCTTTTCCTTGCCGCTGAGCACTTCTTCGCGCTTGGGGCCCATCAACACGCGGTCGCGGGCGTGTTCGAAGTCGGACATGTCGACTTTGTCCTTGCCCTCGCGCGTGGCCCACAGCGCCGCCTCGTTGACCAAATTGCGAATGTCCGCGCCGGTCAGCCCCACGGTGCCGCTGGCCAGGCGATCCAGATCGACATCGTCCGACAACGGCACTTCGCGCACGTGTACTTTGAAAATCGCCAGGCGGCCCTTGTGGTTGGGCCGGTCCACCGTGATGTGCCGGTCGAAGCGTCCGGGCCGTAGCAGCGCCGGATCGAGCACGTCGGGCCGGTTGGTGGCGGCCAGCACGATGACCGATTCGGTCTGACTGAAGCCGTCCATCTCGCTCAAGATTTGATTGAGCGTTTGCTCGCGCTCGTCGTGTCCGCCGCCCAAACCCGCGCCGCGCACGCGGCCCACGGCGTCGATCTCGTCGATGAACAAGATCGACGGCGACGCTTCCTTGGCGGTTTTGAACATGTCGCGCACGCGGCTGGCGCCGACACCGACGAACATCTGGATGAACTCGCTGCCGGAGATGGAGAAGAACGGCACGCCGGCTTCGCCCGCCACGGCCCGCGCCAATAGCGTCTTGCCCGTGCCCGGCGGCCCCATCAGCAGCACGCCCTTGGGCACGCGTCCGCCCAGGCGCTGGAACTTTTTCGGATTCTTGAGAAACTCGACCACTTCCTGCAGGTCGTGCTTCACGCCCTCGAGTCCCGCCACGTCGGCAAACGTCACGGGCTTGCTCTCCGTGTCATAGAGCTTGGCTGGGCTCTTGCTGAAGCCGCCCAGGATGCCGCCGCCCATGAACTGGTCGCGGGCCCGGCGAAACATCATCCACACGAAGCCGAACACCAAGAGCGTGCCCAGCATGTACACCACCAGCAGCACCATGCCGCTGTCGGTGACGCGCTGGGCGTTGATCTTGACGTTCTTGGCCCGCAACTCCTTTTCCAGGTCCTCGCCCACCAGCGGGATCAGCACCACGGAGAAATCGTCCGGCAACGGTTCCTCGACAACCTCTTTCGAGTTTGGGGCGGCGCCGGGCTTGGTCTTCGGTACTTTGGGAGCCGTTTTGAACTGTCCGTAAACTTGATCGCCAGACAGAAACTCCACTTCCTTGATATTGTCGCGATCCAGTTCCTCGCGGAAGAAACTGTAGGTGATCTCCTTGCGGGCCGGCCCTTGATTGTTGAACCATACCAGGCCCAACAGCATGAGCATCACGATGATCAACAACACATGCGTGGAATTGAGTCGTGGCCGCGCCGGGATGCGGGTTGTTTGCGGGGGGACGCCGCCGGGCGGCTTATCCGAAGACATCGGCACGGTTTCCTTGGGGGAGAAATAGCACGCCGCCGCACATTCCGGCGCTTCAGTGAAATTGTAGCTCACCAGGCGCAATTGAGCGAGGGCGCATCGCCGGCGCGGCGGTGGAGATTATCCCTGGCGCAAGGCGAATTGCCGAGCTTTGACGACCAATTGCACCTCCTCATACCGCGTGCCGCGGGGCAGACACTCAAGCGCCGCACGAATTCGAGTCGTCGCGCCGTCACCCAGCACGTCCTCGATCCGTTCGATCCGATCGGCCGTAAGAAACCAGCCGGCATTGACTGCCAGCCCGTGGTCGGCTGCCCGCAACGCGTGGTCGAGCACGACCTCCGGCGCCAGGCCGCGAATCTCGGCGCACTCGTCAGGCGAGAATCCGGCGTCCAGCAACCGCCACGTCCAATAGTGGCTTGGCCGCGCAAGGTTGCTCGGCGGCGCAGCGATGGCTGCGTCGGCGGGTTCGTCGATGGGCCGCGGCGCTGCTTGCTCAGCGTCCGCATGGGCGTTCGTGGCAACATCCGCGGGGTCGTCCGACTCCTGGGCGGTTGGGCTTTGAACCACCGGCTCGCCCAGCAGGGCCAACAAGGCTTCGCCGTACTGCCGCACTTTCGCGGGTCCCATGCCTTTGACCGCCGACAGACCCTCGAGGCTTTGCGGCCGCGTGCGCGCCAGTTCGTCGAGCGCGGCGTTGGTCAGCACACGATATGCCGGCACGTTCTCCGTCAACCGCGTCTCGTCGCGCCAGCGTTTCAGGCGAGCGACAAGGCCGATGTCTTCGGGCGCGAAGGCCGCCTGTTCGGTCCGCTCGGTCGCAATCGATCCCGCGGGAGCTCTGTCGGCAAGCAGGGCCGTGATCTCCTCCGGCAGCGACAGCCGCACTTCCGTCGCGTCGCCACCTTTCATCACCATCTCGCCCGGCTCGGTCACCTGCACGATCGGGCGAAACGGCTCGATCTCGGTCGTTTCCAATAAACCGGCCGCCAACAGCGCGTCAATCAGTTGCACGACCTGCTGTTGCTTCAAGTGTCCGAGCAAGCCAAACGTGCTTAGCTTGTCCAGGCGATTGCGCGTCACGCTCTTCGAATTCGATCCACACAGCATCTGCGCCACCAGTTGCTTTCCGCATCCGTAGGGCGCGAACGCGAAATGCGGGCAACGCCGCTGAGCACGATTCGCACGGGCTCGAGCACCGCGTCGCTCACCGGCTCGGCCGGACCATGACGTCCGCCGTCGGCAGCCGCCTGGCAGTTGTCGCAATGTCCGCACGCCTCGGCATCGCTCTCGCCGAAGTAGTGCAGGATCTGTTGCTGGCGGCAGCGGTGTTCGCGCGCAAAGCGAAGCACGTTTTCGATCCGCTGATACTCGGCCGCCTTTTGGGCTTCGAGCTTTTCGAAATCGACGTCCAACTCGGCGAACGGCTGATCGCGCCGCCGCATGTGAATGGCCCGGCCGCGAAACGCCGGCACGTAATCGAGTGACTCCATACTGCTCAACTCACGCAGATGCCGATTCAGCGACGTGCTGTCCAGTTCGGTGAGCTCGCGGAGCAGCAGTCGGGGCTGCAAGTAGCACCATTCGTAACGGCGCGGGCCGACGATCTTCTCGACCGCTCGCACGACGCGGTGTTTTACCTTGGCCGTCTTGGGCAACAGATCGACCAGCGTGGGCACGTCGGTATTCAAGCGAATTGCCGCGGCGTTCTCGCTGGTTTCCAGTCGCTCCAGCACGCCGGCGCTTTCCAGCAGCTTTTCGCACGCGCCGACTCCCTCGCCCCCGATCGTTAGCGACAGGGCTTCTTTCACTTCCTGCTGCGTCACTTCGATGGGCGTTTCCTCGCGCCCGCGCAGGTAGTCATAGACCTGTTCGACCACGTTGCGGGCAGGATACGAGCTCTCGATAAAGAACTCGTGGATGCGCCGGTCGCTTACGCCCCACAGTAACAGACACTGCGCCGGCAGTCCGTCTCGGCCCGCGCGGCCGGCTTCCTGGTAGTAGGCTTCCAAACTGCCGGGCAGGTTGTAGTGCATGACGAAGCGCACGTCGGCCTTGTCGATGCCCATGCCGAAGGCCAGCGTGGCCACGGCGATCTGGCTGCGGCCCTGCATGAAGTCCTCTTGGGCAGCACGACGCTCCTGGGGAGTCAAGCCGGCGTGATAGACACTGGTCGGCCGTCCCGTCGTTTCAGCGATCTTCTCGCCCAAGGCGGCGCAGCGCTTCCGCGTCGAGGCATACACGATGCCCGAGCCGGGGTTTTGTTGGAGGAAGCGAAAGAGCGCTTCGTCCTTGTCGCGGTCGGTCGAGCAGCCCTGCACGCCGTAGAACAAATTGGGGCGGGCAAACCCGGTGATGAACACCTTGGCATCGCGCAACCGCAACAGCTCGACGATGTCGCGACGCACGGCGTCGGTGGCCGTGGCCGTCAGGGCAATCGTGGGCGGATTGCCCAACGCAGCCCGAAAGTGTCCCAGCCGCGCATAGTCGGGACGAAAATCGTGTCCCCATTCGCTCACGCAATGCGCTTCGTCGATCGCCAGCAAACGCACGTCTGCCGCCTGTGCCGCTTCGACAAACCGGCTGCTGCGAAAGCGCTCGGGCACGACGTACACCAGCTTGTACTCGCCCGCCGCCATCCGCGCCAGGCGCAGCGACTGCTCGTCGGGCGAAATCGTGCTGTTGATCATCGTGGCCGACAGCCCGCGCGAAGTCAGCGCGTCGACCTGGTCTTTCATCAGCGCAATCAGCGGCGACACGACCAGTGTCATGCCGGGGCCCGCGATAGCCGGCAACTGGTAGCACAGGCTCTTGCCGCCGCCGGTGGGCATGACGCACAGGCAGTCCTGCCGCGCCATCGCCGTTTCGATCACCTCACGCTGGCCGGGCCGAAAACTCGACAGCCCAAAACGCGCCAAGCAGTCGACCAATTCATCGCGGGCAGATGTCGGCATGGCATGCGCTAAGCAGGTTGGAGACGACACCTTCGCGCGCCGTCCGATATCATGCGGTGTCGGGATTGCCGCATTATAGAAGTCGTGCTTCAGCGAACAACCAGACCAGTTAGTTCTCGCACTACCCACAGCAATCAATATCACGATGAGCCAGCAGGCAACACCTTCCCCAAGCAACCGGCGCGGCGCCGTGGCCGTGGTGGTTCGCGAGAAACGGTTGCTCGTCATTCGCCGTTCCGCGCATGTGGTGGCGCCGGGCGCGCTCTGTTTTCCGGGCGGAGCCATCGAACCGGGCGAAACTGAAGTGCAAGCGCTCGTCCGCGAGTTTCGCGAAGAGTTGGACGCGGCGATTCAGCCGATCGCACGCGTTTGGCAGAGCGTTACACCATGGCAAGTCGAGCTGGCCTGGTGGCACGGCCGCCTTGAGCCGGAAGGTGAATTGACGCCCAACCCCGCGGAAGTCGAGTCGATCCACTGGCTCACGCCCCGTGAAATGCTCGCGCAGTCGCAACTGCTCGAAAGCAATCGCCAGTTTCTTGCCGAGCTGGCGGCCGGTCGGATCGAACTGGAAAGCGCCGAATTCTAGCGTCCGAAGTAGCGCCGGTTGAAGATTTCCGGATCGAAGGGATCCTTGGGCACGTACGCACTGTCCGGCTGGCCGGATGGCGAATTGGGGCTCGTTGTCCGGCCGGGCGTAGTGTTGTTGCCGGTGCCGGGGGGTGCCCCCGTGGCAGCCACGTCGGTGCTTTCCAACAATGCCGCTTGCGCGGGCCATGGCGGCGTCATTGACGCTGACGGCACCGGCGTTCGCTGGCAACAGGCCCGGTTCGGCCAACGCCGCGGCGCTGGCCGGTGTTGCGGGAACTGGGGCCGCCGCGTCGCGTGGCGGCGTCGCGCCCAATTGCCGTGCTTGCGCGATCGGACCTGGCGTCTCATGCGGCCCGCGCTCCAGCAACGGAGCCGTGCGATCTTCGAGCGTCGGCTCGGTCGGCGGCGGCGCTGCTCCCGAAACCAGGTAGGTCCAACGCACCAGTTGGGCATACTGCGATTGCTGTCGATCGCCGAAGATCGCCTTGTTGGCGCCGCCATGCGCTTCGAGCGGCGCTGTCAATAGTCGGCTACGCAGCGGATTGTCGCGGTCGATTTGCGACAACACCGAGCGCAGATTGCGTTGCGTCGACTTGCGTCCCGTGTAACGGTTGGCCGGCATCCGCTCCAGACGCATCGCCGCGGTTGCTTGACCCGAGTGACAGCCCGAGCCGGTGCAACTGTTGAGCAACAGTGGCTGGATACTGTTCGTGAAGTGTTCGACAAATGCCGGCGGCAAGTCGCGGCTGGCAATTTCGGCCGGTTTGTCAGCCGGCTCCTTCGCCGCGTGCGCCAGTTTCTGGGCGGCGGGCATCGCCGGCTTGGGGCGGGGCGCTTTGCGCGCCAGTCGCAACCGGGTTTCCAGCAAACCAATCTTCGGATGCGTGGCATCCGCCCGACGCGCGTCCACGATCTCGGTGGCCGCTTCGTCGAACAGTTTGTTTTGAATGCACCAGTCGGCCAAGTCGAGGTGGTCTTGGGCCCGTTCGATTTGGATCTCGCCGCGCTTGAACCGATAGCAGGCCAGTACGTCTTGCGCAATCAAGGCAACTTGCGCTCGCCGCACGCGGATCTGTCCGTCGCGGACTTGCACGTCGTAGTAGTCCCCCGCGTCCGTGATTTCACCTTCCAGCAGCTCACCATTGGTCAAAAGCAGTAGGCCAGCTTGCGGCGTAAGGGTAGCGTCGGCGGCGACGACCGGAGATGAGCAAACAACGGCCGTCGGAAGAACGATCGCGACGAGCAGAAGGGATTTCATGGGCCGCGAAGAATAGGCCGTCGCTGGGCAGCGGTCAAGTGAGGTTGTGCCGAGCGGGCCATTCGATGGAAGTCGCCGGCCCGATCCAGCTTTCCCAGCCTTCCGGTGGGCATGGCGTGTGCGGATGTTTTTCACTATGATGGCCGCTACGAAGGCTAACCATCTCGCAGGGACACCGCGAGCGAGCGATTCGGTCCATGGCCATATTGCAGTTGTTCAAAGGGTCGGGTCCTAGCGAAGACATCTCGCTGGATTTGGAGCGGGCCATATTAGGCCGGCATCCCGAATGCGACATCGTGCTCGACGCGCCCAGCGTCAGCCGCCAGCACGCGCGGATCCTGCGCGAAGGCACGACTTACTACATCGAAGATCTGCACAGTCGCAACGGCACCTTCGTCAACGGCCAGGCGATTCAGAACCGGCACCAGTTGCAAGACGGCGACCGGCTGAAGATTTGCGATCTCTCGCTGGCCTTCTTCAGCAAAGAGCCCAGCGACCGCCTGCCCGGCGGCATCGATTTGTCGGGTTCGTCGCTGGCGCTGATGGTGGACGACGCCGGCCCGGTCGGCACGTCGACCGTGATGTCGAAAATCGACGTCAGCGGCGGCAGCGCCGGCGTGCGTTTGGCCGTCAACCCGGAAGTGAAGCTGCGGGCGATGATCGAGATCTCGCACAACCTGGCCAAGGCGGTCAGCCTGGACGAGGTGCTCGTCAAGCTGCTCGACAGCCTGTTCAAGATCTTCATTCAGGCCGACCGTGGCTTCGTGATTCTCAAGACCGGGCCCGAGGGCGTGCTGGTGCCCCGGGCCGTCAAGCACCGCCGGCCCGACATGGACGACCAGGTGCGCATCAGTCGCACCATCATCAAGCAAGTGATGGAAACGAAGGAAGCGATCCTGTCGGCCGACGCCGCCAACGACGCCCGCTTCGACACCAGCCAGAGCATCGCTGATTTGCGAATTCGATCGATGATGTGCGCCCCGCTGGTGGACAACGACGGCAACTCGCTGGGCGTGATTCAGGTCGACACTTCCGATCAGCGGCAGCGATTTCAAAAGGACGATCTCGACGTGCTGGCCAGCATCGCTTCGCAAGCGGCCGTGGCCGTGGACAACGCCACGTTGCACGAAAGGGCCATGAAGCAGCAGGCCCTGCAACGCGACTTGGAACTGGCCCACAAGGTACAGCGCGGGCTGCTGCCCGCCGCGCCCCCTGAAGTGGGCGGCTACTATTTCTTCGATTTCTATGAGCCGGCCAACCAGGTGGGCGGAGACTACTACGATTACGTCGAACTGCCGAACAACCGGCTGGCCATCGTGCTGGGCGACGTGTCGGGAAAAGGGGTTTCGGCCGCACTGCTGATGGCCAAATTGTCCGGCGAGGTGCGTTACTTCCTGGCCAGCGAGCCCGACCCGGCGGTCGCCATGTGCCGCATCAACGGCAGCTTCAGCCGCAGCGGCTGGCAGGATCGCTTTGTCACCTTCGTGTTGGCCGTGCTCGACGCCGACAAGCACGAAGTGACCGTGGTCAACGCCGGCCACATGGCGCCGTTCCTTCGACATGGCAAGGGGCTGGTCGACACCATCGGCGAGGAAGAAACCGGGTTGCCGCTGGGCGTCGACGCCGACTACCAGTACGAAGCCTGCACCCACGTCATTGAACCGGGCGATTTCCTGGCGCTGTTCACCGACGGTTTCAGCGAAGCGATGAACACGAAGAATGAGTTGTACGGCCTCGACCGGCTGCGCGACCAATTGGCCAACGACAAGACGCCGATCGCCGAGCTAGGGCGATTGATCCTGGAAGACGTCAAGCGCTTCGTCGGCGGCCATCCCCAGAGCGACGACATGTGCCTGGCCTGCTTTGGCCGAGCACGCGAATAGTCGCCCCGCGCGAAGCCTTGGGCGCGCTCCGCCGAGGCCAAGCGGGTGTGGGCTCGCTATCGCCGGACGCCCCTCGGATTCGGCAATTTCGTTTTGCCCGGAAGCAGATCCTGGGCAGACGTTCCAGGCAGCGTCACCGCTTCGACCCCGTGTGTGACGTTCGATCGGGAGGTGAAGTGGCCGACGTTTTGCAGCGATCGCGCTTGCAGGCCGCAATTGGTCTGAATAGCGATCTCGCCATTCAATACATGCGTGGCCTGGAAAAAGCGGCTGAGATTATCGACCTATCAGCGACTGCCGCGGTTGAGATTCCCCACGATCCTAAAGACGTCCATGTCATCCTGACAGCGATTGCGGGACGGGCGGAAGTGATTTGTATACTCGATCACCATCTGCGGAACGCACTAGTGCTGACTATCTGTCAGGCCAACGGCATCCGAGTGCTATCGGACATCGAGCTGCCTAACGAGCTGCGGACTGCCGATTCAGGTGAATCCATCGCTTGACGAATGAACAAATCGTCGATGGCCTCTTACAGCACGTGATCCCGCCGCAGTTTCGTCAGTTGCTCGACGATCGGTTTCGGGCGGTCATTGGCGTCGAACAGCCCGCCGTGCGGAAAGAGGTGTGCCTGGCTGTCGGACAACTGATTCCAGAGAATGCCCTGCACGGGCTGCTTGGTCAGCAATATCGGCACGTAGCGTTCGGCCCAGGCTCGCTGCGCTTCGGCCGCGCCAAATTCGAGCACGCGATCCTTCATCTGGGCTTTCTTGTCGGCCCCTGTTGCGCTGGGAACCGTGAGCGTGACCAATAGCGGCAACCCCAGCGATCCAAATCGATCGATCTGCCGGCCAAACTCCACCACGTCGCGCGGTTCGGTGCCGTGCGGCACATAGCCAAAGTTGATTTCCAGGCCGATGCCGGCGATGCCCAATTGCGCTCGAATCAGCGCATCGGCAAAGTGCAGCGGAGAAAGATCGTAGTCCTCGCGGCCCATATACGCGGCCCAGGGCCGATCGAGCGAGAGCACGATCGGCGTGCGGGCATCCGAGCGGCGGATCGCTTCGATGCTCAACACGGCCAATCGCAGCCGCTCTTCCTCCTCCTGGTCGAAGTCGTTGTTCAGGTTCAATCGTGCGCAGCATTGCCAGAGTTGCACCTTGCCGCGATAGCGATCCACCACGGCGGTGATGTGCTCGGCCACGCAGTTGCGAAAATTTTCTTCGTCCCCTTCGCCCCACAGATACATCCAGTCGGGCAGCGACCACTTGTCCACCTGCAATAGCGGTCCGCTGCAAATCTTGAGGCTGTGGGCGCGGCACCATTCGATTTGCGCGTCTGAGATCGACCAATCACGCTTTCCTTCCGTGGCTTCGATCGCCCGCCAACTTAGCGGCACGACGCCCGTGTTGATGGCCGGAAGGATCGCGGAGGTGACGGCGGCCGAAGGCTTGGTCCAACCGAGGTTCACGCCCACCAGCGCGTTGATCTTGCCCGACTGGTGCCGCGTGGCCAGCGCTTGGCCGGCAAATGAGGCCGCTAGCGCGTCGATCGCCTGTAGCGCCGAACCGGTGGCTTCCATGGCGCGGGCCGCGGCCGCGGCGAGATCGCTTTGCTGCGTGGCCGCCGTGGCGAATTGTTCGGAAGCGGTATGCACCAGCCCACGCACGGACTCCGGCACGCGCATGCCCAGCCCTTCCCAGGAGGCAATCTGATTGCGCAACCGGTTCAGCGTGCCGCGGGCCAGTTCCACCTGCAAATGATAGGGCTGGGGGCGCTCCATCAGGCAGGTGGTGGAGAGCACCACCTCGCCACGGCCGTCTACCTGGCAGGGAATGAACAGGTTGCCCGAGTCCGCTTCGGCCCGTTCGGCGGTCACTCCGTCGTCGGTCCAATGGATGCGGGCGCGCCAGGGAATCTCGTCCAGGCCGGCCATATAGGCTCGCTCGACGGCGTCCAGCGCGAAGTCGTCACGCCGTGGCACGAGAAATCTCATCACGCCCATAGGCAGGGCATCCTCGCGGAACGCGCGATCGGGAACCGAAACGGAGCACACCGCCAAAGCGACGAAAAAGCAGCAGTGCCGCAGCCGAGTCTACCTTAACGCCTTGGTGACGTTCAACCAACACCCGTTCGGCGGCACCCCTCGTCCAGGACGATTGCAAAGTCGTTAATCCAAGGCTCCTACGAGTTTCAGGGCGTGGAGGGGATTGGCGCAGAGATCATCGGCTCGGGCTCGAAGCGGTTGTTTGGATTTTTGGGTCGTTAGTCGCAACACGCTCAGGGCTACGTTGGTGAGGCTTGCCAGGCGTTCGGCCAATCCTGGCCGACGACTCCAGTGCCGGTCTTCGTCCCACCAACGATCTTTGACGAAGTGCAAGCTGTTTTCCACTTGCCAATGAGCGCGTACGTACTTCAACAATTGCTTGGGCGTAGTCGTGGCCGGGTCGAGGCTGGTGACGAAGTACCGCGTTTCGCGCGTGGTTTTGCCGTTTCGGTCTTTCGTCTCGCGGTCGACTCGCAAGAGCATGCGGCAACCGGCAAGCCCCAGCCGCTGGCAGACATATTCGGCGTCGGCCAGGTCGATCCAAAGAAAACGAGTCTCCCTACGGCCCCCTTTTTTTCCCGCGTCTGAGCGGCCGCCGCGCTGTCTTGGGCCTGCGCAAAGCAGGTCTGCGCCGCATCCAGGATGTCGGGCTGGTTGGCTTTGATTTGGAACAAGTAGTCATGGCCCGAAGTCAGAATCAGTTCGGCCAGATTGCGCTGAGCATAGAGGGCATCGCCCGTGATCAAACGCAACGCCGGATACTTCTCGAACAGTTCGCTCAGGTGCGCTTTGAGCACTTCCGGCTCGGTGCTTTTGTCGCCCGACAGGGGCCATTGCCCAAGACACGCTTTCAAATCCTGGACAAAAACGTTCAGCATCTGAATCGGATCGCCCTGCGGATCGAAGCCTTGCTTCGACGTCTTGCCATCCACCGCCGCGACCAGAGCCTCCTGATCCGCCATTACCTCTTGCAACCACTGGGAAAACGCAGCTTGAAACTCCTCCAACGAGAACTTCGCCAGCGTCCGACTTAACGTGGTAGGATGCGGCGGCTTGCGACGCGTAAAGCCCAAAGGTCTGCGCAGCAGATGCCAGTTCCGGGCTGCCCACCGCTGCAAGCTGGCAAAATCGTTCAAGCGGCAGACCAGCCCCACGAGCGTCAGTCCCAAAATCCCCGAAAACGGATGACGAACACCACGCCGCTGACGTGGATCGGCCACCTCCGAAAAGGCCACCATCAAAGACGGAAAATACGATGGTAGTTGCATGGCTAGCTCCTTCTCCTAAAGCCAACCCGCATCACCCGGTTAGGATCGCACCTGCATTATACAAAACTCAACTTTGCAATCGTCCTGACCCCTCGTCGTGGCCGCTTTCCCCCGCGCGCGGCGCTGTGTTATACTCGGCCGCTGCCTTTCCTGGAGGCCGACTTCCCACAACGCACGATGCGAGAGCGAGCACGACCCATGAGCCAATCCGTCCTGCAAACGACCCTGCAAAACCTGCCCGTCCGGCGCGGAAAAGTACGCGATATCTACGACCTTGGCGAGGAGCTGCTGCTGGTCAGCACCGATCGCATCAGCGCTTTTGACTGGGTGCTGCCCACGGGCATACCCGACAAGGGGCGCGTGCTGACCCAGATCAGCAAGTTCTGGTTCGACAAGCTGGACGAGCCGAACCACCTGCTCACCTCCGACATCGAGGAAGTGAACCTGGCGGAAGGCATCGATCGGGCTCCCCTGGCCGGACGCAGCATGCTGGTTCGCAAGACCGAAGTGGTGCCCATCGAGTGCGTGGTGCGCGGCTACCTGTCGGGCTCGGGCTGGAAGGAATACAAGAAGACGCAGAGCGTGTGCGGCATCAAGCTGCCCGCCGGCTTGCGCGAAAGCGAGCAACTGGCCGAACCGATCTTCACGCCCGCGACCAAGGAGGAGAGCGGTCACGACGAGAACATCTCGTTCGAGCGCATGGTGGAGATCGTGGGCGCTGACGTGTCGGAAGAATTACGTCGTCGCAGCATGGACGTTTATCAGCGCGGCGCAGAATTCGCGCGCTCGCGCGGCATCATCATTGCCGACACCAAGTTCGAATGGGGCCGGGTCGCCGACGAGATCATCCTGATCGACGAGGTGCTGACGCCCGACAGTTCGCGCTTCTGGCCAGCCGACACCTACGAACCGGGCCGCGGCCAGGCGTCGTTCGACAAGCAGTTCGTGCGCGATTGGCTGGAAACCACTTCGTGGGATAAAAACAGCCAGCCCCCCGAACTGCCAGCCGACATCGTCGCCAAGACCCGCGCCAAATACATCGAAGCGTTCGAACAGCTCACCGGCGAAGCGTTCGCCTGGAAGTAGCCGGGCGGTTGCTCACCGATCGAGCGGCCGCACGTCGCGGATGCGGCCTTCGGGCTTGGTGCGGTCGAGCACGACCGGCTTGGGCCAATCGAACTCGCCGATGTTGCCCGCTTCGTCGCGCACTTGCATCCGCAATTGCACCACCGGCGGCACGCGGCTTTCGACTTGCCAGGTGTAACTGCCGCTATTCTCCAAGCCCGAGGCGATGGGCGTCCAGGGTCCATCGGCCGTGGCGGCGAATTCGAGAGTGACCGGCCGCACGTCCAGCGCATCGTCGCTCACGTCCCAGGTGACAACCAGTTCGGAGCCGTCGTCGTTGACTTCGGCTGCCGTGATGCGTCCACGCGGGTTGGCCAGGTCCACACCGATCCAGACATCGGCCGGGTCGCCCGCGGTGGGAGGCTGTCCGCCCATGCCGCTGCCGCTTTGCACCACGATGCGGAAGCCGTAGATGCCTTCTTTCTCGACCTTGACCTGTAGCGGGCTGAGGTTGTCGACGTCGCGCCCATACAATTTCCAGCTACGGCCGCCGTCGAGCGTGCCCCACAGTTCGACCTTGGCCACGCCCGAGGGCCCTACCTGGTCGATCTCGTATTCCAGTTCGAAGGTGGGCGAGCCGACCATTTGCGGTCGTTCGCCGGCTGGCAGAATGTTGAAGTCCAAAGGCGATGGCTTCGTTGGGTCGCGCACCACTTGCGATACCTTGCGCGCCTGTTGCTGACTGGGAGTCGGATGCGGAGCGTCGCCACCGCCAGCCTGGGACGGCGTGCCGCGCCACGCGGAGTCGGCATTTGTTGAAGCGCTCGAGTCGGGGGCAATGCCAGGGGCGAAGGGATTGGCCCCCGCGATGCCGGCGGCCGAAGACGTGATAGAAGACATTGCGATCACGGCCTGACTGACTGCGGGATTTCCGGCGGCGTCGGTGACGACGGCCCGCACGTTAATGGACTCGCTGCCGGCCTTGGGCCACCAGGTGGCGTCGCCGGTCGACGTGTGCCGCATGGCGCTGGGGGGCGTTTCCACGGCGACGCTTTCCCACGGATCGGCGGGTCCCGCTTGATATTCAAGTTTGAAGCTGGCCGGTTTGAGGTTCGGGTCCACGGCTTGCCAGTGCACCACGATCTCGCCAGCCGCGCCGCGACGAGCGGTCAGGTCGAGCCGCGGCGCCACCGTGTCGACGATCACTTTGAGCTGCGCTTGCAACTGTCCCTGCGGCCGGGCCATGCCTTGCGCGTCGACCGTTCGAATGGCATACCAGAATTCGCCGTCGTGCGGCGCGCGAAAAATGAATTGACCTTTGTCCGGCTTCACCTGGTCGGCCATCGACCACGTGATGCCCTGATCGGTTGACACGTGAAGCTGGACTTCGACCGGCGCCGCCTGCGGCGAGCGTGCCGGCTCGATGCGAAACGGAATGATGAACGCATGCTGCCGCGTGGCAGTCACCGCCGGCTCGGGCGGTTGCGCCCGTGCCACCGGCGCATCCTGAAACGCCTGGCCCAACGTGGTCAGGAGCGTCGTTGTCAGGAGCAACAATCCAGGACGCATGGCACAACTGTCTGGCGATCCATCGCCGGCTGGGGTGGCCTCACCGCGCCCATCCGGGGCGCGCGCAGCGTCGAGCGCACGGTAGACCCTGATCTGTTCATCGGAACGGATGACCTTGCCGCTTGAGCAGGAGTTAGCGAGTGAGCACGAGCAAGCCGCCGGGGCAAGCTGGGGGCGATGTGAGGCGCGGCCTGGCCGGGGCCGGCGTGCTAGAACTCTAAAGCGTTCGAGCTTGATGAACGATTGTCACGAACTGCTTCGCTAGCTGCTCGATCTTGGACAATTCGCCCGCGGCCACCGCCTTGGGGTCAACCAACGATCCGCCCACGCCCAGGGCAAAGGCGCCGGCGTGCAGAAACGCCGCGGCCGTGTCGAGATTGACGCCGCCGGTGGGCATCAAGCGGACCTGCGGCAAGGGGCCACGCAGCGCCTTCAGATAGGCTGGCCCCGTCACGTCCGAGGGGAACACCTTCACGATGTCGGCCCCAGCCTCCCAAGCCGTCAGAACCTCGGTCGGCGTGAAAGCGCCGGGCATGACCAGCTTGTTGTAGCGGCGGCACAGGCGAATCACGTCCAAATCAACCACCGGCGAAACGATGAACTCCGCGCCTGACAGCAATGAGATCCGCGCCGTTTCCGCATCCAGGACCGTGCCGGCTCCCAGCAGCACACGGTCGCCCAGCCGCGCGGACACTTGTTCCAGCACCTGGTGGGCCTTGGGCACCGTGAACGTCACTTCCATGACGTCCACTCCACCGGCCAGCAGCGCCTCGGCCACGTCGGCCAGCAGTTCGCCGCGCTCGGCCCGAATCACGGCCACGATGCCCGTCTGCTTCACCCGGGCGAGTTGGGCGTCTTTGCTCATTAGGATGGGGGTTTCGCGATGGATGAAGTCAGGGTGCGTGGCAACTTGGCCCATATTAACTCCGCCGCCCGGCGAGGGAAACGCCGTCCGACGAGGCCAACAAACAAAGCACGCCCGCTACCGCACGGCGGGTATGACGAGGGCTAGGGTGGCCAACGAAGTGTCCGCACGGTCGGGTTTGCCGAAAGAGTACGGCTGAATCTGCTGAATCTGGACGGTTCTATTGGTGGTGTGCATAATGGGTCTCGAGGCGGGAGGCTGTCCAAAGTCTGGCGACAGTTGGCCGCGCGAACCGCTAGAGGCCGCGCTTCGATGGCCGAGTTCTTAACCAGTCCTTTGGCAAACGTCGTGATTCTGATCGCGCTGACCGCCGCGCTGGTGGCCGGTGGGATCTGACTTGATCGGTAGAGTCCGCGCATCGCTTCGCGGCAAAAATCCCCCAAGCAGCCAGTGGATGACAAATTTCCGAGAATTGCACGCCAAGGGTGAGCTAAGCGACGAGGAATACCGAACTATAAAGTCGGTGCTGGCAGAGCGCCTCGAAAGCGAGTTAAACAGTACGGACGAAACACGTTAGTCGAGTCCTGCCGAACAGGGCGTTCCCCCCGGTTCGGCGGCCTGTAACGAACGAGCATGAAGCGTACGCTGACGCGGTCGATTTCGCGCTGCCCAGGATTGCTGGAATCAAAACCCCTAACTGCTCGAATCTAATTCGGACAGGGATGAAACTGCGGCCAATGCAATGACGCGCCCTTTTGGCCACTCGAGCGACACCTTGGATTTTCGCTCTTGCAACGACGAAGCTCTCAATTTCGTCGTGCGAGGGACCATTGAAAGGAATGAATATGCCCTCAGGTAGGGACGTCAACACCGGCCGGCGCGGCGGCAGTACGACCAAGAAAAACGCCTTCTGTTCCTTCTGTCGCAAGAGCTATCGAGATGTCGGGCCCTTGGTCGAAGGACCGGGCGACGTGTACATCTGCGGCGAGTGCATCGAGTTGTGCCAGTCGATCCTCGAACAGGAACGGCGCCGACGCGGCACCAGCAAGCAACTTTTCACGCGCGTTCCGTCGCCGCGCGAGCTGGTCACTCAGCTCGACGAATATGTGATCGGCCAGGAACACGCCAAACGCATTTTGGCCGTGGCGGTCCACAGCCACTACAAGCGGCTGATGCTCGGCGCCGAAGGCTCGGATGTCGAAATCGAGAAATCGAACATCCTGCTGGTGGGTCCTACCGGTTGCGGCAAGACGCTGCTGGCCCGCACGCTGGCCCGCATCCTTAACGTGCCGTTTGCCATTGGAGACGCCACCACGCTGACCGAAGCGGGCTACGTGGGCGAAGACGTCGAGAACCTGTTGCTCAAGCTGCTGCACGCCGCCGATTTCGATCTGGAGTCCGCCCAGCGCGGTGTGCTGTACATCGACGAAATCGACAAGATCGGCAAGACGAGCCAGAACGTCTCCATCACACGCGACGTGTCGGGCGAGGGCGTGCAACAGGCGCTGCTCAAGATGCTCGAAGGCACGCTTGCCAACGTGCCGCCCCAGGGAGGCCGCAAGCATCCCGAGCAACAGTACATCCAGATGGACACCAGCAACATTCTGTTCATCTGCGGCGGCACGTTTGTCAACATCGACAAGATCATTGGCAAGCGGCTCGGCAAGCGCACCATTGGCTTCGGCCAGGAAAGCGGCATCCGCTCCGAGGAAGACGCCTGCAAACTGCTGCCGCAGGTCACCAGCGACGACATTCTCGAGTTCGGGCTGATTCCCGAGCTCGTGGGGCGTTTGCCCGTGGTCTCCGCGCTGACGCCGTTGGACAGCGACTCGCTGGTCCGGGTGCTAACCGAGCCGAAAAACGCGCTCGTCAAGCAATACGAGCGGCTGTTCGGGATGGAAAATGCCGAACTACAGTTTACCGAGGAAGCCTTGCAGTTGATCGCCCGCAAGGCTCAGGAGAAGGAAACCGGTGCCCGCGGATTGCGGTCGATCCTCGAGCAGGTGATGCTCGATATCATGTTCGATCTGCCGGAACAGGGCGCGGGCAACCGCTACGTGATCACCAAGGACGTGGTCGAAGGGCGCAAGCCGCTGTTCGGCATCGCCGAACCCAAAAACAAAAGCGCGTAACGTTCACCTCCGCTCGCCTTGCATAAAGGTCGGCGGACGACCCGAGTTACGCGCTCAACCTACCAAAGCCCGGGACACGCACGACGGCGTCCCGGGCTTTGGTTTTTTGGTGTCGCACTACGATGTGCGTTCGCTGCTAGCGGTCTCTGCTGGCATCAGGTCCAACTTGCGGGCTCTCGGCGGGTCTGATACAACCCTGCCCCCCGTCTGTGTCGGTTCCACGACGAACGTAACTGGATTGCTCGCGTGTCACTTCCACGGTCACGTCTCGGCTTGCTCGCGATGGCGCTTTGCGCAATTGGCGGTGGATGGTTGCGCAACGGCGTCCTACTCGTACGGCAGCTTCGCCGAGTCCTCGAACGCCGACGTGGAAGGCCATGCCGTCGTGGTCAAGTACGGCACGCCCGGCCCGAAACTCGAGCGTATGAAATCCGCGGTCGATTTTCCCAAGCGGCTGGTGCCCACGGCGTGGCGGAAAGAGCAGGACGCCGACCCCGCCCAGGCGATCGAAAACGCCAGCGACTATTTGCGCAAGAATCAGCTCACCGACGTGGCGGTGTTCGTAAATCACTACGATCCGGCTGATCAATGGCAACGGCTGCGCGAAAATCGCCGCATCGCGCCGGCGTGGCGCTACTCGTTGGGGGTGCTGAGCTGGACCGGCGACGCCCTGCTGCCCGGTCCGGTGTTTGGCCACAGCCGCTACAATCCGTTTACCAATAGCCTGAATCTCAATGACAGCTCGACCGCCAGCGCGCTGCACGAAGCAGCCTACGCCAAACAGGTGCATGCGGCAAGCATCCCGGCTGGTATGTAGCGCTGGGTAAGCTGCCAGGGTTGTCGGCATTGCAACAAGGAGACTGCGCGAAAGACGTCATTGGATATGCTCGCGCCGAGCACGATTGGGACATCGAGCGAGAAGCCTATGAAGTGCTCTTTCCCCGGGTAGGCGCGGAGACATTTTCGGTAGCCAGCGCTTTCGTGCCGCTCTGGTGGGCGCAGCCCGTCGTGGGACTGGGAGGCGCTGCCGCGGGCCGTCTCGCCGGCTGGTCGGTATCCAAGCGGAGAATGGCCGAGCGCGACGCCCAAGCAGAACCCCAGGTCGTCGTGGACGACCACGTGCAATGGGCATCGTTCGAAGAGCCGGCCGCCGTTTCGACCGACGAGCCCCCGCGGATCAACGTGCCGGCACAGGCGCGGGCGCTTCCGACAACGCCGTAGCGCGTCGAAATGCGCGACGCCTTGGCGCCGAGGTCGTGGCGTCCAACGGCTAGGTCAATTCCAGCAAACTGCGCGCTTCGTCGCAGCCTGCCGCCGGACGGCCGTACTCGCTGGCGGTCACGCGCGCAGCGCCGTCAACTGCCGCCAGCGAAACGCCGGCCGCGAGGCCGCGAACTCTTCGCTCACCGTGCGATAGTACTTTTCGGCATGCAGCGCGCCGTCTTCGCTGACGGCGTATTGCAACAACAGTTCGAAAACGGGACGCGCCTCGAACCCGAGTTCGCCATAGCGGTGGGTCACCGCGGTGGCCCGTGCCTGCAAATTGCCGCGAATCGCCATGTCCAATTCGCCCAGCAGCGCCTGCTGCTCGGACTCGGCTACGCGTTCCACGTGCCGTTCCACGGGCAGCGGATCCCAGTTCACGAAGTCGCCGCCTCGCGCTACCCGATCGAGCGCTACCTGGTAGGCGCCGAGAATCAAGCAGGCGTAGACGTTCCGCGGATTGCCCACGCGGGCCATGTTGCGCCAAGCGTTGGCCGAGTCGCACGCGTGCACGCCGATCGAATCGCCGTGTACGCTGCCGATCGGCTTGCCGGGCGATTCCTCGCGCGCCGACGCCCCACGTCGCGCAGCACCAACTGGTTTGCCGCCAGCGTGATCGACTCGCCGATTGCATCCGGTGAGAATCCTTCGGCCAAAGCGGCGGCCGCGGCATCCGCGGCTTGCTGGGGCGTGGACGTGAACAACGTCTTGCTCATCGCATCGACCCAGGCATCGTCCGCGGCGCGATCGCCAGGCATGCGCCCCATCAATCGGTATTCGTCGAGCAGCTTGGGCAGCAGTGCCCTGGGCACGGCAGCCTGGCCGTCCGACGAGCCTCCCTCGTTCTTCACGCAATAGCGCACGGACTGCCGCAAGAGTGTGTGAGCTTGCTCCTGCCCGATGATGCCCAGCAGGTCGTAAGCCCGATACGGAAGCACCACCCGATGCACGTCCGTAGAGTCGTCAACGGCATAGAGCAGGTCGTTGAAGGCCTCGTCGACCGTTCCGCGCATCAGGGCTGCGAACGTGCGCTCGGCTGCCACGACGTCCTTGGCGCGCGTGGCGCTGCGCAATCGCTCGCCGCCATGTTCGCCGGGACTGACGTCGGCCGGCGAAACTGGGTGCAACACTTCGCTGGAGCGCCCGCCGTGCTCGTGAATGCGGTTGGTGTTGCGATAGAGGACCTTGAAAACGGGCAGCGGCCGCCGTGGGTCAGGCAACTCCAGCGCCATGTGATACGCCGGCGCCAGCGCCATCATCGTATGGAAGCCGACGTAGTCCTCGCCGCCAAACGTTCGCGCATTGGCCAGCGCTCCGGCGGCCAGCAACGTCCGCAAATCGTCGCCGCCGCGCAGCCGTTCGACCAGCACCGGCAGCAAACGCTCGATGGGTGTTTCCTGCATCAGCACCACGAGCGGTTCGAGCGAACCGAACGACAGCGAGCCGGCCTCCTCATCCGCCCGCACGGTCGCAATGCCAAGATCGCTGGCCAGCGATGCGCCCACACTGGCCACCAGCATCCCTTGACCGACGGCGCCCAAGAATTCACGGCGCGTGTGGAGCTCGTTCATGGGGTCGCCTCCTACGGAATGAGTGAACTCGGCCGGTCGAAAGCAGGCCGGCATCTCCGCGATCGGAACGACAAAGCGCACCTAGCATATCACGTGTAGCCATGAACGCCAAAGAAAACGGTTCGCCAAAGCTACGCCAGCACGTAGCGGTTCGCCTGCGGCTGTGCCGGCAACTAGGGGCCTTTTCGCGCCAAATTGCGCAAAACGTCCACCCCCCGCTCGAGCGTTGCATCCGCTGCCGCGTACGAGAGTCGAAAATGCGATTTGTGCTCGCTGAAGATGCTGCCGGGAATGATCAACAGCTTCTGCTCGATGGCCCGTTGAACGAACTGATCGCCATTGCCCCAGGGCGCTTTCGGAAAGACGTAAAACGCGCCGCCCGGTTCGATCATCTCGAAATCTTCCGCCAGGCCGTCGACGACCAGGTCGCGCTTGCGGCGATAGTCGCCGATGTGTCGCCGACATGTCCACGTCGAGGGCCTTCAGGCCAGCCCATTGCGCAGGTTGGGGGGCACAAACAAACGTATACTGCTGCAATTTGATCATTTGCTGGATGACTTCGGCCGGACCGTGCGCGAACCCCAGCCGCCAGCCGGTCATGGCGTACGTCTTGGAAAAACCGTCGATGACCAGCGTTTGCGGATTGTATTTCGCCGGGGAGACAAACGGCCGGTCGTAGCAGAATTCGTGATAGATCTCATCGCTCACCAGCGCCACGTTCCGCTCGGAACACAGTTGCGCCAAGCCGCGAATCTCTTCGTCGCTGGACACGATCCCGGTGGGATTGGCCGGACTATTGAACAGCACGACCTTCGTGCGTTTGGTGATGGCGTCCGCCACCTTGGCGACGTCGATGCGAAAGTCGGGATGGGTGTCGATCAGCACGCACTTGCCGCCGACCAGGCCGACCAGCGACTTGTACATCACGAAGTAGGGATCGAAGACGATGACTTCGTCGCCCGGATCGACCAGCGCCATCATGGCCAGCACCAGTCCGCCGCTGGTGCCGCTGGTGACAAACACCTGCCGCATGGAATGGCCGTATTGCGCATCGATGCGGCGTTGCAGTTCGTTGCGCAACTCGGCGATGCCTTGCGTGGGGGTATAGCCGTTTCGCCCGGCGTGAATCGCCTGCACGGCGGCATCCTGGATCGGCCGTGGCACCGGGAAGTCGGGCTGCCCGATCGAAAGATTGATCGCATCGGTCATGGTGCTCGCCAGGTCGAACACTTTGCGAATGCCCGAGCTGTCAAAGTATTCCGTGCGTCGGGCAATCCAAGGATGCGTCATGACAGCAAGTCCGCCTGCAATACGACCGCGAAGTAAAGTGCTCGAACCGGCCGGTTGGCAATTCGACCGGCGAACACCCCTTTGTACAACGTGATTCAGGCCGCGTCGAGCACTTCGGACACGGGGTGATCCGTCTCGCTCAGAATGACCAGCAGCGTGCTGGCCGCAAGCAGCGCGTCGGCTGTCGGCACTTGATCGCCGAACCACCAGGCGCCGCTCGGTCCGCCGCCAAATGCGGCGCCAGACGATTCGAGCGCCGCGGACATCGACTCCCGCGTGGCGCCGCCTTCGATCACGTGCGCCCCGTGGCTCTGCAGCGCCTCCGATGAGATCGCTCGTGCAGCCCGGTGCCAAGACGATCGTTGGCTGCGGTTGCTGGCGACAGACGTATGCGGCGAGCAACCGGCAGCAACGCTCGCCCTCGACGACGACGCCTCGCTGGTCGATCAGATGACACGATTCGCCGGCGCCGTCGATCCATAGTCCGAAGTGCGCGCTTTCGGCCACGACCTGCCGGCCGATCGTTTGGAGTCGACGCTCGAGATGCGTGCCACCCTCGGAGGCGAGCCGCATCGAATCGGGCAGTGCCGCGGCCGTGTCGAGTCGCAACACGATGCAGGCGGCCGTCGCGGCAAGCCGTTCGAGCGAGCGCACAAGCGGCGCGCACTTCGTATCGACGACGAACCGCAATGGCCTTAGCGCGTGAAACAACGGCTCAAGCGCCGAGCGATGCAGCACTTCCGCAGAGATGCGCTCCAACGTGCCGCCGGACCGTTTCGGCCGGTCGGCGCCCGTCTCGTAGAGTTCGAGAACGCGATCCAGTTCGCCGGGCGACGACCATGGACGACCTGCAGAGCCCCAAACACGCAGCGACATGCCGTGCGGCGATCCGCCGGCGTTGCCGATCCACAGCGCGGCGTCCGTTCTCAGCCGATGCGCAATCGTCGCCAGCGACGCCGTCGTGACGGCGCCGGCGTCGATGGTTCGGCAACCGGCCCGTTGCAGTGCAGCGCACGCAGACGATACGAGCTCGGCGGTTGACCAATGTCCGTCCGCGCCGACGATCGCCGCCGGTGGCGCATTGCCGCGCTGCTGAAGTCGCCACGGCAGCGCGCCCAATGCCGTGGCAAAACGCCGCACGACGTCACCGCCCAGATCGTTGACCGAGTCGGCATCGAGCCCTTCGCTTGCGACGCGAACTCGCGGCACGCCGCGGCGCAGGATTTCGGCCCAATGACGCGCTTGCGCCGTGGGCAGCAATTGAATGTCTTCCCGCTGGTTGCAGTGCCGGCAGGCGGGATAAAACGTCGCCAAGCGGTTCAAGTGCGTGGCGCGATCGATGGCACGGCTCTCGCCGGGACACCGGTAGCACGCGTCAACCGGCGCACTTGTGAGTTGGTTGTCATCCATGACATTCGCTTGTTGGCGAGCCGTTTCTTGGAGCGCGGCTAACGTCCGTCGCGGCGCATTTTTGCGCGCCCGGCTCAGCGTCGGGCCGACGCTATTCTCGGGCATGCCGACGGCTGAACTGATCTCCTGATAGCTTTTGCCTTCCAGGTGGTACATGCGCACGATCTGCGCTTCGGCGACGTCGAGACCGGCCAACAGCCGTTCGACTTCGTCGCGATCGCTGACGCGTTGTTCTGCCTCGGCGCCGGCCATGGCCATTTCGGCCGGCGTCGCCACGGCAGCGGCGCCCGAATGTCCGGCGAGGCGCGAGGGAGGCTTCAGCTTGAGAATTTGCGCCACGACGATCCGACGCGCCACGACCGTCAAATAAGTGGCCAGGCTGCTCTCGCCTCGAAAGTTGCGCAGTCGCGCGAAATCGTCTTTTACGATCGCCAGAAAGACGCTGGCGATGAGGTCTTCGCGGTCTTCGGGGGCCAAGCGAAGGGAGCGGCTCTGAGCCGAATGATTCACCACGTGAATCACCAAGCCCATATATCGGTCGACAAAATCCTCCCAGGAGCGCGGTTTTCGCGCCAAGCAACGTTGCAGGAGGTTGCGGTCGATCTCGGACAGTGCCACCGAGGAGACCCCGTTTCGTCGATTGGCCCGCTGCTGGTCCGTCGGCGACCGTTTCAGGTTGGCGAGGCGCATGCGGAAAGTGTTAACACCTATGATTTTAAGTTGGACGCAACGGCGAGACAAGAGAGAGTTCCCCAAGCGTCTCGCTCCGGCTTGCGCGCTCGCTTGACTCGCTGACAACAGCGCACTAGAATTCGCGCGAGCTATGATGGCGCGGGCCGTTCAAGTGCTTTTATGTCAAGCACTTGACACTTTTTGCCGAAGAATGTGAACTGTTGCTGCACAAGCTGGAACGTGGTGATCGGTTGGAGTAAGCCCCGGCCGGTCGCAGCGCATGGGTTCATCCAGCTTCGGCACCGTGCTGTGTGCAAGCCTTGTAAGTAAGTTGTGATTCGCGTCACGCTTGACGCCAAACTGGAGAGACCTGTCAATGACTCACGTTGTTGCCGAGCCGTGCTTCGCCTGTAAATACACCGACTGCGTCGTCGTTTGCCCGGTGGAATGTTTCTACGAAGGCGAAAAGATGCTCTACATCCATCCGGATGAATGCATCGATTGCGAAGCGTGTGTTCCCGAATGCCCGGTGGAGGCGATCTTCCATGAAGACAACCTTCCCGAAGAATGGAAGGACTTCACCGCGTTGAACGCCGAAATGGCGTCGCAATGCGAGGTGATCACCGAGAAGAAAGAGCCGCTCAAGCAGGACTAAGCGGCACTTGACGCCGTAGCGACAGGCGCCCACCGATACGCGCCCATCGACGGGGTCGGCCCGCTGGCCGCCTGCGCGTCGCGGCAACGATGCGCCGTCGCGACCGCGATCGGCATATGCGCGCCGCAAACAACGAGTTCGGCCTGCTACGTTCAGGCCGGCTGCACAAGGCTGCGCTACTTCAGCCTGCGCTACTTCAGATCGACGGACCAGTACGCGCTGTCGAGAAATGTCTTCCAGCTTTCGTACTTCGGGTTGCCGAGCTTGACCGCCAATAGCGGGCTGCGCTTTGGTTTTGCCGGCTCGCGAATCAGCCGCATGTGCGCCTCCTGCGGCGTGCGTCCACCCTTCTTCACGTTGCACGCCACGCAGGCGCAGACAACGTTCTCCCAGCAGGTCGGGCCGTTGCGGCTGCGCGGCACGACGTGGTCGAGGCTCAACTCGCTGGTCGGAAAACTCTTCCCGCAGAATTGGCAGCGATTTCCGTCGCGTGCGAAGACGTTGCGACGATTGAAGCGAATCGTCTGCTTGGGCACACGGTCGAACGACAACAGGCGAATCACCCGCGGCACCTGGATCTCGAAATTGACCGAGGAAATCCAGTCCTCGTGCGGGGCTTTGAACGAGGCTTTCAGCTCGCTGATTTCGCGCCACGTGTCGAAATTGTAGTTGGCATACTGGCCTTGATCGATGTGGATCACTTCGGCCAGTTCGCGGAACAATAGCCCAAAGGCCCGGCGGACGTTTACGACGTGCACCGCCATATAGAATCGATTGAGCACCAATACGCTGGCACTCAGCGGGTCGGCATTCGCAGCCAAGGTCGACATGGATCGCTCCCCGGGCCCTGGAAAAATAAAGGTTCCGGCCGAGCGTGCTTGCCTCTTCATCTCGTCGCGGCACGCCACACTCGATGCCGGCATACAAGAGCGGCGGTCAAAAGCTCATGGAGCCCCAAAAGCTCGGTGCCCCAAAAAGCTCACGGTGCCCGCCGCAAACTGCTGGCTTTCTATTGTAGTCGGCATGCGGCACGCCGACTAGGGCAGGGCAGCCGACGCCGTTGCGGGCAAATCGCGCCGACACTGCGCGCATGTTGTGCGGGTGTGGCACGCAATGGGCTCTTTGGGCTCTTTGTCAAACGCCGCGGCGAATTTTGCGATTCACACGCGTAACTGCAAAAAAAGCACCAGGATGTCTTGCGATGCCCGAAGCCGCCGCATTAGGATTGAACTCGGCAGTCGCGGTGGGGCGGTTGCGATTCGTCAGTGAGTCCGGTGGCTCCGCCAGAGCCCTAATCAAAACCACACACCACGCACAGGAGCTGTCGGGGACACGAGTCGGGGCAACGCGTCGTTGGTTTCAAGAACTCGGTCGTTTTGCTCAGAGCTTTCGATGTCACGGGGGAAACAATTCAATGATCCACCACACGTGTGATTGCTGCCAACGCAGGCTCGATCCAAACGATCTGCGCTACGTCGTGAAGATGGAAGTCTATGCCGCATTCGACCCCAGCTCGGTCGAGGAGTTGGACGACGATCGCGACCACCTGCAAGAGATCCAAGACATCCTGGCTTGTTCGGATGATGCCGCCGACGACAAGGTCGGCAAAGACGTCTACGAACAAATGCGTTTCGACCTGTGCCCCGATTGCCGCAAGAAGTTCATCCGCAACCCGATCGGCCGCGAGCCCTCGAAGCAGTTCGACTTCAGCCAGAATTAACTCGCCGAAAGTGTTCACGGTCCGGGGACTGGCTCATTCGGGGACTGGCTCATTTTTCGGCCAAACCGCGCAAGCCTGCGCGTTGGTGACGTGCTGAAAAATGTGCCTGTCCCCTTCCGCGGCGCGAGGGGGACAGTCCCCTGTGAACCGTTACCTAACTCGCCGAACCAACTCGACGGTGCGCCCAGTGAACCAGCCGTGAACGGCCGCCCGCGTCGCCGATTTCGCCATCGCCCGCTGCGCCCGCTGTTCATTGTCCTTGCGATGGGTCTAAAACCCTCGCCTTCAGGCGAAACCTTTAGGTTCTTCGTTTGCTAGAATTTGGGGATGGAAAAGTACCGCACGAGTTCGCATAGCCGTTTCGACCTGAAGTACCATTTTGTGTGGATCACCAAGTATCGGAAGCCCATTTTGGCCGATGCGGTCGGAATGCGGCTGCGGGAACTGGTGCGAGAAGTGTGTAGAACCAACGAAATCGAGATTTTGGAGGGCTCGGTGTCTCGCGACCATGTGCATGTGCTGCTGTCCTGTCCGCCGAATCTGTCGCCAAGCAAGGCCATGCAGTACATCAAGGGCAAAAGCTCGCGGAAGTTGCTGATGGAGTTCAAGCATCTGCAAAAAGAGTTCTGGGGTCGGCATTTGTGGGCCCGCGGCTACTTTGTGGCATCCAGCGGCAACGTGACTGACGAGGTGATCCAAGAATATATCCGCCAACAACAAGGCACTGAGCCTGACGATGGCGGCGACAATTTCCGCATTACCAAATCGTGAGCGCAGGACTTCAGTCCGTAGCCACGATTCTCCTCGAACCTACCGGCTTCAGCCGGTAGTAGTTCAGTTTTTTGGCGTTGGCGCTAGTTATCGCTGGTCGCTATTTTCTGATTGGTCCTGCGCCACCGGCGCCCGGCGAGCCGCTTGACGAAGGCACCTACGCCGTCCAGCGCGTCGTCGACGGCGATACCCTGTTGCTTTCCTCGGACGTTCGCGTGCGGCTGATCGGCGTCGACACGCCGGAAACGGTTCGTCCGGATCATCCAGTGGAGCCCTTCGGCCCTGAAGCGACGGAGTTCACACGCGCGTTTCTTGCCGGGGGCCGACGCGGCTCACGTTCGACCGCCAGCGCGAAGACCGCTTCGGCCGCAAGCTAGCCTACGTCTGGGTCGATCAGCGGCTGCTCAACGAAGAGTTACTCCGAGCCGGCCTGTGCGCTGGGAGCGCGGTTTCGACTATGCCGTGCCCATGAAACGCCGCTTCGAGAAAGCCGAGCGTGAGGCACAAAGCGCCGGGCGGGGGATTTGGTCGAAGGAAGTGAACGCGCGATGATCGCCTGTCATCTCACCATTGTTGGAGATTCATCTGCTACCTTGAGGAGTACGGTCCTCGATTGAAACGATTCGCCCGAAATGGGAGAAGCAGGCCATGAATTTGCCTACCGGGTCAAAGCTCGTTTCCGACCTGCCGATTGGTTCCCGCCATCGCCGTTGTTGCGATGCACTCATCCTAGCCTGCGTTTTCGGCGCGCAGGTCATGCAAGGACAGGCGCCTGCCCAACCTCGACAGGTCGCGACCGAAACCCTGCCGGGAACAGTTCGAACAGAAGCCGGCGATCCGATCGCGGACGCGGCTGTAGTCATTTCATGGTCGTACCTGCGTGGCAAAAAGTTGCTCGACTGGAGGTTCAGTCATGCGGATTGTCTGAAGTACGCGTTTACCGACAAGAGCGGCGTATTTGCAATTCCAGCGGTCGAAGCCGAGCGCACGCTCACTATGGTGGTGGCCGCTTCTGGTTATGGAACGAAACTCATCGCCGATGTTGACCCGCAAGCCAAGCCTCGGACGATCGTTCTTTCACCTCCGCAACTTCAAACGATCGAGCGCGCGTCGAACGATGTGTGGGGACATGTTGTCGATCCTGAAGGCGCCCCCATCGCCGGAGCAATCATTGTTCCGCGCAGCTACTTGCTCGGCGACACCGGCTTCGAGGGCCGCATGGATACCATTGCAGAGACGACCGTTACGAACTCCGACGGTGAATTCCGAGTTCCCAGCGCGATTGCGGTGTCGGCGCTGCATTTGGAGGTAAGCGCGCGCGGCTTTGTGCCACAATTCTTCAAGGAAGTTTCCAACGGAGGCGACGAACAGACACTCACGCTCAAGCGCGGTGCAACGCTGCAAGGCCGCATCCTCCGTGACGGCGTGCCGCAATGCGGAATCGTCGTGGGCGCCAACGTGGCCCAGCGATACTCGGGCTCGTGGAACGGACCCTGGGGAACCCTCACCGATCGCGACGGGCGATTCACACTGGCACACGTGGTTCCGGACAAGGAGGTTTGCGTGTTTGCCACGATGGAGTCCGTCGGTGGCTTGGGTGCGGCACCGCAAACATTCGTCACGGCGGCCGACGAAACTAACATCGACTTGGGCGACATGCGGATTCTTGACGGGCATCGTCTGTGCGGTCGCGTCATGGTTGAAGGCGATGGACCATTGCCGCCCAATGTCCACATCATCGTTTGGCGCGACGGATCAGAGAATCGCATCACGGCACCGGTTTCTTCGGAGGGGGAATTCGAGATACGCAATGTGCCGCCCGAGATCGTCATGGTGAGCGCTCGCGCCTTGGTCGAGGGCACGGAGCGAACCGTGTGGCCGTGGCCGTTTCACTTATCCAACAAGAACGTGAGCCTCGATCCGCACAACCCGCAACATCTACTCGGCCTGCTGAGCGAAGACACCGAGGTCACCATTCTCTTGGCCCCGGGCAAGTTCGAGTTTCCGCCAGCGCCCGCCAATGAAGGCGAGTGGAAGTTTCGAAAAGAGACGGTCGAACGGTTGCGCAAAAGCCCACTGCAAGGCGTTGATATCGACGGTCTTCCGCGAGAATAGCACGTCCTTGGCAGCCTCTTCGTGTTGATTGTCGCGATAGTCGATTCGTTACAGTCCCCGTGCCAAACGCGCGGTGGGTAGTGTCCTAATTGCGTGTTGCTGGGTTTAAGGCGGTCTCGAAAAGCTCCTCGAAACCCCACACGTGGCCGGCGAGCCCCGCCATCATGGCAGCGGTCGGGCGCTTCTGTCCCGACTTGCCCGGTTTCCGAGTCTGCCAGCAGTAGTTGTAGTAGGCCGCGAACATCGCGAACGCGCACTCCAGGTTGCGGAGTTTCTTGGAGAAGCACAGCGTCAGCCGATTGAGCCGCTTCATAAAGACGCGCTGGGTTCCGTTCAACCGCTCGACGTGCGACGTGCATATCGTGCGTTGGTTGCGGCCCTCTATCCCCTTTATGCCAGTTCGCTTGGTTCCGACCATTTCGGATGGCGTGTAGATCATGTTCGCGTTGCGGTACTCTTTGATTATCGTGCCGTACTTGACGTAGGGACCAAACGCCAGATCGACCGCTTCGGGATAGACGTTGAATCCGTCCGTGCTGATTTGCGTGATCGGCTTGTAGCCGCCGGCCTTGAAGTCCACGGCATCGCTGCTGTGCGGGTTGGGGAACACTAGTCGGCTCGCCACGTCGCACATGAACCGGCGTGCGTTGTCCGCAGACCGCTTGCCCATCATAAAGCTCGGCATGAGCTTGGTTTTCTGGTCGATGCAGGTCCAGATATACACGTCGCCCACGTCGTGGCGTTCGGCCTTTTCCGTGACGGTCAACCGCGATTGCTTGCGTCCAACCCAAGTCCATTGTTCGTCGAATTGCAAATGGGTCAGCGTCAAGCCGCGCATCCGTTCGTCCAGGAACCGCTTGCACGCATCGCCAAAGTGGACGATCAATTTGCAGATCGTGTCGCGGTGTAGGCCGGTCGTGCGCTCGGTTGCCCGAACCGACATCCCCTCGACCAGTAGACGCAAGGCGAGCTTTGCGGTTTCGACGGGAACGCGCATCTCGCCCAAGAGCTTGGGCTGCTGGCGTTCGGTCCAAGTCTTTCCGCACATCGTGCAACGCACGCGCGGGTTGCGGTTCCGGTCGTATCCGAATCGTTTCGTGGTCGCATGGGCACAGGCAATCATCATCGCAAAGTTCCCTTTGACTGGGGCGACTTTGCGTGTCAGAATGGAGTTGACGCAGCCATCTGGCGCTAGTCGCCGGATTGTTGTTTTCCCCAAAGCTTGCTTCAACAGGCTTTGGGGTTTTTTGTTGGGTCATAACTCCCAACTGCTGCGTACATTTTAGTAAATCCGCCTGTTTGTGTCCATACACAAAATATAGGCTTGCATAGTTTTTGTATGGCTGTATATTGTTGGCATGAAAACCACACAGCCAGCCAAACGCAAGCCAGGACGGCCCGCTACCGGGCAGACCCCGAAACGTATCTTCCGCATGGACGACGACGGCTGGGCGACCGTAGAAGCCGCCGCACAGGCCGCAGGCGTCACCACAAGCGAATGGGTGCGGGATACGCTGCTGAGAATCGCCAAGCGAAGCGTAAACGCACGTTAAGCGGAGAGGCGGGGGAATCGAACCCAGGCAGGAGCGCTGCTCCCTACTGGCGTGTATAAGACGCCTGCGCCGCCAAGACGCGGGCCGCTCTCCGTATCGGGTGCGGCTATTCGACGGCTGAGAATGTTTCCATGCGGTCATAGACATGCGATCGAACGTCAAGGTTCGAGGTCAAATCCAATGTTCAAAGACGGCGATCAGGACGATTGCGGTGGCAAAGACGCCACAGGACATCAGGGCAATAGCGGCGACCAGTTGCGTCCTGCGAGCGCAGTCACAGTCCCAAAAGGCGTCGAGCCTATTCAGGCCAGCGTAGATCAAGACGAAACCGACAATCCAGGCAAGCAGATATCCGAATCCGTTAGGCGTTTCGCGAGGTACAGCAAAATCGTCACCGCCGTCATTGCGCTGGCTGCCGTCGTTCAGGCAGTCACTTCCTATTACCAGTGGGACGCCACCAATAAGCAGTGGCAGGTGATGCAGGACGATCAGCGTCCGTGGAGCTATAACCGAAAGTTGTGGATGAGGTGAGTTGAAAAGGGCGGCGTACTTGGGTTTGAATTTGGTTATTCAGCGACCCAATTCTCCCAGGAGTACGCCACCATGCGAGAGCGTAACGATTCGACGCTGGCTTTGCCAGCCACAAGTTCTCAGGACGTGTTGACGGGCATTCTTCGCGAAGGTGCGCAGCGGATGCTGGCCCAGGCCATTGACGTCGAAGTCGCCGAGTGGATCGAAGCGCATCGCGAGCTGCGCGACGCCGCCGGCCATCGCCAAGTGGTCCGCAATGGCCGCCTGCCCAAACGCACGATCCTCTCCGGCGTCGGCCCGATCGAAGTCGAGCAGCCGCGCGTGCTCGACCGGCGATCCAAGAACGAAGCGGAACCCTTCTCCTCCCGGATTCTTCCGCCGTATTTGCGCAAGACCAAGAGCCTAGAGGAACTGATTCCCTGGCTATACCTCAAGGGCATCAGCACGGGCGACTTCAGCGAGGCATTGTCTGCGCTGGTGGGTCCATCGGCCGCGGGCCTGTCGGCCACCACGATCACGCGTCTCAAAGCGGTCTGGCAGGATGAATTCGAAGAGTGGACGAAACGATCCTTGGAGGGCAAGCAGTACGTGTACCTGTGGGTCGACGGCGTGCACTTCAACATCCGCCTGGAGGAAGATCGCCAGTGCATCCTGGTTTTAATGGGTGCGACCGCGGATGGGCGCAAGGAACTGATCGCCGTGGCCGATGGCTATCGCGAGAGCGAGCAGTCGTGGAAGGCGCTGCTGTTGGACGTGAAGGCGCGCGGCCTAGCGATCGATCCGAAGCTGGCGATCGGCGACGGCGCCTTGGGCTTTTGGAAGGCCTTGCCGCAGGTCTACCCCACGACGCGCGAGCAACGCTGCTGGGTGCACAAGACGGCCAATGTGCTCGACAAGCTGCCCAAACGCTTGCAGGCCGAGGCCAAGGAGAAGTTGCACGCGATTTGGATGGCGTCGACCAAAGCAGACGCCGAGGCGGCATTCGATCTGTTCGTGGCCACCTACCAGGCCAAGTACGATAAAGCCACCGCTTGTCTGTCGAAGGATCGCGACGTGCTGCTCTCGTTCTATGACTTCCCGGCCGAGCACTGGCGTCACCTGCGCACGACCAACCCCATCGAGAGCACGTTCGCCACAGTCCGCCTGCGGCATCGCCGCACCAAAGGAAATGGCACGCGACAAGCGTGCCTCACCATGGTCTTCAAGCTGATGCAATCCGCCCAAAAACGTTGGCGGCTGCTCAACGGCTCCGAGCTGCTACCCGATGTGATTCAAGGAACTCCATTTATCGACGGAATCAAACCCCAAGAAGCCGCCGCCTGAATCTCCCGTCCACAACTTTTGACAATAACTCGCGTCCGTGGATTAGCGTTGACAGCGTGGCGACGACATATGGCGACATCACCACCGACACCGAGGTGTTTTTCGACCTCACAATCAAGAATTCTGGGCGGTTGCCGGGAACCATTAAGGCCATTGAGATATTCACAGAAACCCGAGAATTCATCCTCCGGGATTCCAAGCCTACGGAGCCGCCCAATATCGAGGAGCGTGGCCTTAAAGAGGGCCGAGATTTCACACCCGTTCGGTTCCCAACGCAAAACGTACTTCCCCCAAACTCCACGCAAGTCCTGGATCGTGCTCTTTCTCACCAGTTCACAGCCAAGGAACTCAGCACAGATAACAATTTGCTCCTCCCGTCTGTCTTTGCAGTCATTCGGTTCGAGTACACATGGCCGAATGGTGGTCGTGGAAAAACACAACAACGATTCGTTTTCATGCCGCATTCCAAGACCTTTCGACAGCACGCAGACGACAGCTACATGAACTAAAACAAGGAGAATCCACCGGACAGCCCTACTCATGGCAGCCCTCCCGCTGGACGGCCAGCAACACACTCGTAGGACACTGCCGCGCGGTGCCGCAACTTGTGACCCCCTGGGGCGACTGGTAGAATTGGCCGTTTCTCACCACGGGCATTGCACTTGAGGCTTAGCTTGAACGCCAAGAAACCATTGCGAATCGCCGTGATTGGCGGCGACGGCACGGGGCCGGAAGTGGCCGCCGAAGGCATGAAGGTGCTGCGGGCCGTGTCGAAGCTCGACAACTTCTCCTTCGAGTTCGAAGAGCTCGACTACGGCGGCGATCGCTACCTGCGCACTGGCGAAATCCTGCCCGAGGGGGCTGTCGACGAGCTGCGCACGTTTGACGCCATCTATTTGGGCGCCGTGGGCCATCCGGACGTGAAGCCCGGCGTGCTGGAGAAAGGGCTGCTGCTGGAGTTGAGGTTCCAACTCGATCAATACATCAACCTGCGGCCCGTGAAGCTCTATCCTGGCGTGGAAACGCCGCTGAAGGACAAAGGGCCGGCCGATATCGACTTTGTCGTGGTGCGAGAAAACACCGAGGACATGTACTGCGGCGTGGGCGGATTCCTGAAGAAGGGCACGCCCGACGAAGTCGCCAGTCAGACGGCCCTCTACACCCGCAAGGGCTGCGAGCGGTGCATTCGTTGGGCCTTCGAGTTCACGCGCAAGCGCAACAATCCCAAGAAAATGCTCACGCTGGTGGCCAAGACCAACGTGCTGACCTACGGCCACGACTTGTGGTGGCGCACGTTCCAGGATGTGGCCAAGGAGTATCCAGACATCAAGCCCGACTACAACCACGTCGACGCGTGCTGCATGTGGATGGTGAAGAATCCCGAATACTACGACGTGATCGTGACCACGAACATGTTCGGCGACATCATCACCGACCTGGCCGGCATCTTGCAGGGCGGCATGGGCGTGGCTGCCGGCGGCAACATCAATCCCGAGCCCGGCGGCACCAGCATGTACGAGCCCATGGGCGGAAGCGCTCCCAAATACACCGGACAGAACGTGATCAACCCCGTGGCCGCTATCAACGCCATGAGCATGCTATTGGAGCACTCGGGCTATCCGCGGAGCGCGGCGCGCATTCAAACGGCCATCCAATCGGTGACCGGCACCAAGATGAAAAGCCAGGCCGCCGGCAGGATGGGCCACAGCACGCAGCAGGTCGGCGATCTGGTGTGCGCAGTGCTCGACTAGTGCTCTATCAACGCTCAAAATTGGAGTTCACTTTTTTGGCAGAGCACCAGGTATTTGCCTGCCGCCGAACCCCTTGCGTGTTCGGCGGTCGTGCCGGGTCACCCCAAGTTTTGGGTTTGACGCGGCACTTGCCCTCAATTTTCGAAGGTAGTCGCCCGTCCGGCCTACTTTGCGAACCCCCGCCAACTTTGGAGAACTTGCCATGATCACGTCGCTCTTCGATCTCACGGGCCGCGTGGCCCTGGTTACCGGCGGAAGCAAGGGCTTGGGCAAGGCCATGGCCCGGGGCTTCGCCGAAGCCGGCGCCAACGTCTTCATTTGCAGCCGCCACGAAGCGGAGCTCAAAGCCGCGGCCCGCGAAATCGCCGAGGGCACGAAGGCCAACGTCGCCACGCGCGTGGTCGATATGACCGATCGCGATCAGGTTCGCTCGCTGGCCGAAAGCGCCGTTGCCGAAATGGGCCGCGTGGACATCCTGGTCAACAACGCCGGCAGCAACGTGCCGCAACCGATCGACGGCATCACGGACGAGTCGTGGGACTACATCGTGGAATTGAATCTCACTTCGTGCATGGCGCTCTCCCGAGCGCTCGTGCCGCAAATGAAGGAGCGGCGCTGGGGGCGCATCATTCACATTTCGTCGATCATGGGCCTGGCCGGCAAGGATCAGCGCAATGCCTACTCGGCAACCAAGAGCGCCCTGCTAGGCCTGGCGCGGGCCAGCGCGCTGGATGTGGGTGAGTTCAACATCACCGTGAACTGCATTGCGCCGGGACCCTTTCTCACCGATCTGCCCGGCACCTTGTTGTCGCCCGAGCAAAAGAAAGCGCTGGCCGACCGCACCGCCTTGGAACGCTGGGGCGAACCGCGCGAAATCGCCGGGCCGGCGCTGTTGTTGGCCAGCGAAGCGGGCAGCTACATCACCGGCGAAGTGCTGGTCGTCGACGGCGGTTTGCTGGTGAAGACGTTCTAGTCGGCACATTCGATCCGGTAGCGCGCCGGTCTGAAGAAGTCGGCCATCGCCTGGCAAGCGCTTCGGCGGCAGTAGATTGGCCGGGCGCTCACTTTCGCAGAATGAGTTTGCCGCTGCGCGTCACGCTCAGGCGATACGCTTCGTCACCGTGACGGATGACGATCTCACGATGTCCCTGCATCAAGTCGCGGGAATTGACCTCGCGCGAGGACAGGTCCGGCGGATTGCCTGGTCGGGAAGGCTGCGGTTCGCTTGGCAAGTCTGCGATCACTTCACACAAGGGGGCAAGAGTTCCGCAGTCAATCAAGTGGCCAGTCGTTTCTATTATTATTGAGACTCAATGTCAATAATGTTGGGATAAAAACCAAATCAACGGCCCGGCCTGGGCTGCTTCGTATGATGTAATCTATTTTCATATAATAACTTGCGTCACGAGAATTTTTTGGTTTTAGCACCTTGACAGACCGGCTGCAGCCATTAAGATGGTTTTCAATTGAGACGGAATCTCATCTTTAGAATGAGCTAGCCCGCCACGGCCTTCTTGCCGATTCGCCCGCCACGCTCGTCTGCGACGGTTCGCGTTTTCCCACCTGTTCGAGATGGTCTCGCACGAGCGCGAACGCCAGACCCACCTGCACCGAGGTATCGCTACTGCAGAGCGTGAGCCGGAAGTCTTTGTTTTTCAACCAGACAGAGGAATGAATCGACATGAATTGCCGAGTGATTTGTAGCTTGATTGTTTGCGCGGCGGTTTCGCAAACCGCCTTTGGAATTACGATCCAACCGGACGAGACCGCTAGTAAAGACGTTTTCGCATACGAGAATTTTCCCACGATGAACTGGGACGCCGCGCCGTTTGGCGCACTGTTGGCCGCCGGAAAAACCACCAGTGGCCACGACACCGAGTCGTTCGTGCAGTTCGACTTGTCGAGCGTGCCCTACACGGCAGGCCAGGTGACGTCGGCGACGCTAAATTTGTATGTCGTCGATACCGCGGAGGCCGGCTTTGGAACCAGTCCGACCGTCGCCAGCCCGGTGCTGGTCGATCTATTCGGAATCACTGGAAGCTGGACCGAAGCAAGGCTAACTTGGGGCACCAAGCCTGCTGTGTCGGCAACGACGACCGACGCGGTGAGTGTCAGTGGTGTCGACCAATGGATCAGCTTCGACGTGACATCGCTGGTCGTGGGCTGGCTCGATGGTTCGCTGACGAACAATGGCGTGTCGCTGGTCGCCGACACAGTTTCCTCGGTGTCGAGCACGGCGGCAGTATTCGATTCGTCCGCCGGCACGAATTTGCCGTACCTGACCGTTGTTCCCGAGCCGGGCAGTTTTTTGCTGGCGCTGGCGGCCGCGCCGGCGCTCGCCTGGTTGGGCGTACGCAGTCGTCGTCGGGTCCGCCGCACATGATCTGGCGTTCGCGACTCCCGGGAAGTGATTTTTCTGATTTGTGAATCGATCCGACAGAGACAACTTTGTTCCCGTCGAATCGACGGATTTTTTACTCTCCATACCGGCGGCGGCCGCGTTGAGGCTTGCACCGGCCGCCGCCGGGTTTCGAAACATCAATGGAACAACGCAGCAAGAGGCTGATGCTCACCGCCCGCTGGCACGCCAACGCAGCGCTGCGTGCCGGTTTTTCGCTGGTGGAGTTGCTGGTCGTCATCGCCATCATCGGGGCCATGGTGGCGATTCTGCTGCCGGCGGTTCAGGCGGCGCGCGAGGCGTCGCGCAACAGTTCGTGCCGCAACAATCTCAAGCAGATTGCCACGGCGATGCACCTGTATCACGACGCTGCCAGGCGACTTCCGCCCGCGCGCCTCGATACGAACGATGCGGCGCACCAGACCGGCGTTGTTGGCACCAGCACGTTTTTCATGCTGCTGCCCTACTTGGAAGAGGACAACACCGCCGCGCTCTATGACAAGAGCCAGGGCTACAAGGGCACGGCCGGCAACATCGCGGTCGCCAACACGCCCATGCCCGTCTATCTCTGTCCCAGCATGAACTTGCCGCGCAGTGTTCCAGACAGCGACCCGAACTGCGACGAGGTCGGAGCGCCGGCCAGCTATGCCGTGTCGACCGGTTCGACCATAACCTTTGCGCCGAACTTTCCGTTATTCAATTTGCCGCCCCACAACGGAGCCATTATCCACCCGATGTATGGCGCCACTTCCATTCCCAAGATCGTCGTCACCGACGGCACGTCGAAGACGCTGATGGTCGGCGAAATGAACTACGGCGTGGCGGGAATAATCTGGTCCTGCAAGGGCCCGAACTTCGAACGCTGGGGCCAAACGCGCTGGGCGCTGGGATATCCGGGCGTTACCTGGGGCTCGACACTGGCGCCGCTCAACAACAAAAATGTACAAAACCTGACGATGGACATTTTCCCGAACGAAGCCGAGGCATTTCGCAGCGATCACTCTGGTGGAGTCAATTTCGCGCTGGTCGATGGCAGCGTGCGTTTTATCAGTGAGAATATCGACCAAGGCGTGCTCAAGGCGCTTTCCACGCGAGACGGCGCCGAAACACTCGACGTGTCCACCTATTAGTCCACTGTTTCCTGGTAGCCCACGATCCAGCTACTCCATAGTGCCGCAAATCGAACTTCGAAGACGATTGCCAGCCGGTTTCAAACCCATACCATCAATTGCTCAATCCATCCGCATGGATGGAATTCACCTACAAGGAATTTATCATGTTGTTCCGTGTTTTCGCCGCGCTTGCGTGCTGTTTGACCCTGGGGCTTCACCCCGCGGAAGCCCACTTCCTCTGGATTGATTGCGCATCCGCCGGCAACGGCCAGTGCAGAGCGGCTCTATTTCTCCGAGACGCCCGCGCCGGGTGAGCCGCACCTGATCGGCAAGATCGCCCACACGCAAGCATGGGCGCGCGATGCAGCCGGCCAGCGCGTTGAACTCAAGCTCGGCCAGCCGGACGAAGACGCCGCGCTGCTGCCGCTGGTGGGCAAGGTCGCGCCAGGCGATAGCCTGGAGGCAGTCTGTGACTACGGGGTATACGAACGCGGGCCCGCCGGGCTGCTGCTGCAGTACTACAGCAAGTGCCTGAGCGGCGACTGGGCGGCTCACGCCGACAAACTGGCGCATGCCGACGGCTTGAAGCTGGACATCGTGCCCACGCTCTCCGATGGCAAGCTCACGCTGGCGGTTGTCTATCAAGGCAAACCCGCCGGCACGGGCGAAGTGCTCGTTGTCGGTCCCACTGGCGAAGTCCAGGAATTGACGACCGACGAGCAGGGCCAGGCAACGGTCGACGCGCAAAGCCCCGGACGCTACGCCGTCCGCGCCGCTCATATCGAGCCGAACAAATCGGGCGAGCGCGACGGCAAGAAATATGCCCAGACGTGGCACTACTGCACGCTGCTGGTGGACGTGCGGCCGATGACGGCCGCCAGCGCCGATGACCTTTCCGCCGTCGAGGCACTCAAGCGAGCCCGCGCCGATCGGGCCGTTTGGCAGGATTTCCCCGGCTATACCACCGACCTGGTGGTCACCAGCGGCGACGAGAAGGTGGAAGGCAAAGCCACGATCGACTCTAGCGGCGTGGTCGAACTCGACATGCCCAAGTCGAAGCTGACCGATTGGGTGGAAGAGCAGCTCAACTCGCTCGTCCAGCATCGCATGCCCGATGGCGAAGTGACCGAAGGCAACGTCCAATGGGCCGAACCCAACGACGACCATCCGCTGGGCCGCTTGATCAGCCTGGGCGATACGGCCTTCTCTAGCGCGTACCGTCTGAAGGACGACGTGATCATGGAAGTGAATCGCACGGCCGGACCCGCCATGCGGTTCACCATCAGCGTGCTGGAGATCGAGCGCAATGCCGAAAACAAGTACCTGCCCCGCGCGTTCACGATGAACTTTTTCAATTCCAAGACCGGCGCGCTGCAAAACAGCCTTGGCTATTGGAACGAGTGGTGCCGCGTGGGCACGTTCGACTTGCCGAAGACCATTCTGGAAGTGGACGCACACCCCGGCGGAACCACGACCAAACAGATCGTGTTTTCCAACTGCAAGTTGGTCGAGAGCAAATAGCGGCGCGGGGCCGCAACGGACAGAGGCAGCAGTGCGGAACTAGCTGTGCATGCGGGGCAGGGGATCACCTGCGCCGATGATGCTTGCTTCGTCGTCCGCCAGTTCCTGCAGCCGCACGCGGACTTCCGACTCGGGCGCGAATTGCATCGCCAGTCGCACGTACGTCGCGTGGTGCCGCGCCTCCGATTCGAACAGGCTGCCGTAGAACGCGGCCAGTTCACGGTCCGTCACGTGATCTCGCAGCAAGGCGAATCGCTCGCAACTCCGCGCCTCGATCAGGCTGGCGATCAGCATGCGGTCGACGGCGCGCCGGGGCTCGCCTTTGCGCACCAGCTCGTTTAGCTGGCGGCCATATCCACCGGGCGGCTGCGACGTGAACCGAATGCCGCGCCGCTCGAGCAGGTCGAGCACCAATCGAAAGTGCTCCATCTCCTCGATGACGATCTCGGACAACTCGCGGGCCATGCCGGCCGAGGTGCTGCCGTAGGCAAAGATCAGATTCATCGCCGTGCTGGCCGCCTTCTTTTCGCAGTGCGCATGATCGATAAGGATCGCCGGCAAGTCGGCGTCCACTTGCGCTAGCCATCGTCGTTCGGTGGGAGCTTTGAGCGTGAGCACGGCGATCCCCTGTAGCGTGATTGTGGCACTGTCAGGTCTTTTCGTCGGCGGCTTTAAGACGTGCGTGATAGGCCCGGGCGACAAAGCCCAACAGCGCTTTCGGCATCATCCGCTTCAACCGCCAAAAGAACGTCGCCACGCCAGGCGCAAACACATAGAGCTGCTTGCGCTTGACGGCGCGCACGACTTTTTTCGCCACGTCTTCGGCGGTCGCTCGCGAATGGCTCATCAACACGTTGGCTACCTTGCGCTGGTCGGCCTTGTGAAAGCGGCCGTGCTCCAGAATGCCCGTCGGAAAAAACGCGGGGCAGACCGCCGTGGCGCCGATATGGTAGGGTTTGAGCTCTCCGTGCAGCGTTTCAGAGAGCGAGACCATGGCCGCTTTCGTGACGTTGTACGGGGCCATGCCGGGCGCCGAAACGATCGCCGCCATCGACGCGACGTTGACGATGTGCGCGCCGTGGGGATTCTTCTTCATCCAGTCGACCATCGTGTGGCAGCCGTAGATGGCGCCCCACAGGTTGATCTGGACGATCCACTGCCAGTCGTCCAACGGCATTTCGCCGACGTTGCCGGCGCAGCCGACGCCGGCGTTGTTCACCAACAGGTCAAGCCCGGGCCACGACGGCTGCAGTTTGTCGCGCAGTGCCTGCCACTGCTCGGGTTGCGTCACGTCGAGATGTTCGACCTGGCCATCGCCGCCGGCTTGCCGGACCTGTTCGAGCGTTTCTTCCGCGCCGGCGTCGTTGACGTCCGCCAGCGCGATATGCCATCCGTCCTTTGCCAACTCAATCGACAAGGCCCGGCCCAGCCCGCTGGCCGCGCCGGTCACAATCGCATAACGCGTTTGCCGCATGTATTGCCATCCGCAACAGAGTACAACTCGGTCGTCGCCGACGCGACGCGTAACAACCTACCGCGATTGGCCGCGATTGGGAACATCCGATTTTCTCGCCGCGCAAGGCCGCCTCGCTCGCACGCGGTCCCGAGCCGGGGGAGGTGCCGCGTCGATTGCCGGCGTCATGCCTTTTTCAGGGAATCGCGAATCTCGCGCAACAGCACGATCTCCTCGGGCGTGGGCGGCGGCGCCGTTTCCTCCTTCTTGCGCAACGAATTCATCGCTTTGACCACCAGAAAGATCGCAAACGCCACGATGATGAAGTCCACCGTGGCTTGTACCACCGCACCCCAGCCCAGTTCCGGCGGGCTTTTGTCTGGGCCGACCTCGAGCGGGAGCACCACGCTCCGATCGGCGAGATCCACGCCGCCGGTCAGGTAGCCGGTGATCGGCATGATGATCTTGTCAACCAACGAACTGACGATCTTGCCGAATGCCGCTCCGATGACGATACCCACCGCCATGTCGACCACGTTGCCGCGCATGGCAAACTTCTTGAACTCGTTGAAAAAACCCATCGATTCATTCTCCTTGTCACAAGTGCCCTCTTGGCGGCTCAATACCGACCGGACGCATTAAACTCGCGACGAAAGGTTTGGAACAGTCCGCTTGCGCCCGACGGCATCCAACTCGGCTGGTGCTTTCGCATCGCATCAACAGCTATTAATATATCCGTAGTTTGGAGCCAGTGATGATTCGCGCACCATGGACTCGACCCAATGAAACGTCGGATGCGGGCAGGACGATATGCCCTCGGGATGATGGCTTGCTTGTCGCTGGTGGCAGGCATCGCTTGGGCCGATGACTCGGTGACCGCGCGAGACGTGTACGTGGCAGGCGAGGATGGCTATCACACCTATCGAATTCCCTCGTTGCTCGTGTCGTCGGAAGGCACGCTGCTGGCCTTTTGCGAAGGGCGCAAAACCGGCCGCGGCGACGCCGGCGACATTGATCTGCTGGTGCGACGCAGCACCGATGGCGGCGAATCCTGGCAACCGATCGACTTGGTTTACGAAGACGGCGGCGCCGAGAAGATCACCATCGGCAACCCGTGCCCCGTGGTCGATCGGTCGACGGGAACCATCTGGCTCCCCTTCTGTCGCAACAATGACGACGTCCTTGTCACTTCCAGCAGCGACGACGGGCGCACCTGGACCACGCCTCGCAACATCACGCACGACGTCAAGCCGGAGGGCTGGGGTTGGTATGCCACCGGGCCCGGCGTCGGCATTCAACTGCAGCACGGCGAACACGCCGGTCGGATGATGATCCCTTGCGATCATCGCGAAAAGGTCGACGGCAAGAACGTCATGTTCTCGCACGTTTTCTTTAGCGACGATCACGGCAGCACCTGGCAGTTGGGCGGCACCGTCGAGCAACACACCGACGAATGTCAACTCGTCGAGCTTTCCGACGGCAAGCTGCTGATCAACATGCGAAACTATTGGGGGCGGACCGAGGCGGGCAACCAGCCCGAGCGAGGCGGCATGCGGGCGATCGCCCACAGCGCCGATGGCGGAGCAACGTGGTCACCGCTCGAGTTCGACGCCACGCTCGTCGAGCCAGTCTGCCAGGCGAGTTTGATTACCGTCGATCGCCCGGAAAACCCCGCGGCAAAGGTTTTGATCTTTTCGAATCCAGCGTCCACGAAGTCTCGCGGACATCTGACCGTCCGCGCGAGCTTCGACGAGGGCCGGACCTGGCCGGTGAGCAAGGAAGTCGACCCGGGGTCGGCGGCCTATTCCTGCCTGGCGCAACGAGCCGATGGCCGCATCGGATTGCTGTACGAGAAGGACGACTACCACAAGATCGTGTTCACCACCGTTCCGCTCGATCTAACCGACGAGTCGCAATAGCGCTGCTCGCAAAGGCCGACCCATGCTTTCACGCAGAACATTTTTGGGCGCCGCCGGCGCCGGGCTTATCGCCGCCCCCTGGGCATTCTCTCAGCAACCTGGACCCGCGGTGCGCAAACGTCTGGCCATCATCACCACCGAGTGGCGCTTCCACTCTCACGCTTGGCACATGGGCGAGCGGTTTCTCGTGGGCTACCCGATCCAGGGCGCTTGGCATCATCCTCCCTTCGACGTGGTATCCCTCTATGTCGACCAAACGCCCGAGAATGACCTGAGCCGCCAGCGCTCGGCCGAGTTTGGCTTTCCGATATATCCGTCGGTGGCTGAGGCGGTTTGCCGCGGTGGCGACAAGCTTGCGGTGGACGCGGTTTTGATCATCGGTGAGCACGGCAACTATCCGCAGAGCGAAATCGGCCAGACCAAATACCCGCGCTACGAGTTCTTCAAGCAAACGACCGACGTATTCCGCAAGTCGGATCGCGCCGTGCCGGTGTTCAACGACAAACACTTGTCGTGGAAGTGGGACTGGGCCACGGAGATGGTGGCCATTTCGCGGGAGCTCAAGTTTCCGTTTCTGGCAGGATCGTCGCTGCCGGTGACCTGGCGGATGCCATCGATCGACATGCCCTACGGCGCGGACGTCGAGGAAATGATGTGCGTGGCCATGGGCGGGGTCGATAGCTACGACTTCCACGCGTTGGAGGTGATCCAGTGCATGGCCGAGCGGCGCCGCGGCGGCGAGTGCGGCGTGGCCGCCGTGCAGGGCTTGCGGGGCTACGCGGTGTGGCAGGCCATGGCTGCCGGCGACTGGGAGTCCGGTGGCTGGGATCCGCAACTCTTCGAAGCCTGCCTGTCGCGCTGCCAGACGCTCACCCAGCCCGACACGTTCAGCGATCGCTATCCGACCGTCGAGCAAATGCACGAGTGGGTCAAAGACCCCGTGGCCTATCGCATCGAATACGCCGATGGCGTGAAGGCCACGATGCTGCTGATGAATGGCCTGGTCGGTGACTTCACGTTCGCCGCCCGGCTGGCAGGCAAGAGCGAGCCGCTGTCCACGTTGTTCTATTTGCCTCCCAACCCGAACGTCGTCTATTCGGCGGCTCTGATGTCGAAGGCCGAAGAGACGTTTCTCACCGGCAAGACGCCGTATCCGATCGAGCGGACGCTGCTCACCACGGGCCTGGTCGAAGCCTGCGTGCGCTCGCTCGCCACGGACCAGAAACGGCACGAGACACCGCACCTGGCGGTGAAATATAGCCCCGTGCGGGCGTCGACGTTCTGGCAGAGCTAGTGACGCGGAATGGCGCGCGCGGGGACGCTGCCATGAAATCGGGCCGGATCCCGTCGTCTCGTTGCCCGGCCGCGCCAAGGCTGTTTGCTACCAAGGCCGCGATGATGCGCGTCGCTAGCTTCCGCCGCGATAGAACTTCTGTTGCAGCACGTTCTTGCGGGACGTAACGGGCCCTTGGTTCGAATCCTCACGCAAGATCGCGGCCATCATCTGGTACTTGGCGTCCAGATCGTCGGCATAGTGGACCAACAGCGCCTCGGGCGTCATCGGCGGCTTGGGCGATCCCCATTCGGGCAACCGCTGGTGCGACACGATGACGTGCTCCAGGCGCAACAACAACTCCGCGTCGAGGTCGCGGCCGGCAGCCGCTTCGCGCACGATGTCACGTCCTTGCAGAATGTGGCCGATCAGATTGCCGGCTGCCGTGTATTCGGCGCCCTGGGGGCGTTCTTCGATCTCGCGCAGTTTACCAATGTCGTGCAGAATGGCCCCCGCGATGACCAACCCCTTGTTCAACGGCGGCGTCAGTTCCGGGTAATAGTCGTCGTATTTGTCCGCCAGATAGATGCACGTCCGCGCAACGCTCAACACGTGCTCCAGCCAGCCGCCAATGAATGCGTGGTGATTGTGCGTCGCCGCCGGCAACGTGAGCAAGGCGTCGCGATTGGACTGCAGGATATCCACCACCAGGCTTCGCAGCGTGTCGTCGTCGATCTTCTCCTGAGCGATCGACAGCAACTCGGCGAACATCGTCTCCAAGTCGAAGTTCGATTGCGGCAGGCACATGGCGGGTGAGAAGCCGTCGGACCGATCGGCCCCGCACACCTCGCGGATCTTTCGCAGTTCGAGCTGCGGTCCGTAGTTTGTCTCGCGATACACGGCCCGCAGCTTGTAAAACGAGCCAGGACGCCAGGCATCGCGGCAGTCGGCGCCCCAGGGAGAGTCGTTCCAGATGGGAAACACCACCTCGCGGGCGTGATCGCGGAAGCCCACCTTGAAATAGGGCTTGCCGTCGCGCGTGGTCAGCTCTTCCTTGGCCGTCATGAGGACGAACAGATCGGCCTCTTGTCCGTTCGCCATTTCCGAAAGCGCAACGATCGGCATGGTATCCACCCCGTGCGCGGCATCGATGGAGAAACGAGTTCGCCCGGCATGCGGCTGCCGGCCCCGCCATTCTACCGCGACGCCCGTGCGGAACAACAAGCAGCGCGAACTAGCAGCCTGTTTGAGAATGCCACGACGATACGATGGCATTTTTCAACATCCTACTCGCCCTCGTAACCGTGCGGGTGCTTGGAATGCCAGCCCCAGGCGGTGCGCACGATCGATTCGATGTCGGTGTACTGGGGCCGCCACTCCAGCACCTGTTGGGCGCGGCGTGAATCGGCAACCAGTTCCGGCGGATCGCCCGCTCTGCGCGGGCCAAAGACCTCGGGAATGGGATGACCCGTCACGCGGCGGCAGGCATCGATCACCTCGCGCACACTGTTGCCGCGGCCGGTGCCCAGGTTGAGCTCCAAACCTTGGCCCGGCGCCAATTTGCCGAGCGCCAGCACATGCGCCGATCCAAGATCGTCGACATGCACGTAGTCGCGAATACACGTGCCATCGGGCGTCGGATAGTCGTTGCCTAACACCGTGATAAGTTCCCGTTGGCCCAGCGCCACTTGCAACACGATGGGAATCAAATGCGTTTCGGGATCGTGGTCTTCGCCGATCTGGCAGCTCGGGCTGGCGCCGGCCGCGTTGAAGTAACGCAGCGCCGCATAGCCAAAACCATAAGCCCGGGCGTAGTCGGCCAGGGCCTCTTCGATCACGAACTTGCAAAAGCCATAGGGATTGATCGGCCGTTGCGGTTCGTCTTCGGTGATGGGCAACTTCGTGGGCACGCCGTACGTGGCGGTCGTGCTGGAGAAGACGATTCGCGTGACGCCCGTTTCACGCATCGCCTCCAACAGATTGAGGCTGGCCACGACGTTGTTTTGATAGTATTTCGCCGGATCGCTCACCGATTCGCCCACGAACGCAAAGGCGGCAAAGTGCATCACGGCCTCAATGCCATGCGCGCACAGCGCCTCGGCCAGCTGCGGGCGGTCCATCAGCTCGCCTGCGATCAATCGCCCGCTCGGCACCGCCTGGCGGTGGCCATAGCAGAGGTTGTCGTACACCCACACATCGTGCCCGGCCTCGGCGAGCAAACGAACGGCGTGGCTGCCGATATAGCCGGCCCCGCCTGTTACGAGCACTTTCACGTTGAGTCTCCTGGACGGATAGCGCGGCTGAATCGGATTTGCGCGTTGTAACAAACGCGCCGGTCGATTGGCCGTAGCCGCGTGCCACGCACTGTTCGTATCCTTCGGCTGCCCGAGGACAGGGCACTGTAACAATAGGAGACGCTTCGGTCACGAGCAAATGGGTCAAGCCGGCCGCCAGCATTCGTCGAAAGCAAACAACGTCGGCCAAACGTGGCGCCACCTTACCGCTGCTTGCAAGCCACCAGCCTCCAGACTGAATCACTTATGGGCGGCCCACGTCGCAAATTGCTCAAGCCCGCCAAGGTCTCCGCCGGCGTGGTGACCGGTCGATGGATCGAATCGTTCGTAGACTATCTGAGGAGCGAATGCCATCTGTCCGAGAACACGGTGGCGGCCTACCATCGCGACTTGCGCCGCTTCTACGACTGGCTTGCCGGGCGCCGCGTGCCGCAACTGACCATCCAGGAACTGGCCGACTATGCCGGCTGGCTCAATGCTCGCAAGTTGGCCCCGGCCAGCGTGGCGCGGCACATTGCGTCGTTGCGGATTTTCTTTCGCTATTTGCAATTGGAAGGCCTGCTCCACGACAACCTGGCCGAGTTGTTGGGCAGCCAGAAGCTGTGGGAACGCGTGCCGCACGTGTTGTCGGCGGCGATGGTCGAGAAGCTGCTGGAGAGCCCCCAGCCCGGCGAACCGTCGTGGCGGCGCGACCGCGCGTTGCTCGAGCTGCTCTATGCGACCGGCTGCCGCGCGTCGGAAGTCTCCAACCTGACCGTCGAGCAGGTGCGTCTGGACGAAGGCTTCTGCATCTGCCGCGGCAAGGGGGACAAGGAACGCATGGTTCCGCTCGGTCGCCGCGCAATCGCGGCGGTGCGCGATTATCTGGCCAAAGAGCGCCCGGTGTACGTGGCGCATCGCTCGCCGCCGCCGCCCAAGTGGCTGTTGGTCTCTCGTCGCGGGCTGCGCTCGCGGCGCGAACGGATTTGGGAACTGTTCAAGCGGCACGCGGGCCGGGTGGGAATCGCCTCGGAAATGAGCCCTCACACGCTGCGCCACAGCTTTGCCACGCACGTCTTGGCCGGCGGCGCCGATTTGCGCCAGGTGCAAGAGATGCTCGGACACGCCAGCATCGCGACCACGCAGATCTACACGCACGTCGACCCGGCACGGCTCAAAGCGGTACACAAGCAGTTCCACCCACGCGGCTAGCCGAGCGACGCGTTGTCACAGACAGGCTGCTCGTCCAACTGCCCTGCGTATCAGTTCGGCTTCTTGGGCTGCGAGAAGTTGATCTTCTGAATCAGCTTGACGATGTGACCATCGGGCGTCACATATCCGGAAATCGCCGTAATGGCGTTGATCACGTACTTGTATTTGAGGTTGTAGTCGCAGTTCAGCTCCGCCTCGGTGTTGGCCGCGGCCGAATTGGGCCCCGTGTCGTTGCCCACGATGCTCATCACCTGATCGTGCAGGGCGGCGAAATTGGGCAACTGCCGGTCGGCCATTTGAATGCTCGCCAGATTGCCCTCGGCGTCGGCGACCAGCCGCACCTTGATGGGTAGCTGCGATTCAATGCTGGGCGAGCCCGAGCCCGGGGCCGGCATGCGAATGTTGAAGTCGCCTTCGACGGCCACGATCTTGAAGCTGAACAGGAAGAAAATCAGCAAAAGAAACACAATGTCGATCATCGGCGTCATTTGAATATCGACTTTGTCGGAAGCGCTGGCCGATGTGCGACGGAGTTTCATGGCTACTGCTTCTCCTCCAGCTCCTGCTTGCGCGCAAGCGGAACCGTTCAAAGCCGTTGTCCTGGCACATCTGGATCACTTCCTGCACGACGCCCGTCTTGGCGTTCTCGTCGGCCCGCAGCACGACCTCGGCGTCCGCGACCTTGGTGCCGCTGAGTTCGAGGAAACGCTTCTCGTTGCGGAGTTGCCGGTCCATTGCCGCGATGGGGATCACTTCGCCGCCGAAAATCACCCGGTCGTTGGCCGTCAATTGCAATACCAGCGGGGTCACGAGTTGGGCCTCGGGCGGCTTGGCCAGTTCACTGCTGGGGAGCTTGATCCGCGCGTCGACTTCTCCTTCGCCGAAATTCAGCAGCACCATGAAGAACGCGATCAACTGAAACGTCATGTCGATCATGGGCGTCATGTCGACTTCCGGAGAAGCCAGCGAATCTTTGCGATTGAATTTCATGGCGAGTATCTTCGCGGAACGATGCCGCTACCCGGCGGGAGCGCCACATGACAACGGCGCTTAAGCCGGTTTTTTGCCGCCGACATTTTGAAAGCGATTCATCAGCCGCTCGCTATAGATTCCGACTTCCAGCACCAGTCGAGCCAGCCGATTGCGGAAAATACCAAACAGCGCGATCGCGGGAATGGCCAGCAACAGCCCGACCAGCGTGGTGATCAACGCGGTGGAAATGCCGTTGGCCAGCTCCGAAGGCTTGGGTTGCGTGGCGCTGTTGGCAATCACGCGGAACGCGCTGACCATGCCGTTGACCGTGCCGAGCAATCCCACCATCGGACTGACCGTGCCGATCATGGCGATATAGCTCAATCGCTGCTCGAGTTTCATGCTCTCGTCTTCACCAACTTCTTGCATCGCTTCGACCGCCTGCGGATAGCCATCCTGCAACTTTGCCAGGCCGGCGGACAACACGTGGCCCAGAAAGCTCTCGTCGTTCTTGGCCAGTTCGTAGGCTTCCTGATAGCGCTTTTCGTTGAGCAGCGTTTCGAAATTGGCCACCAGATCGGGCGGCACGACGCTTTGCCGCCGAATCGACATCACGTTCATCACGATCAACGCCACGAAGACAAACGATAGGAACAGGAAGGTAATCGTGTAGGTTAGCCCCAATGCCCGGAAATAGAACGCCAGGGCACTTTGCTGCTGCGGAACCTCATCGGCTGCATCGGCGGCCGCCGCGGGCGCTTGAGCGTGCGCCGCATTGGTCCACCAGGCGCCTTGTTGTGCGCTGGCAAAGAGCGCAAGCACCGCGAAGGACGCGACGGCCCATATTTGAAAGCGCAGGCGAGTGGGGTACCGCATGAGTGCTCCTTGTCTGGTTCGATAGCAAACGCGTCGGACACTGCGTCAACCGACAGATTGGTTTCGATCGTTGCCCGCGTCAGTGTAGTGGCTTGTTGCGGTTTTCGCCAAGGGTGACGTGGCAGTCGTCACCGGCTCGGCACGGTTACTTTTGCGCCAGGCGCTTTGGGGATATTTTTCCAACAGCATGGTCTGCGCTTCGGCGGCTCGATCGGCCTTGTCGACCTCGGTCCACAGCTTGGCCAGGTTGGCCAATGCTTCGGCGTGCTGCACGGGAAACCGCGAATACAACAGATCGACGTGCAAAAAGGCGAGCAGTGCCTCCTGCTTCTTGCCCGCGGCTCGGTAGCAGTTTCCCAGCACGTTGTAAGCGCGGGCGTGCAGTTCCTGGTTCTCGGGATCGGCCTGGGCGATGATATCGTTAACCGCGGTGATCGCCTGGTCGAAATCGCCATTGCCGGCTTGCGCCTCCGCCTTGCCGAGCGTGGCGGCGCGTTTCAAGACCTCGGCTTCCTTGCCGGTTGCCGACATGGCCAGAACGTCATCGAACTTGGCCGCCGCCTCGTCGTACTTCTTCTGGCCAACAAGCGCCCGCCCCTGCAACACGCCGGCGCCATCTTGTATTCGGGCCAAGGAGCGGCGGCCAGCTTGGAATAAAAGCCCTCGGCTCGGTCGGGCAGATTGGCCATCGTGAGCAAATCGCCCAAAGCCTCGCAGGTCTCGAAGTAGTGATAGCTGTCTGTATGCGCTCGCTCAAACAAGAACAAGGCCCGGCCCGCGTCCGAGACCGATCCGTTGCCCGCCAGCGCGGCACGCGCCGGGGCAATGGCCTTGTAGAACTCGATATCTGCCTCGACCGCCGGCCGCTTCACCGAGCCGGGCTTGATCTTGGCCAGCAGGGCCGTCGCATCGGAATAACGCCCCGCGTCCACCGCGAAGCGGGCCTGTGTCAGTTCGTTCGGCTCCTCGTCAAAGGTGACCGATGCGATCTCGTTGACCGGATGCGGCCGCCTCGTGGCGCCCAACTCGACGACGACTTCCGTCGGGCTGATTTCCGCGATGGTTCCCGTCGCCTGGCTGCCGTTGGATAGCTTCACGCGATCGATCGCCGCCAGCGGAGCGGCAAACATAGCGAGACAGGCAATAAATCCGACAGTCAACAACAGCCTGTTCATGGTCGCACTCATTCTCGGGGGTTATTGTTGGGTCGCGTCGGCCGTGCTGGCGGCGTTGCGATCTCGGAATTCCTGCAGGCCCGATTCCTTCTCGCCCAGGCGCTTTGAATCTGCTTGAGCAGCCGTTCGTAGCGGGCGGACGTTTCCTCGCCGCCCAACTCGGGACGAAGCTTGAACGTGATCCACAGATCCTGCTTGGCGGCTGCAAGAATGGCGGCGCAGCTTCGCAGCATCGTTTTCCGTCAGGGCGTATCGATAGCGAGCTTCCACCAGGCTCAGCCTGGCATGGTGGAACGTATCGGCGAACTTCTCGTTGTTCATGGTCAGGTTGGAGAGCTTCGCCCAGCCCCAGATGGCGTTCCTGCCATCCCGGCCCGGCTGGGCCCCGAGTATCGCCAGGCCATAGCTTTTGGGATCGCTGGCGCCCCGGGCCTGCAACGTCTCGGCAGCCTGGAGTTGTGCGGGCAACAGCATTGGCTTTTGCTTGAGCACGTCGGCGATCAGCGCGAACGCGTCGTCGAAATTCCCGCCCGGCGATCGCAATCGGCCAGTCGCAGGCGGCACGGCGGTCAGGCCCTCGGGATTCTCCTTGAACTTGGGATCGTCTTCTAGCACTTCGAGCATGTGCTTGTAGGCCGCGGCCGCTTTGCCGAAATACATGGCGGCCTGCTGCGACGTCTGGCCGGGGCCCGCGTCGAATCCAGCGCCAGACTAAAATACGTTTCGCCCACCCAATTGAGCGACGCGTAGCTGTTGCCCGACTCGCGACTGGTGACACGATCGAGGAAGATCTCAAAGGCTTTCGAAACGCTGTCGAGTTGCTTCGTCTTGCCGCTGCGACGCAGCTCTTGC
>CAVZWY010000033.1:0-81466 GCA_963779015.1 uncultured Planctomycetaceae bacterium | reverse complement strand
GCTCGGCGTGATCGATCAACCCCAGGTGCGGAGCGCTCTATCGGTTATCATCATCGCCGGCGAACGCGGATCGAAGGAGCGACACGACGCGGAACGGCTCTACAATGCGCTGGAACGATTCCGGCCAGCTCCCGATATTGGCGCCCCCAAGACGCTCTGGTTACGCACGCTGCCCACCACGCTGCAGAGCACGCAGTTGCTCAATGAGAAACGCATGGGCGTGTCAGAGATGATCGAAAAGTTCATCGAACTGCGGCTGGTGAACGTCGATATCCCCTGGCGCGAGCGTCTCAATCCGCTGCAATAGATCCCGGGCCGTGACGTTCTTTCGCTGCGGCCGCGCTGCGAACTTGCCAAGGGGAACCTGCTAGGGGCTGCGGGGTGTTACGCCCACGCTCTGTCGCTCAACCGGCACCATGTCGGTCGCCGGCATCCAAGATTTGGCGCTGCTCGACGTTTTCCACTGCGGCGTGCCAGCGTTGGGTAGCGCGGCGCCGCGGGGCGGAATCTTCAGCACGACTCCAATCGGCAGCAGATCGGGATTCGTCAGGACATCGCGATTGGTGTCGTAGATCTCGAGGTACCGATCGCCGCGACCGAGATATTGTTGGGCCAGTTTGATCAAGGTATCGCCGTCACGGATTCGATGTTCCGCGGCGCCTGGCGTGGCCGAACCGATTGGGTAGCCCGTCGGTGGATCGGCCAATTCGGCAGCGCCTGGTTCAAGTTCTTGAATGGGGTCCAATAGGGCGCCCACCGGATCCATGGCCTTGGAGAAGGTCGGCGCCGCGTTGTTTACTGGCGAACGAACGGCGGCTGCTTCGGCCGTTGGCAGCGAGTAGTCCGCAGATGACGAGACCGTCTCGACTTGCGGGCCGACGCCATCGCGGGCCCAGGCGGCGTCCGCCGCCACGCGGCGCTCCACCCGTTCGCGAAAAGGCGAGTCGTCCAGGGCATTTTGCCACGAAGTTGCTGGGGACGCGTCCTTGCGAAAAAAAAGGGCCGCTCCAGCGCCTGTCGCCAGGACCGATGCGACGACCACGAGCTTTTTTCCGACCGGCATCCTCATCCTCGAAGTGGTTGGAGACAGTATGCCCGGGGCGCACCAGCGCAACGGACCATCTCCATTGTTCGCGATGAAAGTTGCACCGGCCAGGCGCAGTCCACGAATCTTGAAGCAATTCGCCGGCAGCCGGTTGGTTGACGACACGCTGCGCGGCTAGCGCATTCGCTCCCAATTCGCACGTTGGGCAAACTGGCGCAACCATGCCGGCGTGGCCCCGGCTGGAATCTACCGGTTGGAAAAACTTTGCCGACCGGCGGGATCAGACTCCGGCACGCCGGGCAGAGGAACTCAGGGCCGCTGCCGTTTGAGCCTGGGCCTGAGTTTTCGAATGCGGCCGGGCCATCCACAGAATGATCGGCGCGGCAATGTAGATTGAACTGTACGTACCTGCAATCACGCCAACGACCATGGTATAGGCGAAGGCGTGAATTCCCGGTCCACCCACGAAGTACAGAATCAGGCTGGCCATGAACACGGTACCCGAGGTGAGCAACGTGCGCGACAATGTTTGATTGATACTCAGATTGATCATATCTTCGGTAATGTGCGGGCTCTTGCCGCGCACTTCGCGAATGCGGTCGAACGTGACGATCGTGTCGTTGATCGAGAAGCCGACGATCGTCAGCAAAGCGGCGACCACCGCCAGGCTGATCTTGAAGGGATCGACCAATAGCGATCCCAAGTATGGCGACAAATAAGCGCTCGCTGCCAGAAATGCAATCGACACCAATACGTCGTGCAGCAGGGCCACGACCGCGGCCAGGCCGAAAACCAGGTTCTGAAAGCGCATCCATACGTAGATGACGATCATCACCATGCTGGCTAGCATGGCATAGAGCGCCATCAGTTGCGTGTCGCCCGCCACCTTGCCGCCGATTTGGCTCGACCCGGGGAAAACGGGCGTCTCGGACAGGCGTTTCTGAATATCGCTCAAGAGCGACTTGGTCTGCTCTTGATCCAGACCGATGGACAGGGTCCAGTCGGTGTACGACGCGTCGCTACCCGGCTTGTATTGCGGATTCTCTAGCACGTGCAGAATGTTGACAAGTTTCGCCTTCTCCAACTGCTGCTGGATCATTTCGGATAACGGACCGTAACCGATCTGCTGGGCAAACGTCAGATCGACGCGGGTTCCCCCCACGAGCGAACTGCCAACGAACGCGCTGGCGTCGGACTGCTTCGCGGCGGTGGCCTCGGCCGGCGCTCCGCTTTCCACGGGCGCTTCGGTCTTGTTGCTTGGCACGGTTTCAGTCGGGGGAGCCGCATCGGACGCCGGCTCGGTTGCATTCGCCGGGGCTGCGGGCTGCGATTCTTCCGTGGGCTCGCCGGGCGCCTCTTCGGTTGCCGGCTCCGAACTCTTCGCTGGCTCATCTTGCGCAGCGACAATCGCCGCGAGCGCCGCGGTATTGCCCAGCGACGCGAGTTGAATGGCCGGTCGTTGTCCGGAATTCCGACGTGACGACTGGGGGCTCTCGCTGGGGACCGGTTCGTTTTCCGGCGCCGGGGGCGGCGCATCCGCGGGGGGTTCCGTCGCCTTGCTTTCGGGCGCCGCTTCCGATGCAGGCTCCACGTTGGCATCGTCCGACTTGTTTGCCTCGGGGGCTGCGGTTTCGGACGCAGGCTGAGTCGACTTTGGTTCCTCGCCCGCGGGCTCGTCAGCCGGGGCTTCAATCGTCGACAGGTCGCCGTACGTCATGCTGTAGGTTTGCAGATCATCGCCAAAAGCGTCCTGCAACGTCGCTTCGACATTTCCGATATCAGGCTCGGACGTGTCGATCTTGAATTCCAGATTCCTCTCGCCGATGCTGCTCACCGCCACGTCGGGCAGCGCCTCGACCGCCTTGCGCACGTCGGCGACATTCTGTTGCTTGCCTTCGGCAAACAATAGCTGCACGCTCGATCCACCGGTGAAGTCGATATCGAGCAATTCCTTGCCGCGATCGGCAGCGGCGCCCAGGCCCAAGGCGACGATGATGAGCGAAGCGACGATCGCGGGCGTGCGCCAGCGAATGAAGTTGATGTTCGTATGGCCGATGAGCCGCATCATCTTCAATTGCGTGAGCCAATGCTTCTTCTCGGCCACGTCGAAGATCACGCGCGACACGAAGATCGCCGTGAACATACTGACCACCAGACCGAGGATCAGAGTCACGGCGAAACCCTTGATCTGATCCGTGCCGATGACGTACAGCACGACGGCCGTGATCAGCGTGGTCAGGTTGGCGTCGATAATCGTGGCACTAGCGCGTGAGAAGCCGTTGCGAATCGCCATGCGCAATGAGGCCCCGCGATCGAGTTCCTCGCGCATACGCTCATAGATGAGCACGTTGGCATCGACGGCCATGCCCACGGTCAACACGAGACCCGCCAACCCGGGCAGCGTGAAGGCCGCCTTGATCAAGATCATCAAGGCCACCGTGATGAGCACGTTCAACACCACGGCGAAATCGGCCACGATGCCCGACCAGCGGTAGTACACCAGCATGAACACCAGGATCGCGGCAGTCGAGATGATCATCGCCAGGCTGCCCTTGCGAATCGTGTCATCTCCGAGTTGGGCGCTGAATCTGGTGCTGGCTGATGGGTTCGGGCCGGAGCGTGGCCGGCAGCTTGCCGGCGTTGAGCACGTCGACCAGGAACTCGACTTCTTTTTCGGTGAAGTTTCCGGTGATCTGTCCGCGGCCGCGGATCGCGCTGATGATTCTTGGCGCCGAAATCATCTCGTTGTCGAGAATGATGCCCAAGTGGCGATAGAAGTCGGTGGCGGCGTCGGGCAGGTTTTGTTGGGTCAGACGTCCGAAACGCTGCGCCGGTGGCGCCGAACGAAAAGTTGACGGCGTTTTGCCCCTGGTCGTAGCCTTTGGAAGCCTGGTCGAGATTGCCGCCGTCGACATTGAAGCGATCGATGCGTACCAACACCTCGCGGCCGCGGGCGGGCGTTTCGCGAAATGCCGCCAGCGCCTCGGGCCCCACGGCGAAATTGGGGCCGGCCTTGACCCAGCGGCCGACCAGGTTGCCGCCGATGTAGACGTCGTTGCCGGGCGTGTTTTCGCCGGCGCGAATGATGTCTCGGTCGTCATTCTGATTGGCCACGATGCGGAATTCGAGCAAGCCGCTGGTAGAAATCCGCTTCTTGATCTGGTCGACCTCTTGCTTGTCGACCTCGGGGATGATGACCTCGAGTTGCTCGGCGCCGTATTGCCGAATCGTCAGTTCCTTGACGCCGCCGGGATTGATGCGCCTGCCAACCGCGGCGATCAAATCGCTCATCGCCACCGGCCGTTGCTTCTGTTCGGCCTCGTAAGTGAATATGCTCTTGCCGTTCTCGGTGCGTGGATCGCCGGCGTTTTCGAACGTCACATCGACCGAGGCGCCGATATCTTCGACCGCGCGGTCCACGGTCTTCGGATCGAAGCCTGGCGGCGCCTCGATGGCAATCTTGTCGGAACCCACCGAGCGCACCGTGACGCTTGATTCACCCGGCGCGTTCAGTTCCTTCGACAATTGCGCAATGGCGGTGGGAATCCACGCCGGTTTCATCTGCTCCGTATCCACTTCGTATACCAGCACGACGCCGCCGCTTAGATCGATGCCCAGTTTCGGCGGCCAGCCGGAAATGCAAATGGCCAAACCGCCGACCAAGGCAAATACGACCACGCCGATCTTGACCGCAAAGTCGGGCAGCCGCAGAGCGCGCGCCAGCAAGGCGCCCACGACGAACGAACCGACGATCACGCCCGCCGCCACCAGCAGTCGCCAAGCGCCACCCATGCCACCGGGCGCGGGCTCCGCCGCCGCCTGCTCGGCTTGAGCGATGATCCAGGGAAGAATCGAGTAAAGCGACATGAGAGGGATATCCTCATCCAATGGATGGTTGTGCAGGCTCGTTGCGCGGTGCGCGAACCGAGCGGTGTCTATTCGGACTTGTCGCCCGCGGGTTGTTCGGTGAGCACGCGCGAGATCGCGCTAAACGAAACGCGCAGCTTCGTGTTGGTACTCTCGTCGACTTTGATCGTGACCTCGTCGGATTCGCGCTGTACGTTGAGCACGACGCCGTAAATGCCGCCAATCGTCACGATGCGGTCGTTTTTCTTCAAGCCCTCGAGGAGCGCTCGATGCGTCGCCTGTTTGCGCCGCTCGGGCCGAATCATCAAAAAGTAAAACAGCGCCACCACGACGAGCAGGCCGGGGACGATTCCAAACGGACTGCCACCGCCCCCTTCGGCTGCTTCGGCCAAGATCAACAGATTGAGAGCGGGACTCGTCAGGTTGAACACCGGGTTTTCACTCCCTCGACAATGAGCCAGCGATCCGGGAACGGGTGGTTGCCCCAAGGCCACGCCTGGCGCCGACACCGGTGTGCCTGGCCAGCCCGGTGGACGACAGGCACGCATGGGCACCGGACAGCACCAACCTACTGGTGCGGGCCCACCGGGTCTGGTCGATCGCGATTGAGCACGAAGCCGTATCTTAAAGCGATACGTGTAAAGCGACAAGGGCAGCCAGCTATCGCCAAAAACGGCCTAGTCCTGGCCCTGTTTCAAGGCTTGCAGTTTGGCCTCGGCAAAGGCATTGTATCGCCGTTGGCCGATGGCTTCGTGCGCCTCGGCCATCAGACGCTGGTAGTACGTGATGTTGTGTTGCGAAACGAGGATCGGCCCCAGCATCTCGTGCGACATGAACAGGTGCCGCAGATAACCGCGACTGTGGCGGCACGCGACACAAGGACACCCCTGTTCGAGCGGTCGCGGGTCGCGCTCGAATTGCTGGTTCCGTAGTCGAATGGGGCCCGTGCCGGTAAAGGCCATCGCATTGCGGGCGTTGCGGGTGGGTAGCACACAGTCGAATAGATCGATGCCGCGCCGCATCGCTTCCAACAAGTCCTGCGGCCGACCCACGCCCATCAGGTAGCGCGGCCGATCGGGCGGCAGCGCCGGCACGGTTGCCTCGATCACTCGATACATGTCCGCCGGCGCTTCGCCAACGCTCAGTCCGCCCACGGCGTAGCCAGGAAAGTCGAGTTCGGCCAACTGCCGCGCGCACGCCACGCGCAAATCGGAATCGAGCCCACCCTGGACGATGGCAAACAGCGCCTGGTCGGAGCGGGTCTGGGCCGCCTGGCAGCGCCGTGCCCAGCGCACGGATCGCTCGGTGGCGTCGCGCACGACGGATGGATCGTTGGGCAGCGCCACCACGTGATCGAGCGCCATCATCACGTCGCTGCTAAGTTGTTCTTGAATCGCCACGGCGCGCTCGGGCGACAGCGCGAAAGGCGTGCCATCGATGTGCGAGCGGAAGGTGGCCTGCGCTTCGGTGATCTGGGCGTTGTGCGACAGGCTGAAAACCTGAAACCCGCCGCTGTCGGTCAGGATGGGGCCGTCCCAGCCAGAAAAGCCGTGCAAGCCGCCCAGTTCCGCCACGACATCGGCGCCGGGCCGCAGCGCCAGGTGGTAGGTGTTTGCCAGCACCATCTGCGTGCCGGTGGCGCGCAGTTGATCGATGGCGACGCCTTTCACGGTGGCTTGCGTGCCCACCGGCATGAAGGCGGGAAGGTCCACGTCGCCGTGCGGCGTGCTGAACGTGGCTGCTGCGCATTGCTGTTGGTGTCCGTCGCCAGCAGACGAAACGAAAAGCTTCCGCTCGTCATACGCGCTCGCCCGTTTTGCAAGCGTGCATCAGTCGCCGCGGAGTTTCAGACCCTGAATCGTTAGCTTCTCGCGCACTTCGTTCAGACTGGTCACGCCAAAATTCTTGCACTCCAACAGATCGTCACCCGTGCGACGCAGCAATTCACCCACCGTGTTGAGTCCGAGCCGGATCATGCACTTGCGGGCACGCACCGACAGATTCAAATCGGAGATCGGCCGATCGAGCATCGCCTGTTCGTCGGGCGACATCGACTCCGGCTCGAAGGCCGGTTCGGGCTCGGCCTTGGTGATGGCGAATTGGCCCAGCGAGAGCCCCTTCGAAGCCAGCATGTCGCGGATTTCCACCAGCGAAGTTTCGCCGAAATTCTTGCTGGCCAACAATTCCTGTTCGCTGCATCGCGCCAAATCGCCGAGCGTGTGAATGCCCATTTTTTGCAGGCAATTTCGGCTGCGGACCGACAACTCGAAGTCGCTGACCGGCACGCCCAACACCTGGTTGGTGCGGTCGCGGCGGCGCTGTGCGTCCTCGTCGTAGAACATGTCGCCCGAGGCCTGCGCGTCTTTCATGAACAGCCGCGCCCGGGCGTGGTCTGGATAGGCGTCGAGAATGCGCTGGTAGCACTGCTGCGCGCGGTCGTATTGTTGACGGTCCTCGTACAGCACGCCCAAGTTCAAGAGCGAGCCGATATAGGCCGGAAACTGCGCGACCGAGCGCTCGTACAGATCGAGGGCCGTGTCGTCGTTGCCGCGAAGATCGTTTTCACGAGCCAGCCCGAACAGGGCGCCGGCGTGGTTGGGGTCGGACTCGACGGCACGCTGGAAGAGCGCCACGACTTCCGTCGGATTGTTGCCGAGCGCCGAGATGGTCGCGCCGCGCTGATACAAGTATTCGGCCGTTTGCTCCACGGCGCCGGATAGATCGTCGAGCGTCGCCAAGGCGCCGTCCAGGTCGCCCGCGGCTCGCAGGGCATCGGCCTTGCCTAGCGCACAGTCGTCGTTCTTGTAACCGGCGTTGGCCGCGGCGGCATACTCCGCGATGGCCGCGTCGTATTTCTCCAGGGCAAAGTTCGCCTTGGCTTGATAGAAATGCGCCAGGGCGCCGCCGTCGCCTGTCTTGAGTATGTCGATCGCAGCGGCGTAGCGCCCCAACAAGTAAAGGCACACGCCCAGCCGCACCGCTTCGGCCGGGCTACGCCCCTCGCGCAGCTCCAGTTCACCGATGGCATCGCGCAATGCGCGATACTGGGTCATGTCTTCGGCGATCGCTTGGACGATTTGCTTGACTTCCTGCGGGCCGAAGGGACCACCGGACAACACCAGTTGCTTCAGGTCCGTCTCTAAACCTTGCGCCATCAGACTCTCTCCGAAAACAGCGGCGATCGAAATTATCAGGGGCGAAACGCTCGGGCCGACTGGGGCCCCGCCGAGCAAAAACTCCCGGCAAAAAAAGGCCTGCCACGACGTGCTCTTCGGCGCAGCAACAGCCTGAAGAACCAACGCGTTTCAGGTTGCAACCACAGGAAAACCACTAACTTAGCAGTTCACAACGAGTTGCGTCAGTCTAGCGCGTCCCGGCAAACGCGTCAAGGGGCACAAGGAGGCGGGCACAAGGAGGCGTGTGCGGGACGATTGCAAAGCCCGGTCAGATAAGAGCCAGCGGTGGGAGTCGAACCCACAACCCCCGCATTACGAATGCGGTGCTCTGCCAATTGAAGCTACGCTGGCAAGTACTTTCTGCTCAATGTGTTACGTAAACAAAAAAAGTCAATACAAGTCAATACACCGGTGTCGCGGCACAAGCAAACGAGGCTAAACAACGACAAACACGACATTGTTTTCCGAGGAATTCGTCTAACAAGAGCACCGCATTCCGACGTTCAAAATGCGGTGCTCTTCACCGGCGAATCCGTCAGTTTATCCCGACCGGCGTGACTCGCCAAGTGCGTGTGAGGGTGGTCTAGCGGTCTGGCGCTGGGCACGAAGCGACTAGGGACTCAAAACCACGTAAGAAATAAGGCCAAATTCCAGAGAGCAACCGGACGGGCGGATATACCACATCCGGCTTGCCGATTGTCTTCTCAGACGGCATGCGCGCATCTCAGGATAACGTATCGTGCCGACAACCTTATAGACGGATGCAACCCCGCCAAGGCCGGGAGCGGTCGCCATGAAACAAGCGGACGCTCCTAGAGAAGTCAGCCGCCCCGGCCGATCTTTTGCTCGGTGAGTTCGCGAATCTCCTTCATCTGTACGGGATCGGACTCGATGGCCTTGACCTTCTCGACGAACTCATCTCGCCGTTTATCCAGATCAAAGTACCACGCCATTTGCGACTCGTAGCGCGATTGACATTCTCGCAAGAACGTCGGCGCGAAAGCAAGGAATGCAAGAAAGACGAGCAAGGCAACTGCCACGGCAGAATGACGAAGCACGTCAAGGGTCACATTCAGTCTACACGACCTTGCTTCTTCTACGACACCGTTTTCGCCCGCGCTGCCACGACACCATGCCCAAATTGCAACGCACGACAGGGCGACCAGCACTGCGACCGTGGCTCCCGAATAGGCGTTCCATTGAACCATTGCCCATTCAATGGAGCCGGTGCCGAACATCGGAACGGCGGCCTGCAGCGCAGCGGGGTCAACGCCTTCTTGTAACCGGGCAGGCACGTAGTAACCCGTGTCCGACGAAAATACTATCGCGAAACCAAACAGACTGAGTAGCAGCAGCCCAGCTACAATTGGAGTCACGACCAGCAAATGAAGAAGGCTGTACCGCCAGTTTCTTCGTCGCAGCCACCACAGAAAGGATGCGACAACAACAGCCAATGGAACAATGAAAATCACCACCCTGGAAATCGTCTGTTGAACGGGGATGCTGACTACTTCAGAGGGTGCTAGTCCGAGCAGCACGAACGACATAGCAAATCCAACAATCCAGCAGGCGATATGCCGTCCGATTCCGAATCGCTGCGCACCATAGTGTGAAGGTAGAATTCGAGAGATGCACCAAGCGCCGAGCGCAATGGCCGCGAGCAGCACAGTCGTCGGCAACAGCCAGCCGACAACGAGCTATAACCGAAAGTTGTGGATGAGGTGAGTTGAAAAGGGCGGCGTACTTGGGTTTGAATTTGGTTATTCAGCGACCCAATTCTCCCAGGAGTACGCCACCATGCGAGAGCGTAACGATTCGACGCTGGCTTTGCCAGCCACAAGTTCTCAGGACGTGTTGACGGGCATTCTTCGCGAAGGTGCGCAGCGGATGCTGGCCCAGGCCATTGACGTCGAAGTCGCCGAGTGGATCGAAGCGCATCGCGAGCTGCGCGACGCCGCCGGCCATCGCCAAGTGGTCCGCAATGGCCGCCTGCCCAAACGCACGATCCTCTCCGGCGTCGGCCCGATCGAAGTCGAGCAGCCGCGCGTGCTCGACCGGCGATCCAAGAACGAAGCGGAACCCTTCTCCTCCCGGATTCTTCCGCCGTATTCGCGCAAGACCAAGAGCCTAGAGGAACTGATTCCCTGGCTATACCTCAAGGGCATCAGCACGGGCGACTTCAGCGAGGCATTGTCTGCGCTGGTGGGTCCATCGGCCGCGGGCCTGTCGGCCACCACGATCACGCGTCTCAAAGCGGTCTGGCAGGATGAATTCGAAGAGTGGACGAAACGATCCTTGGAGGGCAAGCAGTACGTGTACCTGTGGGTCGACGGCGTGCACTTCAACATCCGCCTGGAGGAAGATCGCCAGTGCATCCTGGTTTTAATGGGTGCGACCGCGGATGGGCGCAAGGAACTGATCGCCGTGGCCGATGGCTATCGCGAGAGCGAGCAGTCGTGGAAGGCGCTGCTGTTGGACGTGAAGGCGCGCGGCCTAGCGATCGATCCGAAGCTGGCGATCGGCGACGGCGCCTTGGGCTTTTGGAAGGCCTTGCCGCAGGTCTACCCCACGACGCGCGAGCAACGCTGCTGGGTGCACAAGACGGCCAATGTGCTCGACAAGCTGCCCAAACGCTTGCAGGCCGAGGCCAAGGAGAAGTTGCACGCGATTTGGATGGCGTCGACCAAAGCAGACGCCGAGGCGGCATTCGATCTGTTCGTGGCCACCTACCAGGCCAAGTACGATAAAGCCACCGCTTGTCTGTCGAAGGATCGCGACGTGCTGCTCTCGTTCTATGACTTCCCGGCCGAGCACTGGCGTCACCTGCGCACGACCAACCCCATCGAGAGCACGTTCGCCACAGTCCGCCTGCGGCATCGCCGCACCAAAGGAAATGGCACGCGACAAGCGTGCCTCACCATGGTCTTCAAGCTGATGCAATCCGCCCAAAAACGTTGGCGGCTGCTCAACGGCTCCGAGCTGCTACCCGATGTGATTCAAGGAACTCCATTTATCGACGGAATCAAACCCCAAGAAGCCGCCGCCTGAATCTCCCGTCCACAACTTTTGACAATAACTCATTTTCGGTTTGCCATCAGCGAGCAAAGCGCCCCGATAAGGCAGCGCTTGAAGAGGGCCCAAGGAACGCCCGACGCCAGTACACGCCAGAGACGTAGCGGCGCGAGTTTGAATTCTGGCGATTCTCAATTGGCCAGATTCTTGTGTTGACCGCAGTCTCCGCGCTGCTGATGGTGCTGCTCTGTGCTTGGTATGCGGAATCTGCGTTCGCGCCTTTGTGATTGGGGCGAATTCTGACTACACCCACTACACCCGGCGAGCGGGTTTCTCGGGTTTTTTGTGGATGTAGTCACCGCCAGAATTGCAGAATTCCCCGAGAAATAGGGTGTCTGCTGCTTTACGAATGCGGTGCTCTGCCAATTGAAGCTACGCTGGCGAGTCGGCTGGACGGGCTTGCCCGCCTGCGACAAACCCTTGAGTCCAGCACTGGATCGGGAACTCGCCAAGTTGTGCCCTGGGGCTGCGATTTCGGGTAGCGTCCGCGCAGAGACGGCCGCGATAGACGCGAGATTTTGCTCGCACTTTGCCCTTCGACCTGCAAGGCGCGAAAAAAGGCCGCCCGATGTTGCCGGACGGCCTCAATTTTTTGGTTTTGGAAAACTATCCTCCGCGCGGACCCCGACTTGGGCGAGCCGACGTGCGACCCGCCCAAGTCTAAGGCGTCCTTCTGGCAACTTGCGAGAAGCCAGAACTCGCGTGGAATTTCAACTGCCGCTAGGACTCGCGCCGCAACTGGCGCCTTGGGCCTAGACCCAGTCCTTTCAAGCTGTCAGTTAATGCAGTGCTGGCGTTCGTTTTCGCGCGTCGAGTATTTTTTGGGTGGCGATATGGCCGCGGCCTTTTTTGCTGTTGGATTTCGGCGGTTTCTTTTTCGGTCCGCGTCGATGTTTGCGGAATGCGGAGAGTCGCACCTGACGCGCCCAGGCCAGCAGGAGCTGGGCCATTTGGCTCGGCGTTTGTTGGGCGAACCGTTCGTGCCAGAAGTCGCCGGGCAACAGGATCGTCAGGCCGCGCGAGACGCCGGCCACTTCGTCGGCCAGGTAGTAGCTGGAAACTTCGTTCTCGACCTTGTCGTGGCCGTGAGCGCCGCGAGGCGCGGCCCGGACCACGCTCAGCACGTTGTAAGAAACCAACGCCAGACAAAACGCGAACAACGCCGCTTGCGGATAGGCCAGCGTTTCGATCTCGCTCTTCAGATGAGCTTCCAGTTCTTGAAACGCGCCTTCCACGGTCCACCGCTGGCGATACAACGTCGCCAGTTTCAAGGCCTTGATTTTGGCCGGCAGGTTGCTCAGCACGTGAATCTCGTCGTCGCCGTCCCGCGTCGGTTCGTCCAACTTGATCGTGATCCGCCGGATGATCGGCGTCTCGTCGCGGGCCCCCAAAAGCCGCAGATCCTGCTCGTAAACCATGCCCGTGGCGATGCGACCGATCTTTCGTCGTCGTCCGACCAGTTCGTATTTGAGCGAACTGCCGTGTTGCCGAATCAAGAAATACGCGCCGCGCCGATCGATGTCGAGCAAGAACTGCGTGGTGCAGAAATTGCGGTCGGCGATCAGCAGGTCCTTCGCTTCGAGCCTTTCCAACAACGCCGGCAGCAACGTTCGTTCCGAGGCATGGCCATCCGCGCAGGGCAGCACGTCCACGGCCAGCATCAGCGCCGGATCGAAGACGACCACGGTATGGCCCGGCAGCGGCGCCACGTTCAGCGTCCGCAGTTCCTTCAAACGCCGCTGGCTGGCTGGCAGATGATTGCCGTCGGCGATCAACGTGCGATAACCGGGCAACAACTCCGGAAACGTGCCGCCTGTCTGGCGGACGATGGCCCCCATCCGCTCGGCCGTCTCGCGAACCAAGGTCCGCGACACGTTCGATTCGATGCCGCGCAGCTTGTCGTACAGCGCGGCCAACGATACCTGGAACGATTCCGCCCGAGCCTGATAGGCGGCATGGACCAAGGGTCGAATCCGGGCCACCACCAGCCCCATCACATCCGCCACGCTGGAGAACAACAACTCGCTGGGATGCTGCCGAATCGCCGTGCGCGCGAAGAGATCGTCCACTCGTTTGGACGACAACACATTCTCCAACGTTGCACTGACCATCACGCACACCGGGCTCTCTTTGACAAACTGCTGAAACACCTCGGAAAGAATCATCGCCTCACCTCCTGGAGAAACAATTCAACTCCAGGCATCGTGACGAGTTATACGACGAACTTCAACAACTCGAAGCCCACCGATAGCTGCCATCACTGACAGCTTGAAAGGGCTGGGCCTAGACCTGACTGGTGAACTGGAAGCCGTGATAGGCTTCGTTGCCGTGTTCACTGACGTCCAGGCCGCCATGCTCATCTTCGTGCGACGCTCGCAGGCCCATGATGGCCTTCACGCCGTAGAAGGTGATGGCCCCGGTGACCATGCACCACAAGAACACGGAGCCGACACCGATGGCCTGATTGACCAATTGACTGGCGTCGCCTCCCAGCAGCAGACCAGTCGTGGGAGCGGTGCTGCCGTCGGTGTTCTCCATGGCGAATAGTCCAATGGCCAGCGTGCCCCAGGCGCCGCACACCCCGTGTACCGAGACGGCGCCCACCGGGTCGTCGATCTTCAACGTGCGGTCGATGAACACGACCGAGAAGACGACCAACGTGCCGGCCACGGCGCCGATGATCAGGGCGCTGGGAATGCTCACCCAGGCGCATGGAGCCGTGATGCCCACCAGTCCGGCTAAGGCGCCATTCAGGGCCATCGTGGCTTCCCATTTGCCGAACATGGCTCGCGAAACAAAAATGGCGGCCAGGCACCCGGCCGCGGCCGCAGTGTTAGTCGTCACCGTAATATGCGCGATCAAATTCGCGTCGGCCGACATCGTGCTGCCGGGGTTAAAGCCGAACCAACCGAGCCACAGGATCAATACTCCCAGGGTGACCAACACGATGTTGTGGCCGGGAATGGCTTTGGGCCGCCCGTCCGAGTCGTACTTGCCGTGCCGTGGTCCGAGGACGAACGCGCCCACCAGGGCCAGCCAACCTCCGACGCTGTGTACGACCGTGGAGCCGGCAAAGTCCCAAAATCCTCTGCCTGCCAGCCAGCCGCCGCCCCAGATCCAATGGCCCGAGACGGGATAGATCAGCGCACTGATCACGAGGCTGTAGGCCATGTAGGAAGCAAACTTGGTGCGCTCGGCCATGGCGCCCGAGACGATCGTGGCCGCGGTGGCGGCGAACACCAACTGGAAGAAGAATTTGGCTTCCAGCGGCACGCTGGTCCAGGAAAGAGAATCGAAATTCGACACTTCGCTGGCCGTATCATCGTCTCCGGCCACTTCGATCTGCTTTTCATGCAGGAAGAAGCCGCTTTGGCCCACGTAGGGCGAGCCGCCGCTAAACATCAGCCCAAAGCCGATCGCCCAAAACGCGATGCTGCCGTAGGAAAAGTCAAGCAGGTTCTTCATGCAGATGTTGACCGCGTTCTTGGCGCGGGTCAGACCGCACTCCACCAATGCGAAGCCGGCCTGCATGAACATGACCAGGAACGCGGCGACCATCACCCAGACCGTGTCGAGGGCCACGCTGAGCGACGCCACGTCGGTGTTGAGGCCCATGGTGGGCTCTTCGGCTTCTTCAGTGGCCGCGGGGGTTTCATCCGCGGCGGGCTCGTCTTGGGCCAAGACGGTTGTCGATGCGGCCAATAGCGCCACGACGGCAACCAATGACAACATCAGGGGCCAACGAAATTGCAATGTGTTCATAGGACCTCTCACTAATTGCAGAAGGACGAAACAGAACTAGCTAGATCAATTGTCCCAACCACGCATTGGGAACGAGATAACGCATCGCTGCCCTCGCTGACAGCCGACGCGGTGGATTTGTGCAAGAAATCAAAACCAAGTGTGCCAGGCGTGCCGGTTGTTGCAGCCTTCCGCTGGCGGGACGGAACCAGCCCAGCCGGCCCAGCTAGGCGGCGACATGGCCAGGCGGCACTTGTGCCCAGACTTCAGACGCCACCGCTGTTGCTGACGTGACGCCACCGCTGTTGCTGACGTGACGCCACCGCTGTTGCTGACGTATAGCGTCAAATAACGGCAGTGTTCGGTCGGCGGATTGACGTTGACGAGCTGTGCCACGACGCATGCATCTCACGCAAAACCATTGCCAGTCGGCCGTCACGGCCGCCGGCAGCGAGATAGCAATCGTCGTGCCGCTAGCACGATCGGCCCTCGGACGTCCTCCAAAGTGCAGCCCGCAAAGCACTGCCAAAAAAAGACTTGCGGCAATGCAAAAGTTTTGGCTGACAGGGCCTCATCGAGGTGACCTTGCGCCCTATGCCAGTCGAACGGGCAACCAAGGTCTAACAGCGCGGCAGCGCATTGCCAGCAATCGGCGGCAGGCGCGCGCTATGCCGTTGGCACCCAAACCAACGACACGCGCACCACGGAAATGTCAGACTTCCGTGGGCGGACGGGATACTCGACCAACGTCGTTTCTTCGCCGCTTTCGAGCTTTGCTAACTCCGACTGGAACTCAAGTCCAGTTCGCGTTGCTGTTGTTCCAATGCGTCGAGCGCCTGCTGGGCTCGCGCAATGTCACCGTGCTGGCTCGCCGCGCGGCTGGCACGCCGCGCCGCCGACGTGGCGCTACTGACGTTCCTTTGGCTGACGACTTTGCGCCCCAGCAACGCCCGCAATATCGAGGTGCCAATCGAAACGACAGTCTGGGTGGCCTCGCCCTGGAATTGACTCGTCTCGCGATCCACCCGTTCGCGGGCACGACGAACTTTGCCCGCCAGCGTGTCGTGCTTGCGTGCAAACGACTGTCGCAAGGCCGCCACGGCTTCGTCGCGCAATTCGCGCTGCCGTTGCCGCACGCGAATGCGAAATTCCGCCTCAGTTTCGTCCGGGCGCGAGAACTCCTTCACGTCGGGCGCTCGCCAGAGTTTCAGCCGCTGTTGGCTGTAGAGATGATTCGCCAGCAACTTCTCCCACTTGCCATAGCTCTTCGCCTGCAGGGCGGCCGAGGGAACGGGCAAGAACTTGGCGTCGGCCACGGGTCGCGGATCGAACTCGTCGTAGCCGTCGACTTGCTCGGTGGCGCTGGTCCACGGATCCTGCGCCGACTCGTCATCGACGCGCACGATGAGCGCGAGATCCTGCCAGTAGTCGACTTGGGCCTTCGAGTCGACGTAGTGCAGTCGAGCCTCGCCGACGAGCGTCGCGCAATAGACGGTCTGCTCGCCGGCAGATGCCTTGGATCTTAGCGGCATGAAACACTCATGAGCTTCGCGCGGCGCCAGGGGCCGAGCGTCGGCGCTGGTAGCGTCGGACGACGCCAAACTCGCTTTACTGCTCTGGGACACTGAGGTTGCACCTTCTGGCGACACAACGTTCTCCGCGGTCGCTTCGTGTGCGGCTTTGTAGGGCGCCATCAACGACTGGATCTGCGGGCGCGTGAGTGGACCGCGCAGGTACGAGAGGCACCAGCGGGTTTCCATCACCACGGGCTCGTTCTCGTGTATGTTGTTCATCAGAAAGACGCGGTTGCCCAAACCGGCCAACGTGGATTCCATCGTCGCGCGGTCGAACTTCGCGCCGGCGGACTGCGAGGCGCCCTCCAGGCCTTCGAGCACGCGGGCCTTGTCGCGCTCGGTTTGCAATCGACCGAGAAACCAGGTGCCCGCGTTGGAGAGCCCTTTGTAGTCGATGTCGACCGGATTCTGCGTGGCCAGCACGATGCCCAGACCATACGCCCTGGCTTGCTTGAGCAGCGTGAGCATCGGCTGCTTGGCGGGTGGGTTGGCCGTGGGTGGAAAGAAGCCGAAGATCTCGTCCATGTACAACACGGCGCACAAGCTGGATGTGCCCGGCTGGGTGCGAATCCAACTGAGCACTTCGCCCAGCAAAATCGTGACGAAGAACATTCGCTCGGCTTCGGACAGATGCGCGATCGACAGGATCGACAACCGCGGCTTGCCCGTGGGCGTGAATAGCAACCGGGCAACGTCGAGCGGTTCTCCCTGCATCCAGCCGGCAAAACCGGGCGAGGCCAGCAGGTTGTTGAGCCGCATGGCCAATTCCAGCCGGTCCTTGGCCGGAAAGAAAGTCTCCATGTCCACCACGCCCACACGATCCATCGGCGGCCGTTGAATGTTGTGGATCAAATTGGCGACGTCGACGTCGTGACCTTGGCGCCAGGCGGCGTCGAGAATCCGAGACAGCAAAATGTGTTCGCGGCTGCGAATCGGATCGGCGTCGACGCCCACCAGCGCCAACAAACCGGCGACCGAGGCGCCAATGCGTTCGCGCAGCGCATCGGTGTCTTCGAGGATTGCAGGCGGCGGGGCGGCAAACGAACGCAGCACCGAAACGGGCAAGCCGGCGCTGCTTCCGGGCGTGTAGATCGCCATGTCCACCGCGGCGCGGAGTTTGGCGATGCGCTCGGGCGTCTCGTCCCACTCGGCCAAACCTTCGCGCCACTGCTGTGCGGTGCGCTCGGCCAATGCGTCGGGCGAAATGCCCAAGCGCAGCTGCTTCGCCTTCGTCGATCCAGGGGCGAAAGTCCTCGGGCCGCAGTTGCGGAAAGGTCAACAGCAGGTTGCCGAGATCGCCCTTGGGATCGATAGCAATCGCCGGCACGCCGTCGATGGCGGCCTCTTCCAACAGCGTCAGGCAAAGCCCGGTCTTGCCGCTGCCGGTCATGCCCACGCACACGGCGTGTGTGGGTCAAATCCTTGGAGTCGTACAACAGCAGTTCGGGCGTGCGTTTGCGCTCGGCCAGGTCGTATTGCCGGCCCAGGTAGAAAAGCCCCAGCTTCTCGAAATCGTGCATTGCGCGGTTCGCTCTGGCCGGCGCGACCATCCAGCGGAGGATAGCGCGCAAGGGATCTTGGCCGCATCGCGTCCGGCGCGATGCGCTAGGCAGACCATGCGGTAAGCATGCCGGGCAATCGCCGGCCGGGTCAATGGCGCGCGTGCGAGTTCCAGCCGCCAGCCAGCGCCGCGGCTTTGCCGTAGGCTACAGAATTGAATAATACAGCGAAAATATACGTTGAATAGTCCACTAAATTCGGTATATTTTAAGCACCTGCCACTGCTAGCACCGCAACTGGGGCACATCAGATGACTTGGGCTGAATCGGCTGAACTCATTGTTCGAGAAACGGAATCAAAACTCCAATCCTTGCTCGCTTCGGCGGTGGCGGACGGAGACTACGAATCAGTTGTTTCGCTGGCCGCTATGGCAAAAGCCATTTCTGCAATTAAGAGCCAAGGAAGTGCTGAGCCCACAGCCAAGGGAGTTATTGTCAAAAGTTGTGGACGGGAGATTCAGGCGGCGGCTTCTTGGGGTTTGATTCCGTCGATAAATGGAGTTCCTTGAATCACATCGGGTAGCAGCTCGGAGCCGTTGAGCAGCCGCCAACGTTTTTGGGCGGATTGCATCAGCTTGAAGACCATGGTGAGGCACGCTTGTCGCGTGCCATTTCCTTTGGTGCGGCGATGCCGCAGGCGGACTGTGGCGAACGTGCTCTCGATGGGGTTGGTCGTGCGCAGGTGACGCCAGTGCTCGGCCGGGAAGTCATAGAACGAGAGCAGCACGTCGCGATCCTTCGACAGACAAGCGGTGGCTTTATCGTACTTGGCCTGGTAGGTGGCCACGAACAGATCGAATGCCGCCTCGGCGTCTGCTTTGGTCGACGCCATCCAAATCGCGTGCAACTTCTCCTTGGCCTCGGCCTGCAAGCGTTTGGGCAGCTTGTCGAGCACATTGGCCGTCTTGTGCACCCAGCAGCGTTGCTCGCGCGTCGTGGGGTAGACCTGCGGCAAGGCCTTCCAAAAGCCCAAGGCGCCGTCGCCGATCGCCAGCTTCGGATCGATCGCTAGGCCGCGCGCCTTCACGTCCAACAGCAGCGCCTTCCACGACTGCTCGCTCTCGCGATAGCCATCGGCCACGGCGATCAGTTCCTTGCGCCCATCCGCGGTCGCACCCATTAAAACCAGGATGCACTGGCGATCTTCCTCCAGGCGGATGTTGAAGTGCACGCCGTCGACCCACAGGTACACGTACTGCTTGCCCTCCAAGGATCGTTTCGTCCACTCTTCGAATTCATCCTGCCAGACCGCTTTGAGACGCGTGATCGTGGTGGCCGACAGGCCCGCGGCCGATGGACCCACCAGCGCAGACAATGCCTCGCTGAAGTCGCCCGTGCTGATGCCCTTGAGGTATAGCCAGGGAATCAGTTCCTCTAGGCTCTTGGTCTTGCGCAAATACGGCGGAAGAATCCGGGAGGAGAAGGGTTCCGCTTCGTTCTTGGATCGCCGGTCGAGCACGCGCGGCTGCTCGACTTCGATCGGGCCGACGCCGGAGAGGATCGTGCGTTTGGGCAGGCGGCCATTGCGGACCACTTGGCGATGGCCGGCGGCGTCGCGCAGCTCGCGATGCGCTTCGATCCACTCGGCGACTTCGACGTCAATGGCCTGGGCCAGCATCCGCTGCGCACCTTCGCGAAGAATGCCCGTCAACACGTCCTGAGAACTTGTGGCTGGCAAAGCCAGCGTCGAATCGTTACGCTCTCGCATGGTGGCGTACTCCTGGGAGAATTGGGTCGCTGAATAACCAAATTCAAACCCAAGTACGCCGCCCTTTTCAACTCACCTCATCCACAACTTTCGGTTATAGCTCCAGCCAAGGCGGCGACCGTTGGTCGCGCCAAGCGATCTTTGCCGTCGTCAAAACAGCGAAAGCGCCAGCGGTTGAGAACGAGCAAGAAAAATGAATACCCGCGATTCCTTCGCCAAGGTGACCAACTCGTTAAGGTTGGTTGGTCTAAATCATCTAAGGCTGAATATCGACACAAGGCGCCGCGCGGCGCTGTTGTACTTCTTGCCACCGCATTACTTGAGATCAGCGAGGATGGTGGTATCTTCAGTGCTCAAGCAATCGTTCCTATCGTCAATCCAGAAGACAAGACAGACATTCCTGACTATCAGGTCTATCTTGCGCTACTTTGGCTACGTCTCAACGGACTCGTCGAGCAGCACGGACGCCAGGGTTACACCCTTCCGCATTCTGACACGCTCGTATCTGAGATTGACAATCGATGGAAGGCGCTTCCGACCAAATGGAATCCGTAAACGAATCTCCCAGGTGGCCAATGACTAACGACGAAACTAAGGAACTTTGTCTCAACTTATTGCGGGCCGATACTGAGCAAGACCTGATCTCGATTCTGCAAGAAGCAGGCTATTGGGAGAATTCGTCCGCGTGGAGATTGTACGGTGATCGTGAGGGAAACTACGCCACGATTGGAGCGCAACAGAGTCGACCCGAGGCGGCGCTTGTCGAGAAAATTGTGAATTCGGTCGATGCTCGATTGATGAATGAATGTCAGGTACGCGGAATTGATCCGAAGTCGGCAGCCGCACCGGGTTCGATTCGGCAGGCGGTCGCGCGATTCATCGAAGATCGAGACATTGAGGGCGAAATTGGCGGCAAGGTTCAACGCTGGCCGCGCGACACAATCCGTGAACAGTCGCAGTACATCACATTGGCGTCGACGGGAACCAACAAGCATACTTGCTTGACCGTGGCTGATCGTGGCAAAGGGCAAACGCCCGATAGATTCCCCGAGACGTTCTTGTCAATCGACAAAGCCAACAAGCTACGAATCCGGTTCGTTCAGGGCAAGTTCAACATGGGTGGCACGGGGGCACTTCGCTTTTGCGGTGAACATAAGATGCAACTGATGATCTCAAAACGAAATCCCGCGATTGTCAACGCAATGGGAGAAAGCGATTCCTCGTCTGACTCGTGGGGATTTACGGTCGTGCGCCGCGAACGAGCTATAACCGAAAGTTGTGGATGAGGTGAGTTGAAAAGGGCGGCGTACTTGGGTTTGAATTTGGTTATTCAGCGACCCAATTCTCCCAGGAGTACGCCACCATGCGAGAGCGTAACGATTCGACGCTGGCTTTGCCAGCCACAAGTTCTCAGGACGTGTTGACGGGCATTCTTCGCGAAGGTGCGCAGCGGATGCTGGCCCAGGCCATTGACGTCGAAGTCGCCGAGTGGATCGAAGCGCATCGCGAGCTGCGCGACGCCGCCGGCCATCGCCAAGTGGTCCGCAATGGCCGCCTGCCCAAACGCACGATCCTCTCCGGCGTCGGCCCGATCGAAGTCGAGCAGCCGCGCGTGCTCGACCGGCGATCCAAGAACGAAGCGGAACCCTTCTCCTCCCGGATTCTTCCGCCGTATTTGCGCAAGACCAAGAGCCTAGAGGAACTGATTCCCTGGCTATACCTCAAGGGCATCAGCACGGGCGACTTCAGCGAGGCATTGTCTGCGCTGGTGGGTCCATCGGCCGCGGGCCTGTCGGCCACCACGATCACGCGTCTCAAAGCGGTCTGGCAGGATGAATTCGAAGAGTGGACGAAACGATCCTTGGAGGGCAAGCAGTACGTGTACCTGTGGGTCGACGGCGTGCACTTCAACATCCGCCTGGAGGAAGATCGCCAGTGCATCCTGGTTTTAATGGGTGCGACCGCGGATGGGCGCAAGGAACTGATCGCCGTGGCCGATGGCTATCGCGAGAGCGAGCAGTCGTGGAAGGCGCTGCTGTTGGACGTGAAGGCGCGCGGCCTAGCGATCGATCCGAAGCTGGCGATCGGCGACGGCGCCTTGGGCTTTTGGAAGGCCTTGCCGCAGGTCTACCCCACGACGCGCGAGCAACGCTGCTGGGTGCACAAGACGGCCAATGTGCTCGACAAGCTGCCCAAACGCTTGCAGGCCGAGGCCAAGGAGAAGTTGCACGCGATTTGGATGGCGTCGACCAAAGCAGACGCCGAGGCGGCATTCGATCTGTTCGTGGCCACCTACCAGGCCAAGTACGATAAAGCCACCGCTTGTCTGTCGAAGGATCGCGACGTGCTGCTCTCGTTCTATGACTTCCCGGCCGAGCACTGGCGTCACCTGCGCACGACCAACCCCATCGAGAGCACGTTCGCCACAGTCCGCCTGCGGCATCGCCGCACCAAAGGAAATGGCACGCGACAAGCGTGCCTCACCATGGTCTTCAAGCTGATGCAATCCGCCCAAAAACGTTGGCGGCTGCTCAACGGCTCCGAGCTGCTACCCGATGTGATTCAAGGAACTCCATTTATCGACGGAATCAAACCCCAAGAAGCCGCCGCCTGAATCTCCCGTCCACAACTTTTGACAATAACTCAAATTGAGATCTCGCGCGGCAAGTTCGCAGTTGCGCTAGATTCATTGTCCACTTCCTTTACGTGCCAATTTCTAGTGCTTTTGCCAGGCAGTCCGGTCCAGGCTTTTACTAGTTTTAGCCCAGTCTTCCAAGACCACTTGACTTCTCAGACTGCTAGCAACTCGGCTCAGCCGGTTCGTCGGCGGCCCGTAGCGCGTGGTACTGCTTGTTCGCTCTAACCTTGTCCGTGCCAAGGTTTTATTGGGTGCCCTTGATCTCCACATAGTAGGTTGTGGAGCCGCCGGTGATCTTCCGGTGAAACGTCTTGGGCTGACGCATTGGTTGCGCCGAAGGATGTGAGATCAGTACAGCCGAGGGTGGCAAACGATTTTGCCGAAGTCCTCAAAAGTCTGCACGAAATCCCTGCGTTCTCGGGCAACCTCACACGATATGCCTTACGCGGTAAGGCTTCGCGGCAAAAAAGGGGCCTCTGATGCGCCATATACGCATGGCGTTGCTGGACGGTTAGGGGCAAGGTAACACGGCCGGCTACTGTTCATCAGAGGCCCCACGGGCCGCAGTTTCGCGGTGCAGTGACGCACCAGCCAGAAGGTAAAGCAAGCGGCATGCCAGTCGGGATTTGCCCTGCAAAGACGCCTTGTCGAAAAGGCGCAATTGCAAAGATAACTTGCATTTGCGAGTTTTCTCTTGCGGTGACTTCGGCCAGTCTCAAAATGCGACAAGTGCGGTATTCCAACCCACATTGCCGCAGTCCGATACAACAAGTCTCGATTTGAGACCGATGGGAATCACCGGGTTTTGCAGCGGTCCGAAGGGGGCGATGCGAACCGGCCAAAGGCTCGTCGTGCTGCGGCAATGGGGCCGCGCGGCCGCCGAATTCGGCGGCTGATGGCGGCTATCTCGCGTGGCGGTTCCGCGCGCCCTCGTGTTTAATTGCATCTCACCCCGTCGAGGCAATTCAAGTATCTTCGATCGCGAATGCGTGCCTCGCGCACTCGTGAATCGTTTCCAGGTGCAGGCAGCGCCGCCCGAAGAGGGGTTGGGCAGGGCGGAATTGGCGTCGGAGAGTCCCTTGATTTCTGAAGAGGCCGATCGTGTGCTGATCGTGGCGAACCCGCAGGCCGGTAGCGGCCGACGCCAGGGCGCGGTCCTGCAGCTTCCGCGCTCGTTGGAGGCCGTACACCTGGCGCCGCGGATGGTGGACGACCTCGATCAACTGGCCGAGCTAGCCGAATCCTATTTTGCCAAAGGCCACCTGCGAGCCATCGTTGCGGCGGGCGGGGACGGAACGGTCGCCGAAGTGGTCAATCGCACGCAGCCCGAGATGCCGATCACGGTGTTTCCGCTGGGGACGGCCAATCTCCTGGCGCGTCATTTCGGCATCGATTGCAATCCGGCTACGCTGGCGCAAACGATTCGCCACGGCGAAACCTCGCGACTGGACGCGGGACGAGCCAACGGCCGGCTGTTCGTGCTGATGGTCGGCTGCGGCTTCGACGCCGACGTTGTACACCGCATGCATCGCCGTCGCACCTCTACCGGCGTGACGTACTGGGCCTATGCCCGGCCCATCCTCGAAGCGATTCGAAGTTACCACTATCCGCACGTGCGGGTATATTGCGAAACGGATACGCCGGCAGGACGGACAACAACCAAAATGGTGGCGCGGTGGGCATTCGTGATCAATCTGCCGTGTTATGCCGGCGGATTGAATTTGGCGCCCGAGGCAGTGGGCACGGACGGATTGTTGAACGTCAGCACGCTACGCAACGGATCGCTGTGGCACGGGCTGTGGTACCTGTGGCACGTGGTAACGCGGCGCACCGCGTCGATCGCCGACTATCGCACCGCCACCGTGACGCGCGTGCGGATCGAATCGCGCGAGACGGTTCAGTATCAGCTTGATGGCGATCCCGGCGGTACATTGCCGCTGGAGGTGGTCGTGCTGCCGGGACGGATCACACTGTTGCACCCGCACAGGCCACACGGGCAATAAACCACGTCGATCAGCCATTGGAATACGGAAAATCCGGACGGAGCACCGCGATGACGACCAGCAATACCGCCGCCATTGGTCCCTATACTTGCGGGCCGGGCCAACCTTTGTTGGTCATTGCCGGTCCGTGCGTGATCGAGAGCGAGGAGTTGACATTGCGGATCGCCGGACGGCTGCGCGCGCTGGCCGAACGCCTTTCGCTGCAATTGGTGTTCAAGGCCTCGTTCGACAAAGCCAACCGCACGAGCCTCGATGCGTATCGCGGACCGGGACTCGATGCCGGCCTGGCAATTCTCTCCCGCGTGAAAGAACAAACCGGGCTGCCGGTGACGACCGACATTCACGAATCGCGGCAAGCGGCGCCGGTGGGCCAGGTCTGTGATTTGTTGCAGATTCCTGCATTTTTGGCTCGACAGACCGATCTACTCGTGGCCGCGGCGAGGACTGGCCGAGCGGTGAACGTAAAAAAAGGGCAGTTTCTGGCCCCGTGGGACATGGAGCACGTGTTGGGCAAACTGCAAGCGGCCGGCTGCCGTAATGTTTTATTATGCGAGCGCGGCACATTCTTCGGCTATGGCCGGCTGGTCAACGATATGCGTGCAATTCCCCAGATGCAGGCCCTGGGCGCGCCGGTCGTTTTCGATGCCACGCACAGCGTGCAGGAGCCCGGCGGCTTGGGGAAACGTACCGGTGGCAACCGCGCGATGGTCGAACCGCTGGCCCGCGCCGCCACGGCATTGGGCGTTGACGGATTGTTTTTTGAGACGCATCCCGATCCCGACACGTCGCCCAGCGATGGCCCCAACATGGTGCCGCTCGACGAATTCGGCCCGCTTTTGGAACGATTGATCCGCATCCGGCAGACCGTGGAGGCAATTGCGTGACGTTACGACCGCTGGTTTCACGACGCTTCATCCCAAGCGCATGCGGCTGCCTGTTGCCAATGCTCTTGCTGTGCCTGGTTGCCGGTTGCAAGCCGCAGGGCTCCAAGGGACCGCCGCGCGGGCCATCGGTGCGCACCGACGTGCGGGATGCGCTGTTCGATTCGGTCGCGGACAATCTCAATCGTCTGGAAGAGTTCGACATGAACCAGATGATGCCGCAGATTTGCGACCGGCTGAACCAGTGGTATCAGCAGGAAAAGCCCGATGTCGTCTGGCAGCCCGATCCGCTCATCCAATGCCTGCCCGAGGAGCTGCGGGAAATGCCGATCATGAAAATGCTGGACCTGATCCAGTATCGCATGGTCGACGCCTGGTATTTGCAGGAATCGGTATGGCTGCGCGACGCGTCGAACGGCGCCCGTGGCGACGCGTTCGACGACCTGGACGTCGCCGGGCGGCTGTTTGACTGGACGATTCGCAACGTCTATCTCGAGCCAGACCGCGCCACGAGCGGAAACATGAATCGGCATCGGCCGTTCGAGACGCTGTTGTTGGGGCGCGGCGAAGCAATCGATCGCGCTTGGGTGTTCATGCTATTGGCGCGACAACAAGGTCTGGACGTCGTGCTGCTGGGCTTCAGCGAAGACGGCAGCAAAGACGTCAGGCCCTGGCTGCCGGCGCTGGTGACCGATGGCAAGTTGTTTCTGTTCGATTGCCGCCTGGGATTGCCCATCCCCGGGCCCGACGGCCAACCGGTAGCCACGCTGGCGCAGGTCGTCGCCGATCCCGAGTTGCTGCGTCATCTCGACCTGGACGCCGAGCACCCGTACCCCGTGACGGCCGAAGACCTGCAACACGTGGTGGCGCTGGTGGAGGGATCGCCACAAAGCCTCTCGCGGCGCATGGCCCTGGTTGAATCGCGACTGGCGGGCGATCACAAGATTTCTCTTACGTCACCTGGCGACGCATTGGCCGAGCGGGTCAAGAAGCTGCCTCACATCGCCGACGCGCGACTTTGGCAACACCCTTTCAAGATCTGGCAGCGCCAAGCCACGCTTGGCCCCGAGGAGTTGCAAGAAGCGGCCCGCGAAGTGGCTGTGTTCCAAGCAGTGCCGACGCTCATGACGGCCCGCTCGCTGTATTTCAAGGGCGACCTCGAGGGCGAGAACGGCGCCAAGGTGCACTACATGAACGCGCGGCCGGCGGACGCCACGATCGAGGACTATCGCCTGCCGGCCGACACGGCACGGAAGCTCCAGCGCGAAGATATTCCGCAGTACGAAGCGGCCCGCATCGTGCTGTTGCGCCACGCGAAGCAGGACGCCAGCTACTGGCTAGGGCTGGCCTGCTACGAGCAGGATGACTACCCTGTGGCCGTCGACTACTTCGCCAAACGGACGATCGAGGCCACTCCCGACGGTCCCTGGACGCTGGCGGCGCGCTATAATTTGGCCCGCACCTACGAAGCCATGGGGCGAACCGACGATGCCATTGCGCTCTACGAGTCGGACACCTCGCCCCAAAGCCACGGCAACAAATTGCGTGCCCGCCGCTTGCGCGGAGAAACGGTCCCTGCCAGCGCCGAGCCGGACACGGCTACCGCAAGCCCGCCTGCTAGAGAGCCGCGTGCAAGTGCCGCCGAGGAGCCGAAGGCGGTCGCGGACTCGCCGGAGTCGGATCCCGAATAAGGGCCGCGGCGTGCCGATATCGCTTTAACGGGCCATGCACACTCGGTGCCGGAAGTCTCGGTGCCGGAACAAGTCTCGGTGCCGGAACAACAGGACGATTGCAAAGTTGAGTTTTGTATAATGCAGGTGCGATCCTAACCGGGTGATGCGGGTTGGCTTTAGGAGAAGGAGCTAGCCATGCAACTACCATCGTATTTTCCGTCTTTGATGGTGGCCTTTTCGGAGGTGGCCGATCCACGTCAGCGGCGTGGTGTTCGTCATCCGTTTTCGGGGATTTTGGGACTGACGCTCGTGGGGCTGGTCTGCCGCTTGAACGATTTTGCCAGCTTGCAGCGGTGGGCAGCCCGGAACTGGCATCTGCTGCGCAGACCTTTGGGCTTTACGCGTCGCAAGCCGCCGCATCCTACCACGTTAAGTCGGACGCTGGCGAAGTTCTCGTTGGAGGAGTTTCAAGCTGCGTTTTCCCAGTGGTTGCAAGAGGTAATGGCGGATCAGGAGGCTCTGGTCGCGGCGGTGGATGGCAAGACGTCGAAGCAAGGCTTCGATCCGCAGGGCGATCCGATTCAGATGCTGAACGTTTTTGTCCAGGATTTGAAAGCGTGTCTTGGGCAATGGCCCCTGTCGGGCGACAAAAGCACCGAGCCGGAAGTGCTCAAAGCGCACCTGAGCGAACTGTTCGAGAAGTATCCGGCGTTGCGTTTGATCACGGGCGATGCCCTCTATGCTCAGCGCAATCTGGCCGAACTGATTCTGACTTCGGGCCATGACTACTTGTTCCAAATCAAAGCCAACCAGCCCGACATCCTGGATGCGGCGCAGACCTGCTTTGCGCAGGCCCAAGACAGCGCGGCGGCCGCTCAGACGCGGGAAAAAAAGGGGGCCGTAGGGAGACTCGTTTTCTTTGGATCGACCTGGCCGACGCCGAATATGTCTGCCAGCGGCTGGGGCTTGCCGGTTGCCGCATGCTCTTGCGAGTCGACCGCGAGACGAAAGACCGAAACGGCAAAACCACGCGCGAAACGCGGTACTTCGTCACCAGCCTCGACCCGGCCACGACTACGCCCAAGCAATTGTTGAAGTACGTACGCGCTCATTGGCAAGTGGAAAACAGCTTGCACTTCGTCAAAGATCGTTGGTGGGACGAAGACCGGCACTGGAGTCGTCGGCCAGGATTGGCCGAACGCCTGGCAAGCCTCACCAACGTAGCCCTGAGCGTGTTGCGACTAACGACCCAAAAATCCAAACAACCGCTTCGAGCCCGAGCCGATGATCTCTGCGCCAATCCCCTCCACGCCCTGAAACTCGTAGGAGCCTTGGATTAACGACTTTGCAATCGTCCTGGCCGGAACAGTCTCGGTGCCGGAACGCTTGACAAGCCCTGGTCCCGCTACTAGATTCAGCCTTGGTCGGACCGCCAGAGTTTCCCCGCTTCGCTAAGCGTTTGGCGGTTTTTGTTTCATGCTTCGTATGGCGCCACGCCTGTTTTGCCCGGTATTTGCGGCCTTTTTTGGCTGCATTTCCTTCCTGGGCCAAGGTCTGCATTCGCTGGTGGAGCACCCGCTTCACGACGGCGAGGCTTCGTCGTGCGCTCATGCCGGTTGCGGTCATCCGCATCGTGCGCAGCATTGCCAAGACGAACAGGCCAAGACCCCACCGCAGGCAGAAGGGCAGGCTTCAACAAATCGCGGTTTGACGCTGGCGGCCGATCGCTCACACGATCCGCATCATTGCCCGATCTGCTGCTTTTTTGCCCAGGCCCAATGGGCCATCGATTTTCGGCCCGCTGTGCTGACGACGGCCTTCACTCCCGTTGCGCCGTGCGCCGAGCGGACTGTGCCGCTAGCGCGCGTAGGCGTTTATCGCTCGCGAGCGCCGCCGAATGGCGACGCACTCTCGTAGCGTTCCGAAGTCGCGCCGCTCGGCAAGCGATCTGCTTGGCTGCTGCGCGCTCGTTCGGAGCAGACACACACCGTGTTGTTTGTCGCCGTGTAGCGCCTCGCGCTGATCTTGGTTCGTGCGCAGTAAGCGACGCACCGATTTTGGAATCGATCCGGTGTTGCGCATGCGCGGACAGGCACAAGAGCACTTGGTCACGTGCGATCTTCCGTCTCCGGCGGTTGCTGGGCAAATAGCGGTCCGACCAAACCGTGCCCCAGCGCCGCCGGAGCGGAGGCTGCGTGATGGCTGGAGGCGGGTGGAAGAAGAGGCATCTGGTTGCGATCTGCTTCGGCATTTGGCGTTGCTGGATGTGAGCACGGTTTCAGAAGTTCTGTCAGGCACGGGGTGCCTGACGTACGAGGTCGATAGCGTCGCCGGGAAATGAGAAACCTGACCATGCGATTCAAGCTGAGAACCAACGTACCGATCGCCTGCCTCTGCCGGAATCCGGTCTCTGCCGGTTTCACCTTGGTGGAGCTGCTGGTTGTGATCGGCATCGTTGGTTTGCTGATCGGGCTGTTGTTGCCGGCCGTGCAGGCGGCGCGCGAGCAGGCGCGCATTGCCAACTGCGCCAGCAACATGCGGCAGGTGGGGATTGCCATGATTCGGTTTTGCGATGCGCACCACGGCGATTGGCCGCAAACGACGCACACCAGCCAACCGGATCCGGTGACGGGAAAGTATACGCACGCCTGGATCTACACGCTGGCTCCATACTTGGAAGACGTCGATGCGATTCGGATTTGTCCCGACGACCTGACCGGCGGCCTGCGGCTGGCCGGCAAGGGCACTAGCTACACGATGAACGGCTATCTCTCGAAGGAAGCCCTGCCGCCGTTTGACAACCTTCGCAAAGTCGTCTCGACGCACGACACGATCGTGGCGTTCGAGTTGGCGGAGATCAAGGACGAGGCCGCGATGAGAACGGACGATCCCAATAACATTGACGTTTACAACGACCACGTCCATTCGTGGAACTGGTTCGCCGCCTCAACGCTCAACATGGGGCTGGCGATGACGGCGATCAGCAACGAGATTGCCGTGGAACGTCACAACGGCACGACGCATTTCCTGTATGCCGACGGGCACGTGGACTTGGTTCCCAGCCAACAAATCGCCCGCTGGATCGACGAAAGATTCAATTTTCCCAAGCCGCCGAAATGAGGCGGCGACCGATCGTGAATTGGACCTGCAAATGAAAACCCCCGTGAGAATCGCTCATGCAAGATGACCGAAGTTGACGTTGCTGTGCGAAGCGCAACTGCGCGGCGTGGCAACGCGCAGGCTGCTGCTTCCGGGGCGTTGAAAGTGCGTTACAGACTTGAACGACTATCTCTGTTTCACTGAAAGGTCTATTTCCATGCGTGTTCTGAATTGGATTGTTCTTGTCCTGGGACTGGCGGCGACCGGTTCGACCGCCGTCTGGGCCCACGACGACGTGTCACCCTATGAGTTGAACGGCAAGGTCGCGACCGGCGGCCACGACGATATTCTCGCTTCCAACACGGTCGCCGAACGCGTGTTCGGATTCGATTTCGGCGAAGACCCGGAGATTCCGTATATCATCGGCGATCCTGGCTTCAACAATGGGGCGTTCGGCATCGGCGTGTTTCCGAACGATGGCCTGTTGCCGGCGAGTTTTACGTTGGGGCTGGAAATCTCGAACGACCTGGAGTACTGGGACGGCACGGGAGGTGTCTCGTTCGCTCCGGCGCCGGCGAGCGCTAGCCTCGCGTTGAGCCACCTCAGTTCGACGATCAACATCGATGGCACTTCAGGCCTCGGCTCTATGTTGACCATCGGCAGCAGCGGCGTCGCAGGTCGATTGCACGTTCACCTCCAATCGGCGCTTGGCGATACCGGGGGCGACCCGGCCGACGGCATCTATTTGATCGGTATGAAATTGACTTTGCCTGACTCGGGCCTGGCCGATTCCGATCCGATTTATATCGTCTACAACAGCTTCATGGACGAGGCGGTCCACGACCAGGCCATCGACTGGGTGCAAGCGCAACTCGTGCCCGAGCCGTCGACGTGGTGGCTGGCGACGCTGGGCAGTGGTGCAGCGTTGGTCGTGCGATTGCGCAAGCGCCGACGGCGGCGATCGGCTGCATGGATAGTAGTAGGTATCTGAAAGCGTTTGCTCACACGCGCGGGCGAGGCGACCGGAACTTGCCCGCGCGATGAAGCCCCGGAAGGCGGGTCGTGGCCGACGATGTGTTGTGCACACCGCGGTCGCGGCTCGCCGCGTGAGGGCCGGCTTAAGAAAACAGCTCGGTGATGACCTTGCCGGAATTGGCGATCTTCATGGGCCGGCCGTTGTTGCTGGTGAAGGTGGTGTCCAGCGAAATGCCCAGCGCCTTGAGCACGGTGGCCATGAGATCCTGTGAGCTGTAGGGTTCGGTTTCCACGTCGGTGCCGTCGGCGTTGGTGCGGCCCACGGCGATGCCGCCCTTCATGCCGGCGCCGCCGACCAGCACGCTCCAACTGCGGGCCCAGTGGTCGCGACCGGCGTTGCCGTTGATGCGCGGCGTGCGTCCGAACTCGCCCATCCAAATGATGGCGGTATCCTCCAGCAGGCCGCGTTCGGCCAGATCGGCCAGCAGGGCGCTGGCGGCCTTGTCCAATTCGGGCAGCTTATTGCTCTCAAGCGTGGTGAAGTTCGCGTTGTGGGTATCCCAGCCGCCAAGATCGACTTCCACGAACGGCACGCCTTGCTCCACCAGCCGGCGAGCCATCAGGCAGCCGCGGCCGAAGTTGGTGCGTCCATACTTGTCTTGGACGGCGGCGCTTTCCTGGCTGACCTTGAAAGCATCCATTTGTTTGCTGGTCATCAGGCCGACGGTTTTTTCGAGAATCTTGGCGTGATCCTCGGCCGATTGTCCGCGCCCTTGCTTGATGAAGTCCTTTTCCAGCGACGCCAGCATCGTCATGCGCTGATAGAGCCGATTGGCGTCGGTGCCCAGCTTCAGGTTGCGGACGTTGCCGTTGGAGTTGACGACAAATGGCGCGTAGCTCATGCCCAAGAAGCCCGGGCCGACGCTGCCGGCGCCGACGGCGACGAAAGGCGGAACCTCCAGTTCCAATTCGGCCGTTTGTTTTTCCAGCATGCGGCTCACGACACTGCCATAGCTGGGATGCTCGATATTGGGGTTGGGCACGTAGCCGGTGTGCATGTAGTAGCGGCCGCGATTGTGATCGGCTTCGCGCGTGCTCATCGAGCGCACGATCGACAAGTGGTGCATCTGCTGGGCCAGCAGGGGCAGGTGCTCGCAGATCTGCTCGTTGCCCGAAGTGGTGATCGGCTTGAACGGTCCGGCGGTAGGAGCCCCGGGCTTCAGGTCGAAGATGTCGATCGTGGCCGGACCACCGCCCATCCACAGCAGAATGGCGGCCTTGTGCCGTTTCTTGAGATCCTTGCTGTTGGCCGCCAGCGCCTGCGTGAACGACATGGCGGGCAGCGCCATGGCTGATGCGCCGGCCAGGTGCGAGAGAAAATGGCGACGCGTCATTCCGGCGGGCAGGATCGAGCCGTGCATGGCAGACTCCCAAGTGAATCGGTTTTGGGCCGGATTGTCCGGCTAGTGATTCAAAATAAACTCGTTGCTGTTGAGCAGTGCCCACCAGACGTCTTGCAGCGCGGCGGCTGCGTTGCCGTTTCGCAACTTGAGCAGTTCGTTGGCTAGCGAGATCTCGCGCGTGCTGGGCTGCCGCGCCAAGGCGGCCTCGTAGAGCCGGCGGATCTTCGCGGCATTGTTCATTTTGGAATCGGCGGCCACGCGATACAAGAAGCTGCCCTTGTCAATGCTCGTGGCCTTTTCCATCAAATCGCCGTTCATCATCATCAGCGTTTGGGGGATGGTGCCGTCGAAAGTGGTCGTTTCCCCGTTGTCGTCGGTGCCAAAGGCCGTGGCAAACTGGCTGAGCCACTGGCGCTTATTCTTTTCGCGCTCTTCGTAGCTGGTCGCCGTCAGATCGGCTTCAGTGGCAACCAGCAGCGACTCGTACAGCTCTTCCGCCCGCATCTGCCGCAGATAGAAGCGACTGAAGGCCGGCTTTTCGCCAAGGCTGGGATCGTCCTGCTTGTTGCGGCCCGTGGCCTTGCTCGACAGGGCATACGGTTCGCTGAGCACGATCCAGCGCATCAGCGCCTTCAGATCGAAGCCGCGATTCTTGAATTCGGCCGACAACTCCTGCAGCAACTCGGGATGGGTCGGCGGGTTGTGCGGACCGAGGTCGTCGATCGGCTTGGTGAAGCCATAGCCGAGAAAGTGTGCCCAGATGCGGTTCACCAGCGCTTGCGGCATGGTCTCGTAGCCGACGATCAGGCGGGCGAGCTCCGTGCGGCGATCGACCTGATCGACGTAGCCGGTGTTGCTGGCCAGCGTGGTGCCGTCAACGAACGCCGGATAGGCCGCCCTCGATAGTCCGTTGCGCAGCTCGTAGAACAATACGGCTTCGTCGGGCTGGTTCGTTTCGCCGGCAAAGTCCTGGTTCACAAGCTCGATCGATTCGATGTTGCGACGGCCGGCAAAGCGGCGCAAAGCCTTTGTCTGGCGAAAGAACGCGTTGAGTTCCCAGAACTGGTTTTGCTTCCAGTTGTTGAATGGATGATTGTGGCACTGCGTACACTGCACCTGGATGCCCAGGAAGATCTGCGCGGTCTTGGCCGTGGCCTGCACGGCGTTTTCCTCGAGATTGCCGGCCATGAAATTGACGAAGCCGTTGAAGCCTTCTTCGCCGGGCTTGCTGACCCCCGTGGCGGCCACCAGTTCATAGACCAGCCGGTCGTACGGCATGTTGCGGACCAGCGCGCGGCGCAACGATTGTTGCAGGCCTTCGCGATTCACCAGCGTGCGGCGCTCGGTGCCGCCAGTGCGGCCGATGAGCACGTTGGTCCACAAGGTGGTCCAGTTGTGCGCGTATTCTTCGATGTACTCATCGCCCAGCAACCGGTCGACCAGGTTCTGCTTGCGCTGAACGCGAGGCTCGTGTAGAAATGTTTCGAGCTCGGCGACCGACGGAATTCGTCCCAACACATCGAGGTAAACCCGGCGGCACCATTCGCTGTCGGTGGCCTCGGCGGACGGCGTCAGTTGAAGCGCTTCCCAGTGCTGCTCGATATGCCGATTGATCAGTGCCGTGGGCGAAGCCGCGTCCTCGGCATCGGGTGTCGGTGCGACTGGAAGTTCGGCGGCGACGGCATACTGGCATGCGGCAAGCAGGTAAAACATGAAGGCGCCCAACATCAAGGCACCCAACGTGAAGGCGCCCAATATCAAGGCACCCTGAAGCCGTGCCAATCGGCCGTTGTGTCCGCCGCCCGCAAATTTTCCCAGCGTTGGTGCCATACTGCGTGATCGTTCCCAAGAGGATCGATGGAGTGCGCCTGGCTCAAGTATGTTCTGTGCCGTGACTGCGAACTACCGCAAACGATCGCCTCGGTCATCGCGCGCTCGGCGGCTACAGTGTCACCCCTTCAGTATCCGCGGCAGTGGGCTCGGCGGCAAAACACCACGGGAAAATCGACCAAAGAAAACTCAAATATTCCGTGCGAGGCCGTAAACTCCAGTTGCCAGATGGGTGTATTATTTTTGAACAAGTGTTGCATTTTGCTGTATCAAAATGCAACAGGCGAGTTGAGGCCCCGGAATGCGCTAGGGCTCCAACTCGCCTGTGCTGTACGGAAACTTGGCGCTTTTTCTTCGATTCACGGGCCGGCCTCGCTGTTCCGCTTTCGACCCGTAAGTCTCAGACTCCTCTTGGTTTCCGTCGCTCTGTTACCATCGCCTCTTCTGGCGCCGGCCCCGAAACTGGTGCTCTTCTCTGTTCCGGCCCCGGGTAAGTCGCATCGCAGTGCGATGGGGTGCCTCTTCCAACCCACTGTGAGCTTATCGCAAAGGGCGCGCCAATTGTGCCGGCTGGCGCGAAAAACCAGTCGGTGTGGCTCTGTAGAGAACTCTACCAGGGTGCTATGTTCGAACCAGTCGAAAGCACGTCGTTGAACTCGAAAATCGCGTGGCTTCTGACTGGACTGTTTGCCGGTTTCGACGTGTGAGCGAGTGTTTTCTACAGAGCCAGTCGGTGTGGCTTGCTCAGGCGGTTTCGCGAAATTGGATTCTGATGCAGCCGAGCGTAGAGCTCTGAACGAATCAGAAGTTGATCGTGCGTGCCGATGTCTTCGATGCGACCACCCTGCAGGACGATGATCCGATCGGCCAGCGCCAAGGTCGCCAGCCGGTGCGTGACGATCAAGGTGGTGCGGTGGCGGATGAATTGTTCCAGCACCTTGTGGATCAATTGCTCGCTCTCCAGATCGATCTGACTCGTGGCTTCGTCGAGAATCAGGACGGCCGGATCGCGGAGGATGGCCCGGGCCAAGGCGATCCGCTGTCGTTGGCCGCCCGAGAGTCTTCCGCCGCCTTGCCCCACGAAAGTGTCGTAGCCATCTTCGAGCTTCTGCTCGATAAACCGATGCGCGTGTGCCTGCTTGGCTGCTTCGATTGCCTGTTCGCGCGAGGCGTGCGGGCAACCGTAGCGGATGTTGTTCAGCACCGTGTCGTCGAACAGCAGAGTCTCTTGCGTGACCAGTCCGATCTGATTTCGCAAATCCTGAAGCCGCACGTCGCGCAGGTCGACCCCGTCGAGCCGGACGCTGCCTTGCAGCGGGTCGAAGAATCGCGGCACCAGGCTGGCCAGCGTCGTCTTGCCGCAACCGTTCGGGCCGACCAGGGCGACGGTTTCGCCAAACGCAATACGCAGATCGATGTCGTCCAACACCGGCTGATGCGACGTGTAGCGGAATGACACGTGATCGAACACCAGATCGCGGTGATGGCGATGCAACGGTTGCGGCTGCGGGGCGTCGCAGACCGTGGGCTCGCGGTCCATGGCAAAGTACACGCGATCGGCCGCGGCCGAGGCCCGTTGCAGTTTGTTGAACACTTCGGTGAGCCGCCGGGCGGGATCGCTCACGCCGGCCAGAAATCCATAGAACACCAACAGCGCGCTGAGCGACAACGGCTCGTCGCTCATCTTGATGCCCCACAGATAGTTCTGTTGATTCATCACCAGGTAAGCGCCGAACAGGATGGCCAGCGAGATCATGGTGATGCCCATCACTTCGGTGACGGGATTGACCATGCTGTCGAACAGTGCGATGCGCATGGCTTTCTTGTAACACTGCTTGCTGGTTTCGTGAAAACGGCGGCGCTCGTCAGCGCTCCATGGTGAACGCCTTGACGACTTTGATGCCGCTGAAGCTTTCCGCCAGGATGCCGTACAGCGAGGACATTTGCTCGAGCGCCTTGCGGTTGGCGCGCTTGAGCGTCTTGGCCAAGGTGGTGACCAGCAAGCCGGTGGGCGGCGCCAGGATCATCGAGAGCAACAGCAACTGCCACGAGATGTACGCCGCGCAAGCGAAGCAGACGACCATTTTCAGCGGCTCGCGGACGGCGCGACCGAAGAGCGTTTGAAGTCCGTCGGCCACGCTGTTGACATCGTGCGTGAAGCGCGACAGTAAATCGCTGGTGCCGCTTTCGCTAAAGGTGGTCAGATCCATGCGCAGCGTGCGCCGAAAGAACTGCTTCCGCAGGTCGAACGTCGCCAGTTGCGCCACGCGGTCGACCAGAAATGAACTGAGGGCCAGAAAACCATCCTTGGCCAGGGTGGCCCCGACGAGCGCGGCAATCAGCGCCAGCAAGGTTTGATAGGGGTCGTGGGGCAGGTAGTCGTCGATCCACGGCTTCCACCAGCGGAATCGAGACAGCGTGGATGCCGCTGCCGTGCGGCGACTTTCGGCGTGCGCCAGATTGCGCTGGAGTGTACTGACTTCGTCAGGACCGGCCTGGGCCAGCTTGCGGCGCAATCGATCGGCCGACGCCTGCTCCGCGGCGATCGTACCGTTGGATTGCTCGATTCCCTTGTCGACCCATTGGCCGAGACTCTGGTTGTTGCCGACGATCTCGACCAGGGGATAGAGGGTGCCGATGTTGGCGCCCCATAGTGCGGCGACAATCAGGGAGCACACGACCGAAGCCGTGACGGTCCAATAGTACCGCAGCGCCATCCGCACAGCGGCGCGAAGTTGCCCATCCGTGTTTGCTTTCAAGCGCGAGTTCGAAGGAAGGCCTTCCGCACCGGCGAGATCCTCTCACCGCAACGGACGGCACGCGAGTCGGCAGTTTTTAGCAGATTGCGGCGCACTGCGCCAAGCCGAGCCCGCGGGCCGGGCGCGACCGCACCACGGAGTCGCCCCGCGCTGTTCGTGCCGACACCCAACGCGAAACGCAGGCCGGAGAATTGCCTCCAATGCGTTTCACTGCCCGCGTTTGCAATTCTCTGCATCCCTCGCTTGCGCTTCGGGTTAGTGGTCTCTGCATCGCGTGGACTTCTATCTAAACGAGGCGTGCTAGCAAGCGGCCATACGCCTGCGGCACTTTGCGGGCGATGCCTGTTGGGGGGATCGTGCCGAAACTACCGCAAACTCCCAGCATGACGATTTGCTGAACTTTGCTGGTTGTGCGTCCGATAGACCCCTATAGGCGTTGGTTCGCCAGGGGGGCCGTTTGGCATGGATTGCAGCGGCTCGACTCATGGATGGAGCGGCTTAGAAACAACCCGGGGAAGAGTGGCTCGCGCGACTGGCAACGCGGCAAGCGCGTGCCGGCCAATCCCCGCAAGCGAGAAAGGAAGTCGAGCGAACATGAAACGTTTCCTGTTGGTTCTGTCGGCCGCAGTGTTGCTGTCCAGCAGCTCGGGCTGCTGCTGCTTCGAGCGGCTATTTGGCTGGGGTTGCTGCAAAGGCAGTTGCCCCTATGGCGCACAGTACGGCTACGGCGGTGGCCGCTGCGATAGTTGCGGAAGCTGTGGCGGCGGAGGGTGCTCCGACTGTTCGGCCTCCAACGGTGCCAGGCGCGGTGGCGGCCCGGAAATGTACGACGAAGGAATGGCCGACGGCGCCATGAACGCCGGACCTCAAGCCTTGGTCAGCAACCATCCGGCCGATGGCCATCCGCTGGTTCGACGTCGTCGCAACTCGGGCGGCGAATACGAATTTGCCGCGGGTCCTCCGACCGGCGGCGTCAGCTATCCGTATTACACCAACCGCGGACCGCGCGATTATCTCGCTCGCACACCGCGTGACATTGGTCCTTAGTCAGTGGGGAATCACGGCGTCGCGGGAATTAGTCCGTCCGTGGCGGCAATCTTCATCGAGTCGGCGGCAAGCGGAACGCGGCATAAGCCAAGGTGGGCTTTGTCGCTACCGTAAACCAAGGTCTTCGATTGAACCATCGACCAGCCGCGGGTCATGCACAAAGCGCATCGCGCGCGGCTGATCCTACATCTCGAAACACAATCCAGCGCGGTGGGCCTGGCACCGACAGCGTGGGCTAAGGTAAGGATACCTGCGAGCATGAAACGCTTTGTGATTCTGCTGGCGGCGGTGATGGCCTTGGCCACCAGCAGCGGCTGTTGCTGCGTGGAACGCATTGCCTGCGTAGGCCTGTGGGGCTGCCCCGGCCCTTGGGGGCCCTACTATGCGCACGAAGGGCCATATTGCGGTCCGGCGCCGCGCGGCCCGTGCGGCTATTGCCAGAACTGCGCCGCAGTGGGCTCCCGCGACTATGATCGGGAGCCAGAACCCATCGAAACCGGTCCGGCCGAGCACGGCGCGGAAGACACCGATCCCACGGAAGGCGGCTTGGACGACGGGCTGTACGACGGTCAGCAACCGGCGCCGGCTCCCGCGCCCTCTCCGCAAGCAAACAAGCAACGTCCGTTCTATTTGGAAGACCTGTTTGCGCGGATGCGCGGCAGACCGAGCCGCGAGCGATTCGACCACTATCAAGTCGACTATGAAAGTGTCGAGCCATCTGGACCGGGTCGCGCCGTATATCGCTAGGGCGAAACCGGTCGCCGGCGTGGCGCTGGTCGTGCTTTGTTTGCACGGCGACATTGGCACAAGCGCACCTACTTGATTCTGAGAACTAGTCTCATCACGCGCGGCGTTCTCAGAGGCTAGAAATTGGGCTGGCCTTGGCGGCGCCGAAACCGGACGATTGGGAATAGCACGGCCGCGATAGAGTCGCTACAACACGGTCAGCGTGCAATTAAAAAAACACCGATCCATCCGCGAGGAGATTTGTCATGTTCAGCGCGAAGGTACAAGACGCCATCAACCATCAGATCAACAACGAACTGAGCGCGTCGTACATCTATCTGGCGATGTCGGCGCACTGCGAGCAGGAGAACTTCGTCGGTTGCGCCAAGTGGCTGCGATTGCAGAGCCAGGAAGAGTATGGACACGGAATGCGGTTACTCGACTTCCTGCTGGCGCGCGACGGCGCGATCAAGCTGAAAGCGATCGCCGAACCGGCGGTGAAGTTCAAGACGATCGCCGCGGTGTTCGAAGAGGCGCTCAAGCAAGAGCAAGAGACGACCAAGGAGATCGACGAACTCTACGAGCTGACGCTGCACGAAAAAGCGTTTGCCGCGCTGGTCGAGTTGCAGTGGTTCGTTACCGAGCAGGTCGAAGAAGAGAAGACGACCCGAGAGATCGTGGCCAAGTTCCATCTGTGTAAGGACGATCCGTCGGCGCTATTGGACCTTGATCGCGAGCTGGGCGGGCGCGTCGCCGCTCCGGCCTAGCGCGTGGCTTTTGATACCAACAGGGTCCGCCCAATCTATTTGTCGGCGGCGCGCGTAAGCACGGCGAGCCAACCACTGTTGTCTGGCGACTCGAGTTCTACCCGAGCACCGCCAGCTTGAGGTCTTTTTTCGCCCCACGCTCCATCGCGGATGCCAATCCATTGCAGCGTGTATGTGCCGGGTGCATCGGCGAGGTTCAATTGCACTTTGCCGCCGCCCGGGAAGTACACGATGTAGCCGTGGCCCGATTTCGCGGTGACATAGGCTTCGTTCGTGTCGCGGTCACTCAACAGCTCGAGCGCCGGCCGACAGTCCCACAGTTGGACGATCGATTCCATTTTCCTGGCTGCTGCCAGTGACGCCACGGCCGGCGGGCTGAGGCCGAGGCCCGAATCGGGCCGATGAAAGCGGGCCGCCGCGACGCCGCCGATCACATGGCGCCAGAAGCGCTCGACTCCGTCACGCGAGCTGCCGAAACGGCCGCCGTCCGCGCCGTAGGTCTTCACGGTGTTGATCGGCCGAGGATGCGTGGCAATGCGGCCGCGGACCCATTGGAAGTTGCCCCAGTGCTTTTGTCCGCGGTTGTGATTGTTCTGCGACACGTCGACAAAGCCGTATCGCTCGGGATGATCGAGCGTGCGGCGATGATGCGGACCTTGCAGGTTCCAGTCGTCCCACATCTCGGTGAGATACACCGGGCGGTCCGTTTTGGCTGCGGCAGCGCGAATGAATTCGGCCCAGTACGCGCCCCAGGCTTCGTCGGCCGACGTTTCATTGTCCATGCAATAGAGCACGTGATCGTACTTGAGCGCGTGGCTCAGCATCTTGTCGACGAACCGCTGCTGGATTTCCAACAGCAGCCGGTTGTTGCGTTGCTGGGGCGTCGTGAAGAAGAGTGGCTGCTTGTTTTGTCCGGGGTGATCGGGATAGCGCGCGGCCAGGCCGGATTGCTCGGCCGTGTAGTTGACGTTGTTGGTCGGGTTGAAGGGATGAGCTTTCCAATTGTCCCCGAAAAAATCGAAACGGTCCCAAACCTCGATCTGCACGAAAATCTGCCGCTCGTGCGTCCACCGCAGCATGTTCTCGAAGCGCGTCCAGTATTCGTCGTTCCACTTCGTGAGATCGAACTTGCCGTCGTCTCCCCGGGCATAGGCATAGGCCTCGAAGCCGTGATCGGGACGGTCGCTCATCGTGTTGCGAATGTAGTTGCCGCCGGCCGCCCGGATCGCGTCCAGATGCTCCCGCAAGTTTGGCAATTGGAACAGGTTGTCATCCTCGCTGCCGCCCAACAGCAGCACGGGCTGACCGTGATATTGCCAGTAGCGCGGGTTCTTGGCATAGGGCTGGATGCCGCCGTCTTCGTCGGCCGCGACGCACACTGTTGCGCTGGCAAGCAGGAGGGCAAACGACAGAACGCGACGCGTGGTGCTGGCAATCTTCAAGGTCGATCCTTGTGGCTGGAGTTGGGCAACGTGCATGACGCGCGGATCATTCGTTCGCGGGCGGCACGGGGCGCAAGGACTCAAACCCCTTCACCGTGGCGTCAAACTGCGGTAGCAGTGCGTCGTGCGTTGTTTCGTCGGCAACAAGGTTGAGCAAAAAACCCGCGCCCTCGCCCGTCCAGAGCACTTCGGTGACCTTGAGGGTCTGTCCTTGAGCGTTCTTGTGGCTATAGGTGACGCGATGTCCTGTGGCTCCTGCGATCGTCACTTTCGTGTCTTCGATGTCTTTGAAGTCTTTAACCGCGGAGGCGGCGCGAGCCTTGCGAATGTTGATCAGCACGCTGGGGGCCAGTTTCGTCGGGAGGTTGAAGGCCAAGAAATGGACCAGCGGTTGGGGGTTCTCGGACGTGCCCGGCGGCTTGAGTCGAATGATCGCAGCGCCCGGCTTGGATTGATCTTCGAGCGTCCAGTCGTTGGGCGCCGCCAGGCGGCACGCAAAGTCGGCGTTCGTGTAAACGTTGCGGACAATGCCCGTTTCAAGTCCCAGGTCGGCACTCTCGCCGGGCACGAAGTCGATCACATTCAACTCGAGAGTGCGGGTCATCTCCCAGCGGACGCTTTGCGTGCCCATCACGGTGCGGCTGTGCGCCAATTTCAACAGCGCGGGCGAACCGCCCACCTCGTCGGCCGATGCGTCGACCGGGATCCACTGTCCGACCCACACTTCGCACCACATGTGACCAGCCCACATACCGCTGACCAGGCGCATGCCGAGCGCGACGCGGGTGGGGATGCCCAGCGAGCGCGCCAGTGACGCATACAGCGTGGTGAACTCCGCGCACTTGCCCTTGCGGCACGCGAGCACCTCGGGGCCGGAGAGTGTTTCGACGATCATCTCTCCGCCTTGCAGATAGTTGGAGACTTCGTGCGAGAGCCGTCGCGCGGCCTCGAGCGAATTGGTGGCTCCGGCGGTCCAACGCTGGGCGTGCTCGCGTATAGCCGGATCATGCGGGCGGATGAAACTCGTCTCTTCCAAATACTTCGCCAGCGATTCGTCGGCCACGGGGAATGGGGCAGGATGTTCGATCGCGACGGGCTGACCGAGCACCAAATCGACGTCGTATCGGTCTTGCTCATGGCTTTGCTGCGCGATCTTCTGGCGGCTGTCTTCCAATTGAAGCTTTTCGAAGGGCAGGTCTTTCCACGCAAGCTTCACGACAATCCGTTTCGCTCGCTCCGGAAACGTGACTTCCTTGTCGAGCGGAAACACCAGGAGCTCTCGGTTGGAGAACGTGAAATACGACAGGTCCTGGGCCGCCTCGGCAGTGGCGCGGCGAATCTGGCGATCGGGAAGCACCCTGGTGACGCTTTCGAGCAGGCCATCTTCCGCGAGCGAGAGCGTGGAATGGCCGGGCTGGCCTTTGGCGTCGACCGCATATCGACGCAGACCTTCGGCGTCGTCCAACCGCGTCGCGGTGATGGTTTGCAGCGACCAGGAATCGCTCAATACGGCAATCTCGACCGATTCGCCAATTCGCAACTGGCGCTTTGCAATCGCTTCCGCCAGGCAAACGCCCAACAGCGGATGTTTGCTCAAGGGAATCCGCCGCGTGAGCGTTCCGCCGACGCCACGGATGTCGATCACCAACTCGTCATCCATCATGCGGCCTTCCGCGGTGGTGACGCCCGACTGAAGCTGCGAGCGGTGTTGAAACGACACGGGCTCCAACGACGGACCGACAACGCAGTCCAACGACTCGGTAGTTTCCTGGCGCTGGCCGAACAGGTTGACCAGCATGCGGGTGTTCTCGGTCAGCCGACGCGTGCCATCCGGCTGGACCCGCTGCACGGAGTGTACCGATCCAAAGACCACGTCGCCGGAGGAGATCGTGTACCAGACGTCGCGGTCCGCGTCGTGCGCGGGCTGGCTCCACGCAACTGCGGGTTGCAACGCACAGGAGGCAACCAGCGCGGACGCCAGCAGCCAAATTGCTCGTCGTCGTTTCGATCGCATGGTGCGCCTCCGTCTGGTTGAGAACGGCAGCGAATTATAGCCCCGCGCGGGGTGCCAACCAAATCGTGCGCGACGATTTCGGTAGCGCGGCTACTTGAGAAACTTGCCCACCTTGGCGATCAGGTCGACCGTGCGGCAGCTATAGCCGTATTCATTGTCGTACCAACTCAGCGTTTTGAGCAGGTTGCCGTCCATGACCTGCGTCCAGTCGGGCACGAAGATCGAGCTGTGCGTGTCGCCGATGATGTCGGTCGAGACGATCGGATCTTCGACGTAGTCGAGGATGCCTTTCATCGGCCCTTCGGCGGCCTTTTTCATGGCCGCGTTGACCTCTTCCTTCGTGACGTCACGCGACATGACGGTGGTCAGGTCCACTAGGCTGCCCGTGGGGACCGGCACGCGCAATGAGATGCCGGTGAGCTTGTCCTTGAGCGCGGGAATCACCAACCCGATGGCCGCGGCGGCGCCGGTGGTGGTGGGAATGATGTTTTGCGCGGCCCCACGAGCGCGATACAGGTTGTCATGTGGCAGATCCTGCAGGCGCTGGTCGTTGGTGTAGGCGTGCACCGTCGTCATCAGCCCTTTGACAATGCCGAAGTTGTCGTCGAGCACTTTGGCCAGGGGCCCAAGACAATTGGTCGTGCAACTGGCGTTGGAGATGCACTTTTGCTCGGCGGTGAGTTGGTCGTCGTTGACGCCCAACACGCAGGTCAGATCGGCGCCGTCTTTGGCCGGGGCGCTGAGCACGACGCGCTTGGCGCCGGCTTTCAGGTGCGTGTCGTAGCCGGGCTTGAACTTGCCGTCTTTCTCCCCTTCGCGAGCGGTGAAGATGCCGGTGCTCTCGACGACCACGTCGACGTTCAAGTCGCCCCAGGGGAGTTTGGCCGGATCGCGCTCCTCCAAGGCCAGCACCTTCTTGCCGTCGACGGTCAGGCATTCCTTGTCGTAGGTGACCGTGCCGGGATAGCGGCGGTGCGTGCTGTCGTACTTGAGCAGGGTGGCGAGGGTTTTGTTGTCGGTGAGATCGTTGATGGCGACGACTTCGAACTCATTGCCACGCTTCATCAGATTACGAAACACCAGACGGCCGATGCGGCCAAAACCATTGATACCGACGCGAATTGCCACGAGAGTTCTCCTTGCACGTTGGATGGCGCTCGCCAGGCGCCAGCGCGGTGTGCGGCCGAAAATGCAGGGTGGGATTTTGCGAAGCGGACGATTATACCCCTGCCACCCGGACCAGACAACCGGCAGCTTTGACCGCGCTGGCCACGTACTTTTGCGGGTGGGCCCGGCGCGGCTATGATGAGGAAATTGGCGAGCGACGTATTGGCAAAACGACTCGCTCAACGTTTCCCCTTCTTTGAGCATGAGGCTGGCGCTGTCATGAGTGAACCGCAAGATCGGTTGCGTTCGACGTTGGATGAATTGCGGTCACAACTCGATGAGCTGCGGCAGCGCGATCCGCAAGTCGCCGACCATTTGGAGGCGACGATCGCCGAGGCCGAATCCACGCTGGCTGGCAAAGCGAAGCCGGCGGAACAACACGCGTCGATCACGCAGCAGCTATCCGACGCGGTACGCGACTATGAGGCGTCGCACCCGGCGCTGGCGGGCAACCTGGGGGCGATCATCGACGCGCTCGGACGCATGGGCATCTAGGCGAGCGCTACGATGTCGGCGCGTTCGACATGCCCTGGCACGACGCCGGTGCTGCCCTATTGCCAATTCGCTTATCGGCGCGCGCGGCGACCGGCTGGTTCCAAGGGCTTTTCCAGCGTGATGGAAATATCCTCGGCGATCGCCCGGCCGGGAATGTTCATTGCCGAGATGGGCTTGGTGTTGTCGAAGTACCAGGCCTTGACCTTTACGGTGTCGCCCACGTCCGCCATGCTCGGATCGTCCGACGAGAACTTGATTTTCACTTCGTCGGAGAGCGCGCCCGTGTAACGGCGTCCACCGATGGATACTGTGATCTGTTTCGCCTTGGCCGCGGACAACTTTCCGCGAATGCGATAGGCGCCGGGTTCCGGATTGCGGATCGGGCGCGAATCGGCGCCATCGTCATCGGCGGCGAACAGCCCTAGCGCTGACTTGTCGGGCAGCAATTCGATCTCGGCGATGGGGTTTATGAGCTGGCCCTTTTTGTCGAGCTCGTTTTCGAACTGAATGGTCAGCCCGGGGCGAAGATAGTCGACTTCCGCTTCGCCGGATACGCTGACCGTGGTCGCCGGCAGGATTTGGAGAATCCACACATCCATGTTCTTGGAGTCGCGGATCTGCAAAAAGCCGGCGCGATAGATTTCCATCGAGGCGGAATCTTCGAGCGGCAAGCTGTTGGGCGGAGCAACGAACTTCGCCCGCTCCTCCTGGGCGAATGCGCCCGGCGCAACTGCGGCAAGCGCCAACAATCCCGATGACAACCGAAAGCAAAAAGCGCGCATATCCGTGATTCCTCCGCCTGCTGCTCCCCCTGGGACTCCGTACCGAATCGGGGACCAGCGGGGAGCGTCTCTGCCCGTAGAATAGGATAACGTCTGGGGCGCGGGAATGAAAATCCACCGGCGGGTTTTTGCGGCACGATGTTGTCCGGTTGCCAGCGTTGTCCGGTTGCCAGCCGCCTGCCCGAGAGTCACAATGCCAACTGAGCGCCGTTCCACGAGCGCCATTTCCCATCTTTTCAAGGCTCGAAACGCCATGGCGAGCGAACGTACGCAGATCACGATTCCGAAGTTTCGGGCCATGAAGGCGGCCGGCGAAAAGATCACGATGCTGACGGCCTACGACTATACCATGGCCGGTCTGCTCGATGCCGCCGAGGTGGAAGGCATTCTGGTGGGCGACACCATGTCGATGGTCGTGCAGGGCCATCCCAACACGCTGCCAGTCACGCTCGACGAGATGATCTATCATGCCGAGATGGTGGGCCGCGCCGTGCATCATGCGCTGACCGTGGTCGATCTGCCGTTTCCCAGTTATCACTTGGGCACCTACCGTGCGATCGAAGCCGCCGGGCGGATCCTGAAAGAGACACGCTGCCAGAGCGTCAAGCTCGAAGGAGGCACCGAGCAGGCCGGCGTCATCAGCGCCTTGGTTTCGGCCGGCATTCCGGTGATGGCCCATTGCGGACTGCAACCGCAGAGCGTGCACCAGTTGGGCGGCTATCGCGTGCAGCGCGACGAGGAGCGACTGATCGCCGACGCCATGGCCGCGCAATCCGCCGGCGCATTTGCGATGGTGCTAGAGTGTATACCCGCCGCGCTGGCGGCCAAGCTATCCAAACAACTCGAAATCCCCACGATTGGCATCGGTGCTGGCGCCGGCTGCGACGGGCAGATTCTGGTGACCTACGACATGCTGGGATTGACCGGCGGCCACGTGCCCAAGTTCGTGAAGGCCTATGCCGACATCAAAACGGTGGTTTCCAAGGCCGTGACCCAATATCGCGACGAAGTGCGCAGCGGCGAGTTTCCCGGGCCCGAGCAAACGTTCAAGTAGGGGATCGGGGTTAGGGGATAGGGAAATAGGGCGCAAGGCATTCGGCATACATTTTTCAACAGCCAGTTTGGTCGTCTCCCTCACCGAGTCCCTATCCCCGATCACCTACCCCCTCTCCCATGTCGAACCGTCTAGCTGCTGAAACGAGCCCTTATCTGTTGCAGCACTCGAGTAATCCGGTGGATTGGTATCCGTGGGGTTCCGAGGCGCTCGAGCGGGCCCGGCGCGAGGAAAAGCCGATCTTTCTTTCGATCGGCTATTCGGCCTGCCACTGGTGCCACGTGATGGAGCACGAGAGCTTCGAGAACGCCGAGATCGCCAAGTTGATGAACGATCACTACGTGTGCATCAAGGTTGATCGGGAAGAGCGGCCTGACCTGGATCAGATCTACATGAACGCGGTGCAGTTGATGACTGGCCGCGGCGGTTGGCCGATGTCGGTGTTTCTGACGCCCGAGTTGAAGCCGTTCTACGGTGGAACCTATTGGCCGCCGCAAGGGCGCATGGGCATGCCCGGCTTCGACCAGGTGCTGTTGGCCGTGGCCGATGCCTGGAAGAACCGACGCTGCGCAAGCCGTGGAACAGGGCGACACACTGGTCGAACACATGCGCACCGCCGCCGTGCCGCAAGTGTCCGGCAGTGAACTGACGGCGACGCTCATCGACCGGGCGGTGCGTGGGCTGGAGCGAGCGTTCGATCCGGTGCATGGTGGTTTCGGGCCGGCGCCAAGTTTCCGCATCCGATGGACTTGCGGCTCCTGTTGAATGCCTGGCGCCGCAGCCCGGGCCAGAACGTCCTGCACCTGGTCACGCACACGCTCGACAAAATGGCGGCCGGCGGCATGTACGACCAGCTCGGCGGCGGTTTTCATCGCTACTCGGTCGACGAACGCTGGCTGGTGCCGCACTTCGAGAAGATGCTCTACGATAACGCGTTGTTAGCGCCGTGCTACGTCGATGCCTATCGCGTCACCGGCAACCAGGAGTACGCCCGGATTGCACGAGAGACGTGCGACTATGTGTTGCGCGAGATGACCGATCCAAGCGGCGGTTTCCATAGTACGCAAGATGCCGACAGCGAGGGCGAAGAGGGCAAGTTCTTCGTCTGGACGCCGGAAGAAGTTGTGGGGGTGCTGGGCGACAGCGCGGCAGAGACGTTTTGCCGCTATTACGACGTGACGCCCGAGGGCAATTTCGAACACGGGAAAAGCATTCTCGATCGCCCGAAAGCGCTGGAGCCGTTCGCGGCTGTCGTGGGACGTGACGCCAACGAACTGGCCGGCGAGTTCGCGCGCGACCGGGCGGAGTTGCTCGCCGTGCGCGAGAAGCGCGTGCATCCAGGGCTGGACGACAAAGTGCTGGTGGCCTGGAACGGGCTGATGATCGAGGCGCTGTGCGAAGCGGCCGACGCGCTCGACGAGCCGCGATACCTGACCTCGGCACAACGGGCCGCGAACTTCGTGCTGACGAGCATGCGGCGCGAGGACGGCCGGCTGCTGCATACGTGGCGCCGTGGCGAAGCGCGGTTGGATGCTTATCTGGACGACTATTCCTGTCTGACCTCCGCGCTGGTGCGCTTGTACCAGTCCGACTTCGACGAACGCTGGATCGACGAGGCGGTATTGCTGGCCGAGTTGATGCTGCGCCTGTTTGAGGATAAGGCGGCCGGTGGATTCTTCTACACCGCCAGCGATCATGAGGAACTGCTCACGCGGCAGAAGGACCTGTTCGACAACGCCCTGCCCAGCGGCAACTCGATGGCAGCTACGGCGCTACTGCGGCTTGGCAAGCTCACCGGTCGCGGCGATTTTCTCACTGCGGGCGAACGCACGCTGCAAGTCGCCACCGGCGTGATCGAGCACGCGCCGCGGGCTGCGGGACAGATGCTGCTGGCGTTGGATTTCTATCTGGGACCGACGCCCGAGATCGTCTTCCTGGGCGAACCGAAATCGGCCGATACGGGAGCGGTGTTGTCCGAGCTGCGGCATCGCTTTGTGCCGAACAAGGTGGTGGCGTGTCGCGCGCCGCAGTCGAACGCATTCAGGTCGGCGGCGCTCGATCCGCTGTTCGCCGGCAAAGAGCTGTCTGGGCCGGAGCCGGGGCTCTACATCTGCGAGAACTTTGCGTGTCAAGCGCCCACGTTTGGCCGCGAGGCGGCGGCGAAAATTGGCGAGATTGCTCCTCTCGTGCGCTCGTGAATGCGGTCTCAGGTTGGATTGATCAGATCTTGCCCCGGGCCGCGCACGAACAATACCGTGATATCTTGATCGCCGACGGTGTACAGGATGCGATATCTGCGTCCCGCTCGCGTGCGAAACGTGACGTTGCGGATTTCTTGCTCGAAATGCCGGTTCTCCGGCGCCAGCGCGAACCGGTGTGGGTTGGATTCCAAACTGGAAAGCCTGGCGTGCAAGGCGAGATACCAGCGTGTCGCGCCTTTGGCCGACCGATCTTCAATCCATTGGTAGATAGCGGTGATGTTCCGCTGCGCTTCGTCGCTGAGAACGATGCGGAATTCAGCCATCGGTTCGGATGTCGTGCTGATGGCGAAATTCAGCGTCGAAATCGCTCAAGGGCCTGATGCGTCCTGATCCGGCGTCGCCAAGCCCGCGACGAATACCTTCGGTCACGATAGGGTCGTCTTCAAGCAGCGCCTCTTGCTGTTCCACGAGCGCATGCAGAGCGTCGCGCAACACCTCGTCCTCGGAGCGGTAGCCGCCAGCGCCCATCTGGGCCTGGATGATTTTTTGCACGTCATTTGGGAATTGATAAGTCATGGCACTGTAAGGATACCGTACGACGACGGATGTGGCCAATATTCGCGCGTGGACGCACGAAACGCTGCGGATTACTTCCCCGCACGGTATGCCTGTTGGGCCGCTTCATAGACTTCGCGCAGCGTGATTTTGCTTTTCTCGGCCACCTGGCGGCAGGATTCGTACTCGGGCGAGAAGCGGGCGGTGGCGCTATCGAGCCAGGCGGCGATGCCGGCGACTTTGCCCCAGGGCGTTTCCACCTCGTGCGTTTCGCGGCGCAACTTACGGCGATGGACTTCGTGGCGGCGGATGCCCAGCGTCGTGGTTTCGCGGAACAGGACCGCCTCGACCGCCGGCACGGCTTCGAGCGGACACAGCGCGGTGAGCGTGATGCCGGGTCGGTTCTTCTTCATTTGGATCGACGTGGTGTAGACGTCCAGGGCCCCGGCCTCCCACAATCGTGCAACGGCATGGCCGATCATCTCGCCCGAGGTGTCGTCGAGATTGGTTTCGACGATCCACAGCCGCTCGTCGGTTTGGCTGTCGTTGGTTTGGCCGACCAGCAGGCGCAACACGTTGGCTTGTTCTTCGAGATCCTTCTGCCCGGCGCCATAGCCGATGCGTTCGACCGTCATGGCCGGCAACGGTCCGAAGCTTTCGACCAGCGTGGCGAGAATGGCGGCGCCAGTGGGCGTGGTGAGTTCACAATCGACGCTGGAAGCGGCCAGCGGCACGCCTTGCAGCAACTCGGCCGTGGCCGGAGCGGGAATGGAACAGCGACCGTGAGCAATTTCGACAAAGCCGGTTCCGGTGGGCACGGCCGAAGCGACAATCCGCTCGGTGCCGAGCAAATCCCAGCCGATCGCCGAGCCCACGATGTCGGCAATCGAGTCGACGGCGCCAACTTCGTGGAAGTGGACTTTTTCGATGGTCGAGTCGTGCACCTTGGCTTCGGCCTCCGCCAGACGGCGGAAGATGCGATGCGCCAGTTCCTTTTGCCGCGGAGAGATCGAACTATTGTCGATCATGGCCGTGATGTGATGCAGGTGGCGGTGCTTGTGCTCCGGTTCGTGTTCCACCGTGATCTGCGTGGCGCGAAAGCCCTTCTTCTTCACTGGCGCCGCCACCAGCCGAACGGCGGGCAGTCCCAGCGATTGAACGCCGTCGTTGAGGGCCGCCAGATCGACGCCCGCGTCGACCAGTGCCCCCAGGGTCATGTCGCCGCTAATGCCGCTGGCGCAATCAAGATATGCGATTCTCATTCAATCAGCTTTCGCAAGGGTGTGCACGCGATCCATTCGCCCAGACTGGGGGCCGATAGCAAAGCACATTCTAGGTCACGCCACAGCGGCAGCAAATGCCGTCGAATGCCGCGGGTTTTCGGCGCGGCGGGTCGCCGTTGACCGCCCCGGAACGCTGGGCTACGATGTGCCGCCGCCAGGATCAGCCGACCCGGAAGCGAACGATGTCGACCAGCGTCAAGCCAAGTCCGCGCACGTTGCCTGCGACTCCGTGGGGCATTTTACCGCCACGGTTGCGCGTGTTGTACGTCACGACGCCGTCGAGAACCGGCGCATGGCTGGCCGAGGCGTTTGCCGGCGACAGCGCGTGCGAGATGCAGTTGGAAGAGGCGCACGGCGCGGCGGCCGGATTCGAGCGGCTGCGTGAGGTGTTGTTCGACGCGGTTTTGGTCAGTCACCAGCCGGGACAACTCGATGCGCTGGCGTTTGTCGACGGACTGCGAGCCGGCGGCGCCGAGGAGCCACTGCTGGTGCTGGGACAGCCCAGCGAGCAGGAGATGAGCGCGCTGTGCTACGAGGTCGGCGCCGACGCGTATATTTGCGTCAACACGGCCACCACGCGGTGCGTGCTGTGGATTGTCGCCCGCGCGACCCAGCGCCATCAATTGATTCGCGAGAACCGGCGGCTGCAGCATGCCGAGCGGCACCGCTTGCAGTTCGAGCAACACGAAGCGGAACGCCTGTTGAACGAACAACGCGGGCTGGCGCGAGAGTCGCAGGGCGCAGGCGAAACGGACGCCGGCGAATCGACCGCGGCAATCTCGGCTGGCTTGGGCGACCGGATCGCTGGTGTGGAGAACGTGCCGCAATTGGCGGGGCCATTGCGAGATCACTACCGCGAACTGTTGCGGGCTCACGTGATCATGGGCTCGGGCAACCTGGCTGGAGAGATGGGCGAGTTGGCTGAAATGCTGGCCACGGCCCGCGCCACCGCTCCACAAACCATGCAACTGCACGTGCAAGTGCTGGAGGAGTTGGTGCACGGACTGGGCAACCGCAGTGCGCGTCACGTGCTGTCCCGCGCCGACCTGCTGCTGCTGGACGTGTTGGTGCACCTGGCCGAGCGCTATCGGCTGCGTGCGGACGAGGCGGCTCCGTTCGACCCGTCGGCTGCCCCGACTGAGCATTGAACGATCATGACCGAAATGTCCGACGACCAAACCACGATTGCACAGCTTCGGCAACGGGTCGACCGGTTTGTCGAAGAGCGCGACTGGCATCAGTTCCACACTCCCAAGAATCTGGCCATCGCGCTGGCGATCGAGGCGGCCGAACTGATGGAGCATTTTCAATGGCTCGACCCGCAGGAGTCGCGCGCGGTGGCACATGACGAAGTCAAGCGGGCGGCTGCCGGCGAAGAATTGGCCGACGTGGTCTGCTATGCGCTGGCGATGGCCAACGAGTTGGGCCTCGATCTGTCGCAGGCGCTGGCCGACAAGATGGCGAAGAACGCACAGAAATATCCCGCCGACCAGTATCGCGGACGGTGGGGCGCGGGCGACAGCCGCGACGTGGGCCCGACATCCTAGTCGGCGGACTCCGGCCTGCGATGCGCTGAGGCCACTGCAGCGCTCGCTCACAAACGTCTCAAGGCCCCGACCGCGTGGCGGCGACGATGCTGTCCAGATCGGCTACGATCCGATCCCACTGTTCCGTGCCGAGCTGTCCGACGAGGTGTCCCTGAGCGCGCTCCCAGTACGGTGCGGCGTTGATGAGCGCGGCGCGACCGGCCTCGGTGACTTCCACGGTCTTTTGTTTACCGCTTTCGGCCGCGGACAGGTGCAGCAAGCCCATGTTCAACAGCGGTTTGAGATTGCGGGTCAGCGTCGAGCGGTCCATGACCAACTCGCGCGCCAAACGTGCAATGCTGCTGGGGCCCAACAACTCGCCGGCCATCAGTATGACCAGTTGCGTGGAGCGGATGCCGGCGGGGGCGAGGATTTGATCGAAGAACTGCGTAACGCTGCGCGAACCTTTACGAAAATTCAAACATGCGCACGTGCGAGTCATTTCGCCAAGTTTGGCCGGGTCGATGCCCGAAGTTTCAGATGTCATTAGTCTTTGCGTAAGCGGTTTGCCGCCGGATTCATAGGACATCGGCAGCAAGTGAGCCAACGCCTATCGAGAGGTCCGCTCGTGCGACCGACCGGCGAGACGGACAGATTTCCCTGCTGCGAGTGGACGACTCTCAGGTCTTAACCATACTGCAAATAGTTGGCCGATGCCAATTATTTTGAATTGTACAATATATCGGTTGGCTCGGAGGTGGGGTTTTTCCGTGGCGCGACATCCCATGTAATTGCAACGCAGGTGGCGGATCACTACTGTCGGTGGTCGCCGCAATAACTTCCAGGTGAGTTTCTCATGACCGACGCGCTCGAGCCGTATCTGAGCCCCACCTGGTTCGTGAATTCCGATGCGCCGGCTATTGTCGATTTGGCTGAAGAAGTGGCCGGCGGCGTGAGCGACGACGTCGAGCGGGCCTGTCGCTTGTTCTACGCGGTGCGCGACGGCATTCGCTATACGGCCTACGAGCTGGATATTTCGCGGCCCGGGCTGCGAGCCACGCGCGTGCTGGAAACGGGCACGGGCTGGTGTGTTTCCAAAAGCGTGTTGCTGGCGGCGCTTTGCCGCGCCGCTCGCATCCCGTGTCGGCTGGGCTACGCCAACGTGCGCAATCACATGGCCACGGCCAAGCTCATCGAGTTCTTGGGCACGGACGTCTTCTACTACCACGGCTACAACGAGCTGTATTTGCGGGACAAGTGGGTCAAAGCCACGACGGCCTTCAATCGCACGCTGTGCGCAAGGCGCGAATCGCGCCGTTGGATTTCAATGGGTTGCACGATTCCATCTATCACCCCTTCGATCTGGAAGGTCATCGCTATATGGAATACCTGCACGACTATGGTTGTACGGCCGACGTACCCTTCGAGGCACTCGTGGCAAAGTTCCAAGAAGTGTACCCGCGGGTCAGTAGCGGTACCGCGGCATCCGTGCAGGGCGACTTCGAGGCCGAGATCGAGGCCGAATCCACCGAGCCGTAGTGCCGCGGCCCGACCGAACAACCGCGCCAATCGAACGGAAGCTCGCGACTGTCGCATTTGCAATTAACTCTGCATATGGCCCGATAATCGGCGGAGCTACCGTGCAATCGGCCTGGTCCCAAGCAACACGGCCGTCATGTTTGGGCGCGCCAACCGTTTCAATCCGACAGGAGTCGCGATGCGGCCAATCGACTCACCTGCGGCGGCGGAACGCGCGGATTTGACAGCCCACCGCTTGGGACTACTTTTGCGCGTGGAGGACTTGCCTGAATGGACCCATTTGAAGAACCGGGGCAGCGGCGGTTTGTTTCCGTGCCCACGCTCATCGCATGGTTGAGCGTTTGTCTTCTGGCCGCGGCCTGGGGCAGATCGCTCGACCCAAAACTGCAAGCCCAGTGGTCGACTCTGGGGCTCTACGGACTCGTTGCATCGGTTGGTCTGGGCTTGTTGGAAAAGGCTCGCAAAGCGAGGATCAAGCACTCGCGGCAGCGCGCCTTGCTCGCGCGCACGGCGTTTGGATTCGCGCACATCAGCGAGCAAGGCGCGGCGGCCGAAGCGATCCGCTCAGCAGTGCGCAGCGTCACAACCAGCACGGGTTGTGAGATTGACGAGATCAAGGTCCCCAGGCGACCGCGGAAGGACGAACTTCGTGCGCAACGGCGGTCCGAGCGTCTGCGACAGTTGCCGATGGAGATTACCACGGTCATCGACCACGATGACCTGAGTTGCGAATTGTCGCAACCGTTGCCTTGCACGCTGCGCGACATCTCCTCGCGTGGCGTTTCGTTTCAGCATGCCGTGCCGATCGAGGGACGAATCGTGGTGCTGACCATCCGGCTGCGCGAGGGGAATCATTTGTCGTTCGTCGCCGAGGTGCTATGGACGGAAGCCACGAACGAAGGTTTTGTAAGCGGCGGCACGATTTTGGACGTCGGCATTCCCGACGACGAGCAAGACTCCGAACTGGTGCTCGAGCCGGCAACCGTCGGCACGGCATAGCACGTCGCGTACCCGGCCCGACACGGCCGGACGCCGACTTCCATGTTACGGGGCCTCGGGCTGACGATCCGATTGGTGGTTGCCGCCCGCGTTTTCGCAGCGCCCGCCGGGGCCGTCGCGGCAAGTTGGCAGGATAGCGAGAGTTTGCGGCATTCGAGTTGGGTGGGTTGGCAAAAAACTCTGGATTGGGTCAGGTTCGCGCGGCCTACAATCCGAATATTCCAACAGGTAGTTGCCTCGGATCCAATCACCCGCACCGCGGGCAACTGCTTCCCATCCGAGTTATCTCAGCTTCTAGCGGCGAGAGCCGGAGTGTGCCCCAATGGCGGTGGGCATGCGGCGCGAAGGGTCTCGCCCCGACCCAAATCACGAGGACCCTATCCATGCGATCCCGCACCGCCCACGCCGCGATTCTGTTTTGCCTGGCCCTGAGCCTTGCCGGGTGTTCCACCACCAACAAGAGTAGTGGCAAGAGTTGGTGGCAGTCGTTGAGCTTCAAATCGAAGAACAAGGACACGAGTCTGGCGACGAACAATGCGCCGGGGGCGCCGACGTTCGGTTCAACCGCCTCGCCGACCGTTACCATGCCGCAGGCCGGATATGCCGCCACCGCCGCGCCCTATGGCGCTGGCGCCGCGCAGTATCCGGTAACACCCTACCCGCCGACGACCGTGCCGGGCGCAGCCACAGCGTACACCGCCAACGCAGCGCCAGCGGGCGGTTTCATGCCGCCGGCCGATCCGTATGCCACGGCAGCCAATCCGTATGCGGCGGCGAACAACGCCTATGGAGCACAACAGGCATCGGCCAATCCGTATGCGGCAGCAACCGCGGCGCCCCAAGCGACGGGCTATGCGCAGCAGGCCAACCCGTATGCGGCGCCCGCGACGCAGCCGCGGCAACAGGCTCCGGCCTACACGGCGGCGCAGCCGTACAACGCCTACCCGGCGAGCGGACCGGCCGACTCGGGCACGTCGCCCTATTCGTACCGCTAGGTTTGTCGGACGGCGACGCGCGGGCTTTGCACTGATTCAACTTCTGAATTCTTGCGAATTCAGCCAGCGAGTCGCAAACATATTGCAAACAGGCCTGGTCGTTCGACGAGCGATCAGGCGTCGTTTCGTTTAGCGATGATAGGTGCCCACCAGCATGCCTTCGCCCAGGACATGGCCGGCCATTGCGTCGAGCAGGGCCTTCTTTTCCGCGCCGGGTGGGACATCGAGCGGCTTGTCGAGCGCAGTACAAGCGGAAATGATAGTGGTGCGCTTTGCCCGGTGGCGGCGCCGGCCCGCGATATCCCATGGTCTGGCCCGAGCGCCAGGAAAGTTTTCCTTGCAGGGCACCGGCGGGATTCGCCAGACGCTCATCAATGGCGACATCCTCGGGCAGTCCTTTTGCGTCGGCCGAGATCTTGTAGATCACCCAATGCACCCAGGGTTGCGGTGTCGGCGCGTCGGGGTCATCGCAGATTAGTGCCAATTCGCGCGTGCCCTCCGGCACGTTGCTCCACGCAAATGCCGGTGAAACATCCTCGCCGTCGTCCGTGTACTTCTTGGGAATCGGTTTGCCGTTTTCAAAGGCGGGACTCGTCAATGTGATGGCCATCTTTGGGGCCCCCTCGGCAAGCGAGATGATGGAAGAGATCAAGCCAATGGCGGCTGCCACCGTGAGCGTGCGAATCATGGTGTGGTCCTTGGAGTTTGAAACGAGCATATCCGCGTCACGACTGAATGCGGATTGCGAGACTGCGTCACACCCAATATACCGCGACGTTGGACGGAGTTCTGCAAGACTTGGTCATAAGGGACGAATGGATTTGCGACGCCCCCTGGTGCGGCCCTTGGCGGGGCGGATACGATTAAGGTCGTCTGCCAGTCTTGAAATGCATGCGAACTGCCCTGACGATGCAACGCGCCACGATTTCCGACACCAGCGATGAAATGCCGGCCCACCATGCCGCGGGCGAACGGTTGTTGCTCACGTTCGATGGCGTGACCAAGTTCTACGGGCCGGTGATCGGTGTGAACAACATTAGTTGCCGCGTCGGGCCGGGCATCACGGGTTTGCTGGGCGCCAACGGCGCCGGCAAGAGCACGATCATCAAGCTGGCCAGCGGCCAGTTAAAACCCACGCAAGGTCGCGTGCAGATCGGCGCGCACGACGCCTGGAGCACGGCCGCCAAGCACCACTTGGGCTATAGCCCGGATGTGTCGAGCTTCTACGAGGAGATGACCGGCTATGAGTTCGTGTACACCATGGCCCGGCTGCATGGGTTCTCACGCGCCGAAGCGCGCGAACGAACCGACTACGTGCTGCAAGAAGTGGGCATGGCCGATCGTGCAGCCCGACGCCTGGCCGGCTGTAGCCACGGCATGCGGCAGCGCATCAAGCTGGCGCAATCGCTGGTACACGATCCGTGGCTGCTGCTGCTCGACGAGCCCATGACGGGGATCGATCCGGGCGGGCGGCGGGAGATCAACGAGCTGTTGTTCCGCCTGGCCGATCAGAACAAAACGATCCTCGTCTCCAGCCACATTCTGGTCGAAATCGAACAACTGTGCCGTTCGATTCTGATGATCTCACGCGGGCGAATCGTGGCTGCCGGGACGCTGGCCGAAGTGCGCGGGCTGATGAAGTATCGGCCGCAAGTGGTGGAAATCGTGGCCGAGCCGGCCCGCCGTCTGGCGGCGCTGGTGGCTGAATATCCCGACGTGCAGGGCGTGGAGATGCGCGACGACTCGCTGGTGGTGCGCACGCGCAACCCGGCTGAGTTTTTTGCCTTCGTCGGCGAGTTGATCTGCCGCTACGGCATTACAGTGCGGCGAATGCAGACATTGGACAGCGGGGCCGATGCGGTGTTCGACTATTTGCAACAGGGCCGACCATGAAATTGTTGCGAGCTTGGGGCACATTGACCGCCTTGACTTTCCGGCGGCTGGCCTTTTCCTCCAGCACGATGATGGTGCTGTTGCCGCTGGCAGGCTGCTTGCTGTTCGTCGTGCGCCGGCACTATGGCAACGAATATTCGCCGCGCGAGTTTCGCGAGTTCAGCGAATTCATGATCTTGATCTTCGCGTCGTTCGTGGTGCCGATTTGTGCGCTGGCGTTCGGCACGGCCAGCGTCGGTGGCGATCGCGAGGACCGCACGCTGGTGTTCTTGCTGGTGCGGCCGATACCGCGGGCACTGATCCTGTTGGCCAAGTTCACCGCCACGCTGCCGTTGGTGTTGGGGCTGGTGGTGGGCAGTTACTGGCTGTACTGCCAGTTGGCCGGCGAAGTGGGGCGCGTGGCGTTTCCGCTTTATTTGCCGGCCATCGTTTACATGACGCTGGCCTACGTGTGCCTGTTTCATTTGTTTGCCGTGTGGTTTCGACATTCGACTATTCTGGCGCTTGTCTACGCGTTGTTCATGGAAGTGCTGTTGGGCAGCTTGCCCGGCATCGTGAAGCGCGTGGCCGTGAACTACTATGGGCGCTCGATCATGTATTCGGCCGGCGAAAGCGAGGGATTGCCACCGCCTGACCCGCGCTGGTTCGAACCATTGAGCGTGGCCACGGCCAGTTGGGCTTTGGCAGGAATCGCCGTCGGTGGATTGCTGCTGGCGCTGGTGGTGTTTTCGCAGCGCGAATATCGGGATCTGACGTGAAGCGGGCGAGCCCCTTCTAACGGCTGTCATTTAGTCAGTCATTAAACCCACGGCCTCTGGCCGTGTGACCCGAAGAGCTTCGGAGCGGTGCGTGGTGCATGGAGTTGCCAGACGGCATAGGCTGTCCTTCCGGGAAGGCCCGTTGGGGCAGGAAGGAGCAACCTATGCACGACTGGCAAAGTCTTTCCCACGTGCGGTGGGAATGCAAGTACCACGTGGTGATCATACCAAAGTTTCGGCGTCGGGTATTTTACGGACGATTGAAACGGGAAGTAGGGGCGATTCTGCGAGAGCTGTGTCGCCAGCGAGGAATCGAGTTGCTGGAGGGGCGCTGCATGCCGGACCACATCCACATGTGCTTGAGCATCCCGCCCAAGTACAGCGTGGCGCACACGATCGGGTTCCTGAAAGGCAAGAGTGCGGTTCGCATCCACCGTGAGTTGCTGAAGGAACGAAGGATGACAGGCTTGCATTTTTGGGCCGCTGGCTACTGTGTGAGCACGGTTGGGCTGGATGAAATGCGTGTGCGCCAGTACATCCGTGAGCAAGAGCAACAGGACGAACGGCAAGGCAAGTTGGATCTGGAGTAACCCTAGTGGCGAGTTATTGTCAAAAGTTGTGGACGGGAGATTCAGGCGGCGGCTTCTTGGGGTTTGATTCCGTCGATAAATGGAGTTCCTTGAATCACATCGGGTAGCAGCTCGGAGCCGTTGAGCAGCCGCCAACGTTTTTGGGCGGATTGCATCAGCTTGAAGACCATGGTGAGGCACGCTTGTCGCGTGCCATTTCCTTTGGTGCGGCGATGCCGCAGGCGGACTGTGGCGAACGTGCTCTCGATGGGGTTGGTCGTGCGCAGGTGACGCCAGTGCTCGGCCGGGAAGTCATAGAACGAGAGCAGCACGTCGCGATCCTTCGACAGACAAGCGGTGGCTTTATCGTACTTGGCCTGGTAGGTGGCCACGAACAGATCGAATGCCGCCTCGGCGTCTGCTTTGGTCGACGCCATCCAAATCGCGTGCAACTTCTCCTTGGCCTCGGCCTGCAAGCGTTTGGGCAGCTTGTCGAGCACATTGGCCGTCTTGTGCACCCAGCAGCGTTGCTCGCGCGTCGTGGGGTAGACCTGCGGCAAGGCCTTCCAAAAGCCCAAGGCGCCGTCGCCGATCGCCAGCTTCGGATCGATCGCTAGGCCGCGCGCCTTCACGTCCAACAGCAGCGCCTTCCACGACTGCTCGCTCTCGCGATAGCCATCGGCCACGGCGATCAGTTCCTTGCGCCCATCCGCGGTCGCACCCATTAAAACCAGGATGCACTGGCGATCTTCCTCCAGGCGGATGTTGAAGTGCACGCCGTCGACCCACAGGTACACGTACTGCTTGCCCTCCAAGGATCGTTTCGTCCACTCTTCGAATTCATCCTGCCAGACCGCTTTGAGACGCGTGATCGTGGTGGCCGACAGGCCCGCGGCCGATGGACCCACCAGCGCAGACAATGCCTCGCTGAAGTCGCCCGTGCTGATGCCCTTGAGGTATAGCCAGGGAATCAGTTCCTCTAGGCTCTTGGTCTTGCGCAAATACGGCGGAAGAATCCGGGAGGAGAAGGGTTCCGCTTCGTTCTTGGATCGCCGGTCGAGCACGCGCGGCTGCTCGACTTCGATCGGGCCGACGCCGGAGAGGATCGTGCGTTTGGGCAGGCGGCCATTGCGGACCACTTGGCGATGGCCGGCGGCGTCGCGCAGCTCGCGATGCGCTTCGATCCACTCGGCGACTTCGACGTCAATGGCCTGGGCCAGCATCCGCTGCGCACCTTCGCGAAGAATGCCCGTCAACACGTCCTGAGAACTTGTGGCTGGCAAAGCCAGCGTCGAATCGTTACGCTCTCGCATGGTGGCGTACTCCTGGGAGAATTGGGTCGCTGAATAACCAAATTCAAACCCAAGTACGCCGCCCTTTTCAACTCACCTCATCCACAACTTTCGGTTATAGCTCAGGAAGGTGGGCAGCAGGTAAACGTCATCGTCGGATACCTGACTTCACCCGGTGGTTTGAATGGCGAAAAGATACTCGTCGACTGGATTGAAAAGGAGACAAACGCGAACGCATTTGATTTGACCACGGAGCGAAGGCAATTCAGATCAAAAGCCGCAAGTCTAGCGGCCGAAGCTGACATGCCCCCACTCTAGTAGATTGCGAAGAGTGACCTCTATCGGGAAAAGAGTAGCTGCCCCTACTCCACGATGTCGACGGCGCGCACGCGATAGACGAGCGCCGCCAGTGCCACGGCACAGAGCGAACTCAGCAGAATGAGCGCGCGCCAGGCGAGTTCGTGTTCTGCGTTGTCGCGGAACGTGCCGAAGCACAGGCGGCCGACCAATCGCATGTCGCGCCAGGGGTCGAGCAGGCGCCAACTTTCAACGTGCGTTTCGCGTGCCATGTAGGCAGCCAGGCGGCCCAGCAGCAGGAACACGGTCGCCCAGGTAATCGTGATCGGCACGATGCGTTGCAAGTAGGCCGAGATGGTGACCAGCAGAATGCTGTTGACGATGCAGATCACGGCTCCGAAGGCGAGCACTGAGACGGGAATTCGCCAGTTGTCGATCCAATAGCTGGTCGATGAAGCGAACATGCCGTATTCCAAAAACAGCAACAGCGCCGGCACGATCGTCAACAGCGAAACCACGGCGCTGACCGCCAAAAGTTTTCCGGCGATGTAGTGCCGTTTGTCGATGCGGCGCGAGAGGTAGAACGGCAGCGTTTTGGTGCGAAAATCCGTGCCCACCAGCAGGCTGCCGCAAAAGGCCAAAAGGATCATGACGATCACGTTCTGGCCTTCGATGAAGCGAATGTAGCCGTTGTCCTGGGCCGCGTCGCTGTTGGCGCTAAAGCCGAATTGCCGTAGCAGCCGATCGCTGACGTCCTCGGGCAGCGCCAGTTGCGTGACGGCATAGATGATGCTCCAAAACGCCACGAACCGCAGCGCGCCCAAAGCCAGCAGTAGCCAATAGGCCTTGTTGCGCAGCACTTGCACCAGCGCCACGCGGACGATGGCGATACAACTCGCCCACGGCGTTTGCAGCCGGCCTTGCCAACCGTGGTAGTGGGCCTGATCGATGTCCATATTCAACTACATCTCGCTGGCGCTTCGGGGTGGTGTTTCGTCCTGTTGCTAAGTCGCGGCCGCTGCTTCTTCGGTAACGCGGAAGAACAATCGCTCCAGGTTTTCCTCGTCGGGCTTCAGTTCGCTGACGACGGCTTGCGCCTGGTGCGCTGAGCTCGAAAAAACGCGTGGTCGTAAATCCATCGGGGATAGTGACCATCACTTTGCTTTGTCCTTGTTCGAGGCCGTCTGCAAACGTGACCCCGGCGGCGGCCAATGCGGTTCGATAGGGTTCGCTTGGCCCGCTCCAGGTCAGTTCGTAGCGATTGCTGACTTGCGAGCGCATTTCATCCATCGTGCCGGCGCGGACCACGGTGCCGCGATTGAGCACGACGATCTGCTGGCAGATGCGTTCCACGTCGCCCAGCAAGTGGGTGCAGAGGATGACGCTCTTGCCGGTTTCCGCGATCAGGTCTTCCAGCAGTTGCAGCATGGCGATGCGCCCTGCCGGGTCGAGGCCGTTGGTGGGCTCGTCGAGCAAGAGCAAGTGCGGATCGTGCACCAGCGCCGCGGCCAGATTGAGCCGCTGCAGGTTGCCGGCCGAGTACTCTTCCAGTCGGCGATAGCGCAGCTCCCCCAGGCCCACATAGTTGAGCACTTCGTGGGCGCGGCGGCGGGCGTCGCGGTGCGGCATGCCGTACATGTCGCCGGCGAAGGCCACGAATTCCACGCCCTTGAGCATGGGAATGACCGCCGCCGCCTCGGGCATATAGCCCACGCGGCCGCGCAGATCGGACGAGCCGCGCAGGATGTCGCAGCCCAGGATGGTGCCGCCGCCGCTATCGGGCTTGAGCAGGCCGAGCAGCACTTTGATGAGCGTCGACTTGCCGGCGCCGTTGTTGCCCACCAACCCGATGGTGCCGGTCGAAAGTGTCAGGTTGACGTCGCGCAATGCTTGCACGCTGCCAAAGCTGCGGCTGACGTTGTGGATGTCGACGAGTTGCATGGGATGAGGGGATGTTTCTGTTCCGGACGCCGCGCGCCCGCGACACTGTTGCCTGTCAGGATGCGTGAATTCTTGCGAATTCAACAACGGCTCGCGCCGGCAGCAGCCGCGCCGGCAGGACGCACGTGTCAGGGCTCTTCCGCGCGAATTCACCTGGCGCCACCAGGTGTACTCGGCAGATCGTGAATGATACCATTGAGGCTCACCGGGAGCCACACCCGCCGCTTGCGTCACCCCCTGAGGATTTTGAATCATGCCGCTACGTTTCTCCTACCGTCTGTTCGCCATCGCGGTGGCGATATTGACTTTGACTTCGCTTGCGCACGCCGAGCCCGAGTATCGCGCGGAGTTCGTCTTTCCACTCAACGCGCAACACAACCACGCGCCGGGCATCGTCGAGTGCCCCAACGGCGACTTGCTGGCATCGTGGTATCGCGGCTCGGGCGAACGGCGCGCCGACGACGTGATCATTCTTCGCGCACGTCTGAAGAAGGGGGAGTCGACTTGGAGCGAGCCGTTCTTGCTGGCCGACTACTCGGAGTTCCCCGACTGCAACACCTGCATGATGATCGACCGTCATCAGAAGCTGTGGGTCTTCTGGCCGATCATTCTCGACAACCAGTGGGACAGTGCGCTGACCAACTATCGCGTGTCGAGCGACTATGAAGGAGATGGTCCGCCGAAGTGGGAGTGGCAGGGCGTGATCTTCCTCAAGCCCGCTGACTTCAAGGAAGAGGCGTTGGAGATTTTTGCAGAGCGCATGAAAGGCATTCCGCCCGAGGAAGCCGGCGCATCAAGAACTACGAGCAGTACCTGGAAGAGAAGCTCTCCAGCAAGCTTTCGCAGCGGATGGGCTGGCAGCCGCGCTGCAAGCCGACCGTGCTTTCGACCGGCCGCATTCTCCTGCCGCTGTACAGCGATACGTTTTCGTTTTCGATCATGGCCGTCAGCGACGACGACGGGCAAAGCTGGTACGCCAGCAGCGTGCTGATGGGCTTTGGCAACATTCAACCGATCGTGCTCGAGCGGAAAGACAGCTCGCTGGTGGCGTACATGCGCGAGAATGGCCCGCTCAACAAGATTCGCGCCAGCGAGTCGACCGACCACGGGCTCACCTGGAGCAAGGTGGGCACGATCGATCTGCCGAATCCTGGCTCGGGCCTTGACGCCGTGCGGTTGGAAAATGGCCATTGGGCGCTGATCTACAACGACACGCGCGACAAGCGCAACAGCCTGGCCGTGTCGATCTCGGAAGATGAGGGCAAGACCTGGCCGATCACACGGCACTTGGAGCGGCACGCAGACGGCAGTTACCACTATCCGGCCATCATCCAAGGCGCCGACGGCACATTGCACGCCATCTACAGTTACTTCGTGGAAGGCGGCAAGACGATGAAGCACGCCGCGTTCAACGAAGATTGGATCCGCGCTGGCGACGGCAAATAGTCATGTCGTTCCACGTTGGCCATCGACCTGGACGGCCAGCCGTTGCACGGGTGAGATGGGTCGGACGCTTCCAAGATCGCCAGCAAACCGCGGCGAAGTGATGGTGGCGGTGGTCAACTTGACTGGCAAGAAATGAATTTGAACCGCGGACGCAGAGGGAGAGACGGAAAGCCGCGGCCATGGTGCCACGCATTCGTCGAAGTCGACCCGAAATGGAATTCCGTATTTCCGTCCTCTGCGCACGGCGGTTGGCTTTTTCTTTTTATATTCCGCAAGAGCTTTGCACCCGGAGTTTCAAGATGTCATTCAAGCCTGTTCGCGTTGTCGTCGGAATCTGTCTCTTGTTGCTGACCTCGCGCGCTTTTGCCGAGGACGCCGCGAAGCGCTATGTGATCATTCATGGCGACGACGCGGGCATGTCGCATTCGGTCAACATGGCCACGATCGACGGCATGGAGAAGGGCATCGTTTCGTCGGCCAGTATCATGGTCCCGTGCCCCTGGTTCAAGGAAATTGCCGAGTACGCCCGGGACAACCCCGACAAGGATTTTGGCATCCATCTGACGCTCAACTGCGAGTGGGACAAGTATCGCTGGGGACCGGTGGCGCCGCGTGAGAAAGTGCCCAGCCTTGTCGACAAGGAAGGCTACATGTGGGGCGGCGTGGAAGACATCGTGTTCCGGGCCAAGGCCGAGGAAGTCGCCACCGAGTTGCGAGCCCAGGTGCAGCGGGCGCTAGATTTCGGCGTGCCGGTGTCGCATCTCGATACGCACATGGGCGCCGTGGTGAGCCGGCCCGACCTGGTCGAGGTGTACGTGAACCTGGGCGTGGAGTTCGACATTCCCGTGTTCTTTTTGCGCACGCTGCCGCCCGACTCGGCCATGCCCAAGGCGGTGCAGGACCGCGCGGCCGAATTGGTCCGCAAACTGGACGACGCGAAGCTGCCCATCCTGGACACGATGACGCAGTACTACACCAAGGGCAGCTTCGAGAAGAAGCGCGAGATGTACCTGGACGCCATCAAGACCACCGGGCCGGGCGTCCGCTATCTCATCATCCACTGCGGCTACAACAACGAGGAGCTGCAAGCCATCACTTCCAGCTCGCAACTGCGCGACACCGACCGCCGCGTGTTCACGGACCCCGAGACGATCGACGCGGTGAAAGATTCCGGCGTCGAGGTCATCAGTTGGAAGGAAGTCAGCGCGATGAACGGCAAGAAAGTGGCGGCAGCCCAGTAGCCTGCGTCCGGATACCGTTGGAGTCCAGGCTTTAGCCTGTCATTTTTTCGCGGGTGGCAAAAGCGGGGCGCGGCCTCAGCGTCGTGGCGAGGAATCAGCCTAAAGGCTGGACTCCAACGCATTTCCCATCTGACCTTACAGCTTCAGATAAATCCCGTCCTTCTCCAGCTTGCGCACGAACAAGTACGTGATGCCGAAAAAGACGAGGAAGCCGGCGGTGACGTACCAGCCCGGCGAGTCGCGAGGGATGAAGGGGCTGACGGCGCCGTCGACCATGCCGTGCAGCACGTAGCCCACCAGGGCGTTGGTGCCAAACGTGCGAAACATGCCGAGCTGCCAACTCCACATGTCGCAGGCGATATAGAACACGGCGTACAGCGCCAGCGACAGCCCGGCGGCGAACGTCTGGTAGCTGAGGGTGCTGGCACGTTGGCTCATCATCCAGTAGTTTTCCAAACGCTCGACCGGCGGCGGGGGCGGCACGAAGGGGGGCTCGGCCCACGTGAGCCGCATGAGCCTCGCGGCGCTGGCGCGAGGGAACGACCGGATCGGCGGACCAACGTTGCTTGCCGTTGGAATCGTCGAGTTGTTGCGAAACGACGTCCACTTCGGCTTCGTTGACGTTGTACAACGTGGTGCCGCACGACAAGAGCCAGCCGCCGGCCATCAGCACGACGGACCAGGCAAACATCTTTGCCAGTCGCGGGCGTCCGTCGGCGTTGGTCACCGCGTCGCAGGCCAGCGTGCCGAGGATGGTGGGGATGGTCCAGGTGAGAAAGCCGAGCACTCCACCGTCGATGCCGCCGGTTTGCACCCAGTCGTAGTAAAACCAGTGCGACAGGGCAAAGTGCAACAGCGCCGAAGCGACCATGTAAGCAATGCGCACCGGCGCGCCGGCGCGAATGACCGGCAGGATCCACAAGGAGGTGACCGCGATGTGCATCAGCGTCTGGAACCAGTTTTTCACCGAGCCGCCGACGGCGGAGCGAAATGCTTCCCAGCCGCCGTGTTCCACAAACTGACTCCAAGTCCGAGCGACCGTGGGCGCTCCGTAAACGACCATGGAGATCAGCGCCAGGCCCAATAGCCGCTTGACGACGTGCCCATAGGCCGCGGCGACGCCTTGCGTGTGTTCGCGGCGGCCGAACGTGAGTCGAAAGGCAAAGCCGACCGCGAAGAAAAACTGCGGCATGATCGTGTCGGCATAGCTGCAGAACGTGTTGTGATGCTTCAAGATCAACGGCGTGGCGGCATAGGCGCCCAGGAAGTTGACCAGAAACATGCCGGCCACGGTGTAGCCGCGAAACTGGTCGAGCGAGGCGATGCGGTTGGATGTGGGGCGGGCCAACGACATGCGGGTAGTGTTTCGCGGGGCAGGGGGGAGAGTGGTAGGGCGGCGCGCTAACTGAGCGAAGCGGTACTCCAGCCACGCCGGGGCTAGTCCAAGCGACCGCCAACTCGATCAGCCCCCGGCTCCGCCGGGGGATCGTTGCAAATTGCCTACTTCTCGGCCAGTTGTTTGTCGAACCAGTCGGCCATGACTTGCACTTCCTCATTGATGGTCAGCCAGGGATGGCCACCGCCCGGCTTGACGATTAGTTCGGCCGGCACGTTCTTCTCTTTCAACGCGGCCAATAGCTTTTCCGATTGCGCCAAGGGGACAATCGGGTCGGCGTCGCCGTGGATGATCAGAAATGGCGGCGCCTTTTCGGTCACCAACAGTGCCGGGCTGATGGCCGTCAGTTTTTCGACGAGTTCCGAGGTGCTGGCCGGGCTGCCCCCTTGCGGATACGCGAATTTCTTGACGCGATCGCTCACGCTGCCCAAGTCGGTGTTGGCGTCGATCTTGGGGGCGCTGAAATCGAGAAAATCGGTGGGCGGGAAAAACACGCCGGCGGCTTTCACGGCCGTCTTGTCGTCGGCCGTGACCGCGTGCATCGAAGCCAGGTGACCCCCGGCCGACGCGCCGATGATGCCCAGCCGATCCGGATCGATGTGGTATTCATCGGCATGCTTCTTGACCCAGGCGACGCCCTGCTTCAGATGGTCGACCATCTCGGAGAGCGTGAACTTGGATTGCGAGCCGGGCCGGACGGCGAAGACGGTGTAGCCTTTGCCGCAAAAGATGTCGTAGACCTGCGCCCGGCGGTGATCCTCGATTTTGCCGCGGTCGGAATAGAACGACCCGCTGGCCACGTCGACCAGTCCCAAACCGTTGCTCTTGCCGGTGGGGGCGAACACGTCGAGCACCAGCCCAATGCCGTGGACTTCGGCGTAAACGATGTTTTGCGTTTGAGTGTAAGGCGGATCGGCGGCCAATGCCGAAGCGGCGATCAGCAGAAACGGCAGCACCAGCGCGGCGAACGAACGAGCATGCATGGTGAGAAAACTCCGTGCGAATGAATGGGCTTGATTGTTTGTCGGCGAGGGTCAGGCGAAGCTATTTGCCGTTCCAATTGAGGACAGTCTTCGACTCAGCGTTCTTCACGATGCCGCTCTTGTCCAGGAAGTAGGTGGGCTTGAGCGTTCCTTTGCTGAACAGCCGGCGGGCCTGGTCGTCAAAGTGAGGGCTGTCTTCGTGATCGCTTTCTCCCAGCGGAAGCAACGTCCAGGACTTGGGCGGCTTGGTGAGCAGCACGATCTGCGTGGAGGTTTGGCCGCCGCGCCCCAGATACTGCTTGGTGCCCTCGATCGGGTCGAAGCTGATTGCCCGCGGCGTGTTCAGGTGGGCGACCGAGCCGCCACTGACCGGCCAGGTCTTCTTGCCGCCACGGCGACCGGCGCGATAGACCTCGCCAAAAGGAACGTCGATCCGGCCGAAGTCTTCGCGCAACTTCTGGTTGGCTTGCTGCAGCGTGGCCAACAGTGCTTCGTTGGGCAGTTCGGGCGGCGGCGGCAAACCGGCCTTATCGGCCTGCTCGATGTCCTTGCCCATGGCGTCCTTCCAATACTTGTAGGCGATGGCGCCGGTGGCATCGGCGTCGCAACGGCGATTCCAATTCATGATCAGTTCATACAGCGCGGTGAGCTCGGCGTTGGTCTTTGCCTCGGCGCTGGCCCAGGCTTGCGCAGCCGCTCTTGCCACATGCCGGCGCCGTACACCGCGGGACTCAGCGCAATTTCGATGGCGTCTTCCACGGTCATGTTCGTTTTGTTGTGCAGCAGGTCGACGCACATGGCGGCCCGCTGGTGCAACGGGTTGTCGGCGGCCAGGTCGAGCTTGTCGAAGCCCTTGAAGCCGTTGAACAAATACGGCGCATCGTCCGAGGGCACGAGCGGGCAGTCCTTCATGAGGAACTGCGGGCTGACGTTGCAGTTTTGCATATATCCCTGCGGCGGATTGGCGATCTGCACCAGATCTTCAAACGGGTGGATGCCCCGCCAGTCATTCTGGGAAGTATTGCCCGCGATGGGGCGCATCGGATCGACGCCGTCGGGCGCACCGGCACCCGGCCGACGCGGACGTAGAAGATATCGCCGTCGACGGTGCCCACCATGATGTTCTGCATCATGAGCTGCTGCAGCGACAAGGCTTTCTTCATTTCGTCGAGGTTCTTGGCGATCGCCATTTCCCACGTCTGGTCGGCCAGCCGGAATTGGTCGAAATAGGGAAGGGCGAACACATAGGCATTGCCATCCTTGCGGGCAATGACCGGACCGTGCCTGGTGGTTTCGATCTCGACCTTCTTTTCCTGCATGTTGTCGCCGTCCTTGACGCGGATGACTTCGTTGCGGACTTCCATGTCGAGCCATTTGCCGTCGACTTTGTATTGGCGAGGATTCTCGGGATTGATCTCCTCTTCGTACACGTCGGACGTGTCGGGTCCGCCGGTTGTCATGGCCACCGAGCAATAGCGATTGTGGCCCAACGCCGGCAGCGGATTGCCCAGGATGGCCATGCCCGAGTATTCGAGCTCGCCGCCGTAGAGCCGCGATTCATAAAAACGGAACGCGCCATACCAGCTCAAATGCGGATCGACTAGCGCGATGGGCGCGTCGTAGACCGTGCGCTGCGAGGCTACCAGCCATTCGTTCGAGCCGTGGTACTCCACCGGGTCGGGCTTGATGCCGATGCGCTTGAGATCTTCGCCGGCTTCGCCCTCGGGCCAGCCCCACAGCACATAGCGCGACAGCGCGACGCACATCCACGGCTCGATCTCACCGGCCCACTCGGGCACCTCGGACGGGTGCTCTTTCATGTAGCGCTTGACGCCGGCTTGATAGGCTTTGATCAGGGCGCGCGACTTGGGAGTCAGCTCGGGATATTTGGCCTTGCTGATCGCCGCGTGTTGCCAGACGCGCTGCCGGTAGTCGTCGTGGAGAAAGTCAGGCCCAAAGGCTTCGGCCATGGTGCCGCTGGCGCGGCGATATTGTTTGAGGAGCTCTTCGAGGCGATCGGCCGCCTGGGCATAGCCGTGGCCGTAGCAAGCGCCTTCGGCCGTTTCGGCATAGACGTGCGGCGTGCCGAACTCGTCGCGATAGATGGTGATGGATTCTTCAGCCCGCACCGGCACGGCGCTGGCCATCCACAGAATCAAAAGCGCCAACCAGGGACGCGAAATAGCGCGACGGATCATGACACAAGTTCCCCCAGAAGGAGCAAGGATGCACGCGAACAAGAGGCCACCCACACGGCGCAAGCGGCGCGCCGGGGCAGCGGCTCGATTGTAACGCTGACGCGTGGGGAATGCCAAAAGAAAAGCGGCGTGCTACGAATTCGCGCCAACGGAACGAGCAAGGCAGGGCAACGAATTGCGGGATGGAACCGCTTGTCGGCCTACGCTGCGCGGCCGCCGTCCTTCATTTTGGCGGGGGCCGTCTCGGTGTGTTTCGGCGCGGTCATCAGGTCGACAACCAGCAGGACGGCGGACAGGGCGAAGAAGCCAAAGAGGATATTCATGGGACGTTGGTATACTTGTTTGGGGGTCGAGGGGGCGGTACAAGAATAGCGTTCGCCCCATATTCCGCAAGGTTAGATGCCGACCGGGGGCCATTGCGTCACGGTCATGGATGCCGTTCGATCGGCCCGAAGTGTCAAGACTTTTTGTCGAAAACAACTTCGCCCCGGAGTGACTGGCGGCGCCGAAAGGCGATCAACCCGGCGGGGGGCTCGGAGCGCAAAGCGATGTTCTCGATCTTCGATGCAACAAATGGCCCGACCGATCGGGGAATCTCGCGCCGCGAGTTGCTGCGTGTTGGCGGCCTGAGCCTCCTGGGCCTGTCGAGCGTGGATTTGGCCCGGCCTGCGCCTGCTGCCGCGGAGAATGCTGGCACGTCGAAGCAGATCAACTCCTGCATCTTTCTGTTCTTGTTTGGCGGGCCGAGCCACATCGATTTGTGGGACATGAAGCCGCAGGCGCCCGTGGAGGTGCGCGGCGAGTTTCAGCCGGTGAGCACCAACGTGCCCGGCATTCAGGTGTGCGAGCACCTGCCGCGACTGGCCCGGCAGATGGACAAGTTGTGCCTGCTGCGTTCGATGGAGCACCGCATGCCGGTGCACGGTCCGGCGTGCAGCGAGATGTACACGGGCCGGCCCTATTTTGGTCCTCCGGTGACCGACCAGGCCAAGCCCGAGGACTGGCCCTCGCTGGCGGCGCTGACCACCGAGTTTGCCGAGCGGCGCGGCGCCTTGCCTGCCTCGGTCGTGCTGCCGTGGTACATCCAGTTTGCCGGGCAGGACAAGCGGATCGCCGGCCAGACGGGCGGGCGGATGGGTGAGTTCAAGAATCCGTTTCTCGTGCAGGGCGACCCCAGTGATAGCAAGTTCGAGGTGCAAGGGATTCAATTGGCCCAGGACGTGCCGGCCGAACGCGTGCGGCAGCGGCGCGAACTTTTGCACCAACTCGAGGCAGCCTTGCCCAACACTTTGGCTGGCGCGCCCACCGTCGATCTGTTCGAGCATCATGCCGAGTTGGCGTTCTCGATGCTGGGAGACGCACGTGCCAACGCGGCCTTTGAAATCAACGAGGAGCCAGCCGAGGTGCGCGCGCGGTATGGCGCCAGCAAATTTGGCCAGAGCTTACTGCTGGCGCGACGGCTGGTCGAAGCAGGCGTCTCGCTGGTGACCGTCAATTGGGACGACGACACGCGCAACGACAAGGTCTCGCCGTTTTGGGATACGCACAACCACAACTTCGCGTCGCTCAAGAACCGACTGGCGCCGATGTTTGACGAGGCGTTCTCCGCATTCATCGAAGATCTGTCGGCGCGGGCTGCTGGAGACGACGCTCGTGGTGGCGACCGGCGAGTTCGGCCGCACGCCCAAGATTGGCCAGTTCACGCAGAACGCGATGACGGAAAAGAGCGGCCGCGACCATTGGCCGCATGCCTTCACCGTGTTGCTGGCAGGCGGGGGCGTGCGCGGAGGCCAAGTTTATGGCGCCACCAATGCCATCGGCGCCTTCGTGAAAGATCGGCCCGTGTCGCCGGCCGACTTGTCGGCGACGATCCTCGACCATCTGGGTATTGATCCTACCCGCGAGTATTGGGACGAGTTTCAACAAATGCACCGGCGGCTGTCGATTGGCCAGCCGCTCCACGACTTGGGCTATGCGGTGGCGCGATTCGATTAGGCCGCCGGGCGCGATCGACGGTGCGGATCCAGTTTCTTGCTCTGCCCCAAGCTCTTGCGACCTAACGAGGTTGTGTCGTCGCGGAGGTCGCGCCAACGACGCGGCTGCCAAGATCGTGGTGTCCCCAGCGAACATTTGAGTGCGAGGACCGTCCTACCCTGGGCCGCAAGCCACCGGGCGCGGCCGAGCGTCTTGCCCGGCGCGGCTCAAGCCCACGAGAGTGCCACGCAAAACCAACCGCCGTGTGGCAGAGTATATCCCTGATGTGAAGCACGCCGACCGTTTGCCGGAGGCTCGTCGATTGACGCACCTGGAACCGAATGGGAAACTGGAGATGAGCGACCTCGGCCAAGGTCCGCCGGACGATGCGCCGGTGCTGGGCCTCCGTGGTCGAGAGCCCACCTTCTGCCAGCATTCCAGGGCGTTTGCGATGCCGACTCTCGAAGTAACTTTGGAGGATGGCAGCAAGCAGTTCTATGAGTTGTCGGACGACCAGATGGTCGTTGGCCGCGAGCAGTTTTGCGATATCGTGTTGCGGCGGCACACGGTTTCGCGTCAGCATGCCCGCTTCGTGCGAACCGAAGAAGGCTATTTCATCGAAGACCTGGCCAGTCTGAACGGCACCTACCTAAACGGTCGCCGGTTGGAAGGCCGCACGCTGATCAAGGACCAGGACCGCATCCACATTTATGAAGTGGTGACGGTTTTTCACGACGCCTCGCCCGCCGAAGTCCGCGCGGCACTGGAAGACACCGGCGGCACCCACGCCGGCGGCCCGCACGAAGAGCCCCTGCCGGAAGAGCGGGCCGAGCAGGGTCAATCGGCGGCCCGCACCATGCTGTCGGACTCGCGCAGCGGACAAGCGCCAGCCGATCCGAGCTCGCAGGCGCGGTTTCGCGCGGCTCTGAAGATCTCGGTCGATCTGGAAGGCGAATTGGAGATCGATGAGATCCTGCCCAAGATTCTGGACAGCCTGTTCGAGATGTTTCCGCAAGCGGTGCGGGGCTACACGCTGTTGGCCGAAGGGGCCGATGGGCATCTCGTGCCACGGGCCATCAAGCATCGGCAAAGCGAGGCAGGGCACAGCGTCACGTTCGGACCGATCAGTCGCAAGACGGCGCTGCACGTGATGTCGACCGCCGAAGCGATCTTGATGGACGAAAGCCCGCCCGAGCAGAGCGACTCCAACGCGTCGATCTTCGAGCAGCGCTCGCTGTCGATGATTTGCGCGCCGCTGATGGGGCCATCGCGCACGCCGCTGGGTATTTTGTATCTGGACACCACCGACCCGAAGCGCCGCTTCCGTCAGGAAGACTTGGACGTGCTGGTGACCGTGGCGACGATCGCCGGCGAGCAGGTGGAACGGGCCGGCGCCGTGCCCACCTCGGCCGAAACCGGCTCGCACCAGCGCAAGCTGGGCACCGCCAAGCAAGTGCAAATGCAGTTCCTGCCGCAATCGCGACCCGAACTGCCCGGCTATCAATTCTACGATTACTACCGTCCGGCCGACGAGGTGGGCGGCGACTACTACGGCTACATCGTCCTGAACGACGGGCGATTGGCGCTGACGATCGGCGACGTGGCGGGCAAGGGCGTCTCGGCGGCGCTGACTGATGGCGCATTTCTGCGCCGAAGTGCGTTATTGCCTGAGCGTTTCGGCGACGCCCGCCGAGGCCGTCAATCAGTTGAACCAGGACCTGTCGTCCGAAATGCTGAACTATCACTTCGTCACGTTCGCGCTGTGCGTGCTCGATCCCTCGCGGCACAAGCTGACGATCGTCAACGCCGGGCATCTGCCGCCGATCCGCCGCCGCGGCTCGGTGATCGAAGAGTTGGGCTCCGCCGAGGGGGGAATGCCGCTGGGTTGCGATCCGCTCCACACCTACCAACAGATCGAATTGACGCTCGATCCGGGCGACGCCGTCGTGATGTATACCGACGGCATCAGCGAGGCGATGAACGCCAAGGGAGACGTGTTCGGCGCCAAGCGCATCCGCGAAGCCATTATCCGCGCCCCGGCCGGCATCGAACGCATCGGCCAGACGCTGCTGGACGATGTCCGCCGCCACGTGCGCGGCCGACTTCCCAGCGACGATATTTGCGTGGTGGGATTCGCGCGGGAAGAATAGGGGCGATAGGGCGTGAGGGCGCCGGTCTGTGCTGCTCCAGGCTCCGCTCCAGCCTCACCCGTCGAGATTGAACCCGTCTCTTTCCTCCCGCCTGCTTCCTATTCCAGTTCATGCACGTCCGACAGGACGCCGCGGGGGATGCAGACGGTTAGCACGGTGAGCTCGCCGATGGCTTTGTGCTTGACGCCGCGGGGGACGTAGACCACGACTCCCTGGTGCAGTTCGATCGTTTCGTCGTCGAGGATCATCGTGCCTTGGCCGTCGATGACGTAGTAGAACTCGTCGGTCCGCTCGTGGTAGTGGAGCTTGGCGTCTTGAATCTTCACCCGGTGGATTTCGGCGGCAGCCTGGTCCTTTTCCTCCACGAGGCAGCGAATCTCGCCGCAGGTCTCAGGCCAAGGTTCGGCATCGGCTGGATCACGCCTGAGGTACTTTGCGAGAGTGCTCATGGTTTGGCTCCTGGCCACGGGTTTGGGACACCGATCAGTAGCGCCGATACGTCACAAGCGCGTTGCACTCGCGCCACGGTGGCGCGTCGTTAGACCAAAGCATCCTAACGCGCCGCCGGCGTGCATGCACGCGCCGTGCCAAACGATGTGCCTCTTTCGTGGCATGGGGACGCAACCCACCTGCGCGGTTGACATTTTTTTGCTTGGTCAGGTAGAGTGACAAGCATCACTTCATTCATAAGTTTCTTATTGCGGTTGGTTCCTTTCCGCAAGCGTACGAGATTCTCGACGGGCTGTCGCGCGGCAGGTGTCGCGCAGGGATGCAAAAAGTTAGCCTGATTCTGTTGCTATGAAGGCGAGGGCCATTGCTCCCCGAGCGGGACGGGCTCGCCAATTGCTTGGGGCACTGACTCTTGCATGAGTGCACTTCGGGTGCGTCGGAGGAGGACGCCATGGCTATTGTCTCGCGCACGGTTTCGATCAACCCCGCGTTCCTGCAGGAAATCAAGGACGATCATCACGAGCTGCGGCAGTTAATGCACCACACGGGCGCCATGCTCGTGCGACCCGAGTGGATGCCGATCGAATACGACCGACTGACCGATCTGTTTGAGAAGCTGCGGGACCAGTTGGCCATGCACTTCTCGCTGGAGGAGGCATACGGCTATTTCGACGACGCGCTCGACGTGGCGCCGCGTTTGAGCCGCCGCGCCGACCAGCTTCGCTCGCAACACGGCGAGCTGTATTCGCAATTGTGCGCGCTGACGGATCGCGCCGAGCAGTTGCTATATCACGAGACGACCGACGCGGCTGTTTCCCAATTGGCGGCCGACTTTCGCCACTTCTGCGAATCGTTCCACAAGCACGAGCTGAGTGAGAACGACTTGATCCTGGAAGCGCTCGACGAGGACTTGGGCGGGGGGGATTGAGCTGCGGGCCGGAGGGACGAGGCCGTGACTGGTGTCCGCAATGCGCGCCACGTCGTCGCGGTAAATCCAGCGAGAGTGACTTCTAACGCCCGCTGGCGTGGGCGACGAGCGGCGCGCAGCGCCGCTTCCAATTCGCGTTGTCCGCTGAGGAACTTGAGCCGGCTGCGCAAGGCCCAGAGCGGCGTCTTGGCGCTCCAGCGATCCGCGATTTTCACCAGGTCCTTGCCAGTGCAGACGACGGCGGCCACGTCCAACGCGTCGGCCCAGGTGGCCAATGCCGTCAGGTCGGCATCGGTGTAAGGATAGTGATCGGCAAACTCGCGGGTTGCTACGACCTGATAGCCGCAGCCGACGAGCGCGTGGCGGAAGCCGGCCGGATTGCCGATGCCGCAGACGGCCGCAATCGGCTGAGCGGTGAGTGTCTCCAGCGGTTGGTGATCGCCCGTTGGCGATTCGAGCGACTCGGGCGCGTGCATGGCTTCGGCCCACACGGCATGCGGCGCATGGCGCAGCACCACGTCGCGAATTCGGGCCCGTTGGTCCGCATCGAGCAATTCGGCCCGCGTGAGGACGAGCGCGTTGGCGCGCGACCAGCCGGACAGTGGTTCGCGGAGCGTGCCGCGCGGAAAAACGTGGTCGAAGCCAAACGGTTCGAGCGCATCGACGAGTACCAGATCCAAGTCGCGGCCGATGCGGCGATGTTGAAACCCGTCGTCGAGAACGACGAGTTGGCAGCGGTGTTCAGCAATCGCCTGCCGTGCGCCGCGCACGCGGTCGGCATCCTGCACGTGCGGCACATCGGGCAAATTGCGGGCAAGTTCGAGCGCTTCGTCGTTGGCGCGGCCCGCTTCGGCGCCGTAGCCGCGGCTGACCAGCGCCACCCGCACGCTCTGCTCGGTGAACCAACGCGCCAGCCATTCGACTGCGGGCGTCTTGCCCGTGCCGCCCAACGTGAGGTTGCCTACGCTCACCACGGGCACGTCGACGCGCGTCACCGCACAGCGGCCCGTATCGTAGCGGCGATTGCGCCAGCGGACGGCGACGGTGTACGGGATTTCCAGCACGCGAAGCGCCGCACGCGCCAGCGCCGGGCCAATGCCCCGCCTCTGGCCGCTGACGATCGCTCGGAATTCGGACGGGCCAAACAAGGTGTTGCCATCCGTGGTCGGTGCGCCGACGGTCTATTCGGGAGGGCGAGGCGCCCGCCGAGCCGGATACACCAAACTGACTCGTTAGCAAAGGAAGTCGACGAATCGTCGTGTACAACGACGCGACGGAGAGACTAACAAGAAAGACGAAGAAAAGATAAACCGCAGAGTGAAGGAACGCAAAGAATTGAAACCCAATTCTCTTCTCCGTGACCTCGGTGCTCTCCGTGGCTCCTTCCTTTTTCAATCCAAAATCCAAAATCGAAAATCCAAAATGCCGGCCACTATCCCAGCTTCTTGCAAATTGCTTCGGCCATTTTGCGCGTGCCCACGGCGGTGGGATCGTTGCGGTCGGCCTTCAGGTCGTAGGTAACGTGCTTGCCCTCGGCGATCACGTCGGCGACAGCCTTTTCGAGCCGTGCGGCGGCGTCGGTTTCGCCCAGGTGCTTGAGCATCAACATGCCCGAGAGAATCAACGCCGTGGGATTGACCTTGTTGAGACCCTTGTACTTGGGAGCGCTGCCGTGCGTGGCTTCGAACACGGCGCCTTCGGGTCCCAGGTTGGCGCCGGGCGCTACGCCGAGTCCGCCCACGATGCCGGCGGCCAGATCGCTGAGGATGTCGCCGTAAAGATTGGGCAGCACCAGCACGTCGTACAACTCGGGCTTCTGCACCAACTGCATGCACATGTTGTCGACAATGCGGTCTTCGAACGAGATGTCCTGATAGCCCTTGGCCACTTCGCGGGCAACCTCGAGAAACAGCCCGTCGGAGTACTTCATGATGTTGGCCTTGTGAACGGCCGTGACTTTCTTGCGGCCATTCTCGCGGGCGTAGTCGAACGCGCATTTGACGATGCGCTCGGAGCCTTCGACGCTGATCGGCTTGATGGAAACGCCGGTCTGCTCGGACGACGTCTTGATTTTGCGTTCGCTCAGGCGGTTGATCACTTTGATCAGCCGGTGCGTGCTGCGTTGGCCGCGTTCGAACTCGATGCCGGCGTACAGATCTTCGGTGTTCTCGCGCACGATCACCAGGTCGACCGGCATCTTGTCGAAGAACGAACGCACGCCCTTGTATTGCTTGCAGGGGCGGATGCAGGCAAACAGGCCCAGTTCCTGGCGCAAGTGGACGTTGATGCTGCGAAAGCCGGTACCCACGGGTGTGGTGATGGGGGCCTTCAAGGCACAGCGCGTGCGGCGGACGCTTTCCAACACGGCGTCAGGCAGTGGGTTGCCGGTCTTGAGCATCACGTCGACGCCGGCTTCCTGTTCGTCCCAAGTAATCTTGACGCCCGTGGAGTCCACGCAACGGCGGGCAGCTTCGGCCAACTCCGGACCGGTGCCATCGCCGGTAATCAACGTAACTTCATGTGCCATGGTGAAGGGTCGCTCGCAAACGCATAAATAGGCGGGAAAAGCGGGGATTTTGTAAGCCGATCAGGCTATCAGATGCCGAAGCGAGCGTCAAACGGGCGGTGACGCAAGTGGCTGCTGGCGTTCGGAGAGCGTTTGGCGATGCTATGATTCGTTGCATGTTGAGCGAACATCCACATTCGCGTCGTCGATGGTTGCGGTTTCGACTTAGCACGGTTTTGCTGTTGGTCACAATCGCGGCGCTTGGCGTGGCTCAGTATGCGGCCATGTTGCGCACCGCCGAGACGCAAGCGACCAATCAACGTTTGTCGGCCGAGAACGCCAAGCTCAGAGCCGAGGCGGGTTACCTGCAGGTCGACGATCCGAACAAAGCCGCCGTATTACGCGTGCGAAACCTGGATGAGTTGACGTGGCAGTGGAAGGTTTGGCTGCCGAAAGGCAAGTGGAAACTCTGCGAGTTGACGCAAGGGATCCCAAGTCAGGGCGTGCCCGGTGGATCAAGCAGCGTTGGGCCGAAGGACGGTGGCCGTGAGGTGTCTGTCACGGTTACGGTACGAAAGAGCCCTGATGGCAAGTGGCGGACTCGCGCCGAGCTTGACAAGTCGCAGGTCGGTACCGTGCTGGTAGAATCCCATCGCTTGATTGAGCCGATGACCAATCCAAAGTTGGCCAATGGACTCAGTAGTCAAAGCATCAATATCGCCGGCGACAAATCTCAGGAATCGTTCGATCCGAATTCACCGGTCGTGCTCATTCGGCTCAGGGCGCACGACATCGCGCAAACCTCATCGGGAAATTGGCAGAGTAAAATGGATCCCAACAATAGCGAAGGCATCATGGTGTGGTTCGAGCGGATGCCGTAGCTACAACGTCGGCCCGATCTGCCAGGGGACGAACTCTTCCTGGCCGATGCCGTGTTGCTCGCTTTTGGTCGTTTTGCCGCTGGCGGTGGCGATCACTTCTTCGAAGATTTCGCGGCCGACTTCTTCGACCGTGCGGCCGCCGAGGATCGTGCCGGCGTTGATGTCCATGTCGTCGATCATCCGCTCGTACATGGGTGTGTTGGTCGCCACTTTGATCGACGGCGTCGGTTTGCAGCCGAAGCAACTGCCGCGGCCGGTGGTGAAGACCATCACTTGCGCGCCGCCGGCGACGATGCCGGTCACGCTGGCCGGATCGAGGCCCGGCGTGTCCATCACCACGAAGCCTTTGGCGGTGACCGGCTCGGCGTATTGATAGACTTCGGTCATGGCCGTGCTGCCGGCCTTGGCGATGGCGCCGAGCGACTTTTCGTAGATCGTGGTCAGCCCGCCTTCCTTGTTGCCGGGCGAGGGATTGTTGTCCGGCGTGCAACCGAACAGTCCGGTGTACCATTCCCACCAGCGAATCCGATCGATCAGTTTCCGTGCCACCTCGGCGTTGCGGGCGCGGCGGGTCAGCAACTGTTCGGCGCCGTAGATTTCGGTTGTCTCGCCGAGGATGACGGTGCCGCCGGCGGCGACGACCATGTCGCTGGCCACACCCAGGCGCGGGGTTGGCGGTGATGCCCGAGTTGCCGTCGGAGCCGCCGCAGTTGGTGCCGAGAATGAGTTCCGAGAGTGGAATCGGTTCGCGATGCACGTCGTTGGCTTGCGGCAGCATATGCTCGACTAGGCGGCACGCCGCTTCGATCGTTTTGGTCGTGCCACCGACGTCCTGCATGCTCAACACGGGCGGGCGCTTGGCCGAAGCGCTCGTCGGTCCGCCGATTTGCACCAGCTTCTGATCGTCGAGCAAGTAGCCGAGCGATGCCGTCTCGCAGCCCAAGCCAATCAGCACGTAGCCGCCGATATTGGGATGCCGGGCAATGCCGCCGAGCACGCGGTTGAGCGTGGCGTGGCCTTCGCCGGCGAATTGCATCCCGCAGCCGCCCCCGTGCGTGAAAGCGACTACGCCATCGACGTTGGGATACTGCTTCAGCTTCTCGGGTCCGAATCGTGCGGCGACATACTTGCTGACCGATGCCGAACAATTCACCGTGGAAATGACGGCAATGTAATTTCGCGTGCCCGCCGAGCCGTTGGGACGGCGATAGCCATCGAACGTGCGGCCGGTGAGCGGCGCAGGGTCGGGCGGGATTTCGCTGGCCGCCGCATAGTCACGATCGAACTGTCCGGCGGTCAGATTGTGCGTGTGGATCCATGTGCCCGGAGCAATGTCCTCCGTGGCGAAGCCAATGATCTGGCCGTACTTGATCACCGGCTGTTGCACGGCAACCGGCGCCAGCGCGATCTTGTGACCCAGCTTCACCGGGCCGGACAGCCGCACGGTATAGTCCCCGGCGGCAATCTCGGTGCCGGTGGGCAGATCGCGCGCCGCCACACAGACGTTGTCTCGCGGGTTGAGGTAGACGGTATCGATCGGCCGGGCGTTGATCATCGGGTCGATCCTACCGCGCGTCGCGGCGTTCCGCCAGCAAACGGGGCCACCGCGGCGTGTCCGGCGAAACCGCCGGTACGAAACGCGAACTAGCTCGTGGGGAAGTCCGCTTCGCGCGCCAAGCCAATGAGGAAGTTGCGGGCTTCAAGATAGTTGTTGGTGTCGATGTCGCGAATGCGCTGTTTGAGCGTTTCCAGCGCGCTATCGACCGTGTCGCGAATCTTGGAGTAATTGTCGAGTCCTACGGCGCCGTCGGTCGTGGCACGCTGGGCGAACAGGTTCTCGAGGGTTTCGCGATCCTGCGCGAAGATGTCCGCTTTCAAGGCCACAGGCCAGACGATTTGTCCGGTAACGGTGTCCAACGCGTCGCCTTCCAAGCGCTTGGGCACTGTTTCTTGCACAGGCGAACCCAATCGCTGTGGGATGGTCGTGGTCCCTGTTGCGACTGTTTGTAGGCTTGATTGATGCGTCGCTTTTCAAAGTACGTGTTCGTCCAGTTGACTTGGTTTTCCATGCGGCGTTTGTCGGCCTCTTGCCAGTTGATGGCGGCTTCCGAGGTCATCAGGTTGTATTGGCCCTGCGAGCGAATCGCCATGCTGAGTCCGCCCAGATAACTTCCCGCGGCGGTCGAGCCGATGCCGCCCATGCCTCCCCAGCCAAAGCCGCCCATGCCACCGTAGCCACGTCCACCGGAGCCGCCGAAACCATAGTCGCGCGGTGCAGGGAAGGGCGCGGGCTCGGGAGCCTGCGTTGTCGTAGTCGTCTGTTGAGCCGGCAGCGCCGTTGCCGTCAGCACCAGCGCGACCAACCCGCAACACGAACGCTTGAGAAAAGCCATGAACATGACCGAGAAACTCCTGAAAATCGAACACCTTGGCTGCCGCAAAAGCGCACTCGCAGCGCGCCGTAGTACGGCGGACCGGCGAAATCGCGAACATCCGCGCGACGCGGGTCCGGCCGCGTATGTTTTCATTGTATATAGGCCCCTGCGCTGGCTACAATAGTTGCATTTGGCGGACCCGTCCAAATTCAGACTGTCGAGATCGAGAAAGTAACAGGCATATGCAGATTTTCCATCGCGCAGCGTGTCCGCTGTCCCGCAGTTGGGCGTATTTGCGGACGGTTGGTTTTTTGGCGATTTTGTCGCTGATGGTTCGGGGAATTGCCGCGGAAGATTCCGTCTCGCAACTGACGAAAGCGGCCGCCAACGGCGACGAGGCGGCGCGTGTCGCGGCCATCGACGATCTGGCCGATCGTGGTCCTGCCGCCAAGGCTGCCGTTGACGATCTGACGAAATTGCTCAGCGATCCCTCGGCGCAAATTCGCGCCCATGCGGCCTATGCCTTGGGGATGATCGGGGCTGGATGCGGCGGCCGCTGCCCCCGCGTTGGTGAACGCCACGACCGATCCCGA
>CAVZWY010000032.1:0-215134 GCA_963779015.1 uncultured Planctomycetaceae bacterium | reverse complement strand
AGTTATAGGTTTTTCAAGAAACGATTCTACCATTGAAGTAATGAAAGCTTATCATAAAATGGGTGGATGAGGAGGCGAGTTATGAATCAAACAAAAAAATAGTATTACGGGAACCTGGAAACTCCATATTATCGTTCTGTTCTTTGTATTATTAGGTGAAGCAATAGGAGTGAAACAGTTCAATTTAGGTGTTGGTACAGTTGCTTTGTTCCCGATGTTATATGTTTTAATAATGGGGGGGATTGTTAGTTTTCCAAAGTTGAAATTAATGAATGAAGCACAGATGAAAGCGTGCAGCAGGGATACTGGAATATCTTTTTTGTTATTTGTTGCTAAACTAGGATCGATGTTAGGACCATCATTACCTAAAATTTTCGATGCCGGACTGTCATTAGCTGTTCAAGAAGTAGGACATGTCCTGGGAACGATTATTATTGGATTGCCGATTGCATTACTCATTGGTATGAAAAGAGAGGCTATTGGTGCAACCTTTTCAATTGACCGAGAGCCGAACTTAGCAATTATTTCGGAAAAGTATGGAGCGGATTCACCAGAAGGAAGAGGGGCATTAGGTGTCTACATCTGTGGGACAGTATTTGGAGCAATCTATTTAGCGATGCTTGCAGGATTTTTAGGAAGCCTTGGCATTTTTCATCCGATTTCATTGGCGATGGGAGCTGGAGTCGGTTCTGGAAGTATGATGGCAGCTGCTTCTGGAGCACTTGCAGTCACGTTTCCAAATGATGCAGAAGATATCGCATTATTTGCGGCGGCAGCCAACTTGATCTCTACAATTTTAGGAACTTATCTTATGTGTATTCTTCTCGCTTCCTGTAACAGCACGTCTGTATGAATGGCTTGAGCCTAAAATTGGACGTAAACGTAAGGAGGGAGCAAAATAATGATTGAAAAAACAAAAGTATTAGCATTGATTGGAATCATTGCGATTCTTGGGAACTGGGTAGGGTATGGTGTATCTCCGATTAAAGCACTTCCTGGAATGATTCTTATTGTATTATTTACAATAATAGGTTTAGTATTAAATAAGTATATACCTAAAGATGCCAGCTGTCGTATGGATTTCCTTGATAGCGCTAATCGCAACGACTCCAATTTTCCCTGGGAATGAATGGATTGTCGCAAAAACAGCGGAAATTAATTTTATGGCATTGGCTACACCAATTCTAGCCTATGCAGGTTATCTCTCGGAAAAGACTTAGAAAGTTTCAAAAAGCTAGGTTGGCGAATTGTTGTTATTTCATTAGTTGTCTACACTGGAACTTTCCTATTCGCTACATTGTTCGCGGAAATTGTTTTTAAACTGCAAGGTAGATTTTAAAACGAAACGTTCAATAGAAAAAAGAATCCATTTTGATAAAATTTCTATCAAAATGGATTCTTTTTATTCGTCAATAAAAGGAACTACTACACCCTACGTCAACTATCAGTTGGTTTTATTTAATATTTGTGCGGTTTTTTCAGTGTTTTTGCCGATTCAGTATGTGTAGTCACTTATTAATAATCCTTTAATAATTTTGGTAATGCCTGCGAAATAATTTTAGTGGTTCACTTGTTTTTTGTGTTAAACAAAGCATCATTCCACCTTCGATAGAAGCAGTCATCATAAGTGCAACAGAATAGGCCGTATCTTCAGGTAATCCATCTGCTACCAACTTATTCATATAAATATCCTGCATTTTTTGATATAGCTGCGCACATGCGATTCTAACTGGTTCACTTAGTGAAGCCATTTCGCTAACAATACTGCCAAATGTGTATCCAGTAAGTGTCCCTTCCGTCTAAAAACTGGCGACCAGTTTTGAAATCATCGCCTTTGTAGCTTCTTGCGTAGTCGGATACCTTTCAAAAATCTTCTCAATATCCTTCGTAATTGCCTCATCTAAAGATTGAAGGCAAGCGATAAGTAATTCTTCTTTTCCATTTGGAAAGTGATGATAAAGCGCACCTTTCGAAATCTTACTTGCCTTTATAATTTCATTCAGTCCTACACCTTATATCCTTTTTGCTGGAAAAGCGTTGTCGCGATATCGATTATCAGCGCTTTTGTATTCATTTCCGTCGTACACCTCTCTGTTTAGCCATTTTTCTATATGGCAGCACTTTTCCACACGAGAAAAATAGAACACATTCATAGGATGCCTCTCACTAATACAATAAACACATTAATCGGGGCAGATGTGTTTATTTGTGTTTAGTAAAGGCGATTATGTTGAATTCGATCATTTATTTAGAGATTAGCCGTTTTTCACATGCGCTCCGCCAAAGATTTGGGACATGATTACAACAAATAACGATCTTTTGTACAGCTTGTGTTGAGCTTCTGTTGAATTTATATATTGGCTTATCTCCATCGAATCATTTTTTCTCATATCCCACCCCACTCTAAATCTACTAATTCCAGATCTATACTGATTGGTAAACCAAACTTGAATCTTGTATTTAATTGCTTTTATCTATAATGTCATTATGCGTTAATTTTCTATGGATTGCGAATCCTTAAATTCATAGAGATTGCTCGTACTGAAAAGGGGATGTCTGATAAGTCCTCAAAATAAAACAGGTGGAGAAAAACGACTCGTTTTTCTCCACCTGTTTTTGTATCTATTTTTCTTTGTCCTGAAATTAGCTGGCGGATGCCTGCTAATTTCAGGAGGTTGTGGGCTAATGCCACAATCCCAAATTCTGTGTGGACCTTTTCGAGGCCCCGCAGTAGAAATCTACGGAACGACCGATTGCCCTTGATGTGACCAAAAACACTTTCTACCTCGATTTTACGTTGAGCGTAGATGCGTGATTTCGTCTTCACATTCAAGGGCTGTTTTTGCTTTTGCTTTCATTTCTTCAAAAATGGGATTCCATTGTACTTGGCGATTGCCTTTGGCTTTTGTACAGAGTGCTTTCAATGGACAATCTGAACAGTCTTCGCATTCGTACACTTTTATAACTTTGTTCATAACCAGAGGCATTTTTCTTGTTCAAATACTTTTTAAAATTCGACTTTCCGACCGTTCGGACAGATGAAATGATCATCCTCTTCGTTGTAAGTCCAATTCTTCACGTGTCTTGATGTTCATTTTTATATTTCCGTGTCTTTTCCTTTATATACGTTCCGTAAGGAATGAGGAATTCGAAACGAGGTTCCTTTTCCTCTCCAATCGCATACAGATAATTCTCTTCACTTCCATAACCCGCATCCGCAATGACTGTTTTTGGCATCGGTAAAGAAGACGCTGCGAGTTTCTCCAAGTGTGGAATGAAACAGCGAGTATCTGTGGGCCGTTGATGCATCGTGTAAAATAAGAATGAATTGATTTTCTGTGGCCATTTGCACATTATATCCTGGTTTTAGTTGTCCATTTTTCATATGGTCATCTTTCATTCGCATGAAATGTGGCGTCATGATCGGTTTTCGAAAAGCTGTTGCGATCACCGTAAATTTCATGGTGTTGTCTGTATTTTTCTATGCGAGGTAAGAAGTCTTCACGAATCTGTTTTATTGGTTTTTTCAAGGCACTGCGGCGCGTACGGAGTACCTTTACGAAGTGTGCACTTCCTTCGTGCTTCGATTTCTTCCGTTAGCGAATCAACTTGCTTCTCAAGTTCATCAGCCACAACTTCCAATTGTTCTGGCATCACCTCTCTGTGTGCGTTTGACCAAGTTCCAAGCCTTCGGCTTGTGCGATTTCATGTATATTGTTGAAGGGTTTCCTGAATCTTTTCCTTCAATTTTTCTTCGAAACGAAGCGTTGATTTTTTCCACACAAAAGAATACTTGTTGGCATCGGCCTCAATTTTTGTCCCATCCAAGAAGTAATTTTCCATTGTGATATGCTTGTCCTCAATCAGTTTCAGAATCATTGTTTCAAATAATTCATCCATCATCGCTTTCATGCGATTACCCCGAAAGTCATTAATCGTACGAAAATCGGGTGTCTGCATCGCTGCCAGCCACATGGCTGGTAAGTTTTCCTGGATCAATTTCTCAATTCCTCGACACGCATATACTTTCTGTGAGTATGCGTAAAGAATAACTTTCATCATCATCTTCGGATGATAAGAACTACGCCCACCACCTGAATAATATGCAAAAAGCTGTTCATCAGGAATTGCTTCTACCATTTCATCTACTACACGTGCAATATGATGTTCCGGGATTAACTCCTGCACGTCAAAGATGACAAAACTTTGAAGGTTATTGTAGGGTTTAAATGTGGGGGACAGTTGTCTCTTAGTAGCGTTTACTTCAGTTTCCTCTATTGATAATGGAAGCTCTAGTGTTATAATTGTCATTAGTAATCTTCGGATTGCACATAAAAAATCGTCCTTTCTAAAATGGTGGTTTGGTCACTTCCATTTTACTAGAATGGACGATTTTTTTGTATGTTAATTTTCTGTTTTTGAGGAGAATATAAGTTGCTTGTAGTGCAGGCGCCGACTCCTGCGGGAATAGCATGAGCCTTGAGACCCCGCAGGGGCCGGCTCGTACGAGAAGCTGCGGTTTTGGTCGTTCGCCTGGGCTTGCTGGTTCTGGTCAGCGCCCTTCGCCTGGTGGTCGGCCGACTTTTCAGCGGGGGCCGCGGCGCCATGGTCCGAACAGCAGCAATCGCCGGCCTGAGCCGATTGAGCAGCAAACGCGGTCGCTACGATCGCGGCACGGAAGAATTTGATCATGAGTGATCCGCCTTTCAATTGAGGAACCGAGATAGCGAAATCATCGCGCCTCAGGCTCGGTCTCGGCCGCCGCTGCCCGCGCGCTTGGTTGCCTGGGTCAGAAAGGCATGCCGCCGCAGTGCGGCGCAAAATGCCCTGCTAACGAACCAATAGCTTGCGGTCGGCCAGAGGTAAGCAGCACCGGCCGGTTTGTAGCGGTCGTGCAACCGATGAGCAGACTGGCGCCGCGATAAGCGACAAATATGCGAATGAAGGCAACGCACGACCGCACGGGGATGGCGCGATCGGGTGGCCATGAACAGCCAACGCCGATGGGAAAGTAGCGGCAGCGATCGTCGCACATCTGCCGGCGCAGAAGGCCAAAAGCACACGAGCCTCACCAGGAAATGCTCAACCTGGCGAGGCTCGTGGCGTTCAACGAGCACGGGTAGGTGACGTGGCACCCGGGCTCAATAGTTGCTCAGCATCAATAGTTGCCCAGCATCTTGTCGGATGCTGGTCGGCGGCCATAAGTGCCGATGATACGTGGTTCGTTATACATGCTGCCGGCGTATGTGCCGGACGACACATTCGGCGACTGACTCATGGACGGTTCGTAGGAGAAGCTGCGCGTCGTTTGCGGCGCTTTAGCTTGATCGCTCGTAGCGGGCGCCGCTACCGCATTGGCATGCGAGGCGCAAGGAGCCGGTGCACAACCGGAATGACACCGTCTGCAGCGGCCCGCCTCGGCCGCTTGCGCGACAAAGGCCACGACGATCAAAGCGCCAAAAGCCATTCTCAACATTGTTCACCGCCTTTCAAAAAACTTGCTTCCAGCGCGGCAACGCCAAGCAATTGGCTTTCACAAGATCCGCGCTCAAAAAATTTGCCTGGGCCAGTGGCTCGAAACGACGATCCGCAGCTCGCCGCTCAAGCCGTGCCACCTATCGTACTGTTATATTAAGAATTCGAGCAGCGCAGACCCGAGACAAGACCGCAATAGTTGGGTTACGGAGTTGTAATCCTGCCGCGCGTCGCGAACGCTCAGGCGCGCGCTTGTGCCGCCGTGGGGGCGGCCGAGAGGCGCACAATTAGTTGTTCCAACACCAATCGCGCACGCGCCGGCGACGAACTGCTTCCCTTGAGCGACAAATCAGCTTCGAGCAGCCAACCGTAAAGCTGCTTTGCGCGCGTGCGGCCCAGTCGGCGGAGCTGGTCTTCGGCTTTGGCCAGCACGAACGGTTTCATGCCTGCCTCGGCCAAGGCGCTGCGAAGCGTGATCCGACGCCGCGCTTGCTCGGCTTGTTCGATCAGCCGAGTCGCCGCCGCAAATCGCCGCAAGCTCGCGCCGATTTGAGCCAACAGCGCAATCGGCACGTCGCCCGAGAGCAACAAACGATCAAGCTGCACCAGCGCCGCGCGCGATTCACCCGCCAATGCCGCGTCGAGCATGGCCCAGGCCGTTTGCGCCCGCCAGCCGACCACCGACTGGCGCACCAGCTCGGGCGTGATAGCGCTGCCGGCTCCGGCCGACGCAGCCAGCTTCGCCAGTTCCTGGTCCAACAAGCCCATGTCGGCTTCGACCGATTCGACCAGCAATTCGGCGGCCGCCGGATCCAACAGCGCGTTGTGGTGGCCTTTCGACCAACCGACCAACCATTTCGCCAGTCGCGCGGGAGGCGGAAACTTGCATTCGACCTGCAATCCGCCGTCGGCTAGTGCTTTGGCCAGACGCGTCGTGCTGGCCCATTGCTTTACGTCGAGTACGAGCACCGAGTCCGGTTTTGCGTGGGACACATAGTCTTCCAAGGCAGGCCGATTCTGCGAGACGAAGTCATCGGCTTGCTCGACCACGACCAGATGGCGTCCGCCACCGAACAGCGCCCGACTGGCCAGCGCGTCGGTGACGTCGCGCATGGCTGCCTCGCGTCCATCGAACACCGTAACCGAGAACTCAGCGTCGTCGCCGGCCAGCACCTGACCCTTGATCCGCGCCAGCACCTGGCGCTTCAGAAACGACTCGTCGCCAAATACCGCGCAAACGCCCCCGGCCGGATGCTTGCCGGCATGGGCGAGATAATCGAGAGCCGCGATCGCACTAGACATGCGGGTCAATGTACCGCGCCACGGGGCAAATCCACAGGACCCTCCCGGCCACTTCACCCGCCCGGCGGTTGTACGATGTCGTCTCCAGCGCGGGAACAGAGCGCGTAATAGACGTGGTAGTCGGTCTCGTCTGAGAGAAATCGCACGGCGCCGTCGCACATCAGCACTTGCACGCCGCCTGGATGATCGGAGAAGAATTCTTCCTCGCGCCAGTTGATCTCGGCCGGAGGATTGATGGCGGAGTAGCCGTCGTCGTCGACGTTCAATTCGATCTTTCCCGCGTTGCTGAAGGCCGCCCAGGCCCCCACCAGGTTGTTGAAATTCTCGCCTTCCGGGGCATCACCGTTGGTATCCGTCACGCCTCGTCCGGTCGATTCGCCGACGATAATCGTGTGGGACGTGCCATCGGTGATGTCCTTGATGCGCACCACGCGCGCCGAGCATTCCGGGGCGGCGCCGGAGCAGCCGGGTCCGCTTTCCAGACTCAACAGGGTGCCGGCATGGTTGCCGTATTCTCTGCCGGTGGCCGGATTGACGAAATGACTTTTTGGCCCGGAAACGCCCAGATAGTCGATGCAGCCCATGCCTTCGCCCGTGCCTGGATCAAGGATTCCATTGCCGTCGAAATCGGTCAGACGGCCATCGATCCGCGCACGCGTTGATGGCGTTCCGTGCTGGGACACAAGTATGTCGGGATCACGGTGCTGACCGGTCCGGACAAATCGGGCAGGTTGTTGGGCGGCAGACGGATATCGACGCTGAAGTCGATGAGATCATTCGTCTGCGATTCCTCGATATACGGCAGAAAGCGTCCGGTCCAGGCCAAGGCGCCGTTCTTGGCGATGCCCGCCGGCTTGAACTCGCCAGGAGGCAGATGTTTCATAGCGGTTTCGGAGGTGGACATTCCCAATCCGATTTGCCTCAGGTTGTTTGCGCAGTGGCTGCGGCGTGAGCTTTCGTGCGCCACCTGGATGGCCGGCAATAGCAACCCGACCAAGATGCCGATAATTGCAATTGCCGCGAGCAACTCGACGAGGGTGTAACCAGCCATGCGAAGTCGGCGAGATGCAGGGCAGTGGGATAGCATGGTGATTTGCACCCATACAATTACGTGCACGGCACCGAGGCGTCCGTACGCGCCGGCGGCGGACGGCGAGCACCGTGGTGATCGCCGCAATCACAGCCAGGGCGACAAACACGGGCCATGTCGATGCCTCGCTAGCCGGCTGTGGTGGAGATTCAATTGCATCGAAGGCGATGCCCGCCAGACCAGCATCCACGCCCGATCCATCCGCCGCGGTATGCATCTGAATAGCGATCGAGCCACCCACTTCCATGTCTTCGAGCCGAAACGTGTAAACATCTGGAATACCGTTGTTCGTGGCCGTCAGGTCGTCGAACGAGGCCCGATCCTTGATGCCTCCTTCGGCGTTGACGTGAGTGATGCGCAAACGGTCGACGGCAGTACGCGCGGACAACGGCGCATTGTCGAGCACCACGTGCACCAGCGCCGAACTTGGAGCGCCCGGGCCAAACTCCCACGCTTTAATGAGCGTGTCCATGCGCCGCTCACCAACTCCGGTGTCGACGAGCTGCCCGGAGAGTCCTTGGGTTCCGTCGGGCAATTTGATGTCCGCGTAGCTCTGTTGTCCGCCCGTTGTAAGTGCATCGGGCCCTTCGTCACCCGGCGTCAGCGAAAAGGAATAGGGAGGAGGATCGGGATCGCTCGGCGGATCGAAGTCGACGAGCACCCAGGCGGGAAGCCGATTGCAATGGTTCGCATTCGGACGTGCGCCGGAGATTGGTTTCGGCGCGTTGAAATTGGCGAACCAGAAGCCGCTTTTGCCGATGCCCAAGCCACCTGCGCTCAGATCAGTGACGTCGCGCCGCACGTCGACGGCAAAAATGCGCACGACGGCCCGCGCCGGCGATGGCACGAACAGCCATACGCACGCCACGACTCCTACCACAAGTTGTTTCAAGCACATAGGTACATCTTGCCCCATTTGCCGCGACCAAAGGTTGCCGACGGCAATTGTTCGAATAGCCATTACGCGACGCACCGTGACTTGGAACGTTTGCGGCGACCGGCATATTGCGTGACGATCAGTCTCAGCGTGCCGACGGTCAAAAGCAAAAGTCCGCCCGGCTCGGGAACGAGCGTAGTGTCGAAGGCGAATCCCGCCATGCCGGCTTGTACGGTCGTGTCATTGGTGCTTAATTGCACTGCCAGATAACCGGTGTCCTCGATGCCGTCGAGGCGGAACGTGTAGACGTCGGCGATGCCGTTGAAATTCTCGTTCGATATATCAAATAGCGCGCGGACGATCGTGTTGCCGTCCTCAGGTAAACGGTATGTGGCGCGGACGCGATCAATTTGAGTGCCCGCCGAAAGGGGCACGTTGTCCAGAATCACCTGAAAATACAGCCCTGTCGGCGCGTTTGCATCGAACGTGATGTCCTTGATCAGCGTGTCGGCATTGTTGGTGTCCATGCGAACATCGACCACCTGGCCGGAGCCAGCAACCGAGCCGTCGGGCAGTGTAAACACATTGGCTCCCGTTAGTCCTCCCTGCGAAACCGCATATGGCTTGCCGTCGAGATTGTCGACCGGAAACGACGAAGGAAAATTCAACACAGCCCAACTCGGCAATGCGTTGGCGTCGTTCTGGTCGATCGGAGCGTCGGTAACAGGCGACGTTGCGCCCACGTTGGCGAACCAGTAGCCGTTGGTCCCAATGTGATAGCCGCTGGCGCTGAAGTCCGTGACGTCGTATGCCACCGAAACCGCCGAGATCGTGGCGGCGTGGGCCTTTGAAGTAGAAGTTGCCAATACCAGTCCAACAAATGCGATCGAAATACCAGGTTTTTGCATGTAGATTTCCCTATGGTCCGAGTTGTAGCGCCAAGTGAACGCGTGGAAGTGCCCGCGCCAGAGTGGGGCGGGCAAAAGTGCGAAAGCCAGATTGGCGGTGGGCGCAGTAGCGACGCTCAAACGAGTTTGGCGGAATTCGTGACAGCCGTCGAAAGCAATTGACGTGCCGCGAGCTGATTCAGTCAGTTTCGCGGAGAAACGCGCGATTTGATCCGTCGGGGACGGACAACGTTGTCGAGAATATCATCAACATTGATGGATAATTCACCGCGCCGGCAACAACTCCCGCAGCGCACACGGAGAAAACATTGCCTTGTGGCAACTTTCCCTGCATAGCCCAAACCGCCTGGTCGCCGAGAACCGACCTATCGTTGGTATTCCCCGGCGAGTAAAATCCGGGATTGGCGGATTGGGTGGGCGAAAATGGCGCAATTCCCTCGGGTGATGGTAGTTAGCGATGCTGCGATATTGGACGGCCGGTGAATCTCACGGCAAGGCTTTGCTGGCCTTGGTCGATGGGTTTCCGGCCGGTGTGGAAATCGAGACCGATTCGATCGACGTCGAGCTGCGACGGCGCCAAGGCGGCTATGGCCGGGGCGGACGGCAGCGGATCGAGACCGATCGGGTCGAGATCCTCAGCGGCGTGTGGCACAACACCACGCTGGGCAGCCCGCTGGCTCTGCAGGTCGTCAACAAGGACACCAAGCTCGAACGGCTCGACGACTTGGCGCGTCCGCGTCCAGGGCACGGCGATCTGACGGGCGCCGTCAAGTTCCTGGGCTCGATCCGCGGCGTCCTCGAACGGGCTAGCCCGCGAAACGGCCGTCCGCGTGGCCGCCGGCGCGCTGGCCAAGCAACTGCTCAAGCCGTTTGGCATCGCGGCGTTCGGTTACGTCGTCGAACTCGGCGGCGTACGCATCGAGCCGCAGCCTGGCACGCTCGAACAGCAACGCGCCTGGCGCGACGAGAGCGAAGTCTATAGTTTGAATCCCGCGGACGACGACAAGATCAAGCAGTTGATCGACGCCGCCGGCAAGGAGGGCGATACGCTGGGCGGCATTCTCGAAGTGCGCGTCGAAGGCCTGCCCTTTGGACTGGGCACGCACGCGCAATGGGATCGCAAGCTCGACGGGCGTCTGGCGCAAGCCGTGATGGCCGTGCAAGCGATCAAGGGCGTGGAAATCGGCCTGGGCTTCGAAGCGGCTCGCCGGCCCGGCTCGCAGGTACACGACCCGATTCAATACGACGCCAAACAAAAAGACTCGCCCAACCTGGGCTACGTACGCCCGACGAACAACTCCGGTGGGCTCGAAGCAGGCATGACCAATGGCCAGCCGTTGGTGATTCGCGCGGCGAAAAAGCCGATCAGCACGTTGCGCCGCTCGCTGGAGTCGATCAATCTGACTACCAAGGAATCGGAGTCGGCCAACTACGAGCGCAGCGACGTGTGCGCCGTGTCGGCCGCCAGCGTGATCCTTGAAAACGTGGTGGCGTTTGAAATTGCCGCCGCCGTGGTGGACAAGTTCGGCGGCGACAGCCTGGTCGAGATGCTGGCCCGCTACAAGCTGTTCATGGAGATGGCCCGCGAGCGGTAGGGTACGAACGCTCGGCCCTGCCGCGGAATTGCTGATCGCACCACGTAGTCGACAAACCTACTCGCGCGGGGAACACGGATGTTCGCGCTTCACGACAACACGCGAATCGCGATCTGCCGGGCGGCCTTCGTCGTGCTGTGCCTGCTGCCCACTTGCGGAGTCGTCGCCTGGTGCGTCGCCGTGCAAGGCGACGATTATCGCGAAGTTCACGAGCGGGCACTGCAGGACCGGCTCGGCTGGCACGTCCAAATGCAAGACGTCGGTTTGCCGCAGCCCACACTCACGTTGTACGAAGGATTGGAAATCTCGGACGCCGAGAGCGGCCAACTGTTGGCGCACGTGCCATTTGCTGAAATCGAATCGGCGGGCAATGAGACCATCGTTTCACTCCCCTTTCCCGCCACCGTCAATGGGCTGCGGCTCGACGCGCTATTGCGATCGGCCGAGCGCGCCCTGCGCACTGCGGGGCATGGCAGCCAAGTGCGGCTGGCGGCGCAAAACGTCACGCTGCACTTGAACGACGGCGATCAAACCTTCTCGAACATGTCAGGAGTTTTGCAACACGATCCGAACGGCGCGCGGTTGTCGCTCTCGTTCGGCATGGCGGGATCTCAAGGCGGCAAAGCATCCTCGCCGGCGTCGCTCGAGCTCACGCTGCCCGCCGGCTCCGATTCGAGCGCGCCGTACGTCGTGCGCTTCAAAACCGGTGGCACTCCCCTGCCCTGTTCGTTGATCGGTTCGTATTGGCCGGCGGCCCAGCGACTGGGCCCGGCCAGCACATTCGATGGACGCATCACCGCCACGCGCAACGCGGGCCAATGGAAACTGAAGCTCAGCGGCAGCCTGCGCGACGTCGATCTCGAACGGTTGCTGGAACCGTTTCCGCACAAGCTCAGCGGCACGGCGGAAATCGCGCTGGAGAACGCGACCGTCATGAACGGCCAATTGCAGGCCGCCGCTGGCAAACTTGTCGCCGGCCCGGGCATCATCAGCCGCTCGCTCATTCATGCGGCGCAGCAGCACCTGGGCGTGGAGCCCTCGCGCCAGACAATGCTGGGCGCGACAACCGCGTCGAATATCGGCAATTGAACCTGGCCTTCCAGATCGACCAGGCCGGGCTGGTCCTGCGCGGCGAGTTTCCCAAAGCCCCGGCGCGATCCTGGTCGACGAGAAAGTCGTGCTGGTGCGCCAAGGAATGAGCGATCCGCTGCCGGTAGTCAATCTGCTGCGAACGCTGGTGCCACAATCGGCCGTCCACGTGCCGGCAACCCGCGAAACGAATCCCCTGGCGGCATTCCTGCCCGTGCCGCCCGTGAGGTCACCCGCTGGCCAAGAGGAACAATTACCGCAAGCCAGGACGATCACCGTCAGGCCACAGTGAGAAAAAGGCGGGAGGCGCATATCGCTGGCGCGCCGTAGGCCTGGGATCGGAACTCTCGCAAAGAACGCGTTACAAAAGCGCAATCTGTTTCTTCTTTCTGCCGCCTCCAGTCTCCAGCCTCCGGCCTGTTCCTACAACTTCGCCCCGCTCCACCAGGCCCGCTTGGGCAAGGCCGCCAGACCGACGATCGCCAGTTGCGTGACGATGAAGATGCCCAGGGCCAAGAGCACGCCTTCGGTGAAGCCGTAGGAGTGCAGGCCGACGCCTAGCTCGTTCACGCCGAACCAGGACCAGCCGGTGACGATGTTGCCCACCACGGCCAGCGCCGCCAGGCCTCGGTCGCGGACGATGCCGCCCCAACGGGCGTGCAGCACCAGCGCGTTCCAGAGCACGATGATCAGCGCGCCGTTTTCCTTGGGATCCCAGCCCCAGAAGCGCCCCCAGGAGTCGTCCGCCCACAGCCCGCCCAGCACGGTGCCGATGAAGCTGAAGAACAATGCGAAGCACAGCGTGCCATAAACCATGCGGATGAGTTCCTTGCCGGTCGACGCCGACAGGGTCGGCGTGAGCACGCCGCGCAAGATATAGAGCAAGCCCAAGAAACCTGCGACGAAGGTGGTCGCGTAGCCGAGCGTCACACACGTGACGTGCGTGGCCAGCCAGAATTGCGTGTCGAGTACCGCTTGCAGCACGATGAACGTATCGCCGGTGGCGGCCAGGAAGTGGGCGATCAACAGCGTGGAGAAGCCGGCCACCGAGGCGATCACCGTGCCAATGCCCAGCCGATAGATGAACTCGATGACGATGCCCAACAACACGGCGCCCCAGCCGATGAACACGGCGGACGAGTAAAGATTGGTCACCGGCGGCCGTCCCGAGATATAGATCCGCGCGACGATGGCGAAGGTGTGCAGTGCAAAGGTGAACAGCACGAGCCAGAACGCCGCGCGATTCAATGGTCCGCTCCAGCCGAGCCACGAGAGCGCCACCAGCACGAATGCGAACACGTAGAGCACGCTGGCACGGTAAAACGGCTCGAAGAAGTTGAAGAAGGCCTCGAAGTTGGTGCGCGACGGGTCGTAGTCAGACAGCTTCCGCTCGGCCAGCCAGTTTTCATACTTGGCCAGGTCCTGATTGAACGCTTCGGCGTCGCCTTTGTGATAGGCGCTTAGCATGCCGTTGATCTCGACGGCGGCCGGATTGGGCTGTTGATTGAGCAGATTGGCCTTGGCATAGGCCTTGGTATAGGCGATTGAATAGGGCTCCCACTTGCCTCCTTCGGCGTCCGGCGGCACGACCAGCGGCGGCTGCATGCGCGATAGCGCCTCGTGACGGCGAATGGCCTCGGTCAGGTCTTCCTGGATGTGGTCGGCGCGGAGTTGCGGCTGATCGAACGACGCCATCAGCGAAGTCATCGTGCGAATCTTGCGATCGAGCTCCAGCAGCTTCTTTTGATACGTGGTGAGCTTGCGCGGATCGTCGCGTTCGGTGCGGGCGGCCAACTCGGCCTGCTTTTCGAACTCGTCGATCTTGCCGCGAAATTCGTCGATGGCGTAGCGAAAGCCTTCACGCCGCTCGAGCCCCAGCGTTTGCAGCACTTCGAGGTTCGTGATGCGAAACACCTCGTGTTTGAAGGCATCGGGCGAGCTGGAAATCACATCCAGCAGCCACTTGATGGCCGGTTGCCGCTTGACGGGCTCCTTGCCCGACGTGTCCTCGAAGGTTTGCTTGTTGGAAATCTGCCGCAACGTGTTGCGGGCCAACGTGTCGAACGGCTTGACGCGCCCTTCGAACACCAACGGCAAGCGGCCGAATTCGTCGAGCTGCATCTGGTCTTGCGGCGGATGGCCTTGCCGGGCCGACGAGAGAACCCACGCTGCCGCGACCAGCACCACCGCCGATGCAAAAATCAGACTGGTGCGATCCCCCAGCCAGGCACTGGATTGGACCACCTCAACACGGCGCTTGGAGCGTGGATTCGCGGCAGGGCCTGCCACGGCCTCATCGCGCCGTTTGAGAAACCGCACCAGCGTGATCGAAAACTGCGCCAGCATGCCGATGCCCACCAGCACGCAGGCCACGTAGGGAATCATCCAGCCGGTGTTGGCGACCACTTGCAGCGTGGTGGCTTCATGGCCTTGCTCGTCGACGTCGTAGTTCTGTTGATAGAACGTCGCGCCGGCGAAACGCAATGGGTTGTTCATCCAAATCTTCACGTCGCGGTCGACGTTGCGCGATGGATCCACCAGCCGCAGATCAGAAGAGTAATTCTTGGCGGTTTGCGTGCCCAGGTACTTGTCGAACCGCACGTCGTGCAATGTCATTGCATAGGGTCGATAAGTGCGTTTGAAGCGCAGCGAGATGTCGTACGTCTTGTCGCCCACTTCGACCTGTTGCGGCAGCAGTTCGAGGCTGACCAGGTACGTGCCGATGGGATCATGCGTCTTTTTGTCCAAGAGCGACAGATAGGCTGCCGCCACGTCCACCTTGCCGCCGGTGTCGGTTCCCGCGCCCGGGCGGCGCGGCTCGACCGTCCAGTGCAGACCAGCGCCGGCAGTGGCGCGGCTCTTTGCGCCTTCCTTGGCACGCTCCAGTTGCGAGTTGGGCAGGAACTCCAGCACCTGGATATCAAACGGCAGTTGGCTGTCGTCGATGACTGTCTTGTCGGTCAAGAATGATCGCGGCACGACCACCACGTCGTCGGTCTTGGGGTTCGACGGATCGACGACGGCCAGCTCGATCGTGCGAATGTCCTGTGTGTAGTTGATGGTCTCACCCTCGCGGATGCGCATCTGGCCTTCGGAGTGCAGGCCGTAAACCACCAGTTCGTTGGCCATCACCAGCCCCACACCGGCGTGCAGCAGCACGATGCCGGCGCGCTTGCGAAACACCAGCCAGCAGCCGGCCAGCAGCACCAGTCCGGCCAGTCCGCCCTTGATCAATTGCCACAGAATGCGCATTGACGACGCGCCCAGCGAGGCGCCATCTCCCTGAGAGAACAGGAAGATCAGCAGCGCCCCCAGCAGCATTTCGCCGGCAATCAACAACCAGCGCTCGAACTTGCGTGCCCAGTCGAGCCGCACCAGCACGTAAGCGCCGGCCAGCCACAGCGCCACCAGGCTCCACTTCATGACGATCCACAGCGTAGTCCATTCGAACGGCGCAGCGCCCTCGATCGTGTCCTTGCCCGATCCGCCGATAATGACCAGCCACGTGAGCAAACAACCGACGGCAATCACCACCAGCCCATAGACCAGCCGCGAACCACGGGCTTGAACCTTGAATCGCAGCGCATGCGCGGCGATGAGGTTCACACCCATTGTCGCACCGATGAGAAATCCACCGGGAAACCAGAATCCGCCGGGCACGTGCAGAGGCTCGCCGGTGAAGAACGTGGCGGGAAAAAACACTTGCAGCGGAATCCACGCAAACACCGTGCGGAAATACTGGTTCATCACGTCCCAGATATCCTGGTCGACTTGCGCCAGCGTGCCGGCGAAGACCAGGAAGATGGCCATGGCGAACAATGCCACGGTGAGCCGTAGCGAGGCCAGCGGCATGAGCAATCGCACCACGACCGGCTGCGGCGAGCGATGACGGGCTTGAAACACGGCCTCGAGCTGCGCGGCCTCGTTGCCAGCGAGTTCGTCGAGTTCTTGCGGATCGACGGTATTAGTTGCCATCACCGGCTCCTGGGAAGAAAGGCGGGCGGCCCATCGCATTGGGCGCGGCCGTGCCCACCAGGTCGACCAATATGGCGGTCGCGCCGTCGAGTTCAAGCATCTTCGACTCGGCGCTCAATTGATCCAATTCGATGGGCGGCAGCTTGAGTTGCCCGCGCCAGCGGTTGATGTTCACCAGAGCATAGTTCTCGTCGTCGCCCGGCGGCTTGGGCAGCGCCGTGACGCTCAGTTCCAACGGCTTGCCGCTCTCGGCGGGAATCACCAGCGTGGCAAAGCGGATCGAACCGCCCGGCTGCTGCTGCCAGCTTTCGGGGGCGGTCCACTCGGGCTTGCCTTCGTCGGTGAAATGAACCGACTTGACGAACGTCGTAAATGCGTCGCCTTGGGCGGCCACGGCATCCTTCGGACCCGTGATCTTGAAGAACCAGCCCTGTTCGCCGTGCGTCACAATGGCGGCCAATGTGCGATCGGTCGGTTCGCCGGGCGGTTGTTCGGCCGCAGGCGCCACGTCGGCGGGCAGCCTGATCGGCTCGGGCTTGGCGACCGTGTAGTGCTCGACCTGTGCGGGCTTGCCGCAGCCGCTCACCAACAGTGTGCAAGCGGCGGCCAGAGATACGAGAAGCCGGAAGGCGGGTGTCTGCATGGTGAATCGAGTCGAAGCCGCTGGGGGCCGAGGCCGCGTGTGCGAATCGGTCGGGCGGGGCTCCCCACCTTGGAACAAAATCAGCGCGGCCAACGTGTGTGCGTTTGCGGGAACAACAGCATGTGCGGGGAGAAGTTCGACACGGCAGGCAAACGCCTCAGGCAGGATACGAGGCGTGCCCTGGTTCGCGAAATTGCCGCCAATTCCCCGCACGTTTGATTATAGTCGCCACGGGGCAAAAAAGTACATAACCGGCCGGGACTACAGGAAACCGGACGCGTAACGTGGCCGGACGGTTCGTACTGGCGAAAATTCCCCTCTCAGGCGGCTACGTGCGTTTGAACTGCTTGTCCAATTCCTCGCGGCTGAAGAATAGCGCCGTGGGACGTCCGTGTGGGCAGTGATGCGTGTCCTGGGCGAGGTGGCGTTGTTCGAGTAGCGCCGTCACTTCGTCGGGGCTGAGCCGGTCGCCCGCCTTGATGGCCGCCTTGCACGAGATCATGTGCAACAGCGAATCCAACATGTCGCGGCGCTCGGGGCCTTGGCCGCCGGCGAGCAACTGGTCCACCACGTCGTGCAAGACTTCGGCCGGCGCGAAGTTGGCCAGCATGGCCGGATAGCTCGAAACCAACACCGTGTCGCCGCCGAAGGGCTCGATCGCCAGGCCCAGTTGTCCCAACACGTCACGCGCCTCAAGCGCCGCCGCCGCTTCAGCCGGCGCCAAGTCGATCGGCTCGGGCACCAGCAGCCGTTGCGATTCCAACGCGCCCGCCAACACCCGTTCGCGCAAATGCTCATAGAGAATCCGCTCGTGCAAGGCATGCTGATCGATGACGACCATGCCGCCGTCGCACTCGGTCACCAGATATCGATTGTGCAATTGCAACGCCGAATGCGACCGGCCCCCGGCGTTCGCCGCACCCGAATCCGCAACCGCCTCGCCTTCGTTCTCGATGCCAGACGTGTCGGGCTCGGGCTCCTCGTCGCCGGCCTCGACCGGTTTCCAGCGACGCTCGAGCACGCTCAATTCCAGCGGCGCATGAGGCGGCGGCTCGCGCAGCGTCGTTTGCACGTGCGCGGCGGGCGAAGTCGCGTCCGGCAGCCTTGCGCCGGCAGAGGTCAGTTGGCCTTTGGCCCAATCGACCAATTCGCGCCGCATTTGATCGGCCCGCGCCGGATCAACCGCGGCAGCCGCTTCGCTCTCGCCGGCAGGCTGCAAGCGCGCCGTAAGGTCCGTTGTCAGAAACCGCGTTCGCAGCGTCCCCAGCAGTTGGCTATAGAGCCGCCCGGCCTCCTGGAAGCGCACCTCCAACTTCGTGGGATGCACGTTGACGTCGACCAATTCGACCGGCATCTCGATGTGCAGAAAGGCGATCGGATACGCGCCGGTGAGCAGCAAGCCGCGATACGCCTCGCTCAAAGCGTGTTGCAGCGAGCGATCGCGAATCGCCCGACCGTTGAGAAACAAATACTGCATGCGGTTGTTGGCGCGGCTGTGGCTGGGGCTGGCTACGTACCCGTGCAGGCGGATGGGCTCGTCGGTGCTCTGGACCGAGATCAAATCGCCGGCCAGTTCATCGCCGAAGAACGCCGCGATGCGTCCGCGCCAATCGCCGGCGGCCGGCAGGTCATGGACCACGCGTCCCTGATGGCGCAACGTACACGACACGTGCGGATTCGCCAGCGCAATGCGCGTGAACGCCTCGCCAATGTGGCCCATTTCGGTCTGCGTCGTGCGCAGAAACTTCCGCCGCACGGGCGTATTGTAAAACAGTTGCCGAATCTCGATCGTGGTGCCGACCGGGCAACCGCATGGCGCCACCGGCGTGGCGTGTCCGCCGGCGACTTCGAGTTGCGCTCCGGCGTCAACGTCGCGCGTGCGGCTGCGAATGGTCAGGCGGCTCACCTCGGCGATCGACGCCAGGGCCTCGCCGCGAAAACCCAGCGAATGGACGCGGAACAATTCATCGGCGTCGTGGATCTTGCTGGTGGCATGCGTGGCCACGGCCAGCGGCAGTTGATCGGCCGGAATGCCGGAACCATCGTCGCTGACGCGCATCAGCTCGAGCCCGCCCTGTTCCACCGAAACGTCGATCCGCGTGGCGCCGGCGTCGATCGAGTTCTCCATCAACTCCTTGACCACGCTGGCCGGACGTTCGATCACCTCGCCGGCGGCGATCTTGTTGACGACGCTTTGAGGCAATACGCGGATCGCGTTCATCCTGTCGCTCGCGCTGGTCACAGATTGAACTCCTTGATCTTGCGATATAGCGTGCGCTGGCCGATACCCAGCATCTCGGCGGCGGCCTCGCGGTTGCCGCCGGTTTGCTCCAGCGTTTCGGCGATGAACAATCGTTCGACCTCCGACAGCGGCTTGCCGACCAGCGAAGCCAGATGGCCCCCCTGCCCGTCCTCGGGAGTTTCCGCCGGCCCCGCCAATTCGGCCGGCAGATCGTCGATGTCGAGCACGCCGTCGTAGTCGACCACCACCATGCTCTCCACGACGTTGCGCAATTGGCGCACGTTGCCGGGCCAGTCGAAGGCCATCAATCGACGCCGCGCTGCGGCCGACACGCTTTCGATTTTCTTGTGATGCCGCTTGGCGAATTGCTTCATGAAGTAGTCGGTCAACAGCGGGATGTCCTGGCTTCGCTCGGCCAGCCGCGGCAGATTGATCGTCACGACTTTCAATCGATGGTACAGGTCGCTGCGGAACGTGCCGGCCGCGATCGATTCTTCCAGGTTGCGGTTCGTGGCCGACAGGATGCGGACGTTGACGCTCATCGGATCGTTCGAGCCCACGCGCGTGATCTCACCGCTCTCCAGCACCCGCAACAATTTGATTTGCGTGGCGATGGGCATGTCGCCCACTTCGTCGAGAAACAGCGTGCCGCCGTCGGCGTACTCGAATTTGCCCACCCGGTCGGTCGAGGCGTCGGTGAACGCGCCCCGCACGTGGCCAAACAGCTCGCTCTCCAGGATGTTCTCGCTCAAAGCGGCGCAGTTGAGCGCCACGAATGCCTTGTTCTTGCGAGGGCTGTTCTGGTGGATGGCCTGGGCCACCAGCTCCTTGCCGGTGCCGGTGGCGCCCTGGATGAGCACGCTGGCGTCGGTCGGGGCGATGCGCTTCAGACGGTCGATCACCTCGTGCATCTGCCGGCTGTTGCCGATCACGCCCTCGAAGCCGAACTTCTCGTCGAGCCGGCGATTGAGCTCGGCATTCTGCCGCCGCAGCCGCAAGCTGGACGAGGCCTTTTCGGCCACGGCCCGCAGTTGGCTCAAATCGAGAGGCTTGAGCAGGTAGTTGAAGGCCCCTTGCTGCATCGCGCTGACGGCCGAGGGAATCGTGCCGTGGCCGGTGACCAGAATCACCTCGGCGTCGGGCAGCTTTTCCTTGGCCAGGGCTAACAGTTGCAAACCGTCGACGTCGTTCATCACCAGGTCCGTGATCACCAGGTCGAACGTGTCGCGGTCAATGAGCTTCGCTCCCTGCGGGCCGCTGGTGGCCACCGTGCAGTCATAGCCCACGCGCTCGAGGCTCTCGGCCACGGCTTGCGCGTGCGAGGCTTCATTGTCGACGATGAGCACGCGAATGGGCGCTCCGTCAGCGGCCGCGCGCTGTGTGACTTGGGTGGTCGCCATCCGGTCGATGATAGCGAAAAGCCCTACCCAGAGAAAGGAGACCGGCGTCGGGTGTCTGGCCAGATTCTATGGCGTCGTTAATTTCTTTGTGGATCGAGGGTTGTCCAGTGTTGTGTCCACAATTGGCTGTCGTGGAGTGCGGCCAGGGCCATCATGGCTTCGGCGTTGGCCGAATCCCAACGGCGACCGTGTCCCTTGACGCGATCGGTGGTGGTCTTGCACTCGGCTTCGGTCGGCCCGCTGCCGATTTGCCAGCCTTTCATGCGGAACTGCGGATACCGAATCATGTCGTGTCGCTCGGCCGCGTATTGCATCAAGCTGTTGGCCGCCGCACGCTTGGCGCCTCGCAGCCTGGTGCGCCACGCGGTCAGCTTGTCGTAGCCCGCGTTGTAACCGTCGTGCTTGAACGTGTGCATCAAATCACCGAGCCACCGCCGGCCCTCCTCGGACGCCTCGCCGAACACGGCCCGACGCGTCTTCTGGGCGTAGTCTTGCAAGTGATAAAAGTCCAAGCCGATGTCGCTGGTCAAGCCGTGAAACTCGATCTGGTTGCGAATCCACGGCGCCCCGTCGATCAAGGCAACACGCTCGTCGGCCTCGATAAGCCCCACCTGAGCGCCCATCCGCTGCAGCATCCGTCCGGCCGTTTCGTGGTTGCCGGCGGTCGCTCCCACCAACCGATGGGCCTTCTTCTCGTCGTACAGATAGCCGACCTTGAACTCCTTGTAGGCGTTATCGGAACCCGGTTTGGCGCGTGGCAGCGGCTTGCACTTGCGCCCCCCGGCGAGCACGCTTGGCGCGAATCGCTTGCCGCCGCTTCTTCTTCTCCGCGTCGGTCACCAGCGGCACTTTCACGCCGTCGCAGCCGAGGTAAATTCGCCGGGTCTGCTCTTCGGTCGTGCAGTCGGCGCTCGACCAGTCGGGAGCCAATTCCCCCCGTTGCATCCCCCGCAACACCGTAAGACCTTCCTCTTCGATCAACTGCCGCAAGGTTTCCTTGCTGACGTTGAAGTGCGCCGTGCGGCCGAGGATTTCGGCCGCTCTGGCAAAGCTCGAGGCACCTTGATTCACCCGGCAGGCCATCTCACGCACGCCTTGGCTGATCGTCGATTCGGCGTCGTCCAACAGCCGGTCGATCGTCGTCTCGCTCCCTTCCCGCGGGCAGTGCCAACGCACGCGACGCAATTGGATGCGACCGTTGATCGACAGCAGGCTGAAAGCTTGACGCCCCTTATGACGTTTCGGCTTGCCGCTGGCCGCGCTGGTCGGAGGGGGGAAAAGCGGCTTCCGACGCGTCCACTTTGGCCTGCAAGACCTCTTCGTAGACGACTTGCCTGAAACGATCCAACGCATCCCGCGCCGGCTCCTCGCTATCGCGAATCACTCGCCCCGCCGGGGCCGCATCCACCGCCTCGGCCACCTCGTCCACCGTCCGCTCGAACTCGGTCAACAATCGCTCGCGAAGCTTCGCGCGATCCACTTTCGGCAATCCCATCACGGCCTCCTTGGAAAAGAAAATCCCTTCGACGCTTTCCCAAGTTGTACATACTCCCCAGCCATCGCGCCAGACATATTTGCCACACACTGCGTCGGCCGAACCGAACCGCTTGGACACTATTTGCGCGCCGTTCGACGGTCCTGCTGGGGGCTTAGGATTTGCTCTCCAGCCGCGCCGGCACGGGCAGTTCGATGGTGAACTTCGTGCCGCGTTCGGCCTCGCTTTCCAGCCGAATGCGGCCGCCGTGCGCCTCGATGATCTTGCGCGTGGTGGGCAGGCCCAGGCCCGACCCGCCCGGCTTCGTGGAATAAAAGGCCTCGAAGATATGCGCCGCCGTGCGCTCGTCCATGCCGCAGCCCGTGTCGATCAACTCCAATGCCACGCCCGACGAGGTGGCGCTGGTGCGCACCATGAGCTGCCCGCCCTCGGGCATCGCCTGAAAGGCGTTCAGCACCAGGTTCAACAGCGCGCCGTGAAACGACTCGCGATCCAGCACGACCCGGGGAAGATCGGCGTCCAGGTAGGTCACGATTTCAATGTTCGACTCCCGCGCCTTGGGTGCGAAAAAGTCGATGAGTTTCCGGACCTGCTCATTCAAGTCCGACGCTTCGAATCGGACCGTGCGGACTTTGGCGAAATTCAGGAAGTCATCCAGCAGGTTTTGCAGCCGTTGGCACTCTTGCCGCACCACCGCGATCTTGGCGGCGGCGCGGCGGTCGCGGGGCGATTCGGCGTCGGCAAAATCCTCGGCCAGAAGCTCCATGTTGAGGCCGATCGTCGAAAGCGGGTTCTTGATTTCGTGCGCCAATCCGCCGGCCAGTTGGGCAATCTCGGTGTATTGCTCGACCAGCTTTTGGTTAACTTGCTCGGCCGTGGGCGGATGCGGAGGATTCATCGAAGTGCAACTCGACGAAAAGACAAGGCGGAAGGCGCGGCACTCAAACGAAGCATGGCCAGCGCGGCGGGCGCCGCGGTGGCCATGGCATCGGCCAAACGTTTTCCACAAGGACGCTACTCTTGGTCCGCCGTCTGCGGCGCCTCGAGCTCGCGCATCGCCTGCTTGCGGCTCAGCTTGACCCGATCTTGCTCGTCGACCGCGATCACCTTGACGGTCATCTCGTCGCCGACCGAGCAGATATCCGCCACGCTGTTGACGTAGTCGTCGGCCAATTCGCTGATGTGCACCAACCCGTCTTTGCCGGGAATGATTTCCACGAAGGCGCCGAAGTCCTTCACGCTGGTTACGCGACCGTGGTAAATACGGCCGACCTGCACCGTGGCGGTCAGAGCTTCCACCGCAGCCAATGCCCGTTGGGCGCCTTCGCCGTCGGAACTGGCAATGGTGACCGTGCCGTCGTCGTCGACTTCCAGCACCGCGCCGGTCGATTCTTGAATGCCGCGGATGTTCTTGCCGCCCGGGCCGATCAGCGCGCCGATCTTGTCCGGCGGAATGTGCGTCCGCAGCAGCCGCGGAGCGCTGGCGGCGATGTCCGGCTTGGGCCGGGCAATCGTGGTGAGCATCGTCCGTAGGATCTCGATGCGGGCTTCGCGGCTCTGCGCCAGCGTGGCTTTGATGATCTCCTCGCTGATGCCGTTGATCTTCAAATCCAACTGGATGCCGGTGATGCCGTTTTGCGTGCCGGCGATCTTGAAGTCCATGTCGCCGAAGTGGTCTTCGTCGCCCAGGATGTCGGTCAACAGGGTGAACTTGTCGTCCTCTTTCACCAGCCCCACCGAGATGCCCGCCACGGGGTTGGTGATCGGCACGCCGGCCGCCATCAGGCCCAAGGTGGCTCCACAGACACTGGCCATCGAGCTGGAGCCGTTGGACTCCAAGATGTCCGAGATCACGCGCACCGTATACGGGAACACTTCGGGATCCGGCAGCACCGGTTTGACGCTGCGTTCGGCCAGCGCTCCGTGGCCGATTTCACGACGGCCGGGGCCGCGGATCGGACGCACCTCGCCCACCGAAAACGGCGGGAAGTTGTAGTCCAGCATGAACTTTTTCGAGTATTCGTCGATCAGGCCGTCCACTCGCTGTTCGTCGCGGCCGGTGCCCAGCGTGACCGTGATCAAAGCCTGCGTCTCGCCGCGTTGAAACACGGCCGAGCCGTGCACGCGCGGCAACACGTCGACGTAGCACTCGATGGGGCGCAACGTCTTGACGTCGCGGCCGTCGGGCCGGGTGCCGGCCAGAATCAGGTCGCGCACCACGTGTTCTTCCAGATCGTGCCACGACTTGCCCAGCGCAAACTCCGTGATGGCGCCCTCGGCGGCCGGGTCGGGAATCATCTCCGCCTTGACGCGCAACTTGAGCGCGTCGACCGCGTCGGCCCGCGCCTGTTTGCCGGACGTCTGTTTGGCGGCCCGCAATGCGTCGAAGTACTTGTCGGTCAGCTTGCCCAACAGGCCGTCGTCGGCTGGCACTTCGTACTCTTTCTTTTGCACGCCTACCTTGGCGACCAGCTCGTCTTGCAGGTCGCAGATTTCGCCAATGATCCGATGCGCTTCGTTAAGCGCCTCTAACATGACGTCTTCGGGCAATTCGCGGGCAAAGCCTTCGATCATCAGAATCGCGTCTTTGCTTCCCGAGACAATCAAGTCGAGGTCGCTCTCCTCCAAGTCGTCCTGCGTCGGAAACGGCACGAACTTGCCGTCGACGCGTCCCAAGCGGACCGAGGCAATCGGGCCTTCGAACGGCAAGGGCGAGATGGAGAGCGCCGCGGACGCGCCGTTCATGGCCAGCACGTCGGCGTCGTTTTGCCGGTCGCTGGCAACGACGAAGGCCTGCACTTGGACTTCGTCACGATACCACGAGGGAAACAGCGGACGGATGGGTCGGTCCATCAGCCGGCTGGTCAGCGTTTCCTTCATCGTGGGGCGACCTTCGCGCTTCAAGAAGCCGCCGGGAAACTTGCCGGCCGCGGCGGTCCGCTCGCGATAGTCGCACGTCAGGGGAAAGAAGTCCGAGAGGCCCGGACGCGGCGGTCCCGAGGCCGTGGCCACCAGGGCCACCGTTTCACCATATTGCACGAGCACGCTGCCCGCGGCCTGCTTGGCCAACATGCCGGTTTCAAACGAGAGCACACTGGCGCCGATTTGTTTTTCTACACGTACTTTCAATGTTTTTTCCTTCGCTTCGCTGCGTTCCTGCCAACTCAAGCGGCACGCTTTAGGGGGCGATACATTGGCCGAACACGCCTGCGCGGCCGCTGGGCGGCACAAGCGTCATCCAAGCAATCTTGGGGCGCCATCCAAGAGAAGTCGAAGTGAATCCGCCAGGGCTGCTCCACCGCACGATGCATCGTGCCGCAAACGGCCGTCGCGAGGTTCGTGAACTTACGCCGCCCAGGCGATCGTCCCGCCCGTGAACCGCGGGACTCGCACGGCGAGTGCCCGAGCTATTCGAGCGCGGATCACTTGCGGATGTCGAGACGGCGAATGACGTCGAGGTATCGTTGCGGATCGACCCTTTTCAGATAATCCAGCAACCGCCGCCGCCGACTCACCATCTGCAACAGGCCCCGCCGACTGGCGTAATCCTTCTTGTGCGTGCGCAGGTGCTCCGTCAGTTCGCCGACCCGTGTCGTCAAAATGGCGATTTGCACCTCGGGCGAGCCGGTGTCAGTGGCAGCCCGCTTGTATTCGCCGATCAAACTGTCTTTACGCTCTTTCGTGAGAGTCATCTGCGCGTCGCGCCTTCTCTACGCTGGCCCGCCTTCGGCGCGCCGCGCGTCCCGCGGACGGCAGAGCACCGAACATGCCATTGTGACTAGAACCTTCCTACGTTTCTGTAAATTACCAACAATCCAAGGAAGATAGTGTACCACCAGCCGGTGGGCTTGCAACTGCAATTCGCGCGCCCCAAAACAGGAAAAAGGGACGCAGCCGGCCGACTCCGGCTCACCGATGTAGTGAGTGCGGCCCTCGACGGGCTTTCCGGAACAACGTGGGGCCGCATCGAGCCCAGGGGCTGCGCCACCTGGCTATTGCCGGTTGGGCCGCTGGCGCATCGGGTTCGTGTTGCGTTCCTCACGCCGGCTTGGCGTTCTTGGGGATCTCGTGCTGGACGTTCCAGGCCAGGTGCAGCTTCTCCAGCAGGCAGATCGACCAGTAGGTGATGTCGACTTCCCACCACTTGTGACCCTGCCGGGCCATGCGCTGAAAGGCGTGGTGGTTGTTGTGCCAGCCCTCGCCGAAGGCCAGGATGCCAACCCACCACAGGTTGCGGCTGTTGTCGGTGGTCTCGTAGTTGCGATAGCCCCAGATGTGCGTGGCGGAATTGACGAACCAGGTGACGTGCAGCACGTAGACCAACCGCACGAACATGCCCCACACGACGAACGACCAGCCGGTATAGGCGTCCCAGCCAAAGTAGCCGATCGCAAACAACAGCCCGCCCATCAAGATGTGCGAGGGCAGGAAGAACTTGTGCAAGAAGCGCATCATCGGATCACGGTGCAAGTCCGGAGCATAGCGGACATGCATGTCAGAGTGATATTTGTGACCGAAGTCGGGCATGAACCACAGCATGTGGCTCCACCAGCGGCCGTCGCGAGGGCTGTGCGGATCGCCTTCCTTGTCGCTATAGACATGGTGCTTGCGGTGGTTGGCCACCCAGGTCAGGGCCGAACCCTCGCCCGACAAACCTCCCAACAGCGCCAACAGCCAGCGCATCGGCCGATAGGTTGAAAACGAGCCGTGCGTCAGTTGGCGGTGATAGCCCATGCACACGCCGATGCTGCCGGTCAGCCAGCACAGAAACGCACACAAGCCCAGCGCCTTCCAGGTGAAGAAAAACGGGGCCGCCAGCGCCCCAGATGGACCACGGCGATCCAGATCACCACCGGCCAGTCGTAGCCGCGCCGCCAGGGATCGTCGGCGGGGACGATGTCCTCGGCCAGTTCCCGCCCATCGGGTGCGGCGTGAAGCAATGCAGCGGCAGGTTCCGAGCCGTCGGCATCCAAGACCCGGCCCGTTCGTCCCAACGGAGCCGCGACCACGGCACTGCCCCCGCTCGGCACACGGTGTGTTGACGCATTGGGCACTGACGTATCGTGCGCTGACGCTAGTTCCAAGTGTGCCAATGCTTCTTGCGTTTCAGCTTCCTGCGTCACAGCCTCTTCGACCGCATCCAGTTGTGTCGCCATGCTCCCCGCTCCTGGTATCTAGAAGATCTCGTGAATCAACGTCGATGGTTGTCTCTCATACCACTCGACGAATTCTAGAGGTACTTCGCAGCAGGCGTGTCACGCGCTTGTCGGCGTAATGTAAAAAGCGCGTAAAATCTCCTGGGGGGCATGTCGCTGCCGGCCGAAGGGAGCCAGAAACGCCTGAAAAACCGCAACCAGCGGCTACGCTTCCGCCGACTCCGGCACGATGTGGCTCAAGTGCAATTCGGCGTGCCTTAAGTGAAAAAGTTCCCACTGGGCTGGCGTCATGCTGCCAAACGCCGGATGCGCCCGACGCTGCGAGGTCGATTTCAGCCGGACGAAGGCGCTTTCCAAGTTTTGGATCGCCACTTCGATGTTCTCCGGCGCGGAACAATACCGCCTCGGCGTCCGGCGGCAGCTTGACCCCCGTGGGCAGTCTGCTGTTGAGAATTCGATTGCGAAACAGCCGAGCGAAGATCCGCGTTGTCAGCGGCAACGCAAAGCCCTTCTCGCCGTCGATGCTGCTCTCGATGGCGGTAGCCAGGTGCTGGCAGATATCCGGCAACGTCCAATTGCCCAAATGACGCGTGGGGCCGGAAACCAGCGATCGCACGTCGGCGAGAACTTCTTCGTACGAATTGAACCGCAAACGCCGACGTCGCGGCACACTGGCTGCTGGGGCTGTTTGAGTCATCGGTCACTCTCCGTTTGAAAAACGCGCAGGCAGGAAGTCCTCGATCGCTGTAGAGTCCGCGCCGAGCGGGCGCCGCTTACGACTCCGGCACGAGAAAGCTCAAATGCAGCGCGCCATGGCGCATGTGCAACCGGTCCCACTCCTCGGGCGTCATCCGGCCGAAGACCAAGTGCGGCTTTCGCTCGCTGGTCTGGCGCAATCGTTCGATGGCTTTCTCCAACGCGGCGACTCCCTCGGCCGCCGCCGCCGGATCGGGCAACAGCCCGAAAGCAGGCGGCGCCGTGAAGCCGGCCGGCATGGGCCGCGAGAGGAATCGCTTCTTGATGAACGGACCCACCAGACGCAACGCCCACGGCGCGCGTGCCTGTGAGCCGTCCAGCGAAACATCCATGGTCTTCGCCAGATGCTGGCAGACCTCTCCCAGCGACCAATTGCCCAGTTGCCGGTGCGGCGTGTCCGCCAACATGCGCACGTCCGCCAACAACTCGTCGTACGAGTGCAATTCCAGCGTGCGGCGACCGCTGACCTGGCGCGTCTTGACTGCCATCGTCGTCTCATTGCGCAATGCGAATTCAACCAGCCACGCGGCCTAGCGCCGCGTTTCCTGCTGCGCGACGTGCGTCGCCAGCGCCTCGGCCATCCTTTGAAACACACCCGGCCAGTCGCCAGGTTGCGACTGACGGAACAACCGCAGCGTAGGATACCAGGGGCTGTCGGTGCGATCCAGCAACCACCTCCAGTCGGGCGCATAGGGGATCGCGGCCCAGGCAGGGGCCGCCAGCGCGCCGGCCAAGTGCAGCATCGCCGTGTCGCAAGAGATCACCAGATCGAGCGATCGGATGACGGCCGCCGCGTCGACCATGGCCACGTCGCTGAACTGGCTGCCCAGGTCCAGGATCGGAAAATCGACCTGATCAATCTGCTCGGACCCGAAGCCCTTTTGCAAACTGACGAGCCGCACCCCTTCGACGGCGGCCAGCGGGGCAAAGCTCGCCAGCGGCATCGACCGAACCCGGTCGTTGCCAAAATCTGGATTTCCCTGCCAAACAATTCCGACGCGAAAGCCCCTTTCTTTTCCGAGCGAAGTGCGCCACTGGGCCACTAGCGCCTCGTCGGCCGAAAGGTACGGCACGTTCGCGGGAATCGATGTCAGATCGGTTTCGAACAATCGCGGCAGCGACATCAGGGCGGCAAAAACGTCGAATTGCGGCAGCACTTCTTCCTGCTCGCAAAACTCGACACGCGCCGGATCCAGGACGGCGCACGTACTCAAAATGGGGATCCAACTCTTCGGCGCCACGATCCGCGGTTGGCCACCTTGTTCCTGCACCCGCGGGGCGTAGCGAATGAACTGCAGCGTGTCGCCCAATCCCTGTTCGCAATGCAACATGATCGCGCGCCCCTGAAGTGGCGAACCGTCCCATTCGGGCCGCGGCCACGGCCGTTTGGGGGCGTCCTTCTCACGCCAGCGCCATTCGTACTCGGGCCAACCGTGCGCGAAGTCTCCGGAGAGCAGCAACGTCATCGCGCGGTTCTTGTGCAGTGACGCCAGCGACGGATCTCGCCGCAATACCTCGTCGTAGTGCGCGAGCGAACCGGCCAGATCGCCTTGATCCGCCAATAGTTTGGCCAAGTTGCCGTGCGCCTCGATAAAATCCGGCTTGAGCTGCACGGCGCGTTCGAGAAAGGCGCGTGCTTCGTCAATCGTGGACCTCGCGTTTTGTTTTTCCCCAAGCCCCAGCAGCAACCTGCCAAGATTTCCCCGTGCTTCGGCATAGTCCGGATTGAGCGCCATGGCGCGCTCGAACAACGCGCGCCCTTCGGCGATCGCAGGAGGAAGCACGCCGCGGTCGTCGTTAACTCGCAAGCCCTCGTCGTACGAATCCATTGCCTCTCCCAATTCGCCCAGCGAGCAGAGCGACGCTCCGAGGTTGTTGTGGGCCTCGACATTATCCGGCTGCAATCGAACGACCTCGCGGAAGCACGCCACGGCCGCCTCGGAGTCTCCCTGCTTTTCCAACGCGGCTCCCAGTCCGTTGAGTGCCTCTACATAATCGGGTTTCAATTCAAGCGCTTTGCGGAAATGAACGATCGCCTCGTCATTGCGTTTCAGTATCCGCTTGAGCAACCCCAAGTTGAGGTGCGTTTCCGCCAGATCCGGACGGAGCCGCACGGCTTGTTCGTAGGCCGCCAGGGCTTGGGCGTTCTGGCCCTTGGTGCGGAACGTGTTGCCCAAGTTGGTGAATGCCACTACGGAGCCGGGCCGATAGCAAGCGGCCTGTTCGTAGCAGCGAATCGCCCCTGCGAGATCGCCTCGATCGGATTTCAGATCGCCCAGTGCCAGGTGTGCTTCGGGCAAATCCGGCTTGAGCGCCAGGGCTCGCTCCAGCGCGGCGAAAGCTTCGGGACGTTCCAACGCTTTGAGCGTCAGTCCGTATTGGGCATGCGCGTCGGCTTCGTCCGGGATCGCCCTGACCACTTGCTCCAACAGCGCCGACGCCTCGCTCAAGACCCCCTGGGATTTCAACACGCAGCCCAATTCGAATTGCGCCGCGGTGTGCTCTGGCTGGATCCGCAGTGCTTCGCGGTAGTTGGCAATGGCCTCGTCCGTGTTGCCGGCATCCCGCAGCGCTGCGGCCAGCAGGTAATAGCCGTCGGCGGCGGCGGGATCGGCCTGCAGCCCAAGTCGGTATTGGGCGATCGCTTCTTCAAGCCGTCCCAAAGCCTTCAGGCCATTGGCCAAATTGTAGTACGCCGGCGCCATGGTGGGGTCGGCCGCGACTGCCTTGCGAAAACATTCGACTGCCTCGGCCGTTCGCCCCTGTTCGTCCAAAACGTTTCCCAAGTTGTTGTGGCCCGGGCCAAACTCGGGGTGTACTCGCACGACCTGCCGCAAACACTCGGCAGCCTCCTCCCAACGTCCCAAGTTTGCCATCAAAATGCCCAACTCGTTGTGCAGCTTCGCGTCGTTCGGACACGCGCTCAATACGACTTGGAAGTGGGCCACGGCCTTGTCGGTCTTGCCTTGACCGAGCAACGCGTTTGCCAACTCGAAGCGGGATTGCATGTCCCCGGGTTGGAGTTGCAAGACTCCTAGGAAACAATCCTCCGCCCGCACGTATTCTTTACGTTGCAGTGCGAGGTTGCCCCGCATGCGCAGGCCGTCGGCGTTTTGCGGATTCGCTTCGAGAACCCGGTCGAGAAGCTGCGCTGCCTCGTTCAAGCGTCCGGAACGCAGGTGTTCCGACGCCGTTTGCAGATCGTTGGTCGTTGGACTCATGGACACACCGCACGAAGGGTAGAGATGACAGGCCGCACGTTCCGCGGCGCCCCGCGTGTCTCAATCGAGGAAGGAAGCATCGGGCTTGAAACCGCGCGAGCCGGGGTTGCTCCGCCCGGCTGACAGTACTCCGAGCGTTTCCGCCATCCGCTCGAACACGCCCGCCCAGTCACCCGACCGAGTCTGGCGAAACAAGCGTAGCGTAGGGTACCAAGGGCTGTCTTCACGATCCAACAGCCACCGCCAGTCGGGCGCGAAGGGGATGGCGATCCAGGCCTTGGCCGCCAACGCACCGGCCAGATGCCCGATCGCCGAATCGCACGTGATCACCAAATCGAGCGATTCGATGACCGCGGCCGCGTCGACCATCAACACGTCGCTGAACTTGCTGCCCACGTCAACGACCGGAAAATCGACATTTTCGAGTTGCTCGGCGCCGAACCCTTTTTGCAGGCTGAACAACTGCACGCCCGGGATTGCCGCCAGGGCGCAAAAGTCGACAACGGGAAGGACCGCGCTCGGTCGCCGGCAAAGTGTGGGTTGCCCTGCCACGTGATGCCAACTCGAAACGCCTCGCCTTGGTCCAGTTCCGGGCGCCACTTGGACACCAGCTCGTCGGACACGGACAAATAGGGCACGTCGGCGGGAATCGAGTCCAGATCGGTCTGAAATAGTCGTGGCAGCGTCATCAGCGAAGCGAACACATCGAACGAGGGCAATGGCTCGGCCTCGTCGCAAAACTCGACGCGGGACGGATCGAGCCCGGCGCACGTGCCGAGCATGGGAATCCAATTGCCCGGAGCCAAAACGCGCACTTGTCCGCCTTGCGCCTGCACGCGCGGCGCATAGCGAATGAATTGGAGGGTGTCGCCGATGCCTTGCTCACGATGTAGCAGGATGGTGCGCCCTGATAGCGGCGAGCCGTCCCACTCCGGCTGGGGCCAGTCGCGCCGCAGTGCGCCCGGCATTTTCCAGCGCCATTCATATTCGGACCATCCGCGGGCAAAATCACCCGACAGCAACAGCGCCATGGCCCGATTGTTGTGCATCGGCGCCAGCGAAGGATCGCAGCGCACGGCCTCGTCGTAGCGGGCGAGACAGCCTTGCCGGTCCCCTTCGTCAAACAGGATGCGGGCCAGATTGCCGTGAGCCATCGCGAGAATCGGGTTTCAGCTCCAACGCGCGCTCCAAGGCGGCCCGTCCTTCGGTCGTTTGATCGCTCTGGTACAGCGCGGACCCCAGGCCGCTGAGTACCTCGGGGTGATCGGCATTGATTCGCAGCGCTTCCTCGAAGCAGACAATGGCTTCGCCCGGTTTGCCCAATGAACCCAGCGCGGCGCCGAGGTTGTTGTGCGCTTCCACAAAGTCCGGCTGCAGTCGAACGGCCTCGCGAAAACAAGCCGCCGCTTCGTCCGATTTTCCGCAACACTCCAACGCGGCTCCCAACGCGTTGTGAGCCGGCGCGAATTCGGGGTGCGCTTCAATCACCTGCCGAAAGCAAGCGATCGCGTCTTCCACGCGATTCTGCTGGCGCAGCACCATGCCCAGGTTGACACGCGGTTCGACTGCACCAGGCTGAACCTGCAAGGCCTGCTCGTACGCTGCGACGGCCTCCGACTCACGTCCCGCGGCACGCAGCGCATTGCCCAGGTGAGTATGCGCCTCGACCGACTGGGGGTTGTGACGCGTGGCATCCTCGAGCGTGGCGATGCTGGCCTCGACGTTACCTTGATCCAACAACAAGTCGCCAAGCGCCAGCCAGGCGTCGGTCATGTTCGGCTTGAGCTCCACGGCCCGCGCAGGCGCAGCCGCGGCGTCCGCTCGCCCGAGCGATTTGAGCGTCAGTCCCAATTTGGCGTGCGCCTCGGCAAAATCAGGGCGGGCCGCCGCCACCTGCTCGAAGCTTGCCAGCGCCTCGGGCAATAGTCCTTGCGACTTGAACAAACCGCCCAAGTTGAATTGTGCCTCGACGAAGTCGGGCCGCAGCCGCAGAGCTTCGCGATAACAGGCAATCGCTTCGTCCGGCTTGCGCGCCTCGGATAGAGCCAGGCCCAGGTTGTAGTGCCCTTCGGCATAGTTCGGCGCGAATCGCAGTCCCAGCCGGTATTTTTCGATCGCTTCGTCGAGTCGGCCCAGTGCTTTCAACCCGTTGGCCAGATTGTTGTAAGCTTGCACCAGATCGGGTTTGCAGCGTATCGCGGCGCGAAAACACTTGAGGGCTTCTTCGGTGTGCCCCTGCTCGTTCAGCACATTGCCGAGATTGTTGTGCCCCGGGCCATACTCGGGATGCGCGGCGACCATCTGGCGAAAACACTCAGCCGCCTGTTCCCAGCGCCGTTGGTTCGCCAGGATCACCCCGAGGTCGTTTTGCAATTGGGCATCGCCCGGGCGAGCACGCAGCACGCCTCGGAAGCAGGCCACTGCCTCATCCACCTTGCCCAATTTCATGAGCGCATTGCCCAGGCCAATTTGCGCCGGCAGGTCGTCCGGATCGAGCCGGGCAGCCTGCTGGTAGTAGTCCGCGGCCAAGGCATGTTGCCCGCGTTGCCGGGCCATGCCACCCATCAGTTGCAGCGCCGCGACGTTTTCCGCGTCGGACTCCAAAATCTGCCGCACGATAGGTTCGGCGTCGTCGACGCGTCCGGCGTGTACGAGATCTTGGGCCGCCTTCAGAGAATCGGACGTCGCACTCATCGAGATACCGCGTGATGATTCGTGGGGAACAACCGTCGGGCGTCGTGGGATCGACGCGCAACGCATATCTTCTCAGTGTCGCAAATCTGGCGCATGAAACAAGCGCGCAGGCGGAAAACTCCCGCGCGGGGTTGAGCAAAACTGACAATCGCGAAAATTCATCGATCGGCCAACGCACCAGGTTCTGACAACGCGCGTGCCATGCGTCGAAAAAGTTCCAGCCAATCGCCGTCTTCTTGCTGGCGAAACAGCCGCAGGCTCGGGTACCACGGCGAATCATCGCGATTCTCAAACCACCGCCAGTCGGCGAACTTCGGCAGCGCCACCCAGCCACGGCTGCCCAACGCCCCGGTCAAGTGCGCCAGTGCCGTATCGCACGTGATCACCAAATCCAAGCTTTCGATTGCCGCCGCCGTGTCCTGAAAGTCGCCTTCTTGCAATTCTGGTTCGCGTTGCAAATCAATGATCGGAAACTCGACGCCCGCCAGTTGTTCGCTCCCGTAACCCCTTTGCAGGCCCAACAGGCATACGCCGGGCACATCGGCCAGGGGCGCAAAGCATGCCAGCGGAATCGAACGCGTTCGGTCACGTTGATGCTGTCTATTACCTTGCCACGCGACTCCGACCCGCACGCCGTCGAGGCCAGTCAACTTCTCCCGCCAGTTGGCGACGCGCCGGGGATCCGCTTTCAAATAGGGCACACCGTCCGCCATGTTCCGCGCGTCGGCATGGAAGATTCCTGGCAAACTGAGCAGCGGCGAGTGAAGGTCGAACGAAGGCAGTTCGGCTTCGCTTGGCAATACCTCGGTGAAACCCGCGGCGCGCATCAGCGACACCAACAGCGGCTGCACCTGCAACAGCACACGGCCGCCCTGTTCGCGCGCCTGCGCGACGTAGCGCAACATCTGGATCGTATCGCCCAACCCCTGCTCCGCGTGCAATAGCAGGGTGCGTCCCTCGAGCGGTTCGCCTTGCCACAACGGCTGGTTGAACGGTCGCACCGGCACGTGTTTGCAGCGGAGCCGCCAGGCGTATTCCGGCCACCCTTCGGCAAACTGTTCCCGGCCCAGATAAAGAATGCCAAGATTGTGGTGCGCGTCCGCCATGTCGGGCGCCAATTGCAAACTCTTTTGATAGCAGGCCAACGCACGTTCCGAGTGTCCGGTCTGCTGCAGGGCGTTGCCCAGGTTGTTGTACGTGTCGGCCGATTCGGGATCGGCGTGCAACGCGTGCTCGAAGCAAGCGATTGCCTCATCGGGTTGTCCCAGTTCGTGCAGCACGGTTCCCAGGTTGCACTGCGCGACGACGAACTCAAAGCGCAAGTGGATCGCTTGCCGATAGGCGGCCGCCGCCTCGTCCAGGCGACCCAGCCGTTGCAGCGCGGTTCCCAACCGGCAATGCACGTCGGCGGAATCGGGGCGAATGGCGATCGCCTCGCGAAACTTGGCCGCGGCTTCCGCCGACAGTCCCTGCGCCGCCAGCGTGACGCCCCAGTTGTAATGTGCCTCGAAATAGTCGGGACGCACGTTGATCGCCTGGGCGTAATGTTCGATCGCTTGCACGGGGCGATGCTGCGCATGGGCAATCACCCCCAGGCCGTTGATGGCCTCGGCGAATCGTGGAGCAACCTCCAGCGCCGCGCGGTATTGTGCTTCCGCTTCCTGCCAACGCTGCTGGGATTGCAACACGTTAGCCAACGCAAAGCGGGCCTCGATATCCCCCGCGTCAAGCGCAATGGCGCGAGACAGCGATGCGGACGCTTCATCCAGCCGATCGAGTGCCTCTAACGCAAGTCCCAGCCGGCGTTGAGCGAACGCATAGGCCGGTTTGATCGCCACGGCCTGCTCATAGTGGTGTACGGCTTCGTCTCGCTTGCCCGATTGCTCCAACACCACGCCCAGGTTGCAGTGGGCTTCGGCCAGTTGCGGATTGAGTTGCAACGCCCGAAGGTAGCACGCGTGGGCCTCGTCCCAGCGCGCCAGATTGCGATACGCTTCTCCCAGGTTCGCATGGAAAGCGGCATGGGTGCCGTCCAGCGCGATCGCATTGCGGATATGCGTCACGGCGGCGTTGGCATCGCCGGACTGCAACGCCACCAATCCCAATAAGTGCAGGCGCCTGCGTGGCAGGGATTCTCCGCGAGCATCTGGCGATAGATCGCCGCCGCCTGGTCCAGCCGACCGGCTTGGTGGTGCCCGAGAGCGACCTGGATGGCGTCGACACGCGTGTTCATGTTTGCGAACGGTTCGTGCGAGCGGAAGAATGAGTTCGGCGTCCGCCGTGTGGCCTATGAGGGTGCGCCTTTCGACGGCTGCAAGCCGCACAGCGCCGTAGCGATTTCTGCAAACACCGGCTGCCAGTCGCCCAGGGTTTGTTGGCGAAACAGCCGCATCGTCGGATACCAAGGACTGTCGCTGCGGTCTTGCATCCAACGCCAATCCGAGCCGACCGGCAATGCCACCCAAACCGGCGTGCTCAATGCGCCAGCCAGGTGAGCCACGGCCGAATCGCAACAGATCACCAAATCCAGGTTCCGCATCACGGCCGCCGTTTCATGAAAGTCGGTCAATCCCTCGGCGACGTCCACGATTCCGGCGCTCGCGGCCAACGCGTCTGGCAGCGCATCACCTTCGTTCTTCTGCAAGCTGACGAATTGGACGCCTGGGATGGCGTCCAATGCCGCGAACTGGGCTGGCGGTATCGAACGTGCCCGATCGTTGTAGTAGTCCGGCCGACCCTGCCAATGTATGCCCACGCGCAGGCCGTGGAGCTCCGCCAGCTTGTCGCGCCATTTGCTCACCAATTCGTCGTGCGCCGAAAGATAGGGTACTTCCGACGGTATGGTTTCGAGCGTGGCGCCAAATATCCGCGGCAGGCTCATCAGCGGGATGTGATGCGTGCATTCTGGCGGCGCCACTCCGTCGGCGCGGACGGGCGTGATGCCCGACTGCTCGAACAGCGACACCAGTTCTTCGTGCGCGTCGAGGACCACCTGGATCCCCCGTTCAACGAGCAACGGCACGTAGCGCACGAATTGAAGTGCGTCTCCGAATCCTTGCTCGGCGTGTACCAGCAGCGCGCCTGTGGGAATGGTTTCACCCGTCCAAATCGGCAGCGCATATCGACGGCGGACGAGCTGGTCGAATTGGTTGCGAAACTCGAACTCTTGCCAGCCCTGTGCGAATTCTCCCAGCGCCAAATGCGCCAGTCCGCTATTGAATTGTGCCATGGCGTTGCCGGGCGACAGCCGCAGCGCCCGTTGATAACAGGCAATGGCATCCAGCACCCTGCCCTGATCGTAGTGGCAAACGCCCAGGTTCAGATAGTGATTCGCATTCTCCGGCGCAAGTTTCACCGCGCGCTCGAAACTGGCTTGGGCTTCACTCAATTGCCCCAGTGCTCGCAGCTCGGTGCCCAGGTTGGCATGTCCCCGTGCGTGCGCCGGGTCGAAGAAAACCGTTCGACGGAAACACTCCGCCGCTTGTTCCCGATTCCCCTCTCGTTTGTGCAATGTGCCAAGGCAATTGTGGACGTCCGCCATGTCGGGTTTGATCTGCAACGCTCGCTGGCAAGCGACGATGGCTTCGGCCACCTTGCCCAATGCCTGCAAAACTTCGCCCAGGTCGGCGTGAAATGCGGCGTTGTTGGCATCGAGCTCGGTCGCAGCGGTCAGCAGTCTGAGGGCGTCATCCGTGTGCCCCCCCTGATAGGCGACCAGCCCGAGCAAGTGGATCGCTTGGGCGTTTCGCGGGTGTCGCGAGAGCACGTCACGATACGACCGCTCCGCCTCGATCAGCGCCCGCGCGGTGGTGTTCGAGCCCGGCTTGCAAGGCATCGGCGATGGTCGACATCAAGTTCTCCGTTCGCGAATCAATGGTTTCTCACAGTGGCACGCGCCGGTTCGCGGCGAATGCCCCAGGCGGACGCAGGGTACGCGTCAATCGGACCCGCACCACCGGCGCCACATCTGGCGGTAGGCTTCTTCCAGATTACGCGCAAATCCCGCCGCGTCCAACAGGGGCGATTGCCGCATCCGATCGCGCAGCGCCGGCCGCAATTCCGCCAGCCGCCGGCGCTGGCCGGCCCACGCCACGGCCGTCTCCACGTAGCGCTCGGGGGAGCGGGCGATCAATTCCTCCAGGCCCAGGTTACGCAGCGCACTGCCGCCAAATCGCGAGACATAGCTGTCTCCTTCCATCATAACCGACGGCACGCCCATCCATAGCGCGTCGCAAACGGTGGTGTGCCCGTTGAAGGGGAACGCGTCCAGCGCCAGGTCGATCTGGTGGTGCAAGCGCAGATATTCGCCACGCGGCCGGCGGTCGACGCGGGTTACGCGATTCGGATCGACTCCGCCGCGCTCGAATGTCTCCCGCATTCGGCGCTCCAACGTCGCCGACGGATGGGCGAGCACGAGCAACCGGGCATCGGGCACGGCGCTTAGAATGCGGCACCAGGTCCCCCACACTGTCGGCCGGAGTTTGATCAACTGATTCAGCGAGGCAAACGTAAAACACCCAGCCGTAAGCGCGGGCAAGTCGTTTACCGGCGGAGCTTCCGGCGCGGCATAGCAGAAAAATGCCCTGGGCAAACGAACCAAACGTTCCGTGTGGTAGCGATCCGTCTGTCCCGGAGGATCCGCGTGCTCGTCCGTCAACCGATAGTCCATGGCACGCATGCCCGTCGTACACTGGTATCCCAGATAGGTAACTTGGACCGGCGCGGGCTTGCGCAAACGTCAGCAGACGATTGGGGCCCACGTGGCCCGCCAAGTCGACCAGGATGTCCATTCGGTCCGCACGGATCCGCTCGGCCAGTTGTTGGTCGGAACATCCCGATACTTCGTGCCACTGGTCCGTGCTCGCGCGAAATCGCTCGGTGGTCGCGTCGGGACGCCGCACGTCGCTGTAGCCGTGGATTTCGAATCGCGTGTGATCGTGAGCCTTGATCATGGGCTCGCTGAAGAATGCGATGGCATGATCGCGAAAATGTGCCGAAACGTAGCCAATGCGCAGACGCCGTTCGACTTGCCGCGCATTCGCAAAGTCTGGCTCTGCCGGCAACAGAGGATCCGCATGTTGCTCGGCCCAGGCGCAGTGTTCCGCGAAAATCGCCTCCGGTGTCACGTTCTCCTTGGCCAACAGCGCGTAGATCAGATTGCCGTGGCCTCCCGCGTCGGTGGGATCGAGTTCCAGCGACCGGCGATTTGCGGCAATCGCGGCATCCAAATCGCCCTGGGCATGCAAGGCAGCCGCCAACTGGGCCACCGCCGCATGCCAGCGCGGCGCCAACTCGACGGCGCGGCGGGCATCCGCTACCGCCTCGTCCGGCATGCCTAGTTCCACTTGCACGCCGGCGGCCCCAATCCAGGCGGCGACCGAGGCCGGATCGAACCGAATGCACTCTCGAAACGCGGCCAGCGCGCTCGCGCGATTGCCAAGATTGCGCAACGCGGTGCCCAGATTGTAGTGAGCCACGGCCCACCCGGGCGCCAGTTGCACGGCTTGCTGATAGTGCCGCGCGGCCGCGCCGTAGTTTCCTTCGTTTTGCAGGGCGAAGCCCAGCCCGCTATGAGCCGCCGCCGAATCCGAGCGCTGCCCGACGGCCTGCTCGAAGAACGCTTTAGCGGCCGCGTGCTTGCCCTGGGCCGCCAGCACGTATCCCAGGGCAAGCTGCGATTCGATCGCACCCGGATTGAGCCGCGCCGCTTCCGCAAAATGCGACGCTGCGCCTGCCAGATCGCCTTGCAATTGCAGCGCGACTGCCAAATTGTGGTGCGCCATCCCTTGAGCGCCGGGCAACGCGATTGCCCGACGATAGCTCTCGGCGGCCGCCGGCAGATCGCCCCGCGTCTGATACAGCGTGCCGAGGTTGCAATGTCCCTCCGCATAATCGGGCTGCAAGGCAACGGCGCGGTGGTAACACTCGATGGCTTGCGAGATCTGACCCAGATTGCGATGGGCCTCGCCCAGCGCCGAGTGAAACTCGGCGCGCGTCCCGTCGCAGTCAATGGCTTGCTCTATTTGCGCTGCTGCCCCGCGAAAATCGCGGTTCGCCAACGCGATCAGACCCAAGGCGTGCAGCGCGGCGGCATGCCGCGGCTCGATTGTCAGCAGAGCGCGCAACGCCTCGGCGGCTTGCTGCCGCTGACCGGCCCGCTGCAGGCCGACGGCCGTGTCGAATAGTTCCGCGACGGTGGGCATAAGCCGACGGTATCCTCACGATGTCCACGGTGCTAGTTGGCTTGAATCTCGCCCTGCTTTGCACACCATGCATCCCACATTTCCCGACAGGCGTTTTCCAGGTTGCGAGTGAAGCCGGCAAAATCGCATAGCGGCCAGCACTCCTTCCAGGATAGGCGAAACGCCGCCAACTTTCACCAGCACGTGTTGCGAGCCGGACGACCGGGTTCCAAGCAATGTGGACACCACCGAGCACCTCGCGGCTTTGCATCGTCGCACCATAGCGTGATAGACTGAAGTATCGGAACAAACAGACGCTGTGCGGGGCGTCTTTCTGCGTGAGGTTGTTCCCTGAGACATGGCGCGCCGACCGCCGACTTGATGCCCATTTCCACAGACGATTTCTGGAAGCTTGCGGCCGCCAGCGGGCTGCTACCCCCGGAGCGCTGCCGCGCGCTGCAAGCCGAGTTTGCCGCTCTCAAGGGCGCCGCGACGCAGGCCAATGCACGCTCTTTAGGGGAATGGCTCGTCGCCACCGACGTCCTCACACGCTACCAGGTCTCGGTGCTGGCGTCGGGCAGGCCAGGACCGTTCGTCTTCGGCGATTTTGTCATCATCGAGCGGATCGAAAGCGGGCGGTTGGCCAAGTGCTTTCGAGCCCGCTACAAAGGCGCCCAACTGGCGCTGTTGAAGTTCTCGGCCGATAGCGCCGAGAGTCCCCAGCAGACGCGGGCGATGATGGACCAGGTCGCGGCCGCCCGCGAAATCAACAGCCCGCATGTCGCGCATGTCTATCAGTTTCAGCCCACGGCCCGCCCTCCGTTTTTGGTGCTGGAAGACCTGCGAGGGCAATCGCTACACGAGGCCCGCGAACGCGGCAAGCCGGCACTGAGCGAAGCGTGTCGCATCGGCTTTCAGGCCGCGCTGGGACTGGTGGCCATGCACGAGCAGCGCGCCGTGCACGGCAATCTCTGTCCGGACAACATCTGGCTCGATGAAGCCGCTTCGGTCAAGTTGTTGCACTTTCCGCTGGCCCCGCTCGCCTGGGGCGAGACGCGCCTCGATCCGCGACTCGCGGACTACTTGGCGCCGGAGTTGAACGACGCGGATCGCGCCCCCGATGCGCTCAGCGACATCTATGCACTAGGGTGCGTACTGTATGAACTCATTTCCGGCCGAGTGCCATTTCCCGGCGGCGCCATCGCACGAAAACGCGCCAGTCACGCCAGCGAAGTGGCCGAGCGCCTCGATCAGTTTGTGACCGGCGTGAGCGAAGAACTGGCCGATCTGGTCGCCGAAATGTTGGACAAGGAAACATTGCTGCGTGCGGCAACCGCCAGCCACGTTGCAAATCTGTTGTCCCCCTACACGTCCGATGCCGCCCAACTTCGCAAGGCAATGCCGCCGCGAAGTGGCCCGCGGAAGATCGCGCCGGGCAATGCCGCCGGGCACGATCCGGACTGGCAATCGCCGCCGAAGTCAGCTCAGGCAAATGTGCCACCTGCTAGCGAATCTCCAGCCGCCTCGCCGTCGCCACGCAAGCCCGAGCAGCCGTCGGTGAAAGCCGCCGCGCCCGCCACTCCCATGGCGCCGACACGGCCGGAGCCCGCCAAGCGGATGCCGAAAAAGCCGGCAACTTCCGTGGCGCAGCCCATCGCGCCAACCCCAGCGCCGCAAGTTGCGAAGGTTCAGTCCAAAGCGCCTGACGCTGGCAAACCTAGGAACATTGCCGACGAAGTCGAGCCGCCCCGGATTATTATCGATACCCAGAGCGTGCAGCCGCCGCTGGATTCGTCGGCCGGCGCCGCGGCATTGCAGCCCAAATCCGTGAATCTGCTGGCGATTGTTGCGATCGCCGCCGCGGCGCTTCTCGCGCTGGCCGGTTTGGCCGCCTATTTCCTGTTGAGCGACAAGGAATCCACCGTCAAGCGACCCATTGGCGCGGCCGTTGACGGCGCCGCGCGTGCGGCCGACGCTGGCGCGTCGACAGTCGCCTTGCCCCAGCGCGAATCGGCCAGCAACGGTTCTGCACCGTCGAGCGACGACGTGGCCGACAACACGACCCTGGTCGACGATGACGGCACGACGTTGTGGGTTTCTCCCACGGCCGGAGCGCCGTTGGACGTGAAGTATGTACCTTCCAGCGCCCAAGTGTTGCTGGCGTTGCGTCCGGCGGAACTTCTCGCCCAAGACGAGGGCGCCAGACTGCTCGCCGCGTTGGGGCCCGAGGCGGAAGCGGCGCGCAATCAACTGCAAGCCACGCTGGGAGTCGATCTGGCCGACGTCGAACAGTTGCTGGTCGCCTTCGCACCCAATGAATCGGGAACGCCGCGGACGGCCTACGTGGCGCGGCTGGCCAGGCCGATCCCCCAGTCGCAGTTGCTCGAAGCGTGGGGTCATCCCCGCGCAACCGAGCTGGCCGGCCAGCCGTGTTTCCTGGGCGGCGCCACGGCCTATTGCTTGCCCAAAGCAGATGATGGCCGCGTCCTGCTCGCTGCCTCGCAGGCGGTCCTCGAAGAGACTCTGGGCCGAAATGGCCCGCCGCTGTTGCGCAAAGGAATCGAGGGCCTGCTCCGGGATAGCGACCGCACGCGGCATCTGACGCTGTTGGCCGCGCCCAGTTACTTGCTGTCCGACGGGCGTGACTTGCTGGCCGGAAGTCTGTCCAAACTGCGCGAACCGTTTGAGCGAGTCTTCGGCATGCAAACGCAAGCCGTCCTGGTTAGCGCCCATCTCGGCGATGAGTTGTTTCTGGAATTGCGCGTGGCCGGACCGGCGGACGTTCGACCGGACAAACTGGCGGCAACCCTGCGCGGCGAGCTGGACCTGGCCGGCGAACAGGTCGAGCAGTACGTGGCTTCCATAACCCCGCAGCCGTACGGCCGATTGATCGTCAACCGATTTCCGCGGATGCTGCAGTTGGTCGGCAACTTCACCCGCGCCGCGGCCGAAGACCGTCAGGCCGTGTTGCGATGCTACTTGCCGCTCAATGCCGCGCACGATCTGGCGCTGGGAGCCGAATTGACCCTGCACGAATCGCCGGGAGGAACCCCGGCGGCGCAGCCGACCCTGAGGGTGGGCTTGCCGATCGGCGCCGAGGCGGAGCTCGATCGTACGGTGTCGCTCAGCTTTCCGCGCGATACGTTGGAACACTCGCTGGAAATGCTGTCGGCGGAAATCGATACGCCCATCATCATCGAAGGCCCCGATCTGCAGTTGGAAGGCATCACCAAGAACCAGTCCTTTACGCTCGACCAGCGCGACCAGCCGGCCCGGCAGATCCTGTTGGCCATCCTGAAACTGGCGAATTCCGACGGTAAGCTGGTCTACGTCATCCGGGCAGGAGACGGCGGTGCCGAAGCCATCCACATCACGACCCGCGCCGCCGCGGCCCGCCGTGGCGAGTCGCTTCCCGCTGTGTTTGCCGGGAAAGCTCCAGTGAAAAAGTCCTAACCGTGCACCACCACGGCGGCGGACGCACTATACTGGAACGGAGGCCAGTTGCGGCACCGCTCGACGACAGCACACTCGCCAGGCCAGCAAAACGTGGAACTCTTCACCATTCATTGCACGACCTGTCGCGCCCGGCTCAAGGTCAAGGACGAGTCGGCCGTGGGCAGCATTCTCAATTGCCCGCGTTGCGGCAGCATGGTGCAGGTGATTCCCCCGGTCGACTGGAAGCCCAGTGGCGCGGCGACCAGTGGCGCGGCGACCAGCGGCGCGGCGGCTATTGGCGGATTGAGTGTCGCGGATTCGGCGCCGGAGATTCCCGTTTCGGCTGCCGCACGGCCGGCGCCTGCTGCCGAGGTTGCTACCAAAAAAACTCCGCCCGATCTGCCGCAGCGCAGCGACGCGACGGCCGCGGCCGAGCCACCAGCGGCCACGCCGACGGAGCCAGTGCTGCCGGTGGCAGCAGCCGCGGACCCACCGGCAGCCAACACGGAGCCCGTGGAGCCGACTGCGCCGGAGACTGCGAACGCCCAGAGTTGGTCGTCGCAATGGGCGGCGCGCCTGCGGGCGGACGGCCTGTTGTTGGCAGGCGGACTTTCCGCCGGGGCGATCGTGGGCGCCACGATATGGTTCGTCGTCGCGCGCTCGACCGTGGCGCCGCCGGCCAACGTTGCTCCGGCTGCTCCGGTGGCTGTCGCCAGCGCCAAATCAGATGCGACCGTGTCCGAACCTGCGCCGAACCCCCCAGTGCCCGTGAAGGCGACCGAGCCGGCATCGCACGACGACGCGGACCAGAATTCCGCGGCTGGGGCGCTCGTTGCCGACTCCGTGGATCCTCCCGTGAAAAAACCAGTCCCAGCGACGGCGACCGAAGCGGCTTCATCCAAGGCGCCCGCGGAAACAAAGTCAACCACGGATGCGGCGCCGGATGACGGTACTTCCTCGGTCGCGCCAAGCGAACCTGCGCCGACGCCGCGTCCGCAGCCGGCTCTGCGACTCGATCCGGCCGCCGCGCCGGCGGCATCCTCCGCCGCGCTCGATCCGCTGGTCGAATCGATTCTCGGTCCCGCCAGTTCCGGCGACTCGCCCCCTTCGACCGGCGACGCCGATGCGTTGGCGGACGAGCCGCTCGACAATCCTCCCAAAGACGACGCGGTGGCTGTATCGCTGACTCAAGACGACGTTGACGCCGCGATGGCGGTGGAGCTAGGCGAAGTCAAGTTCGTCGGCGTCTCCCTGGCGCAGTTCGTCGAGTTTGTTGGCGACGTGACCGCGCTTAAGATATCGGTCGACGATGCGGCGTTGGCCCGCCAGGGCAAGAATCGCACCATGCCGCTCAGTGTCCATCTGCGCGACACGACAGCCGCCGACGCGCTCGGCGCGGCGCTGTCGCCATTGGGTCTGACCTACGAACTGCGCGGCAACCGCGTGTTTGTCACCGTGGCCGACGCCGGCAGCACCGCCCAGTAAAGCGCTGCCCAGTAAAGCGCAGCCGGCGGAATTGTCTCGCGGGTCAGATCGTCCTTCCCAGTGCTTCGGCTACCTTGCGGCAGGTGGCCATCGTTTGCTCGAACTGCTGAAAAGTCATCGACTGGTAGCCATCGGACATGGCGTTTTCCGGATCGGGATGAACTTCCATGATCAGCCCGTCGGCGCCGGCGGCCACCGCTGCGGCCGCCATCTGCGGCACCAGGTACGTGTGGCCCGTGCCGTGGCTCGGGTCGACGATCACCGGCAGGTGCGTTTTGTTGTGCAGGTAGATCACCGTGGCCAGCGGCAGCGTGAAGCGGGTGTGCGTCTCGAACGTGCGAATGCCGCGCTCGCAGAGCATCACGTTGGGGTTGCCGCCGTTGAGAATGTATTCGGCCGCCAACAACAACTCGTCGATCGTCGCGCTGGGCCCACGTTTCAACAGCACCGGGCGATCGGTCGCGCCCACGGCCTCCAGCAACCGATAGTTCTGCATGTTGCGGGCGCCGATTTGCAAGATGTCGGCATAGCGGGCCACCAGCGCCACGTCTTCGCTGGCCACCACTTCGGTAACCACGGCCAGGCCGGTCGCATCGCGCGCCGTGGCCAACATCTTCAGCCCATCCTCCTTGAGCCCTTGAAAACTATAGGGACTGGTGCGCGGCTTGAACGCTCCGCCGCGTAGCGCCGTGGCGCCGGCGGCCTTGACGGCTTGGGCGGTCGCCAGGATCTGCGCTTCGCTTTCCACCGAACAGGGTCCGGCAATCACGCCGATGGTGCCGTTGCCGGCGGAGAAACTGCCGGCGCTTACGGTCGTGGGTTCGCGCTTCAGTTCCAGGCTGGCGACCTTGTACGGCGCGAGGATCGGCATCACTTCCGCCACGCCCGGGCCGCTCTCCAACGACTCTTTGTGCGTCTTGCGGTCGTCTCCCACCGCGGCAATCACGGTGCGTTCGGTGCCCACGATCACGTGGGCTTTCAGGCCCAAACCTTCAATGCGTTGGACCATGTGCTCCACGTCGTCAGTCGACGCCCCCTTTTTCATGACTACGATCACGGTAACGACTCCCGAAAAAAGCGTGTGGTTGGAAGGATGGCAAAACCCGCTTCGCTACAAACCTGGCTACAAAAAAAGCCCCGAGACTGACTTGAGTCCCGGGGCTTCGTTCTCTGTCGCTTTCGGATGGAATCTACGTGCTTCCTCCGGCCCCGCGACTCAGCGGGTAAAAAAAGCTCGCAAAATACCAGAACGTGGTGCGGTTCATAGCTTCGATTGTGTCCTCACGCCGCGCGATTTGCAAGCCAACAGTTCGGGATGACGACATTTTTCACAAGGCCCGTCAGCGAGTTCCAGCGGGCGGCCGCTGGGCCAATGCCGGTGGAAACGGTGTTGCGGGATATGCGGGCGGAGCCTGAGCGGGCGGATAACCGACCGCTGGCGTATTGGCCGGGACCAGTGAGAAAGCACTCGCCACCATCGGCGCGGCGGCCGGCGCCGTCCCCAGGTCGTCCAGCAATCGGCGGTATGCCTCGGTGCTGGCGATCGCGCTGGGGCCAGTGCCGCCGGCGCTCCTGGGACGCGTGTACGAAACCAACTGCCCCTGCGAGCGAATCCTTTGCACCAGCAGATTCAAACCCGCGATTTCCGACCAGTCTTTCGATTGCTCCTCGCCATCCAGCTTGACCGTCAAATGCGTCGGACCCGGACGGTCCAACTGGTAGAAACCCGCATTGGTGATGGCTTTGAAGACCTGATCGAGCTCTTGATGTGAAATATCCAGCTCCCAGGTTTCATGCACCTCGGGCTGGCTGCCGGCAATGGTCGAAGCGGTCACGGCAGCGTCCTGCTTCTTCTTGCCGAACGGATTCCACGATGCCGACGTCTTCGCCTTTTCGGTCGGCGCGCTGTCGAGCACGAACCGCGCCAACGCCACGCCGCTCTTGCCCGAGGGATGCGGATACACGACCGACAGCGTGCCGATCGATTCATCCGGCAACGGGCTGCTGGCAACTTGTTCGTAGGAGACGCGCGGCCCGTCGACACGCACCACGTCCAGCGGCTGCCCCAGCTTGCCGGCGTCCAGCCGATAAGTCAGCGCGGCAGCGTCGTACAGACCGCTGCTGGCGTCGAGCCGCACCCTTTTCCAGGGAACTCGCGGAAACGAACTGGCACAACCCGATGCCAGTGCTAGCACCACGATCACCAACGTCCCACCAGTGCAAGCAGCTCGGCATCGATGTGAATCGGTCGGCGTCGTCACTGGTAGTCTTCCCGCGGCGAATGAAAGACGGGATGCGCACAGTCCTTCTTATCGACGATGGCGCGGTCCATCTTCAATAATCCCTACGATCGCTAGAACCAGTTTCAATACCGAATCTGGGTGCCAGCTTGCTCGTCAAGCAGTGCAAAACCTGGGGCAGGCACTGCTAGGCGAGCTAGCAGTGGCACCCGACGGGCCACTCTCTTTGGTTTTGAAACTTCCTCGATAGTTTCAGCGCCGGCAGGCGCCGCCCTCACGGCTGGCGGCGCTCAGCGCGTCTCGCGCGATCGGCGGCCGGTCATTGATTCATCGCGCGCCGCGCGTATTCGGCGCCACTGGCGGCTTTCTCTTCCGCGGCCGGCGGTTCGTCGGGCTTTTGCTGCTCGTGGTCCGCCAGCGCGACTGCCAGTCCGGGCACCTGGTCGGCGCCCTCGGGACATGTGATCGTCGAGCCGGCAAACGCCTCGCCGATCGGCTCATACCGCCCGCCCAATTGCTCGGCCAGGAACGCTTCGGCCACGGCAAAAAACGCCAAACGATTCTCGGGCCGCGCAAAACCGTGTCCCTCGTCCGGAAACAGCACGTAGGTGACGGGAATCTTCTTCGCCTGCATCGCGCCCACGATCTGATCGGCCTCGGCCTGCTTGACGCGCGGGTCGTTGGCGCCCTGGCCGATCAACAGCGGCTTTTGGATCTTGTCGACGTAGGTCAGCGGCGAACGCTCTTTGAGTAGCGCCTGGCCTTCCTCGCTCGTGGGATCGCCCACGCGATTCTTGAACAGCTCCATGGCCGGCGCCCAATAGGGCGGAATCGTCGACAACAGCGTTTGCAGATTGGAAGGACCAACAATGTCGACGCCGCAGTTGAACACCTCGGGCGTGAAAGTGAGTCCGACCAGCGTGGCATAGCCGCCGTAGCTGCCGCCCATGATGGCGATCTTTTCCGGATCGGCGATCTTCTGTTGCTTGGCCCACTCGACCGCGTCGATCAGGTCGTCGTGCATCTTGGCGGCCCATTGCTTGTTGCCCGCGTTCGTGAAGTTCTTGCCGAAGCCGGTCGAGCCGCGATAGTTCACGCTCAACACCGCGTAGCCGCGATTGGCCAGCCACTGGTGCTGCGAATTGTAGCCCCAGGTGTCGCGTCCCCACGGTCCGCCGTGCACCAACAGCACCATCGGCAGCGGTTCGCTGGGGCGTCCCGTGTCGTCGGGGTCCGACGCCTTCGGCAGCGTCAGATAGTTCACCATGTCCAGCCCGTCGCGCGATTTGACCACGACCGGATGCATCTTGGCCAAGGGCAGATCCTCGAGCGCTTGGCGACTGGTGAACAGCAAGCTCGCCTTCTTGGCGGGGCGATCGTACAGGTAGTAGCTGGTCGGGCCGTCATCCTCCAGATAGGCGACAATCCACTTGGTGTCGTCCAGCGAGCGGCTGGCCACCTGCAACTCGCCCTCGGCGGCGGTGCGCAAATAGTCCATGTCGCCCTGGATCGCTCTATCGAGCACGTCCCACTCGATCTGCTCGTAGTTGAACGACACGGCTTGAATATTCTTCTCGGTCGGATGCACCAGCACGCTGCCGACGTCGGCCTTGTCGTTTTGTGCGAGGATCTTTTCTTCATCGTTCTCCAGATTGATTTCCGCCAACGCCGCCGTGTCGCGGTCACGGCTGTCCGTCATGTACAGGGTTTTGCCCGACTTGTCGAAGCCGATCGTGCCCGTGGTCAGCGTGTCCTCGAACGGAATCTTCTCGAACTCTTTCCAGTCTCCTTCTCCATCGGCTTCATAAAGCTGCATGCCGCCGTCGGGCAAGTACTTCGAAGCGAAACGCACCTGGTAATCGTCGTCGGTGACGAAGCTGGCAAAGTCCGGGTTCTTCTGCACCAGCTTGCGCTCACCGCTGCCGATGTTCACCCGATAAATATCGTGGTAGCGCGGGTCGCGATCGTTCAAGCCGATGAGCAGTTCGTCGGGAAATTTTTCGCTCACTTCCTGAATCTGAGCATTCACCTTGTCGATCGGCGTCAAGTCCTTGGTTTCGTCGTTGGCCAGATCGACGCTGTAGACGTGCCAGTCCTCGTCGCCCCCTTTGTCCTGGACGTACAGAATGTGGCCGCTGTCGAACGCCCAGAAGTACGCGCGAATGCCGCGATACTTGTCGTCGGTCACCGGTTTGGCCGCCTCCGGATCCTCCACCGGTCCGACAAACACATTGAGCACGCCCTCGACCGGCGCCAGGTAACTCAGCTTCGTGCCGTCGGGACTGATGCGGGCTTGCGTCTTGTCGGGATTGCCGAACAGAACCTCGCGCGGAATCAGCTCAATGCCCGCCACCGAGGCCGGCGCTTGCGGATGCGGCTCGCCGACGGCAATACTCCGTGGCTCCTCTGCCGGCTTTTCCGAGGTGGCTTCAGCGGGCGGCGCTTCGGCTGGTTCCTTGGTGGCCGGCTCCTTGGCGGGCGCCGGTTCGGTGGGCTCACCCAAGGCTGGTCCGCTCACCGGCTCGCTGGGGGTCTCTTTCGCCGACGATTCTTCAGTTTCGGCCGCCGGCAGATCGTCCGCGGCGGGTGGGCTCTTGGGGGCGCAGCCGCCCAAGCCGAAAGCAACGATCGACAAGACGAGCGCGGTTCGCAGCGTAGTTGACATGATGGTGAGTCCTCCCTGATCTGGATCGTTTGATTCGTGATAGAATATCGGCCCACGGGCTGGCCGCCAAGCGGCCCGTCCGAGGTAATGTGCTGTAGCGCGCACCCCGTCCGAGCACGACCATGCGCCCAAGCGTTGCACGATCGCCCCAACTCGCCACGGTCTACCAGCCGTTGGTCACCGTGTTCATCGCGGTTTGCGCGGGCATCGTGGTCGATCGGTTTTGGGGGTGGTCGATTGCGTGGTGGTGGGCGACGGCCGTGGCGGCCGGGCTGGCGTGGTGGATTCTGTGGCGGCATGAGCGTTCCCGCCTGGCGGTTTTGCCGCTGTTGATCTCGGTGGGAGCTACTAGCGCCGCGTGGCACCACTGCCGCTGGTCGCTGTTCGACGCCCACGAAGTGGCGCTCATGGCGGCAGCCGATGGCGGACCGGCGGCCGTCGATGCCCGCGTTGTGTCCGGCCCGCGACATATCCCCGCGCCCCCCTACAACCCGCTGTATTTGTTTTCCACGCCCGACCGCACGCGGATGGAGATCGAAGTGCTGGCAGTGCGCGACCTTGATCGCTGGCGCGCCAGTTCCGGGCGCACGACGCTGTTCGTCAACGGCTATCTCGACGGCGTCCGCGCCGGAGATCGCGTGCGCATCTTCGGTCAGTTATCTCCCACGCGCCCGCCAGCCAATCCCGGCGAATACGACTTTGCCGCGCGTGCCCGGGTGGATCGTCGCATGTGCTGGCTCTCCGCGGAGTTCCCCGAGTGCGTCACGTCCATCGTCAAGGGTAGCGCGTGGAGTTGGCCGCAGGTGCTGGGGTCACTGCGCAGCGGAGGCGATGCGCTGTTGTGGCGCAACCTGCACGGCGGGCGCTCGGCGCTGGCCGCCGCCATGTTTCTCGGCTCGCGCGAGGAGTTGCAGCCCGACGAAACGCAAGCCTTTCTCGAAACCGGCACCATTCACCTGTTGGTGATTTCGGGACTGAACGTGGGAATCCTGGCGGGCTGTTTGTTCCTGGTCATGCGCGGCGCTCGTGCCGCGCACGTGGTCGCTGGCGATCGTGGCGGCGGCATGCGTGTTGTATGCCGCGACGACCGATGCCCAGCCGCCGGTCGTGCGCCACGGTCATGGTGCTCGTGGCGTGTTCCGCGATCACGCTGGGCCGCCGTGCATTGGCGTACAACTCGATTGCGGCCGCGGGGTTGATCGTGTTGGCGCTCAGCCCCGAGGAGTTCTTTCAGTCGGGCACCCAGCTTTCGTTCTTGTGCGTCGTAGCGCTGGCGTGGCTGGCCGAACGCTGGCAATCGCGGCCGGCGCCCGACCCGTTGGACCGGCTGATCGCCCGCACCCGGCCCTGGCCGGCGCGTGCGGTGCGAGCCACCGCGGGGAACACCTGGCGGCTGGTTGTGGCCAGTGCCGTGATCTGGTTCGTGGTGTGCCCGCTGGTCATGGGGCGGTTTCACCTGGTCTCACCGGTGGCGATCGTGCTGGGACCGATTCTCAGCATTCCGGTTGCGTTGGCGATGGCCACGGGCTTCGGCATCTTCGCGGTCGGCTGGGCGATTCCGCCGTTGGGAGCACTGCTCGGACGGATTTGCGACGCGAATCTCGCCTTCATGCAGACCTGCGTCAATGTCGGACGCGATGCTCCGGCAAATCACTTTTGGGTTTCCGGACCGGGCAACGCGTGGCTGGCCGTGTTCTACGGAGTGCTGCTAGTGTGGGTGCTGGTTCCGCGGCTGATTCCGCCGCGGCGCTGGTGCGTGGGCCTGCTATCGAGTTGGGTCGCCGTGGGGTTGTTGTTCCCGCTGCTGACGCCGCGCGATCGCGATCAACTCACCTGCACGTTCCTCTCGGTCGGGCACGGCGCCGCGGTGGTCGTGGAGTTGCCCGGCGGCGAAACGTTGCTGTACGACGCCGGCCGGCTGGGCGCGCGCCACCGGCGCGTCGCGCGCCGTGGCCGGCTATCTCTGGTCGCGCGGCATCACGCATCTCGACGCGATCGTCATCTCCCACGCCGACGCCGATCACTATAACGCCGTGCCGGCGCTGCTCGATCAGTTTTCCGTCGGTTCCGTTTACGTTTCGCCCGTCATGTTCGAAGGACGTTCCGCGGCGCTCGACGCGCTGCACGACGCATTGGACCAATCCGGCGTGCCGCTCGAGGAAGTCTGGAGCGGCGACCGGTTGCGCAACTCGGGCGACGTATTGATCGAAGTGCTGCATCCGCCCCGCCAGGGCGTGCTGGGCAGCGACAACGCCAACAGCATCGTGCTCAACGTGGAATACGCCGGCCGCCGCCTGCTATTGACCGGAGACCTGGAAACCCCCGGCCTGGAAGATGTCGTGGCGGAAGCGCCGCTCGACTGCGACGTGCTGTTAGCCCCGCACCACGGCAGCGCCGCCAGCGATCCCCCCCGGCTTCGCCGCCTGGAGCACGCCCGATTGGACCATCGTCAGCAGCGGCCGCGGCGATGCGCGCGAAGAGGTCGCCGCGGCCTACACGTCGCACAGCAGCCAGGTGCTCTCGACGGCCGAGCGTGGGGCGGTGCGGGTCGAGATCTTGCGACATAACATTGCCGTAAGCTGCTGGCACGCCGTGGAATAGGCATTTCCCTTCGCTCGGGCTCACCTTGAGTGTTGGCCGCAGGCGGCCTATCATTCGTGAAGTCGGACAGAGACGTCCGCCAGCCATCCTCCGCTTGCACATCGTCGGCCCGGGCACAGCTACCTCCGCGTTCTGGCATGCCAGAATCTCGCGAAGATAGCGTCCCGGGCAGTCGCCGAGCCGGAGGGCAAAAGCGACCACACCCCAGGATTCGAATCTCGATGAGAGCCATCGACGCCACGCGTCTCTATTTCGACCGGGCTGCCGACTTGATGGATCTCAGCCAGAATATCCGGCAGTTGCTGCTGACCGCCAAACGCGAAGTGTCGGTGCAAATCGCCGTCGAGTTGGACAACGGCGAGATTTCCACGATGATCGGCTATCGCGTGCAACACGACGACGTGCGCGGGCCGATGAAGGGCGGGTTACGCTATCACCCGGAAGTCGACTTGGGCGAAGTGCGCTCGCTGGCCGCGTTGATGACCTGGAAGACGGCGCTGGTCGACTTGCCCTTCGGCGGGGCCAAAGGCGGCATCGCCGTGGATACCTCCAAGCTCAACGCGCGCGAGCTGGAACGCGTCACCCGCAAGTTCGTCGACGGCATCCACGACGTCATCGGCCCCGACATGGACATCCCGGCGCCCGACATGGGCACCAACGCCGAAGTGATGGCCTGGATCATGAACCAGTACCAGAAGTACCACGGTTTCAGCCCGGCCTGCGTGACCGGCAAGCCGGTGGAACTCTATGGCCTTCCGGGGCGCGAGGAAGCGACCGGCCGCGGCGTGGGCATTCTGGCGTTCAAGATGCTGGGGCGCTGGGACGCAAGCCCGAACAGACCCGCGTGGCCTTGCAGGGCTTCGGCAATGTCGGCTCGCACGCCGCCAAGTTTCTCAGTGAAAGCGACTTCAAAGTCGTCGCCGTCAGCGACGTCAGCGGCGGATATTATCGGCCGGATGGGCTCGACGTGCCCGCCATGCTCCAATACGCCCGGGAACATCGCGGCGGACTCGAGGGCTATGGCGATGTCGAGCGCCTGTCGAACGCGGAACTGTTGGAACTGGACGTCGAGCTCTTGATCCCGGCGGCGCTGGGCGGCGTGATCACGGCCGAGAATGCTGCCCGCATCAAGGCGCCCATGATCATCGAGGCAGCCAATCAACCAGTGTGGCCGGATGCCGATCACATCTTCGACTCCCAGGGAACCGTCGTCCTGCCCGATATTTTGGCCAACGCCGGCGGCGTGACGGCAAGCTATTTCGAGTGGGCGCAAAATCGACAGCACTATTCCTGGGGACTGAACCGGGTGCGCCAGGAACTCGATCGTGTGCTGTCCGATAGCTTCGAGCGGGTGTGGAATCTATCGACCGAGAAGAACGTTAGCCTGCGTACCGCGGCCTACATTCTGGGCATCGGGCGGGTCGGCCGGGCCACGATACTAGGAGGCATCACGTGACAGAACCCACTAAGAACGTGACAGAAACAACGAAGAACGACGAATTGTTCGCACGAGTGCACGCCTTTCGCGGTCTCAATGCCGGCGAGCGCCATCAATTACAGGAAATCGCCCGCGAAAAGACTTTCGAGCCCGGCGAACGCGTGCTCGTGCAGGGAAAAACCAGCCAGTATCTGTGGCTGCTGCTGGAGGGCCAATGCGAGGTGGTGCGCGACACGCAACACGACGGTCCCGTGGTGTTGGCCGAACTGGGGCCGCTGCAACTGTTCGGCGAGATGTCGTTCTTCAGTCCCGCGCCGCATTCGGCAAATGTGGTCGCCAAAACCGCCGTCAAGCTGCTGTGCATCAATCGCAGCGACTACGACGACCTGATTCGCGACAATGTGCCGGCGGCCTACAAGCTGGCCTACAACATCGTGGAAGGCGTCGCCGCCAAGCTCCGCCGCATGGACGACCGCCTGGCCGAACTCTCCGCCGAACACAACGGCATCGACAACAGCCACCTCGAATGGCGGCAATTCCGTGAACGCTTGCTCAAAGGCTGGAGCCTGTAGTCAGGCGCTGCTAATACGCCCCTGCTAGTCCGACGCTATCACAATTGATTCAAGTGCCGGTGCACGCACGTGATGGCCAGAGCGCCGTCGCCCACCGCAAATCCGCACCGCTTCGTCGTGCCCGCTCGCACATCGCCAGCAGCCATCACGCCGGCGCATGTGGTTTCCAGCTCGCAGGGGGTGCGATCTTTTTCTTGCCATAGCGGATCGTTCCGCAGGCTCCCGCCGGTGAGCACGAATCCCTTGTCATCCAGGCGGATCGAATCGCCAAGCCACTCGGTATGTGGCTTGGCGCCGATGAAAACGAACATCGCGGCGCACGCGATCGGTCGCGGCTCGCCCGTTCGATTGTTGCGCAAAACGATCGATTCGATCGCCGTATCGCCGTCGATGCGCTCGACCTCCGAGTTGGTGATCAGTTCGATGCGCGGATGCTGCTCAATGCGCCGGCAAAGATACTGCGACATGCTTTTGGTCAAATCGTTGCCGCGAATTACCAGCTTCACCGCCTGCGCACTTTGGGCGAGGAACATGGCGGCCTGACCTGCCGAATTGCCTCCGCCGACGACCACCACCGTGCCGCCCGCGCAACCGCGCGCCTCGACCGACGTGGCGGCATAGTACACGCCGGCGCCTTCCAGCCGCCGGCAGTTGTCGATCTCGAGTTGCCGGCACGACACGCCGCTGGCGACGAGCACGCACCGCGCCCGGGCCGTTTGACCCGTGCAAAGTCGCAGCCGCTTTGAGCCGTCGTCATCGCATTCCAGCGATTGCGCCGTCACGGGCGCCGTAAAGTCCGCGCCGAATTTCAGCGCTTGCAAGTAGCCGAGGTTCGCTGAATCCGATCCGCTGATGCCGGCCGGAAAGCCGATAAAGTTCTCGATGCGCGAGCTGCTGCCCGCTTGTCCGCCCGGTCCGATGCGGTCGGTAATCAAGGTCGACAGGCCTTCGCTCGCGGCATAAACCGCGGCCGACAGGCCCGCCGGACCCGCGCCCACGATGACCAGGTCGTACAGCGTGTCGGTGATATGGCGCAAATGCCCAGGCACTCGGCGATCTTGATGACCGACGGCCGTTTGAGAACTTTCTCGCGGCAGGCGACTACCGGCACATCGTCGGGCGTGGCGTCCATTTGCCGCAGTTGTTCCTGGCCCGCGGGCTCGTCGGTGTCGTAAAAAGTGTGTACCACGTGATTGCGATAGAAGAACTCGCGCAAGTGCGAAGTCTCGCGCGATCGGGCGGGCCCCACCACGCGCATCCCCAGCACGCCCAGCGATTCGAGTATCTTGCGACGAAACTGAAACGCCACCAGCAGCATGTCGCTCAGGTCGGGAATCTCGTTGAGCAGTCTGCGCAGTTTCTCGGCCGGCACCCGATATGCTTCGCACGGTCCACGTGCCACGGCTGTGAAAAGCGCCGGCCGCGCCGTGAGCATGTCGACGTCGCCGGTGAACTCGCCCGGCCCGTGCTCGGCGATTCGCTTGGGCTGGCCGGAAGACGTTTCCAGGATTTCGACCCGCCCCGACGTAATCACATAGAAAGGGAAATCGCGTTGGCCCATCTCCACGAGCGCTTCGCCATCCGCGAATCGAAGCAGCTCGCCACAGGACCCGACGCATTGGATCTGTTCTTCGCTCAGTCGCGGAAACGCGGTTTCACTGCATGCACGGTCGATCATGGTCGTACGCCATTCGAAAGAGGGCCAAGTGCAGCGCGCATTCTAGCAGCTTGTCTCGTCCGCGGAATGATTGGCCAGCCAGAGACAAACCGATCGACGCTCACGCATACGTCACGCCGTGGCCGACCTTTTGCTTGCCGGTTGGCTTGTGGGCAGCCACTTCGGCCAGAATCTCGCCGGCGCGCGTCGCAGCCGCCGCGTCGACGTCCAGGTGCGTCATCGCGCGGATTTGCTGCGCGCCGATGGCCAGCATCAGCAGCCCCGCCTCCCCCAGCCGTGTACAGAACTGCGCCGCCGTGCCCAGCGCCTCTTCGACCGTGAAGATCACCATGTTCGTGTCGACCGAGTCGCCGACCAGCGTCAGCCCCTCGATGTCGCGCACCGCGGCGGCCAGCGATATGGCATGCGCGTGGTCTTCCGCCAGCCGCTCGATGTGATGATCCAAGGCATACAGCGCGCCGGCCGCGATGACGCCGGCCTGTCGCATGCCGCCGCCAAACAGTTTTCGCACGCGGCGCGCTTGCTGAATCTGTTCCTCGCTGCCGCACAGCGCCGAACCGACTGGCGCTCCCAACCCCTTGCTAAAGCAAATGCTCACCGTGTCGAAGTGTTGCCCCCAGCGTTTGGCCTCGATGCCGCTGGCCACCACGGCGTTGAACAAGCGAGCGCCGTCCAGGTGCGTCGCCAGGCCGCTGGCGTGCGCCCATTCGCAGATCGACTCCACCACCTCAAACGGCTGCACCCGCCCCGCGCCGCGATTGTGCGTGTTCTCCAGGCACACCAGCCGCGTGCGGACCAGGTGCGGATCGTCGGGGTGGATCAGGCCGGCGAGTTGCTCCAACCGCAGCACGCCGTTGGCGCCCTCGACCGTGTGGGCCGCCACGCCGCTCAGTTGCGCATAGCCCCCCTGCTCGTATTTGTAGATGTGGCACTGGGCTTCGCAGATCAACTCGTCGCCGGGCCCACAGTGCAACCGCACGCCGATCTGGTTCGACATGGATCCCGAGGGCACGTAAACGGCTGCTTCTTTGCCGAGCAATCCGGCGATCCGCGCTTCCAGCGCCAAGACCGTCGGATCCTCGCCGAAGACGTCGTCGCCCACCGGTGCCGCGGCCATGAAGGCACGCATTTCGGGGGTCGGCCGGGTCACCGTGTCGCTGCGAAAATCGAGAACTTTATCGGGCATCGCGTTGTCCTTCCAAAACGGCTGGGCTTTCCCTGCAATGCGGCCGCGGACAGAATAGAGCTTTTACTTGGAGCCTGGGGACAAAACGCCGGGGACTGTCCCGATTTTTCGGTGCCCTGGGAGAAAAATGGGACGGTCCCCCTCTCCGTAGGCGTTTTGTCCCCAGGCTCTTAGGCACGCCGCTTGCACAACCAGCGGGCAGCCTTGGCAATTGATCCTATCCCTTCGACTGGGAGGTTGCCAGAGGTTCCGCCCCGGGGCCGCTAGAATCTCATGAGCACTCCTGCCATCAAAATAAAAAAGATCGACGGCCGCCACACCGACGTCCGCGCGGCCCTGGCCGATTTGCGCAAAGCCATCAGCCCGCGCGGAAATATCGTCAGCGACGAAGGCCGCCGCCGCACGCTGGAAATCTTCGGCCGCGAGCTCACGCCCCAGCAAGTGGTGGAAACGATTTGCCACGATGTGCGCGATCGTGGCATCACGGCCGTGCTGGAATACTCCGAACGCGTGGACAAAGCGCCGCTCACCCGCGACACGATCCGCGTGGCCGCCGATGAGTTGAAACACGCTCACACGCAGGCGGACTCGCACTTTCTGGCGGCCATTCGTCGCATCCGCGACAACATTCTCGAATTCCAACGCGCCCTGTTGCCCGCCGACGTGCGTGTCGAACGGCCGCACGGCAGCTATCTGGCGCAACGCTATTTGCCGCTGGATCGCGTCGGCATTTGCGTGCCCGGCGGCGCCGCGGCTTATCCGTCGACCGTGCTGATGACCGCCGTGCCGGCGCAGGCGGCCGGCGTGAACGAACTGGCCATCGTGGCCCCGCCCACCAAATTCGGCGCCAACAATCCCGACCTGTTGGCCACCTGCCACGAGCTGGGCATCACGGAAGTCTATCGCCTGGGCGGAGCGCAGGCCGTGGCCGCGCTGGCCTACGGCGTCGAAGGCGTGCGGCAAGTCGACAAGATCGTCGGCCCCGGCAACCTGTTCGTGGCCCTGGCCAAGAAACAGGTCTACGGCGCGGTGGATATCGACTCGATCGCCGGTCCCAGCGAAGTGGTGGTGCTGGCAGACGCTTCAACGTGCGCCGATTTCACGGCCGCCGACTTGATCGCCCAGGCCGAGCACGCCCCCGGCGCGAGCATCCTGATCACCTGGAGCGAAAAGGTGTTGGCCGACACGGCCGAGGAATTGGCAATACAAACGGCCCACCTGTCGCGCGGCGACTGGCGCGGCAGAGCCTGGAGCAATTCGGCGCGCTGGTGCTGGTGCGCGACGTGGACGAAGCGACGCAACTGGCCGACGAGATCGCGCCGGAACACTTGCACATCGCCACCGACAACGCCGAGGAATTGTTGCCCAAGATTCGTCACGCGGGCGCCGTGTTTCTGGGGAACTACTGCCCGGTTGCCGTGGGCGACTACGTCGCCGGCCCGTCGCACGTATTGCCCACCGGCGGCACGGCCCGCTTCGCCAGCGGCCTGACGTCGCGCGACTTCTTTCGCTCCAACAGCGTGTTGTCGATCACGCGCGAAGGACTGGGCTCCTTGGCCGACGACGTCGCCACGCTGGCCGAGAAAGAGGGCCTCACCGCGCATCGCGCCAGTGTCGATCTGCGCGTGAAGTAGTCGTCTCGCGACAAGTTGTTGAGCGTGCCGACCCTATCCGATTCACCCAACCAACCCGTTACAAATTCCATGGGCTACTTCCGACCCGAACTCGAAGCCTTGCAGGGCTACACGCCCGGCGAACAGCCGCAGGCCGGCAAGTTCATCAAGCTGAACACCAACGAGAATCCTTATCCGCCCTCGCCTGCCGTGGGTCGCGCGATCGCCGCGGTGGTCGAGCGCGGACTGGCCCGCTATCCCGATCCGCTGGCCACCGGCTTCCGACGCCGCGCGGCCGAGGTGCTCGGCGTCGAGGCGAATTGGATCCTGTGCGGCAACGGCAGCGACGACATTCTCACGATCGTCACGCGCTCGCTGGTCGGCGCCGGCCACTGGCTGCGGCTCCCCTACCCCAGCTACATCCTCTACAAGACGCTGGCCCACTTGCAGGGCGCCTGCGCCGAAGAAGTGCTGTTCGAGCGCGACTGGTCGCTCCGTGAAAAGTTCTCGGCGCCGCTCGACGGCTTGAAGCTGGCGTTTCTGCCAAACCCCAACAGCCCTTCCGGCACGGTTATTCCACCCGCGCGCATTCTGGAACTGGCCGAGCGCCTCCCCTGCCCTTTGCTGGTCGACGAGGCGTACGCCGACTTCGCCGACACCCACTGCGTCGACCTGGTGGCCAAGTGCGACAAGATCATGATCTCGCGCTCGCTCAGCAAGTCGTACGCGCTGGCCGGGCTGCGGTTTGGCTTCCTGATCGCGCAGCCGCAACTGATCGCCGAGTTCTCGAAGATGAAGGACTCGTACAACTGCGACGCGCTGGCCATCGCCGGCGCCACGGCCGCCATCGACGATCAGCAGTGGCTCCAGGAAAACTCGACCAAGGTCATCGCCACCCGCGAACGGCTCGCCGCCGGCATGCGGCAGCTTGGTTTTGCGGCGGTCGATTCGCAAGCTAACTTTGTCTGGAATCCACACCCCAGCGTGCCGGTCAAACCGCTCTACGACAAGCTCAAACAGCAGCGGATCCTGGTGCGATACATGGATTATTCCGGCTGGGGGGACGGGCTAAGGATCTCCGTCGGCACCGACGAACAAAACGACGCCTGCCTTGCAGCGCTAAAGTCGATGATGTAACGAGAGCCGTCCGAATTCACTTTCAATCACAAACATGTCACGCACCGGCCGCATCCAGCGCAAGACCGCCGAGACCGACATCGAGCTTTCCCTCGATCTCGACGGTTCCGGCACGTCGCAAATCGACACCGGCGTCGGCTTCTTCGACCACATGCTCACGCTGCTCGCGCGGCACGCGCTCATCGACCTCTCCGTCAAAGCCCAAGGCGACTTGCACGTCGACCAGCATCACACGGTCGAGGACGTCGGCATCTGCTTCGGCCAGGCGCTCAAGCAAGCCCTGGGCGACAAGGCCGGCATCCGCCGCTACGGCCACTTCACGTTGCCCATGGAGGAAACGCTGGCCACCGCGGCCATCGATCTGAGCGGGCGCTATTACCTGGTGTTCAACGCCCAGTTTCCCACCGCCAAGATCGGCGAGTTCGACAGCGAGCTGGTGGAAGACTTCTGGCAAGCCGCGGCGGCCAACTGCCTGTGCAACCTGCACATCACCGTCCCCTACGGCCGCAACAGCCACCACATCGCCGAAGCCATCTTCAAAGCCACCGCCCGAGCGCTAAGAATGGCGGTAGAAAAAGACCCCCGCAACCAAGGCGTGCCCAGCACCAAGGGCACACTCAGCGGGTAGAGCAACGGCTCAATTGCCGAAGTCGTCCGCCTCGGCCAAGTAGGTCAGGCACCCCGTGCCTGACAAGTCGTCCTATTTCTCCGGAGCGTCGAAGAACAGGTCGGTTGCTTGGGCGGTCGTCGCCGCCGTCGTCGATGTGGTAGTCGTCGCACGCACTCCGCCGTCATCGCGGCCGTTGCGGCCCACGCTGTACAGCAAGTATCCGTCTTCGATAGGGCGATACTTGAGTGGCCCGTCCCCCAATGGATCGTCCGGCACGCTGCCAAGATAGTCGGGCACCAACTCAGCCAAGGACGGCGGAGGGGCACCCTGCTCGAGTGCGTATTGTCGCACGGCAGTCTCGGCCAGGAAAAGTCGCAGCAGCGCATCCTGACGATGTATCGCAAGTTCGGACGGACCTATGGTTGCTTCGAACGTCTCAGGATCTAGATACAGCCAAACGCGGTAGGGCCATCCACCGATATGCGGTGCGAAGGCGCGCTCGCGGTCGAGGATCTGGTCGATCGATTCTTGGTCTGCCGCCGCTTCGATTAGTCCCTGCCGTAAACCGGCGAACTCGGCCACGTCGAGCTTCGGCAACGTTGATGCCACCCCGTCGAAGCCAACGCCCCCGAGGGCTCGGCCGACGAGTTCGTGAATCAGCAGTCCTCCGCGGGCTGACGTATTGCCCAACCGCACGATCGTCAGGTACGAATCGGCCGCATCGGCGTGTCGCCCTTCGAGCGTAGCCAGCTTGGCCTCGACCGACAGTGCCCGCCCGAGCTCTCGCTGGTCTTGAATGTGGGGAAGGCTCACCGCCATGAAATTCGGACCGTACTGAATGGCACTTCCTGAGTTTGTAAGTCATGCGGCTAAACGGCGTTTTGCTTCTTGGCGTGGGATGGTCAGCAGGTCGTGTTGTTTGGGGCGGCGTTTGACGGCGCGTGGCTCGTAGCGATGCGGGCGGTTGCCGACCTGGTGCATGGCAATCGCCTCCAACAATGACTCGTAAAGCGCCGGCAAGGCGCCGGGCGGAGCCTGCTCCACGATCGCGCGATACGCGGTGAGCGTTTGCAGCGCGCCTTTGAAGCTCACCTCCCGCGGCCGCATATTCGCGTGCTCCGCGGCCTCGGCCATCACGGTGCGGATCAGGTTGTAGGCCAACAGGTGCAGCCAGATTTCCTTGCGCACCATGTCGGGCGTCTTGCAACGCAGTACGTCCATTTGCATCGTGATCTTGATCGAACGCAAGTCCACTTCGGCCTGCCAGCGCGCGTGATACACGCGCGCCAGTTCGTCCAGCGAATAGACTTCCGCATCGCACAACGTCGTCACCAACGTCAGCTCGCGCATGCGCCAGCCGCGAACCCGCACACGGAACGACACCTCACGCACCAGGAGCTCCTGGGGAATGTTGCGGTAAGTGTCGTGATCCATCCACGACGGCCGCTGCGGTTTGGGCAGCCGCAGCAGCCAATCGCCCGAGCCCAGCCGGCGGACGCGCAAGCGCTTGCTCAAACGCAGTTGATGTTGTCGATACACGCTGTCCACGCCACATATCGCCAGCAGGGCCAGGTCCCAATAGGACGCAAAGTACCGATCTCCCACCACCACGTCGCCGGGAAACAGGCTGCGCCACAACTGGCGGAACAGGGCCGTTTCGCCCGTGTTCTTGCCGGTGTAACGGCCCATCGCCAGGTCCAGTGCCGCGCCGCTGGCCAGCGACAACAGCGCCACCACCCGCGCGATGGGAAATCCCAATCCCGGTTTCTGCGAGCGCGACTGCGGATACTCGGCCTGGTTGGCGGCCGTATCCGGCATGCTCACCGTCGTGCCGTCGACCAATTTCACGGGCCGGCCGTTTAGCAGCCCGCAGTCGCTGACACGCTCGTGCAGAGCTTGGCCCGCGTCGCGTGCCAGGCGGGCACAGACGTTCTCCGGCAGCTTCTGCCGCGCCTTACAGTAGGGTCCCGTCTGGGCGCTGCAGGGTTGCTGGCCGTCGGCGGTCAAAAACGCGCGCAGCCGCGCGACGGCTTGCCGGCACGAGTGATCCACGCACAACGTCTGCGAGAGAAACGTCCACAGCGTCACCAGTGGGGAATACACGCATTCACGCCACTCGACGTGCTCGTCGTCGAGCACACGCTGGACATACGACGCTGGCAACAGTTCGGAAAACGGCAGCCCGCCGGCGGCTTGCAACTTGTCTCGTTCCGATCGCACTTGGTCTGAAACCCAACCTGCTATAGACTTCCACATCGCAAAGGCCTCCGTGCCTGATTGTGAGAGTGTCGATAACCCTCATCTACGCACGGACGGCCTTTGCGCCTATATCAATACGCCACAACCACTTGCCGATTCAGGAAGTGCCATTCCGGACCGTACTGAATAGGCACTTTGCTAGGCATTTTCAATGCTTCGCGCAACAACCGGAATGTTCCATCGTTGTCGAGCACGAATTGCTTGCAGGCTTTTGCGTTGGCAGCGTCACTGTCCTGGTTGGGAACGACGGACCAGTTGATGGCGCTTGCAATCCGTGTCAGTTCGTCATAACCGTTGGGGTTGGGCAATTCGATCGCCGGCGCCGGAGTCGGCATCATCACCCAATAGATGAAAACAATCGCCGACGTCCCGCCCAGCACCACCAACGCCGCTGCCGCACGCGCAAGCCATTGTCGCCAGGCGTGCACAGGCCGTTCTGTTGGTGTTTCGGTCGTCGGTCTCGTAGTGCCGCTCCGCCACCATGCCCAACCGGCCGCCCCCACAAGCGCCATGGCAGCCGCGGCCGTAAGAACGAAACCTATGCCAACGAGAACATTCGTGCCTTCGAGAAGGTACAGTGCTGCCCCCAGGACAATGGATTCAAGTGCCAGCGCCGGCAGACGGATAACCCAACGGGCTCTGCCGAACACGGTCCATTCGATTGCGATCAACACCAATCCAACGGCCACGCCAATGAGCATACACGCGCCCCACTGTACGGTTCCCGCAGTCGCAGCGACGACGGGCGCGGCATGGCGGGCGATAGCGAGGACACCGCCGACCAACAATACGAACTCCAATAAGGCGCGAATTTGGAATCGCGCGCCTTGTCCCTTTAGCGTGCCTTGGTCCGTATTCGCTGCGCCGGACGCCGCAGGGTTTTCGTGGCGCGTCCGCGGTGATATGCCGAATAGTCGACCCACCAGCACCCAACCGATAATCACCGCCGATAGCGTGCCAAACACGGCGATCAACTCGTAGGCGCCGACGGGCGCCAATGCCACCAGCAGCAGCGTCATCGGCGCGACGCGCGCCAGCCAATGTCCGCGGCCGCGCACCGCCCAAAGTGCAGCCGCGCCATACAGCAACGCCGCAGCCAAAGCGAGTCCACTAATACACAGGGTGATAACAACGTGCGACGGGAACATCGGCTCGTCCGATCGGGGTCTACAAGTATACGACCCAGGCGTTTCAAATTTCTCAGTTGCCAGCCACGCCCGTGGCGCCTTGATAGATGCCCTGCTATTTTAGCAGCTCGACTTCGCAAGCGTGCTAACCAGGCACCTCAGGTATTGGTGTCACGGACGTCGCCTTTGGACCATCTTTCGCGACCAAAAAAGCAAAGTAGGTCACGCCGAGGCCCCGCGGTTGCTCCGCCCAGCTCTCCGTAACAAAGGGCCGCAACAGCCACCACATCGCCGAAGCCATCTTCAAAGCCACCGCCCGAGCGCTAAGAATGGCGGTAGAAAAAGACCCCCGCACCAAAGGCGTGCCCAGCACCAAGGGCACGCTCAGCGGGTAGAGCAACGGCTCAATTGCCGGAGTCGTCAGCCTCCGTGCCGTCGTGGTAATTCTGTTTTCCAGGTGTCCTCGCTGATCTCCGTGGCCAAAAGAAGACAAATCGAGCCACCGAGAACGCCGAGAATGAATCAAGTCGATTCGTCCTTCGTGTCCTTCGTCGCAACTCTCTTTTCTCTTCGTTCGTCGTGCCCGTCGTGCCGTCGTGGTAAACAAATCCCTCTTCGTCCCTATCCCCGATACCCTAGCCCCCATCCCCTCCTCCTCCCTCCGCGTCCTCCGCGACCTCCGCAGTTCTCATTCTGTACTGACCACTAGCCACCAGCCACTAACCACTTTCCTAAAATTGCCACTTGAAATCAGGCCACCACCTATGCGATAAGGAAACTCACACTGATCGGACAAAGGCATGACTTCGGGAGAACTCGTTTGTGGGATGTGAATCGTGCGGCGCGTCGGGCCGCTTGTCCTGACAAACCGCGCGGGCCTCGTCCGCTTGACCGTTGGTGCGGCGCAGTAATGGGCCTCTGGTCGTGTAAGCCGCCGAATAACACCAGCAGTGAGCCGGCGATAAGCGGCATCCCAAGCCACCGGCCGAAATGTTTTGGAGTTCCTAAGCGCGCGCGACGGTGACTCCAGAAAGCGGGTTTCGGATTAGCCGCGTCAGACCGACCGGGTTCGACGGTCCAGGCGTCTTGGTGACCTGCGCTTGGAAATCACCATCGTTCCCACGGCGGAGGGCCACCGGTGCGCCGCTGCTTCGCAAGACGCCGTGGCACGCGACCTACAACACAAGAAATCGCCACGGCCCCATGGAACGGGGCGGCAGCGCACAAACCAAACGGGTTTCGCCCAGGCGCCGCTGCGCGCACTCACGTGCGCAGCGGCGTTTTTGGACACAAGCCCGCCGAGGCATTTCGGAATCGATGTGACAAGACTAATGGAGTGATGACGGCAACAACCTTCTATCGACGTGCGGTGGCGGTTCTCTGTGCTCTGGCATTGTTCGCCTTGTTGCTGTGGCTTGGAATGCAGTTGCACTTTGTTCGCGAGCGAGAGCGATTCTTCGCTGATAAGCGCAACATGCTACTCAGTGATCCCTTTGTGACGGCCACCGGTGACATCCCGTGGATTTGGACTGCACTGGGAGCACGCAAGTACAGCAACTATATTCCGTTGCCACGAGATCGATTCACGGCAGACGACCTGTCGCGAATCAGATCTCTGTTTCCTGAATGCAAAGTCGAGCTCGTTCCTGAAGAAGAATTGCACCAACGGCGCAAAGCGCCACTGTTAACTCGTTAGCAGTGCCTGACCGAATTCAAACTCGACCGTGAAGCAACCCGGGACTGCTTGACCAGCAAGCAGAGCCACCCGAGGAAGATTAGCGCCAATTTAGTCAAATCCGACGCGCGAAACGAGTGAATCGAATGGAACGCAAAATCGTTCTCGACTGCGGACCGGTTCGCGTTTTGTGGCACGTCCAGTCGGGAAAGCGTCCCGTTGACTCGCCGCGGGCCAAAGGCCCGATACCATATCAGCCCAGGTCAACGGCCTGGGGAGCCTTGAGAAGCCAATCGTTTTGAGGGCTGAAGGCCCGACACAATTGGTGGACCGTTTTGCCCAGTCGATTGGATCGAGCCTTCAGCCCTCAACTGAATTGGTATCGTGTTTCGGTTATCCAGGCCGTTGGCCTGGGCTGGTATGGCGGCGCACCTTCGGTGCTCGTGGTGTTGTGTTCGTGCCTCATCCGGCACAACGTCAAGCAGCAAAAGTGAACCACTCCGCGTCGCCGCGCAAAGCGTTTCAACCTTCTCCTCCCCACGTCGTGCCTTCGTGCCGTCGTGGTAATTCTGTTTTCCAGGTGTCCTCACTGATCTCCGTGGCCAAAAGAAGACAAATCGAGCCACCGAGAACACCGAGAATGACTGAACTACTACCGGCTGAAGCCGGTAGGTTCGAGGAGAATCGTGGCTACGGACTGAAGTCCTGCGCTCACGATTTGGTAATGCGGAAATTGTCGCCGCCATCGTCAGGCTCAGTGCCTTGTTGTTGGCGGATATATTCTTGGATCACCTCGTCAGTCACGTTGCCGCTGGATGCCACAAAGTAGCCGCGGGCCCACAAATGCCGACCCCAGAACTCTTTTTGCAGATGCTTGAACTCCATCAGCAACTTCCGCGAGCTTTTGCCCTTGATGTACTGCATGGCCTTGCTTGGCGACAGATTCGGCGGACAGGACAGCAGCACATGCACATGGTCGCGAGACACCGAGCCCTCCAAAATCTCGATTTCGTTGGTTCTACACACTTCTCGCACCAGTTCCCGCAGCCGCATTCCGACCGCATCGGCCAAAATGGGCTTCCGATACTTGGTGATCCACACAAAATGGTACTTCAGGTCGAAACGGCTATGCGAACTCGTGCGGTACTTTTCCATCCCCAAATTCTAGCAAACGAAGAACCTAAAGGTTTCGCCTGAAGGCGAGGGTTTTAGACCCATCGCAAGGACAATCAAGTCGATTCGTCCTTCGTGTCTTTCGTCGTCAACTCTCTTCGTTCGTCGTGCCCTTCGTGTCGTCGTGGTAATTCTGTTTTCCAGGGCGCCCTCGGTGGCCTCTGTGGCTCATCGAAGAAGACCAAGCCACCGAGAACACCGAGAAAGAGTCAATTTGTTTTGGCCGTGTCTTTCGTCGTCAAATCTCTTTTCTCTTTCAGGGACGTGCCGTCGTGGTAATCCCTCTTCGTCCCAATCCCCTAATCCCAATCCCCTCCTCCTCCCTCCGCGTACTCCGCGAGACGCATCACTCGTTGACGTACGTTTCCAGAAACCGTGCCAGTCGATGAAAATCGCTGTTGGGCTCGACGTAGCGGACTTTGGTTACCAGCGTGTCGGGATTGACCAATTCCTCGAAGGGGACGTAATTCAAATCGAGCTGGCCGGAGACGCTGACCATCACGCCGTTGCGTTGTTCTTCGACCAGCGCGCGATAGGCGCCCACGCCGAGCTGGCTGCCCAGCATCACGTCGAAGGCGTGCGGCTCGGCGCAGCGCGCTTCGTAGCCGAGCTGAATGCCCGTGATCTTGCGGCGGCGGCCCGTCTCTTCGTGGTACTGCTTGGTCACGAGCTTGGCGAAGAGCCGGCCCAGGTTGAGCTGCGAGATGGCGATGTGGCCGTGGTCGTCGCGCGGCACGCCTTGCAGATAGCTCATGGGCAGAAACTCGGCCAGGCCTTCGGCCATGACGATCACGCCGAATTCCTTGCCCTCGGCTTCCTCGCGCAGCGCGCAAGGTGGCGACGATGCGCTTCACCACTTCGTCCATGTTCATGATTTTGCGCATACTCTGCTCGCCGGTGATCGGATCGACCCACTCTTCCACGCTGGCGTACTTGTCGTCGATGTCCTCGACACTGATCACCAGACTCGCTTCGCCGACGATCGCCGCGCCGTAGGCCAGCCAACCGGCGCTGCGGCCCATCGTTTCGGTCAGGTAGTAAACGCGCCCCGCTTCGGCGTCGGCCAGCAGGTTGCGAATCTCCGACGCCACGGTGTCCACGGCGGTGAAATAGCCGAACGTGAAATCGATGCCCGAGTAGTCGTTGTCGATCGTCTTGGGCACGTGCACGATGGGGATCCGCGGAAGATCGCCGGGAAGCCGGTCCTGAAACAGTTTGAACTTGTTGGCCGTCTTCAGCGTGTCGTCGCCACCGATCGAAATCAACGCGTCGACGCCAATCGAGCGGAGCGCTTCATACACGCGGCGCAAAGGGGACACGCGCTGCGGATCGTCCAGGTGTTCCGGATGCGAGATATCGCGCCCCGGATTGGTGCGCGCGGTGCCGATCAGTATGCCTTGCGAGTTGCGCGTCCGCCGCATCACGCGGCCGGTCAGCATGATGTAATCGCGGTCCCGCACCAGCGGCTTGTCCGCTTGAAAATCATCCAGCCGCGAATAGCCGTTCATGATGCCGACGACTTCGATATCGTTGCGCAAGAACGAAATAGCCGCCGTCGAGATCACCGCGTTGGCCGCGGGCGCCGGTCCACCGGCAAACAGCATCGCCACGCGGCGAAAGTGCGTTTCAACTTTGGGAGGACGTGATAACGACATGGGTCTCTCGGTTCTGTCTGAATATCGCCGCTGTCCGAGTATCTCCGTGCCGGCGCAAAGCCGGCGCCGTTCGACACGCGGCGCCGCTGGGGCCTGCGCCGGGCGCTCCGCGGGGGGAGCCGGCCGGGCACTGCCCTTATTGTGTCAATCCGCTGCGTTCCACGAAAGTGGTGTCGATCCGCCCCTCGACAAATGCGGCGTGGCCGAGGATCTCGCGGTGCAGCGGCACGGTGGTCTTGATCCCCTCGATGCGCAACTCGGCAAGCGCCCGCTGCATGCACTCGATCGCTTCGCGCCGCGTCGGCTGGTGCACGATGAGCTTGCCGATCATCGAATCGTAATGTGGCGAAACGAGATAGCCGGCATGGACGTGCGAATCGAATCGCACGCCGAATCCGCCCGGCACGATGATGCCTTCGATCTTGCCGGGCGACGGTTGGAATCCCCGCTTGGGATCCTCGGCATTGATGCGGCACTCGATCGCCGCGCCCCGCGAAATGACTTCCGACTGGGAAAATCCCAGCGGTTCGCCGGCCGCGATGCGAATCTGCGATTTGATCAGGTCGATGTCCGTGACCATCTCGGTCACCGGATGTTCGACTTGGATGCGGGCGTTCACTTCGATGAAATAGAAATTGCCCTGGCCGTCCACGATGAACTCGACCGTGCCGGCGTTGGTGTAACCGGCGGCCTTGACCAGCCGCACGGCCGATTCGCACATGGCCACGCGCGTTTCCTGCGAGAGGATCGACGAGGGGCTTTCTTCAATCAGCTTTTGATGCCGCCGCTGCGTCGAACAATCGCGCTCCCACAGGTGCACGACGTTGCCGTGTTGATCGGCCAGCACCTGCACTTCGACGTGCCGCGGACGCTCGATGTATTTTTCCAGATAGATACTGCCGTCGCCAAAGGCCGCCTCGGCCTCGGCCCGCGCTTGTTGCAACGCCGTCTTCAGCGCCAGGTCGTTCAGCGCCACGCGCATGCCGCGTCCGCCGCCGCCGGCCGATGCCTTGACCAGCACCGGAAAGCCGATCTCGTGCGCGATTCGCACGGCGTCGGCTTCGTCGTCGAGCAAGCCGTCGCTGCCCGGCACCACGGGCACTTCGGCGTCGCGGGCCAGCTTGCGGGCCATGTTCTTGTCGCCCAGCCGGGCCATGGCCTCGGGCGTCGGCCCGATAAAGTCGATCTTGCAACTGCGGCAGACTTCGTTGAAGTGCGCGTTCTCGCTCAAAAAGCCGTAGCCGGGATGGATCGCCTGGACATTGCCGATCTCGGCGGCGCTGATCACGCGGTCGATCTTGCGATAGCTGTCGGCGCCTTTGGCCGGCCCCACGCAATAGGCCTCGTCCGCCAGATCGAGATAGGCGGCGCCGCGGTCGGCTTCGCTGAAAATGGCGACGCTTTCCACGCCCATTTCGCGGCAGGCGCGGATGATTCGCAGCGCGATTTCACCGCGGTTGGCGACCAGAATTCTCTTGTACATCCATCTACCCGTTGTGGCGCGCTGCGCGTGCGGCGCGTTGGTTTATCGTGTGCGAGCCGCCGGGGGCGTGGGCTATTTGCGCGGATCGACTTTCACCAGCGGCTGGCCGAACTCGACCGGCTCGCCGTTCTCGACCAGCACGGCCACGACCTGGCCCGATACTTCGGCGGGAATCTCGTTGAAGACCTTCATGGCCTCGATCGTGCAAACCGTCGTGGTCGGTCCCACGTGGTCGCCCACTTTGACGTACGGCGGCACGTCGGGACTGGGCGCGGCGTAGAACGTGCCGATCATGGGGCTTTTCACCACCAGCAGTTCTTCATCCGCCGCAATGGCCGGAGCCGCGGCGCCGGTCTCGGCCGGCTTTTGGGCGCCACCGAGATGATCGGCTCGCCCCCTTTTCGCAGCCGAATGCGCTGATCGGCTTGACGCAAGTCGATCTCGGACAGCTCGTGCTCGTTCATCAATTCGACGAGCCGGCGAATCCGCTTCACGTCGAATATGTCGCCCTCGCGTGGACTGGGGCCCGCCATCATTCACTTCTCCACATGCTCTAGATTCGCAAAGGTCTGCTACGACCCATGATTGGTTTGTTCCCTGGGAACTTCGCGCCGGCTTGTGATTCAACCCACCAGCGCGTCTTCCCATTGTTTGGGCACCGACGTCAGCACCTCGCCCCCGTCCTTGGTGACCAGCACGTCGTCTTCGATTCGCACGCCGCCGAATCCTGGCAGATAGATTCCTGGCTCGACCGTTACGATCATGCCAGCTTCGAGCTTCGTGTCGACTTTGGCCGCCAGCCGGGGCGCTTCGTGAATCTCCAGCCCGATGCCGTGGCCCAGTCCGTGACCGAATTGCTTGCCAAAGCCGGCCTTGCTGATAATCGAGCGGGCCACGTGGTCCACCTCGTGGCACGTGCGTCCCGGGCGAATCGCGGCGATGGCCTGCTCTTGGGCCGACAACACAACTCTATATATACGTTCGAGTTTGGGCGAGATTTTACCGGTCACCAAAACCCGCGTCAAGTCGCTCACATAAGGCCCCGCGTCGGCGCCCCAATCGACCAGCACGAATCCATCGTCGCCGATCTTGGCATCGGTGGGCCGCGCATGCGGCAAGGCAGATCGCGGACCCACCGCCACGATCGGCGGAAAGCTGCACGACTTGCCGCCGTAGAGTCGAGTCTGGTTTTCGAGCTCGTCGGCCACTTCCTTTTCGGTGCGCTCGGGGCGCAATGAGGCTCGCAGCACGCCAAACGCGCGTTCGGCGATCCAGATGGCCCGCCGCGTGTCGGCCACCTCGTCCTTGTCCTTGATGACGCGCAGCTTTTCCACCAGGTCGCTCGTGCTGACCAGCTCGACCTTGGGCAGCCGGCTTTGGATTTGGTCGTGCAGCGCGACGCTCATCGAGCCGGCCTCAACGCCCAACTTGCGCACGCGGGCGCTGGTGGCAATCTCGGCCACGCGCTCGACCATGCCCACCCCGGGCGGACGAATCGAGGACTCCAGCCCAGGACACTCCTGCTCGAGCTGTGTCGTATAACGCGGGTCGCTGATCACGACTTCGTTCTTGGCTGTGACCAACAGGTAACTATCGTCGCCGCTAAAGCCGGTCAGGTACGTGACATTCGTAAAATTCGTGATCAACAGCGCGTCGATGCCGGACTTGCGAAACGAACGACGGAGCTTAGCGCGACGGGCGGCGTAGCGGCTCATGGGGGTGCGGCAATCCAGGGAAAATGAAGCGGCCTAGGTAGCCATTTGCTAACATCGGTCGTGATTTCCCGCAAGACGGAAACTCGCTCGCCACGCGTTTTGGCCGAGGTTTCCGCTAGAAAACTTGCCATCTGCCCAACCGTCGCACGACCGTGCAGGGCACGATACGATAAGAGCATGGACCCACGACAACTTGAGCAATTGGCCCGACGACTGTTGGACGGCGGTCTGGAGCTGGAAGAGTTTCTGGCCCAGGCGTCACGACCCATGACGGCCGATCTGGCGGAAGCCCAGATCGACTTGGACCGCCATCGTCGTTGCGGCTATCCGGAAGTGGTCTTCGGCGAAGGCAAGACGGTTGCCACGTTGGAGCGCATCTTCGAGCGCCTGATTGCCGAAGGTCAGGATGTGCTGGCCACGCGCGTATCGGCCGAGCAGGCAGCCGTTCTCTCTCCCAAGTTTCCGGCGGCGCGCTACAATCCCATCGGCCGCACCCTGCGCCTCGAGCCCGCCAAGTGCGACGGCGCGGGAAACGCCGCGGGCGGTCACGTGGTGATTGTCACCGCCGGCACGAGCGACTTGCCGGTCGCCGAGGAAGCCAAGGAAACCGCGCTGTGGATGGGCGCCTCGGTGTCGATGATCTTCGACGTTGGCGTGGCCGGTCCGCATCGGCTGATCGAACACTTGCCGCGTTTGGAAGCGGCCGACGCGGTCGTGGTGATCGCCGGCATGGAAGGCGCGCTGCCCAGCGTCGTCGGCGGGCACGTGGCCTGCCCCGTCGTGGCCGTGCCCACCAGCGTTGGCTACGGCGCCAGCCTGGGAGGCATCGCGGCGCTGTTGGGCATGCTCAACAGTTGCGCCGCCAATGTGACGGTCGTGAATATCGACGCCGGATTCAAAGGCGCCTACGTGGCGGGTTTGATCGCCGCCCGCGCCCATCGGCAAAGCAACAAGAACTGACGAGCGAGCGATGATGCCTGTCGCCGACAACACTCCCCTGCCCCGACTTCAGCCGCGCCAGCCCGATGGCCACAAAGGAAACTACGGTCACGCCGTGCTGATCGGTGGATCGCAAGGCATGGCTGGCGCCATCGCGCTGGCAGGCATGGCTTGCTTGCGCAGCGGCGCGGGCCTGGTCACACTGGCAACCGCGCGGCCGGCGCAAGCGACCGTGGCGTCGTTCGAGCCCTCGGCCATGACCGTTGCCCTGCCCGCCGACGGCGACGGACGCATCGCCGCCGCGGCACGCGATGCAATCATCGCGGCTACGGCCGGCGCCACCGCCGTCGCGCTCGGCCCGGGCATCGGGCGTAGCGACGAGTTGGTCGAGCTGGTGAGTTGGCTCTACCAGCATCTCGAGCAGCCGATGGTCGTCGACGCCGATGCGCTGTTCGCCTTGTCGAAAAACAAAACGGCGCTATCGTCGCCGCCGGCACCGCGCATCCTCACGCCCCATCCCGGCGAATTTGCGCGGCTCCTCGACCGCGACACCATCGAACAACACGAACGAGTCGCACTGTCGCAGGATTTCGCCCAGCGGACCGGCGCGATCGTCGTGCTCAAAGGCCACCACACCGTCGTTACCGATGGTACGCGGATCGCGCTCAATCTCACCGGCAATCCGGGCATGGCTACCGGCGGCACCGGCGATGTGCTGACCGGCATCGTCACGGCGCTTTTGTGCCAGCACCTCAACCCGTTCGATGCAGCGCGGCTGGCGGCGCACGTGCACGGACTGGCCGGCGACCTGGCCGCCGAGGCGCTGGGCCAAATCAGTATGATCTCGAGTGATCTGCTGCACTACTTGCCCGCGGCATGGAAGCGAGTGCAAGCCTCGTAAACGCCGACGAACCGATCTAGCGCGGACGTCGAGCAGCGGCCGCAGCTTTCGCGCCGGAATCCTTCGACCCTGCTTGGGAAAGCGATTTGCCATTGGCGCCGTTGGTTGCCGGCGGTGCGTCTTGCCGCGACTCGTCCCAGATGACGGCCAACTCGGCATCGAAGACTTTTTCGAACAGCTTGGCGCGCTTGCGTGCCGCCCAGATGTCGACCTCGGGGAACTGCTTGGCCGTGAGCCGCAGCTCGATGTCGCCGTCGCGCTGGAATGCCACGCGCACCTCGGTGACTTGTTGGGTGTTGCTGCGATCGAGACCGCCGGCCACCCGCAGCACGGCCGCCATTTGGCGGCACACGAGCCTGGTCGCGCGCCGAGAGCTGGCGAAAGTTCGCGTGTTTCTGCTTCGGATCGGCGCCGCGGTGGTAGCGAGCCACGTTGGCGATCAATTCCAACTCGCTCGGCTTGAAGGTTTCCAACCGGCTGTGCAGGATCAGGTGGTAGCTGTGTTTGTGATGCTGGTCGTAGTTGATCAAGTAGCCGACGTCTTGCAAGCGGGCCGCGGTTTCGAGCAACTCGCGATCGCTCGGATTGAGCTCGTAGACTTCCGCGAGCTGCGCATAGATCGATCCGGCCAGGCGCGCCACGTGTTGGCTGTGCGCCATTTCGCAACCGCAGTTGGCCGCCAGCCGTTCGATCGCCGCGTCGCGGTCGTGCGGCCGGTTGGCGCTGCCGCCGACCATCTGATCGATCATCGAGAGCACCAGCCCGTCGCGCACGCCCCGATTGTGAACTTGCAAGCTGTTGACCTCGAAGCGGTCCATCACACGATCGATGATCGCCAAACCAGCAACGATGATGTCGGCCCGATCGGGACTCAATCCCGGCAGGTTGGCGCGATCCTTGACGGGAATCTTGCGCAGCCGGTCGAGCAAGTGCCGCACTTCGGCGCGCGATACCTGGTAGCCGCGGACCGGCAAGCCTTCTTGTCCCTTCTGGGCCATCACCATCGCCGCCAGACTGGTGAACGTGCCGCCGGAGCCAAATAGCGTGTGCGGCACGAATACAGGATTCTTGGTGCTTTTGCGCAAGTGACGGTCGATGCCGGCCAATAGCGCGTCGAAACCTTCGTCGGTCGCCGTTTCGCTGAACTGCTCGCTCAACCTTACGGCGCCCAACTGCGTGGTGTAGACGGCCTCCACCAGATCGCCAAAGGCCAGCACGATCTCGGTGCTGCCGCCGCCGATGTCCACGACCGCGACGTGCTGGTTCGTCAGATCGAATGCCCGCTGCACGCTGGCAAACGCTAGCAACGCTTCTTTTTGCGCGCCGATGACCTCGATGTTGATGCCCAATTCCTCGCGGGCCCGGCGGCAGAATTCTTCGCCGTTGGCCGCCTCGCGCACGGCGCACGTGGCGATCGTCTTCACGTCCGTAATCTGAAATCCCTCGGCGATCTGCTTCATCCGCCGCAATGCGCCCAGCGATTTCTCGATAGCTTGCGGGTCGAGCCGGCCGGTCTTGCTGAGATTCTCTCCCAGCCGGGTCGACTCCTTCTCTTCGTCGAGAATGCGATACTTGCCGCTGCGCAATGGCTCGGCCACCATCAGCCGGATGCTGTTGGTGCCAATATCGATTGCCGCCAGGCGGCCTGCCATGTCGGGCGACAGGAAAAACTGCTTCTCATCCATCGAGAATTCCCAAGGCCAGGGGGCAGGGACTGCCGGTGTGCATGGGAAAGAATAGCATAACCGGCCGCAGTTCGGCGAGGCCGTGAGCGATTTCGCATGCTGAGCGCTGAACGCCCGTCGCATCAGCCCACCGCATCGCAGACTACTGAGGATTTGCGTTGGGCAAAGCGTCCGTGTAAACCTTGGCCCCGACACCGGGCCTGTAAGGAATCTTGTGTCAGCTAGCAGGAATGGGTAGTTTTTGTCACCCTTTCCTGATGAGGAGATTGACACATGGATGATTCTTTACGCACGCGGGCGGAGCAGCTAGCAAGCGAGATTGCGGGTCAGGCCAGGACGGCCGAGGACCTCAATGGTTTGATGCGACTGATGATGAAGTCGGCGTTGGAGCGGATGCTCGACAGCGAGATGGATGTTCATTTGGGGCGCAAGGCGGTGTCCCCTGGCGGCGAACCGCGGGCGGTGCCGTCGAACGGGGCCGAGCCGCCGCTGGCGAGCTTGGCCAAGCGATCCAAGCCCAACCGTCGCAATGGGCGTTCGCAAAAAACGGTGCAAGGCGACGTGGGCGAGCTGACCATCGCCACGCCCCGCGATCGTGACGGGACTTTCGAGCCGCAATTGATCGGCAAGCACCAGCGACGCGTGCCGGGCTTCGACGAAAAGATCCTCGCGTTGTATGCCAAGGGAATGACCACGCGTGACATTCAAGAGATCGTCCGCGAACTGTACGACGTGGAAGTCTCGGCCACGCTGATCTCGGAGATCACCACCGACCTCGACGCCGAAGTGACTGCTTGGCGCACGCGGCCGCTCGACGCGCTGTGGCCGATCGTGTACTTCGACGGCATCGTCGTGCACGTGCGCGGCGCGAATGGTCGCGTCTCGCAGCACACGATTTACGTGGCTTTGGGCGTGAATCTTGAAGGACACAAGGAGTTGCTGGGACTGTGGCTCGGCCAGAGCGAAGGGGCCAAGTTCTGGCTCGCTTGCCTGACCGATCTGAAGAACCGCGGCCTCGTCGATATCTTCGTGGCCTGCATCGACGGCCTCTCGGGTTTTGCCGAAGCGATTCACGCGGCCTATCCTCAAACCCAGGTGCAGCTGTGCATCGTGCATCTGGTGCGCGCGGCGCTTCGTTACGTGAGCACCCAGGACAGCAAGGCGGTGATTGCCGACCTGAAGAGAATCTACCAGGCCGCGACCCTTCTCGAAGCCGAGTCCGCTCTCGACGCTTTTGCTCAAGCCTGGGACGCAAAGTATCCGACCATCACGAAGATGTGGCGCGCTAAATGGACCGACATCGTCACGCTGTTTGACTTCCCCGCGCCGATCCGTCGAGCGATCTACACCACCAACGCGATCGAATCCGTCAACAGCGTGATTCGCAAGTTCACGCGAAACCGCAAGATTTATCCCAACGAGGAGTCCGCCTTGAAGATTGTCTACATGGCGATTCACGAAGCCTCGAAAAAGTGGACCATGCCAATCCATCATTGGAAAGCGGCCCTCAACCACTTCGCCATCCTCTACGAGGGCCGCATGCCCGGCATAGCAAGCAAATGACGTTCCCTGCTCGCCTGACACAAAAAGAATTACAGGCCCCCCCTCGCTTGCCGAATCTTGTCGGCGCCCGCCTCGGTCACCTGCGTGCCTTCCAGATAAAGAGCTACCAGCGGCAATGCTCGCAGTTGCGAGAGCCCCGCATCCGTGACACGCGTATGCTCCAGTCCCAGATCCCAGATTTTTGGCAGGCCGACCAGCTTCGCGACCCCCGCATCGGTGATATCCGTGCGATTGAGTCCCAGGCCGTAGAGTTGTCTGCATGTTTGAATTTCATTCAGGCCTTTGTCCGTTACCTGCGTGCCTTCCAGGTTGAGTAGTTGCAACTTTTCCAACTGTCCGATGTGTTTCATCTCATCGTCGGTGACATGGGTTCCGTTAAGGAACAAATACTCGAGCCGAGTAAACCCCATCAGGCCGGCACCGGAGATCGGCGTGTCTTGCAGTCGCAGGTGATTCAGCTTCGGAAGGTCACGCAGTGCAGCCACGCCCTCGTCGGTGATGCTCGTATCTGTCAAAACCAGACACTCGAGCGACAAGTTGCCGGCCAGCGTCTTCAGTCCCTCGTCCGTGACCCCGGTGGACGCCAGTGAGACGATTCTCAAGCGAGGCAATTTCGCTAGCGCCGCCATGCCTGCGTCGGTCACCAGCGTATTGTTGAGAATCAATTCCTCGAGATAGGCATGTTGCGCCAATTGCTCGAGTCCCTTGTCGGTAATCCGCGCGCCGCCCAGGTCGAGCGATTTCAATTGCGACATCCCTGCCAGATATGCCAGCCCCCGGTCGCCGATACGAGAGGTCTCCTTGAGAATTGGGGGGCCCGCCGGCGAAGCCGTCAGCCACAGATTCTCCAGACGCCGCAGGCCCGCAACATGCTGCAACCCTTCGTCGGAGAGTACCCGGCTGTCGAGCCGCAATGTTTTCAGATACGGCAGGTTCTCCACGTGCGCAAAGGCTTCGTCCGAAACGGGCATGCGCCACACGCACAGCGATCGCAGCGACGTGACGTCGCACAGCGCCGCGAATTCTTCGTCGGAGATCTCCACCTCCGAAGGCTTGGCGGGGTTGACGTAAATCTCGTAGGCGCGGACGAAGTAATCGTCGCCAAAAATGTTCATCAACCACTGCGGCGCCCACGGCTCGAGCTTCCAATCGAACTGCCGCCGTGGATCGTCCGTTAACTGGTGGTGGTAAAACACCGCGCCGCCCAGCCGCTCGACGATCTGCACCGCCCGCCGCTGCTTGATGGCCCGATCGGTCTGCACGCCCAGCCAGAGCGCCAGCAGCGTGAAGGCCACCAGCAGCGTGCGCAGACTGTAGCGCAGCCAACGCCGAGGTTTCGGGTTGTTTGCAGTTTGGCTCATGGCAACCGTCATTCTATCAGCCCGCGCCCTGGTTCGTTGGCACCCGTTTGCTGCCCGGGGCTCGTTTTGCATCGGTATACACGCGGGCGCCCGTCGCGGTGCGAAACGCACTGGCGGCGGGCTCGGTCACTTTCGTCCCTTCGAGATACAGCTTCCGCAGCTTCAGCGCCTTGAGATGTTCGAAGACCGCGTCGGTCACGTCGGTGCCTTCCAGCCGAAATATTTCGAGCTTGTCGAGCGCCGCAATCTCCGCCACGCCGGCATCCGTCACGTGCGTATCATCAAGTTCGAGGTATTTCAGCTTGTGCATTTGGCTGATGTGTCGCATTCCTTCGTCGGTCATCTCCGATCGATTCAGGGTCAAGCGGGTCACTTCGCTCAGGCCGGCAAGCCCGGTCCCCGTAACTTCGGTGTCGTCCAGCAATAGCGCCTGGACTCCGTCCATCGACTGCAAGTGCGCCAGCCCTTCGTCTGTCACTTGAGTGCCATTGAGCACGAAAGCGTACAAGTACGGCATCGTGGCCAGCGTCTCCAACCCGCGATCGGTAATGTGGGTATCTCGGAAACTCACTTGACGCAAGTTTTTCAATGGTCGAAGCGCCTCCAGGCCTGCATCCGTAATCAGAGCGTCGTTCAAAGCGATAATCTTCAAGTTTGGAATTGAACACAGATAGGCCGGCCCTTCGTTCGTAATCTGATCGCCTCCCAGGCCAACGTATTTCAATCGCCGCAGATCAACGAGATGCAGTACGCCTTCATCCGTAATGAGCGGACTGTTGCACTCAAACATCTCGAGCTTTGCCAGTCCGGACAATTCGGCAAAGTTATCGTCGGTGAGCGAATAATCGCGAAATCCCAGAGTCCGCAACGACGAGACCGCACCAAGCCTTGCGACATCTTCGTCCGCAATGGGTTCGGTCTCCGGGTCGTTGTGGAAGATGAAGATTTGCTCCACGACCAACAGGAAGTCTTCCCCGATCAGCCGGCGCAGCCACTCGGGCGACCAGTGCTCGGCTTTGCGATCGTACCCGTTCTCGCCCTTCCGTTGATGGCGATAGTTGACGCTGCCGCCCAGCCGCTGGACCACCTCCCGCGCACGCCGTTGCTTGATGGCCCGATCCGCCTGCACGCCCAGCCACAGCGCCAAGGCGGTGAACACCAGCAGCATGGTGCGCAGGCTGTACCGCCACCAGCGACGCTTCACCGTTGTGCCGGTTGCTTCGCTCATACCGAGTGATTCTACCCGCGCACGCGGCCGGCTGCGACAAACGCCGATTGACCCGCGGCGCGTGCTGGCCCCATAATCGTGCGATTGAGTCCTTTTCGGCTTGCGGGGCGCCGACGCGTCGATTCTTGTGAAACTACTGCGGCAAGTCGCGGATCTGCCCAACGAACTTCGCGGCGGCGCCGTGGCAATTGGCAACTTCGACGGGGTGCACCGCGGCCATGCGCGCATCGTGGCCCGGCTGCTGGAGAAAGCCCGCGCCGTGCAAGGTCCCGCGGTCATCTTCACGTTCGATCCGCATCCGGTCCGCATCCTGCGTCCGCACGAAGCCCCGCCGCCGCTCACCTGGACCAATCGCAAAGCCGAATTGCTGGCCGCGCTGGGCGTCGACGCCGTGCTTGCCTATCCCACCGACGAAGAGTTGCTGCATCTTTCGGCCGACGCCTTCTTCCAACGCATCGTGCGCGATGCATTGGACGCTCGCGCGATCGTCGAGGGGCCCAACTTCTATTTCGGCCGCGGCCGGGCCGGCACCATCGAAGTGCTGCGGCGACTGGCCGGTTCGGCGGGCATCCAGCTCGACGTGGTCGAACCGCTGGTCGAGGGCGGGCAGATCGTCTCCAGCTCGCGCGTGCGCAAACTGATCGCCGAGGGCGACCTCGATCAAGCTCGCCGCCTGCTCACCGAGCCCTATCGCATTCGCGGCATGGTCGTACACGGGGCCGGCCGGGCGCGAAAATCGGCTTCGGCACCGCGAATATCCACGCCATCGACACGCTGGTGCCCGCAGTTGGCGTTTACGCCGGACGCGGTTTCGTGAACAATGAAGTCTGGCCGGCGGCGATCAACATTGGTCCCAATCCCACGTTCGGCGGCGCCGAAATGAAGGTTGAAGCCCACTTGCTCGGCTGGGATGGTTCGCCTTTATATGGCCAGCCGCTGGAGATCGACTTTCTCACCCGTCTGCGCGGCGTGCAACAGTTTGCCGGCATCGAGGCGCGTAACGCGGCAATTGCACGCGGACGTCGCGGCCGCGCGTTGCGCGTTCGACGAATTCAACACAACCGAATAGCTTCCCCATCCACCCAACCCCGTCAGTGAACGCCGCCCATGCCGATCGCTTGGAATCGCTTTACCGAACTGGTCCGCTCGCACGATCGATTTCTGCTGACCAGCCACATTCGCCCGGACTGCGATGCCTTGGGAAGTGAGCTGGGCATGGCCGGCGTGCTCGCAGCGCTCGGTAAGGACGTGTTGATCGTCAATGCCCAGCAAACGCCGCCCAACCTGGCGTTCATCGATCCGGACAAAAAGCTCCGCGCGCTCGGCGTCGACGTCGAGCCCCACGAATTGGAAACCTGCGAGGTGCTGCTGGTGCTCGATACCAGCGCCTGGGCTCAACTGGGCACCATGGGCGAGGTGATCCGCGCCAGCAAAGCGCACAAAGCCATTCTCGATCATCACGTGGGCGAAGACGATCTAAATGCCGAACTGTTCAAAGATCCGCAGGCCGAAGCCACCGGCCGCCTGGTGCTCGACGCGGCGCACCACTTGGGTGTGCGTATCACGCCCGAAATCGCTCGCCCGTTATTCGCCGCGATATCCACCGACACCGGCTGGTTTCGCTTCAACTCGACGACCGGAGCGACATTTCGCGCCGGCGCGAACCTGGTCGACGCGGGCGCCGTTCCCAGCGAGATCTATGCGGATCTCTATGAGCAGGATTCGCTCGCGCGGTTGACGTTGCGCGGCCGCATCCTGGCGCGCACCAAGACCGATCTCGACGGCCGGCTGGCCTACACGGCGGCGCTGGCGGAGGATTTTTCCGCAACCGGCGCGCTGCCTTCCGACACCGAGGACGTGATCAACATGACGTTGGCCATCGCGGGCACCGAAGCGGCGTTCATCCTGGTCGAACAACAAACCGGCGGCTTCAAGATCAGTTTTCGCAGCCGAGTCGTTGCGCGCGATTGCAGCAAGCTGGCCCAGCAATTCGACGGCGGCGGACACAAGGCCGCCGCGGGCGGGTTCACCAATGCGTCCTGGCCCGAGGCAGAAGCGCTCGTGCTTGACGCGGTGCGAAAGTGGATGTGATAATCGCGCTTGTGGTCGCGTTCGCGCGATCGCGCCACGGGGGCATACCACGCCACAGCACCACGCCCAAGCTACGACCCGCCTCTTGGAATGCCGGACCTGCCCCTGGATCCCGGCATCCGCGTGACACACACACGACTGCCCGTTTCGGATCCCCGGGAGCCAAGCGTCATGGCACAATCTTCGCCCCCCGCGGCCGGCGACGCGCCGGCCAATTCGTCGACCGACCGCCGCGGCTTCGTCGCGCAGGCCCTGGCGATTGTTTGCGGCGGACTGGCGTTTCTGGTGCCGCTGGCCAGCGGCCTGGTCGTATTCTTCGATCCGCTGCGCCGCACGACCGCGCTGGGCAAACTGCTCCCGGTCGCGCCGTTAGGAACGGTGCCCGACGACGGCGTGCCGCGTGAATTTCCGGTGGTTGCCCAGCGCATTGACGCCTGGAATCGATCGACGGAACCGATCGGCGCGGTCTATCTGCGCCGCAAACCGGGCGAAACGCGGATCGAATGCCTGACGGCCACCTGCCCGCACGCCGGCTGCTTCGTCAGCTACGACGCGCACAGCGACACGTTCAAGTGTCCCTGCCACAACAGCCAGTTTGCGCTCGATGGCGCCATCATCGAGCCGAGCCCCAGCCCCCGGCCGATGGACTCGCTCGAATGCAAGGTCGATGGCGACGAGGTGCTGGTCAAGTTCGAGGACTTTTACAGCGGCCGAGCCGAAAAAGTGGTCAAAGGATGAAGACCTTTCTGGATTGGTTGGACCATCGCACCGGTTGTCGCGCCCTGATGCACGAAGTCGCTCTACCAGCGCATTCCCGGCGGCGCGCGGTGGCGATACGTCTGGGGCAGCACGCTCACGTTCGCGTTCGTCTCGCAAGTGATTACCGGCGTGTTTCTGTGGATGAACTACAGCCCCAGCGCGCAGACCGCCTGGGAAAGCGTGTTCTTCATTCAGTACGAAATGCCCGGCGGCTGGCTGCTGCGCGGGATGCACCACTTCTTCTCCCAGGCAATGGTGGTGTTGCTGGCGCTGCACCTGATGCAGGTGGTCATCGACGGCGCGTATCGCGCGCCGCGCGAAGTCAATTTCTGGCTCGGCCTGGTGCTGATGCTGATCGTGCTGGGCTTGTCGCTCACCGGCTACCTGCTGCCTTGGGACCAGAAGGGCTATTGGGCCACGCGCGTCGCAACCAATTTGCTCAGCATCGTGCCGCTCATCGGGCCCGAGATGCAGCAAATTGTCGTCGGCGGCGCCGACTACGGCCATCACACGCTGACGCGCTTCTTCGCGCTGCATGCCGGCATTCTGCCGGCGCTGTTGGTCTTCTTCCTCACGCTTCATATCGCGCTGTTCCGCCGGCATGGCCTGTGCGCCAAGGAGCCATTCAAAAAGCCCGAGACGACCTTCTGGCCCGACCAGGTGTTGAAAGACTCCGTGGCGTCGCTGGCCGTGTTGATCGTCGTGTTGGTGCTCGTCGTGAAGCCACTTCTCGCGACTTCCGAGGGCGGTGGGTCGCTGGAATGGGGTTCGCTCGGCGCCGAGCTTGGCGCGCCGGCCGATCCCTCGAATCAATACTCCGCGGCTCGGCCCGAGTGGTACTTCTTGTTCTTGTTTCAGTTTCTCAAGCTGTTCGAAGGCTGGGGAGAAACCGGCGAGTTGATCGGCGCCATCGGCGTGCCAACGCTGGTGCTGGGCGTGATGTTCTTGATGCCGCTTTTGGGCCGCTGGAAGACGGGGCACGTCTTCAACGTCGCGTTCACGCTCATTCTGCTGGCCGGCGCCGGCGCGCTCACCGCGGCCGCGCTGCAAGAAGACTATCGCGCTCGCTGGACCGACGGCGAAGCCTTTGCCGAAGTGCAAAAGGTGCTGGCTCAAGTCGGCAACGACGAGAAGAAGATATCCGCGCACTTCGACGACGACCAAAGCAAGATCCGCGCATTTCGAAACCAACGCAAGGAATACGAAAAGTACCGCAAGTCGCAGGAGTATCTGGCAGCGGTGGCCGCCGCCGAGCACGATGCAAAGCGCGTCGTCGAACTGGCTTCCGCTCCCTCGGGCATCCCCAAAGCGGGCGCCGTGTCGCTGTTGCGCTCGGACGCCAAGATGCAAGGCCCCAAACTGTTTGCTCGCTATTGCGCCAGTTGCCATGCTCACCATGCGCCGGGCGCCGATGTCGCCGGCGACGACAATACCACGGCGCCCAACTTGTATGGCTTTGCCAGTCGCGAATGGATCGCCGGCTTGCTCGATCCCAAGAAGATTGCCGGGCCGGAGTATTTCGGCAACACGTCCCACAACGAAGGCGACATGGCCTACTTCGTCACCGACACGCTTGTGGAATGGGAGCCCGACGACGTGCGCGACACCGTGCTCGCCTTGTCGGCCGAAGCGCACCTTGCCAGCCAGTCGGAAGCCGACAAGAAAGACGCCGCGGCGATCGAGGCCGGCCGCAAAGTGATCGCCAACGAAGAAAACTGCGCCAGTTGCCACAGGTTCGGCGATGTCGGCGAGCTTGGCAGCGCCCCGACCTGACCGGCTACGGCTCGCGCGAATGGCTGTTGGGCATGATCAGCGATCCCAACCACGAACGCTTCTACGGCGACAACAACGACCGCATGCCGGCCTTCGCCGAGCATGACGGCGATGCGGCGCAAAACACGCTCAGCCACAAGCAATTGGGCCTGATCGTCGATTGGCTGCGCGGCGAATGGTATGAGCCGCCGGCTGATTCCGCGTCTGCCGAGGGCGCTGCCGAACAAGCGGCCCCGGCGGCGAAGTAGCACGACAGCTAGCAGCTCTTGCCACGACATCCTGCTTCCGCCGCTAGAGTCACCGCAGCCGGAAACTCTTGCGGATTCGATACAGTTTGCCACTGCGCCGCGCCGATGTCAGGACTATGCGCGATCATCGGGTGGCGTTGCGCGCTAGCACACCTCAGCATGCGGGGGTCGGATGTGGTGTAAATGGTGCCTGCAACACGTGCCCGCAGGCGCTCGGCAACGAGCAGCGAATTGAGCTGCGCGCGTTGCGGCCGCCTACTGGCCGCTGGCGGCCCCGCTGACACGCCATCGGGCAAATTAGCGCAAGCGGCCGATTGCGGCATCGACCTGGGCGTTGCCGGTGCGACGCGCGATTTTGCCGATTGGGAGTTGGATCAGCACGTCCGCCGCGTACAGGCGCGTATCGGCACGTGGCGCCGACTGGATCCGCCGCGATCTTACGTACCCCAGCCTGCGCTGGAGCACGAACGTCCCAGCGCGCCATCCCAACCCTCTACTGTGCGGCGTATCGATGGTCCGCAGGCAGTAGGCGGTCCTCACACGCAGCCACGCGTGCGCCGCTCGTCGCGCCTAGGTTGGTGCCTGCTTGGGCTCGGGTTGATGGCGTTCACTTGTGGCACCTGTCTGCTCATCGGCTCCTGGATCGAAGAACGGCCAGAACTGTGGAGCCTCGGCGTGCCCATCGCGATTGCCGGGCAAATTGGGTTGTTCATGGGCCTGGTGCTGCAACTGGAGCGCATCTGGCAGAGCAGTCGTCAGGCCGTTCTCCAGCTCGAAAAGGTCGACGCCCAACTCCGTCAACTCGAGCGCGCGACCGCCGACTGGACGGCCCACCACGGCACGGCAACCCAAGCCTTTGGGAACCACATCACCGAGCCAACCAGTCGCAACACCTTGTTGACCGATCTGCCCGGACAACTGCATCGCCATACGGCGGCGCACAACCCTCGGGACTGAACCCGCGCGTCCGCGAATTACAACTCCAGCGGAAACGGCGTCAACAGCTCGACTCCGGTTTCGGTCACCAGGTAGTTGTTTTCCAAGCGAATGCCGGCGTGCAGGTTGCCTCCGTAGAGTCCCGGCTCAACGGCGAAGACTTCCCCTTCCTGAAACGTGTCGTCCCATTTGGGATTCAAGTGCGGCGCTTCGTGCGGAAACAGTCCGATGCCGTGGCCCAGGTGATGCTCGAACTCCCACGGTCCGGCGGCGTTGAGCATCTGGTAGGCCCCGTTGAACAATTCACGGCAGTTCTTGCCCGGCTTGACGGTGCGCTCGACCAGGTCGAACACCGGCAGGATATGTTGCCAGGCTTGCAATTGTTCGTCGGTCGGTTTGCCGCCCACGGCGGTCACTCGCGTGTTGTCGGCAAAGTAACCGCGAAACGCGGGTCCAAGATCGAGGATGTACAATTCGCCGGCTTCAATCTTGCGGTCGCGCGGCGGCCCGCCGCGCTCGCCGCAGGCGTAGTCATTGCCGGCGCCGGTCAGCATCTCGCCATATTCGTTCACGGCCGCGGCTTGCAGCTCGTTGAATACGAACAGTTCGTTGACGCCCGGCTCGATAATCTGGCGCGCCCGACGGTGCATCGCCCCGGTGCCGGCAATGGCCTTGCGGATTCGCGCCAGCTCGTCCGGGTCTTTACGGCGGCGCAGCGCATGGAGTTGCGGCTCGACGTCGAACCACTTCGCCTCCAGACGCGAAGTAATCTCCGGCCCACAGGAGCTGAACTCCACGCCGATCCGTCGCGGCAACGCTTGGCCGGCCAAGGCGTCGAGCAATATCCGCGTCGACTTCTCCCGCTGGTCGTTCCGCAACGTGCTGAACGATTGCGCCTCGTAGGTCAGCAGTTTGTCGGCAGCCACCGGCTCGTTCGGCCCGGAGGGCGTCACCAGCAGCGAGCGACCATCCGCCCACAACAATCCGACCGGCGAGAACGTCCAGGCGAGCTTGGGCCCAAACAGATACTGCACGTGCGCCTGCTGGGTCACGATGATCGCGTCGAGCCGCGAGTCCTGCATCACCTTCTGCACGCGTTTCTGTCGTGCGCGGACGGCCTGTGGATCGGTCTGGTATTTGTCGGTCACCGTGCTCATCTCCTGAGGGAACTGCCAAGATGGTGGTCGTCGGCGGCAAGGGGACGCCATGACTCGCACATTCTCCAGAGTTCGCCGCGGCTTGCAAGGATTGCGTTAGTACGCCGGCGGTGGACACGGCCGCGGCCGCCGACCAGAATAGACGCTCACGCCGGCCAACACTCACCCGCCCGTCGGAGATTCCGCCATGAGCACCGCGTCCCGCCGCCTGTTGTTTGCCATCCTGCTGGGTTGTGGTCTGCTGCCAGCCGGCTGGCTTGTGGTGGCCGACGACGCGGAAACCAAGGCCACCGGCGTCGTGTTCGTCGACGACAACGGAAATCAGAAATTCGACGCAGGTGAAAAGCCGCTGCCGGGCGTCCGGGTTTCCAACGGCCTGCGGATCGCGACCACCGACGATCAAGGCCGTTACGAGCTGCCGGTGGATGATGACGACATCATCTTTGTCATCAAGCCGCGCGACTATCGAACGCCGCTATCGGATGACAAGCTGCCGCGGTTCTACTACATCCACAAACCGCACGGTTCGCCCAAATCGCATTTTGCCGGCGTCGAGCCGACGGGCCCGCTGCCCGACTCGATCGACTTTCCACTCTATCCGCAGGACGAGCCCGAGCAGTTTCGCGCCGTATTGTTCGGCGATCCGCAGCCGCGGGATCAAAAGGAAGTCGAATTCGTCGGACACGACGTCGTCGAAGAGCTGATCGGCGCCGACGCCTCGTTCGGCGTGACGCTGGGCGACATCGCGTTCAATGACCTCACCACGTTCGATTCGCTCAACCGAACGATCGCGCTGATTGGCATCCCCTGGTACAACGTGATCGGCAACCACGATATCAACGTCGACGCCCGGCACGACCGCCATAGCGACGAGACGTTCGAGCGCGTGTACGGTCCGGCCTACTACTCGTTCGACTATGGCCAGGTGCATTTCATCGTGCTGGATGACATCGAGTGGTACTTCCCCACCGACGACGGCAAAGGCGAATACCGCGGCGGCTTGGGCAAAGAGCAGATCGAATTCGTGCGCAATGACCTGGCCCTGATTCCCGCGGATCAAATGGTCGTGCTGGTGATGCACATTCCCATTGTCGGCGTTCACGATCGCGAGGAGTTGTATCGGCTGATCGAACAGCGGCCGTTTTGCATCTCGATTTCCGGTCACACGCACCACCACGAGCATCGCTACATCAAGCGCGAAGACGGCTGGCTGGGTCCCAAGCCGCACCACCACATCATCAACGTCACGGTCTGCGGTAGCTGGTGGACAGGCGCCCCGACGAACGCGGCATTCCGCATGCAACCATGGCCGACGGCGCTCCCAACGGCTATTCGATCATCAGCTTCGACGGCACCGACTACCGGCTCGATTTCAAAGCCGCCGGGCGTTCGGCCGACTATCAGATGCAAATTCACGCGCCGGAATCCGTGGCGGCCGACAAGCTCGGTGAGACGACCGTCTATGTGAACGTGTTCAACGGCTCGGAGCACTCGAAAGTGGAAATGGCGCTGGGCGACGGCGGTTGGACCGCGATGCAACACGCGCGCGAGATCGATCCGAGCTATGCCGAGACTTACGCCAAGGAAGAGGCCGTGCTGGCCAAGGCGCCCAATTGGCGGCAAATGTCCAAGCCGAAGGAATCGACGCACCTCTGGAAAGGCAGACTGCCGGCCACCAGCGCCAAAGGGACACTGCTACTGAAAATTCGAGCTACCGACGTCAACGGCGACTCGCTCGCCGCCCAGCGAGTGATTCGCGTGCAAAGCCCGGCGTCCGGCTCGGCGGCCAACTAGAGCCGCGCTCGATTCCGAAGCAGAGGGCACGGGCTATAGCGCGGGTGCGGCCTTCAATCGCTGCACGTGCACGTCGGCCACGTTCCACATGTAGTGCCCGATCTTGTGCTTTTCGGCGGCCTCGACGAGATGCTCGCGCGCCTGCGCCGCGTCACCGGCCACTTCGTAGTACAGGCCCAGGTAAAGGTGCGCGTAAAACAACCGCGTGTTGAGCTCTTCCGGCGACGGCGAACCGGAGCGAGCGGCCTGCAACACGTCGTCCGGCTCCGCCTTTGCGGCATACAGGGCATAGATGTCCATCATCGGCACGCGGCGGTCCTGTTTGATCTTGAGCAGCCCGTCGCGCGCCGCGGCCACGCCCTGGTCGCGGGCCATGCAAAGATATCGCCACACGGCGTTCTCGACGTCGCTGTCGTCGACCGTTTGATAGCCCTCGAACTGACGGCGTCCCTCGTCAAAGCGGCCGGCATAGTAATACGAAATCCCGCGCTTCCAGTGCCACGGTTCCTGATCGGGGCGCAGTTCCAAGTAGCGATCGAAATCGGCGATCGATTCGTCGACGTGGCCCAGCATGAAGTGCTGGCTACCGCGCAAGTCATAAGCCTCGGCCTGGCTCGGATCGAGCTTGAGCCAGTGATCGCAAGCGTCGATGGTCTGTTGGTGATCGCCGGCCGCCGCGAACTGCGCAGTGCGCGCGGCATACGCCGCCGCATCGTCGGCAGGCGCCTTGACCGCCGGTTCCTCGCACCAGGCGACTGCTGGCGCGAGCGCCGCCATGACCAGAAGCCCTATCGCGTGTCGCATCACGACGTTTCCCCAGCCGCGATTCCCGGCGGTTTCCCTCGGGGCGACATTCTAGAGCAGTCGCAGGGCCGCAGCTAGCGCGGCCTCGGCGCCGAATCGCGCTGGTCGCCGGCGTTTCGATCGCGCGAGGCGTCGACCATCCGCAAGGCGATATCGATAAACCGCCGCAGCGGTTTGCGGCGTAGTCGGGCTCGCGCCTCTTCCGGCAGACACCACAGGCGGCGCTGGCTGTCCTGTTTCGGCCACACGTCCTCGCTGCGTGTCACCCGCATCAAATAGGCCGACACGCTGCGCGACTCGTTGCCACGACTGGCAACGAAGGCGTCGAACGGTCCTTCCGCCTCCAACTGGCCGCGCAGTCCGGCCCCGTCCGCGGCCTGATCCAACAATAAGTCGTGCTGAGCCGTTTGGCCATCGGTTTGCGCGTTGGGAAACTCCCAGCGGTTCGCCGAGGCCTTGCTGACCAGGCAAAATTCGATGCCCCGTTCGGTCTCTCGATAGGGCACCAGACAACTCTCGTGTAGCTGCACTCGTGCTTTCTGTTCCATGTGGCCAGTATAGTTACGAGGGCAAGACGTGCAACTACACGGGTCGGCGTGCGCCACCGCTCAAAAAGCTGTTTCAACGCCGTCAAGGTTGCCCTAATTCCGCATGGATGGCGAAGCAAAATGGGATTGTTCCCCGTCCCGATGCGTCAGACCCAAACGCCATCTGCCAGCCCGCCGCCTAACTGACCTACCCCACGAGCATGCCGTGGCTCGAAGTACAGCGCTGGGCAGCCGACCTTCGAAAGTTCCGCCAACGCTTGTGTCCCGCTGTTGGAGTCTCAATTCAAGACTGGAATCTCAAATCGAGACAGCCGTTGCGGTCCCTTGGCTTCGGCCCGGTCGAAAAACGACTCCGGAAGAATTGCTGTAAATGCTTTCAGTGACGAATGTTGAGCGACTCACGCACCGGTTCCAATTGCGAATGTGCGGGCAACGGCATCAGCCTTGCATTACCAAGCGAACGAAATGTCCGCAGGACTCGCCATCCCAGGCGCGGTGGCAGCGGACCGAATCGCGAGTGCAATTATTCAGGGAAGGCTAGCAAAGGGTTCAACATGCTCGTTCTCAGTCGCAAGATTGGTGAGAAAGTGGTGATTGGCGATGGGATTATCGTTGTGGTCAAGAGGATTCATGGGCAACGTGTCACGTTCGGAATTGAAGCGCCGGAAACGGTGCGAATCGTTCGCGGCGAGTTGCCTCGATTTGAAGATGCCGAAGCAGGCGTGCCGCGCTCGCACCACGTTGCCGTCCCCAGCACCGAAATGTGGCCCGTCCATCCGCGCTGACGGGCCGCAACGGGCTATGTTGCCGTCGCACGCCGCCCCGCGGCATGCAGGCCGATTTGGCTAACGGCAATTTGCCCGGCGAAGCAAACGGCCACATCGTGCTCGGCGAGACGCACGCGGTCCTGGTAGCGACCGCGATAGTGCAGCTTTCCGTCGAGCAACTCGTACGCCACTGGCAGCGGGTGCGGGTCGACCGGACAATGCACGAGGGGGGGCATTTGTGTATCGCCCATCTCAGGCTGGGGCAGGTTCACGTTCCAGAAGCTGCCCGGCGCGGGAGGTTCCCCGAGCAGCGCTTCGATCACGCGACGCGCCCAATCGGCTGTTTGTTCCCAATCGATCGGACGTCGGCGAACGTACTGGCTGATGGCGATGGCCGGCTTGCCCAACAGGCATGCTTCGCGCGCGGCGGCCACCGTGCCCGAGAGGAAAACATCGGCGCCCATATTCCCACCTTCATTCACGCCCGAAAGTACCCACTCGGCGTCGGGCGCCACGCGAACGAGACCCAAGCGGGCACAGTCGACCGGCGAACCATCGACGGTATACCAGCCGTTGGCCAATTGCTTGAGGTCCAACGGGCGCGCGGTCGTGGCCTGATGGCTGCAGCCGGAAAGATGCCGGTCCGGCGCCACGACGACGCTTGTTCCCAATGGCGCCACGGCGCGCGACAGCGCCACCAGCCCCCGCGCCTCGATGCCGTCGTCGTTGGTTAGCAGTAATTTCATGGAATTGCCGAGTGGCCGATGTTGCTCCGCAGAATAGCACGTTCGCCGACTACGTGCGATGCCGTGGGCAACTGCTTCATCCTCCGGAGATGGCAAACGCATTGGCAACTTTGGCGATCGCCCGCGCCAGCGCACGGATCCGTTCGCCCGATTCGAGCAAGATCGGGTGGTGCAGAAGAATGGTCGTTTCCGCAGCGCGTCGGCTTTGATCGAGTGGGCCTGCCTTGCGGCAGCGTTTTTGTCCACGGCCCGCAAACCCGCGAAAACCCCGGTCGAGCGGCGCTCCTTCGGCAGCCAGGGCGGCGACGAATTCGTCGATCGGCGTGTTGCCCGCCGCGGCCGGTTCATACTGCCAGGCGACCTTGTAAAAGCTCGGCGCGGCATGTTTCGTGCGATTGGCCAAGTGACGAAGCGCCGCCAACCCGGCCGTCTCCGCTCGCAGTTGCAGCACGCTGGCGGCGCGTCGTTGGTTGCGCTCGGCCAACTTGGCAAGTTGCGGCACGAGCACCGCCGCCTGCAGCTCGCTTAAGGGAAAGGCGTCGTTGCCGCGCTGGCAATGGATCTTGCACCGTTGGTGAATCCGAGCGCCGGAGGTGAGCACCGCGCCGCCGCGCCCGGCCGACAGGAGTTTGCTGCCGCCAAAGCTCAGCACGCCGACGTCGCCCCACGAGCCCGCCGCGCGACCGGCGATCGTGGCGCCTGGGGTCTGGCACGCGTCTTCCACGACCGCCAGTTGATGTTCTCGCGCCAACTGCATCACGCGCGGCATATCCACCAGCGCCCCGTGCAAGTGCGACACGATCATGGCCCGGGTGCGGGGACCGATCGCCGCGGCGAGGAGTTCCAAGTCGAGCAGGCAACTGTCGGCTTCAACGTCCACCAGCACGGGCCTCGCTCGCGTTGCCTCGATCGCGCGGAAATTGCCCGGAAAGTCGTAGCCGGCCAGCAGCACTTCATCGCCGTGCCCAATCGCCAGGCCGCGCAGCGCCAGTTCGACCGCAAACGTGCCGGAACAAACCGGCAGCACGTGTTCCACGTCGTGCATTCGCGCGAGTTCGGCAGCCAGACGCTCGCCGTGACGGCCGTGATACCTGCCCCAGCTTCCGTCCCGGGCAGCTTCGTCGAGCGCGCGGCGCACGTCCTCGTCGACAGGAGGCCAGGGCGGCAATTCTCCGGCGAAAGCTCTTGGCCCGCCATGGATCGCCAGGATTTCGCTTGCGGTATCGATGATGCGCTCTCCAGCGAAAAACAGTTTGCAGCCCTCTACCACTGTAGTTGGCGCGCGGCAAAACTCGCCCGCGCCGTCCAATGGCTGCTCACTCAACCCACGTCCTCACCCAGCAGCGAAAAGACGACCGCGTCGTGGAGTTCGCCCCGCACGATGAGTCGCCACCGTGCAATCCCTTCGCGACAGGCGCCCGCCTTTGCCGCCACGCGCTGACTAGCCACGTTGCCCGCCGACGCGACAATCTCGATTCGCACCAGGTCCAGGGCTTCAAAGGCCCACCGCGCCAGCCAGCGCGTGGCTTCGGTGGCATAACCGCAGCGCATGGCGCCGGTGCGTACCCAGTAGCCGAGGTTCGCCCGCGCGTTGAGGGTGTCGATCTGGTTGACGCCGCAGGCGCCAATCAGCCGATCGGTTGCTCGTTCGATGATAGCAAAGGCGTACTCGCCATTGTTTTCGAAGGCGCTTGCGCGATCGTCCAAAAACGCCCGAGTGTCGGCGATCGTGTACTGTCGATGACACCAAGGGAGCCACGGCAGCAATTCGTCGATCGACTCGAGCACCGCGTCGCGGATCGCTTCCGCATCGTCCTGGCGAAAAGGCCGCAGCAGCAAGCGGTCGCAGCGCAGTTCAATTTCGTGATCGGTGGCCATGCTGAGTAGTTGGTTGAACGGTGAATGGGATCTAATTCGCAGCGCCGAGCCGGCTGCCGGCGCCAGCTTGCCAGTATTGCCGCACATTCTACTCCGACGCAGCACGCGACCGAAACGTTCGCGGGAGCCCCCATTTTGCCTGAAGGGTGTCCATTCGGGCAAAGCGGGATTGCCGCTAGGGCTGCATGCATTTATTGTTCTCCACCCCAAGGTGGGTCCCCGCGCAGACGCTGCGCTTCGCTGGGACCGCGGGGGCGTTTCGTCGTTACGTCATCGATAGCACGATCGTTCAAGAATGCGACCAATTCTCGTCGCGCCAGGCCGCATGGATGGGGCACGCGGCCACGTGGTTCGGGCAACGCTGTTGCTCGCACTGACCGTGTTCGCCGGCGGCTGCGCGCAGCAGAAGTGGGTTCGCTTGCGAGAGGTGCCGGACAACCCCTTGGCCGGTCCGCTGCAATTGCTCTCGCCGTCCGGACCCAAGCCCACGTCGCGTACCATGCTGCTGGTGCGACGGTATGACCTGGAAGACGAGTTCAATCGCCATTCCTCGACGCTGCTGACGAAGCTGTGGGAAATCAATCGCCAGGAGCCCTCGGCCAACAAACTCTACGCGCTTTCCGAGCTGTCGTACCTGGCCGCCAAACGGTCCGAACCGATCAATCGGCAGCGGGCGCTCGAATTGCACGGCATCGCGATGGTCAACGGCTACAAGTATTTGTTCGACGAACGGTTCGGCCGGTACCGCAATCCGTACGATCCGGAATTCCGCGGAGCGTGCGACTTGTACAACAGTGCGCTGGAAAGCGCGCTGCGCATCATCAATCGCCGCGGCGGCATCGTGCCCGGTTCGACGCACACCATCCGCACCGCCAACCAGACGATCGAGGCCGAAGTGGTCTTGCGCGGCCAAGGCTGGCAGAACGACGAATTCAAGAGCTTTCACTTCGTATCCGACTACGAAGTCCAGGGTCTGCAGAACCATTATCACTCGTACGGTCTGGGCGTGCCGATGATCGCCGTGCGCAAACACCGGCAACAAGACGCGCGCAAGAGAAGTACTATCCGCCGGGAATGAGCTTTCCGGTCACCGCCTTCTTGCGCGTATTGCCTAACAAATCGGGCAGCAGCTCCCATCACGTGGCGCATCTGGAACTGCACGATCCGCTGAACACGTCGGAGATCAGCGTCGACAGCCGCCGCATTCCCCTGGAAAGCGACTTGACGACTCCCCTGGCCTATGCGCTCAACCAGAAGAACCTGCAAGATCTCGAATCGTCGACCGTGGGGCTGTTGAATGTCGCCAAGACCGAGAAGCTGCAAGGGCTGTACATGCTCGAGCCCTACCAACCCGGCAAGATTCCCGTGATCATGGTGCATGGCCTCTGGTCGAGTCCGATCACGTGGATGGCGATGTTCAACGACTTGCGCGCGCGCCCGAAATCCGTAGTCGCTTCCAGTTCTGGTTCTATCTGTACCCCAGCGGAGAGCCGTTTTGGTACAGCGCCGCCGATCTGCGAAAGAATTTGGCCGAAGCACGGGACATCCTGGATCCGGGCCATCGGCAACCGGCGTTGGATCAAATGGTGCTGGTGGGGCACAGCATGGGCGGGCTGCTGGCCCGGCTGCAAACAATCAACAGCGCCGATCAGTTTTGGCACACCGTCAGCGCCGAGCCGTTTCCAGACATCAAGGCGTCGGACGACGTGCGCCAGGAACTGGCCGGCGCTTTCTTCTTTGGCGCCAGCCCCTCGGTGCGCCGCGTGATCGCGATCAGCACGCCGTTCCGCGGCAGCGAATTCGCCAACTCGACCACGCGCTGGTTGAGCAGCAAGCTCATCAAGCTCCCGAAGATGTTCATCAGCTCGCGGCAAAAATTGCATACCGACAACCCCGGAGCATTCAAAGACCCCAGCATCATCGACGTCGACACGAGCATCGATTCGCTCGCGCCCGACTCGCCGTTTTTGCCGGTCATGCTGCGCACGCAGCCGGCCCCCTGGGTACACTGCCATACGATCATCGGCGTCATTCCCGACAAAGGGCTGCTGGGCAAGGTCGTGAGAGAAGGTGACGGCGTCGTCGCCTACTCCAGCGCGCATTTGGATCACGTCGATTCGGAGATCGTCGTCGACGCCGACCATACTACCGTGCATTCACACCCGCGGACGGTACTGGAAGTGCATCGCATTCTGCTGGCGCATCTGGCCGAAGTCGATCGCCGGCAGCGTCCCGATATGTGGCCTCAGCCGCCGATGACGGCTCAAGCGCCCGGCGGTGCCTGGTCGCCCAATCGCCCGGCGAGCGGTGCGCCATGGACTCCCAACGGCGCGCTGTCCCCACCCGCACAGGCGCTCTGGCCGCAAGGAACTTCGCCGGTTGGCAACATGTCGTACACTCCGTCCGTGCAGCCTCCAGCCGGTCCGTCGGTTGGCGCACCGCCTTACGCCACCACGCAAACGCCCTGGCCCGACGCGGCACAAAACGCGTGGCCGCCTGGTGCCGGCGCCGCATCGCCACCCGCCACACCGCGCACGCCCTTGTATCGCGCGCCGGTGCCAGCCTATTGATCGCGTTCGCCGCGCATCTCAACCTGTCGCACGCAACCGGTGCCCCGCAACTGCGTTGACGCGCGAAGTGCGGCGGTTCACAATTGAGACACAGCCCCCCCTGCTCCTTCCACGCCACGCACTCCACGAGGATCTACCCTCCATGTCCGAGCATCTCGAACGACGCGAGTTTCTGCGACGAGCCGTTTTGGCAGGCACCACGACCTTGGCCGTTGGCTCCGGCGCAGCGCTTCGACCGCGCGCCGCGCTGGCCGCCAAAGGGCCCAACGAGAAGCTCAACCTGGGCTGCATCGGCGTGGCCAACAAGGGCGCCCATAACATCGACAATCTGACCAGCGAGAACATCGTCGCCCTGTGCGACATCGATTCCACGTTTCTCGGCAAGTCGTCGGAAAAGTTTCCCAAGGCCAAGACGTATTCCGACTTTCGCCAGATGCTCGACAAGGAAAAGCAGCTCGACGCGGTGGTCGTCTCCACACCCGACCACACGCACGCGATCCCCGTCGTCTGGGCCTTGCGACGCGGTCTGGACGTGTATTGCGAGAAGCCGTTGGCCCACTCGGTCCATGAAGTGCGCCAAATGCGCGAAGAAGCGGGGAAGCAAAAAGCCGTTACCCAAATGGGAACGCAGATTCACGCCGGCGACAATTATCGCCGCGTGGTCGAAATCGTGCAGTCCGGTCAGATTGGCCCGGTGGCGCGCGTGCACGTGTGGCTGGGTGGCAGTGTCCGTCCCGGCGTGCGGGTCGCCCAAGGCGCGCCCCCGGAAAACGTCGACTACGACCTGTGGATTGGCCCCGCGCCGATGCGGCCGTTCCAGGTATCGCACTTTCACTTCAACTGGCGCTATTGGTGGGACTTTGGCGGCGGGGCACTGGGCGACTTTGGTTGCCACTACATGGATCTCCCCTTCTCGGCGCTCGACCTTCGATACCCGAGTTCGATCGTTGCCAAGGGCGAGAAGACCTATGAAGGCGACAATCAAGTGCCCGACAACATGCAGGTCGACTATCGGTTCCCCGCGCGGGGCGATAAACCGCCAGTACACATGACCTGGTATCACGGCGCTTGGATGCCCGAGGGGGCCGATGTTTACGACAAGCGTTCCGCCGTGTTGTTCGAAGGGAGCAAAGGCCGGCTCGTGGCCGACTACGGCACGAACAAGCTGTACATGGACGACGACAGTCAGCCCGCCGCGCCGCCGCAAATGATTCCCAACTCGATCGGCCACTGGGCCGAGTTTGCCCAAGCGTGCAAATCGCGTGGTCCGACGACCTGCAACTTCGACTACTCCGTGGCGCTGGCCGAAGCGGTGCTGCTGGGCAACGTCTCGTACCGCGCCGACGGACAAAAGCTCGACTGGGACGCCAAGAAACTGCGAGCCACGAACACCTCCGACGCCGATCAGTTCATCCGCCGCGAGTATCGCCAAGGTTGGTCGCTCGACGGATAGCAGTCGGCGCGTCGCACGGGAAATGATTTCGCCCACGGACGGTTTGCAGCGATGATACTCTCTTGGCTAAGGGCGCGGCATCGGCGGAAGATCCTGGCCACTCCGATTCCCAAGGCGTGGTTGCCATACATCGAGCACAACCTTGCCCACTATCGGCACCTCACCCACGACGAGCAATCGCGGCTGCAGGACGAAGTGCGCGTATTCGTCGCGGAACGCAACTGGGAGGGCTGCAACGGCCTGCAACTCACCGACGAAATGAAGGTGACCATCGCCGCGCACGCCTGCCTGATGACGCTGGGACTGGACGGCGAACCATTTCGCAATCTGCAAACCGTGCTGGTCTATCCCAGCGGATATGCCGTGCCCGAAGAACGCTGGTACGAGGGCTGGTCGATCAAGGGCTCGGAAGCCCGCTTGGGTGAAGCCTGGTATCGCGGGCCGGTGATTCTCTCGTGGGCTGAAGTGCGCCGCGACGCCCATCATCCCGGACGCGGCCACAATCTGGTCTGGCACGAGTTTGCCCATCAACTCGACATGCTCGACCGCAGCACCAACGGCACGCCCCCCCTGGAAGATCGCCGGCAGCGGCGGCGTTGGCACGACGTGATGACCGCCGAGTACCAACAGCTCATCGAAGACGCGCACCAAGGGCGACACACCGTGCTCGATCCCTATGGCGCCAAGAACGAGGCGGAGTTCTTCGCCGTAGCCACCGAATGCTTCTTCGACAATCCCGTCGATCTGCGCAATCAGCACCCACGGCTGTACGAACTGCTGAGTGAGTACTACCGCCAGAACACGGCGGCGCGGATGAGCGCGGCGTCCTGACACCGATTTTTTCTACGACAACCCCAGCACCTTGTTCATCCGTGCGGCGATTTCGCGCAAACGTTCTTCACCGCCGCCCGAAACTTCGCTGGTGGCCCAGCCGTGATAGCCGACCTCGTCGAGCGCTTTGAGGATCTCGGGCCAGTCTTCGTCCCCTTCGCCGATCGCCACCCATGGGTTCTTTTTCTCGTGGTTGTAGCCTTTGAAATCGAATTTCAGCATTCGCTTGCCGAGCTTGCGAATCCACGTGGCGCTTGGCACGCCATACTTGAGCATGTTGCTGCAATCGAAATACGCGCCTACCGTCGGTGTCTGAAAATCGTCGACGTACTGCACCAACTGCTCGGGCGTGGTGATGAAATCGTTCCACACCACCTCGATGGCGATCTTCACGTTGGCGTCGTCCGCCTGCGGCAATGCCTTGCGGATTTCTTCCTGCGAGCGCGCGTAGCACTGGTCGTAGTTTTCGTTTTGGGGGTCGGCAACCTTGCCCGGCACGAGCAGCACGGTGTCGGCGCCATAGAACTTGGCGTCGTCGATCGCCGTGCGCAAAGCTTCGACGCCCTTGGCCCGCACCGCCGTATCGGGATCGGACAAGCGCGTATGCCAGTGCACCGAATCGATAACGCCGTGGATCTTGATGCCGGTCGACGCCTGAGCGCTGGCCGCTTCCTCGCGGTTGATGTCGCTCGGACTGTCGAACTCGACGCCTTGGAACCCCAGCGACTTGAGGAGCTTGAACTTCTCCTCGATCGAAGCATCCGGCACTTTGATCATGCCGAACTTCACGGCCTTCTTCAGGCGAGGCTTTGGCTCGTCGGCCAGCAGACTCCTCGGCGCGGCCGCCACCAATCCGGCAGCCAATGTAGTGGCCAGAAAACCGCGACGATTCCGGTTCGTTGAAGTAGAAGTAGTAATCGGTATGGCTCCTGCAAAGGCGGCAACGATCCGGCATGAGGACAGAGCCGATTATAGTTCTTTGCAAATGGCCCGCACAACGCCCCGTCATTCCAGCTCCGTCATTCCACCCACGGCGACGGCTATGCGACAATAGAGCCGCGCGCGCCGGCGTGTTAAACTTGGTGGTGCCCTGGCCCTCTCAACCCCACCGCACCAAGCTGCAGAGCACCCCAACATGCGCTCGCTCATCCTCCCGGCCGTCGCCCTCGCCTGCGGTTTCGCAGCGTACGCCCATGCCGCCGAAGCCCCCGCTCCGTCGCTGCCCAACACGGCGCCCTTGCAACTGCAGGGTGATCCAGCCGAACAGATGGTAGCCGGCATCGATCGCTTTCTGTTGCGCGAGTTGGACCAGTCCGTCGCCAAGCGCTCGCGCCACTGGCAGTGCGCCCCTTCGTCCGCCGAGAAGTACAACGCCTCGGTGGCGCCGAACCGTGCGCGTCTGGCGAAGATCCTGGGAGTCGTCGCTGAACGAGAAAGAGTGGCCGCGGTGGAATTCATTGCCACCACGTCGCAGCCGGCTCGAATTGGCCACGGCCAGAACTTCGAGGCCTTTGCCGTACGTTGGCCTGTCGTGCGCGGAGTGCAAGGCGAAGGGCTGTTGCTGCAGCCCACGCCGGTCGACAGGCGGATCATTGCCGATGTCGTCGTCCTTCCCGACGCGGACCAGACCCCCGCACAACTCGCCGGACTGGAGCCCGGCATCGCGCCCGAGCATCAGCTCGCCCGACGACTGGCCGAAAGCGGCTGTCGCGTGCTGGCGCCGGCACTCATCAATCGGGACGACACGCTCTCCAAAACGGCGTACCGCGCCACGAACCAGCCGCATCGCGAGTTCTTATATCGGCCAGCCTTCGAACTGGGCCGGCACATCATCGGCTATGAAGTGCAAAAGGTGCTGGCCGCAGTCGACTGGTTCGCCGCGGATTCCGCGGAAACGGCCAAACGTCCCATCGGAGTGGCTGGCTATGGCGAAGGTGGGCTGTTAGCTCTGCATGCAGCCGCGCTCGATACGCGAATCGACGCGTCACTCGCCAGCGGCTACTTCGGCCGCAGGCAGGACGTCTGGCAGGAACCCATCTATCGCAACGTGTTCGGGCTGCTCGACCAGTTCGGAGACGCCGAACTGGCCAGTCTTGTCACACCACGCGCCCTCATCGTCGAGGCATGTCGCGTCCCGGATGTCACCGGACCGCCCGCGGCCCGCGAAGGGCGCAGTAGCTCCGCCGCGCCGGGCCGATTGGTCACGCCGCCATTGAGCGAAGTGCGCGCCGAAGTCGATCGGGCCAACGCGTTGATTGCCGGCCTCAACGTACCGCACCCCATCCAACTTGTTGCCAGTGCCGACGGCGATGGGCCATGCTTCACGCCCGCGGCCACGGAGCAATTCTTGAAAGCGCTCGATGCAACTGCCCGTCTCACGCCGCTCGCGGAATCACCAGAGCTCGCGCAAGGATCTGGGAACCTCCGCCCGGCAAGAGCGCCTCTTCGATCAGATCAATACCGACACGCAGCAGTTACTGTCTGGCGCCGAAAACGTCCGCGCCGCATTCTGGTCGGCCGACGATCGCACCTCGCGCGATCCCGCCAAGTTCGCCGCCTCGACCGAATCGTATCGCGAGCACTTCTACAACGAGGTGATCGGCCACTTCGACGACGAGCTGCTGCCGCCCAATCCGCGCTCGCGGCAGATCCATGACGAGCCGCTCTACACGGGGCACGAGATTATGCTCGATGTGTTTCCCGATGTGTTCGCCTATGGCATTCTACTGCTGCCCAAGAGCATACAGCCAGGCGAGCGCCGTCCCGTAGTCGTCTGCCAGCACGGTCTCGAAGGCCGCCCGACCGACGTGGCCGACCCACGGAAGATCAATCCTTCGTACAACCAATACGCGTGCCGGTTGGCCGAGCGCGGGTTCATCGTCTATGCACCACAGAATCCGTACATCTTTCAAGACAAGTTCCGCACGCTGCAGCGCAAAGCCAATCCGCTGGGCAAGACCCTGTTTTCGATCATCGTGCCGCAGCATCAGCAGTTGGTAAACTGGCTGGCCACGCTGCCGCAAGTCGATCCTGCGAGGATTGCCTTTTACGGTCTGTCGTACGGCGGCAAAACCGCCATGCGCGTGCCGGCGCTGGTGCCGCAGTATTGTCTGTCGATCTGTTCGGCCGACTTCAACGATTGGATTTGGAAGAATGCGTCGACCGACTCACCCTACACGTACGTGACCACTGGCGAGTACGAGATCTTCGAGTTCGACCTGGGCAGCACCTACAACTATGCCGAAATAGCCGCGCTGATCGCGCCGCGCCCCTTTATGGTCGAGCGCGGCCACCGCGACGGCGTTGCGCCCGACACACGCGTGGCCTACGAGTACGCCAAGATCCGCCAACTCTACGCCGAGCTGCGCATCCCCAGCGCACCCAGATCGAATTCTTCGATGGCCCGCATACCATCCACGGCGTCGGCACGTTCGAGTTTCTGCACAAACACCTACGGTGGCCGCAGCAGCTCAATCGCTAGCGGGAAGGCCGAGTACCGGTCGAACTTGTCAAGCTACCGGCGGCCTCTCATACTGGACATTGATAGCACACTACTGGGATGCGGCACGACCCGTCCGCACCCGTTTCCCACACGGCTCGTTTGCAAATGTCCGACCCGCCACGCACTGCGACGGATCCTACGCTCGGCGCCGATCTGTCGGGACGGACAATCGGCGGCTATCGCATTTTGCGCCGACTGGGGCAAGGCGCCATGGCCGAGGTATACCTGGCCGAGCAAATCTCGCTCTCGCGCCAGGTTGCCTTCAAAGTTCTGCGGCCCAATCTGGCCACCGATGCCACGTATGTGCAACGCTTCGATCAGGAAGCCCGGGCGGCCGCCCAACTGGTGCATGCCAACATCGTACAGATCTTCGAAGTCGGCTGCGTCGATGGCGTTCACTTCATCGCGCAAGAGTACGTGCAAGGTTCGAACCTGGCCGAAATGCTCGCGCGCCGTGCTCCGCCCACGCTGGCCCGCTCGCTGGCTATCTTGCGTCAGGTGGCCGCGGCGCTGGACAAAGCCGCGCAAGCCGGCATCGTGCATCGCGACATCAAGCCCGAGAACATCATGCTGGCCGCCGGCGGCGAAGTGAAGGTGGCCGACTTTGGACTGGCCCGCGTCTATAGCCAGGAGCCCGCCAACAATCTCACCCAGATCGGCGTCACCATGGGCACGCCGCTGTATATGAGCCCCGAGCAAGTCGAGGGCCGGCCGCTCGATCCGCGCAGCGACATCTATTCGCTGGGCGTCACGGCCTATCAGACGCTGGTGGGCGAACCGCCGTTTCGCGGCGAAACCGCGCTGGGCATTGCCGTGCAACATCTCAAGAACCCGCCCCCGCGCTGGAAAACCGCCGCCCCGATCTGCCCGCGTCGGTCGGTCGCATCATCCACAGGATGCTCGAAAAGGATCCCAACGACCGCTACGAGACGCCGCGCGAACTGCTACGCGAGTTGAGGGCCGTGTCGCTCGAATTGTTTCCCGATGACGCCGGCGAGGAACTCGACGCCTGGACCAGCGACGAGTTGGCCGGCACGATGGCCACCCGCCGCGAAGCGACCCAGCGACTGGCCGCGGCCATGAAAACCACGGCCATGCCCGCGGTGCGTCGGCAACGCGCGGCATGGCGCTGGGCGTGGCTGGGCGCGCTCTGTTTTGTCGGAGGCGCGGCACTGGCTTATGCGCTTCGTCCCCGGCCGTTGATTACGGCCGAGGCCACCGACGAGTTGGTCCGCCGCTACGACACGGCCGCGCAGCAGTATTTTCATGCCATGATGCTCGACAGCGAAGGCGCGTGGAAATGCGTCGGCGATTATTTTCCCAACGAAAAACTCTACACGCTGCCGGCCAAACAAGGACTGGCGCGGCTCTACTTGCGCGAGTTGGATTTCGAGCCGGCGCTGGCCATCTTCGACGAGTTCGCCCAGATGAGCAACGTCGAAACGCAATACAAAGCGTTCGGTCTGGCCGGCCAGGCCGTGGTGCTCAATCGCTTGGGCAAGTATCGTGAATCGGCCGCCAAGCTGGCCGAGTTGTTTCCCTTGTTGAGCACGGCCCAACTCGACAGCGACATGAGCGCGTTGGTGCGTCTCACCTATCAGCAAGACCGCCAGGCCTTGGCCGAAACCCAATCGAACCGGCAGTGGGAAGAATGGGAAGAGTGGTCCAAAAAGACCGCGCCGCCAGCCGAAACCGCCGCAGGCCAAACCGCGCCGCCAGCCAGCCCGTAGTACAACTTATCGGATCCTCCCGACCCGCAATCTCAGCGGCACGTCCACCCGTTGACAGTCGACGAGCCATGCGGTACCAACTAACGTGACTCGCGAGCTCGGCCGATAACAGGCCGAAGCGGTCTTTCAGGAAACGAGAAGCCCCCATCGTCTAGTGGCCCAGGACGTCGGATTCTCAGTCCGAAAACCGGGGTTCGACTCCCCGTGGGGGTACTGGACAAGTGTTCACTATATCGCAGGAAGTCGCAGGCCCCGGCAATCCCGGGGCTTTTGCGTTGGTGGTCTGAGCCGCGTGCTGCTCGCCGCTACCCCCTGCGTGCGCGATGCTGCGCCACTTTTTGCGCCGTCGTGTTGGGCGGTGTCGCCGCGACTTCTGGCCCAATCTCGGCCTCGCCCCGCACGGCCCGCTCGAAATGGTCGTCGGTGACCTGCAGGTAGTGCTTCAGCGCGATCGCCTCGCTGTTGCCGATCCAGCCGCACACCACGTGGGCCGGGAACTTCTCCATCAGCTCCGTCTCCCGCGTGCTGCGGAGGTTCTGAAACGGCTTGGGCCACGGCTTCATTCCGGCCCGTTTGATGATCCGCATGAGCTGGGTTCGCAGATTGGCGTTGCAGCTACGGTAGCGGTTGATCACAAACTCGGTGCCCGGTGCCGCCTGCTCGAACGCTTCCTCGAGGTACGGCTTCAATTCGGGGAACATCGGAATCATCCGCGATTCCTTGCCCTCGATATGCTCCGTCTTAGGACTCGGCACGCGTACCCGGTTGTTCGCCCAGTCAACGTCGCCCCACCGCATGCTGAGGTGTTCGCTGGGGCAGCGCAGTCCGCCGTAGCGGCTTAGAGCGAACAGCAGCCGCCACTCGGCGTCCGGGCATGAGTCGAGTACCTTGGTCGCCTCCTCTTGGGTGACGAAGTAGAAGCGGCTGGGGTTGCCTCGCACGGCCGACACGAGATCGCCGAACGGGTTCTCCGGAATCAGCTTCCGCCGTACAGCCGCCCTGAAGAACTGCTTGGCACGGCCACACAGCCGCCGCACCGTATTCTCGGCGAAGCTTTGCCCAAGCAGCCAAATACGGAAGCTGTCGGCGTCGCCGATCGTAAACTCCTTCATCCGCCGATCCGGTCCAAAGCATTCCACGAGCTTCTTGCCCGCCGCTTCCAACCGATTGACCGACCGCGGTTTGATGTCGCTGCGTGCCGTGATGTACTCGTTGATGAAGTTCTGCAGGGTGGGCCCGGCAAGTGCGTCCGCCTTGGGGATCAACCCGACCGCAGCGAACCTCTTGGCCATGCGAGGATGCAGCCTCGCGACCCACGTTGCCAGGTCTGCCTCCATCGGCCTGTTAAGCATTTTGCACTCGAGCAACTCCTCGATCCGATGCTTGACGCTCTCGGCCGCCCGCTGCGACACCTTGCCTAACCGCACCGTCGGCCGCCGCCCATCCGGCGCAATAAACAGGATTCGCCGCCGGCCATTCTGATCCGTTGCGATACTAGCCATCTTCGTTTCCTTTCGTGTCGAGGTTTGGAATTCAGTCGTTGCTAGCCCAACTTCCCCAACGTTTGACGTAAGTGCTTGCGCCCGAATGCGCGGCGGGTTGATTTTTCCACTACAAGTCGGTCGTGCGCAGGCGGCCGGGTAGTTTCAAGCCGAGCCGCTGGAGCAGGATTTTCTGGTGCGGGCTGGGCTGGGTCACGCAACGCGTGCGAAGCTCGCGACCGTCTTTCGTGGGCAGCACGACATCGACCACGCGCAGCTCACTCAACTCGGTCAGGACCCGCCGCGGTTCGTTTCCCAGGCCGGCCCGCTGGCAGAGCTGGCCCAGGAACTTCCAAAGCACGAAGGCCAAGAAACAAACCAGAATGTGCGCCAGCACGCGGTCCTGCTTCTGATGCCATACCGGGCGTAGCGAGAGGTCGCTCTTGTGGATGCGGAAGGCCGTCTCCGCGTCGGTCAATTGGATGTAGGCACGCCACAGGTCTTCGTCGCTCCAGCCGCTCACGTTGCCGCGCAGCACATACGAGCCTTCGCTCAGTTGTGCCCACGCGCGCCACTTCTCGACCTTCTTCCAACTGACCCGCGCGGCGCCGTTGGCGGCCGCGCGAATCTGAATCTCGAACAGGCCCGCGGCCCGCGTGTTCTGTCCCAGCAAGCGTCCCACGCGCCGCTCGATTTGCCCCACCGGCTGGGCGCGTTTGAGGCAACTGGCCGCGATCTTGGCCAACCCTTCCTCGATGCGCTTCTCGAACCGCGCGTGCATCGCTTGCTCCTTCTGGCGACGATCCCGGCTGCGACAAAGAATGTAGGTCTCGCTGCTCCCGTCGGGACAGGGACACAACTTGACCTCCAGCCCGTCGCGGATCGCGTGCCAGTCCCGCGCCGCCAGTTGTTGTTCGAACCGCTTGAGCTGGCTCTTGGGCGTGCCCACGATGTACTGCCGCCCGCCGGCATTCAGGAAGTCGAGGTTGTCCCGTGAGACCATGCCGCGATCCAGCGCCCAGATGCGTTGGGCTCGGCCATAGCGGGCTTCCATCGTCTCGACAATCTCCTCCAACGTGGTCGAATCGTGCCGATTTCCGGCGAAGACTTCGTAGCCCAACGGCAGGCCGCAGCGCGTCACCACCAGGCCGATGCAAACCTGTTTGCAGTCGGGCCGATGATCGCGCGAGTAACCGCGCTGGGCCAAGGGATTGGCACCAGTCCTTTCAAGCTGTCAGTTAATGCAGTGCTGGCGTTCGTTTTCGCGCGTCGAGTATTTTTTGGGTGGCGATATGGCCGCGGCCTTTTTTGCTGTTGGATTTCGGCGGTTTCTTTTTCGGTCCGCGTCGATGTTTGCGGAATGCGGAGAGTCGCACCTGACGCGCCCAGGCCAGCAGGAGCTGGGCCATTTGGCTCGGCGTTTGTTGGGCGAACCGTTCGTGCCAGAAGTCGCCGGGCAACAGGATCGTCAGGCCGCGCGAGACGCCGGCCACTTCGTCGGCCAGGTAGTAGCTGGAAACTTCGTTCTCGACCTTGTCGTGGCCGTGAGCGCCGCGCAGCGCGGCCCGGACCACGCTCAGCACGTTGTAAGAAACCAACGCCAGACAAAACGCGAACAACGCCGCTTGCGGATAGGCCAGCGTTTCGATCTCGCTCTTCAGATGAGCTTCCAGTTCTTGAAACGCGCCTTCCACGGTCCACCGCTGGCGATACAACGTCGCCAGTTTCAAGGCCTTGATTTTGGCCGGCAGGTTGCTCAGCACGTGAATCTCGTCGTCGCCGTCCCGCGTCGGTTCGTCCAACTTGATCGTGATCCGCCGGATGATCGGCGTCTCGTCGCGGGCCCCCAAAAGCCGCAGATCCTGCTCGTAAACCATGCCCGTGGCGATGCGACCGATCTTTCGTCGTCGTCCGACCAGTTCGTATTTGAGCGAACTGCCGTGTTGCCGAATCAAGAAATACGCGCCGCGCCGATCGATGTCGAGCAAGAACTGCGTGGTGCAGAAATTGCGGTCGGCGATCAGCAGGTCCTTCGCTTCGAGCCTTTCCAACAACGCCGGCAGCAACGTTCGTTCCGAGGCATGGCCATCCGCGCAGGGCAGCACGTCCACGGCCAGCATCAGCGCCGGATCGAAGACGACCACGGTATGGCCCGGCAGCGGCGCCACGTTCAGCGTCCGCAGTTCCTTCAAACGCCGCTGGCTGGCTGGCAGATGATTGCCGTCGGCGATCAACGTGCGATAACCGGGCAACAACTCCGGAAACGTGCCGCCTGTCTGGCGGACGATGGCCCCCATCCGCTCGGCCGTCTCGCGAACCAAGGTCCGCGACACGTTCGATTCAATGCCGCGCAGCTTGTCGTACAGCGCGGCCAACGATACCTGGAACGATTCCGCCCGAGCCTGATAGGCGGCATGGACCGAGGGTCGAATCCGGGCCACCACCAGCCCCATCACATCCGCCACGCTGGAGAACAACAACTCGCTGGGATGCTGCCGAATCGCCGTGCGCGAAGAGATCGTCCACTCGTTTGGACGACAACACATTCTCCAACGTTGCACTGACCATCACGCACACCGGGCTCTCTTTGACAAACTGCTGAAACACCTCGGAAAGAATCATCGCCTCACCTCTTGGAGAAACAATTCAACTCCAGGCATCGTGACGAGTTATACGACGAACTTCAACAACTCGAAGCCCACCGATAGCTGCCATCACTGACAGCTTGAAAGGGCTGGGATTGGCACTGGCCTGCCCCTCGAAGTACGTGCTGGTCACGTCGTACAGCAACAGGTCGTACTCGATGGCGAACAACTCGCCGAAGCGTTGCTTGAGAAACGCCTCCAGCGCCCGTTTGTGCGGCAGCAGTTCGTCGAGCCCGCGATAGAGGCGGTTGTCATCTACCTTGCCGACCGGAACGCCGAGCAGATCGCACAAGCCGCTCTGCCGATAGAAATGTTCGGCGATGTGCAATTCGCTGGAAGGCTCACGGAGCCGCGCGATGACCAGGATCAACGCCGTCAACGACCAGGGCACGTGCTCTTGTCCCGTTGGCAGCGTATGCTCCAAGAACTCGTGGAGTCCGAGTTGTTTGACCAGTTCCAACGCCAACCAAGGTGCGCCGAACTGCCGGCAGTTCTCGACCCGCACCGCCGCGCGGTCGACCTCGACGAAGCGCGGCTCGGTCTTGGCCCGTGGGAACAGCTCGTGTTGCAACACTGGCGGTCGTGGGTCGGCTGCCTGTTCCATACCCAGCCGGCCAGCCTCGTCCATCAGTCCCAGGTAAGCCACCGTTCGCTGCCGCGGGCCCCGTTCGGTGCGGTACGACTCGACGAGCGCCCAATACGCTTCGCGCTGGCCGTCGCGTCGGCGGTAGAGAGGCCGCAAGAACATGCCCTGATGTTAGCGGCGATTCGGCGGGAGTTTTTCCACTACACGCCCGACGCCAGAAAAAACTCGCCGACGCCCCGTCCCATCGCCATCGCAAAACGACTTGCGTCACAACAACCTTCCAGAAAATCACTCCCCGCCCCAATTTTGTTTCAACGCTGGGGAACTTGGGCTAGTTGCACAGGCTCGCGTCGGTTCGCGACGGGCCACACGCGGACACTACCGGCACGTTACGCATCTTGCAAAGCAAACGGGGCCCGGTTGGCGGGGAACTGCCAAAAGTTCCCCTGGCGAGTGCGATCTACGCTGCGTCTGCGTCGTCAACGTCAACTGAGGTGCGCCGGCGCATCTCAGGCCACCAGAATCCTTGATGCGCGAGTATTCGGATTTCCAACGACCGTACTCAGCGTCCGTGCGAGCGATTCCCGCCTCAGCTACCGTGATTCTCGACTCGGCCGTATCCGCCGCGGCAATGGCGGCCTTGACGCCCGCTTTGGATTGCTCTAGTTCCGCTTCGGCCTGGGCGACTAGCGCCTCTTTCTGCTGCAACTCGTCGACCAATTCGGGAATCGAAAGCTTGTCCAGCGTTTGGTCCCTTTGCACGACGTCGCCAATATCGGCCAACACGTTGTCAACGTAGCCCGCGCCTTGGGCAATCGGTGAAGGCAGCCGCAGGAGTTGCTACGCACCGCGTGCGACGCCAATCGCCAAAGGGGGGCGCGGGGAGCCGAGCGGCCGCAGTCCCGGCACTCTGCCTCCTTGGCAATTGAATCGATCGGATGGGTGAAGGCGTCGGGGTCATCCGACCCAGGACGATTGCAAAGTCGTTAATCCAAGGCCCCTACGAGTTTCAGGGCGTGGAGGGGATTGGCGCAGAGATCATCGGCTCGGGTTCGAAGCGGTTGTTTGGATTTTTGGGTCGTTAGTCGCAACACGCTCAGGGCTACGTTGGTGAGGCTTGCCAGGCGTTCGGCCAATCCTGGCCGACGACTCCAGTGCCGGTCTTCGTCCCACCAACGATCTTTGACGAAGTGCAAGCTGTTTTCCACTTGCCAATGAGCGCGTACGTACTTCAACAATTGCTTGGGCGTAGTCGTGGCCGGGTCGAGGCTGGTGACGAAGTACCGCGTTTCGCGCGTGGTTTTGCCGTTTCGGTCTTTCGTCTCGCGGTCGACTCGCAAGAGCATGCGGCAACCGGCAAGCCCCAGCCGCTGGCAGACATATTCGGCGTCGGCCAGGTCGATCCAAAGAAAACGAGTCTCCCTACGGCCCCCTTTTTTTCCCGCGTCTGAGCGGCCGCCGCGGCTGTCTTGGGCCTGCGCAAAGCAGGTCTGCGCCGCATCCAGGATGTCGGGCTGGTTGGCTTTGATTTGGAACAAGTAGTCATGGCCCGAAGTCAGAATCAGTTCGGCCAGATTGCGCTGAGCATAGAGGGCATCGCCCGTGATCAAACGCAACGCCGGATACTTCTCGAACAGTTCGCTCAGGTGCGCTTTGAGCACTTCCGGCTCGGTGCTTTTGTCGCCCGACAGGGGCCATTGCCCAAGACACGCTTTCAAATCCTGGACAAAAACGTTCAGCATCTGAATCGGATCGCCCTGCGGATCGAAGCCTTGCTTCGACGTCTTGCCATCCACCGCCGCGACCAGAGCCTCCTGATCCGCCATTACCTCTTGCAACCACTGGGAAAACGCAGCTTGAAACTCCTCCAACGAGAACTTCGCCAGCGTCCGACTTAACGTGGTAGGATGCGGCGGCTTGCGACGCGTAAAGCCCAAAGGTCTGCGCAGCAGATGCCAGTTCCGGGCTGCCCACCGCTGCAAGCTGGCAAAATCGTTCAAGCGGCAGACCAGCCCCACGAGCGTCAGTCCCAAAATCCCCGAAAACGGATGACGAACACCACGCCGCTGACGTGGATCGGCCACCTCCGAAAAGGCCACCATCAAAGACGGAAAATACGATGGTAGTTGCATGGCTAGCTCCTTCTCCTAAAGCCAACCCGCATCACCCGGTTAGGATCGCACCTGCATTATACAAAACTCAACTTTGCAATCGTCCTGTCATCCGACCGTGAAAACGTAGGCAAAACGCACCGATCGGGTATAATTGAAATCCTATCGCGGTGCTTCCGTGGCATGGTTACTGCACGGCGTTCACACTGGCGGCGAACCGAGGCCTCTATGACGGACTATTCGTCCGAACGGCAATCCACGGGTATGCCCCAGCCAGCCGTTGCCGATTTGCCGTTGCGCCACATCTTGGACAGTCTGCCGGTCGCAGCGTACATTTGCGACCGTAACGGTCTCATCACCTACTTCAATGGCCATGCCCGGGAGCTGTGGCAGAGAACTCCCGCGCTGAACGATCCGACGGAGTGTTTCAGCGGTTCGGCGCGCTTGCTCACGGCGGATGGAGTGCCGCTTGCCCGGGACCGCTGTTGCACGGCAAGGGCGCTCGAAGCGAGTCGGGAGTATTCCGGAGTCGAGGAGGTCATCGCGCGTCCTGACGGCAGCCTAGCTACAGTGCTGGTGCATGCCAAGCCAATCTACGATGATGCTGGCCAGCTAGCCGGCGCGATCATTCTATTGGTCGATATCACGCGGAGAACACGCGCCGAACACGCATTAAGCGAAAGCGAGCGCCGCTTCCAATCGGTCACGACCAACGCGCCGGCCGCGATTTTCGTCAAGGATCGAGATGGCCGCTACACGGTCGCCAACCCATTGGCATGCGAGGCGCTCGGCCGGCCCGAGGGTGCAGTCGGATACACCGATCACGATCTATTGCCCGTCGAAATCGCTGACGCGCTGCGAAAGACCGACATGGAGGTCATGACGAGCGGCCTGCCCGTCAAGCGCGAGGAAATCGTCCGTCGGCCCGGATTTGATCACACGTATCTTTCGGTCAAATTTCCGCTGGCCGGCGACGGGCGCCTGGCCGAAGGCGTGTGCGGCGTTTCGATCGACATCACCGATCGCAAGCGAGCCGAAGAGGCCCTGCTGGAAAGCGAGGAACGTTTTCACACGCTGGCCGACAACATCGCGCAGCTCGCTTGGATGGCCGACGATTCCGGCGCCATCTTCTGGTACAACAAGCGCTGGTTCGACTATACGGGTACGACGCTCGAGCAAGTTCAGGGCTGGGGATGGCAGGTGGTCCACGCTCCCGAGCACGTCGACCGCGTGACTGAAAAATTCGCGCGCTGCATCGCCCTGGGCGAAGTGTGGGAAGATACCTTCCCGCTGCGAGGGGCCGACGGGAGATTTCGTTGGTTCCTGTCGCGCGCGATACCGATTCGCGACGCAGACGGCCAGGTTCTGCGATGGTTCGGCACAAACACCGACATTACCGCACAGCGCGACGCGGAGGAGGCGCTGCGCGCGGCCGATCGTCGCAAGGACGAGTTCCTGGCCACGCTGGCGCACGAACTGCGCAATCCCCTGGCGCCGATCTCGAACTCTCTGCACATCCTGCGCATGGCGGAAGATGTCGATCCGTCGACCGAGAGAGTCCACGGAATTCTCGAGCGGCAAACGCACCATTTGTCGCGGCTGGTGGATGACCTGCTGGAGGTGTCTCGCATCACGCAGGGCAAGATCGAATTGCGCAGACAGCAAGTCGAATTTGCAGGCATCATGCGAAGTGCCGTCGAAACGAGTCGTCCGTTTATCGACGCTCGCTCGCATCAACTGGCGATCAACTTGCCGCCCGAGCCTGTGCTGCTCGATGCCGACGCTACGAGGTTGACGCAGGCGGTTGCCAACCTGCTCACCAACGCGGCAAAGTATACGCCGACGGGTGGGCAGATTTGGCTGACCGCCGAAGCCGATGCGAGCGAAGCTGTGATTCGCGTCCGAGACAACGGCATCGGCATCGACGCGGATCTGCTGCCGCGTGTATTCGAAAAGTTTGCTCAAGGCAGCAGTTCTGACGCCCGCAGCGGCGGTGGCGGCCTCGGCATCGGGCTGACCTTGGCGCGAAACATGGTGGAGCTGCACGGCGGTTCGATCGAAGCCAGCAGCCAAGGACTCGGCCGCGGCAGTCAGTTCACCATCCGTCTTCCGTTGCAGGGCACGGCCCCGCAAACGCCAGCAACCGACCGTGGGTTGCGTATTGGCAAATCCGAGGCGGACTCCCGGCGCATTCTCGTCGTCGATGATGCGCGCGACTCGGCGTATATTTTGAGTCGGCTGCTGGAAACGCTCGGCCATCAAGTGTTCACGGCCGACAACGGCGCGACGGCTCTCGAAATTGCCCGTCGAGAACATCCAGACGTTGTCTTTTCCGATATCGCAATGGCGGATATGGATGGCTATGAAATGGCTCGGCTGTTGCGACAAGAACCGGGACTGGAAAACGTGCTCCTGGTAGCGTTGACGGGCTTCGGTCAGGAAAGTGATCGGGCGCACACCAATGAGGCCGGCTTCGATCATCACCTCGTCAAGCCCGTCAGTCCCGAGCAACTCAAGCAGACGCTTAGCAGCCAAGGAATTCGCAGGCGAGCCTCGTCAGGTTGATTCCTTTGCCGTCAACCGAGCTCGCGTTCGAGGACTGTCAGCAACGTTGCCAGAGTTGACTCCAACTCGCCGAGCGTCTCCTGCACGGCCGGCCCATCGCCGGCGTCGGCGGCCCGTTCGAGCGACGCTGCCGCCGCCACGGTATTTCCTGCATATAACGTGGCAGCACCGTCCCCCAGATGATGCGCCAGCGAGGATATCGCACGAGAATCGCCGCGGTTGGCGGCGGCTTGAATCTCTCGCATGATCGCCGGCACTTTGTCGCGGAACTTTCTGGAAATTCGCTCAAAAAGGGCAGAATCGCCCCCCAAACGCGCCACGGCCGATGCCTTGTCAAAACGGGTCAATGCGTCGGCGGTCGACTCGCCGTGCGATCGATCTGGGCTGTCGCGGGCTGGCTGGCCGGATTGGCTGGTTTGATTGCCGTACCACTCGACCACGCGCACCAGTTCGGCCGCACCGAACGGCTTTACCAGAAAGTCATCCATTCCGGCCGCCAGGCAGGTGGCCCGATTGCACTGCCAGCTATGTGCCGTCATGGCGATGATGGGAATGTTTGCGCGCCGTGCCCCGTCGAGCTGCCGGATGCGGCTGGCTGCAGTGAGTCCGTCCATTTGCGGCATATGCACATCCATCAAGACGACATCGAAATTGTCAAGCTCGATCCGCTCCACGGCAGCTTGCCCGTTGTTCACGATTTCGATGCGGTGGCCGCGGTGGCCGAGAATCGATTTGACGATTTCCTGAAACGCCCGATTGTCCTCCGCCGCGAGGACACTCAAGGCTCTCTCCGCCCTGCTGTCCATTGGTTGCTGCCGGCTGACATCCGCCGCGGATTCAAAGCCAGCCTGCCGATTGGCGCCCTGATTCGAATTGCCAAGTCGTTCAGGCATAAGACAATCATTCGGACGGTCCGATCAACACGATGATCTCGGTCCGGAGTTAGCTCGCGTCAAAAGAAATAGGCGTGGGCACGTCAAAGATTAGATTAGATGTCGAGCCAGCAGAACGCGCTGTAAGGCATGAATGGACCGCAGGATACATCCTGTCAGGAGGTGCAAGTTTGATGCCACCGTAAATGCCGAAACGAATGCCCTCGTTTTGCCGCGAATTGCGTGCATGCGGCTTCCGACGCGCTTTTGCGAACCACACCAAAAGCGGTTGGCCATCGGTCAGCCTGGCTTGAAGTCGACCATATTTCTCGAAAGGCTTGGCGAATGCAGAGCATCATGTTCCGCTAAAAACCGTCGCTGTCGCCTCGACTAGCCGGCAGAGCGTATCTGTCACAAGTCACGGTCTGGCAAAGTGCTTGCCATGGCGCAAGTCGCCGGTGTGGCAAGGGCACTCGGGACGAATGGCACGCAAAGTGCATCCTTACCGAATCGAAATGACGACCGCGAAGAAAACAGCAACCGACCGATTCAAGGAGAGATATCATGTTGTACTGGACTCTGGTTTTCCTGATTGTTGCTCTGATTGCCGGAGCAATGGGGTTCGGTGTCATTGGCGGCATGGCTTACACGGCCGCCAAGATACTGTTCTTTGTCTTTCTGGTGCTGTTTATCGTCAGCCTGGTGAGTGGCAGGGTGCGGCGGCCGGTCGCATAGTCTGACCATGGTAATGTCGCTGGTAATGTCGCTCAGAGCTCCAGGTCAGCACGAGTTCGTGGACCCATCGTGTTGGCCTGGCCGCTGTGGTTCTACCAGTATCGTGGCTTGCGGCGAGTTGCACGTGCTGCTGGTAGCGGCAAGCGACTTCGGCGATAATGTCCGGAAGGGCGTCGCGATCCGGACATCTGTTTTTCAGGGCGTGTAGAACATGACAAAAGTCCTAGTGATCGATGATGATCGAACCACGCTGCGAGTCATCTCGCGCTGGTGCGAAGACACTCCCATGGAGGTCATCACCGCGTCTACAGCCCAGGAGGGACTGGAACGGATTCGCGCCGACCGGCCCAGCGTGTTGTTGCTGGACATCATGCTGCCGGAACTGTCCGGACTGGACGCTTATGAAGCCATTCGGCAAATCGATTCCAAGCTGCCTGTGATCTACATCACGAGCCATGGTAGCAGCGACATGGCCATCGAGGCGATGAAGCTGGGGGCCTACGACTATTTGCAGAAGCCGTTGGAAAAAGAAAGGGTACTGGAGTTGGTAAAGCGGGCAGCGGAGATGCGGCGGCTCATGAATGTGCCGGTCTCGGTCACGCGTGCCACCGAAACTTCCCCCGGGCAGCTCGACAGCGACGCGATGCTAGGACACAGCGAGGCGATGCAGCGCGTGTTCAAGGCCATCGGGCGGGTCGCGCCGCAAGATGTCACGGTGCTGATTCAAGGTGAAAGTGGTACGGGCAAGGAACTCGTCGCGCGCGCTATATACCAACACAGCGACCGTTCCTCCGAGCCGTTTTTGGCAGTCAATTGCGCGGCCATACCCGAGACACTTCTGGAAAGCGAATTCTTCGGGCACGAGAAGGGCTCCTTTACCGGCGCCGACTCACGTCGGATTGGGAAGTTCGAACAGTGCTCGGGTGGGACGATCTTTCTGGACGAGATCGGCGATATGCCGCCGCTCTTGCAGAGCAAGATCCTCCGCCTGCTGCAGGAGCAAAAGTTCGAGCGCGTCGGCGGCAACGAGACCATCGTGACGGACGTGCGCATCATCGCCGCCACGAATCGCGATCTCGACGAATTGGTGCGGGAGCAAACATTCCGCGAAGATCTGCTATATCGGCTCAAGGGCTTCTTGATCTGCCTGCCGCCGCTGTGCGATCGCGAAGGTGATCTTAAGTTGCTGATCGCACATTTCCTGGAGCTCTACAACCTGCGAATGGAGAAGAATGTCACGCAGATCGATCCTGCGGCGATGAGCGCCTTGGAGAGCTACAACTGGCCGGGCAACGTCCGAGAGCTCGAAAGCGTGCTGAAACAGGCACTGATCAATGCCACCGGTACCGTGATCACCAAGGATTGCCTGCCAGAAATCCGCTGCTTCCAACAGATGGGAGAAGGCACTTGCGAGCAATTCAACGGAAAGCAATCCACCGACGAAGCACCCGCCGGTCACATGCCGCGACACGACTTGGCTGCGTTTGTCGAAGAACATATCAAGAATGGTGGCAACCTGTACTCCGAGACGGCGACGATGATGGAGCGCTATCTATTGACGCGCGTGCTGCGCGAGACGGCAGGCAACCAATCCCTGGCGGCAAAGATTTTGGGCATCACGCGCGGCAGCCTGCGAAACAAGATACGCTCGCTGGGGCTGTCCATCGATCAGGTCGTGACGGTCAGCGATGAGGAGCAGCCTTCGTTGACGGCGCCGTGATCCTCGAATCGTGCGCAGGGAACTGACCTCATAGCGGCAGGTACCCTCGCGTTATTGCAGCAGACACGTCGCGGAAAACTGCAGTGCAGTTGCTCGGCTGCCGTGACCTATCGCCGTTGCTCTCGAAACTCTCTCAGCGCATCTTCAAGGCGATGCACTTCCGCCTCCATTTGCGGAAAGCCTTGCGCGGCTCGGTCGCGTTGTTGCCCCCCGGCGCGCAACTCGACAGCGTATGCCGCAGCGACCGCAGCCGCCGCGGCAAAATTGGCGGACAACCCTTTCAATGTGTGTGTCGCGCGTTGAAGCGTCGGCATGTCGTCGTTTGCCAGCGAGGTCGCCGCCTGTTCCAGGAGTATCGGCGCGTCTTCCAGAAACATGCCCAATACCTCGTCGAACAGTTCGCGATCTCCGCCCAGGCGAGAAAGCGCCAGTTCGTAGTCGAATACACTGCCCTGTGACGGTCCGGTACGCTGCGGATCCCGCTTTCCCAGATCAACTCGATTGGCACGGCCGCCATTGTTCAACCCGCTCGGTGTCCCGTCCATTAGAAGCTACCTTGGTAAAGCTCAGTCAACTTGATCTCAATCAATTGAGGAGCTGATTCTTAGGTGAAATGGAGCACTCATCCTGGCCTACCGATCTGTCGGCACGGGGGGGTGTCCAACGATTATATCGGCCGGGGCGACATCCTGTGCATTTCGCATGCCGATCGGTACTTCTCCACCGATTGGCCATGGCGCGAGTCCGATTTGCGCCATAGTTGCGCAATACGGTATCGGCATTCCGTCGGCCATCAAATTCACCGCGCTCCACGAGGTCAGCGCGGGTGGTTAATCGCCTACCAAATCGGACGGCGATCCACCAAAACGGACGGCTAGGGCTTGAAAGCGAAGTTCACCTCGTCGACGTTCGTCTCGCCGACTTTCACGTCCTGCTGCTGCTTGCCCAGCGTCTCGTGCCAGATGGCCAGGGAGTAGTCGCCGGGCGGCAATCCTTCGATCGCATACGCGCCGTGCTCGTCGGTGACCGCGAAAAACGGATTGTCCATCACGAACAGATAGGCGTGCATCCAGCGGTGAATGTCGCACTGGATTTCGATTTCGCGCTCCGGCGCGTTAAATAGCCGCTCGCGCGGTCCGGAGTCGGCCGGTTGCCCGAAGTTGAAGGCCCGATTGCGAATCGGAAACGAGCGGACGTTGTGCGTGACCGGATCGCCGTTGAGCACCTGCAGCGTCTGGCCCACCATCATGCCCTGTACGCGCGGGCGGTACATGCAGCCCTTCTGGTCAAGCTTGACCATCTCGCTGGGAACGGGATAGTCCTTCTTTGGCGCGCCCTTGCGAACATAGACGAACGCGTTTTGCACGCCGCCGTTGTCGCCGACGATCAATTCCTCCGACAACACCGGTTTGTCGCCGTGCAGCTTGATGCACGTGGGATCCTTGTCCATGTTGATCGGTCGGCGTTCGGGCGCCGGACCGTCCAATGTCACGCGCCCGCTCAATACGGCGCCCGCGGCGGCCGCCGTCTCTACCGAGGGAACCTCGTCCGTGTTGCTCTCGGCAACCGTGTCAGCCAGCACACTGGGTGTCTGATCGTTCGTTTGCACGAGTGGCGAATCGTCCGCGGGCGGTGGGTCGGACGCCGATGTCCGCGGCGAAGCAGTTTCCGAGTTGGTCACATTGGTCGGCGCGGCCGATGCACCACAACCGACCGACAGTGGCAGCAAGAACACGAAAACGATCGACAGGGTCACAAGCGGGCAACGTAGGGAGAAAGTCATGCTGCGGTTGCTCTGGTGCTCAAAGAAAACTGGAACGTCGCCATCGTAGCATGCGGGGGCAACCGGCCGCGACAACCGTCACGGCTTGGACCGCACAGCGGCCGCACGCTGAGGACACAATGTTCGTGCCCTCAGCGTTTGTGGCGGGAATCGCCCGTGCTGCTTGGAAAGCGGCTAGTCGGAGGAGCTGGCGACCGCGCGCGAGGCGTCGGTCTTTTCGTCCACCGTGCCGTCGAGCGTGATCTTGATGATCGAGCCCAACCGGCGCTCGGTATGACGGTTCGGCCAGTTGGAGTTGCAAACCCACACGCTGCCGTCGTCGCCAAATTCGATCTCGCGCGTGTAAGTCACTCGCGAGGGCATGGGATACTCGATCAACTCCTCGGTGCTGGGAATGAAGCGGAACATCGAGTCGTTGGTCGTGCCGCAAATCCAGATGTCGCCCGTCTGGGGATGAATGTTCAAGGCGTAGGGGAACTGGTTTTCCTTGTTCGGTAGATCGTAAACCGTCCACTTTTCGCTCGACGGGTCGAACTTGGCGAACACGCCCGAGCCGCAGCCCGGCACCCACACCATGCCGTCGGCCGCCACATGCAAGCGACGCGGTCCGGTGAACGGCGGATTCCACTCCTTGATGTCGCCGTCCGGCGCCTCGGGATTGATGCGGCCCACGCGATTGCCGTTGAGCTTGGTGTACCAGATATGGCCGTTGGGCGCCACGTCGATACCATACGGCGTGCGGCCGCGAGATTCTCCCACGCCACGACCGACGGCCTGATCTTCATTCGGCAGCTTGTAGTATTTGCGAACGTTGTTGTTGTTGGGATCGAGACTGAAAACGCCGCGACCGGCGTCGGTGTACCAAACGACGCCCTTCTGGTCCACGCGCAGCGTGTGAGGATAGATGCCGCGCGGCGCCGGATCGGGCGCGGACGAAACCACCGTCCAGTCCTCGGTCTTGACGTCGAACTTGGCCATCTTGCCGCCGATCGCGCAGGTGATCCAGATGTTGCCGTCGGCGTCACATTCCAGCGAATGCGGGCCCATCGTCATCGGATCGTCCGAATAAGGGACTTTGCCGCCCGGCAAGCGATGCACCTTGCGCTCGGCCGTGACCGGATCGAGACTTACCAGCACATCGTTGGCCATGTCGACCGCGTAGATGAGTCCGTTGTGCCCTAGCTCCAAGTCGTGAATCATGCTGGGCCGCCGCGCATTGCCCATGTCCCATTCGGCAACCCGCAATGCCAGGGCCTTGCCCTTGGGCGCTTTGGGCGGAGTCCAGGGAGCCCATTTCTTGGGAGCGTCCTCGGCATACGTGTTTACGAGCTTCGAGACGATCGTCTTTTGCAGATCGCGATGCAGCGCGCCGAAACCGTCCATCCGCGTGATCATGACCTGCCAGTCGACCGGTTCTTCCGGCGTGCGAAATCCTGCGGTGCCGACCTGATGGCAATAAGTGCACGACATCTTGAAGCTCATGCGGTGAGCCTCGTCTTCGAACTTCAGCTCGCCAAACAGGCTGGCGCCAGTGCGCTGCCGCAGCAAATCCTTGGTCGGCTGCATGACGAACTTGGCGTTGTCGTTCTCCGCGCCGCTGGAGACATCCACCGCGTCGAGATAGCTGTCGTCGAAGCCAACCAGGCGGCGGCGCAAACTGTATTCGTCGGTGGGCAGTTGATCGAGGACGAAACGCCCTTCGTTGTCGGTCAGCACCGAGATGCTCTTTTGATCGTCCTCTTGAATAGCCGAAACGATGGCTCCGCGCAGCCCCTTGCCGGCGCTGTCTTCAACCTTGCCCCGCACGCTGCCGGTGTCCGCGGCGGCCGCGGCCGTTGTCGTTGCGATGAATAGAGCGATTCCTGCCCGCCAAGTTACTCGCATCGCTGGTCTCCCATAGTGAAAGGGGCGCCGATCAGTCGGTCACCGGCTGTATGTTGGTTCGCCGAGGTTGATTATCGCGCCGCTAATTGGAGAAATCAATCTCCACGGGCTGAATGACGACGTTGACAAGATAGTCGCGAAAGTCAGCCCGATCCACCGATTCCAGTGCCCGCAAGAACGCGGCCACCTCGCGGATTTCCGTCTCGGTGAGTGCGATTTTGCCGACCTCGACCTCGATATTGGCGCGTTTGTTTTGTTGGGCGATTTGCCCATTTTCGACGTGTTTGGTGATCGCCTCTTCCAGCGTTGCGGCACTGCCGTCGTGAAAAAACGACTTCCGCTTCGACAGATCGCGCAACGAGGGAGTGGCAATCGCTTCGGCCGAGGTGCCGATCTGGTGCCGTTTGCCGTCGGTAAACTCGGGCACGGTGTGACAGGCCGTGCAGTTGCCGATGCCGTTGGCGTCGCCATAGGCGCGAATGAATTTCAGCCAGCCGCGGAAGGCGTCGTCGCTGAAACCCTTGGCCGGTCGCTTGATCAGAATGCGGCCGGCTTGATTGCCTAGCCGCGATTCCATGAAGCCCCAATACTCCGCGGCGCTCTCATTCGGCACGAACTGCTCGCGAAAGCGGTTCATCTTCATGAACGCGTCGTAGGGCGACGTGTACTCGGCATCACTCACCACGCGCCGGACTGCCGCTGGGCCAGCGCTACCGGCGCCGCGGCGGCCGCGATCGTGGCCACACAAAGAAACCAGCCAATCACCGCCGCCAGACGTATCGATCGAGGCGCCATATCGCGGCCTTCGAGTAATCGGTTCATATCAGTCCAACGGTCCACGGAATGCCAAGCCAAGGTGTCCAGCAATGTTTACCCGCTCCGCTGCGGCCGAGTTTCTGGCGACGATTCGGATTTTTGTTGTTTGCGCCGCTCTTGGCTCTCCTTGACCAGTTGCTCGAACTGCTCGATCGGGAAGGCAATGTCGTACCAGCCGATCATCATCTCTTCCCAGGTTTGATCCCCCCAGCGGATGTCCTTGCTGGAGTCGGGGTTGTGCAGGTTCTCCTCCGAGTTGTCGAACAACGCCGTGCAGACCATTTCGGATCCCTCGGGCAACAGCTTGGGCTCGGCCAGCACATAGTTCGTTTGCCAGTTGAAGTCGTACGCCGGCATGTCGAGCAGCACTTCATGCTTGCCGTCGGGATACTTCACTTCATAGCGAAATGCCTTGCCACGCACGTGCATGTGCGGAAACAGCGAAATCAACAGCGTATCGCGCGGGAAGATCTTTTCGGCCACCACCTGATAGTCGCTCGCGCCCGCGGGGATGACGAAATTCTGTTCGGCCGCGTTACTGGTCGACAGCAAGTGCGTGACTTCGTCCTTTTCAGTGAACACCAGGGCAATGCCGCTGCGATCCTTTTGCGGGCTGCCGATCGGCGTGTAGTGCATTTGGAAAGTGAGCGTCGACCCGGCCGGAATCTTCTTGGCGTAGCCGGGTTCGAGCACCATGGGCCGAGTGCCCGGCGCAAATCCCGCCAGGAAGCCGAAGCCCGTGATGTCGCGGTCGCGCTTGTCCTCTTCTTTGTCGTCGCCTGGTTCGCGCTCGGGCCCGTCGTTGTTGGCGCCGCGGCTTCGGAGCGTTCCTTGGCGCACGCCGGGCACGTTCGCCCGCTGCACGCTCCTCGGGCGTCCTCTCCGGCGGCGTGATGAACACGATAATATGATGCACCACGGCCGGATTGCCGGGCACGCACTCGGCCATCTTCACCCACTTGTCTTCGGTGAATCCGGGATCGACCGTGTAATAGCGATATGGCTCGGTCCCTTCGGGCATCACGTCGACCGGCTCATCGGCAATGTAAACCACCTGATCCGGCTCGCGCGGCAACAGATAGCCTTCCGGAAACTGCGGCGGCGCGGGCAACTCTGCCGGATCTCCCTCCGGGCAGCCGTTGTCCACCCAGGCATAAACCAAGCCCTTCTCTTCCTTCGTCAGCGTATCTTCGTTGGCAAAACTGCCATGCTTGGGATCGACGTGCCAGGGCGGCATCCGCTGATCGCGAATCACTTCTCCGATCATTTCGCCCCAGCCGGCCACCTCGTCGTAGCTAGTCATGGCGAACGGCGCGATTTGCCCCTCCCGATGGCACTTCACGCAGCGGTCGTTGAATAGTCTCGAGATTTGGTTGGAATAGGTGACGTTGGAGTCCTCGTTCACGTCCCGCACGCGACCGATGAGGCAGCCCTTCGTTTCGGTGACCGGCACGCGAACTTCCTTGCCGGCCAGCAAATCTTCCACCGCCTCGACCATGTCCGCACGCTTCTCTTGCGGCGCGGCAAAGCCGACACCGAAGCCGAACGTGTAGGATCCGTCGATGCGGCCCGAATAGCGCACCGCGCGATCGGCATCGAGCACGAACACCTGCGGCGTCCGCTCGGCGCCGAACATGTCGGCAACCTTGTTGCCCGGGTCTTTCAAGATTGGAAAGGTAACGCCGTGTTTGTGCGCGTATGCCGCCACCTCGGTGACCGAATCCTGGCGATTGGAGTTGACGCCGATCATGGCCACGCCGCGTTTGGCGTATTCCTGACTGATGCGCTCCATGCGCGGAGCGTAGAGTTTGGCCAACGGACATTCCGTGCCCGTGAAATAGACGATCACGATTTGCTTGTCGTCAAAATCCGACAGCGCATGGCTCTTGCCGTAAAAGTCGTCGAGCGTGAAGTCGCCGATCTTTTGACCGAGCTTCGAAGCGACAGTATCATCGGCGTCATCGGCACGCAGCGTGTCGACCACGAACAAGGCCAGTAGAACCAACAACACATTCGTGCAAGCGCTTCGCATGACGGACCCCCTGGCAATTGGCGAAGGGAAAATGACTGCTGCGACACATCGGGAGCGAATATCGCACCCTCAAGGTACCGCGCCGGCCGTTGGCCGTCAAAAAAGTTTCCCGGACAGGGCGTGTCAGGATGCCACACCTTCGGTGTGCGGAGCGGCATTCGCCGCTGGCGCTTTCGGCCTTGGGAATGCATCCCAGCGCGAGCCCGCTAGAAAACGCTCGCACTCGCCCGTCCGGCAGCCATTTCGAGCTGACCATGCATTGCCGCATCGGCCGACGCGCTGGGGGCGTGCAGGGTGTTGCACTGCGAGCCGGCTTGGCCCGCCCACTTGTGCCGAGCTAGGGCGAACAGTTCCTCCTCCAGTCGAGCCCGCTCGCGAACCAATTGGTCCCAGTCGCTCTGGAACATGGGTCCGCGCGTGAATACCAGGCGCTGGATCGCCGCCATCTCGTGATGAATGGCTTCGAGCCGCGAGAACGCGGCTTGCCCAGTCTCGGCAAGGTCCTCGGCAGACGTTGCTCCGGTCGACTCCATGTAACGAGTTCGCGTGTAATATGGGTGCATATCCATCCCCTCCACTCTCTCCAGTGTCTTACTTCGGCGGATAGCATACCCCAGGCGAGTCGAATGCCGCGTGTGCGATTTTTTCGCAACGCTGCTACCAGTGCCGATTCCACTTGCAAGTGCTGTGTAGGCGTGCGAATACGTCGCGGTCACATCTCAGCGAACCGCGCCATCCTGAATAATTCGCAATGAATCGCCGCTCACACGCCATGCACCCTCGACCCGTCCTGAACGGGCTCAATTGCGTGATGGGTGTAAATGCACCAATCGCAATCGAGGGCGTCAGCTACGGCGACCGCGGCGCAAATCCAGCGTGCAAGCAAACTCCGATTGCGTTTCCAGCGGCGGCAGCGGAAATGCGCCGGGCGTGTGGCCGTGCGCAAAGAACCGCGAAACGCGGCGCGACTCGGCTTCAATCGCGTTGACCGGAAACACGTCGTAACTGAGCCCCCCGGGGTGCGACACGTGATAGGTGCAGCCGCCGATCGAGCGGCCGTTCCAGGCGTCGTAGATATCGAACACCAGCGGCGAATCCACGGGAATCGTCGGATGCAGGCAACTCGGCGGCTGCCACGCCCGGTAGCGCACGCCCGCCACGGCGATGTCGCGCAACTCGGTCTGCCGCAGCGGCACCCGCCGCCCATTGCACAACACGATGTACCACTCGCTGAGGTTGCCGGTCACGCGAATCTGCAATCGCTCGATCGACGAATCGACATAGCGCGACATGCCGCCGCCGCTGGGCTCCTCGCCCAGCACGTGCCACGGTTCGATCGCTTGCCGCAACTCGATTTCCAAATCGTTGTGGCACACGCGCCCAAACACGGGAAACCGAAAATCGCGATGCGCCAAAAACCAATCGGCTTCAATCGCATAGCCTGCGCGATTCAAATCGGCCGTCACTTCGCAAAAATCCTGCCACACGTAATGAGGCAATACGTAGCGATCGTGCAGTTGCGTGCCCCAGCGTGCCAGCGGCATACGACACGGCTCGCGCCAAAACCAGGAAATCAGCGCCCGCAACAGCAATTGCTGCGTCAGGCTCATGCGATAGTGCGGCGGCATCTCGAATGCCCGCAGCTCCACCAGGCCCAAGCGTCCCGTCGCACTGTCGGGCGAGAACAGCTTGTCGATGCAGAACTCGGCACGATGCGTATTGCCCGAGATGTCTACCAACAAATGACGAAAGATGCGGTCGACCAGCCAGGGCGGCGCATGCCCCAGCCGCGCGGTCTGCCGATCGACCTCTTCGAAAGCGATCTCCAACTCGTAGAGCGAGTCGTGGCGCGCTTCGTCCACACGCGGCGCCTGGCTGGTGGGCCCCACGAACAGCCCGCTGAACAAATAGCTCAGCGACGGATGATTCAGCCAATAGCTCAAGAAAGAACGCAGCAAGTCGGGGCGCCGCAAGAAGGGACTGTCGGCCGGCGTGGGTCCGCCCAGCACCACGTGGTTGCCGCCGCCCGTGCCCGAGTGCCGGCCGTCGAGCAAGAACTTTTCGGTGCCCAGCCGGGTTTGATGGGCATCTTCGTACAGCCCGCCGATCGTCTCGCTCAACTCGCCCCACGAGCCGCTGGGCTGCACGTTCACCTCGATCACGCCCGGGTCCGGCGTCACCTTGAGCATGTTCACGCGCGCGTCGTAGGGGGGCAGGTCGCCTTCCACGATCACCGGCATATCGAGCGCTTCGGCTGTGTCTTCCACCGCCGCCACGAGCTCCAAATACTCTTGAATGCCCGGTATTGGCGGCAAGAAAACGTGCAGCCGTCCATCCCGCGGCTCGACGCACAGCGCCGTGCGCGCAACCCAGGGCGCGGATTGGCCTGCCTCGGGCATGCGGTCGCGCAACGACAATCGCTTCTCGCGCGGCGGTTCGGTTGCCTCGTCGTCGCCGGTAATCCGCTGTTCCAAGCGAGGTGGATAGCGCTGCGGGATGGCCAATGCTCCCACCGGCGCCACCGGATCGACCGGACGGATGAATGGATACTCGGTCGCCGCCACCCAGGGCAAGCTGGCCGAGGGAAGTCGCAACCCGATGGGCGAATCTCCCGGCACCAGCACCAGGTGTTTGCCCCGCAACATCCACAGCCCGCTCTCCCACACGATTTCGTTTTCCCGCACTTCGTGCGTCAGCGGCAAAACGAAACCGACGGGCTCGTTCAGTCCCCGTTCGAACACGCGGCGCATGCGCATCCGCTCCTCGGGATCTTTGAGTCGGCTGTCGGCCGGATCGACGTTGATCGGCAGCTTGCCTTCGCGCCCAGAAAGTACACCGGATCTTCGAAGGCCGGCACGGCGTATCCCGGATCGATCTTCAAGCGCGTGGCCAGCGCTTCCAGAAAATGCTCGGCGTCGTCGATCGTATAGTGATAGGTTTTGTCGCACGCGGCAATCAGCTCGGGCCGCCGCCAGATCGGATGGCCGTCTTTGCGCCAATAGCAAGCCAACGCCCAGCGCGGCAATTGCTCGCCCGGATACCACTTACCCTGTCCGAAATGCAACAGCCCCCCGGGTGCGAACCGCCGGCACAAGCGGCGAATCAGTTCCTCCGATAGGCGGCGTTTGTCAGGCCCGATGGCGATCGTGTTCCACTCGGCGCCCTCCATGTCATCGGCCGATACAAAGGTGGGCTCGCCGCCCATCGTCAGACGCACGTCTTGCGCCACCAGGTCTTTGTCGATCGCCGAGCCCAGCGCCGTGATCCGCGCCCACTGCCCGTCGGTGTACGGTTTCGTCACGCGCGGATCCTCGTGAATGCGGGTCATCCGCATCACGTGCTCGAACTCGGTTTCGCACTGTTCCAGGCTGCCGGCCACCGGAGACGCGGAACGTGGATCGGGCGAGGCCGCCAACGGGATATGCCCTTCGCCGGCAAACAGTCCGCTGGTCGGATCGAGCCCCACCCAGCCCGCGCCGGGCAAGTACACTTCGGTCCAGGCGTGCAAATCCGTGAAGTCCTGCTCCGCGCCGGCCGGACCTTCCAGCGGTTTGACGTCCGGCTTGAGTTGAATCAAATAGCCCGACACGAACCGCGCCGCCAGACCGCAATGCCGCAAGATGGCCACCAACAGCCAGGCCGTGTCGCGACACGATCCGCGGCCCGATTCCAGCGTTTCGTCCGGCGCCTGCACGCCCGGTTCCATGCGAATCAGGTAATTGATTTCCTGACTCAGGCGGTAGTTGAGCCCCACCAGGAAATCGACCGTGCGTCTCTCGCTCCGATCGACCGAGTCGAGCCAGGCTTGCAATCGCGGTCCCGCCTCGGGAAGCACCAGAAACGGCGCCAGTTCGCCGCTCAACCACGACTCGTAGCGAAACGGATACGTCTCGGCATCCGGTTCCAGAAAGAAATCGAAGGGGTTGATCGCCGTCATCTCGGCGACCAGGTCGACCGTCACGCGAAAGTGATCGACCTTCTTCTGAAACGCGATCCGGGCCAGGAAGTTGGCATTGGGATCCTGCTGCCAATTGAGGAAGTGATCCGCCGGCTCGATCTTCAGCGAGTAGCTGACGATCGGCGTCCGCGCGTGCGGCGCGGGCCGGAGCCGCACGATCTGCGGTCCCAACACGATGGGGCGGCTATAGCGGTAGCAGGTGTCGTGATAGAGCGCGATCCGGATCGACATCGTAGCAATCTCTGAAAACTTACCGGAATCGCGTGCTGGGCGGCGGCATTGCAAGGCCGCCATACGCGCCGCCGATGGGTTGGTGATCGAGGGCGCCGGGCAACCGGTTACACGCCGTCGACCCGCCTGTCGCTGAAAGCCACCGATTGCAGCGTGCAGCCCAACGTGCCCGCCCTCCTTGGGCAATCGCGGTGCCAAAGGACCAAGATTCTAGCACGAGCGGGCAACATCGTCACGAAAGCCGGGAAAGACTCACAGTTTCGCAAAGCCCCCTCGGCACTGAGGCATCTTTGCCCTCGACCGCTGCCGACTTTCTAGGCGATGACCGCCACCAGACGCGCCGTTGCGCCCAATGTCCCCGATCTAGCGCCCGCCATCGAGCCAGTAGCGCAAGATCGTGGCGTAGTAGGTGCCGTGCAGCGACGAAGGCTCGTCCGGCGTGCGGCCAAATCCGCCGTCGTCGTTGCGGCAAGCCGCGATGAACTCCCGCAACTTTTCCGGATCATCCGGCAGCGCGTCGAGTCGGGCAAACAGCCGCACCACGCGGTAGCACGATTCCAGGTCCGATTCCTCCCGGGTGTCGTTGCCAAAGCCGCCATCCGGGCGCTGCCCTGCGCGCAGGATCTGCAACACCGCCTCCTCCGATTCCGGCTTGCCTCCCAGCCGTTGCTGTGCGACCACATACAGCGCCGTCGATCGAGCGCGACCCGGCCCCGATCCGTACGAGCCGTCGGCGTTGCGGGCCCTGTCAATTTCGTGCAGCCACGCGGCGACATTGGGCACGCTGCGGTCCAACTCCTCCAAGCCCGAGGCCACCATGCGAATTTGCTCGAAGCCCCGGGTGTGCTCGTTCATGAAGGCGAGGCCGGCTTCGACATACGGCTCGACCGGCATCTTCAGCTCGCGAAACATCATCAACGCAACCGACGTGCTGATGGCGTCGGGTTCGGCCCCCGGCATTTCGCCAAATCCGTCGCTATCGCGATCATGGCAACCGTGGAGATAGCGCACGACGGCCGAGCGGTCGGCCGCGCGCCGCCCAACATGCGAAAGCTTCGTAGCGCCGTCCGCGTGGTTCGCAGCGAGGGACGCGCCGTGCCGCGGTCTTCCGGCCAAATCGTCACGAAGCCGCCCGATGGCGTTTGCATCGTTTGCAGAAAGCGAACGGCCGCCTGCTGTTCCGCCGCGGGAGCGCCCGCCAGCACCAGCGCGGCCAATAGTGTCGTCGATACCATGCTCCCCTTTTCTCGCCAGCGTTCGCGCTACAAGTCCTTGATTTCGAAAATTTCGCCGCCGGCCTTGGTCACGATGCTGGCGAAGATGTCGCGGTCGAGCCCCTCGACCAGGAAGTGCACCGAGCCGTCGCAGAACAGCGCGTTGGCGCCGGCCGGGTGAAACGCGTAGATGCCCCAGTTGTTGTTGCAATTGATCGTGCACGGCCCTTGGGGCGTCAATCCGTCGGCGGACCACGTCTTGAAGATCGAACCTTGATACGACGCCCACGGTCCCCACCAGTTGGCCCATTGCAAATTGGCGTTGGTCAGTTGTTTGATGCCCAGGATCCAATGGTCGGGCCGGCCGGCAAACTCTGCCAGCAATAGCGTGTTCGACAAACCGTCGCTGATCTTCGCCAGGCGCTGCTGGGCATTGTCGAGGAGCGCCGGACAGTTCACCGTGTCGGCCGCGGCCGCTTTGCGATCCGGCGGCCACCAGTATGCATCAACGCTGTTGGCGGCAAAGTAATCTCCCGCGGCGCCGATCGCTCCGGTTGGATTGTTGGCCTGATCGATGATGGCAATCCGGCGGCCGGGCGGCGCCGACGGACAGATGAAGACCGTAATCGGCTCCTCGATATATGGCGCATTGGCCGGATCGTAGAAATTCTTTTCCAAGTCGTAGAGATTATCGAGCGCCGTCTCCTCCATATAAGCCAACAGATACGGCCCCCAGCCGTGCTTCGGAGTCGTCGTATGACGGCGCGGCGGAAAGCCCCCCTTGGCGCCTTCGAAATTCTGAAAACCCAGGCCAAGCTGGCGGAGATTGTTCTTGCACTCGCTGTTCCGCGCCGCCTCGCGCACCGCTTGCACCGCGGGCAGCAACAGCGCGATCAGAATGCCGATGATGCCGATCACCACCAGTAGCTCGATCAACGTAAACGCCGGCCGTTGATTCCGCGCCATGGCTGCCCTTCCTTCAACGCTGTTCCTGCACGCATCGCCCCCGTGCAACATGTGCGCGCTGACGATTCTCAAACGCATTGTCCTCTGCTCGAATCCGTTGTCAAACACCATCGCACGACTCGGGTATCACCTGGTTGGTCCTGCCACACGGTCGTGAACTTGTTGCAGTTGCTCCCGGCAACGATCTACAATCGTAGAATGATCGGAGCGTTGGTATTGCTATACGCTCGGTAGGTTTTTCCCATCGCTGCGCACGACGGGTCGGCTGCCATGTCTCTGCGGCAAAGTATCCGTGGGTCGATTCTCCTGCTATTGCTCTTTACAGTGGCCGCGGCGCCGCGTGCGTGGAATTTCGATGGCGACCCGGTCGGCGCACTTCCACCCGGTTGGAAAGTCGAACGGGCCCGCGATGATCCGGGCAGCCGGTGGCAAATCGTGGCCGACGACCGCGACTCGAAGAATCACACCCTTTCGCAACGTTCTTCCGATCTAGCATCCGACGGCGGCAAACGCCAGTTCAACTTATGCGTGAGCGACGCGGTGTTTCAGGACGTCGAGCTTTCGGTCCGCGTCCGGGCCAACACGGGGGTTGCCGATCGAGGTGGCGGCCTGATGTGGCGCTATCAGGACGCGCGAAACTATTACATATGCCGCTGGAATCCGCTGGAAAACAGCTTTCGCGCGTATAAAGTCGTCGACGGCATACGTTCGCAGATGGATAGCGCCAAGGTTCCCGGTGGCCCCGGCGACTGGCACACCCTGCGCATCGTGCAATTTGGCCGCGACTTGCGCGGATACTTTGACGGCAAGCTGTTGCTGGATGTCGAAGACGATCAGTTTCCCAATGGCGGTCGCGTCGGACTGTGGACCAAGGCCGACGCGGTGACCGACTTCGACGACCTGCGCGCCCGCGTCGCCACGGCAGACGATCTGGAAGAAGCCCCCACGCCGGCCGACTGAATGCCCGGCGCAAATTGGTTTTGAAAAAAGTGCTTGACGAGGTGATCGCGAATTACTACGCTACGTAGTACTTACACCGTAGTAGTCACGATGCGAGGACCCAACGGATGGCAAAACGGTCTTTCGACAATCTGGGCGAGCTGCAAGCCGCCGTGATGAACGTCGTCTGGGAGCTGGGCGAGGCCACGGTCGGCCAGGTGCGCGAGCAACTCGCCGACCAGCGCGAACTGGCCTACACCACGGTGCTCTCGGTGCTGCAAAAGCTGGAAAAGGCCGGCTGGCTGAAGCATCGCTCCGACGGCCGCAGCTATGTCTATCTGCCGCGCAAATCGCGCAGTGACGCCGGCCGCAGCGCCGTGCGGCACTTTACCGAGCGGATGTTCGGCGGCGATCCGCTCGTGCTCTTCGAACACCTGCTGGACGACGACCGGCTCACCGCCGCGGAGCTGGCCGAATTGCGGAAAATGATCGAACGACGCCGTAAGGAGCAGCGCGATGAGTGAAATTGCCAACACGCTCGACCTGGTTGTCCGCAACGCCCTGCTGCAAAGCACGCTCATCTTCCTGGCCGGACTGCTGCTGGCGCGATTCGCCGTGCGACGGCCGGCGCGCGTACACACGGTGCTCGTGCTCGCGTTCCTGGCTGCCGTCATCGCGCCGGTGGCCAGCGAAGCGGTGCGCCGCGGTGGCTGGGGCCTGCTCCCGCCCGCGCCCGTGCAATCAACGGCGTCACCAGGCAAGATCAAGGCAGTCGTCAAAGCAATCGACAGCGGGAGCGATTTGGCGCGGAACCTTCCGCCGACGACGACGCACACCTTGCCCGGCGAAACCAATGCCGATCCCACGATGATCGACGGCCATCGGCCCGCGGACGCGGAACCGCTTGGGAGACCGCTTGCAACACAACAGCAAGCCGCTTCGCAGCCCGTGCTCGTGCCCACGATCGTCGTCGACGCGGCGCGCAGGCCGTGGCAGCACGACATGGTGTTCGCCTCGATTGCCCTGTTGTGGCTGGCCGCTAGCGCGCTGCTTGCCTGGCGATTGGTTCGCGGCGTGGTCGCCGGTCGACGCGTCGTGCGAACCGCCACGCCGTGCGAAGCGCCGGCTGTCCTGGCCGCACTGACCGCGGCTTGTGACCGGCTCGGCATGAACGGCATGCGAGTTGACGTTTACGAGTCCAGCGCCGTGCGCTGCCCGATGATCTGGTGCTGGGCTGCGCGCCCAAGGTGTTGCTTCCCGTCGACTCGGCGCACATCTGGTCGGCCGCCACGTGGATCCCGATTCTCTGTCACGAGCTGGCGCATTGGAAACGGCGCGATCACCTGTCGGCCCTCATCGCGGAAGCCGTATGTTGCCTGCTGCCCTGGCAAGTGCTTGCCTGGTGGGCCAAACGCCGGCTGGAGCACGCCAGCGAACAAGCCTGCGACGACTGGACCGTAGCGGTGGGCCACTCGGCGGCCGACTATGCCGAAACGCTGCTGGGACTGGTCGCGCAAGCCGATCCGCCGCTGGCGCTGGCAGCCCTGCGCCGCCGCTCCGGACTCGCCGGCCGCATCCAACACATCCTCAGCCAGGCGGTGCCCCACCCACGCTTGGGCCGCGCGTGGGCCATCGCCGTCTTCATGGTGGCCGCCACGTCGATCGGCGTCACGGCCATCTGCCAGCGCGGCGTCGCGCGGGCCGATGCGCCGCAGGCATCAAAGCCCGCCACGGACGAAGACAAGAAACCGGCCGTCGACTCAAAAACGGCATTCGCAAGCGGTACCGATGATACCAATCCCAAGCCTGCCCCGATTGCGGCAAGCAACAGCAGCGAAGCAATGCCGGGCAAAGATAGATCGCCTGGCGACGAATCGCACGCGGCAGCGGGTCTTGTCGACGAGGAAACCGACAACTCGCAACCCCAGCACTGGAAAACCAGTGGCCGAGTCATCGCATCCGACGGCAAGCCAATCGCCAACGCCGACGTGTACTGGGATGTTTTCGAACGCCCCGGTGTGGACGGCACTGAGTGGCCTGACCCCCAAACGCGCGGCCGTGCGAAAACCGATGTCGATGGTCAATTCACGATCGAGGCCGATTTTTCGAAGCAGCGGCTCGGATCCCAAAATCTGGTCGTTCGCGCCGCGGGATTTGGAGTGCGCTCCAACTCCACGACTGACCTGACGAATCTGACCAAGCCAGTCGAGATTCGGATGGAACCGTCGTATCCACTAGCAGGCACCGTGTTCTCTCCCAACGGCGAGCCGGTCGCCGGGGCCCGCGTACGTGTCGGCAACCTTAGCCGCTGGTCAGGCCCAGACGCCAAGCCCGACGAGCACAATTCCTGGTACTTTTCACTGCGCCATGGCGAGGCGCAGCTTGATCACCCGCGCGAATACTGGCCCGTGCCGACGGTCACGGACGAAAAAGGACAATTCGTTCTGGACGACGACGTGCAGCAGACGGCGACGGTCGAGGTGACGATCGACGCCGATGATTTTGCGCTCACGCCCGTTACCGTGGCCGGACCAGATTCTCCGCGAAATCCAGAAATCGTCTATCGCGAACCGGGTTTCACGCTCGTCCTTGAGAATCCTTACGTCGTCCACGGCCGCTTCCTGGATGAGAAGACGGGCGAGCCGATTCGGGGCGTGCGTGTCGAGGTCGAGCCGGGCGCTTACGGTCGAGCTCGGTTCACTCGTCAAATCACAGCGACGGCCAGCGACAACGAAGGGCGCTATGTACTGCGCTTGGGGTCTGCTGACTATTACAGCACTCGCGTCTCTCCGCCTGCGCCGTATCCCGGCGTCCGCACGTCATTCAATGCGCGAGACATCGCGTTGCTAGCCGGATCGGATCGGAAATTTGACTACCAAGTCAAGCTCCGCCCTGGCTTAATGCTCACGGGACGCGTCGTGGACGCCGAGACCGGCGAGGGCGTACCGGGCGAACAGGTGCACTACCGGCTGCTCAGAGGACGCAACATCGGCATCAACAATCGTTTTGAACCCGTGACGACCGACGCCACCGGCGCCTTCGAAATCACCGCCGTCGACGGCAAAGGGTTCCTGCTGGTCGATGTTCCCGGCAAGGGCTTCTATCGATTGGCAATTCGTGACAAACGCGTCGAGGACTATCGAGCTGGAATCTACCCTCACGGATTCCTCGAAGTGGACATCCCCAGTGACGGACAAGCGGGCCCGACTGTTATCTCGCTAAATCGCGGCCCGGGATTGGTCATCCGACCGCTGAGTCCGGACGGCAATCCCGTGAAGCAAGTGCGGGGTGCGTACGAGGAATACACTCTCGACGGATTCTTCAGCGCCAACGGAACGCCGGAAAGCGTGTTTCGCATCGACGCGGTCGAGCCGGGACGGAAGTACCAGGTATTTCTCTCGTCGGAGGATGCCAAGGCTGGAACGGTGGTGGAAGTGGAAGCGCAGGCTGATGGCAAGCCCATCGACGTGGTGCTCGAGCCATGGGCCACGATTCGCGGACGATACGTGTACGACGGCGGCGCACAGCGCCGGAAATCACCAACTTTACTCGATTCCAATTGGTGTCAGGTCAAGGGCCTGACGACAACGGCTTCAATCTTCCTTACTACGACAATTTCTCAGGACATGTGCACAAGGGCGCAACACCGATGCCGAAGGCAAATTCGAACTCGATGGCATGATTCCGGGAGCACCCATATATCTGGGCTTGAACAACGAATTCGGCAACGGCAAGCGCACGTACGAAGTCGGCATTCTCAAGCCCGGCGAAGTCCGGGACGTGGGCGAACTGGTCATCCACGCGAGGTGAACGATCCCATGGCAAACGATCGGTGGCCGCGCGATCCGGCGGAAGCCTGGCTCGCCTATGAACCAAGCGAACAAGATCCCTGGGATCTGACCAAAGTGTTGCGCATGCACCGCCGCGCGGGGTTTGGCGCCACGTGGGCCCAAGCCCAGCGCGATCTGACGGACGGCTACGAAGCGGCCGTCGCGCGAATGCTCGCTGGCGCGCCCTCGGGCCCGACGGACGCGCCAGCGCTGCGATCGAAGCATTCTGCGATGCGATGGCCCTTTCGTATCGCGGCAACTCCAACGCACTCGACTCGGTCCGCGCCGCCTGGTTCTATCGCCTGATCTTCACCGCCTGGCCGCTGCGCGAGCGAATGATCCTGGCGTGGCACGCGCATTTTTCCACCAGCGAAGCGAAGGTCACCGACAAGCAAGCGCTCGTGGCCCAGCTCGATCAGCAGCGGCAACTCTGGCGCGGCCCCATCAGCCAACTCCACCTGGCCATGCTGCGCGACCCGGCCATGCTCCGCTGGCTCGACGGCGAGTCCAACCTGCGCGGCGCGCCCAACGAGAACTTGGCGCGTGAATTCTTGGAACTATTCGCCCTGGGGGTCGGCAACTTCGACGAAACCGACGTCCGCGCAGCGGCCCGGGCACTGACGGGTTGGCAGAACGTCTTCGAACGCCGGCCTCCGCTCAAGTACATGGACGTGCTTCACGATACGGGCGAAAAGACCATCCTGGGCGATACCGGCTCGTGGTCCGACGAGGATTTGGTGCGTATTGTTTGCGCCAGCCGGCCGCCGCGCGGCGCATCGCCTGGCGGCTGTGGCGCACGTTCATTTCCGACGTGGACGATCCCTCACCCGCGTTACTCGAAGGACTGGCCGCGGCCATGCGCGTGGACGGCGACGTCGATGTTGCCCGTGGACTCGACGTGTTGCTGCACAGCCGGCTGTTCCATTCCAACGCGTATGCCGGCCGTCGCGTGATGAGCCCGGTCGAGTGGACGGTCGGCGTGGTCCGCTACGGCCAGACGTTTCCGCCGCATCCCAACCTGATCGAAGTCGTGGCGGCCGCCGACCGCATGGGCCAGCGTTTGTTCATGCCGCCCAACGTGGCCGGGTGGCCGGGCGGGCTCGAATGGCTCAGCGATGCGGAAATCGTGGCCAAACAAAACTTCGCCGCCTGGCTGACCAGCGACGAATCGACCGTGTCGCCCGATCACTGGCGGCAACTGGCCAAGCAGTACGGCATGCTCGGCGCCGAAAACGAAATCGACTTTTGGACCGCTCTGTTCTGGGGACGCCTGACAGACGAAGAACAGCGCGCCGCCTGGTCGGCCGAATTGCAAACCGACGCCCCGGCTGCCCGGGCTGCGCTGGTGGCGGCGCTACTCGGCGCAGCCGAATCACAACTTGCCTAACCAAACCGAAAGCAGTTTCAATGCCAAATCGAGGGCGGCACTGCTTGCTTGTCAAGCAGTGGGAATCTCGGAAAAGCACTGCTAGGCAAGCAAGCAGTGGCACCCTACGCCGTTAACCCTGCAGAACAATCCGCAGATTACGCAGATTTCACAGAGAAAAAGGATAGTTCAGACCGGTGGGCTCTCAGCCGAGCGCGCGATGTCGAATTCGGAACTCATAATTCTGCGAAATCTGTGTAATCTGCGGATCGAGGATCAGAAGGAACAGTTAACGGCGTAGGGTGACACCCCGTTGGCAAATCGACTTGAGTTCTGAAACTGCTTATAGCAAGAGAAGGACCAATCCCGTGCAAACGAGACGACAGTTCATCAAGGGCGTTGGCGTGTGCGGCGGATGTTTGGGCCTGGGACAATTCGCGCCCACGTGGTGGCGCCAAGTGGCGGCGGCCGCCGAGGCTTCCACCACCGGACGCAAGCTGGTCGTCGTCGAACTGCGCGGCGGCAACGACGGGCTCAACACCGTGATTCCCTTTGCCGACGACGTTTACCATCAAGCGCGCCCCACGCTGGCCATCGCCGCCCAGGACGTGGTCAAGCTCGACGACCATCTCGGCCTGCATCCGGCCATGAAATCGTGGCGGTCGCTGTGGGACGCGGGCCAACTGGCCGTGGTGGAAAACTGCGGCTATCCCAATCCCAATCGCTCGCACTTCGAATCGATGGACATCTGGCACGCCGGCCAGCCCGACGTGCGCGTGACCTCCGGCTGGCTGGGCCGCGCGGCCGACAGCACCGACGTCGGCGAGCTGTGCTATGTGGGCGACGGCGCCGCCTCGCGAGCCCTCTCGCGCCGGGAACGTGCCGTGGCTTCGTTCGAGCGGCTCCGCGATCTGCAATTGCGCGAAGACGCCGTCAAACTCGAACTCATCCCCACCACGCGCCGCTCGGAGCTGGCCACCCTGATCGCCGAGCGCCAGCAACAAGCCCGCGAACTATCCCAGCGCTTGGCCACGGATGTGCCCGAGGCCGACCCCACCGCGACGACCAACCGACCGCTGGTCGAGCGATTGAGCCTCATCCGCAAGCTGATCGAGCAAGACCAGCCATTTCAGGTCTACTACACGGCGCTGGACGGTTTCGACACGCACGGGCAACAGGAGGGCACGCATCGCAATCTCTTGGAGCAAGTCAGCGACGCGGTCAGCGGGTTCCTCAAAGAGCTCAACGAGCAAAGCCTGGGAGACGACGTTGCAGTATTCTTGTTCTCGGAGTTCGGACGCCGCGTCCACGAAAACGGATCGCTGGGCACCGATCACGGCGCCGCCGCCCCGGTCTTCGTGCTGGGCAACCGCGTGCAAGGCGGGTTGCAAGGCGGCGTGCCCAATCTCGACGATCTGGACCACGGCGATGTGCGCTACTCGGTCGACTTCCGCGACGTGTACTCCGGATTGCTGGGCGACTGGCTGGGAGTCGATCCGGCGCTGGTGCTCGACCGCCGCGAAGCACCGGTCAAATTGTTTGGCTAGCGAACTAAACATCGCGGGTCGTGTTCGCAGCGCCGGTTGACTATTTCTCGGCTGGCGTGGCGCCGTCGTGCAGTTCGCCCTGAGGCGGGGCCGGGGGCGTTTCCTTCAGCCACGTGTCGAACAGTCCGGCTTGCCACAGCAGGACCAACGCCACCATCACCGGCGCGACAAAGCGAATGAGCACGGTCCAGGTCGCGGCCAACGGCGGCCCCAGCTTCTTCATGTGTGTAAAGCCACTCAGGCTGTCCGCCGGCAACACCAGCCAACCGGCGGCAATGGCAATCAACAGCCCGCCGATGGGCAGCATGTAGCGCGAGACGAGATCGTCGAGCCAATCTTGCAACGTCACCACGTGCTCGGGCGTCGAGGCCCAATCCACGCTCACGCCCATGGCGCACGCGACTCCCACTCCCCAGATGCCCGCACCCAATCCCCACGTTGCCACGGGACGGGGACAATGGAACTCGTCGACCAGGTAGGCCACGGTGACTTCCAACAGCGAGATGGCCGAGCTCCAGGCAGCGAACACCACCAACGCAAAGAAAATCGGCGCCACGACCGCGCCCCCCGGCATCGTCACCAACAAGCCAGGCAATGTCTTGAACAACAAGCCAGGGCCGGCCGATGGCTCGAGTTTGGCATCGAAGACGATGGCGAAGATCACCGTGCCGGCCAACAGCGCCACGATGGTGTCGAGCGCCGCGATCGCCACGCTGTCTCGAATCACGCGCCGCTCTTCCTTCAAGTACGAGCCGTAGGTGACCATCGCCCCCATCCCCAACGACAGCGTGAAGAACGCATGGCCCAGCGCTTCCAGCACGGCGGACGAAGTCAACTTGTGAAAGTCCGGGCGAAACAGAAAACCGAGTGACTTGTCCAGTCCGCCGGTGAATCCGACATACACGACCATCGCCCCCAGAATCAAAAACAACAGCGGCATCAGCGTCTTGCACAAGAACTCGATGCCGCGATGCACCCCCAAAGTCACCACGCCGATGGTCATTAGCATGAAGATCGTGTGGCAAATCGTGGCCGTGGGACCATTAACGGCCAGGGCTTCGAACACCGTGGCGTCGCCGAACTCGACATCGCGGATGAGCCCCACCGACAGCGCGAAGAAGTAAAGCGTCCAGCCGGCCACCACGGAGTAAAACGCCAACATCAAGAAAGCCGACAAGACGGCCATCAGTCCGGTGAGATAGCTGAAGAACTTGCCGAAGGCGCCTTTGCTGCGCAGTCAAATTGCGCAGCGCGCCAGAATGTCGCTGCCGCCGCGGCGGCCGATGATCAGTTCGGCGTACATCAGCGGCAAGCCCACCAGCGCGATGCACACCAGGTACACCAGCACGAACGCGCCGCCGCCGTATTCCCCGGTGATGTAGGGAAACTTCCAAATATTGCCCAGACCCACGGCGCTGCCAACGGCGGCCATCATGAAGCCGAAATTGCTGGCAAAACTGCCGCGTTTCGCCGTGTCTGGCTCGCTCATCGAGTGTCTCCCGCGTCGTGACTGTCGAACGGCCGCGCCGCACCGCACGATGGATCGCGCCGCCATGCCCCGCGATCGAGTTGCGCGGGCCCAGTCTACGACGGTTTCGTTCGCAGGGTCAAGCCGAGCGAACCCACGCCGCAGCCGTGCGACTGGCCTCTCCAGTCACCACGCCCGTACAATGACCGGCCTTGGCATCGAACATCATCAACAACCCCACGGCCAATTGAATCATGCGACTCACGCTTGTTGTTTTTGGCGCCTCGGGCGATCTGACCAGCCGCAAGCTGGTGCCGGCGCTGTTCCAACTGTTTCGCAAAGGGCGATTGCCCGACGACACGCGGATCATCGGCTTTTCGCGCACGAAATTCAGCGATGACGAGTGGCGCGCGTCGCTGGCGGAGTCTACGGCCCAGTTCAACGAAAAGCGGTTCGATCAGGAAGCGTGGGATCGCTTCGCGAAGACGATCTTCTACCAGCCCGGCGACATCGGCAGCGCCGACGATTTCAGCGCCCTGCACGCCCGGCTCAACGAGCTGGAAGGCTCCGATGGCGTGACGCGCGTCTACTACCTGGCGACGGCCCCACGGTTCTACGAACCGATCGTCGAGCGGCTTGGCGGCTGCGGACTGGCCGACGAAGTACACGGGCCGCGGCGGATCGTCATCGAAAAGCCCTTTGGCCGCGACGCCCAATCCGCCCGCCACCTCAACGCGGCCGTGCATCAAGTGTTCAACGAAGACCAGGTCTACCGGATCGACCACTACCTGGGCAAGGAAACCGTGCAGAACATCATGGTGCTGCGTTTCGCCAACACCATCTTCGAACCGGTGTGGAATCGCAACTATGTGGACCATGTGCAAATCACCGTAGCCGAAGAAGTGGCCGTCGGCCGCCGCGGCGAGTTCTACGATCAGACCGGCGTGCTGCGCGACATGTTTCAAGGCCACTTGCTGCAACTGCTGATGACCACCGCCATGGAAGCGCCCGTGCGCTACGACGCCGAAGCGGTGCGCGACGAAAAAGTAAAGGTGCTGCGGGCCATCACGCCGCTCTCGCCCGAGGACGTGGCGCAGGATACCTTGCGGGCCCAGTATCAGGGCTATCGCGACGAGCCGGGCATGGCCAAGGACAGCGAGACGGCCACCTTTGCGGCGATCAAACTGGCGGTGAACAACTGGCGCTGGCAAGGCGTGCCGTTCTATCTGCGCAGCGGCAAGGCCATGTCGTGCCGCAGCACGCAAATCGTGATTCAGTTTCGCAGCCCGCCCACGATGGTCTTCAATGCCGGTTCGACGCGCGTCTGCGACGCCAACAAACTGATCATCCAGATCCAGCCGGCCGAAGGCATTCAACTGCTGTTCGAAACCAAGGTGCCCGATGCCGGCATGAGGATGCGGCTCACGGAGCTCGATTTCACCTTCCAGCGCGAGTTCGCGGGCGTCATGCCCGAAGCATACGAACGGTTGCTGCTCGACGCGTTTCAAGGCGACGCCAGCCTGTTTGCCCGCTCCGACGAAGTGGAACTGGCCTGGGGCATCATCGACCCCATCCTCGACGCCTGGACGCAGAACCACCAGCCGCCGCTGGAGTTCTACGAAGCCGGTTTTTGGGGGCCGACCGGCGCCACGGCCTGGATCCAAGGCCAATGCCGGCAATGGTTCGACGTTTGTCCCGTGATATCATAGGGACTTCCGCGGCCAACAGGCATGGCCGCGATCGGCGAACCTCATTGGGATGCACGAACATGTTTGTTGCAGCGCGCTGGTCCATGGTTTCCTGCTTGAGTTGGCTGGTCCTGGCCGGCTCGTCGTACGCCGCACCCTCTCCGGCTCCCCCCCCCAACGTCGTGATCATCTTTGCCGACGACCTGGGCTATGGCGATTTGAGCTGCTATGGCCATCCCACGATCACCACGCCGCATCTGGACCGCATGGCCGCCGAAGGGCTGCGCTTCACGCAATTCTACGTGGCCGAGTGCGTCTGCACGCCCAGCCGCGCGGCACTGTTGACCGGCCGGCTGCCGATTCGCAACGGCATGTGCAGTGACACGCGCCGCGTGCTGTTCACCGACTCCACCGGTGGGCTGCCGCACGAAGAACACACGATTGCCGAGGCGCTCAAGTCGCGAAATTACGCCACGGTCTGCGTCGGCAAATGGCATCTGGGGCACTTGCCCAAGTTTCTGCCGATGACCCAGGGGTTCGATTCCTACTTCGGCATCCCCTACAGCAACGACATGAAGCCCACCACGCTGTTGCGCGGCGAGCAGGTCGTCGAAAACCCGGCCGACCAAACCACGCTCACGCGCCGCTACACCGCCGAAGCGACGAAGTTCATCCGCGACAACCGCGACGGACCGTTCTTTTTGTACTTCGCCCACAACTTTCCGCACGTGCCGCTGTTCGCCTCCGACGATTTTCTCGGCACGAGCCGCCGCGGTTTGTACGGCGACGTGGTCGAGGAGCTCGATTGGAGCGTGGGCCAGGTGCTCGGTACGCTGCGCGAGCTGAGGATCGATCGCAACACGCTCGTATTCTTCACCAGCGACAACGGCCCCTGGCTGATCAAGAATCAACACGGCGGCTCGGCCGGACTGTTGCGCGGCGGCAAGGGCTCCACCTGGGAAGGCGGCATGCGCGAACCGGCCATCGCCTGGTGGCCGGGCACGATCCCTGCCGGCCGCACGACCGGCGAACTTGCCAGCTCGCTCGACCTGCTGGCCACGGTCTCCGCATTGGCCGGAGCCGACCTGCCGCAAGATCGCACGCTCGACTCGCTCGATCTGGCCGACGTCCTGCGCGGCCAGGGCCCAAGTCCCCGCAAGTCGATGTTCTATTATCGGGGCCGCCAACTCATGGCCGTGCGCTGGGGCCCCTGGAAGGCCCACTTCAAAACGCAAGCCGGCTACCGCCAGAAGGATCCCAACGCGCACGACCCGCCCCTGCTCTTCCACATCGACCACGACCCCTCGGAGCAATACGACGTGGCCAAGGATCACCCGGAAGTGATCACCGAGATTCGCGAACTGGTTTCAAAACACGAAACCGAACTGGTCGCGCCACCATCGCAGTTAGAGCTGTACGAGGCGGCAAAGAAATGATGCCGGTGGCGGAACAACGGCTGCCACAACTCAGCAGATGCTCATAGGTATTCGACCCGACCAGCCATTTCCACTTCCGTCAGGCAGTCGTGGATCAGAGACAGGAAGAGGATGATCTCTTTTTGAGAGCGCGCGCCGCGAGCGCAAAATACAATGCCCGCATGCTTGACCCCCTGGCTATGAAGCCTGAGAAAGTCATGATCGTTAGTGAAAATGATTCGATTCTCTCGCTCGGCAAAGAGGATGTGGTCTTCGTCGGCTGCCTGCAACAGTCCGGCGTCGGTCGTCGTGGTTACATCGATACCGCGAGTGCGAAGCCCCGTCGCAATCTCGTGGTCGATATGCTCGTCAAGATGAAACCGAATCGCCATGAACGTCCGTGTCCTTCAGCTTCAGCTCAAGAGGTCCGGGTCCGGTCTTCGCCCTCATCTCGGCTACGGACACTCCGTCTTGACGGATCTCTTCTAGAATGGCGTCGCGGTGATCGAAATAGTACGAAAGAGCCGCGTGAACTTGAGCAAGCGTGAGATGAGGAAGCGAAGCGACGATCTGGTCTGGCGACTTTCCATGAAGCTCGGAGTCGACGTAGATGTCTTGCACGCGAATGCGACTGCCAACGACGTACGCTCGCAGTCTTCCCGCGCGGTTGGGTCGAAGCTCGATGTGCGTATTGCGGACAGGTTGTGCGTTGCTGCCCATGACCCATGTCCCTTTCTGCTGGTTGACTTGCCCGAACAGAACGTGAAAGGCTATCCCAATGCGTCGAAGCCTGGGGAAAAGAACGGTCACGGCCTGTTCCCCTGATTCCAAGGCTACCACGAGTGCCGCTTGGCGGTCTACAGTCGGCGAATTTTTCAAGGGGCTGCTAGATAACCGCCTGTGAGTACGCCGCATTCCGCAAGTTTACCACGCGTGCAGTCAGGCCCGCGGCTGCCAGCGGGAAGTACCTGTCCAGATAACCGTTGAGAGCCAACTGTTGGCGCGTTGACCCGTCCTCCGGCAGCGTCGACTTTAACAACACGAGTTCTTTGGCTGCCAGCCGCACCGCCACGCGAGCCGCGATCGAATCGCTCGTGACTTCCCAATTGCAGGGCAACGGATCGGCGGCGGCCGCATCGGCACGCATGAATTGCTCGACGTCGAACACCTGCGGCAAGCCACCATCGGATTGTCGCAACGCGTCGATCGACTTGACGAGCGCACCGGCCTGCAGCAAATCGGCGGCCAGCGCCGCGGTCAGGCTCATGGCGTGAATCGCCAGCCAGTGCGCTGCTTCGTCGCCGAGCGAGATCGCCCGATCCAGCGTTCGCAGCGATTCGACGATCGTTCCGCCGCCAACCACCACGACGTTGGCCGCCGGCGGTTGCATCGCCAGCCAACTCGCAAATGCGGCGGGAAGTTCGGGCCAATCCAACAGGCTGCCGCCAAGCTTGATCACGCGGCGCCCGCGGCTCATTTCGAGCCCTCGCGGGCAATCACGGCCAGCGCGTGCGCTGGCGCGGTGCGCGACAATTCGGGCCCCAGCTCGCGCGACAGCGAGACGACCGAAGCCTTCAGCTTCAGCTCGTCGATGATCCGCCGGGCCAGAAACTCACCCCGCCCGGAAATCACCACGGTATTGGGCGGCTGCTGCAGCCGGGCGATCAATTGCACGGCGATCGAGGCAATCCTGCGCAACTGCGCCTGGGCCAGCGCGTCGGCCATCAGCCGGGCGTCGGTCTCGCTGAATGTCTCGCGGTCGGCGCAGATCGAACGGGCCAACCGGTCGCGGGCCGCTTCTTTCGTGGCCGGCCGATGATCGGCCGTGTCTTTGACGTTCGGCTCCTCTTTCAAGTCGCCCAAAATCAAATAGGCGTCCCACATCGTGGCGAACAACTCCTGCGCCAACGGGCACTTGCGGCCGCGCCACGGCACCAGCGACGTGACGGCACACACCGGGCTGCGCTGCACGCCCGAGTATACCAACTCGCCGTTGACCATCCGATTCGGATCCGTTTTGCCAATCGTCACCGGCACGCCATCGACCATCGGAATCATGTCGCACGTGGTCGAGCCGACGTCGATCAACAAGCCAGAGCCCTCGGGCACATAGCGCCCGGCAAAGCTGGCCAGCGCGTGCCAATTGCTCGAAGCGGCCAATAGCGGCTGACGCATGGCCGTTTGCAGAGAAACCAGCTTGCCGTTGGTGAGATAGGCCCGCGTGTGACGGCCGTCGGCGGCAACTTGCAGCGCATTGAGAATGCACTTGACGCCTTCGGCCTTGGTCGTGAAGCAATCGGCCAGTTCGCCGGTCATCGTGGCGGCAACGTGGTCGACTTTGGGCACCAGCGCAATGATCGCGCAAGGCGCGTCGGCCAGTTGCCCTGGATTCTCCCACATCGGAAAGGGATGCGAGACGGCAACACCCTCACCGTCCGCCGCCTTCAGATTGGCGCCGCCAATGTCGAGAGCCAGCCACTTCATACGCCACCTGCAGATGCCCGCTCAATCCTACGTCATGCACCGCTGGCACGCCGCAGAGAAACGGGCCGTGCGGGCGGCCACCGATTTCGCTATGCGCTCGCCACCGCCGCGGCACGAATAATTCGCCCCGAGGCCTCGAATTGTATCGGTCCGGTGTGCCACGACAACTCGACTTTGCCCCCTTCCGCCAACGCCAGCATGGCCTGGGCCAGATTGCCGCGCGCCAACGCCCGCAACCCAACATAAGACGTCGTCAGTCGCGGATTGATTTCCACCACCACGTCGCTGGCGCCGCTCGCTTCCGGGCTCAGGACCAGATCCACGCCGAGATAGCCCGCCGGCGCTGCGAGCGTTGCCGCGGCCCGCGCCGCCAATCGCCGGGCGCGCTTAGCCAGCGCCGCCGCCAAAGGCAGCCCACCGCCGCAATAAACAAATCGCCGATCCTCGCTCAAATATTGCCGGCACGGGATTAATGGCACGTTTCCTGTCGATCCGCACAGAAAAGCCACGCTGACGGGCATCCCGGGGCAGAAAGCTTCCAGCCGCATGGACACGTCGCTCGCGGAACGTCCGGCGGCGGAACTTTCGATCCACTCGATGCCCTGCGAGCCAGCCCCGTCGCGGGGTTTTAGCACCGCAGGGTAAGGAAAGTCTTTCGGCCGCGGCGCGTCCGGCAACAGCACCAATCCATGGGGTACCGGCACGCCGCGCGCGGCCAGGTGCGTGGCTGTGGCCTGCTTGTCGGCGGCCAGCGCGACGATCCGCGAGGAGGGCGACAACAGCCGCCCACCCGCCTGCTCCACCCGTCGCACGCGCGCGAGCAAATGACCGCCAAACTCGGGGGCAATGATTACCGACCAATCGGCGCCACCGGCTACCGCCACCAGTGCCGCTTGCTCTTCGTCGGAGCTGGCAACCGAGTGGACCGTAACCCCGGGCATCGCCGGCGCTGCGAATCGCCGATCGGCGAGCACGTCGACTTGCACACTGTCGATCGCGGCAAAGTCCGCCGCCAGCGTTTCGAGCATCGCCCGGCCTTCGGCCACGAGCGACTCGGGCGGCGACGCGGTCGTCTCCGAATACCAACCGCCGCCGGTGACAAACTCGTAGACGAAGATTCGCATGCTGCGCCGCGTCGATCTCCGCAATGCTCGACGGTTTACTGGTTGACCGGCGGCGCGCGATTAGAAAATGCCCAACTGATCCCGTGCGTCTTCGGTCATCCGGTCCGGTGACCAGGGGGGCACCATCACCATTTTCACTTCCACGTTGCCCACGCCTTCGAGCTTTTCCAGGACGGCCTTCGACTGCGAGACAAGTTGTGGGCCGGCAGGGCACGCCGGACTGGTGAGCGTCATCTCGATCTTGACGTTGGTCTTGTCGTCCGCCTCGTCGAGTTCGACGACGTACACCAGCCCCAGGTCGATGATGTTCACGAACAGTTCCGGATCGACCACTTGTTTGAGCGTCTCGCGCACCGCATCTTCGGATAGGGCCATGCTCGGTCTCCCTTCGTCAATCGCTAAGTTTCACCAGCACGTTGTCGCCTTCGATCTTCACTTCGTGCGAGCCGGTGGGTTTGGTGGCCGGCATGGTCAGCGCCGCGCCGGTGCGTACGTCGAACTTCGCGCCATGCCGGGGACAGGCGATCGTCGTGCCGTCCAGCGTGCCCTCGCCCAATGGTCCGCCGTCGTGCGTGCATACGTCATCAATGGCATAAAAGTGCCCCGCCGTATGAATCACGACCACCAATTGATCGTCCAACTCCACGATCTTTCGGCCCGGATCAGGAATCTCAGCAACCTTGGCAACCGCAACGAAGTCAGACATGGCGGGTAGTGGTTAGTGGCTAGTGACTAGTACAAAGTTAAAGCTATCAGTTTGTGGAGGCTTCAGCACAACAAAGGGCGTTTCACCTCATACTAACCACCAGCCTCTAGCCACTACTCTCAATCGTATTCTCGAATTCGACGGCCGATGGCTTCGCCCAGTGCTTCGCGGACGCTTTCAATCGTGATGCGATCGAACACCTGCTGGAAGAAGCCGGCCACGACCATCCGCACGGCTTCATTCCGCGTCAGGCCGCGGCAGCGTGCGTAAAAAATCTGTTCGTCGTCGACGCGGCCGCTGGTCGATCCGTGCGTGCAACGCACGTCGTCGGCCAGAATCTCCAGCCCGGGGATCGAATCGCTGCGGGCGTGATCCGACAGCATGAGGTTGTCGGCCCGCTGATAACCGTCGGTGCGTTGCGCCGCCGGATCGACTTTGATCATCCCGCGCCACACGGTGCGCGAACGGTCTTGCAGCGCGATCTTGTACAGCAAGTCGCTGCGGCAAGCGGGCGCTTCGTGATGCTGCAGCGTGTGGTACGACAGGTGCTGCTTGCCTTCGGTGAACATCACGCCGTTGACCTGCGCCGTGGCCTCGGCTCCCGCCAGTGCCACGTGCTGGTTGACCTTGGCCAGCCGGCTCCCCAGCGCGGCGATCGTCCATTGCAAGGCGGCGCCGGCCTCGACTCGGGCTTTTTGATGCGCGAAGTGCCACACGCCGGTGGCCCAGTTCTGCAGGTTCACGTAGCGGAGCCGTGCCCGCGGACCAACCAATAGCTCGATCGCGCCGCAGTGCAAGCCGGTCGAGCCGGGCATCAGGCTGACGGTTTCGGCCAGCAGCGTCGCTTCCGCGCCTTCTTCCAGAATCACCAGCGCGTGTCCCAAGTCGGAGGCGCCGGCCGACAGGGCCGACAGCATGTGCAGCGGCTCGTCGATCACCACGCCGCGCGGCACATGGAGCAGCGTGCCGCCGGACCAGGTGGCCGCGTGCAACGCCGCGAACTTGTCTTGATGCGGATCGACCGCGCGAAACAAATGCTTCTTCACCAGGTCGCCGTGCTCGGAAACCAGCTCGTCGAGACTGCCGAACAGCACGCCCTGGCTGGCCCATTTGTCGCGCAGCGCGGCCGATTGCGCCCGGCTGTCCAGCGACGTGGCATGCCCGCCCAATTCGACGCCGTGCGTCAGCAACCCTTCGGCGACTTCGCTCGCGGCGCCCGTTTCGGCCGGCAGTCCGAACTTGTCCAAGTGAAACAGGCGGATGTCGGTCCGCACCCACTCTTCGTCGCGTTGCGACGGCCAAGGCAGCAATTTGAACTGTCGCCAGGCCTCGGCCCGCTGGTCGCGCAGCCACGGCGGCTCGTTGCGCGACTGCACGAACGCATCGAACGCGTCGCGCGTGAAACATGAACTCGTGGCGGCTTCTGACATGAATTCTGCTGGCGTAAGAACGAACTGGTCCACAAACAAGGTTGCCCTAGCCGTCTTGCTCTCGACCGGGCATTGCTGGCTGATCAACGGCGGCGGGCTGACTGCCAAGAATCGAGCCGGGCACGATGTTCTCAATCCCGACGCCACTGACAACTAGCGATCCGGTCATTCCTTGTCCCAATTCGTCGAGCTTTTGTCCATAGGCTTGAACTTCATTCACATAAATGAGGACTTCCCGCTCATCCGCCGATTGCGGCATCGTATGCGGTGACTCAGTCTGACTTATCTGGCAAGCTGTGCGAAACTCGTCCCCGACGTGAATCGGAGCGTCTCCGCAGCGGCCGATCAGCGTGTGCTGTCCCGATTCTCCGGTGACGATATAGGCAACGATGAATTCCATCACTATGTTCCGATAGCCAACATGCGACGGTCGAACTCTTGGATTTGAGCAGGACTTAACCGCTGCCCTGCGGCCTGAGTCTCTTTTAGCATGTAATGCAATTGCGCATATCCAGCGATTGCCGCGGGTACCGAGAATCCCAAATCAATCATAATGCCTCGCGCCGCGAGAACGTTGATGCTGCGAACTACATACAATCGCTCATAGGTGGCCGGCGAGACCAAAAGCGTGACTTCATTCTCCAAGTGCGCCAATCGGTTGACAGGGCCCAGCAAACCATTGACCTGTTCGAATCTCGCCGCACAGACTACGGCGTTGCCGTGACGAGTACATTCCAACGCAAATAAAGTCGCTACCAATGGATCGGACGATGTACAGGTTAGGCCAAGTCGTTGAATTGCCTCGCTCCAGGCCATCCAATCGTTGTTCCGCGATACAAGTGAACGAATCGTGCGGTTGCCGACGCCATCCATCATAACCTGCATTGCCACGCGACAAAACGCAGAACCGGCCGCCGGCAATCACGTCCGGATTTCTAGCTGCCCTGCCGCCTATCCGACCGAACCTTCCATCTGCAATTCGATGAGCCGGTTCATCTCCACGGCGTATTCCATCGGCAGCTCCTTGATCAACGGCTCGATGAAGCCGTTGACGATCATGGTGCTGGCCTCCGCCTCGCTCAATCCACGGCTGGTGAGATAGAACAGTTGCTCTTCTCCGATCCGCGAGACGCTGGCTTCGTGGCCAATCGACACGTCCTGCTCGTCGACCTCGATATAGGGATAGGTGTCGCTGCGGCTGGCCGAGTCGAGGATCAACGCGTCGCACACCACGCTCGACTTCGAACGCTTCGCGCCGCTCTCCACTTTCACCAGGCCGCGATAGCTCGAGCGGCCGCCATTTTTGGAAATCGACTTCGAGATGATGCGGCTCGACGTGTTGGGAGCACAGTGCACCACCTTGGCGCCGGCGTCCTGGTGTTGTCCGGCCGAGGAGAAGGCGATCGAAAGGATTTCGCCCCGCGCGCCCGGCTCCATCATGTATACGGCCGGATACTTCATGGTCAGCCGGCTGCCCAGGTTGCCGTCGATCCACTCCATCAGCGCGCCTTCGTAGGCCACGGCCCGCTTGGTCACCAGGTTGTAGATATTGTTGGCCCAGTTCTGAATGGTGGTGTAGCGGCAACGGGCATGCTTCTTCACCACGATCTCGACCACGGCCGAGTGCAGGCTTTCGGTGCTGTACATCGGCGCGGTGCAACCTTCGACGTAGTGTACTTCGGCCCCTTCGTCGACGATGATCAGCGTGCGCTCGAACTGCCCCATGTTCTCGGCGTTGATGCGGAAATAGGCCTGCAGCGGGAACGAAATCTTCACGCCCTTGGGCACGTAGATGAACGAGCCGCCCGACCACACCGCCGAGTTGAGCGCTGCGAACTTGTTGTCGCTGGGCGGAATGATGGTGGCGAAATACTCGCGCAGCAGGTCCGGGTGCTCGCGCAGCGCGGTGTCGGTGTCGGTGAAGATCACTCCCTGCTTGCCGAGTTCTTCCTGCAGCGAGCCGTACACGACTTCGCTCTCGAACTGAGCCTTCACGCCGGCCAGAAATTTCTTCTCGGCCTCGGGAATGCCCAAGCGGTCGAACGTCTTTTTGATTTCCTCGGGCACGTCGTCCCAGGTTTTGCCCTGGTGATCGGCCGGCTTGAGGTAGTAGTAGATGTCCTGAAAGTCGAGGCTGATGTCGCCGCCCCAATGCGGCATGGGCTTGGAGTTGAAGATTTCTAGCGCCTTGAGCCGGAAATCCCGCATCCAGCCGGGCTCGCCCTTCATCTCCGAGATTTGGCTGACGATCTGGGCATCCAGACCTTTGCGCGCTCGGAAGACGGGCTTCGACTCGGTGCGAAAGTCGTATTTGTTGATTTCGCCGATCTGCGGCTTGGAGACGATGTCGGTAGCCATGTTCGTTTGCTTTCGCTAACGGTGAGTTCTCGCTCGCTGCTGTCGCCAAGGACAGCACGTACTAGTTGGTTAGTTGGTGCCGGCGGCTTCGGTTTCGCGCTGGCGCATTGCGTCTTCGTCGGCGGCTGCATCCGGATACGCGGCGCGGATGCGGTCGTAGCCCTTTTTGTGAAGTTCCATGGCCAGCTCCGGTCCGCCCGTTTCGACGATCCGGCCGCCCAGGATCACGTGGGTAAAGTCAGGACGGTTGTGCTCGAGCAGATGTTCGTGGTGCGTGATGATCAGAATGCCCATGTCGGTGCCGCCGATGTCGGCAATGCTCTGGCTGGCCAGCCGCACGGCGTCGACGTCGAGTCCGCTGTCGGTTTCATCCAGAATGGCGAACTTGGGCCGCAGCATTGCCAGTTGCAGGATCTCGGCCCGCTTCATCTCGCCGCCGGAAAAACCGTCGTTCACGTAGCGGCGGGCAAACTCTTTGTCCATCCGCAACTGGGTCATCTTTTCGTTCAGTTCCTTGCGGAACTCGCGCATCGGAATCAGCTCTTCGCCTTCCTTGCGATCGGGCCGGCGCACATTCGTGGCGGCGTGGCGCAGGAAGTCCGCCATCTTCACGCCCGGAATCGCCATCGGCCGCTGAAACGCCAAAAAGATGCCGGCCCGCGCCCGCTCGTTGGGTTCCATGGCCAGCACGTCTTCGCCGTTGAGCGTGATCGAGCCCTGGGTGACTTCGTAACCGGGATGGCCCATGATGGCATAGCCCAGCGTGCTCTTGCCCGAACCGTTGGGTCCCATCAGCGCGTGGACTTCGCCCCGTTTGATTTCCAGATTCACGCCGCGCAAGATTTCCTTGCCCTCGGGCGTGGCCACGTGCAAATCGGTGATCTTCAGTGTCTCAGTCATGGTGGGAGGCTGGAGGCTGTAGGCTGTAGGCTGGAGGAAAGGCTTTGATTGCTTCTTCCTCCAGCCTCCCGCCTCCAGTCTCTCGCCTGTTTCCTAGCCTGTTAACTTTTGGTGATCGTAAACTGGTTCATCTTCCACGGCGTCGACGTAGCCCGAGTGGTGCGGCACCGGCAACTCGTCGTCGACCTTGGTGCCGACCATCGCGCCGCGTTGACGGGCAATCTTGTGCCCCTTGATCTTGTCCTGAATGCGCATCAGGCCTTCCAGCAGCGCCTCGGGCCGCGGCGGGCAGCCCGGCACGTACACGTCGACCGGCACCACCAGGTCGACGCCCTTGACCACGTGGTAGCCGTACTTGAAATACGGTCCGCCGCCGACCGTGCAGGCGCCCATCGCGATCACGAACTTCGGATCGGGCATCTGGTTGTAAAGGCGACGCACGCGGCTGCCCATCTTGTACGTGACCGTGCCGGCCACGATCATCAGGTCCGCCTGCCGCGGGCTGGCGCGAAACGCGCCGGCGCCAAAGCGGTCGATGTCGAAACGGCTGGCGCCGCTGGCCATCATCTCGATGGCACAACACGCCAAACCGAACGTCATCGGCCACACGCTGGCCTGGCGGGCCCAGTTGATGGCCTGCTCGACGGTGGTCGTAATGACGTTCTCTTCAAAACGTCCTTCAATCCATGGTTGCGTCATGACTGGCAATTCCCGAGCGAGTGAATTCAAAGCGGTGGCAAACCCATTAAGTTACTAGCTCTAGTCCTCGATTTGAAGCACCACGCGCTTCGTTCAGCTCTCGAAGCACCCCGCTATTTCGTTACAAACCGGCAACACGCATCGCCATCCAACCGGCAATCGGCCAATCGCAGGCCATCGCCCACCAATTCGGCCAACATCATTCGCTCCATCGCACACACGCTCCGGTCCTGTTCGGCCAGTTCCGGATAGGGACATGCCAGCGCCGTGAGCACCGGCAATGCCTCGGTTCCTTCCACCTCGACCGGCACGTTTCGCTCGGCAAATATCTCGGAAACCGACTGCATTCGCTCGGCGGTGGTCGAACCTGTGACCTGCTGGCCGTACATGCCCGCCAGCGTCTTGGCGATCCGCTGCAACAGCCCGCGACGAACCTCGGTGTCTTCGATCGACCGCACTTCACTCCACAGGGCCAATGCCAGATCGGCAAAATTGGCACCCGTTTGCCGCCGGCCTTTGTCCGTCAGCCGATAACGATGGCTCGGCCGGCCGCGGCTGGCCCGCGACAAATCGCGATCCAGCAGCCCTTGCGCCATCAACCGCATCAGCCGCTGACGCACGGCGGTTGCCGTAACCTGCGTCGCCTCAGCAAGTTGCTGCACGCTCAGCGGTCCCGCCTTACGCAGCAAGTCGAGGATGCCGATGTCCGAGCTTTCGGTGATCGTGTCCATTGTCATGCGTCTTAAAGCACGTTGCCCACACCTCAATCATACCGGTATTGGCATTTTTGACAACAGAATATTTGTAAAATAGCACAGTGTCTGAATAGGCTGGTACATAACGGGTTGCGCGCGTACCGCGGATCAGCCATCGCCTGGTACACACGTGCTGGCAAGCACCGCCAGAAAAACGCGGCGCAGCCGACTACTGGCGCGGGAAGTACCGCTCCACGACGTCGCGGAACTCGCCGGGCGTGGCGACCTTCGATACCCGCGTGCGGAACTCCCGGGCGCCGGCGCGTCCCTGGGCATAGCAGCAGGCGTACTTCCGCATCAGAATCGAGCCCTTGGCCGCCCCGAAACGTTCGCACACCAGCGCATAGTGGTGCAACAGCAGTGCGCGTTCTTCCTCGATCGACGGCCGTGGCGGCACCGGTTCGCCGCGCAATGCCGCCTGCACCTGCTTGAACAGCCACGGCTGGCTCAACGCCGCGCGGGCGATCATCACGCCGTCGACGTCGTAGCGCTCAAACGCGGTGAGCACCGCCTCGACCGAGTTCAAGTCGCCATTGCCAATCAGCGGAATGCGTTTGAGATGCGGCTTGATCTGGGCAATGCGTTCCCAGTCGGCCGAACCCTTGAAGAAATCCTGCGCCGTGCGGCCATGCACCGTCAGCGCCGCGCCACCCGCTTGCTCGACCACTTGCGCCACGTCAATCGCATTGACCGTGTCGCGCGTGCAACCCAGGCGAATCTTGGCCGTCACCGGCACCGGCGGCACGCCTTGGCCACGCGTTCGACGATCGCGCCGACCCGATCCGGAAAGCGCAGCAGGTACGAGCCGCTGTGCGCCTTCTCGGTCACTTGCTTGACCGGGCAACCGAAGTTGATGTCAACCACGCTGACGCGAAACTCGTGCGCCAGCTTCGCGCCCACCGCGGCCAGCGTCTCGGGGTCGTTGTCCCAAATCTGCACCGCCAGCGGCCGGGCTTCCTCTTGCACGCCCCACAGCCGATCGGGCAGTTCGTCCTCTTCCTGCTCCAGCCACAGAAAGCCCTTGGCGTGCACCATCTCCGTGGCTTGCAGTCCGGCGCCGCCAAACTCGCGCACGATCTGGCGATAGGCGAAGTTGGTAAAGCCCGCCATCGGCGCTTGCAGCACCGGCGGATCGACCACGACCGGACCGATCGCCAGCGGGCGCACGCGCGGCCGCGGCGTTGGAATCGGTTCACGGTAAGCGGCGGTATCGGTGGCCATAAGCGATCGTTATTGTTAGCCGGTCCGCGTAGGACGGATCTCTTTGGGGGCGAGGGCGACTGACTTGTTGCGCATTGATTCAATGCAACTGAGTCGCCCGCGCACCGCGCCCTACGATGCATCGCGCTCGTTGCGCACGATGACCAGTTTCTTCACCAGCTCATCGCTCGGAATGCCCGTCGGCAAATGCGTCAGGGCATAGCGTGCGATGGCTATATTGTACTCGGTCAGGTTGCGCAGAAAGGCCTGGGTTTGTCGCGATTGGTGGTCGATGGCCCAGATGGCCCGGTCCAGCGAGGTCAACTCGCCGGGCGCATCCATTGCCGCGGCGGCATCGGCCCCATCGCCCCCGACGCTGGCCCGCAACAGGTCGGCACGCAAAACGGCGTCGGCCCGCGCTTCCAGTTCGGCGTGCCGCGCCACGACGGCTTCTCCGGCATGCCGCGCAGCGCCGGTATCACGCTCGGCGACCACGTAGCGCCCTGCTTGAGGCGGCGTGCTGGGCAACAGCCACGAATTCTCAAGCTGCTGATGCGCGACTTGGGTCAACTCGTACTCGGCGTCCACCAGCGCCAACTGGGCTTCGAGCGCCTCGGCCCGCACGGCTCTCCGCGCGGCTTGAAAACGCACGCCGGCGGCAGCCATGTCCGGCCGATGCCCCAGCGTGCTCAAAATGCTGGTCAGGCTGTTGAGCTGTTCGACTTCGTCGCTGAGCATTTGATGCCGGGCAGCCGCCTCGCACGCCTGCCAATAGGCCGTCAGCAATGCCAGCCGCTCGGAATACGACACATCGCGCAAGCACTCGGCCAAGCCGATGGGGCGATCCGCGTCGCTCGGTGTGGCGCGGTCCCAGTGCAACAGGCCCGACAACTTCTGCACTCGCGCCGGCGGATGCATTTCGATCAGTCCCTGATAGAGTCCACCGCCGTTGGCCACCAGCGCCTCCACGTCGGCCTGTTGATAGTTCGACGTTTGTGGTTTGGACTCCGGTTCGGCCACCGTCGGCTGCCCGCCAGGAGCGCCGCCCTCGGCGGGCGTTGTATCGAACGTCCGCGGTGGCGCCGGCCGCTCGTTCGGTTGCGGCGCCAACCGCGAATCGGGCGACAAGTCGGGCCGAGTCGCGGCGGGCTTGGTAAGAATCAACCGCGACACCAGCATCTCGTCGCTCGTGCCGGGACTGGCCACCGCGAACCAGTATTCCGCAATCGCGTCGTTGTACTGCCGCACCGCCGACATGAACTGCTGCCGCTCGTCGTGCAGGCGATCGAACAGCATGAGCAACGTGGTCAGGCCCTGGCCGGCGGACGCAAACTCATCGCCCGTGGCTTCCACCGCGTCGAGCGTCGCCACGATCGCCGCGCCGTGGGCATCGATCGCCTGGCGGCGAATCGGCAACGTGCGGTGAATCAACCGCATCCGCGGCGGAGCCGGCCGACCTGCAAAGTATTTCTCAAACAGCGTCGTATAGCTGCCTACGTGAGGGCGATCGACCGAAAGCGGCAATTCGCCGGCCACCGCGCCCACCAAATCGCCCAGTTGCTGCTGCGCCTCGGCCACTTCAAGCTGCGCGTCGCGCACGTTAGCTGCGGCCGCGGATCGGGCGCTGCTGACCGCCAGCGAATCGGCGTGCGCTTGCAGATACCGCTCCACCAGATCGCGCTCCTCAAGCGCCCAATGGAAGGCGGCCTGCGCCGAAGTCAGCCGCCAATACGCCTGGGCAATACGCAGTTGCTGCTGCCGATCGCCCGATCGCGATACCGCCGCCACCAACGTCAGGGCGCGCCGGAAAGTCCTCCCTCGCGCGGCGACGCCAAGGCCTGTGCCACGATCTCGGGTGGGCGCAATCGCTGCCGCGGCACATTGCCCAAGGGCGCCATATCGCCGGCCGATTCTTCCTCCTCCGAGGAGTCACGCGGGCCCGTTTGATCAGCCGGACCGAAATCGCCCTCCGCCGGCGCAGGCGCCGGAGTCACCGCTGCGGGCGTGCCACTGTCAAACGGCGTGGGTTCCAGCGGGCTCGGATCCCCCAATCCCGGATCGGGCGTTTCACTCGAACCACCAAACGGATTGTCCGGAGCCGCAGGCGGCGGTCCACCGGTCGAGGGCGGCGGCTCACCAAAATCGGCCGGCGCTTCCTGGGCGGGCACCACCTTGGGCTGAAACGGATCGGAATCCGCCGCCGGCTGCGCCAGCATGCAACAACCGATCGCCACGACAAAAGCATTCATGATCCGCAGTGCCCCCAGAGCGACCATCGATCGAAACCAATCGCGCCCCACCAACCTGACAGGAACGTCGATTTACGTCAATCTTAGCCGGCCCAAGCAACCCAGCGCTGCTACTCGACATCGCACGGTAGCCAGGATTCGCAAGCCTTCAGCCGACCCCCATCTGAAGTCTGGCGACTTCAGCTACCCAAGCGCCGTCACTCCACTTTGCCCCAGCGGAGCACGAACAGTTGCTTGTAGAGATAGGGCTCGTCGCTGGCGGGCCAAGGCAGACCCTGCAGCAGATCCATCAGGCCCGCGTCGACCAGCCCGTCGATGGCCGCCTGCACGTCGCAGCCGGTCGGGTTGCGCGTGGCCATCACGAACATCGAACGCAACTCAAAGCGTTCGGGCTGCTCCCACTTGGCCACCACCTGGTGCAGTCGCGACACCAGCGATTGATAGAACGGGCTGCCGGCCCGCAGCTCGGGAGGCACCTTGCCGCGGATGCCGATCTGGCCCGGAAACAAGTCCCAGCCAGCCAGGTTGCCAGGCACGCCCGAGGCGCGCCGCTTTTCGACCGCCGCCCCCAGGGCCGCCAACAGCGGCGCCACGACCAGCAGATGCCACTCGCCGATGGCGTCCTTCATGGCCGCCGCCTGATCGCGCCCCACGCCCAGCGTGCCGGCGCGAAACCGATCGCCGTCGTCGCCATCGAGATGGATCTGCACGTCCAGCGGCGCCAACACCATCTCCCCCTGCGGCACGAACCCCTCGAAGCCGATCGACAACCCCAGCCGATGCCCGCGCACCACCAGCTCGCCGTCATCCAACGAGTACTCCGCCCCCGCCTCACCCAAATGATGCCGTACGGCGGACAACGCAGCCTGGTAGAAGTCGTCGATCAACGGAGGGTTGGGGGCCATTGCTCAGAGAAGGTGACTCGATAACACCAATGCCGCGGATGATACGGCGATTGTACTGTGAACGTGGTTCCTGGCAATTCAAGCGGTATATTTGGTGGTGCTCGACGCTCCCCGACGCTGGACGGTTTCGATAGAATCCAAGGGTCATGACAATTAGTGCTGTTCCTGCCGACTTGCTGGACCGTGTCGATTTGCTGCGCATTGAGGTTGGTCGACGATTAGACAAGAAACGTCAATCCGAAATGGGCCAATTCTTTACGCCCGTTTCCATAGCCAGATTCATGGCTGAAAAATCAGAGGTCAGCCGGCAGCGAATTCGGCTGCTCGACCCCGGCGCTGGCATTGGCATCCTTTCAGCAGCCTGGGTTGCCCGTGCCTGCGAAATGCGAACGAGGCCACGGTCAGTCCACCTGACGGCCTACGAAGCGGACCCGAAACTTGTCCCCTACCTCGAGCAGACTCTCAAGTGCTGCGCCGACGCCTGCCACGACGCGGGCATCGAGTTCCACGGCGAAACGATTGAAGCGGATTTTATTGAAACTGCAGTCGAATCCCTCGCCGACCGCGCACTCTTCGACTCAACACACGCTGAGCCATTTGATTGCGCAATCCTCAACCCACCGTATAGAAAACTCAATGGTCAATCCAGCACTCGTCGCCGTCTGCGGTCGGTAGGAATTGAAACGAGCAATCTCTACGCGGCGTTTCTTTGGCTCACTTTTCGTCTGCTAGAGCCTGGCGGAGAACTCATCGCGATAACCCCCCGCAGCTTTTGCAACGGCCTGTACTTTCGGCCGTTTCGCGAAGCATTTTTGCGGGAGATGGCGCTGACACGGTTGCATGTCTTCGAGTCGCGAACCGCGGCATTCAAGGATTGTGAAGTTTTGCAAGAGAACATCATATTTCGTGCCGTCAAAGACAAAACACGGCATTCCGCGATCATCTCATCATCGGTTGCCCCCGACGATCCAGATACCTACGCGCGCGAAGTGCTACCGGATGAACTGGTCAATCCACGGGACTCAGAGCAAGTCATACATATCGTTGCGGATGAAATAGGTACGCGATTTGCCCAACGCGTGGAAGGGTTGGCCACGACGCTTGACAGTCTCGGCATTCAGGTTTCCACGGGACGCGTCGTCGACTTTCGCGCTCGGCATGCTCTTGCATTTGAGCCGAACGGACGGACGGTTCCCTTGATCTATCCGCTTCACTTCGACGGTGGCTTCATTGCCTGGCCCAAGCCCGGCAAGAAGCCGAACTATCTAATAGTTGGCATCGACACGGAAAACTTGCTTGTTCCGGCCGGGGTCTACGTACTTGTGAAGCGATTTTCAGCCAAAGAGGAAAAGCGACGGGTTACGGCCGCCGTGTGCGACCCAAGCCGTTTGCCCGGCTCGGACGTCGGTTTTGAGAACCACCTGAACTACTTCCACCGTCAGGGCAATGGGCTGCCGTTGGCGATCGCAAAGGGGCTAGCGGCGTATCTCAACTCGACGCTCATTGACACGTACTTCCGCCAAATCAGCGGCCACACGCAGGTCAACGCGTCCGACTTGCGAAGTCTCAACTATCCCGACCAAGCCACGCTGGAACGCCTTGGGCATCGGATTGGCGATTTATTTCCGAATCAGGCTGAGCTCGACGCCATCATCCGGGAGGAATTGAGCATGGTGGGCGATGATCCTGTCAAGGTTGGTAAGCGCGTTACAGAGGCTCGGGAAATTCTATTTGCCTTGGGGCTTCCCTCGGCACAACAGAACGAACGGTCCGCCCTGACGCTGCTTGCGCTACTTGACCTATCGCCAGACAAGAAATGGAAATCGGCGTCTTCCCCGTTGCTTGGAGTTACGCCAATCATGGATTGGTTTGCAGAACACTACGGCAAGCGCTATGCGCCCAATACTCGCGAAACGGTCAGGAGACAGACGCTCCATCAATTCATCGATGCTGGAATCGTCGTCCAGAATCCGGATGACCTTGCCCGACCCATCAATAGCGGGCTGAACGTCTATCAAATCAAAAAGGGCACGTTGAAACTTCTCCGTTCATATGGGTCCAAGCAATGGAATAGGAATCTGAAGACCTGGCTTGGCTCTGTCGACACATTGAAAGCTCGATACGCAAGGGAACGCGACATGAACCGTATTCCTTTGTCGCTCGAATCCGGCGAAACGATCGAGCTATCGCCCGGCGGTCAGAATGTACTCGTTCAGAAGATCATCGAATAATTCTGCCCGCGATTCGTCCCCGGCGGCAAGCCGATCTACGTAGGCGACACGGATACGAAGTGGGCATATTTCGACGAATCGGCCCTAGCCGCCCTGGGAGTCAGACTCGATTCACATGGCAAAATGCCCGACGTTGTAGTTCACTTCGCCAAACGCAACTGGCTGGTTTTGATCGAAGCCGTCACGAGTCACGGCCCGGTCGATGGCAAGCGACACAATGAACTCAAGCGAGTCTTCAAGGACTCGCAAGCGGGGCTCGTCTTCGTGACGACGTTCCTCGACCGGACCGCGATGGCGCGCTATCTCGGTGAAATCGCGTGGGCAACCGAAGTGTGGGTGGCCGACGCACCGACGCACTTGATCCACTTCAACGGCGAACGATTCTTGGGGCCGTATGAGGTTTGAGCGACAGGTACCAGCCCCCGCGGCCCATCAATCCGCCAACTTCAACCCCTGCGCGTTCCCGGCAACACCGCAGCCCGACGACAAATCTCGCGACTAGGTCCCCATCGTGAGGACGACTCGAAACCTTGCCTTGCCGCTCATCATCCGCGCATACGCTTCGCTAGCCTGCTCCAGCGGATAGGCTTCATTCATCGAGCGCACGCCGTTGCGTTCGCTAAAAGCCAACGTGTCTTCCGAGTCGATCGAAGTGCCGGAATACCAGCCCTTGATGGATCGATTGCCCGTGAGCAGCAATAGCGGCGACGCTTCCATCGCAGGCGCCGCCCCGACGACAATCAACGTGCCGCCAATCCCCAGGCCTCCCTGCGCGTGAACCGCGCGATACGTGCCCCCTCCCATGTTTGCACCTTCCATCCTTCTGAGTCACTCCTGCAACTCCAGCACCTTCACGTTCTTGTACCACACCTTGTGGCCGTGGTCCTGAAAGCCCAAATAGCCTTTGGCGCAAAATCCTTCACGGCGCGGGGCTTGCCTTTCAAGCGGAACTTGTGTGGCTCACCGTCGGGGCAAACGCCGGGCTTGTCGAAGTCGTCGCAGTTGATGCTGCTGACCTGTTCGCCGTTGAGCGTGACGCTGATCTCGGGACCCTGGCACTCGATCTGGACCGCGTTCCACTCGCCGGTCGCGCGGCCGGCGGCTTTGGTCGGAGCGGCCAGGTCGTAAATCGCCCCCATGTCATGCTTGCCCGTGCCGTCGCCCGCCATCACTTGGGCTTCGAAGCTCGTGTTCACCGGATCGCGCGGATTTCCGACGCGGAAGAAGATGCCCGAGTTGCACTGCGGGTCTTCGAAACGCACGTCACACTTGAGAATGAAGTCGTCGAACTGGTCTTCATGGAGGATCAGGTAACCGCCGGACTTGTACGGCACCAGGCAGCCCTCCTCGATCTTCGTGGCAATCGGCTTGTCGTTGTTGCACTTCCAGCCGGTCAGGTCCTGGCCGTTGAACAGCAACTTCCAGCCGGCCTCCTTCTCGGCCTCGGTCAATTGGTTGTCCGCGGCAACGCTGACGCTGGCGAGCAATAGTACAAGTACGATCGATGGTGGCAAAGCAAAGCGAATCATGGGGTTCCCCCTGAAGTGTAGACAAACTCACTGGTGGTCCATCCGGCGCCTTGAATATCGGCGATGCGGATCAGCGTTGCAAGCTGACGCGGCGCGGGCGATTTCCGGCAGTCCGCGCGGGCAGACCGGCAAAATGTTTGCTTTTCGGCGGCAAGCATTGATAACCTGTGACAGTCTCTTCAGTCCTCTTCTTGCACCACATCCCTTCGGCAGAGCGGAGTCGAACATGAAAAACGCTACCGGCAATTCGCATCGCCCTGGTACTTTCCGCGGTCCCTTCGTCAGTGCGCCGCCCTCGCTTTGCTTGCGGCAACCTATGCCCAAGCCCAAGAGCTGCCGCACGCCGCCGCCGGAATCGGTGGGCATATCGTCCAAGCGGCTCGACCGCATTCGCACCGCGATGCAGCGCTACGTCGACCGTGGCGAAGTTCCCGGCGTGGTGACCTTGGTCGCTCGCCAGGGCCAAGTCGTCCACTTCGACGCGGTGGGCTATGCCGACGCCGACGCCAAAACGCCCTTGAAGACTGACGCCATTTTTCGTATCGCCTCGATGACCAAGCCGATCACGTCGGTGGCGCTGATGATGCTCTACGAAGAAGGGCACTTCCTGCTCTCCGATCCGATCCACAAGTGGCTGCCCGAGTTCACGGACATGCAAGTCATCGAACCGGCGCCGCCCGGCCAGCGCGTGGCAACGCCCCATGTGCTGGTGCCGGCCGAACGGCCGATCACGATCAAGCACTTGCTGACGCATACCTCGGGCCTGGCCAACTTCTACCGCGGGCCGACTCAGCCCGACTTCGTGAAACTCTCCGTACGCCAAAAGCCGGACGAGACCATGGACGACGCGGTGAAACGGCTGGCCAAGCTGCCGCTAAACTTTCAGCCCGGCGAGGCCTGGGAATACGGCCCAGCCACCAATGTCGTGGGCCGGCTCGTCGAGGAGATGTCGGGGCAAACCCTCGATGAGTTTTTCAAACAGCGCATCTTCGAACCGCTGGGCATGCACGACGCCTATTTCTACTTGCCCACCGACAAGCTCGACCGCCTGACCGCACTCTATCGCCCGGGCGAGGACAACAAGATCGAACTGACCGAAAAAGCCTCGCCCGAGAGCCGCTGGGTCAAAGAGCCGCACGTCTACTTTGCCGGCGCCGGCGGCCTGGTCTCGACGGCGGCCGACTACTTCCGCTTTCAGCAGATGATGCTCAACCGCGGCGAGTCCAACGGCGTGCGCCTGCTGGGCCCCAAAACCGTCGAGCTGATGACCGTCAACCACATCGGCGACCTGCCCATCTGGCTTACCGGCCCCGGCTACGGCTTTGGCCTGGGCTACAGCGTGGTCACCGACATCGGCCAGACCGCGTTGCCGGCCTCGGTGGGCACGTACAGTTGGGGCGGCGCCTTCTGCACGTACTTCTGGGTCGATCCCCGCGAAGAGCTCATCGGCATCGTCATGACCCAAGTCCGCCCCTACGACCACCTCAACATCCGCCAAGAGTTTCAAGTCCTGGCCTGCCAGGCGATCGTCGAAAGCGTGGAGGATACCGCCGTGCGGTGATGTTGCGAAATCAAGTGGTAACAATTGGGCGCAGGCAATGCCGCCACTTCACTACGTGATTGTAGTCTGATTTGCCCTTCTGCATCGGGCGTGAGGCGATCATGCAAAACCACTCTGCGAACTTGGACGACAGCCGTACAAGCACAAATAATCGGAAACTTGCGCTGACACGGCGCGAGCTAATGCGGCTTGCCGGGCTGTCCGCTGGTGCGTTGGCATTGCATCGCGGAACATCTCTCGCCGCGTCATCGGAAACCGGTCCAAGCGTCGCCGTACCAGCGCGAGGGATTGAAAGCCTCGGACGTCGAGCGATTCGTCATCGTGCGAGAGTGGCCCCGCGAGAGCTCATTCGGTCAGAAGATTCTGCACTTCGAGCCGCCCCAGACGATCGTCGGCGCGCAGTTGAACATGAACTACGCCATTTCGCTCTATCTGCACCGCGGCTCCGCGTCGGTATACGACTTTACCGAAGAGGCATTGCACGATAAGTCGGTGCTCGACCTGGCCGCGCGGGCCGATTTGGAAGCGGTGCCGCAGGCGTCCGGCTATGCCATTCGGCTCGTGTTGCGCGACGGTCGCACACTGGAAGCCCCGTTTCACTACAGTCGCGGCGAACAGCCGGAGCCCGAAGCCTACGAACTTCGCGTGCAAAAGTTCGCCATGCTGACGCGTGATCGCCTCTCCGACGAAGCGCGCCGGCGCGTCATCGGCATGATCGACGCCCTGGACACCGTGCCGGACGTGGCCGAGTGGACCGCGTCGATCCACAAATTGCTCAAGCCACTTGATCCAGCAATGTGACGATGATGCGCTGAACTCAAGGCGACTAGTCGGCCTGCGAGGCGTCCGGAGCGTTCTTGCCTTGACCGTCGTCCTTCCTGTCAAACCACTCGCTCAGCTTTTGCTTCGCCTTCGCTTTCACCGCTGGCGTGATGCAAAACGCAACCGTTGCCAGCGCCAGGGCCAGCACGCCCAAGTCGTCCGAGTAGCCGGCCGCCGGCACCATGTCGGGGATCGCATCGAGCGGCGTGATGAAGTAACCCAACGCGCCGATGATCACGGTTTTGGCCCACTTCGGCGTGTCGCGATTGTCCAGCGCGTAGTAAAGCTGCAGCGCCCGCTCGACCACTTCCGTGCCAGCCGACTTCGCGTGGCGCAGCAACTTCTCACGAAACTTCTCGTCGGAGAACTCCCGAGCGAATTCGTTCTGCGTTTCGGAAGGTTCTGAATGCATCTGTACCGATTTCCCGCGTGCTAACCTTGCACTCCCCTCGCCCGCTACGCTTTCACCGGCCGCCACTCGCTCTCCGTGATGCCAAATTCGAACGCCGCCTGGCGCTTGGCGTGCTCGAGCGAGACGTGCCAGCCGTCGGCCATCATGCTGCCGTCGGCGGCGTAGTAGAACAGGAAGAAGGCGTCGTACTCTTCGGAAATCTCAAGCCAGGCAGGCAACGCCACGTCGGCCTCGGGCGACTCCTCGCCCGACATCATCTTGCGATATTCCTTCGTCCGCTCGGGCGAGGTGTCGACATCGGCGCGCAAGCGAATTGACATCGAGTTACTAGTCCGCGTCCGTGGCGCGCTGTTTAGCCGGGCGTATCCAAGTAGGGATCCTGTCCCATCTGCTTTTGCAGTTTCTTGCGTTCCTTCTCGTGGTACATGAGCACGCGTCGATCGCGAAAATGCTTTGTTTCCGTCTTTAGCTGCGCCTTGCGAAACAGCTTGGCGTACCGATCGCACGACGCGCCGTTCATCGTTTCTCCCAGCTCGCGATAGCGGCGCGCCTTGTCGGGCCCCAGGCCTTCGAGCAGTTCGTCGTCAAGCGCCAGATAGACGCGATAGCTACCGCGGTCTCCCTGCCGGCCGGAGCGGCCGGCCAACTGGCGATCGACGCGGGCCGCGTCGTGCATTTCGGTGACGATGACGTGCAGGCCGCCCATTTCCTCGACGCCCTCGGCCAGCTTGATATCGGTGCCGCGGCCGGCCATGTTCGTCGACACGGTCACCCGCCCCGCGCGTCCCGCGTTTGAAACGATTTCGGCTTCTTCGGCAATATGATTCGCATTCAATATGTGGTGCCCAATGCCCTTGGCCTCCAACTTTTTCGATAGCAATTCCGACTTGTCGATCGAGCGCGTGCCGATCAGCACCGGCCGTCCCGTGGCATGCACCTCGCACACTTCTTCGACGATGGCGTCCCACTTGGCTTCCGAACTGGCGAACACGCGTTCGGGCAGGCGCTCGCGGATGGCGGGGCGATTGGTGGGAATGGGAATCACGTGCACCTTGTAAATCTTGCGCAATTCGCGGGCGCTCGTGGCGGCCGTGCCCGTCATGCCGCACAGGTGCGGATACAGCAGGAAATAATCTTGCACGGTGATGCGCGGCCTGTCCGGTTTCGGCCGTCACTTCGACGCCGTCCTGCGTGGCCTCCACGGCTTGATGCAAGCCGGCGCGCCATTTGCGCCCTTCGGCCATGCGGCCCGAGAATTCGTCGACGATCACCACTTCTCCATCGCGCACCACGAACTGCCGGTCGAGAAAAAACTCGCGTTCGACCTTGATGGACCGCTCGATGTGTTCGTAGATCGTGAACATGCCGACCGGGTGCAAGGCATCGGGCTTGGGCAGCATGCGCACCAGCCGCCGACCCTCGGGCGTCAGCTCCACGTTCTTGCGATCGTGATCGTATTCATAGTGTTCGTCGTCGACGAACTGACTGGCCACCGAAGCAGCCCACTTGTAAGCCTCCACGGCGATGACGGCGTCTTCACTCGGCAGGGCCGCGATGATCAACGGCGTGCGCGCTTCATCGATCAGAATACTGTCGGCTTCGTCGACGAGCATGAAAAAGGGCGCACGTTGCACCGGTTTTTCGCTGCCATCTTCGCCCCGCACGCCGAGCATGCCGCCCAGAAAGTCGGTCTGGCCTTCGCCCATCCGCCGCATCAGCAGGCGATCTCGCAGAAAGTCGAAGCCGAATTCCTTAGCGGTGCCATAAGTGATGTCGCAGGCGTACGCCTTGCGCCGCAGGGCCTGCGACATTTGCGACTCGACGACTCCCACCGTGATGCCCAAGGCTTCGTACAGGGGCCTCATCCATTCGGCATCGCGACGCGCCAGATAGTCGTTCACCGTGGCCAGGTGGGCGCCTTTACTTTCCAGCGCCGCCAGATACATGGGCAAGGTGGCCGTGAGCGTCTTACCCTCGCCGGTCTGCATCTCGGCAATCGACCGGTGGTACATGGCGGTGCCGCCCAGGATCTGCACGTCGAAGTGACGCATGTTGAGCGTCCGCCGGCCGGCTTCTCGCACCAAGGCGTACGCCTCGGGCAGAATGCGTTCCACCGGCTCCTTGCTGCGAATCCGATAACGAAGCGAAAGGCTGCGCTTGCGCAGGTCGTACATGCTCAACGCCTGCAGCTCTTCCTCGTACGCGGCGACTCTCGGTATCACGGTCGCCCAGCACGCGATGCGCCGCTGCATCAAGCGATCGGAGATCTTCCGCATCGTCGAACTAAATCGCTCGTTGATCGGCAAGGCCAGGGTCTCGTCCGCTGGAGTGGTTTGCTTATCGCGGCGCGAAGAAAACGCGTCCGCGCGGGCCCGCTTCGGAAGTGCGCAATGTTCCGCAGGGCCGCTGCTCTCTATTGTATGTCACGCGTGCGGAATTGACATAGCCGGCGCAAGCGGTAGCCGGTGGAGACGCCCGACCGGCGCGGCGCCAGTCACGCAATCGGAGAGGGCGGCACAACCGGACCAGAAGATGCCGCCAGGCTTGCGCCAGCGCGGGGAATAAACGGAGCGGGCGGAAACGATGTTACGCCAGGCGGCCTTGCGCCAGGGGCGTACTTCGCGACGACGAATCGTATTCCAGCGCGCTGGCGTCCAGCTCGTATTCCTCGCTGTCATCTTCCACCTCGCCCACCATGCGCACTTTCTGCTGCGACGTGTATTGAAATTGAGTCGGCGTCGATGGGCGGGATGGCGATGCGTTCATCGCCTTCGGCAACGGCGGCTCGCCCGGCAAGCGACCACCATAGTCTTGGAACTGGACGGTCTGGATCGCTTGCGGCGCTTGGACAAGGCCAGCGCCTCGGCCACCGCATCCGATTGGCCACCCAGCGCCAGGGCACCGGGATCGGCGGCGTTCACGGCCTGCTCGCGGTTGGATTGCCCGTGTGCGTCGAGACGACGGGGCGACTCCAGCGAACTTTGGTGATAGAACAAATCGCCGCCCGGCACCGCCTTCTTCAAATCGCGCGTCGGCGGCGGAGCCGGTTGCGCCGGAACCGGAGCGACCGGAGCTACCGCCGTGCCCGCTGGCGGCGCAGGCGTCACGACCTGCGGCGAAGGCGTGGGCGTCGATCCCGGATAGTAGGGATCGCCCGGCACGACCACCGCGGCCTCGCCCGTGCCCGGCGGGGGCACCGTCGTGCGAATGAACGGATTGATCGGTTGCTGCGAACTGCGGCAACCCGCTAACGCCGCGACGGCAAGAATGACAACTCCTGTCCGCTGCATCGGCAGACTCCTTTCGCCCGGCTGCGCGCAGCGCGCCGAAATCCCGCGCGATCGTTCGATCCGCAACGGTCTTCGTGCCGAGAATCCTCAAATCAGAAATGAGAGTCCAAACGCTCGGAAGTGATCCCCATCACAGCAGCCGGGGCGCAACCGAAAGGCGCAACACCGCTGGTTGGGGGCGAATAGAATAGCAACTCCCGCTAGAGCGTCCAGATCGATTTGACCCACGACGCCCCGAGCCCATGCGGACTTGTGTCGCTACGGCTCGACGCGCACCGTCAACGCTTGCGTGCTGGCACCAGTCGCGCCATCGACGAAGGGGTTGATGTAGGTCTTGGCGACGCGTACCGGATTGCGTGACGTTGCCCGAGTCGAGCGGTCCGCCGCTGGAGAGGCTTGCTTTGGCACGAAGGGGTTGATGTACTCGGCCGCCTGAACCTGCGGACGCACCTGCGGAGTCATGGTTCCGGGCGGATATGCAAACGGGCTGTAGCCATAGGTACGCGCCACCGGGTAGCTGTAGTAAACCGGTGGATAGAGGGCGTAGTAGGGAATACGGTCCATATAGCCCGTGTTGCCATAGTTGAAAAACCCCAACCCGTAGCCACCAGCGCTGAGAAACTGGGCATTCGCTTGCGATGCGCAAGCACTGCCCAAAAGCAACACGGCGCCAATCAACCACAGACTCATCCGACCGACCATGACACTACCTCTCGCAACAGGGAGACCTTGAGGATGCGGGAACACCTAACTTGCAGGCTATTTGGGGCGACGAAGTGTTGCAATCCGCAAAATAGGAAAAATGGGCGCTATTTATCGACCTGGATGACCTCGGTCGGCGACTTGGGGGCCGGCTCCTCGAGTTCGGGCAGAGGATAAGGCCGGTCGATCCCCTCGATTTGCGGTAATTTGTAGATAACCTGGCCGTACTGCTCGGGGTTGAGCTGCGGCTCGCAACCTGCCAAGCCCACGCCCAGTAGGATGGCCAAACCCGCGGCCGCGCGCCGCACGCGACGGTTCCCGTTCGACTTCGCAAAGTTCATTGCCGCTATTCCCAGCGCGATTCCATGGCCGTGATCCAATCGTCCCTCACCGCCGAGCTAAAAACCGAAGCCGCGAGGCTCGGCTTTTCCCAGGCCGGTGTCTGTCCGGCGGTCAGCCCAGCGGGCATCGCTCGCTTCGACGAGTGGCTGGCCGCGGGCTATGCCGGCGAGATGCACTATCTGCCACACCGGCGCGCTGCCTACGAACATCCGCGTCACGTGCTCGACGGCGTGCGCAGCATGCTGGTGCTGGCCTTCGACTATCGTACTGTCGAACCGCAGCCGTCTCAAGCAGGGCAAGGTCGCGTCGCGCGCTATGCCTGGGGCGCCGACTACCACGATCTCATCCGCTCGCGGCTGCAAACACTCTGCGACTTTTGCCTTGCCAAGGCGCCGGCGGCGCGCGTGCGCGGCGTTGTCGATACCGCGCCGTTGATGGAGCGCGACTTCGCCGAACTGGCCGGACTGGGTTGGATCGGCAAGAACACGCTGCTGTTGAACAAGCAGGCCGGCAGCTACTTCTTTCTGGCCGTGCTGCTGACGGATCTCCAACTGGAAACCGACGCGCCGCATGCCGCCGACCATTGCGGCACCTGCCGCGCCTGCCTCGACGCCTGTCCGACCCAGGCTTTCGTCGAGCCCTATGTGCTCGATGCGCGGCGTTGCATCAGCTATTTGACCATCGAATCGCGTGAACCGATTCCGCGCGAGATGCGTTCACAAGTAGGCGATTGGCTGTTCGGTTGCGACGTTTGCCAGGACGTTTGCCCCTGGAACCGCCATGCGCCGGTGATCGACGAACCGGCGCTATTTCCGCTGGCCCAGCAGACGAGTCTCGATCTCGTGCAACTGTTCGAGCTCGACGAAGCAGCGTTCCGCCAACGGTTTCGCCATACGCCGCTGTGGCGCCCGAAGCGGCGGGGAATCTTGCGCAATGCAGCCATCGCGCTGGGCAACTGTCCAACACCGCGGGCCCTCGACGCCCTGATTCGTGGACTGAACGATGAAGAACCGCTGGTGCGCGGCGACTGCGCGTGGGCTCTCGGTCAGTATGCCGACCCGCGGGCGCGTTATGCGCTCGACGCGCGGCTCGCTCAAGAGCCCGACGAAACGGTGCGGGCCGAGATCGAGCAATCGCGAACGTCGGCCCAGTGATCGCGCGTTTCGTACTTCGCGGACGGAAAACACGCTACGCCGCGGAAACCGGTTCCTCGCACGAGTCGGAGTCGCTGGCGTCGGACTCGGGATGGCGTCCCGGCAGATCTTCGGCATACCACTGCTCGAACACTTCGAGCCATTGGCCCGGCCGGCTCACCGCCACGAACGCGTCGCGCACTTGCTTGCCGAGCGGGTGGAGCTGCGAATACTTGATGCCGAATTTGCGCATCTGTCGGCCGCAATGCTGCGGACCGTAGAGCTCCTCGGCCAGGCGATAGTGCTCGGCGATCACCGCGCGCTGCTGGTGTACGCTGGGGGGCGCGGGCAGCGGCTCGCCGGCAGCCAGCGCCCGGGCCTGCGAAAAGATCCACGGATTGCCGATCGCTCCGCGGGCCGCCGTCACGCCGTCAACGCCAGTTTGGCGGAGCATGTCGATGCAAGCCTGCGGAGTGAACAAGTCGCCGCTTCCCAACACGACGCGCTGGCCGGCGTGCTGTTTCACCTCGCGCAGGAATTCCCACCGGCTGGGGCCGACGTACTTCTGCTCGACGGTGCGGCCATGAACGGTAACGGCAGCCACGCCCCGTTCGAACGCGCCATCGAAGATACGAAAGAACTTCTCGCGACTTTCGTCCGAGTCATCCACGCCGCGGCGCATCTTCACGGTCACCGGCACCGCCGGCGGCACGCGCTCGCGCACTCGCGAAACGATCTCCAGCGCCGTGTCGACTTGCCCTAGCAGATAGCCTCCGCGATGCCGGCCCAGCACCTTCTTCACCGGGCAGCCGAAGTTGATGTCGATCACGTCGAACCCGGCCGCCACCAGCCGCTGGGCCGCCGGCGCGAACTCCAGCGGATCGGCGCCCATCAACTGAGCGCCCACGGGATGCTCTTCATCGGTTACGTGCATATAACGCGCAGCCCGCCGCCCCTTGCTCACCTCGTTGATGAACCGGTCGAGCATCACTTCGCAGATCGTATAGGGCGCGCCCAGCCGCCGGGCAACCACGCGCATGGCCCAATCGCTGTAGCCAGACAGTGCTGCCTGCACGACGGGAAAGTCAAGCTCGATCGGCCCAAGTCGCAGTGGCGAATAATGTTTCATCGGTGTGCGTCGCATAGACAGCGGCGTCCGTTCGGCGTAACTACCATATCGTCGGAGTCACTTGTGCAATTCTAAGCGTAAGCAGGTCCGATGCGAAACTCGCGGTGATAGCTAAGAGGCTGTTTCAAAACCGGCTGGGAACTGTCCCGATTTTGCGGTGCCCTGGGAGCAAAATGGGGCTGTCCCCCTCTCCGCCCCGGTTTTGAAACTTTGAAACAGCTTCTAAGCGAGTCATACCCGCCGTGCAAGTTCGCTGCTCATCCGTGCAAACACATCGCTCCAGTCTCCCGCTCGTGCCTGACGGAATAGCCGCATCGTCGGATACCAAGGCGAGTCCTCGCGCTCGAGCATCCATCGCCATTCCGGCGCCTTCGGCAGCGCCATCCACACCCCAACGCCCAACGCGCCGGCCAGGTGCGCCAGCGCCGTGTCGGCCGAAACGACCAGGTCCAAGCTTTGCATGATGGCCGCCGCATTGAGAAACGCACCGTCCTCAACGTCGTATTCCGGTCCGAGCGTGGCCACTTCGAATGGACCGGACAGCGCGTCCAACTGCTCGAGTCCAGCGAACTTCTGCAAACTGATCAGCCGCACGCCGCTCACGCTTGCCAACGGGGCGAAGTCCGCCAGCGGCACCGAGCGCGTCGCGTCGCGACCAAACTTCGGGTTGCCCTGCCAACAGATGCCGACCCGAAATCCGGGAATGTCCGCCAGTCGGTCGCGCCACTGCGCCGTTGCTTGGTGATTGGCTCGCAGGTACGGAACCTGCGCGGGAACCGTTTCCAGCGTGGTGCCGAAAAGGCGTGGCATGCTCATCAGCGCACCATGGAACTCGCAATCGGGGGCCGCCTCGTCCGACGCCGCCATCTCGCTGAAGCCTGCGTCCCGCAACAGCGGATGCAATTCCTTCGGCACCCAGAGGACGGGCTTGCCGCCCCGGGCCGCGACATGTGGAACGTAGCGCACGAATTGCAGAACATCCCCCAGTCCCTGCTCGCCCCACAGCAAGATGCGTTGTCCGTCGAGCGGGCGGCCATCCCAGGGAACCCCAGACAGCATGGGCCGGGTACATCCGCGCAATTGCGAGCGCCATTCGAATTCCGCCCAGCCTTCGCCAAACTCGCCCCGCATGAGCAACAAGGTAGCCACTGCCTGATGGTTTTCCGGCGTGATGCGTGGGAGGCTCAAAGCAGCGCGCGCCGCCTGCTCGGCCTCCTCCGGTTGGTCGAGGGCAAAGAGCGTCAGGCTCAGATTAATCCGCGGCAACGGATTGGTCGGATCGAGTCGGATCGCTTGCTGGAAACATGCCCGGGCCGCCTCGAGCCGATCGAGCGCCAAGTAACAGTCTCCCAGGTTGTTGTGATACAGCGATTGTCCCCCATCCAGGCGGATGGCGCGGATGAAGTATTGCTCGGCTTCAGACAGTTGATTGTGCTGGGCGGCAATGCAGGCCAACTGGTGCCAGGCGTGCGCGTGGCGCGGATCGGCGGCGACGACTTCTTGATACAGCGACAGCGCTCTGCCGACGTTTCCGGCGGCGTGCAAGGCATAAGCCTCGTCGAATTTTTGCGCGGCACGATTCATCGCGAGCACGACCAAACAGGATGGGAAAAACTGCAACAATTTAGTTTAGCATAGCAGCCCGTTTAGATATTCCTTTCTGCCGCGAGGGCGCTAAACTTATGCCGGGGTCGGTTTCGACGGATCGATCGTTGGAGGGACACGGATGGCGATGGGCAAACGGAGGCAGCGGCAGGAGTCGCTGTTCATTACCGCCGAGGACTTGCCGCGTTCAGACGGCCACCCATTTTATGGGAAGCTCAATGGGCTGTTGGCCGAAGCCGGCTTCGATCGCTGGATCGAGCGGCGCTGCCGGCGGTACTACGAACAGGAAGAGAAACGCGGCAAGCCGTCGATTCCGCCGGGCGTGTACTTTCGCATGCTGCTGATCGGCTACTTCGAGGGGATCGACAGCCAGCGCGGCATCGCCTGGCGATGCGCCGACAGCCTGAGCCTGCGAACGTTCTTGGGGGTGCCGCTGGGCGAGGTCACGCCCGACCATTCGACGATGTCGGTCACGCGTAAGCGGCTCGGCGCGGAGGTGTTCGACGAGGTGTTTCGCTTTGTTCTGCGGATTGCCGACGAAAAACGGTTGCTCTCCGGCAAGGCGGTGGGGGTCGACAGCACGACACTCGAAGCCAACGCGGCCATGAAGAGCATCGTGCGGCGCGACACGGGCGAAGACTGGAAGCAATACGTCACGCGACTGATGCACGAGGACGGCGCGATCGACGCGGATACGGAACCGAGCGACGAAGAAATTCGCCGCTACGACAAGAAGCGGAAGAAGACGGCCTCGAACGAGGATTGGGTCTCGAAGACCGATCCCAACGCGCGGATCACCAAGCTGAAAGACGGCCGCACGCACTTGGCGTACAAGGCCGAGCACGTGGTCGATTTGGAGAGTGAAATCCTGCTGGCTGCTGAGATTCTGCCGGCCGATCACGCCGATCAGCAGACGCTCGTCGACAGCGTGATCGAAGCCCGCGTCAACTTGGAAGCGGCGGAGAGTGAAGTCGCGGTGCAGGAGGTGGCCGCCGACAAGGGCTATCACGCGGACGCGACGCTGGAACTGGCCGCCGATCTCGACATGCGAACGTACATTCCCGAGCCGAAGCGGAAAGACGATCGCGTTTGGACGGACAAGCCGGACGAAGTCCGACGCGCGGTTCAGAACAACCGCCGCCGCATGTCGCGCGCGAAAGGGAAGCGGCTGGGGCGGCTGCGGAGCGAACGCGTGGAGCGCAGCTTCGCGCACGTGTGCGACACGGGCGGCTCGCGTCGCACGTGGATCCGCAAACTGGAAGAAGTGACCAAACGCTACCGAATTGCGGCTGCGGCGCACAACCTGGCGCGGATCATGTTCAAGTTGTTCGGGATCGGCAAACCAAGAGCGCTGCAAGCCCCCGCCGACCTTGTTTGGCTTGTGCAATTTATCCTGAGTGCGCTATGGACCGTGGGATCGTTGAGACGCGCACCGCGCGCGCGGCACGCGCCGCCCTCGCGCGCACCGCCCGCCAACCCCGCCCGCACCATCAATCGCCTTAAATAAACGGGCTGATAGCCCAAGTCGCGCCATGCGGGCGTCTCATATTGCCGTTCCACTGGCATCCGTCCATCCGATCGTTTAGGCTGACGGAGTGTTGGTTCGCATGTGCGAGACGCGGCTCATCGGGCGCTGCCGAGCGGCGGAAACAAGGGCCGGCAATCGAGAGTCTGCGGCGATGAAGATTGTCTACCTGGCTGCCGGCGCCGCGGGCATGTATTGCGGCAGTTGCCTGCACGACAATACGTTGGCCTCGGCCATGTTGGCGCTCGGCCACGACGTGCTCCTGGTGCCTACTTATACGCCGCTGCGCACCGACGAAGACGACGTTAGCGACTCGCATCTGTTCTTTGGCGGCATCAACGTCTATCTCCAGCAGCACCTCTCGCTATTTCGCCACACGCCCTGGTTCGTCGACAACCTGCTGAACCATCCGAACTTGATCCGCTGGGCCACCAAAGGAGGACCCAGCGTCGAGGCCGAAAAGCTCGGCGACCTGACCGTCTCGATGCTGCAAGGAGAACACGGACACCAGCGCAAGGAAATCGAGAAACTCGTCTATTGGCTCAAACACGAAGCCAAGCCCGACGTCGTCCACTTCTCCAACTCGATGCTCATCGGCGCGGCCCGCGAGATTCGCAAGCTGGGCATTCCCGTCGTTTCTACCCTCTCGGGCGAGGATATCTTTCTGGAGAAGCTCAGCCCGCCGTTTCACGGCCAGGCGATGTCCGCGCTGCGCGAACGGGCCGCCGAGATGGACGCCTTCGTAGCGCTCAATCGGTACTATGCTGATTTCATGGCCGAGTATCTGGCCGTTCCGCGATCGCGCATCCACGTCATTCCGCACGGTCTGAACCTCGCCGGCCATGGCTCGCGACAAGCCGCCTCGGACGGCGTGTTCACCATCGGCTATCTGGCGCGCGTCTGTCCCGACAAGGGATTGCACAATCTGGTCGCCGCCGCCGAGTTGCTGGCCGAAGACGCCACGGCGCCCCCCTTTCGGATTCGCGTGGCCGGGTACCTTTCCGATGCCGACCGGCCCTATATCGAGGCGATCGAGACCCGCACGCAAGCCTGGCCCATGCCCGAGCGGTTTCTTTACGAGGGAGAACTGAGCCGTGCGGGAAAAATCGCCTTTCTGCAAGGTCTCGACTGCCTGAGCTTGCCCACGGTCTATCACGAGAGCAAAGGCATCTCGGCACTCGAGGCGTTGGCCAACGCCGTGCCGCTGGTACTGCCCGAACACGGCGTGTTTCCCGAACTGATCACGGCCACCGGCGGCGGTGTGCTGCATCGGCCCGACGATCCACGGGCACTAGCCAACTCCTTGCTGCGACTGATGGCAAACCCCGCCGAGGCGGCCCAACTTGGCGTAGCCGGCCAGGAAATCATCCATCGCGACCATCAGGCCTCCGCGATGGCCCAACAAACGCTCGACCTGTACCAGCGCATGCAGGCCGGACCGCTCACCTGAGCGACACGTTCCCGCACCGCCGCAAACTGGCACGCCGCTTGTGCGGATATCCACGGTTTTGCCGCCAGGACGATTGCAAAGTCGTTAATCCAAGGCTCCTACGAGTTTCAGGGCGTGGAGGGGATTGGCGCAGAGATCATCGGCTCGGGCTCGAAGCGGTTGTTTGGATTTTTGGGTCGTTAGTCGCAACACGCTCAGGGCTACGTTGGTGAGGCTTGCCAGGCGTTCGGCCAATCCTGGCCGACGACTCCAGTGCCGGTCTTCGTCCCACCAACGATCTTTGACGAAGTGCAAGCTGTTTTCCACTTGCCAATGAGCGCGTACGTACTTCAACAATTGCTTGGGCGTAGTCGTGGCCGGGTCGAGGCTGGTGACGAAGTACCGCGTTTCGCGCGTGGTTTTGCCGTTTCGGTCTTTCGTCTCGCGGTCGACTCGCAAGAGCATGCGGCAACCGGCAAGCCCCAGCCGCTGGCAGACATATTCGGCGTCGGCCAGGTCGATCCAAAGAAAACGAGTCTCCCTACGGCCCCCTTTTTTTTCCGCGTCTGAGCGGCCGCCGCGCTGTCTTGGGCCTGCGCAAAGCAGGTCTGCGCCGCATCCAGGATGTCGGGCTGGTTGGCTTTGATTTGGAACAAGTAGTCATGGCCCGAAGTCAGAATCAGTTCGGCCAGATTGCGCTGAGCATAGAGGGCATCGCCCGTGATCAAACGCAACGCCGGATACTTCTCGAACAGTTCGCTCAGGTGCGCTTTGAGCACTTCCGGCTCGGTGCTTTTGTCGCCCGACAGGGGCCATTGCCCAAGACACGCTTTCAAATCCTGGACAAAAACGTTCAGCATCTGAATCGGATCGCCCTGCGGATCGAAGCCTTGCTTCGACGTCTTGCCATCCACCGCCGCGACCAGAGCCTCCTGATCCGCCATTACCTCTTGCAACCACTGGGAAAACGCAGCTTGAAACTCCTCCAACGAGAACTTCGCCAGCGTCCGACTTAACGTGGTAGGATGCGGCGGCTTGCGACGCGTAAAGCCCAAAGGTCTGCGCAGCAGATGCCAGTTCCGGGCTGCCCACCGCTGCAAGCTGGCAAAATCGTTCAAGCGGCAGACCAGCCCCACGAGCGTCAGTCCCAAAATCCCCGAAAACGGATGACGAACACCACGCCGCTGACGTGGATCGGCCACCTCCGAAAAGGCCACCATCAAAGACGGAAAATACGATGGTAGTTGCATGGCTAGCTCCTTCTCCTAAAGCCAACCCGCATCACCCGGTTAGGATCGCACCTGCATTATACAAAACTCAACTTTGCAATCGTCCTGGTTTTGCCGCCGCAGGTGTTGCATCGGATGCTGCCTCAGGGTTACATTATGGTCTTACCTGGACGTTCGGGCAGGTCGTCAGGCGGCCCCGGTGTGTCCTGGTAGTGGCAACTGCGTGATTGTGCCCCAGCAAGCGCGAAGGACGGTTGCGATGGCAAAGCGAATCTACGTTGGGAACCTTCCCTGGTCCACCACGTCGGCTTCCTTGGAAGAGCTGTTCAGCGCCCATGGCGCCGTGCAGTCGGCCGAGGTTGTGACCGACCGCGAAACAGGTCGATCCCGCGGGTTTGGCTTCGTCGAAATGGCAACCGAGGAAGATGGCAACAAGGCCATCGACGCGCTCAACGGAGTCGAGGTTGACGGCCGAGCCATCACCGTCAACGAAGTGCGCGAGCGGGCGCCACGTCCCGGTGGGGGCGGCGGTGGCCGTGGCCCGCGCGGCGGACGCGGCTACGGCGGCGGACGCGATTACTAATACGTAACGAATGACGAACCAATTGGGCCGCCCGGCGCTGTCGCCGCGGCCAATTTTTGCTCACACTATTCGCTGCAACAGACAGGTTGGAATTGATGAAGAAATTCAAGGGACCTCCTCGCCGACGGTCCAACAAGAACAAGGTGCGTGCCAAGAAGAAGGATCCCATCTTTGTCGATGGCGAACGGCCCCGGCCGATGTACGTCGACTACAAGGACCTCGATCTGTTGAGCAAACTGACCAATCGCCAGGGCAAGATCGTCGGTCGCCGCAAAAGCGGTTGCACCGCCGCCAGCCAGCACGCCGTCACCAAGGCCATCAAGCGGGCTCGCTTCATGGCTCTGCTCCCCTACGTCGGCGATTAGTTGACCCTCCTTCGGGCTCGCGCGACTTGCAGGTGCCCGCAGCGCCTTGCGCGCGCTAGCCAATTCGCAGCCCGGGCCGCGGCGGCATCTTGATCGTCCGGCAGCCCGCCGCCGGCTGGCTGCTTGGACCTACTTGCCGCGGCCGACCGCGGCAGCGAGAATCTTTGTTGGCAGTGCGGTTGCGCGCCGCCGATCGCGCTTCCACCAATCTCGTTGTTCTGGCCATGAGCCTCCAATATAAGACCTCGCGCCGCGTTGAGTTCCGCGACACCGACGCGGCCGGCATGGCCCACTTCTCCATGTTCTTCGTCTGGATGGAACAGGCCGAACACGAGTTGCTGCGCTACCTGAGCCTGACCGTACACTTGTCCGACGAGCAGGGCATGCTATCGTTCCCCCGCGTTGCTTCGCGCTGCGACTATCAACGCTCGGTGCGGTTCGAGGACGTGCTCGACATCGAGATCGAAATCGTACGGCTCGGGAAAAAAAGCGTCACCTACGAGTGCACCTTCTCGCAGGCCGGACGCCCCGTGGCCACCGGCCAAACGACCACTGTCTGCTGCCGCTTCGAAAGCGACGGCACGCCCAAATCGGTTCCCATCCCGGCATGGATCGCGGAAAAACTGGCACAAGCCGCCGCCCCGTGACGGCCGGCTCGCATGCCGCGCGTCCCAACGGGCCTGCCATGTATCTGCAAAACCTGACGCTTCGCCTGGCAGAGGGCCTCGGCCGACTGCCCGACGCGCTTCGACAACGCCACGCCAACTATCTGCTCACCGGCCAACAAGCCGACGGGGGATTCGCCGGTCGCGAAGGACCCAGCGACTTGTACTATACGTCGTTCGGCCTGCGCGGCCTGGCGCTGTTGGGCCAACTCGAAGGCGAACCCGCCGCGCGCGCCGCGGCGTTTCTCCAGACGCGTCTGGCCGACAACGTGCCCGTCGTCGACTTCCTGTCGCTGATCTACAGCGCCAAGATGCTCGAACTGGCCGCCGGCATCGATGTCTTCTCCGCCCAACCGGCCGGCTGGCAACAGGGCGTGGCCGCGGCGCTCGAACCGTTGCGCCGCGCCGACGGCGGCTACGCCAAAACCGAGTTGGGCCAGGCCAGCAGCGTCTACCAGAGCTTCCTGGTCGTGTTGTGCCAGCAACTGATCGACGTGCCCACGCCCAATCCGCAGGCGCTGGTCGAGTTCGTCCGCGCCGGCGTCGCGACGACGGCGGCTTCGTGGAAATGAACGTCATGAAACGCAGCGGCACCAATCCCACCGCCGCCGCCATCGGCCTGCTCAGTATTTTCGAGGCGCTGGACGACGACACCCGCGCCCTCGCGGGCGAGTTCCTGGCCGAAATGCAAACCGACGAAGGGGGCTTGCGCCAACACCCGCATCCCCATCGCCGATCTGCTCAGCACCTTCACCGGCATGCTCACCCTGGCCGACCTGAACCAGTCCGACGCAATCGACCGCCAGGCGGCCCGCCGCTACGCCAACAGCCTACAACTCCCCACCGGCGGCTTCCACGGAGCCGAATGGGATCCCGCCCACGACGTCGAATACACCTTCTACGGCCTGGGAGCGATGGCGCTGCTGAGCGGCGATGCTTGAGAGAGCGTGCGGTGCATCCGGCTACGCACACCATCCGGCTACGCACACCATCCGGCAACGCACATCCGGCAACGCACACCATGCATCCCGCGGGCACGTGCGGTAGAATGTACCTTCGCTCGACAGCGTCGCCGAGCCTTGCTCTCTCCAGATGGACCGACCGTGCCCGAACTTGTCGTCGCTGCTGTCACGAAGGAATACCCTACGCGGGCTGAACCGTTGCGCGTGTTGCGGGGCGTTGATTGCCAGTTGGCGGCCGGCGAGAACCTGGCCATCCTGGGACCCAGCGGCTGCGGCAAGAGTACGCTGTTGCACATCATTGGCACGCTCGACACGCCCACCTCGGGCAGCGTGACGCTGGCGGGCGAGAACCCGTTTAGCCTGAGTGAGCCGCGCCTGGCGGCCTTTCGCAATCACAAGATCGGTTTCATCTTTCAAGACCACCATCTGCTGCCGCAGTGCTCGGCGCTGGAGAATACGCTGATTCCCACGTTGGCCGACGGCAAGCCGCCCGCCGCGGCCGTCGATCGCGCCCGCATGCTGCTCGATCGCGTGGGGTTGGCCAACCGGCTCGACCATCTGCCGGCCGAGCTGTCGGGCGGAGAGCGGCAACGCGTGGCCATCGCCCGGGCGCTGGTGAATCAGCCCGCGCTGCTATTGGCCGACGAGCCCACCGGCAACCTCGATCGCACCACGGCCGCCTCCGTGGCGGCGCTTTTGCTCGAACTGCAACAACAAGAACAAACCATGCTGATCGTCGTCACCCACAGCCTGGAACTCGCCGGCATGCTGAGCCGCCGCCAGGAACTCAACGACGGCTTGCTGGCCTAGTGATTGGAAATTCGTCACGACCGAGAAACCATGTCGCTATTGAAGCTCATCGGTGACGGACTGCGTTATCACTGGCGCACGAATTTCGCCGTGGCGCTGGCCGTGATGGCAACTAGCGCCGTCCTGACCGGCGCCTTGCTGGTCGGCGACTCGATGCGTGGCAGCTTGCGCCATTTGCTGCTGGACCAGTTGGGCCAGATCGACGACATCCTGGTTACCGATCGCTTTTTCCGCGCGCAGCTCGCCGAGCACGTGGCCGCCGCGCCGGACTTCGACAAAAACTTCAGCAAGACCGTGCCCGCCATCGTCGTGCAAGGCACCGTCGAACATCCCCGCGCCGACGGCGCGCTCCGCGCCGGCCAGGTGACCATCATCGGCTGCGACAAGCGTTTCTGGTCGCTGGGCGCCGGCGGTCCCGAGGAGACGCCCGACCGCAGCCAGGTGGTGCTCAATCGGCCGCTGGCCGATGAAATCGGCGCCAAGGTGGGCGACGAAGTGCTGGTGCGCGTCGGCAGCCAAAGTCAGATTCCGCCCGACAGCGCCCTGGGGCGCAAGACCGAAACCATTCGCAATCGCCGGCTCACCGTCTCGGCCATTTTGCCCGCCGAAGGTTTGGGCCGCTTCGCCTTGCATCCCAGCCAGCGGCTGCCACTCGACGCGTTCGTCGCCACCGAAACGTTGCAAAGCGCCGTCGAACAACCGGACAAGGTCAACGCCATCTTTGTCGCCGGCCGGCCAAACGCCGTGCCAACCGATGCCGGCGACGACGCGCTGCAAGACGCCCTCCACCCCACGTTGGCCGACTACGGCATCGACATCACGATCCACAAACTCGGCTACGCGCAAGCAACCAGCAACCGCATGCTCATCGGCCCGGCGGCCGCATCGGCCATCCATCGCACGTTCGCCGACGACGATCCGCAAGACGTCTTCACCTATCTGGCCAACACGATCGCCGCCGGCGACAAACAGATCCCCTACTCCACCATCACGGCCATCGACTTTCGCAGCGAGCCGCCGTTGGGCCCGTTCGAAACGCCCGAGGGCGCAGCGATCGAGCCACTGGCCGACGACGAGATCGTGCTCAATACCTGGGCCGCCGAAGACCTGGGCGTCAAACCGGGCGACGAAATCGAGATCACCTATTTCGAGCCCGAAAGCACGCACGGCCAGGTGCGCGAAGGCACAGCCAGGTTCCGCCTCAAGGCCATCGTCGCGATCACAGGGCTGGCAGCCGATCCGGATCTCACGCCGCGGATGCCGGGCGTGACCGATCAGCTTTCGATCGGCGACTGGGACCCGCCCTTTCCTTTTGAAGCCTCCCGCGTGCGCGACAAGGACGAAGCCTACTGGGACGACCATCGCACCACGCCCAAAGCGTTCGTCTCGCTGGCCGCGGGCCGCCGCCTGTGGTCGAGCCGTTTCGGCGACACCACGGCCATTCGCTTCGCTCCGCCCGCCGGAGCAACCGCCGCGTCGCTGGCCGAACAACTTAAGTTCGATCCGGCCGAACTCGGTTTTCAATTCATGCCCATCAAGCGGGTGGGCCTGTCAGCCGCCAGCGGCACCACGCCCTTCGACGGGCTGTTTCTCGGCTTCAGCCTGTTCATCATGATCTCGGCGCTAATGCTCGTGTCGCTGTTGTTCCGCTTGGGCGTCGACCAGCGGGCCGCGGAGATCGGCATCTTGCGCGCCGTGGGACTCCGCCGCCGCAAGGTAACCGAAGTGCTGGCGGGCGAGGCGCTCGTCGTGGCGGCCATCGGCTCGCTGCTCGGCGTCGTCGCCGGACTGGGATATGCCTGGCTGATGCTCACCGGCCTGTCCACCTGGTGGGTCGGCGCCATCAGCACGCCGTTTCTCACGATGTACGTCGCGCCAGTGAGCCTCGCGATCGGCTTTGTCAGCGCGCTGGTCGTCTCATTGCTCACCATCGTGTGGACCGTGTGGCGGCTCAACCGCGTTTCGGTCCGCGGCATGCTGGCCGGCCAGGCAGCGCCAGCGCGCTTCACCACGCGGCGGCGGGCAACCGTCAGCCGCATCGCGGCGCTGGCAATGCTGGTGGTGGCAGTGCTTGTCGCCTTGTTGGCCCTGCGATTGCAAAGCATGGCGCAAGCCGGCGCGTTCGTCGGTTCCGGGGCCTTGGTGCTGGCTGCAGGCCTGACCTACATCTGGAGCCGCCTGGGCAGCGGCGCCACGGCCACATTGGCCGCCGCCGGCGAATGGCCCATCGCCCGGCTGGCCCTGCGCAACGGCGCGCGCAATCCCAGCCGCAGCACGCTGTCGATCGGCCTGATCGCCGCGGCTAGCTTTCTGATCATCGCGCTGACGCGCCTTTCGACTTAGTCCCACGGCCGAAAGCAATGGCCGCGCCAGCGGCAGTGGCGGGTTTGGACTGGTGGCCAGCAGCGACCAGCCCATCTACCAGAATCTCAACACGGCCGAGGGCCGCGACGACCTGGCCTTCTCGTCCAAAGCCGACGAAGTACTGTCCAAGTGTACCACGGTCGAGCTGCGTGTCGAAGCGGGCGACGATGCCAGTTGTTTGAATCTTTATCAGCCCACGCAACCCCGCGTGCTGGGCGTGCCGGAACGTCTCGTCCAGCGCGGCGGCTTTGCCTGGGCCGGCACGGCAGCCACAACGCCGGAAGAGAAAGCAAATCCCTGGCTGCTGCTCGACAGGCCGCTGAAAGACGACCCCGACGGCACGCCGGTGATACCCGCAATCGTCGATTTCAACACGGCCCAGTACAGCTTGCACCAAGGCGCCCTCGGCGACCGCCTCACCATCACCGACGGGCTGGGCCGCACCGTGCAACTCCAGTGGGTCGGCTTCCTGCAAAACAGCATCTTCCAGGGCGAATTGCTCATCGGCGAGCAGCCCTTCCTGAAACTCTTTCCGGAAGTCAGCGGCTATCGTTTCTTCCTGGTCGACACGCTCGATCAACCCTTGACCGAAGTGCAACAATCGCTGGAAACCTCGCTGGGCGACTACGGCTTCGACGCCCAATCGAGCGCCGCGCGACTGGAGGCTTTCTTCGCCGTGCAGAATACCTACCTCTCCACGTTTCAGAGCCTGGGCGGCTTGGGCCTTCTGCTGGGCACGTTCGGATTGGCCACCGTCCAACTGCGTAGCGTGCTCGAGCGGCGCGGCGAACTGGCGCTGATGCGCACCGCCGGCTTCCGCCGCTCGCTGCTGGCGCGGCTGGTGATGATCGAAAACTCGCTGCTGCTGTTGGCCGGCTTGGCGGTCGGTGTCTTTGCGGCGCTGGTGGCCGTGCTGCCCCATTGGCTGGGCGGCGGAGCCAGCGTCCCCTGGCTGTCGTTGGCCGGCACGCTGACCACCGTGCTGGTGGTGGGCTTGCTGGCCGGACTGTTCGCCGTGCGAGCCACGCTGCGCGCGCAACTGCTGCCGGCGCTGCGCGAGGAATAGTGGCGTATGAGACTGCTTCTGATTCGCGAATCACGGCCAACTCTCGCACCTTCAGTCGGGTCAAAACAGTGTTCTAGACGAATCTAGGCAACAAATCTTTCGAGGGTTCCAATGCTTGCGTTTGAGGTATCGGTGAATGGAAAACGACTTTGCGTCGTCGGCACAGCATCAAGCGACGTGGTATCGGTTGGTACTTCATGGACTCGTCGAATTCCGGAAAATATCGCGTTTAATGTCGGTGGAATAGTGGCGGGAAAGCACCATGTTCATTTTGGCTGGGAAACGCCGGAAATTGGCATCGGAGATGAGGTCGCGATTCGAGTGATAGATACCGAAACAGCAGATGAGCCACCGATCGTCTACGAGCCAGCTCTTCGCCACTAGGTCGATACACGACGAACACGGCCCGAGGGCGCGAGAGGTTCTTCACTCCCCTAGCACCACGCCGCCTGGTTGCCGATAATGGGCTCTCCACCCATCGCCCGCCGACTTTGAGGGAGTGCTCGATATGAAAGGCCTCGCCGCGTTGCTCGTGTCGATCTTTGTGGCCATGTTCTGCTGGGGCGTTTATGGTCCCGTCTTGCAGGTCGGACGCTCGGACATGGCAGGCAGTTCGCTACGGCCGTTCATCTGCGTGGGGCTGGCATATTTCCTCATCGCGGTGTTGGCGCCGGTCATCTATTTGCGCATTCGCCCGGAGCCGGGCCAATGGAGCTCGACCGGCATCATCTGGAGCCTGGCTGCCGGCTCGGTCGGAGCGATCGGAGCGTTGGGCGTCATTCTGGCGCTGGCCTTTGGCGGCAGTCCGATTTATGTGATGCCGCTGGTCTTCGGCGGCGCGCCGGTGGTCAATACGTTCCTGACCATGTACTGGAGCAAGTCGTTTCGGCAGATCAGCCCGCTGTTCATCTCCGGGCTGATCCTGGTGATCGTCGGCGCCACCACCGTGCTGGTGTTCCGGCCCCATCACGCCCCGGCCGCCGCCCATGACAGTAGCGCGGTGGCCGCCCAGAGTGAGTCGACCCAGAGCGAATCGACGGCCGCGAAGCCGGCGTCCGACGCCAAGGCCGAGCAGCCCGGACGCATCCGCCGGGCCGAGCGGGCGGTGGCGCGGTACTCGCTGGTCTTTCTGTTCACATTCATGACCGCCGCGTCCTGGGGTTCGTACGGTCCCACGTTGCACCGCGGTCAAATGGCCATGGCCGGCAGCCGCATGCGTCCCTTCATTTGCGTGGGCGTGGCCTACTTTCTGATCGCCGTGATCGTGCCTGTGCTCATCTTGACGCAATACGCCGAGGCAGGGCATTACACCTTCAATGGCACACTGTGGAGCCTGTTCGGCGGAGCGGCTGGCGCCATCGGCGCGCTGGGCATCATCATGGCCTTCAACTCCGGCGGCAAGCCGATCTTCGTCATGCCCTTGGTCTTCGGCGGCGCGCCGGTCATCAACACGTTCGTCAGCGTCACCCAGGCCGGTCAATGGGGCGACCTGCACGCCATGTTCTATGCCGGGCTGATCGTCGTGGCCGCCGGCGCGGTGAGCGTGCTGGTCTTCGCGCCCAAGCCCGACAAACCGCACGGGGCTCCGGCCGAAACTCCCGCGCCGGAACCGGCATCGGCATCGTAACTTCGTCGTCGAAAACGCCATGACCGCCGACGAAGCCATGCGCCACATCGAGACCCAGCTCTCCCACGTGTGGATGGTGCGCGCCTTTCTCAAACACAGCGACGAAGCCGAGGACGACGCCGAGCTGCAAGAAATCCATCGCACGTTGTACGACTATCAACTGGCCGTCGGCGGCGCCTGGAAGGAACAAAACGCCGAGGCCTATCTCAAGGCCGCGCGAAAAAAGTACAGCAAGCTGCGGCAAGCCGGCGAAGATTTCGTCCGCATCCAGCCCGAGGTCTCCGCGCACACCAACTTCCAAATGGCCGCGGCGTCGCTCACCGCCGCCATCGCCGAAGTGGGAAAAACCTTGGACACCGTCGGCGCATAGGGTGCCACTAATCGACCACGGCCAGAGGCCGTGGGTTTAGCAGCCCGTTTATTTAAGGCGATTGATGGTGCGGGCGGGGTTGGCGGGCGGTGCGCGCGAGGGCGGCGCGTGCCGGCGCGCGCGGCGCGCGTCTCAACGATCCCACGGTCCATAGCGCACTCAGGATAAATTGCACAAGCCAAACAAGGTCGGCGGGGGCTTGCAGCGCTCTTGGTTTGCCGATCCCGAACAACTTGAACATGATCCGCGCCAGGTTGTGCGCCGCAGCCGCAATTCGGTAGCGTTTGGTCACTTCTTCCAGTTTGCGGATCCACGTGCGACGCGAGCCGCCCGTGTCGCACACGTGCGCGAAGCTGCGCTCCACGCGTTCGCTCCGCAGCCGCCCCAGCCGCTTCCCTTTCGCGCGACATGCGGCGGCGGTTGTTCTGAACCGCGCGTCGGACTTCGTCCGGCTTGTCCGTCCAAACGCGATCGTCTTTCCGCTTCGGCTCGGGAATGTACGTTCGCATGTCGAGATCGGCGGCCAGTTCCAGCGTCGCGTCCGCGTGATAGCCCTTGTCGGCGGCCACCTCCTGCACCGCGACTTCACTCTCCGCCGCTTCCAAGTTGACGCGGGCTTCGATCACGCTGTCGACGAGCGTCTGCTGATCGGCGTGATCGGCCGGCAGAATCTCAGCAGCCAGCAGGATTTCACTCTCCAAATCGACCACGTGCTCGGCCTTGTACGCCAAGTGCGTGCGGCCGTCTTTCAGCTTGGTGATCCGCGCGTCGGGATCGGTCTTCGAGACCCAATCCTCGTTCGAGGCCGTCTTCTTCCGCTTCTTGTCGTAGCGGCGAATTTCTTCGTCGCTCGGTTCCGTATCCGCGTCGATCGCGCCGTCCTCGTGCATCAGTCGCGTGACGTATTGCTTCCAGTCTTCGCCCGTGTCGCGCCGCACGATGCTCTTCATGGCCGCGTTGGCTTCGAGTGTCGTGCTGTCGACCCCCACCGCCTTGCCGGAGAGCAACCGTTTTTCGTCGGCAATCCGCAGAACAAAGCGAAACACCTCGTCGAACACCTCCGCGCCGAGCCGCTTACGCGTGACCGACATCGTCGAATGGTCGGGCGTGACCTCGCCCAGCGGCACCCCCAAGAACGTTCGCAGGCTCAGGCTGTCGGCGCATCGCCAGGCGATGCCGCGCTGGCTGTCGATCCCCTCGAAGTAGCCGATCAGCAGCATGCGAAAGTACACGCCCGGCGGAATCGACGGCTTGCCGCGTTTCTCTTCCTGTTCGTAGTACCGCCGGCAGCGCCGCTCGATCCAGCGATCGAAGCCGGCTTCGGCCAACAGCCCATTGAGCTTCCCATAAAATGGGTGGCCGTCTGAACGCGGCAAGTCCTCGGCGGTAATGAACAGCGACTCCTGCCGCTGCCTCCGTTTGCCCATCGCCATCCGTGTCCCTCCAACGATCGATCCGTCGAAACCGACCCCAGCATAAGTTTAGCGCCCTCGCGGCAGAAAGGAATATCTAAACGGGCTGCTAGGAAGGCCCCTCCGAAGGGGCCGGATACATGGGGAAGGCCCCGTTGGGGCCACTAGGGTTACTCCAGATCCAACTTGCCTTGCCGTTCGTCCTGTTGCTCTTGCTCACGGATGTACTGGCGCACTCGCATTTCATCCAGCCCAACCGTGCTCACACAGTAGCCAGCGGCCCAAAAATGCAAGCCTGTCATCCTTCGTTCCTTCAGCAACTCACGGTGGATGCGAACCGCACTCTTGCCTTTCAGGAACCCGATCGTGTGCGCCACGCTGTACTTGGGCGGGATGCTCAAGCACATGTGGATGTGGTCCGGCATGCAGCGCCCCTCCAGCAACTCGATTCCTCGCTGGCGACACAGCTCTCGCAGAATCGCCCCTACTTCCCGTTTCAATCGTCCGTAAAATACCCGACGCCGAAACTTTGGTATGATCACCACGTGGTACTTGCATTCCCACCGCACGTGGGAAAGACTTTGCCAGTCGTGCATAGGTTGCTCCTTCCTGCCCCAACGGGCCTTCCCGGAAGGACAGCCTATGCCGTCTGGCAACTCCATGCACCACGCACCGCTCCGAAGCTCTTCGGGTCACACGGCCAGAGGCCGTGGGTTTAATGACTGACTAAATGACACTCCGCCAGGCATGCAACGCCGCTACGTTCCGCGCGCAAACCCAAACCACTCGATCTGCCGCCGCGGGCAAAATCGCACCTCGTGCTGGCGGCAATACGGCTCCAGCCACTCGGCTTGCCGCTCCAGCGATTCGGCGTCGGTGCCTTGCGGCATCAGCATCACCCGAGGGCGATCGATCCGCGGAAAGTCCGCCAGATAGGCCTCCACTTCGCGGCAATCGTCCGGCGTATCGACCACGAACTTCACCTGGTACTCATATTCACGCACCAGCCGATCGATCACCTCGGGCGCGTTGCGCGTGCGTTCGTGCCGCGTGGGCCAGCGCGGCGCCTGGCTGGCGGTCGGCGTCGAGTTCGACAGCTTGGGGCTGATCGACATCAAATCGCACGCCACCGGCAGATAGAGCGTGCCGGCCGTTTCGATCGTGATGTGCTTGCCCGCCGCGTGCAACCGCTGGCTGAGCGGTATCAGTTCGGCAAACAACATCGGCTCGCCGCCGGTCAGCACCACGTGCTCGCACGATAGCGCCGCCACCCGGGCAACGATCTCTTCGACCGACAGGTCCTCTCCCTCGGGCGTCCAGCTTGAAAACGGCGAATCGCAAAACCAGCAGCGCAGGTTGCAACCACTGGCGCACGAACGCGCTGTCGGTGCCCGTCAACAGGCCCTCGCCCTGCACGCTCTTGTAGATTTCCGCAACTCTCATGGCTGATAGGGGGCCGGATCGCGAAGTCCCGCTTCGGCAAACCCTTTCAATCGTAACACGCACGAATCGCACCGTCCGCAAGCCCGCCCCGTGGCGTCCGGGTCGTAGCAACTGTGCGTCAAACCATAGTCGACCCCCAACGCCGTGCCGCGCCTGATGATCTGAGCTTTGGACAGTTCCACCAGCGGCGTGTGAATCTTGAAAGCCAGCGTGCCCTCGACGCCCGCCTTGGTCGCCAGGTTGGCCATCCGCTCGAACGCCGCGATGTACTCCGGCCGGCAGTCCGGATAGCCACTGTAATCCACCGCGTTGACGCCGATGAACAGATCGGCCGCGCCCAGCGTCTCGGCAAACGCCAACGCCAGCGACAGAAACACCGTGTTGCGCCGGCACGTAGGTAATCGGAATGCCAACGCCCATGTCGTCGGCCGAGCGCCCCTTCGGCACGTCGATCGTGTCGGTCAACGCGCTATGGCCGAACTGCCGCAGGTCGATGTCGATCGTCACATGCCGCGTCACGCCCAGGCTGCCCGCGACCCGCCCGGCCGCCTCCAACTCGAAGCGATGCCGCTGGCCATAGTCGAACGAGATGGCATAAAGCTCGAACCCCTCGCTCCGGGCAATGGCCCCGGTCGTGGCCGAATCGAGACCGCCGGAGAGCAGAATAACCGCAGGCTTGCCCATATCGAAAACGCATCACCAACGAATCAATTGCCGCCAGGCACTTCGCCCCACGGGCTCGGCCATCTATCATGGCACAAGGTGTTTTTTGGCGAAAGGACCGACGATGACCGACCGCTTCCGCGACACGCTGGAAACCTTCCAAAATCAGTTTCCCCAGCGCGACTATACGATCGAGATTATCTGCCCCGAGTTCACCAGCGTCTGTCCCAAGACGGGCCAGCCGGACTTCGGCGTGCTGACGTTCACCTACACGCCGGCCGAAAAGTGCGTGGAGCTGAAGAGCCTGAAGCTCTACCTGCAGCAGTTCCGCAACGAAGGCATCTTCTACGAGCACGCCACCAACCGCATCCTCGACGACCTGGTGGCCGTGCTCCAACCCCGCCGCCTGAAGCTAGTCGCCGCCTTCACCCCCCGCGGCGGCATCACCACCAACGTCACCGTGAGCTACGAACCGCCGAAGTGACGCCGGCTCAACAGAGATCGACGCTTTGAACAAACCACCACGGCACGACGAGGGCGATGATGTGTCATCGTGGCATCGCGATTCCCTCTCTCGGTGTCCTCGGTGGCTCAAATAGAGACGATTCAGCCACCGAGGACACCGAGTTCGCCGAGAAGAATCGTTCAATCGGTTCGACTTTCGTGCCTGCGTCTTTGTTTGGATTTCGTCGTCGTGTCGTTGTGGTTGCTACTCTCTTCCCTCCCTATGCGCTGCGTTTGTGCAAGGCGGAATTGCCACGCTGTCACTGCGGTTAGCCGAGCCCATCATGCCGTCGCAGGGCCAACGGCCCGCTCGATACCAGCCCGAGGGCAACGCCCCTGGTTTGCGGATGCGCGCTCAAGTGTGAAAGCCCTGAAGGGGCGGCCGACGGCCTTGCGTCGACACATGGGCTGCGACCGAAATGCGCCGCGCTTGCCATCGATGGACCGCCCCTGTGGGGCTTGGATGATTGTTCGGTCCACGTGTTCCAGGGGCGTTGCCCCTGGCTGGTATGGGTTGGGCCTTCAGCCCACACGAAATCAAACGCATGGTTGGTCTGTGGCGGCAGCTACACAGCCTTTTCCTCCTGGCTGCGCTCGAGGTTCAAAGCCAGCAGCTTGGCGAGCAGCTCGTCGTCCGAAAGGTCGGCGGGCCAGCCGTACGCGGCGAAGACGGCTTCGTTGAGTTTCTTGTGGGCCAGATCGAGCCAGGTGGGCCGCTCGTTATAGAGGTTGGTGAGCGTGCGCTTGGCCAGTTTCTTGGCCGCGTCCTCGTCCTTTGGCACGATGCGCGGATAGCGGCACGGTGCCAACTCCCCGCTCGTCGATGTCAACGACATAGCGTGCCCAAGGCCCATCGACCGAACCGGGGAATTCCAGAACGTCTTCGCGTGTCCACTCTGGCGGATTGAGCCAGTTGTTGCGGAGGGTGTCGAGGTCTTTTGCGGCGGCGGCAATGGCGGCGCGCTGTTCGTCAGTGGCCTCCGGGAAGGGGAATGTCTCGAAACAGGTGGTCGGCGTGTAGCGGGGGCGTGTCTCCAATCGTGTACCCATTTGCAGAGCCCAGCGCTCATGGGTACGAGACTGCAAGACGCCAAAAAAGAAACTGTCCGAACGTGCGAATGCGAACAACTGGTGATCCGGGAGAGTCGGTCGTTGCATCCATGCGAATACTCGGTGTTTTCCTAGGCCGATTGTTACCAGAAACCTATCGATTCCGGAAAGCGACCGCCTCAACGTAGTTCTCGGTTCTACATGCAGCCACCATTTATCGCGGTAGGATGCTCTTTTGTTCTGCGAACGCGTCGGAAACACGTGCTCTTGAACATACCGAAACGCAGCTGCATATTTCGCCGCATCTTCCTTGGCCATGCCAACGCCGAAATCGATGATCCACATATTCCGCTGTCGTCGTGTCACGTCCAAACCATTCGCCCACGGAGTTACAACATCGGAATTTGGTCGCCCGTGAGGATTGGGCGACGTGAGTAGGTCCAGAGCAACCCCTTCCGCGATATCAAACGCGCCGCCCTTGGTATCACCCATGAAGGAGACGCCTTCATTTACAATGAGGCGCTGCGCCGTGGTCGTATCTGTTGACGCAGTCAGGTTAGAATTGATTCGTGCGACGCGGTGGCCATCGAGAACACGAACGTTTTCCGCGCCGCGGTCAAATGCGACCATTGAAACATGCACATTTGCTCCATCCAACACCCAGTCGCGGTCGCTCTCCGCGAAGAATATATCTCCAGTATTGAATGGCACTTCCTGAGTTTGTAAGTCATGCGGCTAAACGGCGTTTTGCTTCTTGGCGTGGGATGGTCAGCAGGTCGTGTTGTTTGGGGCGGCGTTTGACGGCGCGTGGCTCGTAGCGATGCGGGCGGTTGCCGACCTGGTGCATGGCAATCGCCTCCAACAATGACTCGTAAAGCGCCGGCAAGCGCCGGGCGGAGCCTGCTCCACGATCGCGCGATACGCGGTGAGCGTTTGCAGCGCGCCTTTGAAGCTCACCTCCCGCGGCCGCATATTCGCGTGCTCCGCGGCCTCGGCCATCACGGTGCGGATCAGGTTGTAGGCCAACAGGTGCAGCCAGATTTCCTTGCGCACCATGTCGGGCGTCTTGCAACGCAGTACGTCCATTTGCATCGTGATCTTGATCGAACGCAAGTCCACTTCGGCCTGCCAGCGCGCGTGATACACGCGCGCCAGTTCGTCCAGCGAATAGACTTCCGCATCGCACAACGTCGTCACCAACGTCAGCTCGCGCACGCGCCAGCCGCGAACCCGCACACGGAACGACACCTCACGCACCAGGAGCTCCTGGGGAATGTTGCGGTAAGTGTCGTGATCCATCCACGACGGCCGCTGCGGTTTGGGCAGCCGCAGCAGCCAATCGCCCGAGCCCAGCCGGCGGACGCGCAAGCGCTTGCTCAAACGCAGTTGATGTTGTCGATACACGCTGTCCACGCCACATATCGCCAGCAGGGCCAGGTCCCAATAGGACGCAAAGTACCGATCTCCCACCACCACGTCGCCGGGAAACAGGCTGCGCCACAACTGGCGGAACAGGGCCGTTTCGCCCGTGTTCTTGCCGGTGTAACGGCCCATCGCCAGGTCCAGTGCCGCGCCGCTGGCCAGCGACAACAGCGCCACCACCCGCGCGATGGGAAATCCCAATCCCGGTTTCTGCGAGCGCGACTGCGGATACTCGGCCTGGTTGGCGGCCGTATCCGGCATGCTCACCGTCGTGCCGTCGACCAATTTCACGGGCCGGCCGTTTAGCAGCCCGCAGTCGCTGACACGCTCGTGCAGAGCTTGGCCCGCGTCGCGTGCCAGGCGGGCACAGACGTTCTCCGGCAGCTTCTGCCGCGCCTTACAGTAGGGTCCCGTCTGGGCGCTGCAGGGTTGCTGGCCGTCGGCGGTCAAAAACGCGCGCAGCCGCGCGACGGCTTGCCGGCACGAGTGATCCACGCACAACGTCTGCGAGAGAAACGTCCACAGCGTCACCAGTGGGGAATACACGCATTCACGCCACTCGACGTGCTCGTCGTCGAGCACACGCTGGACATACGACGCTGGCAACAGTTCGGAAAACGGCAGCCCGCCGGCGGCTTGCAACTTGTCTCGTTCCGATCGCACTTGGTCTGAAACCCAACCTGCTATAGACTTCCACATCGCAAAGGCCTCCGTGCCTGATTGTGAGAGTGTCGATAACCCTCATCTACGCACGGACGGCCTTTGCGCCTATATCAATACGCCACAACCACTTGCCGATTCAGGAAGTGCCATTCTCTCCAGTATTCTTAATCTCTTCGAGCACTTTTCGATTCGCGCCACCACGAATGCCCTGAGTCGCCAACAGGCCAGCACGCTGCACCCTCCCGCTGGCCAATCGCTGTCTTGCCTTTTCAAACCAGTAGCAGCAAAGGTCAGCTTCTCGCGGAACCCTTCCGTCCCAAACGTGAAATATGTGGTCGATGTATTCATCGCCAAGATTTGATCGGAGTAGTTTTCCTCCCAGAAACGGCGGATTCCCCACGATAAAATCCGCAGCCGGCCACGTCGGTTCCTTCGGATGCTCGGGATCAGACAGATCCAGAATCGCATCCTTAAGCTCAATCGTCTCGATCGGTTCCAGAATGGGATCTCGCGGGGCCGCAAAGCCGTTGTCGTGCTTCCATTGCAGGTAGCCGATCCAGATCACGACCTGGGCCAGTTGCTGCGCGTAGGGGTTGATCTCGATGCCGTGGAGTTGCGTCGGCCGCACTTGCGGCAGCACCGACGTGCCGTGCGTGGCGGCGTAGGCGATCACTTCCTTTTCCAGATCCAACAGCAGGTTGATCGCCACATACAGAAAATTGCCGGAACCGCAAGCCGGATCGAGAATCTTCAGATGCGCCAGGTGCTCGACGAAGTCGCGCAACTGCTTGTCGTGCTGGCGGCGTTCCTTGGTGGCCTTCATCTTGGTCGAGCGGACGGCCCCGCGCTCCTGGCGAATCTTCTCCCAGAGCTTATCGCACTTGGCCCGCGCGGCGTCCCACTCGCGCCGCAGCGGCATCGTCACCACCGGCTCCAGCAGCGTCTGGATGTCCTCTCGGCTGGTGTAGTGCGCCCCGATTTGCGACCGTTTTTGCGGGTCGAGCGTACGCTCGAACAGCGTGCCGAAAATCGACGGCTCGACGCTCGACCAGTCGTATCCGTTGACGGCGATCAGTTCCTCGATTTCGACCCTCGACAGGTCGAACACCTGCTGATCGGCGAACAGCCCGCCATTGAAATACGGAATGGCGATCGGCCCGAAGTCGCCCCCGTCGGCCATCGCGGCAAACAGTCCTCGCAAGCGGGCCGAAAGTTTGGCCGGTTCGTTCTTCGCGCCTTGCAGCGTGGCGGAGAATATCTTCTCGGGCAGCAGGTCGATATCCTCGCCGAACATGCAGAACATCAGCTTCATCAGGAAATGCGCCGCGTCGTGGGCCGGCACCCCGCGAACCCGCATGCCATCGGCGATCTTGCCGAACAAGTTGGCCGTTTCCTCGGTAATGCCGATGGAAGTCTGGCCCGGCCGCAGCGCGTGCGGATCGGTGAACAGCTTGCGCAGCACGTCGAGATTTTCGGGCTGCGCCAAGCCGTCCAGGTCAAAGGCATGGACGTTCTTGACCGTACCCGTGAAGTTCGTGTGGATTTCGAAGCGATCGAGATCGCAGACGACCAACAGGGGCGGGTTTTCCAGATCCTCGCGGTAGAGTTGCAGTTGCTTGTAAGCGGCGACAAGATCCTTGTGCTTGCCCTTGTACTCCCAGCCGAAGTGGCCGCGCATCCAGACGTCGGCCCAGCCGTGCCCGCCCTCGGCCTTGGTCACGCCCCGTTCGAACGTGTACCAGGCGCCATCGGGATCGGCCGCGGCCGGCTTGGGCTGTCCCAGCAATTCACACAGGTCGAGAAAATGTTGTTGGCAAGCACTGCGTTCCGAAAGATTGGCGCGGTGCCATTTCTCGACGAATTCTTGCGGCGTCATGCTCGACTCGAAATTCCATGGGAGGAGAAGGTTCGGCGGCCAGTATCGCCGAGGGGTGTGCAGGTGGCAAGCAGCCCACCGGCCAACGCAAGCCAATCGGTCGCACCTTCAGCGCTTTGACATTCGACCGCGCATCCGGAATCAGGGGCGTTGCCCCCGGGCTGGTATGGGTTGGGCCTTCAGCCCACATGAAACCAAACGCATGGTGGGGCTGTGGCGGCACTGCCACGATGCCACATCCACGATGCCGCTGCCACGATGCCGCTGCCGCGTGGCCACATCCGCGATGCCGCATCCACGATGTCACTACCGCCGGTGCGCTCCAACGCTTCGTCCGTTCAATACGATTGCGCACGGCTGCCGGCTTGCCACTCTTGGAACAGCGCCGCGCACTCGTCGTGCAGCACGTCGCCTTGCAGCTTCACCGTGCTGCCGCCAAGGCGGACAATGTCGGCGGCGGCGATGCGCAAGTTCGTTGAACCCGGCCGACTCGGCATCGGCGATCGTGGCGCCGTAGACCACCGTTTCCACGCGTGCCCAATGCAGCGCGGCCATACACATGGGACACGGCTCGCAGGTGGCGGCCACCAGGGCGCCTTCCAGGTGGATTTGCCCGGTGGCTTTACAAGCTTCGCGCAGCGCCACGATTTCGGCATGCGCCGTGATGTCGGTGGTGGCGTGTACGCAATTGTGGCTCACCGCCACGACTTGTTCGCCCAGGGCGATCGCGCAGCCGAACGGCGTTTGACCGGCGGCGATGCCCTGGTGGGTCTTATCGATCGCCAAGCGCATCAAGGCTTCCGGCGTCATGCTCACTCCTTGGCCAGCCGCGCTTCGACCGCGGCGAAGATTCCGTAAAGCGCGTCGAAATACTCCCGGGCTTCCTCCAGCGGCATCACCAGCGGCGGGCTGACGCGAATCACTTTGCCGGCCAGCGGCCCCAGCAAATGGATCGCCCGGCCTTGCTCGTCGCCCAGGTAACACGCCTCGACGCAGGCGTTGGCCACCACGTCGGCCGCGTACTTGCCGACGCCACGACACTCGATGCCCCACACCGTGCCTTCGCCGCGCACGTTCGCCACGAGTCCCAATTCGCTGAGCCGGCGCAGCCCCTGTTCGATCACTTCCGAAAGCTTGCCGGCGTGGGCCAATACGTCGGTTGTCTCGAACTCATCGAGCGTGGCCAGCACGGCGGCGCATCCCAACGGCCCGGCGCTCCAGGTATCCGAGCCTTCGCCGTAGTGCATTTTGGCGAACAGATCGGCCCGGCCCACCGCGGCGTCCACGGCGATGCCGTTGCCCAGTCCCTTGCCCAGGATGACGATGTCCGGCTCGACGCCGTAGTAGGTGAAGGCGTACATGCGGCCGGTGCGTCCGAAGTTGGCTTGCACTTCGTCCAGGATGAATACGATGTCGTGCTGCCGGCAGAACCGCTCGAGCAGTTGCAGGTACTCGCGCTGCGGATGAAAGGATCCGCCGCCGCCCAGGTACGGCTCGGTCACCAGACAGCAGATTCGATTGCCGAATTGCCTGGCCAGTCCGGCCAGCTCGGTTTCGTAAGGCGCCAGATCGAGCGGCTGTTGGCGGCGGTCGAGGTTCTCGCACTCGGTCGTCGGAAAGCTGATGAATTGCACGCGCGGATCGCGCTCGGGATCCTGCTCGGTGCCGGTCACCGCGCCGGCTAGCCCTTTCTTGCCGTGAAAACCGCAGCGCGTGGCCAGGATCACGTTCTCGCCGGGCCGCCGATCCAACGCCGCCCACAGCGCCTTTTGCACCGCTTCGCTGCCGGTGGCCGCCCACAGCACTTGCTCCATCCGCGCCGCCCGGCTGGCTGCGCAGATTGGCCAACAACCGCTCGCTGGCTTGCACCTCCAACGGCGTCACGGCGTTGTACGAGGTGAGCGTCACCGCCTCGGCAAATGCGCCGTCGCTGGGCAACTTGTCCAGGCTCATGTATTCCCACACGCGTTGCCACCAGCGGCGCGGATTGTGTCCCAGATTGGCCACCAGCACGCCGGAAGAAAAATCGGCCAGCTTGCGTCCCTCGGGCGTCCAGTGATACGAGCCGGCGCTGGTGGCCAATACGGCCAGGCTGGGCGTATAGGTGCGTTGCGCGATGGGAATGGCGTCCGCCGCGCGCTGGCGCCAGTCGTTGGATTGGTCTTCGCCGGGGTGCTGGATGGCGGCGGGGTTCGGGGGATTGGTTTTCATGGTGGGGATGCTGGTTCGAGGTTCAAGACTGTTTGGGTTGGCTGGCCCTCACCCTGCTCGCTCTTGTCGAGCGAGCGGTCCCTCTCCCGCGAGTGGAGAGGGAAAGCATTTCACACTTGCGGCTGGTAGAGGACTTCGGGATCGGCCGCGCCGGGGGGCAGCAGCACCAGCCCGCCGCGCGAGTCGTTGACGTTCACCACGCAGTTGGGCGTGCCGGCGACGTGGCGCGCCAGGATCGCTTCCATCGCTTGGACCGCCGCCACGGTCTGACGATCCGCCGCGATGTCGTTGTAGTTGAGCGACCAGGCTTGCTCCAGTCGGCGGTCGCGCTGGCCGGCCGGTCCGCCGAATTCGACTTCGGCCACTTCGCGGGCAAATCGCTCCAGCACCTCGATGCCATAGCCGCGCTGCGAGCGCTCGCCCCAGGGCTCCAGGAACTCGCCGTTGTAATGGTTGTTGATCGAGTTTTTGCGCTCCAGCGGCGTGCGGCCTTCGATCGTACACTCGACGCCCCGCTTGCGGCTGTGACCGTTCCACACGCCGTTGTCGAAACGAAATTGCACTTCCTGCTCCACATAGCCGGGAAAGTTGTCCGGCGTGACCCAACTGGTGTGGATGTCGAACGCCGCTTGCCGGCCGTCGTCGTATTCGTAGATCATGCGCAACTGCGTGGAATCCCAGGTCGGCCCGTCGGCCGGACCCACGATGCCCCGCTGCCCGGTACACTGCACGCTCTTCAACCGCCCGCCAAAGGTGAAGTCGATCAGTTTGATGTAGTGCACGGCCACATAAGTGCCCGGATTGCGGCCCGTGATCCATTCGGCAAACTGGCTGCCGGAAATCGCCTTGGGCTCCAGCAACGTGCAGTAACCGTTGTTCACGTGCTCAAGCTCTCCGTCGGCCACCAGCGTGCGCAGCTTCTTGTGATCGGGATCGAGCAACTTGTGGTAAACCACTTTGGCCAACAGCTTTTTCTGCCGGGCAAGGTGAGCGAGCACGTCCAACTCGGCCAGCGACAACACCGATGGTTTTTCCACCAGCACGTGCTTGCCGGCCTCGAGCGCGGCTTTCGCCGCGGCAAAGTGCCGATCGTCGGGCGTGGCTACGCACACGAAGTCGACGCCGCTAGCAAGAAGCTTCTCCATGGCGCCAGGTTCGGAGAAACTCTGCCATTGCCCCAAACGCCCGCCGGACGCCGCGCGATAGGCCTCGGCCCGGCGGCCCGTGCGGCTGGCCACGGCGGCCAGATCGACGCGACACACGCCAAAGCTGGGCTGAAACAAGGGGCGCGCGCCGACGCCCTCGAAAAACGGGCGATACGTCTCGTCGAAAATCATTCCCATGCCGACCATGCCGGCACGTAGTTGGTGCCAGGCAATGGAATGGGCGGGTACGGCGTGAATGGGGCTCATGCCTGACAAGATAACGGCTGGCAGCATGCTTTGCCATGAGCCCACGATTCGCAACGCGCCAGTGCACGCACCAGCGCAGTTCTCACCCGGCGGCCCCTTGCCACACCCGGCGTGCTCTTCGACAATGGGCCGTCTTGGGCTGCGGTGCGTGAGGTACGTGGGCGGCCATCGCGAACGATCAACTCACCGAAAAACCCCGCGGCACCCAATCGATGTCCACCACCGACAAATATCAGGTCACGCTCAGCGGCTTTGGCGACGAGGCGGCCAATCAAAAAACGGCCGTGCAGCAGTTCGCGGCCTTCGCCGCCATGGGGTTGCAATACTACAGCCTGCGCTTCATCGATGTCGGCGAAGGCATCAAGAACGTCATGAAATTGAGCAAGGGCGAGATCCAAAACATCCGTCACTTGGAAGACGAATACGGACTGAACGTGGCGTCCATCGGTTCGCCGATCGGCAAGGTCAAGCTGCTCGACGTGGACGACGGCACCAAGAACGAATACATCCCCTTCAAGAAATACCTGGACAAGGAAGTCAAGCGCGTGTGCGAGCTGGCGCACGCCTTTGAGACCAAGCTGATCCGCGGCTTCTCGTTCTATCATCCCAAGGGAACCAACCCAGAGGACCACGTGCCGCAGGTGGTCGACCAGTTGGGACAGATTTCCGAAGCATGCCTGCGCAGCGACTTGACCTATGGCGTCGAGCTGGAAGCCAACCTGGTCGGACAGAACGGCGCGATGCTGGCCGAAATCCATCGCCAGGTGAACAACCCGGCGCTGGTGCTGGTGTTCGACGGCGGCAACCTGGCTTGCCAGGGTTATTCGCCCGGTGAGATCCTGGACCAGTTTCGCCTGATGAAACCCGGCTTGGGTTGGGTACACATCAAAGACTATCTGCATCCGGCGCCGGCCGAGCGCCAGGCGCACGTCGACGAAGAGGTGCTCAAACATTTCGTGCCGGCCGACCAGGGCGACAGCGGCCACGAAGCCATCTTCAAGGAGCTGCGCGGTATGCTGCCGCTGCTCGATGCCACGCTACGCCGCCGAGGCATTCCCGGCGTGTTTCTCGATCTGGAGCCGCACGTCAAGGCCGGCGGACAATACGGCGGCTTCAGCGGACCCGACGGCATGGGCGTCGCGCTGCGCTCACTCTGTCGCGTGCTCGACTACGCGCGGATCGACTATCACCTGCGCAATTTCGCGGATATTTGCGCCGCGCGAGGATTCTGAGCGCGCGCTACTTCGGGTTCTTGCGACCCGATTGCTCGATGTTCTGCCGCAGCCCCGTATCGTCCGCGTGCTTGTCCGCGGCGAGTTGCTGCCAGGCATTGCTGGCCACGAACACCCAAAAGATCGCGCCCACCCAACCGATATTTGCCAGCGTGCGCAGCGCCGTATGCTGGCCCGGCAACACCGCCACCACCACCATGGTGGCCAGCAGTGTGGCCAGCGCAGCGCTCGAAGTGACTAGCGCGGCCCGCACCAGGCGTTTCCGCCCGTGGGTGTCGATCGCCAGCTTGGCGTGCGAGCGAGCCACTTCGCGCATCGCGCCATAGTTGGGCACCGACGACGACGAACGTCGCAGTAGTTCCACCGGTTCGGTGGCAACGTCGACGGCGTTGATCGGCATCGCTTCCGCAGGCGCTTCCGCAGCTTGTCCCTCGGCGTGGGTTGGAGCATTGGATGCTGGGGCGTTCGACTTTCGCCGGACCCGTGGGCGCTCGCCCGCGGCTCCGCCGGCACGTTGCCGCCCTGCCCTCGATACCGATTGAGCAACTCGGTAAAACACTGCTCGATCGTTTTATCCTCGTCGGCCGACTCGGTACGTTGCAATACGTCCCACTCTTGTGTCGGCATGTTCGTGGTGTTCACCTCGTTGTCGTCTTCATCGACTTCGATGGCATCGGCATCCACGGCGACCTCCTCCGCAAAATCGTTCTCGTCCTCTTCGTACGGCTCGTTCCGCTCCATCTTGATGGTGTCTTCCACTTCCACAGCGCGCTCGACGGCGTCCTCTGCCCAGCTTTCCGCTTCGTCGGCTTCGCACGTCGCAAGTTCGGCGTCTGAAGCGACGCTTTCGGAAGACTCCGAGTCGTTGTTGGACGACAACAATGCTTCTCGCGTCTGGTCCCAACGCGCGCGCTCCAGATCAAATGCCGCGCGTTGTTGCTCCAGTTCGCCTCGCAATTGCTCCAGTTCGGCCGCCCAAGTCGCGCGGTCCGCGTGGATCGACAGCACGACTGACTCGGCCTGCTCGCGCGGCACGTTCCGTCGCTTCCAGTTCGGCGCGTCCGCTGTGCTGCTCGTCGGCATGTCGGCGCTGCTCTTCCCCGAACTGCCGCCGGGCGTCTTCCAGCGCTTCGTGGCCTAGCAGCAACTGTTCGAAACCGCTGGCTATCGCCGTTTGCGAATCGGCGGCCGCCGAGCGGGCATCGTGCAACTCGGCCTGCTCCGCTTCGAGTTCGGTGCGGGCTTGGGCGAGTTCGGCTTGCCCGGTGGCCAGCTCGCAGCGTGCGTGGTCGATCTCGGCACGCGTGTGGTCCAATGCTTCGCGGGCTCTTGCCAACTCGCCGCGTGCATCTTCCAGGCCGCTCCGCGTTTGCTGCAGCTCAGCCCGATGCTGGTCGAGTTGGGATTGAGTTTCGCCCAACGCCGCGGCCTGTTGTTCCAGACCGCTGGCGCGTTCATTCAACTCTTGTTCGCGCCGCTCGTGTTCGGCGCACCGCGTGTCCCACTCGGCCTCGCAGTACGCGAAGTCCGTCGTGCGTTGATCCAATTCGGCGCGTGCCGTATCGTGTTGTTCGCGCTGCTGGCGAAGTTCCTCCCGAGCGGACTCCAGCTCGGCCGACTCTCGCTGCATCCGCGACTCGTGTTCCCCTTGCAGTTGCTCCCAGGCTTGTCGGTCGCGTTCCAGTTGCGCAAAGTGCTGTTCGACGTCTCCTTGGGTTTGATTTTGAGCCTGCTCAAGCTCGGCCCGCTGGCGTTCCCAGTCGTTGCGCTCGTCGGCCAGCCGGCGTTGCAACTCGGCCAAATTGTCGCGGTCGCGGGCCAGCGCTTCGCGCTGATGGTCGAGTTCCAAGCATCGCGCGGCGATCTCCTGTTCGTGTGATTCGTGCTGTTGCCGCATCGCATCTTGCGCCGCGGCCAATGCAGCGTGCTGCTCGGCAAGTGTCTGATGAGCGGCGGCGTGCTCGGTGTCGAACTGGGCACGCCGGCTTTCGAACGATTCGCGTTCGGCGGCAAGCTGCGCCGCCAGCGCTTCCAGCTCGGCTTGGCGCTCGAACTGCTCGGTGCTCTCCGCTTCGCGCGAGGCCACCCACTGCTCGCGTTCCTCGTACCAGCCGGCGGTACGGCGGTCGTATTCGTCGGCCCATTTTTTCAGCTCGCCCGCGTGCTCGGCCGCCTGTGCTGCGTGTTCTTGCTCGGACTGCCGGCGGAAGGACGCAAATTCCGACCGCATCGTGCGAATCGTGTCGATCAGCTTCCGAGTCCGTTGGCGCTCGAGCCGATGCCGCCGGCGGTGCGATTGCTCATTGGGCGGAGCGATTGGTTCTGACGTCGTCGCCTCGGATGGCTGATCGACCGAGGGCGGAGCGAGAACCTCGAGCGTGATTGGTCCAAGTTGCAGTCGGTCGCCGGCGACCAGAGCGGCATCGCTAAAGGTGCGGCCATTGAGGCGCGTGCCGGCGTGGCACGAGCGCGCCACGGTTCCCCGCGCACCCCGCAACACAAGACAGTGAACCGCTCGGACGCCGGCAGCCCGCAACCGCAGCGTACATCCGTCGGCCGAGCCGATGGTGCACTTGGGGGCGCCCAGCCGAATGACCTGCCCGTCACGCTGACTGCCAACCACGCGTAGCCATAGATCGTGGGCGGCTTGGCCCTGGATCCATTGAGCGGGACGTTCCTCGGCGACGACCATGGAGGTGACCTCGTATCGATCTTGCGCAGCTTCGTGCGCAGCGGTTCCTACACAGGCTCCGAAGCTGCACACGAATGATCCAGGGTGATGTAGGTTACGCAGTCAACGCGGTCAAACCGGCGACTGTGCGGTGCCGACAGCACCGCCTGCGTGGCAATTGGAGAGTTTGTCAAAAACGGCTGCATATCCTTGCTGGTTCTGTCGATTATCCGATATCGGTTGCCGAACTCAGGGCCATCGGCGGTGTCCACCAAGGGCACGCGCCCTTCTGGGGCTCGGCTGCGCCAAGTGTCTGCTACGGCGACTGGCCGACCGGCCGGTCGGGAGACGCTTGCGCTTTGTCCGCCGCGCCCAGCGGGGCCGGCGGCTTAAGCCGCATCGAGGGGAGATTTTGCCAGCCGCCAGGAAGGCAAAAACAAGGCGAATTGGCCACCCAGAAAAGTCGTGAGATTTTTGTGACCTCTAAGGGTTCTCGTGCGTACTATAGTTTGTTTGCGAAACGCATAACGGGAAAACCCGCCCGAGTATTCGGCCCGTCTATCGGGTTTTTCCAAGGAAGTGGTTGTCGGCTTTCCGGGGGGTTCCCAACCTTCGGCCGCGGCCCAAGACCGGACTAAAGAGAAGGTGAATGGAAATATGGCACGCAAAGATTCCATCCTGAGTATGCGCCAAATCCTGATCATGCGCCGCGACGCTTTGCGTACGGCCCTGGCTGGCGACTTGAGTTTGCTCAAAGAACTGCGAGCGCAAACTGCCGGCGACGTGGTCGATGCCGCGCTCGATTCGGCCCAAGACGAAATCAGCTCGCAATTGGCGGAAGTCGAAAGCCGCGAATTGAGCAGCATCGAGAACGCGCTGCAGCGCATGCGTGACGGCCAGTATGGCGTTTGCGAGGGCTGCGGTTGCTCGATCCCGATGGCGCGGCTCAACGCCCTGCCCTACGCCACGCTGTGCATCGAATGCCAGCGCGAAAGCGAGCGCGACGGCGGCGCCGGCATGAACGATGCCGATTGGGGTCGCGTGCTCGACAGCGGCAGCGACGGCGACGTCTCGATCAACGACATCGAGATCGACGTCTAAAAACCGCGCGAAACAACGAGTGCAAGCAGCGGGCTCAAAACAGAGGGCAAGGTTATCAACGCGTGGTTGTCAATACAGCCACGTGTTGGAAAATGCACCGGCGGACCGGCAATCGAGGCGAATCCTCGCTGAGGGCGCATGGCCGGACCACCGGTGCATCTTCGTTTGCCACTTTTGGCAAGCGGAACGCTCGCCGCCGGGCCGGCAAGCGCCAATAGCCGTTGCCAACGATTGCCGTGCGACTTATCTTGCAAGAAGCCACGATCTCGGTTCCTGCCCGCACGAACTTCTCGGGAGCGCTGTCGATGAAATCCCGTTCGATAGTCGCCACCGCCCTTACCGGCGCATGGGCCGTTCTACTCGTCGCCAGCCTGGCGCCAAATCTTGCGGCCCAGACGGAAGGCGCGGCGCCGCCAGACGAGGCAGCCGAGCAACAACGGGCCGAAGCCGTCCGCCAGCAAATGTACGAGGCCCTGTCGCACGAAGTCGCCGCCCTGGAGCGGCAGAGCAACGCCCTGAAAATGGTCGTCAAGCTCATGCGCCCTACCGTGGTGCACATCGAGGCCGAGAAAATCGAGCCCTCCAGCGTCCGCTACGGCCGGCCCGATCAGATCGAAGAAGCCGGCTCGGGCTGCATCATCAAGATCAGCGACCATTACTACGTGCTCACCAATGGCCACGTGATTCGCGCAGCCAAGCCGGAGAAGATCACGATTCGGCTGGCTGACGGCCGTGAGCTGCATCCCAAACGCGTGTGGAGCGATCCCAAGACCGATGTGGCCATCATGGCCATCGACGCGCCCCACCTGGTCGCGGCCAAAATCGGCAACAGCGCGGAACTCGAAATTGGCGACTTCGTGCTTGCCATCGGCAGTCCCTTCGGGCTCAGCCATTCGATCACCTTCGGCATCGTCAGCGCCACCAATCGCTGGGATTTCAAGCTGGGAGAGGGGGTCGAGTTTCAGGACTTCATCCAGACCGACGCGGCCATCAATCCCGGCAACAGCGGCGGCCCGCTGATCAACCTGCGCGGCGAAGTCATCGGCATGAACACGGCCATCGCCAGCAACTCCGGCGGCAATGAGGGCATCGGCTTTTCGATTCCCATCAACCTGGTGATGCAAATCGCCAAACAACTCGTCGAACGCAGCACGGTGACCAGGGCCCATCTGGGCGTAGTGCTCGACGGCGAATTCAGCCCGGCCATGGCCATCAGCGTGGGACTCACGCGGCCCCGGGGGGCGCGGATCAAAGACGTCACGCCCAACTCGCCCGCCGCGGCCGCCAAGCTGCAAGGCGGCGACGTGATCCTCGACTACGACGGCGTGCGGGTCGACAACGACAGCCACTTGATCAACCTGGTCAATCTGACCGAGGTGGGTCGCAGCGTGCCGCTGGTCGTCTTTCGCAACGGACGAATCATCGAGCTGTTGGTCAAGACGGGCAGCAAGCCATCGACCGCCGCGGCCGTCGCTCCGAAGTAGCAACTCGGCGCACGGTGTGCCGATCCACCGACGCGCGGCCCTGCCTACTTGCGCCCCGCGACGCTTCGCCGGCAGCCCGCAACCCCTGGAGGATGAACTTGCGCACCTCGGCGATGTCGACCTTGGTGGCCAAGGCGATGTTCGTGCGCCATTCGCGCACCCGCCGCCGGTCGAAAACCGTGGCGCCGGTCGTTAGCTCACCGGCCAGTTCGACATCTCCGGCCGTCATTTCGAGTTCGAACAGATCGGGCGACAGTGCCGCGGCATAGGCCACCGCGTCGTGCAGCCAAATGTTCTCATAGCCCAGCTCGAGCCGATACGAGCGAAACGAATACGGCAGAATCTTGCTCAAGAAGCGCCCGGCCCGCGTACTGTCCGGCGGCAGCTTGTCGAGCAGGTCGTAGCCGAACGAAACCTGACGCGTCACGTCCAGCGGCACGAGCGTCTTGGTGCCGGGTGCCTGGAACACGGCCCGCGCCGACGGCGGATCGCAAAAGATGTTGAACTCGGCAGCCGGCGTGATGTTGCCCGATCCGTGCATGGTGCCTCCCATGATCACGATCTGGTCGATCATCTCCGGTATGGCGGGATCGCGGGCAAAAGCTCGGGCGATGTTGGTCAACGGGCCCAGCGCCACGATCGTCACCTCGCCCGGTGCGGCGCGCACTTCGTCGCAGATCAGCTTGTCCGACTGATGCCGGTGCTGTAGTTCGGAAACCTGAAAGTTGGAGTTGCCCAGGCCATCCGCCCCGTGCGCATGCGTGGTGCGGACGGGCAGTCCGAAATCGGGCTGTTTGGCCACGCCGATGCGTGGCCAGCGCGGCGGGTCGAGCTGTTCGATCACCGCTTGCACGTTCCGCGTGGCCTGCTCGGCCGAGACGTTGCCGGCTACTGCCGTCACAGCCACGACGTCGATTTCCGGATCGAACAGCGCCATGCACAACGCCACGGCGTCGTCGATCCCGGGGTCCACGTCGAGCAGAATCTTCTTGGCCATCCTTACTCCATTCTCCTGGACCTGGCAGTCGGCGGCGGTCGCGGCAAGCCGTGACTCGATATCGCGCACACAAAGACAGAGGGTGGCGCGGGGATTTTAGGGCTCAATCTCCACCGAAACAAGGGTAGCATAGCCTGGCCCGCGGCGCTATCCACACGGTAGGCCACGCCCGGCAACGGGGGTACAATCAACCGATTGAGAACCGTTTGAAACGACTCTGCGGCGAGGACCCGGCGAAGTGATCGAAGCGACCTTGGGCCGACTGGCGGCCGGAGAAGACCTGTCCCAGGAGGAAATGGCCGCTTCGATCGAAGCGGTCATGGCCGGCGAATTGACCGATGGGCAGATCGGCATTCTCTTGACCGCCCTGCGAGCCAAGGGAGAAACGGCCGCCGAGATCGCAGGCGCCGCCAGCGTCTTGCGCCGCCAGATGACGCCCATCCGTTCGCGCTGTCGTGGACTGGTCGATACGTGCGGCACCGGGGGCGATGGCTCCGGTACGTTCAACATTAGCACGGCCGCCGCGCTGGTCGCCGCAGCCGCCGGCGTGCCCGTGGCCAAACATGGCAATCGCGGCATCACCAGCAAGAGCGGTTCGGCCGACGCGCTGGCCGCCCTGGGCGTGAACATCAACGCCACGGTCGAGCAGGTCGAAGAGTGCCTCAACACGCTGGGCATCTGTTTCTGCTTCGCGCCCTTGATGCATCCGGCCATGAAACGTGTGTCGGAAGTGCGCAAGAAGCTGGGGGTGCCCACCATCTTCAATCTGCTCGGACCGCTGTCCAATCCGGCCAGTGCACCGTTTCAGGTGCTGGGTGTGGGGCGGGCCGAACTGCGGCCGCTGCTGGCCGAAGCATTGCGGCTGCTGGGCACCCAGCGGGCCATCGTCGTGCAGGGCGAAGACGGGCTCGATGAAGTCACTCTCTGTGGGCCGACCCGCGTCACCGAAGTCAACCATGACACCCTGCGGCACTTCACCTGGACGCCCGCCGACTTTGGGCTCCAGCCCGCCAGCGTGGAATCGATCCGCGTCGCCGGACCGGACGAAAGCGCCGCGTTGATTCGCCAGGTGCTTGCCGGCGGCAAGGGGCCCGCCCGCGACATCGTCGTGATCAATGCCGCCGCCGCGCTCTGGACCGCCGGTCGGGCGGACGCACCCGGGGTAGCAGCCGAATCGGCCGCGGTGGCCATCGATAGCGGCGAAGCCCAGCAATTGCTCGAACAGCTCGTGGAAATGAGCAATCGCTAGTTACTGGATCCGCTTTCCCTCCTCCGCCACCTCCTCCGCAGGACGATTGCAAAGTCGTTAATCCAAGGCTCCTACGAGTTTCAGGGCGTGGAGGGGATTGGCGCAGAGATCATCGGCTCGGGCTCGAAGCGGTTGTTTGGATTTTTGGGTCGTTAGTCGCAACACGCTCAGGGCTACGTTGGTGAGGCTTGCCAGGCGTTCGGCCAATCCTGGCCGACGACTCCAGTGCCGGTCTTCGTCCCACCAACGATCTTTGACGAAGTGCAAGCTGTTTTCCACTTGCCAATGAGCGCGTACGTACTTCAACAATTGCTTGGGCGTAGTCGTGGCCGGGTCGAGGCTGGTGACGAAGTACCGCGTTTCGCGCGTGGTTTTGCCGTTTCGGTCTTTCGTCTCGCGGTCGACTCGCAAGAGCATGCGGCAACCGGCAAGCCCCAGCCGCTGGCAGACATATTCGGCGTCGGCCAGGTCGATCCAAAGAAAACGAGTCTCCCTACGGCCCCCTTTTTTTCCCGCGTCTGAGCGGCCGCCGCGCTGTCTTGGGCCTGCGCAAAGCAGGTCTGCGCCGCATCCAGGATGTCGGGCTGGTTGGCTTTGATTTGGAACAAGTAGTCATGGCCCGAAGTCAGAATCAGTTCGGCCAGATTGCGCTGAGCATAGAGGGCATCGCCCGTGATCAAACGCAACGCCGGATACTTCTCGAACAGTTCGCTCAGGTGCGCTTTGAGCACTTCCGGCTCGGTGCTTTTGTCGCCCGACAGGGGCCATTGCCCAAGACACGCTTTCAAATCCTGGACAAAAACGTTCAGCATCTGAATCGGATCGCCCTGCGGATCGAAGCCTTGCTTCGACGTCTTGCCATCCACCGCCGCGACCAGAGCCTCCTGATCCGCCATTACCTCTTGCAACCACTGGGAAAACGCAGCTTGAAACTCCTCCAACGAGAACTTCGCCAGCGTCCGACTTAACGTGGTAGGATGCGGCGGCTTGCGACGCGTAAAGCCCAAAGGTCTGCGCAGCAGATGCCAGTTCCGGGCTGCCCACCGCTGCAAGCTGGCAAAATCGTTCAAGCGGCAGACCAGCCCCACGAGCGTCAGTCCCAAAATCCCCGAAAACGGATGACGAACACCACGCCGCTGACGTGGATCGGCCACCTCCGAAAAGGCCACCATCAAAGACGGAAAATACGATGGTAGTTGCATGGCTAGCTCCTTCTCCTAAAGCCAACCCGCATCACCCGGTTAGGATCGCACCTGCATTATACAAAACTCAACTTTGCAATCGTCCTGACCTCCTCCGCCAACGGGGCTGTTGCTCTGGGTGATTTCCTCTATAATCACTCGATTACCGTCCTTTCGGAGAACCCTCGCATGGCCAAGCCCCATCGTAAACTCAAGAAGGCCAATCACGGCAAGCGTCCCGCCAACGGCAAGGCCCGCAAGCTCAAGCGCAAAGACATTCGCACGTAAGCGGCGCGGTTTGCCCGTCAAAACGTCCGGCGATTGTTATCATCTCACGATCTGCAAGCGGCGCGGTGATTGGCCCCGCGGATGTGGCATGCCCCCGACGGCGCGAACTGCTTGGGCCGGCAAGCCGCCAAGGTTTGGCGCGCTGCACAATTGCCTAACATGGCCGTTGTTTCTCGCGCAACCTGTTTCCTGCTTCGGACATCGAATCGCGCGCCGCTGATTCGACCGCAACGCCCCGGACATTGCCCGGTCTCGATGGGACGGCTAAAATGCCTCGTCTGAGTCCCCCGGAACCCTCACGCCGCGGAGCGTCTTGGTTTTGACTAAAGATCTCATTCTGGACCCCACGACGATCGACTTTGGCCACATCGTGGCCGACATCGAAGAGGTCCGCCGATACAACCCGCAACGCTTCGAGATGGAGCAGTTGACGGCCATCGTCTACGACGACCAAAAAGCGATGGCCTGCGCCGGCTACAAGGACGTCACGGACCAGGAGTTTTGGGTCCGCGGACACATGCCGGGCATGCCGCTGATGCCGGGTGTGCTGATGTGCGAGACGGCCGCCCAGTTGTGCAGCTATTACGCCCACAAGCACAAGCTGCTGGGCGAGTGCAAGGTGGTCGGCTTCGGTGGCATGGAAGACGTGCGGTTTCGCGACCCCGTGCGACCTGGCGACCGGCTGGTCGTGGTGTGCAAAATGCTCAAGGTGCGCCCCGGCGCGATCATTATCTGCCGCTTCGAGGAATTCGTCAGTGGCACGATGGTCGCCGAAGGTAAGATCAAAGGCATCCCCTTGCCGGTGGACGCTTTGATCGCCGAGCCCAAGGCGGCAACCTAACCGGCCGCTCGGCACGTCGAAGTGGGAATGCCATGCTCGCGCGCGTGTGCTTGCTCTTCCCATGTTATGGTCCACCACGAACGACGAATTGCTCTAAGCGGCGCGTGCCATGATCCCTCTACACGATCACAATCCCACCGAGCGCTCGCCCTATGTCACCTGGTTGTTGATCGCGATCAACACCTTGGTCATGGTCTACCTGGCAACGTTGCCGCCGCTGGACGAACAGCGAGCCGTGCTCCAGCACGGGTTCATTCCCATCCGCATCGCGCAGCTTCGCGATCCGAAGGTCTTGGAAGCGCCGTTGCACGAGCTGGTGATGGTGCAGGATCGCGTCGGCCGGCCAACGCAAGCTATGCGGGTCGTGGGGCAAGTGGCGCTCGAGCCCTCGAAGGCCGCCATCTTTGGCTCAATACTGAGCAGCATGTTCATGCACGGCGGTTGGATGCACCTGATCGGCAACATGTGGTTCTTGTGGATCTTTGGCAACAACGTGGAAGACCGCCTGGGCCACCTGCTCTATCTCTGCTTCTACCTGGTCGGTGGGCTGCTGGCCACGGCCTGCCACTGGGCGTATGACCCCAGCAGTGCGATGCCCGTCGTGGGCGCGTCAGGCGCGGTATCCACGATTCTGGGCGCCTACGCCGTCACCTGGCCCAAGGCGCGCGTCACGACGCTGGTGTTCCTGGGCTTCTTCATCACCACGGTCGAAATCCCGGCGATCCTCTGGCTGGGCATCTGGCTAGGCGGACAACTGCTCGACGCCGGATTCGATCGCGACCTGGGCGTCGCCGTCTGGGCCCACATCGGCGGCTTCGCGGCCGGTGCGCTGCTGATGCCGATACTGTCCTTCGGCTCGCCGCCCCCCGGCGGCACCTGGGCCGAGGAAATCAAAAAACACCTTCTGCCCGACGAACAAGACAATTACCAATACGCGCGGCCATCAGCCTCCGGCGCCGCCGGGGGACCATCCGACACCGCACAATCCGGCTGCGAGCATGCGGCACATCGCCGCCCCACCAGGAACCAACGATATGGGCCGACGTGCTCTACGTCCGATCGATCCCGAGCTCGACATCTCACGGCACTTCGCCGTGCTGGAGACGATCGCGCAGCCGTTCGACCCGGTCGCGATGTTCGGGCGCAGCGCGCCGTTGGAAATCGAAGTCGGCAGCGGCAAAGGGTTGTTCTTGAGTGCCGCGGCCACCGGCGACTTTGCGGCCAACTTCCTGGGCATCGAAATCGTCGGCCGCTACGCCCGCTTCACCGCCGCCCGGCTGGCCCAGCGCGAACTGGCCAACGCCCGCATCATTCATGGCGACGCCCAGGCCTTCTTCCGCAGTTGGCTAACCAGCGACTCGGTGCGCGCCGTACACGTCTATTTTCCCGATCCCTGGTGGAAAGCCCGGCATCGCAAGCGGCGGGTGATGAACGCCGACTTCCTACATCAGGTCGAGCGCGTGCTGGTGCCCGGCGGCACGCTGCACTTCTGGACCGACGTGGAAGAGTACTTCCAAACCACGCTCGAACTGATCGTCGCCGAATCCAAACTCGACGGTCCCCGCCCGGTGAGCGAAAAGCCCGCCGACCACGATCTCGACTACCGCACCCACTTCGAGCGCCGCATGCGCCTGCACAACGAACCGGTACACCGAGCGGAGTTTTGCAAGCAGGGTTGAGGGGGGATGTCGTTGGTGTCAGCGCCCATCGACGGCTAGAATTGAAGCAACGAGGTCACAATCAAGGGTGCTTTCAATGTCCACCTTGCCGCCCGATCTTGAAGCGTACGTTGAACAGAAAATTGCCAGCGGACAATTCCGCTCGCGCGATGAATTGACGGTCGAGGCCGTGCGACTATTTCGAGATCTGGAAGCGAAACGGCAACAACTCAAATCCGACATCCAGGCGGCAATTGACGAAGCGGACAGAGGTCTCTGCGAGCCGCTCGACGTCGAGGCCATCAAAGCCGAACTCAATGCCGAGTTCGATGCCAAAGGGATTCCGAAGTAATCCCCTACCCTTGCGGCTCCGCCGCCACGGGCACCGGCTGCGCCTCGTACGTGCGGCCGACGCCGTCCGCATCGGCGTTCTTTAGCGCGATCTGATACAACTCTTGGCCGGCCTTGCTCGGGTATTCGCCCGTGATGCACGCTTGGCAGAGTTGATCGGCGTCGAAGCCGATTGCCCGGGCGATCGATTCAATCGGCAAGTATCGCAGCGACTCGGCGCCCAGTTGGGCCGCCATCCGCTCTTGCACTTCGTCGGTCAGCGGGCCGCCGTGTAGAAAGTGCGGCGCAAACAGCTCGTTGATCGTCGACATATCGATGCCGTAAAAACACGGCGCGATGATCGGCGGACAGGCCACGCGAACGTGAATCTCTTTGGCGCCGCCCAGATCGCGAATTCGCTTCAGCAGCACTTTCATCGTCGTCGAACGGACGATCGAATCCTCGACCAGGATCACGCGCTTGCCGTCGAGCACTTCGCGCAGCGGCGTGTATTTGGTTTGCGCCTTGCGCTTGCGGCTGCCCGAGCCCTCGATGAACGTGCGGCCCGTATAGCGATTGCGAATCAGGCCCTCGACGCTGGGCACCTTCAGCCGATAAGCCATCGAGTCGGCCGCCGCCTTGCTCGTGTCGGGCACGGGCACCACGATCGTGTCCTCGTCGATCGGCACGGTTTCCAGCCGGGCTAGCTCTTCCCCCAGGGCCTTGCGCGACAGATACACGCTGCGGCCGTCCATCGTGCTGGCCACGTTGGCGAAGTAGATCCACTCGAAGAAACAATGGGCCCGCCGCACGCTGGGCGCGAAACGCTGAATCTCCAGTTCGCCGTCGGTGATCGTGATCGCCTGGCCGGGCAGCAGCGTCTTGATGTTCTCGGCCGCAATGCCCAGGTTCAACAGCGCCACGCTCTCGCTGGCCGCCACGAACAGCGGACCTTCGACGGCGTAGCACAACGGCCGCAGCCCCAGCGGATCGCGGGCCACGAGCATGTCGCCCACGGCGTTCAGCAGCACCAGGCAGTAGGCACCGTCGAACTGCCGGCTGATCGAACGCATGATCTCGATCAGCGACGGCCGGTTGTTCTCCGAAAGCTCGCGGCCGATCGCGTGCATGATGATTTCGGTATCGGTGTTGCGCGACAGGTGGTTGTCGCTGTCGGCCAAAAGTTGCTGGCGCAGCTCTTGATAGTTTGCCAACTGGCCGTTGAAGGCGAAGCTGAACCACTTGTGCTTTTGCACGTGGTGCCGTTCGAACGGTTGCGCGTACGAGCGATCCTCGGCTCCGCAGGTGGCGTAGCGCACCTGGCCGATGGCCGCCCGGCCGGCGTACTTTCGCATCAGGCTTTCAAACTTGCCCCGATGGTTGAGGCGAAACACCTCGCTGACCCCGCCCAGGTCTTTGTAGGTGTCGATCAGTTGATTCCGCTTCGGATTGAACGACGTCATGCCGGCGGAAAGCTGGCCCCGGTTTTGAATATCCAGGAGCAGGCGCGGGATCAGCCGCGAGGCTTCTTCAGGATTGTGGTCCGGACAAAGCGGACTCTTACCCCGGCCGCTCAGGTGATAGACGGCGGCCACGCCACATTCGTGGAGGAGTTCACTCATGGAAATGAGAGCTGGGCGGTTGGGTGTCGCAACTTCCTGCCGCGCCACACACGGGTCTGGCACCTCCATTGTATGAGCGTGAGCCCGTTTACTCAACTCGCGCGCTTTTCCGCTTCATTTCCCGGGCAACCGTTCACAGGGGACTGTCCCCCTCGCGCCGCGGAAGGGGACAGGCACATTTTTCAGCACGTCACCAAAAGCGCAAGCTTGCGCGGTCTGGCCGAAAAATGAGCCAGTCCCCGGACCGTGAACACTTACTATCCCGGCAAACGGCGCACTGCGGAAGCCGCCAAGCCGCAAGCGGCGTTCGTGCCGCCTGCGGCCGGCAACCTTCCGCCTATTGCAATCGAATCTTGTAGCTCACCGCCCCCAGCACGTCGCCAATATTGTTTCCAGGATGACAGATCACGCACTTGTCGTTGACGACCGGCACCAGCGTCGCGGCTCGCAAATAGTTGTGATCGTTTTCGCGCACCACCTGATCGACGTAGGTTTCGCCCTTGAGAATTCGCTCGATGGCCGACTTTTCGAATGCGCCTGCCGGCGCGTTTTCGTCGTTCAACGGTTCGCCGGTCGCGTCGACCAGCCGCGCTTCGTGCCAGCCTTTGGCCTTCATGGCGGCAAACAAATCGCGCGCCGTCTCGCCGGCCGCCACGCTGTTTTCGTCCTCGACGTACACGTCGTTCATGTACACAATGGCCGTCTTGTACAGATCGTCGAGTAGCCGCACCTCGCGGCGGGCTTGCTGGACGGTCAGCCCCGGCCCGGCCGTTTCCTGCTTGGTCGGATCAGCGGCCCGCGATACCAGGCCCACCGCTAAACCCAAGATCAGCATCGCGCCAAGCAGCACGCCGCCACGAGCAACCGACAATTTCCGCCTCATTGTTTCATCCTCGCATATTCCAGGACCAAAGATTTCCAACGACGGACCACATAGTCCAGCTTGCGGACGATTGTCGTGCCGATTAAATTGGATGTCAAGGTCCAGATATCTAGATTCGGAGACCCGCCCCGTGATTTCACAAACCGCCGAGTACGCCCTGCGGGCCATCGTCTATCTGGCCGACTGCGGCGTGCCGCAAACGACACAGCAAATTGCCGACACGACCCGGGTGCCCGCCGGCTACCTGTCGAAGGTGCTGCAGAGTCTGGCCCGCGCCGAGTTGGTGCATTCGCAGCGCGGCCTGCACGGCGGCTTCACGCTGGTGAAACCGCCCAGGAAGATCACCGTCTGGGAAGTGATCGACGCGGTCGATCCGATCCAGCGCATTCGCAGTTGCCCCTTGGGGCTCAAAGCGCACGGTGTGAACCTGTGCCCCATGCACCGCCGGCTGGACGACGCCATGGCCAGTGTCGAAAAGGCCTTTCGCAGCTCCACCGTCGCCGAATTGCTGGCCGATCCGAACCCCAGCAAGCCGCTCTGTGACTTTCCACGGGCGAAGAGGCGCGTAGGGCACACTAGGCCGCACCAACCCGAAGCGCCAGCGAGGGAAACTAACCATGGGCCTCTACCGCTTCAATTCCCTCGCTGGCGCTTTGGGTTAGTGTTCCTTACAGGCATCCGTCTCCCGCGTGTCGCCCACGGCGGTTATGATGCTACAGATTGTCTTTTCCGCGGCTCGGAGAGTTGGTTTTCATGACCGATCTGGTGCGGCAGGAAATTGCCACGGCGGCCCACACCGTCGTCGTCAAGGTCGGCACGCGCGTGCTCACCGGCGCTAATGGCCTGTTGAATCAACAGCGCGCCGTGGCCCTGGCCGAAGAATTGCACCAGGCGATGGACTCGGGCCGCAAGGTCGTGCTGGTCACCTCCGGCGCCGTCGGCGCAGGTTTGGGAAGACTAGGACTGCCCAAGCGCCCGCCCACGGTGGCCCGTTTGCAGGCCGTGGCCGCAGTCGGCCAAAGCCACCTGGTCGAAGTCTACGATCGTGGACTGCGCGCCCACGGTCGGCATGCCGCCCAACTATTGCTCACGGCACACGATCTCGACAGCCGCGCCGGCTATCTCAACGTGCGCAACACCATCCACGCGCTGTTCGACTACGGCGCCGTGCCGATCATCAACGAGAACGACACGGTCAGCGTCGACGAGTTGAAAACCACTTTCGGCGACAATGACCGGCTGGCCGCCATGGTCACCAACCTGCTGCGGGCGCCGCTCTTGGTGCTGCTCTCCGACGTCGACGGTCTCTATGACGGCGATCCGGCCGACGCCAACTCGAAGGTCATTCCCACGGTGGCCCGGCTCGATGATTCGATCCTCAGCCTGGTGCGCGACAAGGCCACGGGCCTGAGCAAAGGGGGCATGGCCAGCAAACTGGAAGCCGCCCGCATCGCCACCACGGCCGGTGAAAACGTGGTGATCGCCAACGGCCGCACGCCGGGCAACCTGGCCCGCATCCTGTCCGGAGAAACCGTCGGCACGCTCATCCTCGCGCAAGGGCAGACGCTGCCCGCGTACAAACGCTGGCTCGGCTTCACCGCGCAACCGCGCGGCACGCTGGTGGTCGACGCCGGCAGCGCGAGGCGGTGGAACGAAAGGGCAAAAGCTTATTGGCCATCGGCGTGGTGGAAGTTCGTGGCGACTTTCACAAAGGCGACGTCGTATCTCTCATCGACGCCAGCGGTCAGGAGTTCGCCCGCGGGCTAACCAACTATCCGGCCGAAGACCTGGCAAAAATAAAAGGGCAACGCACGGAAAATATCACCCCACTTTTGGGGCATTGTCCTTATGATGAAGTCATCCACCGCGACAACATGGCCAAAACCCGCGAGTAGCGGTGGACCATCATTTCGTACGTCGTGTCCCAAGGACTTCGTCGCGCCGCAGCATCGCCGCCCACGCATCCACCCGCTGGCGGCTTGGCAGCGCATTGCGTTGAACACCCGTTTTCGGTTAGGAACGACCCGACCCCAGGTGCCCCATGAACGAACAACCCACGCCCCAACTCCCGCCCCGAGGAATGCCAACTTGGCCCAGAGTTCTGATTGCGCTCGGCGTCGTCGCGGTCGTCGCACTGCTTGTGACGGGCGGCATCGTGTTGCCGCGGCTGCTAGCAGAACAGGAAGCAAACAATCGTTCGGTATGCCTGAACAATCTGCGTAACATCGGCCTCGCGCTGCTCATGTACCAGGACCAGCATGGCACGTATCCTCCAGCGTACATCGCCGACGCCGAAGGAAAGCCGATGCACAGTTGGCGCGTGCTGATTCTGCCCTTTCTGGAGGAACAGGAACTTTACGACCAGTACCGTTTTGACGAACCGTGGAACGGTCCAAACAATCGCAAGCTAGCCGACAAGGACCTTGCGATTTTTCGCTGCCCTAGCAGCAAGCAACTGCACAACACCAGCTTCCTTGCCGTCGTCGATGAGACCACGGCCTGGCCCGGCGCGACCGGCAGAAAGGCCACCTACATTCCCGACGGGTCCGCGAACACAATTATGCTGGTCGAATCCGTCGAGTCAGGCATCCACTGGATGGAACCACGGGATCTGACGCTGAAAGATGCAGTGCAAGGCGTCAATGCCGAATCCAATCGCCCTCACATCTGCACGAAACATCCCGACGGCGCAACCGTTCTCTGATGCGACTGCCACCTTGACATGTTGCCTGCCGATACGTCGCCCGATGAGCTCAAAGCGTTTCTCACGGCCAACGGCGGAGAAGACGTAAGTGGCTGGTAGGGCCCGGCTGATGCCGTCAAAACAATGTGCACAACTGCCGCCACTCTCCGCCGCCTGATCTCGCCCACCTTTCTCGTGGGCTACATCGTCATCGGAGGCCTGGCGCTCTTGCTGGCTTCTGGCGTGAGCCGCGCCCGTGTAGCTGCGGGGCGCGCTAGTTGCAACTGCCATAGCGCAACGTTGGGATTGGCTCTGCAGAACTATCACGACGAGCACGGCACATTTCCTCCGGCATACATCGCCGACGCCGACGGCAAGCCGATGCACAGTTGGCGGGTGTTGATCCTGCCGTATCTTGAGGAGCAAGAACTATACGCGAAGTACCGGTTCGACGAACCGTGGAACGGGCCGCACAATCGCGAACTGGCCAAGCGCTATCAGCTCAGCCAGTTCGTCTGCCCCGCGGCCGACGGCACCTCCGGCGAAACGAGTTACGTGGCAGTCGTCGGACCCGAAACGATGTGGCCGGGCTCAAAAGGTCGGCGCATCCGCGACGTCCGCGACGGCACCTCCAAGACGATCGCCATCGTCGAGGTCGCCAACTCCGGCATCCACTGGATGGAACCCCGCGATCTCACCCTCGACGAAGCCCTCGCAATATGGGCCGATGTGAC
>CAVZWY010000031.1:0-76210 GCA_963779015.1 uncultured Planctomycetaceae bacterium | reverse complement strand
AGAGAGTGGTCCGTCGCGTGCCACGGCTAGCTCGCCTAGCAGTGCTTGGCCCGGGTTTGCACTGCTTGACAAGCAAGCAGTGGCACCAAGATTCGGTTTTGAAGCTAGTGATCCATCGAGCCACCGGATAGCCCTTTCACCCACCAAATGATTGCGACCATGCCCGCCACCGACCAACCGCGAACGATGTTCGACAAGATCTGGGACGACCACGTCGTCCATGCCGAGCCGGGCAAGCAGACGATCCTCTACATCGACCTGCACCTGGTCCACGAAGTGACCAGTGCCCAGGCCTTCGAGGGGCTGCGGCTGGCCGGCCGCAAGGTCCGCCGGCCCGAGCGGACCGTGGCCACGCCCGACCACAACGTTCCCACGACCGACCGCTCGCTGCCGATCGCCGATCCGATCTCGAAGCAGCAGATCGACACGCTGCGGGAGAACTGCCGCGAGTTCGGCATCCGCTTGTACGATCTCGACGATCCGCAACCAGGGCATCGTGCACGTCATCGGCCCCGAGTTGGGCTGCACCCAGCCGGGCATGACGATCGTCTGCGGCGACAGCCACACCGCCACGCACGGCGCCTTCGGCGCGTTGGCGTTCGGCATCGGCACCAGCGAAGTCGAACACGTGCTGGCCACGCAGACGCTGCTGCAGTCCAGGCCCAAGACGCTGGAACTGCGCGTCGATGGGCAGCTTGCCGCCGGGCGTGACGGCCAAGGATTTGATTCTGTACCTGATTGGCCAGCTCACCACCGACGGCGGCACCGGCTATTGCATCGAGTACACCGGCAGCGCGATCCGGGCCCTGAGCATGGAAGAGCGGATGACCGTCTGCAACATGTCGATCGAGGCCGGCGCCCGGGCCGGCATGATCGCTCCGGACGAAACGACGTTCGACTATCTGCGCGGCCGCGAGTTCGCGCCGCAGCGACTTCGACGCGGCCGTCGCCCGCTGGCAGCAGTTGCCCAGCGACCCCGGCGCGTAGTACGACCAAGTCGCTGGTCGTTCGACGCGGCCGACGTCGATGCCGCAAGTCACCTGGGGAACGAACCCCGGCCAGGTGGCGCCGGTCGACGGGCAGGTGCCCGACCCGCCGAAGTTCGGCCGACGAAACCGAGCGCAAGACGGCCGCCAGCGCGCTGGAGTACATGGGCCTGAAGCCCGGCGACGCCGATCACGGCGATCCCGCTCGACCGCGTGTTCATCGGCTCGTGCACCAACGCCCGGATCGAGGACCTGCGGGCGGCGGCGGCCGTGGCGCGCGGGCCATCGCGTTGCCGAGCCGCGTCGGCGCGATGGTCGTGCCCGGCAGCGGCCAGGTCAAGCGTCAGGCCGAGCAGGAAGGGCTCGACCGCGTGTTCAAGGAGGCCGGCTTCGAATGGCGCGAGGCGGGCTGCAGCATGTGCCTGGCCATGAATCCCGACAAGCTGGAGCCGGGCGAGCGCTGTGCGTCGACCAGCAATCGCAACTTCGAAGGCCGGCAGGGCAAGGGCGGCCGCACGCACCTGGTCTCGCCCGCCATGGCCGCCGCCGCCGCCATCGCCGGGCCACTTCGTCGACATCCGCGAGTGGGACTACAAGAAGTAACAGCTCGCGTGCCAACCGACCGAGGCTGCAACGTGCGCCGTCACTTCCGCTTGCGTTAGCAGCGAACTTAAACCCGCACCACCTTCAGAGCCACCATGCAACCTTTTACCAAGCACACCGGTCTGGTCGCGGCGATGGACCGGGCCAATGTCGATACCGACCAGATCATCCCCAAGCAGTTTCTCAAGCGCATCGAGCGGACCGGCTTTGGGCAGTTTTTGTTCTTCGATTGGCGATTTCACGACGACGGCTCGCCGAACCCCGAATTCGAGTTGAATCAGCCGGCCGTCGCAGGCGCCAGCGTGCTGTTGGCGCGGCGCAACTTCGGCTGCGGATCGAGCCGCGAGCACGCGCCCTGGGCGTTGGACGACTACGGCTTTCGCGTGTTGATTGCGCCCAGCTTCGCCGACATCTTCTACAACAACTGCTTCAAGAACGGCATGCTGCCGATTCGCCTGCCGGAAGAACAGGTCGAGGAGCTGTTTCGCCGCGCGGCCCAGCCCGGCTATCAATTGTCGATCGAACTGGAGAAGCAGCAGATCACGGACACCGCGGGCTTGAAGATTTCGTTCGAGGTCGACGCGCATTCCGGAAGCATTGCCTGCTGAACGGCCTGGACGACATCGGCCAGACGCTGGCGCACGAGGACAAGATCGCCGCGTACGAAGCCGCCCACGACATGCAGCCGGTTTAGGCACCCCAGTGAAGGCTTCGGCCTGTTAGGTAGCTTGCCATGAGCCCGACGCGGCGCGAAAAGATCGAAACCATGTTGGCCGACGACCCGGGCGACGTGTTCTTGCGCTATAGCCTGGCCATGGAGTTGGACAAGGAAGGCCAGCACGATCGCAGCCTGACGGAGTTCGAGCAGTTGCTGGGCGGCGACGAGCCGTACGTGCCGGCATTCTTCATGGCCGCACAACAACTGACGCGTTTGGACCGCATTGCCGAAGCCCGCGCCAAATTGCGCGACGGCATCGAAGCCGCGAGAGCCACCGGCGACGCCCACGCGGCCGGCGAGATGAGCGAATTCCTGGCGAGTCTGGGTGCGCTGGGGGAGTAACTTGGCGTAGCATCGTCGAGGTAGCTGGATTCGCCAGAATTCAGCCAACGCCCCAATGCCATAAAGCGTTGCCCCACACGGGAGTAAGCGTTGGTTTTTCCTTCGGCTTGCGGGTGGTACAATCGTGGTGTCGTCGTGTGGCTGACCGCGTGGAAGGTCGTGAGATTCTTTGTTCTGGGGGCACACGCCCATGCATGCGCACCGAATCACTGGACACGTTGACGAGCGGCACAATCTGTCGGCACAGGTGCCCGACACGGTTCCGCCGGGGCCAGTGACGATTACGATCGTGCCGGCGGAATCGAATGATCAAGACGACGAATGGGCGGTGGGCGTCTCGCAAGAATGGGCTGAAGAGCTAACCGACGTTCGCCAGGACATCTATACGCTCGACGACGGAGAGCCTTTGGATGCGGCCTGATGAGATCGCACCCGTGGAATGCCGCATGGCCGCGCCGCAAGCCGTCAACGATCTGGTCGAACGCTTCGAGCGCAACCGCGAGTCCTACCAATCCACTGGCTACAACGAGACGCAACTTCGCCGGGAGTTTCTCGATCCGCTGTTCGTTGCGCTGGGTTGGGACGTCGACAACCGGCAAGGCCACGCGGAGGCCTACAAAGACGTCATTCACGAGGACGCCATCAAGGTGGGCGGGGCGACCAAGGCGCCCGACTACTGCTTTCGCGTCGGCGGGCGGCGGATCTTTTTTCTGGAAGCCAAGAAGCCGTCGGTCAACGTGGCGCACGACGTGAGCGCCGCCTACCAACTGCGGCGCTATGCCTGGAGCGCCAAGCTGCCGCTGTCGATCCTTTCGGATTTCGAGGAACTGGCCGTCTACGACTGCCGCGTCAAGCCGAACAAGACCGACAAGCCGGGTATCGCCCGCACCATGTTTTTCACGTTCGACCAGTACGTCGACAAGTGGGATGAACTGGCGGGCATCTTCTCGCGCGAGGCGGTGCTCACCGGCTCGTTCGACAAATACGCCGAGGGCAAGAAGCTCAAACGCGGCACGGCCGAGGTGGACGCCGCCTTTCTCGAGGAAATCGAGTCCTGGCGCAAACATCTGGCCCAGAACCTGGCCCTGCGCAACAAAAAGCTCGAACAACGCGAGCTCAACTTCTCCGTGCAGCGGATCATCGACCGCATCATCTTTTTGCGGATGTGCGAGGACCGGGGCGTCGAGTCCTATGGCCAGTTGCAGGGCGTGGCCAACGGAGATCGCGTCTACCGCCGGCTGTGCGAATTGTTCGATCGGGCCGACGAGCGCTACAACTCGGGACTGTTCCACTTCCAGGTCGAAAAGGGACGCGCCGAACCGCCCGACGAGCTCACTCCCTCGCTCGCCATCGACGACAAGGTGCTCAAGGACATGTTCCGCGGGCTGTACTACCCGGACAGCCCTTATGAGTTTTCCGTGCTGCCGGCCGAGATCCTGGGGCAGGTGTACGAGCAGTTTCTGGGCAAGGTCATTCGGCTCACCGCAGGGCACCAGGCGAAGGTCGAGGACAAGCCCGAGGTGAAGAAGGCTGGCGGGGTGTACTACACGCCGGCCTACATCGTCGACTACATCGTCAAGCATACGGTGGGCAAGCTGGTCGATGGGAAAACGCCCAAGGACGTGGCCAAGCTGCGCGTGCTCGATCCGGCCTGCGGCTCGGGCTCGTTTCTGGTCGGGGCGCTGCAGTTTTTGCTCGACTGGCACCGCGACTACTACGTCGAACACGGCACGAGCAAGCAAAAGGAAATCTACGAGGGGCCGGGCGGGCAATGGTTCCTCACGGCGGCCAAGAAAAAGGAAATCCTGCTCAATAACATCCACGGCGTGGATATCGACAGCCAGGCGGTCGAGGTGACCAAGCTGTCGCTGCTGTTGAAGGTGCTGGAAAACGAGAACCGCGAAACGATCGAACGGCAGTTGCGGCTATTGCACGAGCGCGCCCTGCCCGACTTGGGCAACAACATCAAGTGCGGCAACTCGCTGATCGGCCCCGACTTCTACGACAACAAGCAACTCAGCCTATTGGACGAGGAAGAGCAATATCGAATCAACGCATTCGACTGGAAGGCCGAGTTCCCGGAGATCTTCAAGGGGAAGAATCCGGGTTTTGACGCGGTGATTGGGAATCCGCCGTATATACGTATGGAGTCTTTCAAGGAATTGAAGTCGTACCTGAGCGAGAAGTTTGCGTGTCACGATGAGCGAAGTGATTTTTACGTCTACTTCATCGAGCAAGAACACGAGCTGCTTAAATCCGGTGCCAGGTTTGGCATGATCGTTTCAAACAAATTCTTGCGAGCAAACTATGGTCTTAAAGTCCGCGCATTGCTGACCTCCGTTTCAAACGTCGATCGAATTGTGGATCTCGCGGGCTTGCCTGTGTTTCGAGGTGCAACTGTCCGAACAATTGTAATGCTCACGACGAAACGTGGGGCGACCTTGCCTCTCGTATACTCTCCACCGATAGATTCCAAAACGCTTGCCGGCGTGCAATCGGGCGCGCACGAATTCCAAACGGCTGTCGAGCCGGTCGCGTATGAGGTTCCGCAAAACCAATTGTCGAGTACGAGTTGGAGTTTTAGCCGGCCAAGTGCAGTGCGACTCTTGGAAAAGCTTTGCGCCAATGCATCCAGCTTATTCAGCTGTCGGGCGGAAAGATCTGTATGGGGATCAAATCAGGGCTAACGCGAGCATTTGTTGTTGGCCGGCAGCAACGCGATCAGCTAGTGAGTCACAATCCGGCAGCGGAGCACTTGCTGCACCCATTTCTGCAAGGCCGTGACATTCGCGCATTCTGGATAGAGCCGCGTGATGAGTTCCTCATTTATACGCATCACGGCATCGATATGGGACCGTATCCTGCGGTCCTTGACCATCTAAGTGAGTTTAAGCAACAGCTGCAAAAGCGCACCACGAAACAAGCATGGTATGAATTGCAGCAACCGCAATATGCATATGTGAAGTTTCTTGCGTCACCAAAAATTGTGTTTCCGGATATCGCAACAACTTGTCGGTTTGCGATCGACAGTATTGGACGCTTTGGGGCAAACACGGTCTATTTTCTTCCGACTGCCCAGCCGGCATTGGTCGGCGTGCTAAATTCGCGACTGGCAAATTTCTATTTTCGCGACGTGTGTGCCGCGCTGGAGGGGCCTGGGGAGTCCTACTTGCGATTCTTTGGTCAGTACATTGAGGGCTTCCCTGTTCCAAAGGCTCTCTTGCCGTCCGTACAGATTGCACGAGCAAACTAGAAACGATCGTGGATCGACGCACGCGACTGGGAAGCGAAGCGTCAGCCGCAAAGATGCCCGATACTAAAACGCGCCTCCAGCGTCAGATTGACGCGACGGATCGGCAGATTGATCAGTTGGTTTACGAGCTTTACGGGCTCACCGACGCGGAGATTCGGCTGGTCGAGGATGCGACGACGTGATGAAGCTGCCCAACGGCGAAAATGCGATCGTGGCGATCGAGAAGCTGATTGACTACTGTCTCAGTACCGATCACCCGCGCGGCAAGCACAAAGCAAGGGTCTTTGCGGCAGCTTGCGGAATTACTGCCGAAAACTCCGATCTGCTGTTGCAGGCGCTGCTCGAGGCGGCACAACATGGAAAGGCTGTGCCCGGATTGAGCGACGACCATGGCCAACGGTTCACGGTAGAATGGGAGTTGACGGGACCGAACGGCACTGCGAACTTGATGTCAGCCTGGATTGTGCGCCGTGGCGAACGTATTCCGCGGTTCGTTCGCGCCTACATTCGAGAGGAGTGAGCGGGATGAATCAGACCATTGCATTGCTGGACGTCGTGGCCCTCATGGAGGAGATTCCCGAGAAGGGGTTGGTGCGCGGACAGGTTGGTACCGTAGTGGAGGAGCTTTCCGAGGGTGCATTCGAGGTTGAGTTTTCCGACGAGCAAGGCAAGACCTACGCGATGCTGCCGATCAAAGCCGAACAACTGATCGTGCTGCATCATGCTCCCGTGCGCAGCCTCTGAGCTCTGGCGAATCAGCTACTCATCAAACTCGGCGTCTCCGCGAATCCCAACCGCTCTTCGCACCACGCGGCCGCGCTCAGCAGCCGCGGCTCGCTCCAGGCATTGCCGACGAGTTGCAGGGCGATGGGGAGGTTGGCGCTGGTTAGTGCAAATGGGATCGAGACGGTGGGCGTGCCCGCGTGGCTCCAGGGGGCGTTGAAGCGGGGATCGCCCGTCGTGGCCAGACTGGCTGGCGCGGGCCCGGGCGTGGCGGGCGTGAGCACCGCGTCGACGTTCGCCAGCAGCCGGGCCATGGCGTGGCGGAAGCCAGATTGATGGCGCAAGGCGGCTTGATATTCGGCGCTGGAGATAGCAAAACCTTCAGTCAGTAGCTCGGCCATCTTGGGACCGTAGCCGGCACGGGGGGCGCCGAAGGTGCGCTGGTGTACGTCGGCCGCTTCGGCGAAGTAGATGCGGCGGTGCATCGCGTGGACGTCGTCCCACCCGTCGGGCAATGGCAACTCGACGATGGTAGCCCCCTGCCCTGCGAGCTTCTCGATGGCCTCGCGAGTCAGTTCGGCGGTCTCGGCGTCGGCTTCGTCGAGGAAGTAGGGCCGGATAACGCCCAGCCGTGGCGGTGCGACATGCGCCGCGGCATCGAATGCGAACGCCGGCTTCGGCTCGCAGGCGAGATCGCGGGGATCGTCGCCGGACATCGCCGACAGCATTAGTCCGCAATCGGTGGCCGTGTGGGCGATGGCGCCAACGTGATCGAGATGGAAACTCACCGGCGCGACGCCGGTGCGGCTGGTGCGGCCGAAGGTCGGCTTGCAGCCGGCGACGCCGCAATAGCTGGCCGGGCGCGTGATCGATCCACCCGTCTGCGTGCCGATGGCGCCTGAGCACATTCCCAAAGCCAGCGCCGCGGCCGAGCCGCTGCTGGAGCCGCCGGGCGTGTGGTCCAGGTTCCAGGGATTGCGCGTGGGCGATGGATCGAAGCAGGCGAATTCCGTGGTGACGGTCTTGCCCAGGATGATGGCGCCGGCGGATCGCAAGCGGGCGACAACCGTGGCGTCGGCAGCGGCCGGATCGGCGGACGTGAGCGGCGAACCGGCGCGGGTGGGCAGGCCCTGCACGTCGACGATGTCCTTGACGCCGATGGGCACGCCGTGCAGCGGTCCGCGGTCGTGGCCGGCCGCCAGTTCGCGATCGGCCACTTCGGCAGCGGCCAGCGCCGGCACGATCGACCACGACCCACGCACGGACTTCGGATTCGCAGCGGTCGATCTGTTCCAGACAGGCCCGCACGAGCGCCGGCGGGGTTAGATCTCCACGACGCAGCGCGGCAGCGGTTTCGACGATCGAGCGATTTATCCGCATGACATGTTTGATACCACACGCCGCCGGGGGGCGAAAGCAGCGCGCGCCATCACCTTCGCTTGCGCCATCGTTAATGTCTGTCTGCCGCGGGATGCTGTCGCATCACTGCCGCCGCCGCGGCGCGAAACTCCGCGTTGGACTGTTTGCAAAACGTCGCGGGCTTGGGCACAATGCCAACGCGCAATGGAGTTTCCCCCTTCACACGGCTTCCCCGGAACAGGTGCCATGGAAGAGTTGATGCCCAAGTTTGACGTCGGTCGGATCGTAGTCACGCCAGCCGCATTCGCGGCGCTGGAGTCCGTCGGGTACACGGTGGACGCGTTGCTCGCCCGGCACCAATCGGGCGATTGGGGCGACGTGTCGCTGCACGAGCGGTACGTCAACGAGCGAGGGCTTGTCGAGCAGTTCAACTTGCAATCCGCCTACGCGGTGCAGAGCGACGTCCGCCTGGTCGTGAGCACCAACCGCGACCGCACGGTGACGACGGTTCATGTGGACCGGTACGGAATGTGAACTTGCTTCGGAAAAAAAGTCAGATAACCACGACGACACGAAGGACGAATTCAGAAGAATATTGATTGACCACGACGACACGACGACGGAGACAAAGAACCGAGGCCCGCATTGATTGAACCAATCTCAAGCAAGACGGAGCAGGTTGCATCGGCCGTCATCGACGCCGCATTCAAGGTCCATCGGACGCTTGGACCTGGATTGCTGGAGAGCGTCTATGAAGCGTGCTTGTGTTACGAGTTGGCAAGAGCGCGGATGCCCTTTCAACGCCAGGTCGCCCTGCCGGTCGTCTATGAGGGCCTGCGGCTTGATGCGGGGCTGAGGATCGATCTGCTGGTCGACGAATTGGTCGTGGTCGAACTGAAGGCCGTCGAACAACTCGTGCCACTGTTTGAAGCGCAGCTGTTGACCTATTTGAAACTTACGAACAAAAGGGTCGGACTGTTGATTAACTTCAACACCAGCCTGCTCAAGGACGGACTGAAAAGAATCGTTCTTTGATTTTCGTCGTGTCGTTGTGTCGTTGTGGTCAAACCCCAGTCTTTGCCCAGCGCGATCGCGTATTCTTACGAGTGTTGCCGTGTCGAGCACGCGCCGGCTATGGCGCAGCCGGTTGCACAGGTGTTGCAGCCGCTGGCGGCGTCGGTGCCGCAATCGGGTCCGCAACCGGCCGTGACGGCCTCGGTGAACTTGCGGAATTGAACCTGCGTCTCGTAGAGCTCGGCCAGTTCGTCGGTCAGGGCTGCCAACTCGGGCGACATCTCGCCAAGGAAGTAGAACACCAGCGAGCGCCCGTCGAAGAGATGCTCGACGTCCATCAGCACGGCCGGCAGGCCCAGTTCGCTCAAACGCGCGGCGCACGCTTCGTAGGCTGCCTGGCGATTGCGCTCGAGCCGGGCTTCCAGCAATTGATCTTCGACCGTGATGCCGCGCAGGATGGAGCCGTCGGCCGGCACCGGATCGGGCGAATGAAAGGGCGGCTGCAGCACTTCGCCCAACTCCAGCCCACGGCCGGTGCGCACCACCACGCGCGAGTTGCGCGGATAGCACGTCGCGTCGACCGCGGTAAAGCGGCCCACGTGGCCTAGCGCGCCGACGCGGACGATGTGGTGGAGTCCCATGATGGAGCGTGGTTGCTGATGCGCAGTGCGCGTTCGGTCGTTGCCGCGGGGCCAAGGGGCGTACGAATTTGCCGCAGCAATTGGATCGTACCCTGGAGGCAAACCTCTTGCGTAAATCTGCTTCTCGGCGATACTTAAGTCCTAAATCCAGGTTACCTTATTCTCGCGAGCCACGCCATGATCGATCGTGCCGAAACCTCGGAATGCACTGAGCACAAGCCCACAACCCACTGGCATGCGCTGGCCGAGGGGGTGCTGGCGGGCGAGGCGATTTCGCCGGCCCAGGCCCGTTCGATTTTGGACAGCCCCGATGAAGAGTTGCTGGACGTGCTGTCGGCGGCCTTTCGGTTGCGGCAGCGATATTTCGGCAAGCGCGTGCAGTTGTACTTCCTGATGAACGCCAAGAGCGGGCTGTGCCCCGAAGACTGCGGCTATTGCTCGCAATCGAAGGTCTCCGAGGCCGAGATCCCGCGCTACAACCTACTCAACGCCCAAAAACTGCTGGACGGCGCCCGGGTGGCGGCCGAGCGGCAGGCCAAGACGTATTGCATCGTGATTTCGGCGCGCGGACCGTCGAATCGGGAGATGGAGGCCGTCACCACGATCGTGCCGCGGATCAAGGCGCAGTACGATCTGAAGATTTGCGCCTGCCTGGGCTTGCTCACGCCCGAGCAAGCCGCCGAGTTGAAGGCGTGTGGGGTGGATCGAGTGAACCACAACTTGAACACCAGCGAGAACTACTACGGCGATATCTGTTCGACGCACACCTATCAAGATCGGATGAGCACGCTACGAAACGTCCGCGATGCCGGCATGGAGCTCTGCTCCGGCGGGATCATTGGCATGGGCGAATCGCGCGAGGATGTCGTGCAGATGGCATTTTCGCTGCGCGAACTGGGCGTGGAATCCATTCCGCTCAATTTTCTCATTCCCATCGGCGGCACGCCACTCTCCGCGGCCGGCGCGCTGGACCCGCGCTACTGCCTGAAGGCGCTGGCCATGTTCCGCTTCGTGAATCCCGACCGCGAATTGCGCATTGCTGGCGGCCGCGAATTGCACCTGGGCAGTTTGCAACCGCTGGGGCTCTATGCGGCCAACTCGATCTTCGTCGGCGACTATCTTACTACCAAGGGCCAGATGCCGGCCGCGGACTACAAGATGATCGAAGAACTCGGCTTCGAGGTGGTTCGGCAGGACGAGCCGGCAGCGCACCTGGCGCCGGCTTCCGCCGAGACGCATTGATCCGTAGTGTTGCTCGCTACCAGGCCGCTTCGACACTGACCAGCGCACCGTGCAGAAACACGTCGCCGCCCGTGACGACGTTGGCGTTGGGAATGAAATGGTGGCTTACGTGTGGATACTGCTGGCTGGCCAGTGCCACGCCCGAGAGCCACAACAATTGGTAGCCGCCCCGAATGGCCCAAACGTCGGTGAGCTGGAACACGCCGGTAAAGTTCAAGTCGCCGACGAACGACACCGCGGCGGTGGAACGGCCATACGAAAAGTTGCCATCGCCATCGATGCTCAGTCGCGCGGCGTTGCGGGCCGTGTTGCCGTAGATGCCGGCCTTGGCGGCGCTGAGGATCTGAAAGCGTCCGGCGTCGAGCAAAATGGCGTCGGCGCCGACTTGACCGCCGTACAGCCGATTGATGCCATCGACATCGACGTTGATGGCCGGGAACAGATCGAGCGGCAGGTCAAACCGCGTGCGCAAGTCTTCCTCGAACTGCAAATAGCGAAAGCCGGCCAGCAAGGTTAGCCGGTCGGTGATGTTGCGGCGGGCGTTGAGTTCCACGCTGAGAATGCTCGAGGTGTAGAGCTGTCCGAGGATGTCGCTCCCCAGGTCGATCGGATCGTTGATGTCCAATTGCGAATTGAATCCGGGAATGATCGTGCGTTGGGCGCTGATGCTGTTGACTTGAAAGAAACGAAAGCCGAGATCGACCACTTCGCCGTGACGAATGGCGTTTATGTCGGGACCCGCTGCGGTGCCGAAATTGAGCTGACGGGCGTTGAAAATACTGTTTCCGCCCGAACGGATCAACGATTGCGATTGCGGTTGCGAGCGGGTGAGGAAGATGGCGCCGCCCCAAATGGTCCAGTTCGGAGCGTCTTCGTAAAGATAGTCCTCGCGAAGCGGCGCGCTGCCGTCGGACGAGACGAACGAATAGCTGACGGGGGGCAGCCAGCCCGTTTTCGTCGCGCTGGACGAATCGGTTGAAACTTCGCTCGAGAGCACCTGGGCTTGGGCGGCTGGCGTGCCAAGTGATGCCAGCGCCAGGCAAACGGCGCAGCACGAGAGTGTCTTCATCGAGCGACTCCATTCGCTAAAGGAACGGGCCATCCCAGGCCCGGGCGCGCAGGTGCAATTGCCCCGATCGTGCGCAATGAGTGCGCACGATGTCGCGCCGGAAAGGAGGATCGTCGCTCGCCGGGGGGGGCGTGCAAGGAACTACCCGGCCCCCCCACGACCGGACTTGCAGGCAGTGTTTCGCCGGACGGAGCAACCCGCACATTCGCTTCCAGGCGACTGTTCGGCACAGGCCGGTAGCGGCGCAAGCAGTGGGGCGACGCCGTACCGACAGGGTTTAGTTGCCGGGGCTACTCGCCGATCGCATACAGCGCATCGAACGTGCGCAGATAGATCTTGCCGTTGGAGATCGCCGGCGACGAGGAAATGGACTCTTCCATCACGTTGGTGGCCAGCACCTCGAATTCTTTTCCGGGCTTGACCACCGTGACCGTGCCATCACGGGCCGTGAGATAGATTTTGCCGTCGCCATAGACGGGCGAGGCCCGGTGACGATCGGCGTGGGTTCGCTTGGTATAGAACTCCTCGCCGGTCTTGGCGTCCATGCAGATCAGCGTGCCGTCTTCACGACACAAGTAAAGCAGGCCATCGACGACCAACGGCGAGGGGACGTCGGGCGTGTTGTGCTGGCGCGTCCAGAAGTGTCCTTGCGTGCTGGCCGTGATATCGCCCTTGCTCGCGGGATCGAGCCCCAGCACGGGCCCGTTCTTGGCCGAAGGGACGACGACGAGACCCGGCACGGCCAACGGCGAGGCCACGAAGCGCAGCGTGGGGTTGTAGCGGCCTTTGGGATTCAAACCGCCGCAGCGCCACACTTCCTTGCCGTCGCTCAAACGATGTGCCACCACGTAGTCGCAGCCATGCGTGACGAGCAACTCGCTTTTGTCGTCGCGGTACAGAACCGGCGACGCATACGAGTGTTCGCACTCGGCCGTGGCGTCGCTTTCGCGCATGGTATGCCAGATTTCCTCGCCCGTGTTCTTGTCCAGGGCAATGACGTGGGCGCCGCCGGTATGCAGCAATTGCAAGTACAGCCGATCGCCGTCGAGCACGGGCGTGCTGGTCATTCCGAATTGGATATTGAATTTGCCGTAGCGGCCTTGCAGGTTGAAGGCCCACACCGGCTCGCCGTCGGCGGTGAAACAGGCCAAATCGCCGGTACCCATCATGGCCCAAACGTGTTTGCCGTCGGTCGACGGCGAGGGAGAGGCCGAATTGCCTTCATCGCCGCGGACCACTTTGTTCTGGTCGGCAATGACGTGCTTCCACAACGGCTTGCCGTCGGTGCGCACGCATACTAACACCATTTGGTTGTCGTTTTCGGCCGAGGTCAGATAGATGTGGTCGTCCCAAACGACTGGCGTCGATCCGCCGGGGCCGGGTAGCTCCAATCGCCAGGCGACGTTGTCGGTCTTGCTCCACTTGAGCGGCAGATTGGTCCCGTGGCTGATGCCGTCGAGTCGAGCGCCGCGCCATTGCGGCCAGTTCTCACCTTGCGCCGGGCTGACACAAAGAGGGATTGCCAGGACGCAAGTACACAGAAATAGCCGGTTGAAAGTCGCGCGGATCATGGAGGGCACCGTTTCGGCGGGTTGCAAAACGAGGTGGGATGCGGCGGGCAAAAGCCTCTTCGCCTGCTGGCCGCCAGCCAATCCAAGGGATCGGGGCGCCCCGAGGCCCTATTAGTTTGTTTGATCCAGCGGTGGGCGTCAACAAGGCGGAATCCGAAGCCGCCTGCTGAGAGGCGACAAAAAGAGGGTCGGCGAGCCGTACGGGGGCCCTGCGAGCACTCGTGGGCCGTGGGACGCTCGACGCGTCAAGCGGCCCGCGCAGCCGGCGTTTGGGTTGCCGGTGGAGAAGGGCTGTTGGCCTGGGGCGGAGCGATTCGCCGACCGTCAGCCGGCAGGGCCTGACGGAGCACGGCCTCGATGCGCTGTTCCAATTCGACAAGCTGCCGCAAGGCGTCGTCTTGGCGAATTTCGAGTTCGAGAATCAGCGAGTCGGAGGCGGGCGTGCAACTCATAGCCAGATTGACGCGGCAGGTGTGGAGTGTTGGTCGGATGCAGCTCGAAGTCGTCGGGCTACGGTAAGCCATCGGCCCGGGTGGCGGCAAAGATTCAGCAAGAGCCGCGCACGTGCGCCCCCTGCCGAAATGCCAATCGGCGCGGATCATGCCGATTAGCCGGCGCGCATCAGCGGTCCGCGCAGGAAAAAGCTGTGCAGATTCCGCCGAGCAGTTGGCGCATTGGGGGTTGAATTCCGTGAGGTAAGCTATGCGACGACTGACGCTTGCGCCGGATGCGCCGAACGCGTCCCCCCCAACGCTGCACACCGTGCGGCCGTGCTTGTTGGTTCGTCGCGGATGGCATGGCATGCCGTCGCCAGGCTGACCTGACGAAACCGTGCTTGTGGAAAGGCGAAAGTGCCGAAAAACGGTACGTTGCGGCTGGACAGACGCACGATTCGGAGTGTAGATTCGTGGGATGGTAGATCGAACGTAAATGGTGGGGTATCCGCCCATTGCAAAAACAAAGGAGGATGTGTGGTTAAGTTGAACGTGCGGGACCGCGAGTCCATTCAAGAAGCGGTCCGCCGCTTTCGCAAGCTGGTCGAGCGAAGCGGCATCAAGAAGGAGATGCGTCGGCGCGAGTACTACGAAAAGCCGAGCGAAACGCGGCGTCGTGCCCGCTTGAGGGCTGCTCGGCGTGGTCGGGCCAACTTGCTCGACGGTCTCTAGACGGTTGGCGAACCGATAGGTTCGCAGCGGCCGATGGCGGAATCGAACGAGCCTTTGCTAGGCCTGCGGTGCGCTTCGAGCGTGCCCGAACTCTTAGAACAACAGCTCGCCGCGGATAAACAGGCCGTCGAAGCCCAGGATGTTGGACGAATCGAGCGGTCCGAAGCTGGTGTTGCTGATGTTCTCGCCCTGGCCCAAGTCCCACCAGGCTTGCCAGAACCAGCCCGCGGAGAAGAACGCGTAAGGCGCGATCTGCCACGTGCCGCCGACTTCGATGTCGGTCACGGGAATCATGCGGGCAAAGGAATCGGTTTGGCTCGTGACCGCCGCCAAGCCTTGGGCTCCGCCTCCGGTCACGTTCAACTTGCGCGTCATGTTGTAGTCGCCGATCAGCAAGGCCTGGCTGCCCTTGGCAAAGATCGACCATTTGCCGCAGGCGCCGAAGTAGCGGCGGCCTTGAATGCCCACGCGAGGGCCTGCTCCAACGAATCGCGCGTTGATGTCGCCGAATGAAACAAGGTTGCCGTTGGAATTGAGCACCTGGTTGTTGTTGTAGCGGCTTATGTCGCCGATCCTCACGCCGGCTAGATACCGCAGATCCCAGCGGGGGCAGAAGTTGCAACAATCGCCCTCGGGACCGCCGAACGACAGGCACTTGGCGAAGTCGATATCGTAGATGTTTGCTGTGATGCCGGTGTAGGCCGCAAAGTACTCGCCCTGGCCTGGGTCATTGCCGAGCTGGCCGGCAATCACGAGTTGGTTGTTGTTGAGTGAAGCCGGACCGTCGTGTACTTGCGAGCTGCCGGTCATGCGCCAGTACGAGAACTGGATGTCGCCGCCGCATTCCAACAGTCGGTAGCCGATCGAGGTGCGAAACGCGCTGTTGTAGTCGAAGTCGTAGTTGACGTTGGTCGTGCTGGTGGTCGACGCACTGGTGCTGGTGCTCGTGGTGGTGCGCGCCTCGGCCACTCCCTGGCTCAAGCGCGGACGAACCAGTAGATAGTCGAGGCTGTAGTACCACAGGCCTTTGCGGCACATTCCGCAGCCGCCGACGCCGCAATACCCATCGTCACGGTAGCCGTCGTCCCACATTGCCTCCTCGCCCTCGGTGAGGAACGTGGTTTCGTCGCTGACGGGACCTTGTGGGAGGGGCGCGGGCACGGTCTCGGCGGGAATCGACTCGGGAACCGCCGGCTGGGCGGTTGTGCGATTGCTGACGCGGCTCTTCGCCGCGGGGTTTGCCGCCAAGTATGTGGGGCTAGTGCGGTACCGCGAACCTGGCGATTGTCCTGCCGCCTGCGACGTGGCAATTGCGAGCCAAGCCAGCAGGGCGACCAGCACGACGTTCGTGCGCGTGACGATCTTCATGTCTTTCCTCGTGTCCGTGGAACCGAGCGGCGAGCCGCGCTTTTGGCGGCGGCTTGCCTGCGTGCTCATCGCAAAATCTCACCTACGGCAGCGCAAAGCCGCCGAGGTCTGCCTAGATATCGGCACCGGCACAACCGACATTGCAGGAATTTCCACTACAATCGGAAAAACCGGCAAAGTTTATCAGGCGCTGCTAGCGGACACCTGATGGCATTGCCACGTGCCGACGTTGCAGGAGCCATGTCCGTTCGGCACGAGCAGCGCAGCATTGGCCGGCGGCCCGACGTGTTTGGAGCGGATGGTCCGATGGGGAGAGGCGCTAGCTGTGCAGCGCGGTTGGGCGGGCCGTGCCCAGCAGTTGGTCGATCAGCGAGAGGAGTTGGCGCGGGCTGAACGGCTTTGCCAGGATGTCGGCAACGCCCCATTTTTCCAGCAATTCTTCCCGCGGCAACTCGAAGCCCCGGGCGGTCAGCATGATGATAGGCAGGTCGCACACTTGGGGATTGGAGCGGATGCGATCGGTTAGCTCCATGCCGTCACATCGCGGCATGTGCATGTCGGTGACGACCACGTCGGGCGGGCCCGCGAGGATCGATTCCCAGGCTTGTTGGCCGTCGTGAGCGATGCGGACATCGTAGCCGGCGCCGCCGATCCGAATCTCGGCGGCGCGGAGAATGTGAATCTCGTCATCGCACAGCAGGACTTTTTTTGCCATCGATTCTCTCGGGACTCGCGTATGGGACCGGGCTGGTTCGATGTAGCGGAGTTGATGCTGGCTGATGTTGCAGAAAAAAGATACGGCAGGGTCCCCTCAAGCTCCAAGCTACCCCTGCCGTACCCCAGACGCGCTGCGCCCCTCCCCAAAGGCGCAACGGCAACCCAAACCTAGTTCAATGCCAGGGCCTGTCAAACCGGACTTGCCGGTTGTGACGGTGGAAGGGAAAGTGTGCAAAAACGGGCTGCGCGATGCCGACTTCCAAGAGCGGGAGACGCGGCTAGGACCAGTCGAGTGCCACGTCGAGCGCGACAGCGGAATGCGTCAGAGCGCCGATGCTGATGCGGTCTACTCCGGTTGCCGCGACGGCCGCAACGTTTGCAAGATTGATGCCGCCAGAGGCTTCCAGTTCGACCGTTGCGGCCAATTCGTCGCGCAGGACCACGGCGCGGCGCAACGTATCGGTGGCCATGTTGTCCAACAGCACGATGTCGGGACCGACCGGCAAGACGAGTTGTAGTTGTTCGAGCGTGTCGACTTCGACTTCGACGATCATCTCGGCGGCGGACGAGCCCTTGGCCATCGAACGTGCAAACTCGCGAGCTCGCGTGACGGCATCGCTCGAAGCGAGCGGCTCGGCGTCGGCGGCGCCCAGGGCCAGATGATTGTCCTTGATCAAGATGGCGTCGAAGAGCCCCAAGCGATGGTTGTGTCCGCCGCCGCATCGAACGGCGTATTTCTCCAACCGCCGCCAGCCGGGCGTCGTCTTGCGCGTGTCGTAAATGTCGGCCCGCGTGCCCGCAACGGCCTCGACATAGCGGCGCGTGAGCGAGGCGATTCCGGACAGCCGGCCGAGCAGGTTCAGCAGAATACGTTCGGCGGTCAGCAAGCTGCGAGCCGGACCGGACAGTACGCCCAGCACCTGCCCCGCGGAAACATCGGCGCCGTCATCAACTTTCGCGGTCAGTTGCACCGCGACATCCATTTCCGAGAGCGCCAATTCGACGGCGCGCATTCCGCATACGACGCCGGGCGAGCGAGCCACGATCTTCGCGCTGCCAAGGGCGCCGCTGGGCACCAAGGCCAACGTCGTCCAGTCGAATTTGCGGCCTAAGTCTTCGCGGACGGCCAGGCGCACGATCTGACGGCAGTCCTCGGCGACCGTTTCGTCCCATTCGACCTGTTGGAATTCTTTGGCCACGTGCAGCACGGGGAACGAAAAGGGCGCGTTGGCGGTCCAGCGAGAAGTAACCATAATAGCAACTGCCACTTGCCGCTCACCAGTACCAAAGCGAGAGTTGCTTCACCTGCAAGGCAAAAGCGTGCGCCGAAACAAGACGCAACACGAACAGCCCGTCCGCCGGCCGCTTTTGCGCCGGATGGACCAGGCTGCCGTGGCGGCGCTGGTGCTCGTGGCCCTTGGCAGCACGATCGCGTGGTGGGTGGCGCAAGGCGGCGCGCGGGGCCGTTTGATCGAGATCGATCGTGCGTCGCGCCGAACCGCCCGCTTTCGCATCGACGTGAACGAAGCCGACTGGCCGGAGTTCTCGCAGTTGCCCGGCATCGGCGAAACATTGGCGCGGCGGATTGTCGAGTCGCGCACCGAAGACGGTCCGTACGTCGACCTCGACGAATTGCGGCGCGTGCGCGGCATCGGACCGAAAACGCTCGAGCAAATTCGACCCTATCTGCGACCACTTCCGGCGGCGGGCAACGTGGCGGGACACGGGCCATAGCCGAGATCGCGTGCTTTGCGTATTCTTCTTAATGGCCCCGACGCATTTTTTGGCGTGGGGCAAAACCTTCGCCGAAACACTTCACCGCCAGGCATGCCGTGTCGTTTCAGCTAGTTAGCCCGTTCGAACCCGCCGGCGATCAACCGCAAGCCATCGAGGCTCTGGTCAGCGGCCTGAAAGAAGGACGCCGCGACCAGGTGTTGATGGGAGTGACGGGGTCGGGCAAGACGTTCACCATGGCGAACGTCGTGCAGCAGCTTCAACGTCCCACGCTCGTGTTGTCGCACAACAAAACGCTGGCTGCGCAGCTCTACTCCGAATTCAAGGAGTTCTTCCCGCACAACGCCGTGCACTATTTTGTCAGCTACTACGACTACTACCAGCCCGAGGCGTACATTCCGCAACGGGATATCTATATCGAGAAGGACGCCTCGATCAACCAGGAGATCGATCGGCTGCGGCTGGCCAGCACCAGCGCGCTAGTGAGCCGGCGCGACGTGATCATCGTGGCCAGCGTGTCGTGCATTTACGGCTTGGGATCGCCCGATGACTACAAGGCCATGATGATCCATCTGAACCGCGGCATGACAGTCGATCGCGACCAGTTGCTGATGAAGCTGGTCGACGTGCAGTACGAGCGCAACGACGTGGAGTTTGCCCGCAGCAAGTTTCGCGTGCGAGGCGATTGTGTCGAGTTGTGGCCCAGCTACGAGGAGTTCGCGCTGCGGATCGAGTTCTGGGGAGACGAGGTCGAACAGCTTTCGATCATCAATCCGACCAGCGGCGAAACGGTGCGTCACGAGCAGGAACTTTACATCTATCCGGCCAAGCACTTCGTGATGCCCGAGGAACGCATTGCCGCGGCGGTCGATTCGATCAAGCAGGAACTCGAAGAGCGGCTGGAGCAGTTGAAAAACGCCGGAAAACTGCTCGAGGGCGCAACGGCTCAACGCGCGCACGCGATTCGACATCGAGATGATGATGGAGGTGGGTTTCTGCCCTGGCATCGAGAACTACAGTCGGCCGTTGTCGGGACGTCCGCCCGGCTCGACGCCGCAAACGCTATTCAATTTCTTTCCGGACGACTATCTGCTGTTTGTCGACGAGTCGCACGCCACGGTGCCGCAGGTGCGCGGTATGTTTGCCGGCGACTTTAGCCGTAAGAGCACGCTGGTGGAGCACGGTTTCCGTTTGCCGAGCGCTTTGGACAACCGTCCGCTGAAATTCGACGAGTGGGAGCAGAAGGTCAATCAGGTGGTGTATGTTTCCGCCACGCCAGGGCCCTATGAGTTGGATCGCACCGGCGGTGAGTTCATCGAACAGGTGATCCGCCCCACGGGATTGCTCGATCCGGTGATCGAAATCAGCCCGGCACGCACCCAAGTGCCGCATTTGCTGGAGCAGATCCGTGCGCGGGCGGCCGTTTCGGAACGCGTGCTGGTGACGACGTTGACCAAGCGGCTGGCCGAAGACTTGTCGTTCTACCTGTCCGACAAAGGCATCAAGTGCAAGTGGCTGCACAGCGAACTCGACGCGTTCGAGCGCGTGGAGTTATTGCGCGAGCTGCGCGAGGGGCGTTTCGAGGCGCTGGTGGGCGTGAATCTGTTGCGCGAAGGGCTCGACCTGCCCGAAGTTTCGCTGGTGGCCATTCTGGATGCCGACAAAGAGGGCTTTCTGCGCAGCGAAACGTCGCTGATGCAGACCATCGGCCGGGCGGCCCGCAACGTAAATGCCAAAGTCATCTTGTATGCCGACAAGGTGACCGACTCGATGCAGCGCGCGATCGAAGAAACCGAGCGCCGCCGGGCGCTGCAGCAGGAATACAACCGCCAGCACGGTATCACGCCCGAGACGATCAAGAAGAGCATTCGCGCGGGCATCGAAGGCGAAGCGGCCGCCCATGCGCAAGCCAATGCCGCCGTGGGCCGCGCGGACGAGGCGCAGTACATCACCGAGGAGTATCTGGCCGAGCTGGAAGGCGAAATGATGGCCGCCGCCGACGCCTTGGAATTCGAACGGGCCGCCACGCTGCGCGATCGCATCGAGCGGATGCGCGAATCGGTCGGCAGCACCGTGGCCGAGGTCGATGCGCGCCGGGCCGGCAGCGCCAACAAACCGGGACGCCGCCGCGGCCGCGGCGGGCGGCTGCCGCGACCCAAGCGCGGTTGATGCCCTTGTCGCGCAGCCGATCCGTCGAGCGTCGCCGGCCAAGAACCAGCCAGCGATGAATCACAAACGGGGGAGCAACGTGCTGTGTGACGCTGCTCCCCCGGTGTGTTCTGACAGTGTTGCCGCGGCATTGTTGTCGCTGTGTTGCCGCGACGGTTGTCGTCGTGACTTCGCTTACTCAGCGGGAGTCTCGGCGGGGGCGTCAGCCGGTGCAGCGTCGGCCGGTGCGGCGTCAGCCGGAGCGCCAGCCTTGTCAGCCGGCTTGCAGCCGATGGTCACGAGGGTGAGGCTTAACAGCATGGCAAATGCAGCAAACTTCTTCATGGGTCACCTTCCATTTCGAAAACGCGTCTAAGCCTCGCAGGAACATCCTGCTACGGGTTCAACCACTGACGATCCATCGCCGGGGGCGTTTATTCCCCGCTTGTTGCCAGGAAATTGGATATCCAAGGTTCGGCGGCGGCCGTCGAATGACAAATAGTCGGCAAAAGTTTCGCCGTCGTCGCAGCTTACGCGATTTCCGCAGGGGACGTGCCGGCTGCTGACGCTGGGCGAAGCCGCTGAAAGGGATATACTGATGGTCTTGGAGCTCGGCGATGCGGCGGCTTGTCGATTGGGAGTGGCAAGATTGCTATCGACGTCGGGCAACGCGGCCAAATGGCAGCGGTTTTTCTAGCAGCGACGCGGTCTACTTGGGTGTTTTCGCATGTGCGGGAATAAACGGCACGCGCAAAGCCTCTAGTTGAAGGTGGAAAGGGCGGAAGATGGCCGAACGTGCTGCGCCGCTGGATGTAGGGCAATTGGTTGCCGAGCATCATGCGCCGCTTTATCGCTACGCATACCGCCTGACCGGCGCCGCCCCGGACGCGGAAGACCTGACCCAACAGGTGTTTCTGATCGCCCAAGAAAAGCTCGACCAATTGCGTGACGCGGACTGCGTCCGTAGTTGGTTGTTCACGGTCTTGCGGAATTGTTACCTGAAGAGCCGGCGGCAGCGGGCGCCTGTGCCCGCGGCCACGGTAGAATTGGATATCAACGAGGTTCCGGAGCAAATCGTCGAGCGCGAGATCGACGTCGAGCGACTGCAAGCGGCCATCGATTCACTGGAAGACGATTTCAAGACCACGTTGCTATTGTTTTACTTCGAGCATCGATCGTATCGTGAGATTGCCGAAACGCTGGGCGTGCCGATTGGTACGGTCATGAGTCGGCTGGCGCGAGCGAAAGCCCGCCTGCGTGGGCAAATGTGTGAGGCCGAAGGGCGCAAGCCTCACGCTGCAATCGAACCGATGATACGCCCGGCATACTCCGCGATGGGACGTCCGAGCGGAAAGTAACGAGAAGAACAGAATGTCCATCGATCGGCACACCTTGGAGGGAATCGAAGCCTGCCGGCCCGGCAGCGACGATTTGCAATCGGCCGATCTGACGGACGTGGCGCAGTCGGTCGAGAGCGATCCGGAGATCCACGCGGTCTATGCCCGGGCTCAACGCTGGGATACGGCGGTCTCGCGTGCCATGCACGAAGTGTCGCTACCCGAGGGACTGGCCGATCGGTTGTTGTCGCGGCTAGCAGCCGGTGATGCGGCAGCGGTGGCAGTTGCCGCAGGTGTCGAAGGCCCGGCGGTGCATGCGGATGCGGTTTCATTGCCTCGCAAGTCGGTCGCGACGCAGCCGTTTCTGACCCGGCGGGGTTTGTTGAGCATTGCCGGGGCGACCGCGGCTACGGTGGTCGTGGCGGTGGGACTGGCGCAGTACCTGCGGTCGGGCGCGGACACGCCCGTCGAGACGCTCGCCGATGGCTGGCTGGCTCAGCTCAGTTCGAGCTGCGCGATATGTCCGAGGCGCCAAAACAGTTCGTGATTCCCCCGTCGATTACGGCAGAAGCGTCGGGCTGGCAGCGGATCGACGCGGCGCGAGGCATTTCCGGTGTGGCGTATCGCCTAACGCACGCACGGGCGGGCACGGCGCAGTTATTCGTGGTGCGACTCTCAAGGCAGGGTTTGCCGACCTCTCCGCCGGAGCAGCCGCAAATGGCCACCGGCGGCCGATCGATCGGCTATTGGAAAAGCGGCGACCGGGTGTATGTGCTGGTGGTCGACGGCAATCGCGACAGCTATCGTTCGTTCGTGAACGTCTCGCGGATGCCCTTGGCGTGATGCGGTTGGGGCACTTGCTTGCGGCTGCGGGGCGATAGCACGGCTGGCGCGAGCGAACGATTGGCAAAATCGTTTAATCTTACGGCCCTTCTCGCGCCGAATCGGACTATAGCGAGCCGGCGCTGACCCAGGCGCGCCCGCAAGTGCGCTTTTGCCCGGTCTCTCGCTCTCGGTTGCTGCGCGGCAGTGTCTGCGCGCCCATCATTCCAGGAGGGATCGTCGATGCTTCGCCTCACGTGCGTTCCGCTAACGCTTGTGGTATTCGCCCTGGCTTCCGCCGCGGCCGCTCAACAACCCGGCCCACAACCCAGCAGTGTCCAGCCCTCGCGGAACCAAGAGGGCTATGTGGCCACGACCGGCGCCGTGACGCCAACGCCCGAGATGTGGTTCTACGAGCAACAGGTGAACCGCTACGACGATCCGAAGGTGATGGTCCACGAGCGTGCGGAGTGGCGCGCGAACCAGCGTCGCAGCCGTTTGGCGGCTTCGCAATGGTACGGCGTTTCCAACTCGCGCCCCATGGTCTCGCCGTTTCCGTGGTTTGGCGGGTATGGTCCGTTCTGGGGCTCAAACACTTACGATCCGCTTCGCTGGCAGCCTTCGGGAAACACCGTCGTGGTGGAGTGCCCCAGGGAGCGATACTAGGCACTGCCTGATCGAAGTGCATCACTGGCCGCACCGTGTTGCCGCGCGGCGGTTGGCTGGAATCGCGATGGCCGCTGCGTTATCGTAGGGCGTCTGCGACGAGCAGTTGATGCGCGGTGAAGTCGCGTTGCCGGGTGCTGCTCGCTTTCGAATGCCCTCGAGCCACGTGATTCGATGCCGAATGCCGCCAGCTCATCGATCGTCGGTCGTCACTATCGTAGCGGCAGACCGGTGCAGTTGGAGTGCGCGGCGGGCCGAATCGCCCGCATGCGCGACTTGGAATTGTCGGCGGCCGAGGCCGCGCGATTGCCGTGGCTGGCGCCGGGCTTCATCGATGTGCAGAGCAACGGCTACGGCGGGCAGGAATTTAGCTCCGCCGAACTGAACGCCGAGCACGTTGCTTCGATCACGGCGAAGCAAAGCGCTTTTGGCGTGACGCAGTATTGTCCGACGGTGACGACCACCGGAAAGGCGACGTTTCTGCACGCCTTGGCAATCATTGCCGAGGCATGCCGGCGTTGGCCGGCGGTTAATCATGCCGTGGCCGGAATCCATGTCGAGGGGCCATACATTTCTCCCGAAGATGGTCCGCGCGCGCGCATCCTTTGGCGCACTGTCGCCCGCCTGACTGGGACGAGTTCGAGCAATTTCAAAAGGCGGCCGACGGACGCATTCGCATTCTCACCATGGCGGCCGAATATCCCGAGGCACCGGCGTTCATTGCCCGTGCGGCAGCGGCTGGCGTGGTAGTTGCCATCGGGCACACCGCCGCCAATTCGGCACAGATTCGCGTAGCGGTCGATGCCGGAGCGACTCTCAGCACTCATTTGGGCAACGGTGCGCATCGTATGTTGCGACGCCATCCCAATTACCTATGGGACCAACTGGCGGACGATCGGCTGATGGCGAGCCTGATCGTCGACGGGCATCACCTGCCGCCGGAGGTCGTGCAAACGTTCGTACGCGCCAAAACGCCCGATCGCTGTTTGCTGGTCAGCGACCTGTCAGGTCTGGCCGGATTGCCGGCCGGGCGCTATGCGACGGAACTCTGCGAGTTGGAAATCCTGGCCGACGGGAGACTGGTCATTGCCGGGCAGGATCAACTGCTCGCCGGCGCTTCGCGGCCGATCGGCGTGGGAATCGCCAATGTCATGAAATTCGCCGGCGTGGATCTGGCCACCGCCGTCGATATGGCCTCGCGTCGTCCGGCGCAGTTGCTGGGACGGCCCGTTTCGCGGCTCGCGGTCGGCGACATGGCCGACCTGGTCTTGTTTGACCTGGGGCCGGTAGGCGACGCGGCGTCCGAGGGCCTGCGCGTACGGACCACCATTTCACAGGGTGCCGTGGTGTTCTCCGCATCCGCCTGAATCGAGCAGCTCGCCTCTCTCTTACGCTCCCCCCAGCGGGATCCGGTTCCGCAGCTTATTCTCTGCTGCCCATATAAAAATATTTTGTACGTCAAAAATTATTGTTGTATTATGCGAATGATCTGCTAGATTGCGGTCATCAACCGTCAAATCCCTTGGCGGCGCGCTTTCTTAGAGGCCGAACCCTGCGGACGAATGCAAATGCACGGAAAACCTCATACTCCTGACGCCATAGCCCCCGCGAGGGGGCCCAGGATGCCAAAGCGCGATGTGCGGCGTGCGTTTACCTTGGTGGAGCTGCTGGTGGTGATTGCGATCATTGGAATGCTGGTGGGCATGTTGCTTCCGGCGGTGCAATCGGCGCGGGAGGCCGCCCGGCGATCGCAATGCACCAACAACCTGCACCAACTCGGTGTGGCCGTGTTGAACTTTCACGATACGAAGGGGTATTTGCCGCCGGCCTATGTCAGTGATCCATACGCCGTGGGAACGATCAATGGCGTCTCCTTTCCCGATGGCAACGCCAACGGTCCCAGCGGCTTCGCCTGGGGCGCGCTGATCCTGCCGTATATCGAAGAAGCGAGCCTGCACGGATTGTTCGATATGAAACAGGCCTGCTGGCGCCGGGGAATTTGGACCTGGCTGGCACGTCCGTGAGCACTTTTTTGTGTCCATCGGCCAGTGGCGGCAGCGACGGATTTCTGCTCGACCGCGGCCAGGGCAACGCCTGGGATCCGACGTTGTCTTCCACGCCGTTCGGTCCGGAATTGCGCTTCGCACACTCGCACTACGTGACGAACGCGGGCATTCATCAGCCATGGGGTCGCGTGACCAACTTTACCGACTTCAAGCAATTGGAAATGGTCACGGCCGGAGGGCTCACGACGCCGGCAGCCATCGACGGCCCCTTTTACCGAAACGCGCGATTGCGAATCAAAGACGTCACGGATGGCTTGTCCAAGACGGTGTTTCTCGGAGAGCACAGCTCGATTCTGAGCAACAAGACGTGGGTGGGCGTGGTGCCCTTTGCGGTGACATGTCCGAAGGATCCGTTTCCGTCGGCCTGCAACAGCGGCGGCGCGCTGGTCGCGGCACATAGCGGGCCCGACACGCACGATCGCCCCCAAGTCATCATTCACGCGCCGAACGATCCATTTGGCCACACCGACGAGATGTACGCCGAACACGCCAGCGGCGCCAATGTGTTGCTGGGAGACGGCTCCGTGCACTTTATCGAAGAAGGAATCAATCCCTTCGTGTGGGTAGCGCTGTCGACCCGCAATGTCGGAGAAATGATCTCAGAGGATCTGGACTGATTTTTCATGTCAATCAGGTACGTTAGCCGCGTTCTGCTTTCGAAGCTGGGACGTCTTGCCGTGGCGATTTCGATTTGCCTGGTACTGGCCGGTTGCGGATCGACGCCGCAATTGGGCGGTGATCCAGAGTGTTTGGGAACCGCCGATGCTTTGTGGACGGCGATTGGCGCACGTAGCACGGAGCTGGTAGATGCCGCCGCGGCAAAACTCCAGCGATTGCACTCGGAAGGCAAAATGTCCGACGACGCTTTTGCAAGCATCTCGGAGCCTATCGAGTTGGCGCGATCCGATGAATGGGCCGCCGCTCGGGCGTCTCTCAAGTCTTTCGTTCAAGGCCAGCGTCCAGGCAAACGATCCTGAATGGCTCTGTAGAAAACGTATCGCATGGGCTCTGTAGAGAACTCTACCAGGGTGCTATGTTCGAACCAGTCGAAAGCACGTCGTTGAACTCGAAAATCGCGTGGCTTCTGACTGGACTGTTTGCCGGTTTCGACGTGTGAGCGAGTGTTTTCTACAGAGCCAGAGCAAGTCGCAATTCTGGGAGTCAATAGCGACGAGAATGTTGCGGATGCGCAGTTCGTGGTCGACACACTCGCTCTCAACTACGAAACCTTGAAAAACGATTTGGCCCTCGGAACAATCAGTGCAAAGTACAAGATACACATGTGGCCGACATTCGTGGTCATCGACGCCAAGGGCAACGTGCGCCACTTTCACTCGGGCTATTCGCCGACATTGCGTGACGACGTCGGCGCCATGATCCAAGATCTCTTGGCGGAAAGCGGTGAGTGAGGTTTGCTGTAGCTTGCAGCGAGAGATGGGCAACATTGGTCGGCGTCGCGGCGGCCATGCGCGCGTTTACGGGCTGGCATCCAGCATCCCGATCAATCGCGCCGGCGCCGCCATTCGATAGCCTTCTTCGAGCAACTCTCGCACGAACTCCCAATCGGTGTCGGCGTTGAGCCACACGCCGATCCAGCCCCCTTTGCCCACGTATGGCGGCACGAAGTAGTACTCCGAAGCGGCGCGCACCAGCCGCTGCTGGTCGGCTTTAGCCGCCTTGATCCAGACGGCGTGACGGCCGGCGCCGTGATGGTTGTTGGCGTTGGCGTACATCGCGAACAACTTGTTGCGGACGCGGAAGGTCGGTTCGCCCCAAGCTTCGACCTCGTGGGCCTCGGGCAGAGCCAGGCAAAGTTTTCGCAGCCGCGTGAGCGGTCGGAGTGGCATGGCGAAGCCCTCGCTGGTGGAAGTTTAAAGCCTCTGCGATTGTAGTGCGGCTCCGCGGTGTTCAGCTAGCAGCCTTATATCTTGCCTCAGCCGCACTTTGTTCGCCGGCCTGAATTCCCAGGCCGCAGTCGATCGATGTAAGGAAGGTCGGACGTATTCTGCGAGTCGCTGGCGACGTCTTCGCGGCCCTTCTGTCTGCAGAGGTTCTTGCGCGTGCCGCGTCCTGCCGTCACGATCGTTTTGTTGTTGCTCGCGTTGGCAATGGCGCCGTTGCGTCCGGCGCGCGCCCAGCGCTACGGTTTTCTCTTCGAGCCGTTGCCGCCCAATCTGCCCGAGCTGGAAACCGACCGCGAGACGTTCACCCCGGCCACCAGCACCGTGGGCAAGGACCTGTCGGTGGTGGAGTGGTCGTATTCATACATTCAGAATCGGGGCGAGACGGCCAATACCAATAGTTATCCGGAACTGTTGGTCCGTTGGGGGCTCTCCGAGCGAATCGAGCTACGGATTGGCTGGAACTATGAAATCGGCGGCGGCGGCAACGTCGTGTCGGCGCTGGAAAGTTCCGAAGGAATCGGCGGCCCATTCGTTTCCAGCGAGTCGCACGTGATGTACGGCGTGAAAGGCCAGATGACCTATCAACACGGCTGGATTCCGCGCAGTTGCGTGATCCTGGAAGGCTTCACGCCCACCAGCGGCGAGCAGCCGGCAACACAGCCGGTGGCGACCTACGCCTTTGGCTGGCAGTTGGAGAACAAGTGGCGGTTGGACTTTGCCATGCGTTACGCGCAGGGCGTCGAGCTGCTGGACACTTTCAACAAATGGTCACCGTCCACGGTGCTGCGTATTCCGCTGAACGAGGATTTTCAAGTTCACTTGGGCTATTTTGGCAACTTCACCGAGGGGCGCGCGGTGGAGCGCAGCCGGTCGTTCATCAGTCCGGGTGCGCACTACAACATCACGCCGAATTTGGAACTCGGTTTGCGGCTCGGTTGGGGACTCACGCCCGATGCCGCCAATTTCTTCCTGAACACCGGTTTCGGTTGGCGGTTTTAGGACGCTGGGCCAGCGCGAGGTTAGCCGGCGGACGACTTCTTGTTGCCGAACTTGCGGTCCAGCCACTCAATCGCCACGCGGTTGAACTGCTCGGGCTGTTCCTGTTGGGTCCAGTGGCCGCAGTCGGTGATGGTTTGCTTTTCCAGGTCGCTGACGATCTTTTCCATGCCGTTGGCCGACGACGGCGGCAGCACCACGTCGTTGTCGGCGCCGATGTACAGGCTGGGCAGATCGATCTTGTAGACCACGTCCTTGGTGAGCTCCCAATTGCGATCGATGTTGCGATACCAATTGATGCCGCCGGTGAAGCCGGTCTTGGTGTAGGTGTCGACGAAGAAGTCGAGTTCGTCGGGTTTGAGGAACACTTCGCCGCCGAAGCTGTCGGGCGAACTCTCGAGCATCTTGAGCAACTGGAACTTGCGCTCGGGCGCGTCGGCGGGCAGCTTGGCGAACGTCTCGGCGTCGAACAGTCCGCCGCGGCGCATGAAGAGCGTAAATGTCTTGCGGACGTCGGCGGCCAGGATCTTGTCAGCCACGCCCGGCTCTTGAAAGGCGACCACGTAGTTGTCGTCGCCGCGGAACTTGCGGAGCATGGCGATCGGCGGGGCCGGAGTGCGGGGCGACAACGGCGTGTTGACGCCGATCACTCCCAGCACGCGGTCCGGATGCAACAGCGGCATCATCCACACCACGGCTCCGCCCCAATCATGGCCGCAAAACACGGCTTTCGAAATTCCCTGGGCGTCGAGCAGGCCGACCAGGTCGTTGCACAGTTCGACGATCGAATAGGCTTCTACTTGCTGGGGACGGTCGGTCAGGCCATATCCGCGCTGGTCGGGGACGATGGCGCGATAGCCGGCGGCGGCCAGCGCCGATAGCTGGCGCCGCCAGGAATAGGCCAGTTCGGGAAAGCCGTGGCATAGCACCACCGGGACCCCTTGCCCTTGTTCGTACACGGCCATGCGAATGCCGTTGGTTCTTACAAACTTTGGCTCAGGCAATGCCGGCGCGGCGAGACGCGTATCAGCCAGGGAGTGTCGCCCGAGGAAGGCTGCCAACGGCACCGCCGCGGCGAGACTCTTGACGAAGGATCGCCGCTTCATGGACACAGCGCTAGGAACATAGTGATGCGCAGGGGGCATGGTGAAACTCCGGTTCGAAATGGCCTAGTGTTTCGCTTTGGGATAGTCTTCGCCGTTGAGACTGCGGACGACTGACGCGAGCCAGCTTTCCAACGCTGACTTCATCGACTTCACTCGCTGCGGTTCGCTGGCAGAGAGATCCGTTGATTCGGCCGGATCGTTCGCCAGATTGTAGAGTTCCCAGGTGACGTTGGCTTGCTTGTTCTCCAGGCGATGCGGTTTCCAGTCGCCGTCGATCCAAGCAGCGTGGCCGGGAAACTTGTCGAGCGGATACGCCGGGCTGGGCAATTCCGCCGCGCGTCGGCTGGCTTCGTAGGGTTCCAGATCGCCGCCGTTCTGCTGCGCGGCGAGCAACTCGCCCATCCACTCGGCTGACGGCGTGCGAATGCTCGCGATCTGATAGTCCCAAAAGCCCATGGGTTGGGGGCGCGCTTGCACGTGGTCTTCGATGAGCGGCAGCAGGCTGATGCCGTCGAGCGGCGGCTGGCCGGCGATGTGGATGTCGGCCACCTCCAGCAGCGTGGGGTAAATGTCGCACGTATTGCACCGCAGGGCCGGCGCACACTAAGTTGGCACTCCGAAAAGAACTTCTGACAGGAATGTCGTGCTCCAGCCGGCGAGGCGTCGTTTCATCACCAGGCTTTTCTTGGTATCGGGATGTTGCTTGAGCAGCGAGAGCGTGAAACGCCGCAGCCACGCCAGGCTCTCGGCCAAGCGGCGATTGCGGACGCGGCTTTCGTCTTCGCGGAAGGTCATGTCCAAGCTCCAATGGCAACTGTTCTCGATGCTCCAATGACCTCGCGACGCGCGGGCGAACTGCTTCGCGTTGCGCTTCATGCTGCTGATGTAGCACTGCACTTCGCCCGTCTCTTGGCCCGCGATTTCACGGGTCCTGATGGCAATTCCCAGGGTGCGAAGTCCAGCCCACTCCTGGCGGCCAGCGAGCGCGAGCGGCACGTTGACTTGCAGGTACGTGCGACGTTCGATGCGGCCGTGCCGTTTCTCTTCGGTCTCGAAGCGGCTCACTTTGACTCGCGCGAAGTCGTCTTCCAGATGCTCGTCGAAGAATGCCTCGACGGCTTGTTCGAGATTCCCTTGATTACCTTTGACGGGCACGACGTAGTCGCCGCCTCGCTCGATAATCTTCTCGGCGATCGCCTTCTGACAGCCCATCGCGTCGATGGTCACGATCGCGCCCTTCACGTCGACCAGGTCCAACACCGCGGGAATCGCCGTGATTTCGTTCGATTTTTCCTCGGTGGCGACTTGGCCCAACGTCAGGCCTTGTTCGCTGGCCCACACGCTGACCAGGTGCAACGGACCCAGCCCGCGTTTGCGATCGTGCGACCGACGCAACGTCTTACCGTCGATGTTCAGCAGCCGCGCCCCTTCGGAATCGGGAATCAGCAGCGACTCGATCCAGGCGGTAAACGAGCGCTGAAACGCTTGCGGATCGACGCGTTCCAAGAACCGCCGGAGCGTGTCGTGCGATGGTATGCCATGCGGCAGTTTCAGATGTCGTCGCAGCCAGTTGCGATTCGCCTTCGCCCAGACTTCAATCGCCACCGGGCCATCGGCGCCGGCCAACACGCCGCACAGCGAAATCACCACCACGTCGACCAGCAGATGCCGACGATTGATCGTAGAACGCGGATCACGAAGCTCCGCAAAATGATGCTTGATGCTCCTGATATCCGGTCTTACTTGCACAGCCATGAGTGACCTCCGTGAACGAACTGCAAACCGCGGCCTTGCCGCCCATACTCACGGACTCTGGTCTAGCAAATCAACGTTTGCCGCGCCAGCCTAAATCCCCCAAAGTGCGCGCCGGCCCTGTATTGCACCGCACGTCGGTTACGCGCGGTTGCGGAATCTTGGCGGGCCATTCGAGGATCGAGGGCACGAGCAGGCCGCCTTCGTACACGTTGCCCTTGTGGCCGCGATGACCACCGGTGGAGCCCACCTTGGGCAGTGCGCCGTTGTCGCTGCAATACCATAGGATCGTGTTCTCGCGGAGGCCCAACTCGCCGAGCACATCGCGCAGTTTGCCAAAGGCGCGGTCCATGCCGGTGATCTCGCCGTAGAAGTGCTGCCGGTTCTTCGGCTGGTCGTGGTAGAGCGCGCGGTCGGCTTCGATGGCCTGGTGCGGATTGTGAGGCGAGCCGAACCAGACGACGGCCAGAAACGGCTCGGCGGTCTTCGCTTGGGCCGTGATCCACTCGAGCGCTGCACCGACCGTCACGGCGGAGCTCTCGCCATGTTTCTGCTCGGCCGTGCCGCGATGGCTGAGGATCGGATCGTTGTCGAAGAAGTTGGTGCGCACTCTGCCATTCGTCGAAGCCGCTGGTGCCCGGGTGCACCGGACTGGAGCGGCGAACCGATCCCAAGTGCCACTTGCCGAAATGCCCGGTTGCATACCCGGCGGTCTTGAGCGCCTCGGCGAGAGTGATCTCCTGTGGGCGAATCGGATAACCCCACTTGAACGTGCCCATGCGATTGGGATGGCGTCCGGTCATCACGCTGGCGCGCGTGGGCGAGCAGACGGGCGCGGCGGCGTAGAAGCGATCGAAGCGGAGACCCGTGGCCGCGGCGTCGTCGAAGTTGGGAGTTTTAAGCGCCGGATGCCCGTTGTAGGCCATGTCGCCCCAGCCCTGGTCGTCGGCCATGACCAACACGATGTTAGGTTTTTCGGCGGCCGCCGCAGGCGCCAGAACGAGCGAGAGCAACAGTGAGGCGATGATCGTTTTCATGCGTTTGCAGCCGGAAGGCGTGGTTGTAACCGTTCACAGGGGACAGGCACATTTTTCAGCACGTCACCAAAAGCGCAGGCTTGCGCGGTTTGGCCGAAAGATGAGCCAGTCCACGGACCCTGAACACTTACGGCGTGGTTGGGTCAACAGATTGACAATGTACTCGTGATTTCGAGTAAGATCAAAAACTCGCGAATAGATCCGGCATGGCATTGGGGCTCGTGTTACACTGCGGCAGTCTTGCGGCCGGCCACATTCTGAAGACAATAGAAGCGACGCAGCACGCCCGCATCGACGACCCGAGAGAGCCTTGATGCACGAACTAAACCGAAGTTCGCGACGCACGTTCCTGGTGGCTTCGGCGCTGGGACTGGCCGGCATGCAGTTCGGCAGGCCGCGCGCTGCCGCTGCCACGGCGAGTGCTGTTGGCGCGGCTGGGGGGCGTGCCAAGTCGACCATTCTGTTCTTTCTGTGCGGTGGTTCGTCGCACATCGACACGTTCGACCTGAAACCCAACGCGCCGCTGGAATATCGCGGGCCGTTTCAGGAAATTGCCACCAGCGCGCCGGAAATTCGCATCTGCGAGCACCTTCCGTTGTTGGCCAGGCAGGCGCATCACCTGGCGCTGGTGCGTTCGGTGGACGGCACGGTCAATACCAACGATCATCATGCCGGCTATTATCACAATCTGACCGGGCACCGACCGGATCCGTCGTTTGTCTCATTGGGCAACAATCGCACGCCGTTTGCCGACGACTGGCCGTTCATGGGCTCGGTCGTGGCTTCGCGACGCAATGCGCATGCGTACTTGCCCAACGCGATCACACTGCCGCACAAGCCGAGCAAGGCGCCCTACACGCGGCCCGGTCAATTTGCCGCGCGGCTGGGAGTGGAGCATGATCCGCTTTATCTGCAAGGCAGCATCGAAGAGCCGCTGACGTTTCATGCTCCGGCCTTGGAGCTGCAAGCCGGCATGAACGGCGCGCGACTTTCCGCGCGGCGCGAGTTGTTGGCGGCCGTGGACGACGCCAGCCGGCAAATTGATTCGCAAGCGGCTGCTACGACGTGGAGCCGCCAGCAACAGCGGGCCTTTTCATTGTTGGCCTCGACGCGGATGACCGAGGCTTTCGACGTGGCCGGCGAGCCGGAGAGCATCCGCCAGCGCTACGGAGAGAACGTCAACGGCATGAGCCTTCTGCTGGCGCGACGGCTGGTCGAGGCCGAAGTGCCGTTCGTTACCGTGTTCTGGCAGGAAGACGAAAAACGACTGGCGAAGAAGTGTGCTAGCGCGGGCGGCTGGGACACGCACGGCCACAACTTCGGTTGCTTGAAGGACGACCTGTTGCCGGTGTTCGATCGGGCGTTTTCGGCGCTAATTGAAGACCTGGCCAATCGCGGCCTGCTGGATACGACGCTGCTGTTGGTGACCAGCGAAATGGGACGGACGCCGAAAATCGGCGACGTGCGCTCCGGCGGCGTCGAAGGAGCGGGACGCGACCATTGGACGCACTGTCTGACCGACGTGTTGGCCGGCGGCGGTATTCGTGGCGGACAAGTGTATGGATCGAGCGATCGGCGCGGCGAATATCCGGCCGATCGGCCCGTCACCCCGGCCGATGTGACCAAGACGGTCTATCACGCCATGGGCATCGACGACCTGGAAGCGGTCGATCGTGAAGGCCGGCCGTACAACTTGCTGGCCGAAGGCACGCCGCTGACGTCGCTGTTTTAGACGGCAAACCTCCGTGGACGATGCAGAGGACGGAGGAGGAGATAGGGAGGAACGGGTCGTAGAGGGCTTGACCACGACGGCACCACGACACGACGAAGGCAAAGATCAACCACGGACACGAAGCACGCAAAGTCAAGAATGTCAATCCAATTCAAGTCGGTCGTTGCATTGACCGCCTCGGTTTCTTGGTTTGCTCGGTACCCTCAGTGGCCACAAAAGGATTGAGCCACCGAGCTCACAGAGCACGCAGAGTCAGAAATCATTTTGTTTTCGTCGTGACGTTGTGTCGTGGTGGTTCATTTCAGCGAAGTAGTAGAACGCCTTCGCATCATTGTCATGCCGATGAGCTCGAGTAGGTCAGGCGCCCCGTGCCTGACATGATGGCAAGTTGGGACACTCATTTCATTCGTGGTTGTCGTCACCACCGATCTGTTCGCGGGTTGCAATGCGTTGGGTGCATCGTCGAGTTTGAATTCGGGCAGGCACTGCGAACCGGGGGATCGCGGATAGGGGGATAGCGACGAGAAGGGATTTATCACGACGTCACGACGACGGAAGATGTTTGACGACGAAGGGCACGAAGGACTGATTCGATTGGATTTTTGTCTCGGAGTTCTCGGTGTGCTCCGTGGCTTGATGATTTTGGCGGCCATGGAGGGCGCCTTCAACCGTGTGGGTTCGGCGTAGTTGGTGCTGGCGCAAAAAAAACGCGTCGCGGCTAGGGCTGCCGCGACGCGTGCGTTGTTGAGAAGTCTATTTGGCTAGCCTCGTCGGAGCCTATTTGGTGTCGCCGGCGGGGGCTTCTTCGGGCATGGCGAAGATGGCTTCGTCCACTTCGCCGTCGAGCTCCGTGTCGGTGTACGTCGTCTCGATGACGAACAAGTCGCCGATCGCCAGCACGTTCTTGGTCGGCAGCTTGATCTTGCCGAATTCCTTGTAGTCGGTGGTGTCGGCGATGATTTCAACTTCGCCGAACTGCGGGTTGTTCTGCGTCAGCTTGGCCCGCTTCGGCAGGTCGTCCTTCTTGTCGATATAGAGCTTTACTTCGGGGCGATCCTTCGGCGTGAGCTTGATCACGTAATACTCGACGTCCTCGACCGTTTCGTCGTCGAGCTTCTCGGCCTTGGTCGCCGACTTTTCCAGGCCGAGCAGCGGGTTGAGCTCGGTCGACTGCTTGATCTGGTTGGCTTCAGGGCCTTCGAGCTTTTGCAAGCCCATCATGCCGTCGCGCCAGGCGGTTTCGCCGTCGTAGCCTTCGTCTTGCACGAAGACGGCCAGGTCGAGCGAGCGGCGTGCTTTCTTGAAGGGAATGACGACTTCTTCGACGGTGCCTTCCATTTGGCCGAACGTGCCGTCGAGGCTCACGTCGCCCTTACGCTTCACGGATTTGACGTCGTCGAAAGCATCGCGGCCTCCTTGGGCTTTGATGCTCTTGGCGATGATCTCGTCAGCGGTCTGCGCCGCAGCGGTCGACGCCATGCAGACGGCAATGGCCGCCGCCAATACGATGCCGCACTTTGGTCCGAACATTCCTGACATGGTCTTCATCACTGGGGCCCTTGCATTGAAAAGTTGGGTCAAACTCCGGGGAATCGTCTGACTAAACGCGGCAATTGGGGGACGCATTGAGCGGACGAGAGCGAAATGAGCATACCATGCGCCCCAGCGGCGTGCCAATGATTTGGCTGAAACTGCCGGATATGCCGGGCAATTCAAGCTCAGCGTTGCGGCGGCCGCGGCCCGCGCAAGTTGACGGGAGTGCCGCGAAACGCCCGCGGAATTACCGGCCAGTCGGTGGTCAGAAAGTAAGCGTACGTCCCGTCCGGGTATTCAGGCGTCTTGCAGAAGCGGCCGTTGCACTCATCGAGGTCGCCAGCGCCGGCAACATATTCGTAGTCTTGGATGAATGTGCCGTCGTACTTGCCGCCGGGGTTTTGCGCTCCGCCGGGCCTGTTGCCATGTTTCAAACGATAGCTGCTCTTGAGTTCGACGATATTGCTTTCGACATTTTCAGCGTCGGCATACCCGTACACGGCATAGAGCGGAAAACCATCGGCCGCCCAACCGATTTGCGGCGAGTGTTTGCTCTTGGTCCAACCGAGTTGCTCGAGTAGCAGCGTAGGCAAGCCGTGATAATGGTAGCTGCCGCTGGGTTGCACGTGCGCGTAGTTGGCATCGATGCCCAAGGGGACGGCGCCCCCCAGAGCTTCGTAGTTCCAGCCGCGGCGATCGCCGTTGTAGAACTCGGCGGTGCCGGGATCGAACAGTACGCCATTAAGCGCGATGCCAAATGGAAGGTTCGGTGGACCGCCACCGGCGGCGTTGTTCACCGACGTAGCACTTGCCGCCGGCTTGGGATCCAACGGCAGATTGAATTGATAGCGCTGTGCGCGAATCGCATTGGGATTACCGCGATTGGGAAAGCGGCCGACTTTGTGGGCGGGGATGCCGTTGGCCTCGACGTGGCGGTGACCGTGCTCCGCGTCAATGTGCGAGACGTTCTTGGCGGGCGGTTGTTCGTTGGTCGGAACCAGTTGCAATGGACGCGTCCCCACGACGAACAATCTTCGTAGCGGCGGCCCCTGGGCAAACACCAGCAATCCGACGCCACTCAGCAACAACATGGCCACACAAGTGGAATGCCAAGGACGAGTCACGATGAATCTCGGTCGACGCAATTTCATGAATCAGCATTTCGACAGTGGAGTCTCGATTGGTCCAACGGTTCTACTATAACACCGCAATTCGGCTCCAAGTGTCGGAGCAGTCCGCGGAATTCGCTCAATAGGCTCACGAAAGCGAGCGGTCCTTTCGGCTTGGTTTGGCATGGGCGGTTGAGCCTTGCTATCCGTGCGTGCTGGATTGTTTGGTGATTGTCACACGACAGCGGACCCGACCAGTGGTGCGCCGGGGGGCAACACGAAGGGCAACCGCCGCGGCAACACGGCGAAATCGTAGACGCGCTGCTGCATCGGTTCGCCGTCAAGGTTCATGTGCAAGGGGCGCTCCGATTCAATGCGGAATCTTGCCAATTGTCGGTAGACGACGAATCGGTTGTCGGGCGCCTCGAGGTCCATCAGCTCGGCCAGCAGCGTGGGAAAGTCTGCCGGGCCGGCATCGAGCACGGCCACGGCGTCCAACAGCCCATCGTCCAATAGCGCCTTGGGCGCCACCGCATATCCGCCGCCGGCCAATTGCCCGTTGCCCACGGCCATCAACAACATCGAATGACGCTCTTCGCCCTCGGGCGTGATGAGCGTGCCTTCGTAGGGCGTCATTCGCGCGGCGGTGATCAATCCCATCAGTGAATAGGCAGCGCCGCCGAGCGCTTTCTTCATGGGAAGGGGAGTTTGGGCCGTGACCTGCGCGCCGAAGCCGCCGCTGGCAACGTTGATGAAATGTCGGTCGTTGATTTTGCCCACGTCGATGCGGTGGATGATGCCTTGAGCGGCAAGTTGCAAGGCGGCCAGCGGATTGCCTTTGGCAATGCCGCAGCAGGTGGCGAAATCGTTGGCCGTGCCGTACGGAACCACCGCTACGGCCGTATTGGGTGGCTTCTCCATGCTGACGATGCCGTGGACCACTTCGCTGAGCGTGCCGTCGCCCCCGGCTGCCACGACGACGTCGGCCCCCTGCTCCACGGCGCTGGCTGCCAATCGGGCCGCATCGCCCGACTCCCAAGTCACTTCCACGTCGAGCCGATGGCCTTGGCGGCGCAATTCGTTCACGGCGTCACGCAGCGCGGGGTCGCCGGCGGCCTTGCCGTTGACCACCAGGCACAAGGAACGCTGCGCGGCGGGGTTCATGGCGGGACATCCGTGGTGTGCCGAGACGTTAACGCCGCTCGAACTTCAGATTGCGAACGCGATTGCTCGACGCTTCGAGGCCGGTGACACGTCCTTCCTCGTCGCGTTGGAATTCCACTTTCTGCAGGTACCACGCTCCGCCGCCGAACAGATCGTCGCGCACGTGCGACAGCTCGACATCCGGCTGGCGCTGGTGCCCGACGATCAACTTGCCGTCGCGCACGACCAGTTCGTACGTCGTGTCGAGCTCTTCGCTGTAGTACTTGCCGGCCAGCGGTTCGAGTTCCACCGGCGCGGAGGTCTCGACGCGCTTGCCTTCGAGCGTTGTATCGCCAACCGTTGCGGAAAACGAAGTGGCCGGACCGCCGTCGGATTCGGCGAACTTGACGCGCGCCTGCACGGCCTTGATCAGGAACTCGTTTTCCGACTGCGGAATCATTTCCATCTCCGGTCCGCCGGGCAACTGGGCCACCAGCTTCTCGCCCTTGAGTTTTACTTCGGCCATGCCGCCGTCGTCGAGCTGGTAGGTGCCGACATAGTCTTGCAGCGATTGTAGAGGCACTTTCGCGGGCTCGCCGGACTTGTCCTCCTTGACCAGTTTCTTGTCGGCGGATTCGAGCTTGTCGCCCAACACGACGTCGGCGATTTTCAGCGCGGCTTCCTGAGTGTTCACGCTGGCCAAGTTGCTCAGCACGACGATGCCCAGCTTCGATTCGGGGAAGCGCACGACGTGCGTGCGAAAGCCTGCGTCGGAACCGCCATGGCCGACCGTCTTTTGGCCGCGATGCGTGCCGAACGACAGGCCCAGGGCGTAGTCAATTTGTTTGCCGTCATTGAGTACGCCCTGGGTGTGCATCTGGGCAAGCGCATGCGAGCCGCCGACGGCGCCGGTGTCGAGATTCGTCAGCCAGCGCACAAATCTTCGGCCGTGGTGAACAGGCTGGTGGCGCCAACGTTGGCGTAAGATAGCACGCTCTTGTGAAAACCGTCTCCATCCGGCGCGTAGGAATAGGCGCGATTGGGGACGATCTCTTCGTGGTCATCGTGGAAGTGGGTATGGGTCATGCCTAGCGGCTTGAAGATTCGCTCGGCCGTGAACTCGCGGAACGACTGGCCAGAGACCTTGGCCACCACCTCGGCCAGGAGCGTGTAACCCATGTTGGAGTAAAGGTACTCCGCGCCGGGCTCGAAGTTGAGGTCCTGCTGGCGGCGCATCAGTTTCAAGATGTGCTCGCGGGTGATGACGTCGTCCAGACGCCAGCCGGCCATGGCCAGCAGCGCCCACTGGTCGCGAATGCCGCTGGTGTGGCTCATCAGGTGACGTAGCGTAATCGTGGGGCCGAAGTCGGGCACGTCGTCCGGCAAGTATTTGTGCACGTCGTCATCGAGCGCCAGCTTGCCCTCCTCGGCCAACAGCACGATGGAAAAGCTGGTGAATTGCTTCGAGACGCTGGCCACGTGGAAGACGGTCGCCGGCGTGATGGGGATGTCGTACTCCAAGTTGGCGCAGCCGTAGCCGCGGGCATATTGGAGGTCGCCATCGCGGACGACCGAGATGGCCAGGCCGGGACGATCCCAAGCGTCATGCTCGGTGAACAGTGCGTCGATTTTCGGTCCGAGGTCATTTTCTGTCGCGGTGGCGTTGGTTGCCCAGGCGGCAGTGAGCAGCATGAGCATGACGGCGGACACGCCCGATAGGTGGCGTTGCTGCGTGGTCATCGGCGGAGGCTCCCAAGCTTTCGAGGTGATGGCATCCAGCTTGAGCAATTCGAATGGCGGCCGCAAGTATTGGCAAATAGCTCGCCGTCATATGGCCGACTCCGGTGGAAAACAGCGTGTGTCGGCTAGTCCGTCTCGCCGCAGGACGCCAGCGCCATCACGGCCATGGCCGTACCGGCGTGGGTGAGAAAGTGCTTGTTGTCACGGTTCAGCGAGCGTGTGAACCAGCGGCCGCTGGCGCGTTGGTTCGTCTTGAGCCAGCGAACGCCGCGTTGGATCGCGTCGTTGTCGGCCGCGATGCCGGCTTGCCGCAGCACGTAGATGGCGAAGCCGGCGCCGTAGCCGTCGCTGGTTTGGGCGTCTTGCGGCTGGCCGTCGCCGCGCTGCCAATCGCCGAATGAGGCGGCCGACCAGCCCCCGTCGGGCAATTGCAGCCCGAGCAAGTCCTGGACGCAGGCGTCGTTGTCCGCTTCGCTCTGCACGTCGGGGATGGTTTGCGACGCCCACAACAACATGGCGCGATGGTGCAGCGTGGGCGGGGGATTCTTTTTCAGGTAGGCACGGATCTTGTCGAGTCCGCGCTGTGCCGCGTCGGTCTGCGCATAGTTGTCGGGCGCAACGCCCACGGCAATGGCGGCCAGTGTCACGCCGTAGTGGTCGTCGGACTCCATCGGAGGCCAACCGCATTTGAGCCATTCCCAGCCGCCGTCGGCGCGCTGATCTTCCCACATGCGGTCAAGCGCCTGCCGCGTGAGCGGGTGCAGCGTTTTACCGGTGGCCGCGTCATGGAAGGCCAGAGCTGTGGCGGCGGCCACGACTTCGGAATCGGACGTGGGCCCTTCGTCCGCCCATTTCTTGGCGACGAGGTCTTCGACGAAGCGGCGCACTTCGGCCTGCGCCGCGCGCCGTCGGGGATGCCGGGCCGTGCTTGCAAGTAGGCCATGTTGGTGTGGCACGTCAGGCAGCCGCGCTCGTTCTGCCATTGCAGCGAAGCCGAATCGAGAAAGTCGGCTGCCCGGGCGAGCGAGAACTCCTCTGTGAGTGGCTCGTCTCGGTTATTCGCGCCGGGATCGACGACGTTCTGGGAAGTGATGTCGTCCGCGGCTGCGGAGTTTATCCAGGCAGTGGCCGCCAACAGGAATGTGCACGCGCGGGTCAAACGTCCAAACGGCATGCGAACCTCCGTAGTGTGGCTGAAGCGGCTGCCGCGGAACAATCATGGGCGACGGCGCGTCGTCAGTCTACGGGATGCGGTGGCGCCAGTTCAAGCAGCGCCTGCTTTCGATAATCCGTCTATCAGCCTTTTGTCGGCGAATCTTTTTCTTCCGCGTCGGCTTTCTGGGGCTTCACGTCGCTGTAGTCGATTTCCGGCGGCGGCGGGTCGCCTCCTTCGCCCTGCAGGTAGTGCTTCATCCATTGCACGAGCCGCAGACTGTAGTCCATGCGCGCGGCCGACTTGCGATTGCCGTGCCCTTCGCCCGGATAGAACACCAGCCGCACCGGCACTTTGCCCAGCGTTTTCAAATAGCGATACAGCTCCATCGACTGCGAGGGATGCACGCGCGGGTCTTCCTTGCCGTGCATGATGAGTATGGGCGTGCGGGCCTGCTCGGCATAGGTGATGGGGCTGCGCTCTTTATAGAAGTCCCAGTTTTCCCACGGCTGCGTGCGGGCATGCACCAGGTACATCTCATTGGGAATGTCGGTCGTGCCGAACTTGGACACCAGATCACTAATGCCGACGAACATGACGCTGGCCGCGAAGCGGTCGGTATGTTTCGTGGCGCACCAGGCCGCAGCGAAGCCGCCGTACGAGCCGCCGGTGACGCCGACCTTTTTCTTGTCGACCAGGCCCGTCTCCACCAGATGATCGACCGCGTCGACCAGGTCGTCGAATTCCTTGCCGGCGTAGTCGTTTTGGCCTTTCATCGAGAATTCGACGCCGCGGCCCGTGCTGCCGCGATAGTTGGGATAGAACACCGCGAAACCTTCGGCCGCCAGCAACTGGCCAGGCTGCGAGTAGGCCGTGAGCCAGCCGTTTTGATGGTGCGCTTCCGGCCCGCCATGGACGACGAGCACCAGCGGATAACGCTGATTCGGCTTTTCGTTCAGCGGATGGATGAGCAGTCCTTGGAGTTCGAGCCCGTCGCGGGCTTTGAACGTAACGATCTCCTGCTTGGCGAGGTTCACGTCGTCGAGCCAAGTGTTGCTGTTGGTCAGTCGCCGCGGCGTGGGATCGGTGGGCAACAGCAAAAACACTTCGGCCGGATGCTCTGGACTGTCCGAAATGAGCGCGGCCCGCGAGCCGTCTTTGGAGAGCGAGAGCGCCGAGAAGGCGTATTCGCCGAAGGGAATCAGCGTCTTGGGATCCTGGCCGTCCGGTTTGACGGTGCCCAGCGAGGAGGTGACGCCCTTGTCGGACAGGACCATCAGTTCGTCGTTGGAACGCCAGGCCACGGCGGTTACGTCGCCATCGGTCAACTCGGGCAAGCGGTCGACTGGCGCTCCGCCGCTGAGGGGCGCGGTCATCAGGCGGCCGGGATTCGGATCGTGGATCGTGGCGCCGGCCAACAGGGCCAGTTGTTCGCCGTTGGGGCTGAAGGCAAAGGGGCCGAGTTTGCCGGGCACGTCGACGATGCCCACCAGCGAGCCGTCTTCGGCCTTGATAGTGTGGATCTTCTGCTTCATGTAGGCATCGTCGATCAATGGAGTCGGCGCGACGCTGACAGCCAGATACTCGCCGGCGGGACTCCAGTGCACGCTCGATGCGTGGCCGTCCACTTCGAAGCGTTTCGGCTGTGCCGTATGTGCGGACTCCTGCCAGGCGTCGGCGCGGGACGGTTCGCCGATCCAGACGTGGTTGTTGTGCAGCTCTTCCTCGTAGACCTGCTGGTTGAATCCCTTGTCGTCGAGCGCCTTTTCGTCGGGAGGCTGTTTGTCGGTGGCGGTGAAGGCGATGTGCTGTCCATCGGGCGACCAACTGTAGGAAGCGATGTCGGCATCATGTTCGAGCAATTTGCGAGCTTCGCCGCCGGACAGGGGAATCGCATGGACGCTGCGAAACTTGTCGCCGTCGCGCTTGTCGAGAAACGAGATGCTGCTGCCGTCGGGCTTCCAGGCGATGGACGAGACATTCACCTTGCCCGTGACATAGGGGCGCGAAACGCCCGCGGCGTTCACCACGTGCAGCTCGGTCCAGGCCGGGCCCGAGTCTTCGACGAATGGACGTCGCGGAACATTGAGCAAGTAGGCCACGTGCTCGCCGTCGGGCGATATCTCGGCGGCGATCACGGTTCGCTGCCGGGCGACGTGGTTGGCAGTGAAGTTGTCCTTCGCCGCTACGGGCAACGAACTGCAAAACAATAGCGCGAAACAGACTGGCGCGAATGACTTCATGGCGGCTCCAGGGTGCGAAATCAGGGTGGTGCGTCGCGGATGATGTCGCTCGCCGCGGCGTAGTTCTAGTATAGAACGCCCACGGTGGCCTTGTAGTTCAGCGTTGTGTGGCCGCTGGGAGCGGAGCCTTGCCTTTATACCGACAGCTTGGGCGCCGAGTTGGGCGCCCATTTGTCGGCCCAGGGTCGGGCGGCTTCGAGTTCGTAGGCCAATTCCAGCAGGGTTCGCTCGTCGCCCGCCTTGGCGGCAAACTGGCTGCCAATCGGCAATCCCTGTTCGTTCCACGTCAGCGGCACGCTCATCGCGGGCATGCCGGTGACATTGAACACGGGCGTGTAGGCCACGTAGTCGACCATCCGCCTCATCAGGTCTTCGAACGGCACTGTGGGCGAGTACTCGCCAATCAAGGGCGGCGCGGTGCTGAGCACCGGACAGAGCAGTACGTCATACGGTTCCATCTGCTCGCTGACGCTCTTGGCCACCGCTTGCAGCCGCTCGGAGGCGGCGGGAATCTTCTCCTTGCCCCCGTTGCGATACTGTGCGGCAAAGGCTAGCGTCAGCGGCTCGAAGTCTTGCAGCGTCGCAGGACGACCTTGCTGCCTTTCCAATTGCTCGACGGCTTCGCCGGGGCTGGATGCCCACAGCGCGAGAAAGTCTTCGGCCATCGCCGATCCGGCGAAGTCGACGCGTGAAATGCGAACTTCGTGCCCCAATTCTTCGCACAGCCGCGCCGTGGACAGGATGGCACTGGTCACATCGGGCGAGGGCTCGCGGCCATTGGCGCCTTTGAGGTACATACCGATTGTCAGCCGACGTTTGCCGGGCCCGGTCACCAGACCGACAGGTTTTAGCCCGGGCGCGGGTTTGTCGCGCTCGGTGCTGGCCATGACGTGTGCCGTGTCGCGCACGCTGCGGCTCAGCACGCCGTTGACGCTGAAGCTGAATTTGTCATCGCTACCCACCATGCGGCCGCGGCTGGGCTTGAGCCCGAACACGCCGCAACACGAAGCGGGAATGCGAATCGATCCGCCGCCGTCGCTCCCCTGTGCCATGGGCACCATGCCGGAAGCCACGGCCGCGCCGGCGCCGCCGCTCGATCCGCCGCTGGAGCGCGTAACATCCCACGGGTTGTAACAAGGCCCAAACGCCAGCGACTCGGTGGTGCCGGTCAGTCCGAACTCTGGCGTGTTGCTCTTGCCCACGACGTTGACGCCGGTGTCGACGCAAGCGGCGACGTAGGGCTCGTTGGTGGTGGAGATGTTATCGAGCATGGCCCGCGAGCCGAACGTGGTGCGGACGCCGGCAAACTCGTCGAGGTCTTTGATGAGAAACGGCACGCCGGCGAAGGGGCCCTTGAAATGGTTTTCTTGCGCGCGGGAGCGAGCCCTTTCAAAATCGGTCGTAACGACGGCATTGATCCGGGCGTTCAGCGCCTCGATGCGCCGAATGGCGGCGTCGAGCACTTCCAACGGCGTGGCGTCCCCTTTGGCGATGGCCTGAGCCTGGGCGACCGCGTCGAGTTTGGCGAACGGATCGGATGCTCGATCCGCAGCCAGCAGTCTGGACGAGAGCAGCGGCGAGCGCGGCTGCTGCTGCGCCTTGCGACGCAATCTGCAAAAACTGGCGACGGTGGACGTGCATGGAACGGGCCCTTTGAGAAAAATCAATGGCGACGGGTTCGAGCCTCTGACAGTTCCGCGTGTCAGGATACTGTAATCGAGCCCGTCGTGCCAGAAATTACGGTGCCTGCGCCGACAGAATCGGCCCGCAGCGCTTCGGCAAACGCATCGGCCTGGCGCATGAAGCCGAGATCGGTCGGGTGGGAGGTGTCGACCGTGCCTTTGTTGTCGTCGCCCAGCAGGTGCTCGCCCTCAAGATAACAAAGATGCGTGTCACCGGCGGAGCGAAGTTCTTCGAGCACTTTGCGCCGCGCGGCTGGTGCGATTGCGTCGGCGCTTGGCGGTGACCAGGAACGAGCCGCCATCGCTGCAACGCAAAAAACAAAGGACCCGCTCGGGACTTTGGTACCGAGCGGGCCCCGGGGATCGCCCACAGGCGACTGTCCCTGTCGGCGTCAGGCGAGTCGCGTCGGTCCATGACGCCCTCTATCTCAATAGGTGCGATTTCGCCGCAAACCGGACATTGACAAACTGTCCGTCTGGAAAAATGGCCAATTTCCAGCAATTGCGGGCGCAGCCGCTATCGAGGGTAGATATGAGCCGCGCGCGAGGTTTCCTGGCACTTACCCGGGATTTTGGGTTGTCCCGCGACACTTGCGTCGAAAAATACCCCAGTTGCCAAATAGCCCAGTTGCCAAATGGCCTAGTTGCCAAATGGCCTAGTTGCCAAATGGCCTAGTTGCCAGCCAAAGCGTGGCGGGCGGCCGTATGTCGTCATGCGCCGCGGCGTCCGACGGGCTGGCGCTTGTGTTTCGCCGGCAAGCGAGATTGCCGTGCCATCCTTTTTGCAAAGGAGTGATGCGATGTTGACCATGACCGAATCGGCCGGCACCTGTCTGGTGCAATTGCTCGCGGACCGACCGAGTGAGGCCGTCGTGCGACTGGTTCCTTCGGAACAAGGTCTCGCCATCCAGGTGAGCGAAGTGAAGCCCGGCGACATCACGCTGGCGCACGCCGATCAAACCGTGCTGGCCATCGATCCGCAAGTGAGCGAATTGCTAGCGGAAAAGACGCTCGATGCCCAAAGCACGGAGCAAGGCACGCAACTGATGCTGAAATGACGCGCAGCGCCGCGATGTCGGACGGATTCGTGTCAAAACCGACGCAGGCGGATCGCGGAGTCAACTGACCGGACAAAGGCCGCTGAGCCTTCACGCGGAGACGGTGGCATCCGTCGTGCGGTTCTCTGCGCCGCGTTTGCGACCCAGCGTGATCCAGTACAACAGCACCCAACTGACGCCGCGGCGATAGTTGGCATCGTAGAGGTCGTTGTAGGGATCGTCGCCATAGAACCACATCCACGAGTCCTGGCCGTAGTAGAGCAAGCGGTGCAGGACGAACGGGTCGAGCAGCAATAGCGCGGCGGCGTAAGCCAGCTTTCGTGGCGTCAGGCGAATCTTGACCGCTTGAAAGTGCTGGCGGTCTCTCACGCCCGTGAGCCGATAGTCTTCCGTCTTGTCTTCCAGTTTCAGAACCTCGAACCAGGGCTCGCAAAGTTTGAGCGGTCCCTCGTCGACGAAGGGATAGTGTCCCGAGTAGAACTTGTCCATAAAGTAGGAGTGCCAATAGAACCTCCAGCCCCGGCGTTTTCGCGTTTGGTGCAGGCACGAAATAAATACGCGCTGCGAGGGGGATCGCTCGTTGAGCAATTCGCTGGCGAAGCGGCACATTTCCGAGTAGATCCGCTCCTGTTTGGCCAGATCGCGGCGGTCTTCCATGCTCACATAGTGCTCGACCGTGTCCATGAACGTCACCGCGTCGAACCGTCCGTAGAGCTGCGCCTGAAGCTTGCGGTCGGTGAGCACGTCTTTCCAATCGGCCAGATGTACTTCCAGGCCGTATTCTCGCTGGGCATAGTGGGCTTGCTCGGGCGTGATGTTGATGCCGACGGCTTCGCAGCCGAGTTCCTCGCGGCAGTACTTCAACCAATCGCCATAGCCGCTGCCGACGTCGCAGATGGCCATGCCGGGCCGTAGTTGCAGTTGGCGGGCCATGTGCTCGTATTTGGCGCGCTGCGACAGCTCGCCATTCACCACGAGGTTGAACCCCAGGTCGCGACCGCTGCCGGTGGTGTTGTCGTACATGTTGTGCATCCACTGGTAGTTGCGGCGCATGCGCAACTGCGAGTCGAACAACAGCGACTTGCCCAGGCCGTAGAGCAAGACGTCGTCGACGGCCAGCGCCGCCAGCCAGAACAGGCCGCCCCAGGGCGTGACGAAGACGGCCAACAGCCCCGAGACCAGCAGCAGAGCCCACCAGACGAGCGTGTTGCGATCGGCTACGTTGACCAGCGCGGCCGACCGCGTATTGCTGGTGGCAGGTTTGACGGCGACAGCCATGGCACGGCTCCTCGGCCGATGCACAAGCGCGCGGCTGCCACGCACGTCGATCGCGCAATCGGACCATTGGTGCAGAACACTTCGCCAATTTCACTAGATTGTGCCACGAGTTCGCGGATTTGGCTACCGTGGCAGGGCCGTCAAGATCGAGCGCAACGTCCCGCGCCCGGCGAAATGTCGCGGCTGTAAGCCGTCAGGGGCGCGCAACGCCTTGTGCGGGCGCGGAGAGGGTTGCCGTGGGGGCAGGCCGTCAGAGACGGAACTTAGGCGGTTGCGTCGTTCGTGCGGATGCCGGCAATGTCGATGAACTTGCCGCCGCTGATGTACCATCCCTCGACAATGGGGGAGCACCAGAGGATATCGGTGCGGATGCGCACCGAATATTCCTGGTCGGTGGGGATGCAGACATCGACCGGGCCTTGCGGCAGGTCAACGTTGTGCAACAGCCCGATGCCAATCTCGGAGACCTCGCGGCTGAATGCCGAGAACGAGAACGAGCCGACGTGGACAACCACGGGCCGAAAAAACGAATAGCGAACGGTGTCGCGGCATTCCAACTTTTCATTGGCACGCGCTTCACGCAGGATTTCGTAGACCGCCAGTCCAATGGGAGTGCGGTCGGCGACTTCGATCGTCATCTGTGTGTTTCCTTGTTCTGCCCAACAAGAGGGTGGCACAACCTCGCAAGCATAGGCTACGCACAAGCGGGTGCGCGGGAATCGACTCGGCAATTGGCGCGTCAACGCCGGCATAACCGGTACGACGCGCCGTGACGGCCGGCGGGCACGGAAACGGCTTCCCCAGCCGGGGGTGATCGATGCCTGCGTAAAACCTTAAGCCGACCCGCGCGACGGTCCGCCAACGGTCGACCGTCAAGAAGTGAAGAGCGGAGGGCACGGGACTCGAACCCGCAACCGGTTACCCGGCACCACATTTCCAGTGTGGCCGCTAGCCATTCGCTTACCCTCCGGGCGCGCCGTTGGGATGCTGGTCCTTGCCGCGCCGCGAAAACCTTTGCAATTTTAGCCCACGGCTGGCGAGGTGCCTAGTTGTGCGCCCGCTGCGCTGTTGTCCACCATTAGAAATGACCCCGCCGCGGGGGCCATTCGGCGGGCAAATCGGTCTTGCCTTGGCGGCTTGCTTTTGCGACCCTTCGCGGCCCGTTTTTTCGCATCTTCCGCTAACCCGCCAGCGGATGGGCTAGTGGGCCGACGTGTCATGAGCGAACCAGGTTTTCTCACGGACAAAACGAACAAGGCTGCTTCGCCCCGGTTCTTGCGCGAGTGGGAACTCGTCGCGCTGGGACTGCTGGTCTTGGGCGTCTATTTTTCGCGTTTGACGGCGCTGGCCATCTGTGGCGAAGAGTCGCGTTGGGCCAATGCCGCGCGCGAGATGATTGCCACGGGCGACTGGATCATGCCGCGCCAGCAAGGCGCCCTGTTCGCCGAGCGGCCGCCGCTGGGCAGTTGGGCCATGGTTCTGGTGGGACTGGCGCGCGGCGAAGTTGATCTGGTGGCGGTGCGGTTGCCCAGCGTGCTGGCGACTCTGTTGCTGACGTGGCTGATCTACGGCTATGTGCGCCGTTGGGCGACGCGATTTGCCGCGCTAGCGGCCGCCGCGGCGTATGCCACTTCGGTCCAGGTGATGCAACTTGGGCGGCTCGGCGAATCGGAAGCCCTATTCGCGTTGTTCGTCGGTGGCTCGCTGCTGGTGTGGCACGCAGGCTACTTGCAGGGCGCTCCAAAGCCCTGGTGTGGTCGGCCGGCTACGCGTTGGCGGCGCTGGGAGCGTTAACCAAGGGCTTGCAGGCGCCGGTCTACTTCATGGCGGCCACGGGCGCGTTCCTGGTCCTGCGGCGCGACTGGCGATGGCTGGTATCGCCGGGCCATGCACTTGGGCTCGCCGTGTTTGGCGGCATCGTGGGCGCCTGGCTGGTGCCGTTTGCCCACGATGCGTGGCATGCCTTGGATGACGTATGGACCGGGCTCGCCCAGGATCGCTTCTCGCTCAATGGGCTATTGGTGCACGTCGCCCAGTATCCTTTCGAGACGCTGGGCTGTATGATGCCGTGGTCGCTGTTGTTGTTCGCACTGGTGACGCCCAACGTGCGTCGCTCGATTGCCTGCGGGCGGCCGCAGGTGCAGTTTGTCGTGGTGGCGCTGGCCGTGACCTATCCGACCGTGTGGTTCGCCGCCGGGGCGCGGGGGCGTTATTTCATGCCGCTGTATCCCTGCCTGGCGGTTGTGATTGGGCTGATCGCCGAACAGTGCGCGGCCGTTGGAGCCGCGCGTGCGGAGGTCGCGCATTGGCGGCGTTTCGTTCGTGGGCTGGCCTTGGCGGCGCTGGTGGGAGGTGTGGGACTAGCGGTCGCAAATTGTCGCGCCGGCGCTGACCTGGGACTCGACGCGTCAGCCGACCGTGTTTCTTGTCGCCTGGATGATCCTCACGACGCTCGGCGCGGGAGTCATGTTCGTTTTGGCGCAACGGCAAGGCGGATTCCATGCGCCACTGGCCGTGGTGACCATCGCGGCGCTGGTGGGACTGGCGTTTGCCGGCGCAGCGCTCAACGTGCGAATAAGCGGCGGCAATGACCTGGCGCAAGTGATCGCCGAGATCAAGCAGCAGCTTCCCGACGAGGGGGAGTTGGTGAGCCTGGGACGCGTCTATCACCGCTTCGCCTACAGCTACGACTCGCCAATCCAGCAAGTCTCGTGGCCCATGACGGCCGAAGACCTGCCGGAGGGCGTGACGTACTTCTGTTTCGATCATCGCCCGGGAGACACCCCGGAAGACCGCGCCGGCAACGACGACCGGCTGGTGCGCACACACCGGGCGTGCTGCCCTTTGCATGGGAGAAGATCGCCGAAGTACCGTGCGACCCGGTCAAGCGCGACGAAGCGCACCGCTCGGTGGTGATTGGTCGGGTGCGGCGAGCCGAACTGATGGCCGACGAGAGTGCTATTCCGCACGAACGCCGCTGATCAGCTTGATGAATTCCTGGTTCGCCTTGAACTTGCCCAATTGATTCGTCAATTGTTCCATTGCGTCGACGTGGTGCATGGTGGATAGCGTGCGACGCAGCATGTTCACGGCGTGCAAGGTGTCGGGCTCGAGCAGTTTCTCTTCGCGGCGCGTGCCGGACTGAGAAATGTCGATGGCAGGCCAGACGCGGCGGTCGGCCAACTTGCGGTCGAGCACCAGTTCCATGTTGCCGGTGCCTTTGAACTCCTGAAAGATCAGTTCGTCCATGCGGCTGCCGGTGTCGATCAGCGCGGTGGCCACGATGGTGAGCGAACCGCCTTCTTCGAACACGCGGGCCGTGGCGAACAGCTTTTTAGGAATGTCGAGCGCCTTGATATCCACACCGCCGGACATCGTGCGTCCGGTGTTGCCCACCCACTTGTTGAAGGCGCGGGCCATGCGGGTAATGGAGTCCATCAGCAAGAACACGTCCTTGCCCATCTCGGCCAGTCGTTTGCAACGCTCGACGACCAACTGCGACAGGCGGACGTGGCTTTCCACGTCGCGGTCCAGGCTGCTGGCGATCACGTCGCCCACGACGCAGCGCCGCATGTCGGTGACTTCCTCGGGCCGCTCGTCGATCAACAGCATGATCAACGTCAACTCGGGATAGTTCGTGGCGATGGCATTGGCAATGTGCTGCAAGAGGAACGTCTTGCCGGTACGCGGCGGAGCCACGATCAGCGCTCGCTGACCCTTGCCCAGCGGCGTCAGCAGGTCCATCACGCGGGTGCTCAACGGCGCCGCGCCGGTTTCCAGGCGGAGCCAGCTCTCGGGGTTGATCGGCGTCAGTTCGTCGAAGCTCTTGACGTTGACGTATTCCTCGGGCTTGATGCCGTCGACGTCGACGATTTCTTTCAGCCGCGGACCTTGCTGCTTGCGGGCCTGTTGCACCAGGCCGTTGATGAGCACGCCTTCGCGGAGGCGAAACTTTTCGATCATCGTGCCGGGCACGAAGGGATCGCTGCGCTCGCGGAGGAGGTTGGTCTTGGGATTACGGAGGAAGCCGTAGCCGTTGGGATGCAATTCGAGGACGCCCTGTCCCGGTTCGATCACGCCCGGTTCGCCACTGTCGGCCTGCGGTTCGTTGTCAGAATATTGGGGGCCTCCGCCCGAGTCGCCCCGGTACCGCCGGTGGTCATTACGACCGCGAGAGCGTCCATTCATGTTTTGGCTGCCGCCGCCGCCACCGGGATGGCCTCCGACACCGCCCCGTCCGCGAGCCCGACCCTTCTTGCGCTTACCCATCTTTCACCTGGTAAAGGATGCGCGAGATCGAATGGGCGCAGGGATTCCATGTGCGCACTACGATCCGAAAATGATAAAGTGGCACCTTCAGCCTCAATGCCGAATGCCCTTCCTAGAAGTCAATTCGCACCCCGGAGGAAAGCGCCCCCGTGGCGAGAATCGTGTAACACCTAACAAGCAGATCGCATACAAACAGCACGCCAGGGAACGTTCTTGATCCGTGCGCCGTTTTTGGCGCAGTTCTACGGAGCGAGTCCCACAAAGCCGCCGGGGGTAACAAGCGAGGCGACCATCACGGCAGCCAATCCGGTACGGGCGAGCGGGACGTCCAGCTCAAGAAGCGTTTACACTTTCCCCCCGGAAAACCAAGCCCGGGGAGGCCCTGAAGATTCAAATCAAGGGCCATGGCGCCTGCCTGCGTGGCAGACTTAAACTACGCACATCATAGTCATCTCTCGACCGATGTCAAGCGACTCCTGGACAATATCCCGGCGGTCTAGGCAAGTTTTGCCTGCACGCTCATCGGCCCTGAACGCTATGTCGGTTGTAACGCCTGCGAACTTTGCCGATTTTCCAACGTTTGGCGGGCAATTTCAAACGGCGCCGGTGGTGGTCGGCGCCCGGGGGCGTCCTTCACTGCCTAGATTTTGCAGTTCCCCACAAGCCGTGTCTCGGCGGGCCGCAATCTTTCGCTAATCGGCAAGATTGACACAACTGGAACGGCGGCCGTGGTCGATACTCGCCACGGAGGGTTGTCGTTTCTCGTGGGTTTTCGGCAGGGAGCCAAGTCATGCGGGCAGCAATTGGGTTCGTTTGGGCAGTGTTGGCGGTGGTGGTATTTGGGTCGCAGGCCGCAGCCCAGGACCAGATGCCTTGGCAGCCGACGCTCGAGGCCGCCCAGCAAATCGCAGCGCGTACCAATCGTCTGGTGCTGGTGCATTTCTGGAGCCCCAGTTGCAAGCCATGCACGCGGATGGAAAGTGAAGTGTTTTCCAAGCCCGAGGTGGCCAGCGCCCTAGAACCCAATTTCGTGATGGTCAAACTGAACGTGGACCAGTCGCCGGGCACAGCGCAGTTGTATGGCGTTTCGAGTATTCCGACGGACGTGGTCACGCTGCCCAACGGGCGTCTGGTGTGGCAGGTGCAAAGTCCGCCGGCCGCAAACCAGTACGTCGCGCAAATGAACCAGGCGGCCGCCGGCCATCGGGCGCTCGTGCAAGGCCCGCAGGCACCCGCCGTGGCGGCTGCGCCGCCAGCGGGAGTTCCGCCGACGGGCGCTCCGCCAGCAGCCGGAGCGCCGGCGTATGGGGCCGCTCCCATCGCGCCGCCGGCAGCGCCGGCCAACGATCATTATGCCGAATATTTCCCGCAGCCGGCGAGCCAACCGGTGCAAACTGGTCCGGCCCACTATCCGGCAGGCGGGGTGCCCCAGGCGCCCCCGGCGCAGCGCCTCCGCTGGCCGCAACGGCACAACAACCGCTGGCCGCCCCGCAGGTTCAACCGCCCGTCGCGGCTCCGGTTCAACCAGCGGCCGTGGGATATGGAGCGCAAGCCGCAGCCTATCAACCAAACACTCCGCCGGCGCCACAACTGCCGCCGGGCGCGCCGCCGCTAGCGCTGGACGGATACTGTCCGACGACCTTGGTCGAGCGCGAGCAGTGGGCGATGGGCGATGCGCGATTCGGAGCGATCCATCGCGGCCGTACGTACTTGTTCCTGGGCCCCAACGAAGTGCAAAAGTTTCTGGCCAATCCCGAGAAGTACGCTCCGGTGCTCTCGGGCAACGATCCGGTGCTGGCCATGGACAATCAGCAGCTTGTGCCGGGCAAGCGAGAGTACGGCGTGTATTCGGACAACCGCGTCTACTTGTTTAGTAACGAGGCGTCGCGGCAGCGGTTCGAACAGAATCCGCGCCGCTACGCCGCCGAGACGCTGCAGGCGGCCACGCAAAGTCAGACCGTGGTACGATAAAGCTTACCGTGGCGTTGCCGGTTCAATGCGGCTCCCAGTCGCGCGAGCGTTCGACGGCTTTCTGCCATTGGGCATAGCGTCGGTCGCGCTCCAGAGCGGCCATGGCCGGGGCAAATTCGCGATCCAGCGCCCAATTCCTGGCGATGTCGTCCTGACTCGCCCAATAACCCACGGCCAATCCCGCGAGGTAGGCTGCGCCCAGCGCCGTCGTTTCAGAAACTTCGGGCCGGCGCACCGTGGCGTCCAGGATGTCGGCCTGGAACTGCAGCATGCGGTTGTTGACCGAAGCGCCGCCGTCGACTTTCAATTCGGCCAGACGCACTCCGGAATCGCGCTGCATGGCTTCCAGCAGATCGCGCGATTGGAATGCCATGGACTCAATCGCGGCCAGCGCTATGTGGGCCGCGGTGGTGCCGCGGGTGATGCCCACGATGGTGCCGCGAGCGTATGGATCCCAATAGGGCGCTCCCAGGCCGACAAAGGCCGGCACGAGGTAGACGCCGTCGGAGCTTTCCACGCTATCAGCCAGACGCTCGATGTCGACGGAATTCTCGATGACCTTCAACCCGTCGCGCAGCCATTGCACGACAGCGCCGGCGATGAACACGGCGCCCTCGAGGCAGTAGGTGACTTTTCCGTTCATGCCCCAGCCGATGGTGGTGAGCAGTTTGTTTTGCGAGGCGATCGGCTCGTGGCCCGTGTTGAGCAAGAGGAAGCAGCCGGTGCCGTACGTGTTCTTGGCGCTGCCAACTTCGAAACAGCCCTGGCCGAAGGTGGCCGCTTGCTGGTCGCCGGCGCAACCGGCAATCGGAATGGGAGCGCCGAACCATTCGGCGTCGGCTTCGCCCAAGTGACCACTCGAAGGCACGACCTCGGGCAACATGGCGCGCGGGATGTCGAGGATCTTCAGAAGCTCGTCGTCCCAATCGAGCTTGTGGATGTTGTAGATCAAGGTGCGGCTGGCGTTGCTCATGTCGGTCACGTGGCGCTGGCCTTTGGTGAGCCGCCAGATAAGCCAGCTATCGACCGTGCCGAACAGGATCTCACCGGCTGCGGCCCGGCTGCGCAGACCGGGGATGGTGTCGAGTAGATGCTTGATTTTCGTCCCGGAGAAGTACGCGTCGACGACCAATCCCGTCTTTTGACGAAATGTCTCTTCGAGGCCGTCGGCTTTGAGGCGATCGCAGATGCCGGCGGTGATGCGACTTTGCCAGACGATGGCATTGGCCACCGGTTTGCCGGTGGCACGCTCCCACAGAATAGTTGTCTCGCGCTGATTCGTGATGCCGATGGCCGCGATGTCTTGCGCCGTCAGTTTGGCATTCTTGAGCGCTTGTTGGGCCACGGCCAATTGCGAAGACCAGATCGCTTCGGGATCATGCTCGACGTGTCCCGGCGTGGGCAGGATTTGTTCGAATTCCTGCTGCGCTGAGGCGAGCGAGCGGCCGTCGTTTCCGAATAGGATGGCTCGGCTCGACGTCGTGCCCTGGTCGAGCGCGAGAATGAATTGTTTCGACATGGTCCGCCTTGCTGGATGATGGGATGAATGGCGCAGCGCGTCGCTACGAGCCTCGACGAGTGCCGCTGTTACACGACGTGCTTGCCGTAATGCGCGGCCAGCCGTGCTACCTCAGCGGTGACGGCATGCGGTTGATCGCCAGGGGCCAAATGTCCCGCAGCGGTCAGCAGATCCGCCAGGCGCTCGAGGCACGCTTTCGTCAGCCGCTGATGGTATAGAAGCATCAAGCGGCGTTCAACCAGATCGGTTAGCGATGTGGCGAATTCGTGGCGAATCGACCATTGAACAAACGAAACCGGCAAATCGGTGCCGGGAAGCAATTCGGTACTCGGGGATACTGCCAAAATCGACGCGGTGCGCGTGCCGCATAGTTGCCACACAGCGGCCACCGACGCGCACGACAATCCGAGGCGCTGTGCGATGCGGTCGTAGGCGGCGTCGAGCGCGGCATGGTCCGGCGGATAATCGTCGCCGCCGGGAATGGCCCGTTCGCGCGTCGTGGCCACGACGGGGAGCGACAACTGCTTGAGCACGGTGTCCGTGGTGAGCTCGGCCAAAGCGCGCATGGTGGTCAGCTTGCCGCCGACCACGGAAAACAGCGGCACCGGAGTATTGTCGTGCATCACCAGCGCGTGACGCCGCGTGACGGCGCCGGGAGAGCTGGCCGGCACATACGGCAACGGGCGGACGGCGCTGGTGTGAAACGCGACGTCGGCGGGGGTGAGCCGCGCCGCGGGCAGCATGGCGTTGACCGACTCGAGCAAATAATCGCGCTCGCGATCGGTGGTCACGGCCGACTCCGGCGAACCGGTGATGGGAACGTCGGTGGTGCCGATGAGCACGGTGTTGGCCAGCGGTGTGACGAAGATCGGCCGCCCGTCTTCCGCCTCGGCGTAGATCCCCTGCCCTGCCAGCGCGTTGCGCAGCGCTCGGTTGAACGTAAACAGGTGGCTGCCTTTCGTTCCGCCCATCAGGCGTCGCGAGTCGACCTTTAGCCGTTGGAGCGCTTCGTCAACCCAGGCGCCGGTGGCGTTGACGATGGCCGCCGGATGAAGCGAATTGGGCGTGTCGCAAGCAGCGCTGTGCGTCGGGCGAAGTTCGACCGAATCGCCGCGAAGCGTGGCTTCCTGATGTGTGAGCACGCGAAACTCGAGCCCCTTTTCCACGGCCAATTGTCGCGCATCTTCCAACAGCGCCAGAACGAGACGTTCGGGAAATGTGACCTGGCCATCGAAGTAGGAACACAACCAGCGATAGCGGCGCTGGTCGAACGGGGGCGCTTGCGAAGCCGCCACACCGCAGACTTGGTGCCGCGGCACCAGCGGATCGCGGGCGTAGGCGTCGTACAGGCTCAGCCCGGCGCGAATCAGCGAGACACCCCGCCCGGACTTCGGCGCGGGAAAAGGCCACCAATCCCAGCCGAAAAATCGGCCAGCGGCGCTCAGCAGACCTCCGAAACGGGTCGACGAGGGGATCCAGAGCTTGAGCGGATGAACGAACTGGGGCGCCAATCTGAGCAGTCGCGAGCGCTCGGCCAGCGATTCCTTGACCAGGTCGAACTCGCCGTATTCCAGGTAGCGCAGACCGCCGTGAATCAACCGCGAGGAGCCCGCCGTGGCGCCGCAGGCCAGATCCGACTTGTCGACGAGCCACACGGCAACGTCATTCAGGAGCAACTCGCGTGCGATGGCGCATCCGTTGATGCCGGCGCCCAGCACGAGTACGGGTTTCGAGCCGGTGGTCATCAGCGATTCAACCCACGCATGACCGTGGCGGATGCGCTGCAAGCGGCCGCGCAACACGGCGCGGCGGCATTAGTCCTGCCGTTTGAGTGTGCGCTGCAGATAGAGTACATGGGCCCGGACTCCTTCCAGGTTGGGATTCAGTCGCAGCGCGCGGCGAAAGCACTCCAGCGCTTTGGCGCGGTTGTTCAGTTTGAGGTGCGATTGGCCAAGGCCCGTTGCCGCGCCGAAATGATAGGGATTCAATTCGAGCGTCTGTGTGCAATCGTGAATCGACTCGGCGTGGCGACCCATGCCAAACAGCGCCAAGGCGCGTTGGTTCCAGCCCTCGGCCAGCCAGGGCGCCTTTTCGATGAGCCGCGACGCCAAGTCGATCGCCTCGCCAAAGCGTCCCGTGGAATTGAACTCCACGATCGTGTCGAGCAGTCGGCGGTGCTCGGCGGCTCCGATACGGCACCAGAGTTGGCGGATGCCGCTTTCGGCCAGCATGCGCACGCCGCGGTCGTCGTCGTGCAGAGCGCGCCCCAGCGTCGCGTTGGAGTTGTAATCGCCCAGCAGACCGACCGCCAGCACGGCGGCGCGGCGCACCATGCGGCCGCCGATCACGGCCAGACGTTCGAGCGAGCCGACGGTGTACTGCTGTTGCACGCGACGGCCGAACTGCGCCGTGTCCTGATCGACCAGATACTGGTGATAGAGCGTGTCCAAGGCCGGAGTGCGAGCGCGCTTGCTCATTGCGACAGGGTCTCCCAAAGCGGCTGCGTGCCGGCGGAAAATTCTTGGCGTGACGGTTTCCGGTGTGATCGCCTTGACTGCTGTCTAGTTTAATCACGCCAGGCCGAATTACCAAACCCCGACGGCCGCGCCACCGACGGCCGCGCCACCGCCCGGCAGCCTTTCCCTGCGAGAGTTTTTGACCCACAATGGACCGTGGGCCGGTTGCGGCCGCAATTCTTTGCCGGGCTCCAGGTGCGAAACATCGTGGCTGCCATGCCTTTTCGTTATTTCTGGTCGATTTGCGCTCCAACGTTGTGGGTGGCCTTGTTGGCCGGCCCGGTGGATTGCCCGGCAGCAACGCCCGCTACATGGCTGACGGGCCCAGAGCTTGCGCGGAAATTGGCGGAGCCGGCGACGTTCTCCTGGACGAATGCACCGGCGGAACGCGTGCTCAAGAACCTGAGTGAGTCGCAGCGCGTTGCGATCCTGCTCGACCGGCGCATCGATCCACAGCACCAAGTGACGCTGGCAACGAGCGATGCGCCGCTGGGCAAAGTGCTCGGCGAACTGGCCAGCCGATTGAATGCGAGCTATTGCCAGTTCGGGCCGGTGGCTTACATCGGCCCTGCCAAAATCGCCGACAAGCTGCGCACGCTGGCCGCATTGCGACTGGCCGACGTCAAGAGGTTGGACAAACAGCGCGTGCGGGAATTGCTGCGACTGCGCTCCTGGAGTTGGGACGACCTGGCGGAGCCCCGGCAACTGGCAGCCGATTTGGCGCAGCAGGCCGGTGTGGAACTCCTCGATGACGGGCGGATTCCCCACGATCTGTGGCGCGCGGCGGACTTGCCGCCGGTTAGCTGGATCGACCGAGTGACGCTTTTGGCCGCGCAGTTTGATCTGACGTTTCGGCTGGAGGATGCCGGTCGGCGGCTGCGGTTGACGCCGCTGCCTGAGCACGTGGCGATTGCCAGAACGTATCGAGTGGGCGGAAATGCCAAGGCGCGTAGCTGCCCGTTGGGCAGCGCAATTGCCCGAGGCGCGGGTGACGGCCGCCGGCAACGAAATCCGGCTGGAAGGACGACTGGAAGATCACGAACTGGCCGAGCGGCGATTCCAGTCGCCGCCGAAGCGGCGGTCGACCGTCACTCCGGGCGAGCAGCGGTTTCAGTTCGCGGTCGAAAATACGGCGCTTGACGCGGTTGTCGCGCAATTGGCCGAGCGGTTGGATCTCGACGTGCAATGGGAGGGCGATGCCATCAAGGCGGCGGGCGTGGCTACCGATCAGTTGATTACCGTGCGCGTCAAAGACGCCACGCTCGACGACCTGCTGCGAGCCATCTTCAAAGACACGGCGCTATCGTACGAGCGGACCGACAAAACGGTGGCGATTCGTCCCAGTCCGCGCGGCGACGGGGCCGCCTCGCGCGAAGCGTCCCAGCGACAATTCGCTCGGCACGCGGCGAATTCCCTCAGGCCAAGAGCTTTTCCAGCTCTTCCCGCACCGTCTGCTCGATCTTGCCTTTGAACATCATGGCGGCAAAGGGCAGATTGCCGTTGACCTTCACCTGGTCGGGCTCGACGGCGATATCGCCCTTGATGTTGAAGCCGTAGGTCGAAAAGCTGTAGTCCATCTTGTTGTCGTTCCAGCTTTCCTCGAGGTTGCTCACCTTGTCGCCGTGACGTTCCTTCAGCTTCTCGAACAGGGACTTGAGGCGCGCGGTCGCTTCTTCGGCGCCGAGTGCGTGCGGCGTAGTGATGTTTACCGAGGGCATGTTCGCAGGTTTCCTTTGACGATGGAGATGACGGAGAACTCGCCGTCGTCGAGCCGGCCAGAGCACAAGGCCCAAGGTCGGGGCGATGTCGTGGTGTCGGTCACGACGAACATCATGGTAGCTGGAAACCGGCGTGAGGGGAACTAATGCCCCGCGCGGCTGATATCGGCGCGTGTTTGGCGATTGCGATCGCCGGTCAGTCGGACATTCCTTCGCAATCCGCACGGTCTTCCGGATGCCATAGGGGCAAACCGAGGCGAACGCGCTCCGCCAGCGTCATCAGTTTGTCGGCCGTGCCCGGCATGGCGTCGCAGGCCGGGAATTCATCGGAATCAACGTTCGAGGGTTCAAAATCCCAGAATCCAAGCTTAATCGCTTCCAGAACCGTATTCGGCACAGTGCAGCTCCTTGCTATGGGTGGGTTCGTCGCTTTGCAACCGCACCTCCACGTATTGGTGCCCGGTGGGGCCTCGACCGCGCTGAATCGTTCGCATTGCTGCGGACACTCCCCTGCGCGGCGACGCGTGGCAAGACATGAGTATTGAGCGCAGCGGCTCTTTGTCAAGCAAATTATCGTAAAGCCTTTCGATGAAGAATCGCCAGAGCCTTGCGGGCGATGGCTCGAACCTGCGACTAGGCGCCGATCGGCGCGTCGGCCGCATGAACCAAAGACACCAGCCGCGTCACGCGCGCCGCATCGAGCGTTCCGGTGCGGTGGACGCTACACGCGGCGCCGCGCACCGCGATGTAGTCGGGCGCAAGCTGCCGCGCATGGGCGATCTCCGCCAATCCCAGCCCTCCGGCGATCACGCTTACGATTCCGTGACGTTGCGCTTGCAGTGTCAACTGCGCGATCTCCGCGTCGCCGAGGTGATTGAACAGCGGGCCGCGTGTCTTGTCGTAGGTGTCGAGCAACATTCCGCCGCAGCCCAGCGCGATGCCATGTTCGAGCACGGATGCCGGCGGTGGTGCGCCGGCAGTGCGCCAATCTGCATAGGCCACCGCTACGGACGCAACACCGGCGGGAAGCGCTTTGAAGGCGGCTTGCCAGCGCTGGAGCCAATCGGGCGATGTGCGGCAACCGGCGAGGCCGATTTTGGCATACTGCACGCGACCGGCGAACGTTGCTGGCAGTGCAGTGGCTGCGGCCAACTCGCCCAAGGCGACGCTCAGCGGCACGCGCCCTTGGAGCAACGCGGCGATGGCATCGATCGTATCGAGGTTGGCAGCCCCCAGGGGGCCGTGCAGGGGTTCTTTGACGTCGATCAATTCGACGCCGGCTTGTACGGCAATCGCGGCTTCCGCGGCGCTACGCACGCTGACGAGCAACTTTGTCATACCGGCAGGATGCAACTTACAGGGACAACTTATTTGGGCTGACGGCTTGCCGCGGCGCGCGTTACTGCGGAGAGTCGCTCGTTAAGTCGATTGACTAGAGCGATGTTGAGCGGTTCGCACCATGTGCCGCGAATTGTGATATAGCCGCTGCACCAGGCGCCTAGCTGCGGCTTGACCTCTTGCTGGTGCCATTCGGTGGCGGCTTCGGCCAGACGTATCACCAACGAAGCGGTTTCCGTGTTTTCGTGTCGCTTGCCAGGCAACAAACTCGGCGTCTGGCCGAGCAAGAAGCATTCCACGATGTCGATCGGCACGCGCACAGGCGCGCCCAGGGCGAGCCAGACCAACAGTTCGCCGTCGCGATAGGCCAGCCGTGGCCGGCGCAACTGCACGAGCAGCAACACCACCAGGCACAGCCCCGCGGACAACATGACGAGCCCAACCGCGCGGACCCAGGTGGCGGGCATGCGGCCCGGCAAGCCAACGACCATCAATAGGCCCGCGGTGGCGACGATGGCCGGCGGCAGCATGCCAAACCACAAGGCGCGTGAGTTCGTGCGCAACCACACCTCGGTAGCCATCGTGCGTCGTTCGCTTTACAAGTAGATCGGGCCTGTCAGGGCCATCAATGTAGCAGATGGGTTTGTCTCTCGTTAGGGACCGGCACCGCGCCCGACGTGTAGGGCGCGCAGCGGGGGGCGGCCTTGATTTTATCGACCTGATGCGTTCTGTTTGCTGTGTGATTCGAGGTATCGGCGCGCGAGCCGGCGGCGAGCACTGCGCCGACGAGCAAGCTACGGGCAGACAAGCGGATTCGATCGTCGCATGCAGCATGACGCTAAGGGGAATCCCAATATTCACCGGCCCGTGATCCTGGCGATCCTGGTCATTCTGGCCGGCTACGCCGTGGCTACGATCGGCGGCTGGACGTCGCCTGCTCACGCGGCCGCAATCCATGCGGATCACCGCGCGATGACGCCCGTGGCGCACTTCTGGGCGATCATTCCCTTTACATTGCTGTTGGGGGCCATCGCCATTTTGCCGCTGATGGAACAGACGGCGCATTGGTGGGAGCGCAATCTCAACAAGTTTTACGTCGCCGGCAACCTGGGGCTGATCACGCTGATGTATCTGGCGCTGATGCACCCCAACGGCAGCGTCGGACTGGCGTTGCATACGCTCGAACACGCCGTGATCAATGAATACATTCCGTTCATTGCGCTGCTATTCAGTCTCTACACGATCAGCGGTGGTATTCGCCTGGAAGGGGATTTGCGCGCCCATTCGCTCACGAACACCTCCTTCATTGCCGGTGGCGGATTGCTGGCGAGTTTCATTGGCACCACGGGCGCGGCGATGCTGCTCATCAGGCCGCTGTTGGAGACCAACTCCGAGCGCAAGCACGTGGCGCACACGGTCGTATTTTTCATTTTCGTGGCGTGCAATTGCGGCGGCTTGTTGTTGCCGATCGGCGACCCGCCGTTGTTTCTGGGCTATTTGAACGGTGTGGAGTTCCTGTGGACGATGTCGCTGTGGCGCAGTTGGCTGTTCGCCAACGGCGCGCTGTTGGCCGTTTACTTCCTGCTGGACCACTTCGTCTACTACCGGCGCGAGACCAAGATCGATATCGTGCGCGACGAGATTCGCGTGCGAGCATTGAGGTTTTACGGCTTGTGGCCCAACGCCGTGCTACTGGTCGGAGTGATCCTCTCGGTGGCGCTGTTGGATCCGAGCAAGCCCGTGGTGGGTACGGACTGGCACCCTTGGCTCTATTTGCGCGAGATGGTGCAACTGGCTTTGGTGGCTGTCTCGCTGGCGTTGGGGCCGCGCTCCGTGCGCGACGCCAATCAATTCGATTTCCTGGCGATCGTCGAGGTGGCGGCCCTGTTCATCGGCATTTTCGTCGCCATGCAACCGGCGCTTGAGATTCTCAACGCCCGCGGTTCGACGCTGGGAATCGATACGCCGCACAAGTTTTTCTGGGCGTCGGGCTGGCTGTCGTCGGTGCTGGACAACGCGCCGACGTACCTGGTGTTCTTCAAGACGGCTCAAACGCTTCCCGCGGAGCCGCCCATCATGGCCGGCGTGGCCGAGCCGCTGTTGCGGGCGATCAGTCTCGGCGCCGTGATGATGGGCGCCATGACCTATATCGGCAACGGACCCAACTTCATGGTCAAAACGATCGCCGAGAAGGCGGGCGTGAAGATGCCCAGTTTCTTCGGATACATGGTCTATAGTTGCGTGATTCTGCTGCCGATTCTAGCGATTGACGTGTGGCTGTTCTTGTAGACGCGCCGTTGATTACGCACCGCCGGAAGTGTTGTTGGCCTGGCGGGCCGCGGAGTTCGTCCGCGCAATCTCTCGTCGGTTGATGCGTTTTTAACGTGGCGGATTCCAGCGCACGCCCATAAAATGACCCCGTCGGATGCGCGACAGGCAGGCTTCGCGCGGCTCGGCTGGCTAGACTGGGAGATCGTTGCACGAGTGGACTACGAGCACATAACTACCGATCGCGGGCTGGCGAAGCTGTGCGCGAACCTGGCCGACGCCGAATCGATCGCCTTCGATACCGAGTTCGTTTCCGAGCACTCCTACCGGCCCGAGCTGTGCTTGATTCAAGTGGCCGCGGGCGATCGGCTAGCGGTGATCGATCCGCAGCCGCTCAAGAGCGTGCGGCCGTTTTGGGAGCTTTTAGCGGCCCCTGGCCATCAAACGATCGTCCACGCCGGCCGCGAGGAGTTGCTGTTTTGCCAGGGCGAGGTCGGCCAGGCGCCGTACGACTTGTTCGACGTGCAGATTGCCGCCGGGCTGGTCGGTTACGAATATCCGGCCGGATATGGTTCGCTGTTGGCCAAGCTCGTGGGCAAGCGCCTGGAGAAGGGGGAAACGCGCACCGACTGGCGCCGCCGGCCTTTGACCGCCGGGCAAATCGACTACGCGCTGGACGATGTCCGCTATCTCGACGAAATGGCGTTCAAGCTGCGACGCCGGTTGTCGGAAATGAACCGCACTGGCTGGATGGAAGCCGAAATGAGTTCGTGGATGAGCGACGTTCGCGCCACGCGTTCGGGCGAGCGCTGGCGAAAGGTTTCGGGCACGTCGAATTTGTCGCGACGCAGCCTGGCCGTCGTGCGCGAGATTTGGCGCTGGCGCGAGAGCGAGGCCGAGCGCCGAGACTGTCCGACGCGGCGCGTGCTGCGCGACGATCTGATCGTCGAACTCGCCAAACGCCGCAGTTCCGATCCCGCTCAGATCCGCGCCTGCGCGGCATGGAACGGGGCGATTTGAAGCGCTGCTTGCCCGAGCTGGCGGCGGCAGTCGGCCGAGCCATGGCGTTGTCGGATGCAGACTGCCCGGACTCGCCGCTGCGGGAGGTCCAGCCGCAATCGTCCGTGTTGGGTCAATTCCTGACCTCGGCCCTGGGCAGCATTTGTCGCACGGCCGAAGTCGCTCCCAGCATCGTGGGCACGGCCAGCGACGTGCGCGAGCTGGTGGCATATCGCCTGGCGTTGGCCGAGGGCAACATTCGTGCCGAGCCGCCGCTATTGGATCGTGGCTGGCGCGCCGAAGTCGTGGGACGAGTGATCGATGACCTGCTCGACGGCAAAGTCTCGGTGCGCATCCAGAGATCCCCGCTCCGACGACCCGCTGTCGTTCGAGCCGGTGCGGTGAGCACAGCACGACGCCAAGAAGTTGTCTAAAAACCGCCGGGCCCCCTGCCAGCCGCAGTTTGAAACGTCTTCCAAGCACAGGCGGTTGTTTATTGTCCTTGCGATGGGTCTAAAACCCTCGCCTTCAGGCGAAACCTTTAGGTTCTTCGTTTGCTAGAATTTGGGGATGGAAAAGTACCGCACGAGTTCGCATAGCCGTTTCGACCTGAAGTACCATTTTGTGTGGATCACCAAGTATCGGAAGCCCATTTTGGCCGATGCGGTCGGAATGCGGCTGCGGGAACTGGTGCGAGAAGTGTGTAGAACCAACGAAATCGAGATTTTGGAGGGCTCGGTGTCTCGCGACCATGTGCATGTGCTGCTGTCCTGTCCGCCGAATCTGTCGCCAAGCAAGGCCATGCAGTACATCAAGGGCAAAAGCTCGCGGAAGTTGCTGATGGAGTTCAAGCATCTGCAAAAAGAGTTCTGGGGTCGGCATTTGTGGGCCCGCGGCTACTTTGTGGCATCCAGCGGCAACGTGACTGACGAGGTGATCCAAGAATATATCCGCCAACAACAAGGCACTGAGCCTGACGATGGCGGCGACAATTTCCGCATTACCAAATCGTGAGCGCAGGACTTCAGTCCGTAGCCACGATTCTCCTCGAACCTACCGGCTTCAGCCGGTAGTAGTTCAGTCCTGTCCGGCAAAGAATCCCTTGGCCAGGTTGTAGGTTTCGATCGCGCCGGCCGTACTCATTGCCGGATTGGCTGGCGCTTGAATGGACTGCGGCACCAGATGTCCTTGCAGTCCCGGCGCGGGCTGCGCCGGTGGTGGCGCGCCGGCCGGGGGCGGCGTGTAGATTGCCTTGGGAGACACTGCTTTCTCTGATGGCTCGGGCGCAGCCTTGTCTTCGGCGGCCGGCGGACGTTGGGCGCCGGTGGGTGGCAGCGAAGCGACGCGTCCGGCGCCGTTGGGCGTGCCGGGGCTGGCGTAGTGCGGAGCCGCTTCCTGGAATTTGCGCTCCACCGCCACGGCCGGCTGCGCCATCGATTGTTTCCTGCGCGAGAACGGGCTCGCTAGTTTCTCGCCAGCGAAGGCGGTGCCATCGTAGATCGTTCCTTTTTGGAACGGTCCAGCGCCGAGGAACCAGGAGTCTTTGGCCTTGCTGGCAATTTTTCGATTGCCGCTCTGCCAGACCGGCTGGCCGCTCATGCGGTCGTAGGCAAACACCGCAATCTTGCAAACTGCTTGTTGATTGGTGCGCTTGGTGAGCGCGATTTCCGGAATGGCAGCAGAGCCCACCGGCAACATGCCGGCGGTGGGCAAATTGGTAGCGGGGATGCCGAGCAGGACTTCCTGCCGATTGGTGCCCAGGGCGCCGGAGCGCACCTCGACCACGTAGTCGGCGTCTTCCGCTTTGTCGTGAATGATGCAGCCCGTGGCCAGCATGTGCTGGCGGAGCGTGCTGACGACGTAGTTCTGATCGAGCGCGGTGACGATGTACCGCGTATCCAGATAGACGTCACGTCCGGCCAAGGGGCTAAAGTCGATCTCGCTCACCGCGCGGTCGACCGCGTCGGAAACGAGCAACTGCTCGGTGGCGGTACGCGGCGAGTCCGACCATTTGGTCGTGCCGCAGCCCGCGGCAAGCGCGCAGAGCACCCCAGTCAGCAACGTTGCTCGATGCCACGACAGCTTGCGCTTCATGCCGCTGGAAACGGAGTTTGAATCGATAGGTGAGAAACGACCCATGTGCGGGGCGGCGGATTATAGCGGAAGGCCCGTGACCGACAAACAGTCATTTATGCCTTCGGTGGCCGCTGTCCGCGAAGCCGCTAAGTCATTCTGCAAGAAACGCTTGCGACCGGAGGGGTGGGCCGCGGCGCGTGCTGGCATCCTTTACACGCGGTAGCGCCGGCGACTTTTCCCAATTGCCTCGCGCGCCCTGGCCGATGCCTCACTCGGGAAATGGCGGGGCGTCGTCGCTGGTGCTCAGGGCACCCGGCTCGGCAGGTGTCGGCTCTTGCCGCGGAGGCTGCTCACTGGCCGAGGGCGACAGCGAATCGCTGCCGTAGAAGAACGTCGCCTCCTCGGCGGCCAGCTTGGTGTGCAAGCTCTCGCAGAACAGCTCGCAACGGAAGACGTGGTGGCCCTCGCGGTCAGCTTGGGCGTGAACCTTGTAGGTGATCGTCTCACCGGCTCCGATTGTTAGGATCGGCTTGAAGATGATCTGGCCGGTGGCAATCTCGTGGCCAGACCCATCGACCGCGGTGGCTTCGAGTCCTTCGGAGAAGAACGCTACCAGTTCGACGTTGTGGGCCGCCGCGCTGCCGCGATTGCGAATCACCAGTTCGTAGACGGCTTCGTTGCCGACAGCCACCGGACCCTGGGGATCGCGAAGTTCGATCTTCAGATCCGCCAGCGCCTCGACCTGCGTCGTCGACGCGGCCGAAGAACTGAGATTGTCCGCCGCCGAGGCGACGAACTGCATGCGATTGTCGCCGGGCGTTGCCAGCGAGCACTTCAGCTCGAACGATCGCTCGGTTCCCGGCGACAAGCCGCCGACGGTCCAAGTGACTTTGCCTTGCTGCGCATCGTATTGACCGCCGGCCGAGCTGGCCAGGTATTTGGCGTCTGGCGGCAGCATGGCCGCGACGCTGACATCGGTGGCCGAAGCGTCGCCGGAGTTGACGACCGTCACGCGGTACGTTCCGGCGGTGCCGGCGAACGTAACGCGCGGCGCTTCGACTCCGACTTGCAGGCTGGCGCGGCGGACGAACACCTGTTCGGCGGCTTCGCTGCGCAGCCCATGATCGGCAAAGGCTTGAGCCTTGATCGTGATCGAGCCCGCCTGGCGTGCGGTGAGCTCGACTTCGACGTTGCGGCTTTCGCCGTGCGCAGCGTGCCGAGCTTGTGGCTGGCCGTGGCGCCGCCATCGCCCACCGGCAAGAGCGTGATAACGACGTTCTCGGCATCGCCGTTGCCGGGGTTCGAGAGCGTAAGCCGGTAGATTTTCGTCTCACCAAACAGCACATCATTGGGACCGCTGACCGCCATCTCGAGCTTGGCTTCCTGCACTTCCACCGAAAGCTGGGAGGCTTCCGGCGTATAGCTGAATCGCACGGCCAGACCCAGTGGGTCGCTTTTTCGCGGTACGAGCGTGAGATTGAGCGTTTCTCCGCTTTTGCCTTCGAGGCGTGGAATCTTCCACTCGAGCGGTCCGTGCGCCCGGCATTGTTTGCGGCAGGAACCGCGCCGGACGAGGCATGCGCTGCGGCCACCTCGGCGTGTTCCGGGATGTCGACCGTCACGACCACATTGTCGGCGGCCGTGCCCGCATTGTGAATCTTGACCATGAACTCCGCCTCCTGGCCGACGCGCACCGTCCGCGGACCAGCGGCTTCGACGCTCAAGACGGGGCTGTTCAACATCAGCACCATGTCTTGCTCCTCGACCGCGAAACTGTCGGCCACCAACGGTTCTTGCGTTGGCGCCGCCAGATCGGCACGAGGGATTGCTCGGGCCACGCGCGGCTCGTTCATCGACCTGACCGGCTCGATCGTTTCCACGGCGGGCTGAGCCAACATCGGGGCTTCTTCAACCAGCGGCTCTTCGACCGGCGGGCCGAAGGCGTCGTCCGCCACCGTTGGCGGATCGGTCGGCGCCGGAATCGGCTCGGGCGTGACCGGCGGCTGCGTCGGACGCGCTTTGCGCGCCGTCTGTTGCTCCAAGCGGCTGGTGCCAAGTCGAGCGACCGGCCCGGCGGACTGCGGCGCGGTTTGCGGTGGATTCGGCAGTCGCGATACCGCGCCCGGCGCGGGTGGATTCTCGGAGACCTGTTGACTGGGCGCGGGTGATCGCGGATGCCGCGGCGCCGAGCGCGACAGGCCAATCTTGCGCCCGGCTGACGGCACGGACGATGTGTATTGCGCTCCCACGGGTTTGGTGGGGGCCTCGGGTTCGACGTCTTCCGGCGCCACGGCTTCATCGGCGTCCACGTAACCGCCCATCAGGTCCTGGCGGAATTGCTGCAATCGCTCGCTCAGGGTCGGCAGCGGCCGCGGCGGCGCGTTGCTTTCTTCTTGGGCTTGCGCGGCGCGTGCGCCGACTAGGGCGCCGCATAGTGCGATCAGGCTGAAGGGGACGAATCGACTTGCCATGGCAGAGACCTGTCCGGAGGAAAATCTGTAGGGACTTCGGTCTCTCTTATCGGTTGGCAAACTATGTGGATTGAGCCAAGTTTTCCTGAGGAGCCGATTCGCTCAAGATTTCCCGTGATCCGGGCGATCCGGGCAATGTGCCTGCAAAGACTGCGAAGGCAGGAGCGACCAGGCAAGGCGGCGATCGTGTGCTAGCGGTTCGCTTGCTGCCCCACCTACTCCAAACCGGGTTGCTCGACTACAATATCCACTTGACGGCCGCCGAGTCCCCTCTGGCCGCCCCTCCCTAGTTGCTCCCGACCTCGCCGGAACCCCATGCGTCGCAACGATATTCGTAATATTGCCATCATCGCCCACGTCGACCACGGCAAAACCACGCTGGTCGATAGCCTGCTGCGCCAAAGCGGCGAGTTCCGCGACAGCCAGTTGCAGGGCGAGCGCATCCTGGACTCGAACGACCTGGAGCGCGAACGGGGCATCACGATTCTGGCCAAGAACATTGCCATCCCGTATCACGGCGTGAAGATCAACATCATCGACACGCCGGGTCACGCCGACTTCGGCGGCGAGGTGGAGCGCGGTGCTGCGCATGGCCAACGGTGCGCTGGTGCTGGTCGACGCGGCCGAAGGCCCGATGCCGCAAACGCGGTTCGTCTTGTCCAAGGCGCTTGAATGCCGGCTGCAGCCGTTGGTGGTGATCAACAAGATCGATCGGCCCGACGCCCGTCCGTTGGAAGTGCTGGACGAAGTGCTCGAACTGTTTCTCGAGTTCGGCGCCGACGACACGTTGGCCGACTTTCCCTATATCTTCGCCAGCGCACGCGACGGCTATGCCACGACCGACCCGAACGAACGCTCGGGCACGATGCAGCCGCTGTTGGACATGGTGCTGGAGCACATTCCGGGTCCGGAGATCGATGCCGAGTCGCCCTTGCAGATGCTGGTCACCACGCTCGACTGGTCCGACTACGTGGGCCGCATTGCCGTGGGGCGCATCTTCGCCGGACGAATCGGCCGGGGACAGCAAGTGGCGCTGATGCAATCGGACGAACGCGAATCGCTTTGCAAAGTGGCATCGGTTCACCAGTTCGACAAGTTGGGCCGGCTGGAGGTGGATGAGGCCGACGCCGGCCAGATCGTGGCCGTCGTGGGACTCGAAGGCGTGGAGATCGGCGACACGATCTGTCACGTCGAGCATCGCAGGGCACTGGAGCGATTGAGCGTCGACGAGCCGACGCTGCAAATGATTTTCACCATCAATAGCTCGCCGCTAGCCGGCCGCGAGGGCAAGTTCGTCACCAGCCGGCATCTGCGCGACCGACTGTATCGCGAACTGGAACGCAACGTGGCGCTGCGCGTCGAACCGGTCACCGGTTCCGACGCTTATGCCGTATCGGGCCGAGGGTTGTTGCACCTGGGCGTGCTCATCGAAACGATGCGCCGCGAGGGATATGAACTTTCGGTCGGCAAACCGCAGGTGATTCTGCATCAACAGGACGGCGTGACGCAGGAGCCATTCGAGTCGCTCGTGGTCGAAGTGCCGCACGACAAACTGGGCGTGGTGATGGAACTGGCGGGCGGACGTCGCGGCAAGCTCGTGGAGATGAACAACCGCGGCGAGTATTCGCATGCATTGTTTTCCATACCCGCTCGAGGATTGATCGGCCTGCGCACGCGGCTGCTCAACGCCACGCAAGGCACGTCGATCATCCACCATCGCTTCGAGGCGTATCGCCCGATGGAAGGCGACCTGGGCGGGCGGCCCAACGGCGTGCTGGTGTCGATGACCTCGGGCAAGGCCGTGGCGTTCGGCCTCGACGGACTGCAGGAACGTGCCGACATGTTCGTGGGGCCCGGCGATGTGGTGTACGAAGGGATGATCGTCGGAGAGAACAGCCGTACCGGCGACATGGCCGTGAATCCCACGAAAGAAAAGAAACTCACCAACATGCGCCAGCGGCAGCGACCGCAACATTCTCTTGAAGCCACCCCGCGTGCTCACGCTGGAAATGGCGCTGGAGTACATCGACGACGACGAACTGGTCGAAGTCACGCCTAGCAGCATCCGCTTGCGAAAGACCATCTTGAGCGAGACCGAGCGCCGCAAAGCCTCGCGCCGGCGTGCTTAGTTCGTCGGTCGAAACGTCGGACCACGACGACACGACGCGATAACTGTGTTGCAGACGCCACGGGGATTCGGAATCAGGACGAGGAGGATCGCCACCGAGGGCTCGGAGAACACCGAGAAGAATTCAGATCATTTCTTTCGTGGTGTCGTGGTGTCGTTGTGGTTCCTTCGCAAACGCACCAATTGCCCATCTGAGAAATCCGCGCAATCCGCGGATGGATTTCCTTGCCCTTTCCTCCGCGCCCTTTGCGACCCTGCGGTTTGAATTCTTCTACTGAAGGTGCTCGTCGCCACGGAATTCGCGGCCGTTGATGCGGAGGCGGTTGATTTCCAACTCGTCGATCTTCAGGTGGCGGATGCGGGCGTGGCTGATCCATAGGCGATTGACGGCCAGCGCTCCGATGGCCAGGGCTCCCAGCGCCAGGGCGCCGATGGCCATGGCTCCGACGGCTTGTGAGCCCACGGCAAGGCGACTTCACGCGCAGCGACGGCGCGCGGCTCGCGAGGCGGCCCGTTCGCTGGTTTCAGCTTGCGGCGGTTGTTCGTTGTCGCTGCTATCCGCCATGGAGACCTCGTCACTGTCCGGCTCTTGTGCCAATGGGCTGCACGCGGCCGGAGGTTGTGCCGGCGCGGTTTTTCGCCACAATTCAGGCACGCGCAGCGCTTGCGCTACTATAGCTTGCGACTCGCAAGGGAGCTTCGATGGCGCCGATCGAGTTGGATCGCGGGGATGCCCTGGTCTTGGTGGACATGCAGCGGGACTTTTGTCTCGGCGGGGTGCTGGCCGTGCGGGACTGTGGGCCGACGCTGGCGGTGTTGAACACCTGGCTGGACGCGGCGGCGCAGGCGGGTTGCACGGTGATCGCTTCGCGCGATTGGCATCCGGCGGATCATTGCAGCTTCCAAGCGCAGGGCGGGCCGTGGCCCGAGCATTGCGTGCAAGGCAGCCGCGGGGCGGAATTCTGTCCCGAGCTGCGAATACCCGACGGTGTGGTCGTGGTGAACAAGGGCACTCAGGTAAACGCCGACCAGTATTCGCCCTTCCAGGGCAACGACGTGCTGGAGCGGATGCGGCGGCAAGGCGTGCGCCGACTTTGGATCGGCGGGCTGGTGCAAGAGGTGTGCGTGCGGGCGACCGTGTTGGACGCGCTGGCCGCGGGCTTCGAGGTACACGTGCTGGTCGAGGGCACCGCGCCCATCGAAGCAGCGCAAGGCCGCGCGGCGCTGCTCGAGATGCAAGCCGCCGGAGCGATCCTGGATTAGGATAGGCCTATGAGCAACGACGACAGCGACCCTCGCGCGGCGCCCGCGGCTTTGTTCACCGATCTGTACGAGTTGACGATGGTCGACTCGTACGTGCGCGAGAGCATGCACGGTGCGGCCGTTTTCGAGCTGTACTTTCGCGAGCTGCCGGAGCATCGGAATTTCATGATGGCCGCCGGCATGGCGCCGCTGTTGGCCATGTTGGAATGCCTGGCGTTCACGAAGCGCGATCTGGACTTTTTGCAAACGCAGCGGATCTTTTCCGATTCGTTGCTCGAGTATCTGGCTGGCTTTCGTTTCACGGGCGACGTGCATGCCGTGCCCGAGGGGACGGTGGTGTTTCCCTATGAGCCGCTGGTGCGGGTTGTCGCGCCGCTTGCGCAGGCGCAATTGATCGAGACGCTGGTGCTGAACCAGCTTCATTTCGCCAGCCTGGCGGCATCCAAAGCCGCCCGCGTGGTGTTGGCGGCCAATGGTCGCGAAGTGTTCGAGTTTGGCGCTCGACGGGCGCATGGCATGGATGGCGCGGTGACGGTGGCGCGGGCGGCTTACCTGGTGGGATTCTCCGCCACGTCGCTGGTGGAAGCCGGACGGCAATATGGCATCCCGCTGGTCGGCACGATGGCGCACAGCTTCATTCAATCGCATGCCGACGAGGCCGAGGCGTTTGCGAAGTTCGCCGCCAGTTTTCCACACACGACGCTGTTGGTCGACACCTACGACACGTTGCGCGGCGTGCAGAAAGTGATCGCACTGCGCCGGCAACTCGGCGAAGCGTTTCAGGTGGACGCCATTCGGATCGACTCGGGCGATCTGCTGCAGCTTGCCCGCGAAAGCCGCAAGCTGCTGGACGAGGCGGGCATGCGCGACGTGCGGATCGTGGCTTCCGGCGGACTCGACGAAACCAAGCTCGCCCGATTCGCCGCGCAGGACGCGCCGATCGACAGCTACGGCGTGGGCACGGCGCTGGCGGTGAGCGCCAACGCGCCGACGGTCGACATGGCCTACAAGCTGGTGGAGTACGAAGGAGAGCCGCGCACCAAGCTGCCGTCGAGCAAGATCATCTATCCTCGGCCCAAGCAGGTGTTTCGGCAGATGCGCGACGGAAAGTTCACGCACGACGTGCTGGCCGAGGCGGACGCCAATTTGCCGGGAGAGCGACTGCTCGTGCCCGTGATGCGCGGGGGACAGCGGCTAGCGGAAGGCTGTGTTTCGTTGGAGGCGAGCCGAGTGTACGCCGCGCGTCAGTTGAGCAGTTTGCCCGAGGCGTTGCGAAGCTTGCAGACGGTGCAGCCGGGTTATCCCGTGGAGATCGAGGCAACGCTGGTGCGCGAGTTCGAGGCGCTGCGCGAGCGCCTGGCGCCGAGCTAGGGCACGCACTCGTCGTGCAATTATTGCCAGACATCAATGGTGATGATGATTCGGCGCCATCATCATGCCCATCATGACTCCTGTGGCCTGACCGGACGCCTGGCCGGTAGCGGTGGCGAGATTGACGAGCGTTTCGAGCTCTTGTTTGTCGAGCCACACGCCGCCGCACGAGGGGCATTTGTCATAGACGACGGTTTGCTCGATTTGCTTGGTCATCGTGGCTGCGCATTTGGGGCAGGTCATTTTTACTTCGCCCTCCGCTTGCAGCTCGATCTGGCAGCGCTGGCAAACCGGTTGACCATGAACCTGCTGCCGCGTGCGGCGGGTGTGGCACCTCGTGCACTTGGGACCGAAGATCTTCGTGAGCAGGCCGGCCATGATGAAGTGCCTTGAAATTTGAGGAACGTGTACACTGGTTTGTCGATTTGGTAGCGACGTTCGACGCCGGATTCCGCGCGGCTCGGTGTTTTAGACGATTTTCATGGCGGGCGTCGAGTGGTCTGGCTGACGTCGCTGCCCTTATCATCTCGTTGAATCAATCGGAGGGGCCGACAAATTGACCATCACGGCGTGCAGGTGGCGCCGGCCGAGCGACGTACCGCCAGTGTCACTCCGCAAATCCCCGGTCGACGATGGCTGCTCCGACGGAGTCGCCGAAGGTGTTGACCGCGGTGCGGAAGCGGTCGAGTAGCCAGTCGATGGGCAGGATCAGGCCGATCAGTTCCAGCGGCAGCCCGACGGCGTTGAGCACGATGAGCATAGTCACCAGCCCGGCCTCGGGAATGCCGGCGGCGCCGATAGCGGCCAGGGTGGCCGTGACCGCGATGACGACTTGCTTGTCGAAAGTGAGCGCGAAGGCCGGGTCGACCAGCGCGTAGGCCTGGGCGATGAAGATGGCGGCCGCCGCTTCGTACAAGGCGGTGCCGTCCATGTTGATCGTGGCGCCCAGTGGCAGCACGAACTCGGTCGAGCGGCGGGAGACGCCGGCCCGCAGTTCGGCGCATTCCATGGTGACCGGCAGCGTGGCCGTGGAACTGGCGGTCGAAAAGGCCGTCAAGATGGCCTGTGACATTTGCACGGCGAACGTCCGGGGCGAGCGGCGCGTGAAGATCCACAACAAAAGCGGCAATGTCACGGCGGCATGAATCGCCAGCCCAGTGAGCACGCTGGTCATGTACCAGGCTTGCGTTTGCAAAAGCGTCAGGAACTGTCCGTCCATCTGCGCTTTGGCAAAGCGGGCCGCCACCAGGCAAAAGATGCCGGCCGGCGCCAGTTTCATCAGCAACAAAATGAAGCTCATCAACGCGTCGTTGATGCTGACCACCAGATCGGTGATGGTGGCGGCGCGGCTGCCCAGCGTGGTCAGCATGGCGCCGAAGGCGATGCTGAAGACGATCAGCGGCAGCAGGTTGATTTCGACCATCGAGCCGAGCAGGTTGTTGGTAAAGAGCATCAACACCAGGTTGCGAAAGATTTGACCGATCGAAGGCGCACCGGTAACCAGATAGGCTTCGATGACGCTTCCGGCGCCACCGACCTGGGGCTCGAAGGCAATGCGGACATAGCGGGCCTCTGCCGGCAGCGGGATGATGGGCGTGGTGGTGTAGATACCCGGCGTGGTGCCGGCGACGAACTCGCCGTTGGGCACCGGGTGAAAGGCGTTGCCGTCGGCGCTCCATTGCACGCGTGCCGTGGCGGACGAGCGGGCACGGCCAACCTGGTCGATCGCAATGCGCACGCTCCACACGCCCGTGGCACGGCAGAGTTCTTGCTTTCGCCGGCCGCGGCCGCCCGGTCGCCCGTGACGTTGTGCCACTGAATGGTACGGCCATCGGCCTGGCCGGCCACGTGGGCGATCGTTTGCTCGCCTTGCTTGCGGGCGTCTTCGACCAGCGCGGGATTGATGCCCCGGCCCGGATTGACGACGTTCACGACGATCAGCCCCGTGACGACGGCCAGCACCGTGGTACTCATATAGTAGGAGACGGCATACGCGCCGGGACGTCCGAGTTTGCGCACGTCGCCCAAGCCCAGGATGCCGCTCATCACGCTGGCCATCACCAGCGGCACGACGACCATTTGCAACATCCGCAGGAAGATCTCACCGCCCACGTCAAACACGGAGATGATGGGCCGACAGCGTTCGCCAAAGAGGGCCGGTCCGACAACGGCCACGATCACCGCCACGACGATGGCGCCGACGATATAGAGCGTGGAGTGGCTTTGGCTCTTCGGCGTGCCGTCGACGGTCATCGCAAGGTCTCATAGAGGTCAAATATCGCAGCCGGATGCCGGCAACGGACCGCGCGCGAAGTTTCAGCTAACGCTCACCGACGTTTCCATTGCCGTCGCTGTCCCCATTTCCATCGCTCGAGCCGTTGGTTGGATGGAGTGGTCTTCGGTGGCCCGAGGGCAGCCAGTGTTTGCGGCGAAAGAACAGCAAGAGCCCGCCGGCGATCACGAGCATGACGGCCCACACCACCGGATAGCCCCAGTACCAGTTCAGCTCGGGCATGTTCCACGGAGAGGCGCCGGGGTTGAAGTTCATGCCGTAGACGCCCACGATGAACGTGAGCGGGATGAAGATCGTGGCGATGATGGTCAGCACCTGCATGACTTCGTTCATGCGGTTGGCGAGCGACGAATGGTACAGGCCCATCAGGTCGCTGGTGAGTTCGCGATAGGTGTCGACCAGGTCCATGATCTGGAACGTGTGATCGGCGCAGTTGCGCAGATAGACGCGGGTGTCGTCGGTGACCCAGGGAATGGGATCGCGGATGAGAATGTGCAGCGCGTTGCGCAGCGGCCAGGCGGCCCGCCGCAGCGAGAGCAGCTTGCCCTTGACTTCGTGGATGCGCGAGATGATGTCGGCATTGCAATCTTCGATGATGGCGTCTTCGAGGGATTGAATCTCCTCGCCGAATTGTTCGAGCACGGGAAAGTAGGAGTCGACGACGCCGTCGAGCAAGGCATAGGCCAGGTAGTCGGGCCCGGCGTTGCGCAAGATGCTGTGCCCTTGGCGGATGCGCTGGCGCAAAGGGTCGAAACAGTCGCCCGGCGTGTGTTGGAAGGTGACCACGAACCGCTTGCCCAGGAAGATTGCGAGCTGATCGCTTTCGAGTTTGTGGCCCCCTTCGAGCATGCGGGCGACGATGAACACTTGCTCCTCGTAGGGCTCGACCTTGGCGCGTTGGTGGTGGTTGAGGACGTCTTCGAGCGCCAACGGATGCAAGCCGAAAACGCTTCCCAGCCGGCTGACGACGCCGGCGTCTCCCAGGCCACCGACGTTGAC
>CAVZWY010000030.1:0-330126 GCA_963779015.1 uncultured Planctomycetaceae bacterium | reverse complement strand
GCGTAAGAACCTGTTCGTATTTTAGGCGGCGGTAGCGTGGTTGGGGTCGCGGCAGCGGGGGGAGTAGGGGGAAATCGGGCGGTCTCGGAGGAATCGCGTCAGGCGGTGGTCTTGGGAGATGACGGCCGCGCGGATTTGCAGGATGGCCTCCCCGCGAGGGCCGTCGTCCCAGAATTTTTCGGTTCCCTTGACGCGCTTGCTGATCTGTTTGACGAGCGACTCCGCCAGCGAACTGGTGACCGGCAATCCTTCGCGCCGGTAGCGTGGGTAGTCCATCCGCGGGCGGTTGTTGGTGAGATACGTCAGCGTGCGCTGGGCGATTTTTTGGGGATCGACCTCGGTGGAAGCAACCCGCCCCACGCCCGGCAACCGCAGGTGGTCTTGTAACTGCTCGAGAACCTGCTTCACGTTCCCCTGCCAACACGCGCGGGCCCAGGCGACGTACTGCGTCCACCGCGCCGTCAGGTCGGCGTGCAGCGCCTGGGCCGCTTCGTAGAGATATTCCACGAGGTGGATGAAGTCCGCGATGGGGGTGAAGGTCTCGAACCAACGTCGTTGGATCGTCCAGTTGTAGGCCTGGCCGTCGCCGAGAAAGGCGCGCTTGGCGGCGGTGAAGAAGCCGCGCGCGTCGGCCTCGGCAGCCATCTGGGGACCAAACTCTTCGCTGCTGGCTAGCGAGCTGACGCACGTGCGAACGAGCGACTTGGGCTGCCAGCTTGGCGGCTCTTCCGGCGGATCGAGCGCTTGAGGAACCTCGTTCCGGGCCGCGGCAAGCATCAATTCCGAGGGGGGATTCTTGGCCTTTTTCAGGCCCAAGACAAGCTTTTCGACATACGCCTGATTGCGAAAACAGGCGGGCAATTCCGGCTGCGGGTCCACCTCGTGCGATGCGCTTTGCATGCGGTGGAAGGCGGCGTTCTTGGTTTCTCGCCAGTGCGGCTGATGAATCCCGTGACCGCCCCCGCAAGCACGCGTCCGCATCCGTCCCCCATCGCAGAATACGGCGGCCAGACGCGGAGGCGGTTCGACGCGCGTGGCAATACGCGGCAAGGGCTGCTCGACATAGGCACGCGTGCGGTCATCACGCTGTCGTGCCAATTGTCCGCCGAACCGCGCGCCCAGCTCGTTGACCGTGCGCGGCGAAATCTCGATTTCACCGACCACCTGCAAGGCCGTCGCCGCCGCCTCACACGAATCCGCCGTGCCGGCCATCAGCAGAATCCGGTGCGGCAGCGTGGGGCTATAGCCATGCGCGTCAATCTTCAGTACCCCACGCAGAGGGAAAAAAATCTCGACGGCAAGTCGAGCAGTGGGCCACCGGTTCCACCAGGTCGGCCGTGCCGCCGCGAACCTGGACGGTCCGAACGCGGTGGTCCAAGTGGCACGACTTGCCACAGCCGGGACAAGGATGTTCGCTTGCCAGCGCCTCGTTCTGATCGCCGGTCATGGTCTCGACAGCGCCGCGTACCAGTGACCTGGCAGCGGTGACAGCAATCTCCTCCATCGTGAACAGGTCGACATCCAGCCCCACGCCGTCGGGGAACACCTCACGCGCCAACAATTTACCCCACCCCTTCGCCAACTCCGCGACTTCACGCCGCTGCCGATCACTCCGTGCTTCGCCAGCCATGTCTCGTCCCTCCTTGGACTTGCAACAAAACCCTCCACCAAATTCCACCTCCCAACAATACCAACTACCAAACAAACTACGAACAGGTTCTTACGCCCATCGCCGCGTACGAGATGCCGCTCAACTTGACACTGTTTCGCCTACAGTTAAGATAACAAGCTTGTGCAGCCGACTCGCCGGAAAACCTAGCGGGCGAGCCGGTTAGGCACACGAAATTGGTGCCGCTGGGCACCATTGAGAACGGCGCCAAGAGGCGCGTTCGGAGGTCGCCGGTCGGATGGTCGGCTGGCACGGCGCACTCGAGCAACGATTCGAAATGCCGCCGCCGGACGCGTTTCTCCAGACGCGTGAAGACCTTTAGCCGCGACCTCGCACAGGAGCAGGTTTGATGACCGTTCATCGGCGCTTGCAACTTTCGGAAGTCGGCGACGTGAGCGTCGTGCGCTTTGTCGACCGAAAGATTCTCGACGAAGCCAATATCCAGGAATTGGGACAAGAGCTCTTTCAATTGATCGAAGAAGACAATCGCAAAAGCCTGCTATTGAACTTCTCCTCGGTCGAGTTCCTTTCCAGCGCCGCGTTGGGCAAGCTGATCACGCTCGACAAGAAGGTGAAGGCCCACGGCGGAAAGCTCAAGCTCAGCAACATTCGCCCGGAGATCTACGAAGTCTTCGCAATCACGAAGCTGAATAAACTTTTTGATATCAAAGACGACGAGGCGGACGCGTTGGCCAGCTTCTGACATTCCAGTTTCCGACGGTACAGTTTCTGACGGTACTGGGGCCGAGCACTTCGCAGCGTTACTACCAGGGCCGGGCGCTTGCGTGAATCGCCCGTCGAAGAATCGGTGGCGGATTCGCAACGCGGTAAGACATGTCACAACCCCCAGCATCGTGGACCATCGATCGCACGATCCCCAGCGAACTGGCCGAAGGCCATCGCGTGCTGGAAGAGTTGTTGGGCAAGCTCGAGAAGGAGGGCTGGTCCTCGCGGGATCTCTTCGGCTTGCGCCTGGCGCTGGAAGAAGCCGTCGTCAATGCCATCAAGCACGGCAATCGGCTGGATGCCTCGAAGCACGTACACGTCGTTTGCCGCTCCACGCGCGACAAAGTGTGGATCCACGTCAGCGACGAAGGCCCCGGCTTCGATCCGGAGGCCGTGCCGGACTGCACCGATCCGGACCACATTGAGATTCCCAATGGCCGCGGCATCATGCTGATGCGGAATTTCATGAGCCACGTCGAGTACAACGACTGTGGCAACGCCGTCACCATGGAAAAACTGCGGCATTCCAACAGCTAGCAGTTGTATGACGGCAAACTGCTCTTGAGCCCGCCGGCGCGATTGGCTACAAGCCACGGCCCAATTTTTCAGCGCGGGCTGGAAACTTCGGAGGGCGGCCAATCCACGGCGTGCGCGACCGGACATTTTGCCGGCGCGGCGCCACGGGTTGCGTGTGGTTCTTCACAACCGTCGAGCGAAGTCATTCCGGGCCCCGACGGCTCAGGAGCGCAGCGAATGCGGTGGCGAAGTTTATGCATGTTGGCGTTGGCGACCACGACGTGTGTCGCTGCCCGCGCCGATGATCTGCCGTATACGGCCCGCGTCAATGCCGACGACGTCTACGTGCGCAGCGGGCCGGGCCGCAATTACTACCCCACCGAGAAGCTCAACCAGGGCGACATGGTCGAGGTCTATCGACACGATCCGGGCGGTTGGCTGGCCATTCGGCCGACGCCCGGCAGCTTTACCTGGGTTTCGCAACGCCACCTGGATCCCGAGCGCGACGGACTGGCCAGCGTGAATTCCGATCGCGTGGTCGCCCGAGTCGGCAGCACCTTCAGCGACGTCCGCGACGTGATTCAAGTGCGGCTGGAGCGGGGTGAGAAAGTGGAACTGTTGGAGCCGCCCCAGCCCGACTCTCCATGGTGCAAGATTGCGCCGCCGGCCGGCGAGTTTCGCTGGGTGTTTTCCAAATACGTTGATCGCAAACTTCCGGCGGACATCGCCGCCGGGCGCTCCGACGATCGGTCCGAGGAAGATGGCGTGCGATTGGTGAATTCGCAAAGCGAGTCCGAATCGCCCGTGCAGGAGCACCGCGACCTGGACTCGGCTGGAACTTCGTCTCCCGCCGCGCTGGATCCGACTTCGTCGGCGGGCCGGGAATTGGCCCGGCTGGAATTGGACCTCTCGGCCATGGTGGTCGAGGACATTTCGGTGTGGTCGTTCGATGATCTGACGCGCCGGGCCAACGATTTGCTGCAACAAGCGGAATCGCCCGTCGAGCGTGGGCACGTGCGCATCCTGCTGAGCAAGCTCGAGCGATTCGATGACATTCGCCAGCGTCACGCCAATCTGCGGAAGGCCGGCGGCGAGGTGGCCGCGATGCCCGTTGCGCGCGGTTTCCCGGACCGGCGGGCGGATATTTCCAATTTCGACGGCGTGGGGCGTTTGTCGCCCGTCATCTCCGATAAGGTGGGCGGCCCACAATATGCCTTGGTGGACGACGCCAATGCGGTCATTTCTTTCGTGACGGCCGCGCCGGGGGTCAATCTGCGCCTGTATGTTGACCACTACGTCGGCGTCAACGGTCAGCGCGGCTATCTGACCGAGTTGCAGCGCCAACACATCAGCGTGCAGCGCGTGACGGTGCTCGACGTCGAGCGGCGCTAGCACCTGCGTAGGCGTCGACCGCTTTGCCGGGCATCGCGCGCCCTTTCTTCGGTGATTCGTGGCGGAATCGCCGGCCCGTGTTCCAGGATGTTTCAGGCCGGAGAGTTTAGCCGCCCGTCACATCAGCTAGCTGCTGGCGTGAATTGAGCGTAAGGCCGGCGAATTTGGCTCGCCTCAACCGCTTCCGCGAGCCGAAAAACTTCTAACGTCGGCACAATCGGCCGAGCCTATCGCCCGTGAACCGTGGCATCACGTTTTGCGCCGGGGCGATGGGTAGGGGGGACTTGGCTCTGGGGGGAGACCATGCCAACGGGAGTTCGCAAGCGCGCTGCGCGCGCCGCGGCGCAGCCATCGCTGCGTTGTGTCATCTTCGCATTCGCTGCCGACCAGCGTTGCACTACTTCGTCGCCGCGGCGGCATTCCTGTGTTGCACGCACCCGGCCTGGGCGGGCGGTGCATCGGTCGAAGCCACTTCCAGTCGGCATGCGCGCGACGAGGCCGTGCGGGCCATACCGCTCGACAAGCTCGCGCCGCAGGACAAAGCGCGAATTGCCGCCACGTTGAGCTCTAACGGCATCTTCCGCCGCCTGCCGGTACAGGTGACCGAGTGCGACCCCGATTTGTATTTGTTCCTGGTGCGCCATCCCGAAGTCGTGGTCAACATCTGGGAAGTGATGCAAATCTCCAACGTGGCGCTGCGCCGCACGGGAAAAGATACCTTCAAAGCGACCGACGGCGCGGGCACGTTGTGCAACGTCAAATACTGCTATAGCGATCACGAAACGCAGGTCATCTATGCCGAGGGGAGCTACGACGGCCCGCTATTCAGAAAGCCCGTCAATGCACGGTGCGTTTTCCTGCTAAAGAGCGGCTATATGCGAGAGACCAACGGCCGCTATTACATAACGAGCCGAATGGATACGTTCATCGATATCGATCATGCCGGCGTGGAAATGCTGGCCAAGACCCTGCAGCCGCTGGTGAATCGTGCGGCCGATTACAACTTCGTCGAGACGGCGGCGTTTTTCAGCCAGATATCGCGCACCTCGGAGGCGAATCCGCTGGGCGTCGGCCGGCTGTCCCGCAAGTTGACCAATCTCGAGCCGGAAGTCCGCGAGCGGTTTGCCGAACTGTCGCTGGAAGTGGGGCGCAAGGCGCGCGAGCGCGAGGCGATTGAATCCGTCTCGGACACCAGCGCAGCCGCGGCCGAAGTGCAACGCGCCGCGCTAGAGCGGCGCTGAGACATTGCGCCTGGCAACGTACCGGCTCGATGGCCGCTCGATCACGAATCGCGCGGCTAGCGACTGGCGGCCGAACCGCCGGCAACCCGGTCGTGCGCCATTTCGCGGATGGCCTGCAAGTCGAGTTTGCCGGTTCCCAGCACCGGGATTTCGTCTACCTCGAAGAAGCTGTCGTTGCCTGGAATCCACAGATTCGGCAATCCTTGGGCCGCCAGGTCTTTCGTGATTTGCGCCGGTGTCTTTTCGGTGGGCAAGTGGAAGACGATCAGCCGCTCGCCCTTGCGCTCGTCGGGCACGGCGGTGACCGCGACGAATAGTTTTTCGTCGTCATCGGCCAGCATGCGTTGCAGCAGTTCTTCAATGCGGATGTGGGGCACCATCTCGCCGCCGATTTTGGAAAAGCGGCTCAGGCGGCCGGTGATGTGGATGAATCCCTCGGCGTCGAGCATGCCCATGTCGCCGGTGGTGTACCAGCCGTCTTTCAAGACCTTGGCGGTCTGCTCGGGCATTTTGTAATAGCCCTTCATCACGTTGGGGCCTTTGATGAGCAACATGCCGGGCTCATCGATGCCCAACTCTTCGCCGGTGTCGAGGTCCACGATCTTGGCGCTGACGCCTGGGATCGGTCGGCCGACGGTGCCGATTTGTTGATATTCCATCGATCCGCCCGGCGCGCGATTGGCCGGCACGTTGACCGACACCACGGGCGACAACTCGGTGGTGCCGTAGCCTTCCATCGGCCGAATGCCAAAGTGCTCCTCGAAAGCTTCCAACAGGTCGGTGGGCAGTTTCTCTGCGCCGGTCACCACCAGGTCGAGGCTGGCAAAGTCCTCGCGCGGACAACGGCGCATATACGATCGCAGGAAGGTGGGCGTCGACACCAGGATCGAAACGTCATAGTCCTTGCACAGCTTGCCGATGATCTTGGCGTCCAACGGGCTGAAGTGGTAGGCGCCCTTCACATCGGTGCACAAGACGGCCCACAGCGCGATCGTATATCCCATCGAGTGAAACAACGGCAAGATGCCGCAAAGCGTGTCCCCCTCGCCCAGGCGCAGCCATTTCTCGATGCCGGCCACGTTCGAGCCGATGTTGCCGTGCGTGAGCATCACGCCCTTGGGCAAACCGGTCGAGCCCGAAGTGTAAATGATGGTGGACAGGTCATCCCACTTGTACTTGTGCAGGCCGAGCCAGCGCTCGAGGATGGCGGGCGGCAGCACATACGTGCCCAGGATTCCCGCCAATTTATCGGTCGTGCTCACCTGCTCGCGCAGATCTTCGAGGTACAGGAGCTTGGCGTTGAGTTTGAAATCAAACCGCTCCATGAACTTGCGGCTGGTCACGACGTGGCGAATGCCGCATTGATCGATGCAGTAGTTGAGCGTCTCGGACGTGACCGTATAGTTCAGATTGACCGGCACGCGGCGCATCATGGTCAGCGCCGTGTTGGCCAACACGCCACCAGCCGAAGGAGGCACCAGCACGCCGATGAATTGCTCGTCGGGAGTAATGCCGGCGCGCTGCAGGATGCGGCGGAAGATCAGCGTCCGCATCAACAGGCTGCCGCCTGTCATCTCCACGCCCGTGGAGTCCGCGACCTTCGTTTCGAACAGATGCTTGCGACAATTCCGCAGAAAGTATCGCGGCAACATGATCCTGCGCGGTTGATCGCTCATCGTGAATCCGGCTCTCGAATGAACTGGGAAACTCTCCGAACTTGCAACGTTAGACGCCACCGGGGCGCATGCGGTCAGCGGCCGTACCACGGGGAGTGTTGAGCCTGGGCCCTTGCGGTATTTACGTAAGAATACTTCTAAAGAGGGTAGGTCGACAAGTCGGTTCGCCGCAAGGTAGTGGTGGGATGTCGGCCGCGGGCGCCGCTCAGGCCGGCTCGTCGATCACCGGATTCTCGAGGGTGCCGATCTTTTCGATCTCGACCCGGAGTTGATCGCCGTGCTTGAGCCACACTGGCGGCTTGCGCGCCATGCCAACGCCGTGGGGTGTGCCGGTTAGGATGACTGTGCCGGGCAGCAAAGTCGTGCTGCCGCTCAAGAACTCGATCAGAGCTGGCACATCAAAGATCATATCGTCCGTATTCCAGTCCTGCATCACTTCGCCATTGAGCACCGTGCGAATGGCCAGCGAGTTGGGGTTGGGAATCTCGTCGGCCGTGACCAGGCAGGGGCCCAAGGGGCAGAAGGTGTCGAACGTTTTTCCCCGGCACCATTGGCTGCCGCCCATCTCTTTTTGCCAGTCGCGGGCGCTGATGTCGTTGCCGCAGGTGTACCCCAGCACATAGTCGAGCGCGTTGTCGCGCGAGACGTTTTTCGCCCGCTTGCCGATCACCACGGCCAGTTCGCACTCGTAGTCGACCTGCTTGCTCTCCAGATGGCGCGGCAACATGACCGGATCGCCGGGATTTTGCACGGCGCCGATCGTCTTCATGAACAGCACGGGCCATTTGGGAATCGGTGCATTGCCTTCGGCAGCGTGCCGGCGGTAGTTGAGCCCGATGCAGAGGATGCCGGTGGGCACGATCGGAGCCAGCAGCTTGCGCACATCCGCGCGGCGCTCGGTGACTTCAAACTGTCCGAATATATCGCCTTCGATCTCGCGTGCCGAACCGTCGGTCCGCTGGGCCGCGAAATGGATCTGATGCTGTGCATCCTCGTAGCGAATAATCTTCATTGAAGCGTAGAACCTCGTGGTGCGGGGGGAAGTGGGGCGGGTGTGGAGCAGGACCGATTATTTTCCGCGGCCTACCCGTCCGTCAATAACCTTTGGCGCCAACAGCGCGCCGTGCGACACGGCGAGCGACCCGCTATGATTGGTCCATGGACCATTTGGATGCCGTGCGTGCCGCCGTCGAATCCTCTGTTTCCGCCGGTCATTTCTTTGTTACACATCCTCACAGGCTGCGCATCGAGTCGCGGCGCGACGAAGAAGTTGCTTGGGAGACGTTTCGCGGCCATCTTTTGGAGAGCAGCCACTGCGCGCACAGTCGGCGCTGCGATTCTTGGCACGTTTTTGTCGACGACGAACACAGCTTGGCGCCCGTGCCCTTGTTGTCGGTTCACTGGGACGACGACGCACAAGAAATCGTCATCCTCCGACGTATCCTCACGCATGGCTTCGAAGCCTATGAAGATGCGCCCGGCGTGATTCTCAGCCGTCCGGCTCAAAAGTGGGTTCGCGAGCTGGTGGCCACCTTCGACGATGCCGCCACGAGCGAGCAGGAGGTAATTGCCGAGATCAGCACGTGCGTGTTTCTCGCCGTGATCGGAACCAGCCGCTTGCCGATCACGTCGCTGGAGTCGCCGCTGCCGGCGTTTTCGTTGGGCCAGCTTGCCTACTTTCCAAACCTGGATCGCGACGACGGCGCTTGGTGGATCGATCCCTTGGATGTGCTGCGTGCCGCGCTCGACGGTGGCATGGCCGGCGTGGAACTGGTCAAGGCGCTGGAAATCGCGCTGCGTGCGACGGCCGACGCCCGTCAGCCACGGATTGCGCAAGTATTGGACACGTACGCCAAGTCGACCGAGAAGGGCGCGCAGCGCGTTGACGAACTCATTCGCGGTTTGTTCCGCTACGTGGCGCTCTCGCCCTATGGCAACTACGTCGATCGGTTCGTCGGGATGTTGGCGGCACTGGCCGAGGCTGAGGCCTTGGGGCCCGCGGCGATCGTGAACGTGGTGGGCTCGATGCTTACGCAGCTCGGCCGGCATCTCACGGCCTTCGACCTGGCCGCGTTTCACAACTCGGGAGCGAACTATCCGGATGCGCTGTTTCTCGACGCCTTGCTAAAGCTCTATCTGCGACTCGTCGAACGGCAGCCCGAGCTGTTCCTGGAAGGGCAGGGCGATCTTGAGGAGGCGCAGCGGGCCAAGCGGATTCGGCGGCGGGCATTGCGGCAGGCGTGCTTGTTTCGCCAGCACTATGAGGGACTGCGCGTGCCGGATGCGCCGACGTCGCAAGGAGAGAGCCAGCGCGTGTTGCCCGATCCGTTCGTACGCGTGCCGGAAGAGCAAATTGCCAATTCCCTCAAGCGACGGCGCATCCTGTTTGCCGACGAGCCGTTCGACCAATTGCTTGCTTCTACGGCTCGACGAGCCTTGCAAGCGAGTCTCGACGAATTGAGCCTCTCGGTCGAACTGCGCGAATTGGGCCAGGCGTACTACCTGGACCGGCCGCTGGGCGTGGCGAAGCGGCCCGGCGAGGTCGACCGCACGCCGCTGGTCTCGCACACGGCCTGGAGCCGCAGTATCGTCAAGCGTCGGCTGGATGAGTTGCGGGAGGCCGGCTGGATCACTGGTAGTCAACACGCGCAATTGCAACAGGCGGCCGACGCTTTGCTGGTCGTCGGGGTGCCGGTGGCGGAGCTCAACTGCATCGAGCGTCTGGGCGTTGTTTCCTTGGCCGATGCATGCCAGGCCGCGGCGGACTTCGTGGTGTTGCGCAGCGGAATGGAAGAGGTGTTGGGCGCCTACGACTGGTCCGCGCTGGGCCCGCTCGCCGTGGAACTATTGGCGTGCAGCGGTCCCACGCGCGCCGCAGTGCTCGTTCATCATGCAGTCCCTGCAGGCGCTGGCAGCCAGCCGACGCTGCGATTGTACGATGCACGGCGCCGGCTGCGCGTCGAGCTGGGATTCGACTACCGGCCGGATAACTCGGTCACAACCATCGAACGCGGTGGAGTCGAACTGGTGGAACGATTGCGAGTGCTACGCACCTGGGAAACTAGAGGCGATGCTGCTCAATTCGTGCCACGTTCTCCCGCTGCCGCGGGGCAATGGATCACGCTGCGCGCGAGCGGCGCCGGGCCATCAACTTGATTCACGCACGTTGGGCGAACATAGTAAACACCTTGCGTGTAGAACAATGCAATCCAGGGACGTCGCTATGAAGCTAATTCGAGTGTTGCTCGTGGTTGTTGGATGGGCGATTACCGCGCAGACGGTCGACGCGGCGCCGAAGAACGTGGTGCTGCTCGTGGTCGACGACCTGGGTTTTGAACTGGGGTGTTACGGCGACGCAGCAGCCCGGACGCCGAACCTCGATCGCATCGCCGCCGACGGCACGCGGTTCACGCACGCCTTTTGCACCACGGCCAGTTGCAGCGCCAGCCGCTCGGTAATCCTCAGCGGGCTCCATAACCACGCCAACGGGCAATACGGCCATCAGCATGCAGAGCATCATTTCAGTTCGTTCGATCGCGTGAAGTCGCTGAGCACGCGGCTGTCGGACGCCGGTTATCGGACGGCCCGCATTGGCAAGTACCACGTCGCGCCCGAGTCGGTCCATGCGTTCGACGTGGCGCTGCCGGGCAATGCGCCAACGGCGTGCAAATGGCCGACAACAGCCGGAAGTTCATCGCGGCCGACGACCCGCGGCCTTTCTTCCTGTATTTTTGCACGACCGATCCGCATCGCGGTGCTCGCGACGGCGCTGGGCCGCTGGGGCCGAACCTGTTTGGCAACGAAGGCGAGCACGCTGGAGTGACGACCGAGCGGTTCGATCCATCGAAGCTGAGCGTTCCGCCGTTTTTGCCCGATACGCCGACTTGCCGCGCGGAATTGGCCGAGTACTACCAATCGGTTGCCCGCTTGGACCAGGGCATTGGACGGCTGGTGCAAGTGCTCAAAGACGCCGGGCATTGGGATGATACGCTGCTGCTGTTCGTATCGGACAACGGCATTGCCTTTCAGGGCGCCAAGACCACGACGTATGAACCGGGCCTGCGACTGCCCTGCCTGGTGCGCAATCCTTACGCGGAGAAACGCGGCAACGCGTGCCACGCGATGATCACTTGGGCCGATCTGGCGCCGACGATTCTGGAATTCGCGGGCGCCAAGTTCGAGGCCAAAGCTCTGCACGGGCGGTCGTTTCTGAGTGCGATGGAGCAGACCAATCCGGCCGGTTTCGACGAGGTGTACGCGTCGCACACGTTCCACGAAGTGACGATGTACTATCCGATGCGCGTGGTGCGCACCCGGCGTTACAAGCTGATCTGGAACATTGCCCACGGGCTCGAATACCCGTCAGCTTCGGATCTGTATCGTTCGTCCACGTGGCAAGAGGCCTTGAACCAAGATCCCGAGACATTGTACGGCAAGCGCACGGTGGGGGCCTATTTGCACCGGCCCGAGTTCGAACTGTACGACTTGCAGAGCGATCCCGACGAGGTCGTCAACCTGGCGGACGATCCGGCACACGCGGACGACCTGGCGAAGTTACAGGAGAAGATCCGCGCGTTTCAAAAGCGCACGGGCGACCCCTGGATCCTCAAGTGGGAATACGAGTAACCCTGGAGCCTCGGCGGACGGACGACGTGACAAGACGGAACAAAGATGGCCGGTCGTGTGCCACTGCTTGCTTGCCAAGCAGTGGGAATTGAGCGCGAGCAGCACTGCTTGACGAGCAAGCTGGCACCCATTTGAAACTGTTTTTTAGCTGAAGAAAACCTGTGCGGCCGTTTTGCGCAACATCCACGTGCGATCGTCGTCCGTGAGAAAGTCGAGCCGGCTGCGGACCAGTTCGATCGAGTCGCGATAGGTGTGTCCGTTTTGCACCTGATAGGGGCAATCGGTGGCCCACATCAGGCGATTGGCGCCGAAGGCCTCGACCAGGCGGCGGATCATCGGGGCCAGGTCCAAATAGGGCGCTTGTTTTTTGCCCAGTGCATAAAAGGCCGAAACCTTCACGTGCGTGCGCGGATGGCGGGCCAATTGGCACAGGGCGTCGACGTCGGCCGTGCGAATGACACCGTCGACGCCGATTCGGGCGAAATGATCGATCACCACGGGCGTCCGCGGAAACCGCTGGCACATCCGGTCCAGCGGCTTCAGGGCATTGGGATTCACGAGCGCGCACATCGCCAGATTCTCTTCGGCGCCCAACTTCCAGAACCGGGCCATTGCGTCCTCCGCCAGCCAGGGCCCGACGGGTTTGTCGGCCGGATGGATGCGAAAACCACGCACGCCTTGTTGCTTTAACCGACGCATCGTGTCGCGCACGTCCGCGGCATGATGATCGACCACGGCCACGCCCGAGAAAGTGCCAGGCATCTCGCGCATGGCATCGAGCATGTAGCTGTTGTCGAAGCCGTAGTAGCTCATCTGGATCAGCACGACGCGGCTGACCCCACAGGAGCGCGCTTGAGCCAGGAGCTCCGCCGGCGTGAAGCTGGCGGGCTGCATTTGCGACTTTGAATAAGGCGCCGTCAACGGGTACTTTTCGACGTCCGGCGTCCAGACGTGCGAATGCGCGTCGATACAGTCTTTCGACAAGTCGCCCGCAGCCAGGGCCGCGCCGCGCGTGATGGCCATGGATCCCGCGGCGGTGGCCGCCAGTTGGAGGAAACCCCGGCGAGAAACCGGCGTGGAACGAACGGCAAAGGCAGCAGGATGCGACATCAACGGGGCCTCTAACCGACGTTCAGGTTGAGCAAGTAGTCATCGAGCGACTTGCGCAGCTTGTCCTCTTGAACGGTGAGCTCGTCGATCTGCTTGCGGTTCCGCTCGACTTCGTCCTCTTGCGTGCCGAACTTCTCCACGTAGCGTTTGTAGAGATCGGTATTGCGGTCCAACTGGCCCATGTTTTGGCGGATGCGCTCCTGCTCCTGGGTGACCGTGGCGACCTGCTTCTCCAGCCGGCCGAGTTCTTGCGTCACTTGCTGGATGGCGCTTTGCGCTTGACCACTTCCTGCAGGACTTCCTTCACCTGGGGACTGACTTCCTTGCGGTTCGAGTAATAGACGATCATGCCGTCGTCGATGTTCGACAGGGCGAGTTGCTGGCTGACGATCTGCTCTTCTTCGACGGCCAGCTTGACCGGCTTATCCGGCTCGGCCTGGACAGCAAAGCGATAGCGGTCGCGCGTTTTCTCGGAGGGCTCCTTCGGCGTGACCAGCTTCCAATTCGCGTCGAAGGGCTGCTCGATCAACACGGTCTTGGCCTTGTCGTCCGAATTCTTCACCGTGTAAATCTGCTCGCGGGTGAGCTTGCGGGTGATTTGCAGCGTGCCCTTGATGATCTTCACGTTCACCAGGCTTTCCGGATGGCCTTTGCTCTCGGGAGCCACTTCGGTTTTCAGATCGAGCGCATAGCTGATGAGACGTTCGGCGCCGGGCGCCATATCCGCAATGATCGCGTCGCCGGCGTACGAGCCGTCGTCAAAGACGGTGATGGGCCCTTGCATCAGGTGCAGATCGGTGGAATTAGTCAGCCGCAGGCCATTGAGCGGATGCTCGGCTTGCACGGCCGCGTTATAGATGGACACCTTTTCGCCCTTGACCGTCTCGTTGACGATGGGCAGCATGGCCGACTTTTGCCGTGGCAGTGTGACCGGCGCGGCGATGGTGTATTGGAACAGTTCGCCGACTTCGCCAGCTTGCGCCGAGGGCTGGCTGCGGATGTAGCCGAAGCGATCGGCCGCAGCCGACTGGGATTTGTCCAAGGCCGTCCAATACTTCGCAACATTGTCCGCGGGCGGTGCCGCGGGCGCTGGAGTGGCGCCTCCAAGATTAACACCACGGCTACTGGCCTTACCGTTCGGCGCAACGGCGGACATCTCGCCAGCCGCAAGTTGCTCGATCTGGTCCCGGTCGCTCAAGTCCTGCCCGTACCGCTGGGCGCGCAACGAGGCATACAGATCTAGCCGTTCCTCCGGCCGCTCGACGTACAGCGGGTCGTAGAGATCCATGCGGTAGGAAATCGGTCGGCCGCTCACCAGCATGAGCGTGACGTCGTTCCAGTCGCCTTCGGTCGTGTTTTCGACGATGGCCCAGCCTTGCAGGAACGGCGGCTCCTTTTCGTCGAGCACCAGCCGATAGCTCGTCTTCCAGACGGGTGTTTCCTGGATGTAGCCCACGCGCACCGGGCGCTGGCCGTTGCCCAGCAGCCGCAGCGCCACGGTTTTCTTGTCGGTGTTGTGGCCGCTGGCCAGCACGGCCAGCGCCTGGCGCAGCTCGGCATCGAGCTTCTCGTTGGTGAGCTTGATCTGGCTGACCGATTGCATGGGCACGCTGCGCATGCCCTGGTCGGTGAGCAGGTTGAGAAATTCCTCCTCGACGACCTGGTGGTCGTTGCCGACTTCCTTGCGGCGTTTTTCCACGCCCAACAGGACGCCTTCGATTTCGTTGGGGGCCGCGACGCTGACGCGCTCGCCGCGCACCTGGTCGAGAATCTGGCCCAGCGTGGGGTTGTCGGTCAGGTCGATGGGGAAAGTCCGCAACGTCTTGGTGATGGGATCCTTCGAGCCGTAGGTGACGGTGGAGATGGTGCCGCCGCCCCGGTCTTCGAGGATCATGCTCTTGAGCAGATCGTTGATGTCGTCGACGTTGAATTGCAGCTCGACCAGGGCGTCGCCTTCCACCTCTCCCTTGTGTTCGAAGTAGCCGACTCCGGAGTTGAACATCACGACGCGATTGAGCGGCAGCGCGTCCTTGGCTTTGGCGTCCGCCGGGGCGGCTTCTTGTGCTGGCGCGTGAGCAGCGACGACGAGCAAAGCGGCCGCGGTCAGGATGAGCATGCGGCCCGACGCGACGATGGTGCAACGATTCGAGTTCATCGATCGACTCCCTGGTTTGTTCCGAGCCGCGGGCGGGGAATTGGCAGTGGATGCCTCACGGCGCCTCAATGGGTAATTCTAGCTTTTTGGACGCCCAACGGGCATGAGAAGTTCCCGGGAAAAAAGGCGGGAGACGGGAGGCTGGAGGCGGGAGGTCAAAATCGATCGGCCGCCGGCTCTGCTGGGGGGAAGTTTTGGGGGGATTCGTTGTCGCCGTGCCACGACGAACGAAAGTCGGCGCCGGCACACGCGGCCCTACAAATAACCCCGCACGGTTTCGATGGCCGTGATCGTGGCCAGCGAGAAGAAGAAGACGCCGGCCACGAGCATGCCGATCCGCGAAAACCAGCCCGGCCGCAACGGCTTGGGCAACATCGTCAGGTTGATCACCAGCGTGTGCAGGCAGCTAAAGCCGAGCGCGAAATTCATGATCAGCGTGGCGATTTTGAGCAATCCCAGCGGCTTGCCCACGGAGAGCAATACCAGGCCGATGGCCATGTAGCACAGGAGCACGGAGAAATAGACGACGCGGATCCGCTTGGGATCGAGCGCGCGGAGTCGGCGACTGGAGGTCCAGATGACATCGACCCAGCGGCGGATGGCGCCGTCGGCCGAGGTGGTCATGCCCGGCCCCAGCACCAGGAAGCCGCACAGCAGCGTCATGTACCACATGGCCGAACCCAGCGAGGGTCCCCAGGCTTCGGTCACCGCGTTGCTCACGCCATCGGCCGTCATGCCGGCGGCATACCAGTCGCTGACTTCGGTGCCGCGGCGGAGAAATTGAATCGACAACATGCTGGGTAGCGCCATCCCCAGCAGGCAGGCCGGCATCCAGATGACAAGCTGGTCGCGCACCACATGCCGCACCCATTGCCGCCAACGCACCAGCGCGTCTTTGGTCACCTTGAACACCATGCCGACGTGCGACAGTTCGATATCGTGGCCGCCGATCATGCTGGGGATCGCGCCCACGTGATGTCCCATGCCCCACCCCTGGTCGCGCGTGTAGTTGCTGATGGGCGTGTTGGAAAGTCCGCCGCAGCCGGCGATCGCCGTAAACGCGGCCAACAGCGCGATCGTGCTGAAGTCGATTGCCGGGAACGGGCGGCCCGTGAACATGGCCACGAAGACGTTCTCGACGCTGTCGCCGTCGCGCACGCCGTCTCCGTCGACATCACGAAACTTGTCGGGGTTGCCGTCGCCGTCGACGTCGGACCAGGCGTCGGACGTGCCGTCGCCGTTGCTGTCGATGGTGGGCGCCAGGCGTTCTTCTTCGACGTCGAGGTGCCCGTCACCGTCCCAGTCTTCGCCCGGATCGAGTATTCCGTTGCCATTGAGATCCTCGCCGCGTTGCACCGGCACCGTGCCGAACTTGACGAAGCCGGTGAGAATCTCGCGCCAGGTGTGCGCGGTGGAAAAGAAGATGGCCACGAACAGCAAGAAGCCGAGCACGGTGACGATCTTGAAGGTCATCAGGCCTTTGAGCGTGTTGTAGATCTTGCCGCCGATGATCATGGGCAACATGGCGACCAGAAACACACCGATGCCGAGGCCGCGCACCAGCGGTTCGTCGCCGACTCCGGATGGGATGTGCCCCAGATAGACGGCCGCCAAGGGTGTGGCCGCGTTGGCCGCCAGATAGGGAAACAGCGCGCCGAAGTCGAGCAGCAAGTAGACAAACAGCCAGAAGCGCGGGCCGGGCAGCGTGCGAAACTTGCCGGTGAAGATCGGCTCGCCCGTATACAGCGCGTAGCGGCTGATTTCGACGTTGTAAAAAACCTGACCGAGAATGCTCACGGTGGCCAGCCACATCAGCGCGCCGCCATAGCGGGCAGTCACCGCCGGGCCGGCCAGCCATTCGCCGCCGCCGATGGCCGATCCGCCAACCAACAGGCCGGGACCGAGCATGGCGAACCAGTTTTGCCAGGTGAAGCGCGGCGCGGCGACCAGCGAGCCGGTCGTCCACTGCGGCATCTGATGCGAGCCGGGCCAGGGGGCCGTGAACGATTCGTCGGCGGGGGTGTCAGGTGTTTGTTCGCGCGCAATCGACGCTTCGGCCATGGCGGACGCCTCGTGCGGGTTTCCACTTCGTGCGGCATCCGTCGCCTGAGGTGAGTCTCCGTCAGCGGGGAGGAAAGTCGAGAGCGACCAGGAAACGGTTTGGCGCGGTTCCCGCTCGCTCGCACCCCGCCCCGCCGGTGAAGCTGAGGGAGGGAACCCAGCGCGACTGCTTCGTCGCGGTGCGTCGCCGGGTTGGTGACTACCTACCAATCACGTGTATAACCCGCCGCCCAGCCGCCGTCTACCGTCAAAACGGCGCCGTTCGTGGAAGTGGCTCCAGGCGCGACGGTAGGTGTTCACGGTCCGGGGACTGGCTCGTTTTTCGGCCAAACCGCGCAAGGCTGCGCTTTTGGTGACGTGCTGAAAAATGTGCCTGTCCCCTTCCGCGCCGCGAGGGGGACAGTCCCATTTTCGCGGCGTTACGGCTCCTTTCACACTCACCGCTCGCGCGCCCGAAAATTGGGACAGTCCCCTGTGAACGGTCACGGCGCGACGAGAAACGCAACCGCGTGGGCAATTTCTGCCGGCACATTCAACGTAACCAAGCGCCGATGTCAGCATACTGACCACCAGCCACTACCTGTGCGATCGTTCCATGCCGAAGTTCAGTTGGAGCTGGGGATCTTTTTCGGCCTCGGGGTTGAGTTCCTTGAACAGCAGGCTGGGCTGGATGTCGTGGTTGTGCTGGTACTTTTCGCTGGCGTATTCGGTGATGGCGCCGGTGATCTCGTGAAAGAAGATTTGGCAAATCGGCACGCCGGCATAGATGCGCACCGGCTGCACGGCGAACATTTCAAGCGTCCAATAGCCGCAGAATCCCACGTCGCCGAAGCCCGCGGTCACGTGGACGAACAGGCCCAGGCGGCCGACCGACGAGCGCCCTTCGATCATGGGCACGAGGTTGTGCGTCTCGGTGCGCTCGACCGTGCGGCCCAGGTAGAGCTGGTTGGGGCCCAGGATCAGTCCCTCGGGCGGAATCGTGATGCGGCGCACGCGGTTGGCTTTAGCCATGTCGAGCACGACCTCTTCATAGACCATTACCTCGTTGTGCAGCGTGAGGTTGTAGCTGTTGGGATTGAGGTTTTCATCGACGAACGGATCGATGACGATGTTCGTGCCCAAGTTTTCCAGGATTTGGTGGCCGGAGAGAATCATAGGTCACCTGGCGGTTGAGGGTTTTGCGGGTCGCCGACGCGCCACCTTGCCGTCGGAGACGCCGATCTTGGGACACACGTCGGCCAGCGAGCAAACGTCGCACTTGGGTTTGCGGGCCACGCAGATCCGGCGGCCGTGGGCGATCATGCGGTGCGAAAAGTCGATCCACTCTCGCTTGGGCAACAGGGCCATCAGGTCGCGCTCGATCTTCACCGCGTCGGTGTGCTTGGTCAGCCCCAGCCGTTTGCTGAGCCGGGCGACGTGCGTGTCGACGACCACGCCAGTGGCAATTCCATAAGCGGTGCCCAGCACGACGTTGGCCGTCTTGCGACCCACGCCGGGCAGCTTGACCAGCGTTTCGAGATCTTTGGGAACCTTACCATCGTGGTCGGCCACCAGTTGCTCGCAGCAGAGGGCAATGCTCTTGGCTTTGTTGCGAAAAAAGCCCGTCGACTGAATGGCCCGTTCCAAATCCGCGCGCTTGGCCGTGGCGTAGGCCGCGGGATTGGGGAATTGCTTGAACAAGTCCTTGGTGACGATGTTCACCCGCGTGTCGGTACACTGCGCGGAGAGGATCGTGGCGATCAACAGTTCAAAGGGGGAACGGAAGTTGAGCGCAGTGGACGTCGGGATAGGCCACCTTCAGCCGCCTCACGATCCGTGCGGCATGGCGTTTTGCGTCGGCAGTCGCAACCATGCGTGGCCTGGCGGTTGAAGTAGAGACGAAAAGCGCGATCGACAGTGGCCCCGGCAGGGAACATCCGACCACGCCGGGAGCGATGATTTTCCCGGATCGCGAGGGTGGGTGTCAAGTATTGGGACGCGCAACCGCACATTGCGAACAATTGCGGCGCCGAACGACAGCGTTTACGCAAATCGGCGCGGATCAAAAGCCGATGATAATTCGATTGGTAGGACGATACTCGCACGCGCGAATCTTGCCTTGGGCTGACGGCCCAGCCTATACCAGGGGCAGGCCAACGGCCTGGGGAAGTTGGCAATACCAAGCGCCGTTTAAGGGCTGAAGGCCCGACACCATCATTTCGGTCAATCGGCGCGGCGAAATAGAACGGGCCTACAGCCCTATGAATCAAATGCGACACCGGTTGATCCAGGCCGTTGGCCTGGTCTGGTATGGCGGCGCACCGTTGTTGCTCAGGACGCGGGCGCCGCAACGATGTAGGACACCATTTACGGCAAACGAAACAGCTCCCGCGCGTTGGCCGTTGTTTGCTCCGCGAACGCATCGGGCGTTTGCCCTCGCACTTCGGCCAGGCAGGTTGCCGTGTGGGCCACGTTGGCCGGTTCGTTGCGCTTGCCGCGCAGGGGATGGGGCGACAAATACGGGCTGTCGGTTTCCACCAGGATGCGGTCGGCGGGGATGCTGGCGGCCACGGCGCGCAGGACGTCGGACTTTTTGAACGTGACCATGCCGGCAAAGCTGACGTGGAGTCCCAGCGCGACGCATTCGGCCGCCGTTTCGGCCGTGCCGGTGAAGGAGTGCATGATGCCGCGCAGCGGGCCGCGCTGGAGCGCCTCGCGGAGCATGGCCAGCACGTCGGCGTCGCTTTCGCGGGTGTGTACCACGAAGGGCAGATTGCGGTGTTGCGCCAGGCGCAGATGCCGGTCGAAATAGTCCTGCTGCACGTCGAGCGGGGCGTAATCCCAATGACGGTCGAGGCCGGTCTCGCCGATGGCAACCACCTTGGGTTGGTCCACCAGCGCCAGTACGCGGTCCCAATCATCCGCAGCGACCTGGGCGGTGTAGTTGGGCTGGATGCCGACCGCGGCGTAGATCCCGGGGTGTGCCGCGGCAAGCGCCACCACGGCCTCGCTGGAAGGTCCCGTGACGCCAATGGCAACGATCGCCTCGACTCCGGCAGCATGGGCTCGGGCGATCACCGCGTCGCGATCGGCGTCGAACTCTTCCTGATCGAGATGGGCGTGCGTGTCGATGAGTCGCATGTGGCGATTGGCGTTGCCGCGGCCTTAACGACGACTAGAGAATTACTTTGGCTTTCGGCATTCGCGAGCGAGTTATTCGAACAGGAGGCAACGGAGTCGACAGAGAGCATCTCTCCGTTATCTCTGGTGCCTCCTGTTGAATCAATCCAGCCAACCGCCCACGTGCAAGGAAGGAACTTATTACAGAGTGGTTCCTTACGGCACCATCCAAGTGACTTTGGATGCGCCCAACTCGTCGGCCAGTTCTTCGAGCGTTTCCAGTTGAGCGCGGAGCGTGCCCAGCGTTTCTTCGGCCACTACGGCGGCGGGCCGGTGCGTCTGCAACTTCTCGACAATGCGTTCGACTTTGCCGATATCGCGCTTCTGGTACTCGACCAGTTTGCCCAGCAGGTAGTCGAGCGCCAGGTCGTGCATGTCGTAGTACTCGATCGGGTAGTCGCCAATGTTCGTGGGCCCCAGTTCGAGCACCAACTCGGCCACGCGATTGGCCAATTGCTGCTGCTCGGTCACGATGCGCTGCAAGGCTTCCACGGCACGCTGGTCGCCTGTGCGCGTCCATGGCGCCGCGTAGCTCAAGTACATCGGCAGCGAGCGCTCCAGCACGGTCAGCAACTGATTGAGCGCGGTGTGTATGGCGCGTTTGTCCATGCGTTGTCGGCGACTCGTGGAGGGAGCGTGATTAGAAAAGTTGCGAGCAAGCGGCCTGCGCCATTTCGTTCAATTGGTTCCAGGCCAGTCCCAACAGCACGACCGGCACCGTGATGGCCACGATGTAGGTGCCTGGGATGAAGTTGATGTCGGCGGGCCGAACCTGCTCGGGCTCGGAATCGATGGTCATGATTTTCACGACCCGCAGATAGTAGACCAGGCTGATGGCCGTGTTCAAGCCGGCGATGAACAGCACGGTCCACAGCTTGGCTTGCACCAGGGAGTAGAAAATCAGCAGCTTGCCGGCAAAGCCCGCCAGCGGGGGCAGGCCGATCAGGCTGATCAGAATGATGGCGAAGCAAATCGTGGTGATCGGCGCCCGGCGGATCAAGCCGGCATAGTCGGCGATCTCTTCGCTGTGGATTTGGTTGCGCAGCAAGGCGACGATGGCAAACGCGCCCAGGTTCATGAAGACGTAGACGCCGGCGTAGAAGGCCATGGACGCCAGCGCCCCGCGGGCGGCAACCGGATCGTGTCCAGCAAGGACCATGGCCGCGGGCACGGGCATGATCATGTAACCGGCCTGGGCAATCGTCGAATAGGCCAACAGGCGTTTGATGTTCGTCTGGCCGTAGGCCGCCAGATTGCCGAAGGTGCAGGTGATGATCGCCACGAACGCCAGCAGCCGCCAGATGAAGTCTCGGGCCGGCGCGATGCCGCGATTTGAGCTTCGCGATCGGTGGCCGCCGTCGACTCCGTGGCTTCGTCGTGCGCCGGCTCGGTCTGTTGGCTCACGAGCTTCACGGGGATCGTGGCTTTGCTGGTTTGCTCCGCGGGGGCTTGCGCTTCCGCGGCAGTGCTTCGGCCACGATGGGTTGCGGGATATAGCCGAAGCCGATCGCCACGCGGGCCAACAGCGCCAAGGCGGCGGCCTTGGAGGCCACGCTCAAAAACGCGTTCACCTCGGCCGAGGCGCCTTCAAACACGTCGGGACACCAAAAGTGGAACGGCACGGCCGAAAGCTTGAAAGCGATGCCCACCATGGTCATCAAGCCGCCCAGGGCCAGCACCATGTAGGTGTCTGCGCCGATGTGCTCCTCGGCGTGGGCCGACTGCATCAGCTCGGCCAGTCGCACGGCCATGGTCGGCATGTGTACGCTGCCCAGCACGCCGGACAACAGGCTGATGCCATACAGCATGATGCCGGCGGCGCCGGCGCCGTAGACGGCATACTTGAGCGCCGCTTCGCTACTGGTGCGGCGGCCTTTGAGGATGCCGGCCAGGGCATAGCTCGGCACGCTGGCCATCTCCACGCCCAGGAAGATCATCAACATGTGATTGGCCGAGGCCATGATGCACATGCCCAGAGTGGCGCCGAGCACCAGCGAGTAGACGTCCGGTCCGGCATCGCGATCCGGAATGCCGGAGATGCGCGTAAAGATCGTAAACAGCACCAGGAAGAAGAACAGCAGCGTGCGGAAATAGACCGTGAAGGAGTCGTAGACCAAGAGGCCGGTGAAGATCTCGGACGGGTGCGCAACCTCGTTCCAGGGTCCGGCCAGGTAGAGCGCCACGGCCGAGCCAACCAGCGTCAGCCAGAAGGCATCGATGCGGGCCGTGATCCGCGGAATGCGCGTGACCAGGATCAGCACGATCGTGGCGCACAGCACCAGCTCGCCCTGAAAGCCGGCGGTGCTGCGAATCGTATCGGTGACGAGCGCGGAAATCAGATCGGAAAACGAATTGGTCGTGGGCACGGTGGTTCGCTATTAGTGGAAACGGCTATTGCTGGGCAACGACTGCCGCGGGAGCGGACAACGCCGCGGTGGATTGGGCCGCGGTGTTTTGGGCCGCCGTGGCTTCGGCCGCGGTGGCTTCGCTCTTGATGCGGGGTTCTTTGACGTCCTTGGTCCACGTGGCCAGCTCGTTGACGGTCTGGTCCACCGTGGGGGTCAGGTAATTGAAAATCGCTTGCGGATACACGCCGAACACGATGGCCAACGCCAACAGCGGCGCGGCGATGAGGATTTCGCGCGGGGTCATGGGCGTCAGCGCCTCGGGATGAGGGCCCTTGTACTCGGGTCCCAGGTAGACGCGCTGCAGTGTCCACAGGATGTAAGCCGCGGTGATGATCACCACCGAGGCCGAAATCACGGCCAATACATGGCTGTAGTTCCACACCGACAACGTGACGAACACTTCGCCAATGAATCCACACAGGCCGGGCAAGCCCAAGCCGGCAAAGAAAATGCCGATCGACAAGCCGGCGTACAGCGGCATCTTGGCGAACAGTCCGCCGAATTGATCCAGGTTGCGATGGTGTACGCGCTCGTACACCACGCCAACTAAAAAGAACATGCCAGGCGAGCTGATGCCGTGCGCGATCATCTGGAACATGGCGCCGTTCATGCCCAGCTTCCAGGCGTCGGCGTTGAACTCGTTGCCGGCCACGGCGCTCCACACGCCGATGCCCAAGACGACGTAGCCCATGTGGCTAACCGAACTGTAGGCCACCAGGCGCTTGAAATCCTTCTGGGCCAGCGCGGCAAACGCTCCGTAGACCATGCTCAACACGCCCAGGGCGCACACGAAGTAGGCCAGGTCGTAGCCGGCGTCGGGACAAATCGGGTAGCAAATGCGAATGATGCCGTAGCCGCCCATCTTCAAGAGCACGCCGGCCAGGATCATCGAGATGGGCGTGGGGGCTTCGACGTGCGCATCGGGCAGCCACGTGTGGACCGGCACCGAGGGCACCTTGATCACAAAGCCGACCAGTAGCAGCAGGAAGGCCCACCATTGCAGGCTCTTGCCCCACAGAATCTCTTCGTCGAAGGCGTCGGTGTGCTGACCGATTTCTTGCAGCGCCAGGATGTTGAAGGTGTGGACCGGGCCGGTGGCGGCGCGCAACTCGCCGATCTGGGCGGTCTGCTCTTCCAGCGGCAGATCGGCGTTGACCACGTGCGCGGCCAGCAGTTGCTCGTCGGAGAGAGCTTTGACGTCGCTGGCGAAGTAGAGCATCAGGATGGCGATCAGCATGAACACACTGCCCAACAGCGTGTACAGGAAGAACTTGATGGCCGCGTACTCGCGCCGCGGTCCGCCCCACACGCCGATCAGGAAGTACATTGGCAGCAGCATCACTTCCCAGAACACGTAGAACAGGAAGAAATCGAGCGCCAAGAACACGCCGAGCATGCCCGTCTCCAACAGGAGGAACAGGATGCAGTAGGCGCGGATGTATTTGTTGATGGGCCAACTGGCGGCCATCGACAACATGCTGACAAACGCCGTGAGCACGATCAGCGGAAAGCTGATGCCGTCGGTGCCCATGAAGTAATAGATGTTGAAGCTCTCGATCCAGGGCAACGAGAACGTTTTCTGCATGTCGCTGACGCCCACCTGGAACTGCCACGAGCCGTCGCCGGGCAGCAGCATGATGAGCGTGAGCACGAAAACTGCGGCGGTGACGACGAGCGAGAACGTTTTCATCGCGTCCCCCTTGTCGCTGGGGAAGAACGCCAATACGAGCGCCCCGGCGGCCGGCAGAAAAACGATCAAGCTCAACAGCGTTACGTAAGAAGATTCCATGGTCGGCGATTCCGCAGTTCAGTGGGCGTGCGCGTCGGTCACCCAGCCAGCGTGGAGTTGTAAAAAGAAATCAGCACAAACAGGGCCACCGTGCCAATGACGATGAACATCACGTATTGCCGCAGTCGCCCGGTCTCGGCGCCGCGGAACCAAATGGCCGTGCGAAAGATCCATGCGCGATGCGCCATTGACCAGCCCATCGACAAAATAGCGGTCGAAGCGGTCGTCGAGCACGGCCACGCCCCGCGTCCACAGGGCAATGCCGTTGATCAGTCCGTCGATCACGACGGTGTCGAACTCGGCCACGCGTCGTGAGAAGAACAATATCGGCTGCACGAAGATGGCGTTGTACAGCTCGTCGAAATACCACTTGTGTATCAAAAAGTCGTAGATCGGCCGGAACTGCGCCCGAACCTCCGCCGGATTCAGAATCCGCAATCCGTAGAACACGATCGCCAGACCCAGGCCGGCAAGACCGGTGACCAGCGCCGCCATTTCCGCGGTGCGGTGAAACCGTTCGATGTGCGAGTTGTGCTCGTCGGGATGCGTGACGGTCATCAGCACGCCGTGTACCGTCGTGGAAGTGCCCAGCGGCCGCGCTTGCTCCAGCAGCGGCTCCACGCCGAAGTTGCCCACCAGGCCGTCGATGCGGAAGGTGCTGGTGCTCCAGCCGACGCCAATGGCGGACACCGCCAGAATCACCAGCGGCGCGTACATGATCCGCGGCGACTCGTGGGCGTGGTCGTAGACGTGTTGATTGCGGGGCGGACCGGCGAAAGTCATGAACCACAGCCGGAACATGTAGAACGCGGTGATGGCCGCGCCGCCGGCGGCCACGATGAACAGCCAGCCGTACATCGGATTGGCCGCCCGAAACGACAGCGCTTGGGCCAGGATCGAATCTTTCGAATAGTGGCCCGAAAGACCGATCGAAAACGGAATGCCGGCGCCCATGATGGCCAAGCAGCCGACCAGCATGGTATATGCGGTCCAGGGCATCTTCTTGCGCAGCCCGCCCATCTCGGTCATTTCGTTCGTGTGGCAGGCGTGGATCACCGAGCCGGAGCACATGAACAGCAGGCTCTTGAAAAACGCGTGCGTGATCAAATGGAACATGCCGGCCGACCAGCCGCCGACGCCCAGCGCCAGCATCATGTAGCCGAGTTGGCTGACCGTCGAATATGCGAGCACACGCTTGATGTCCGTGGCCGTGATGGCGATGGTGGCGGCAATGAACAGCGTGATGGCCCCGATGATGGCGATCGCCAGCAGCACCTCCGGCACGAACACCGGATAGAAGCGGCCGACCAGATACACGCCGGCCGCCACCATCGTCGCCGAATGGACCAGGGCGCTGACCGGCGTGGGACCTTCCATCGCGTCGGGCAACCACACGTGCAACGGGAATTGCGCACTCTTGCCCACGCAACCACAGAAGATGCCCAGCCCGGCGATGATCATCAGCCAATAGGCCCAGTGTCCGGGCGTGCCGGGCGCGGTGTCTGCCCGCCACTTGGCGATTTGTTCGGGCGTGGGATCCACGCCATCGGCAATCTGGTCGAACGCGGCGGCTTTGACCATGCCGTCGGGCACGATCAGCGCGTGATCGGCGCCGGGCGCACCTGGCTGAAGATGCCCGGCTGGCCGTCGATGTCGCCGAAGGAGAACGTACCCAGCGTGCCGAACAGGACCATCAGGCCGATGATCATGCCGAAGTCGCCGATGCGGTTGACGATGAACGCTTTGTTGGCGGCGTTCGAGGCGCTTTTTCGCTCGATGTAGAAGCCGATCAGAAAGTAGGAGCAGATGCCCACCAGCTCCCAAAAGACGAACACCATCGCCATGTTGCCGGCGACGACGATGCCCAGCATGCTGAAGCAAAACAGCGACAGATATTGGAAGAAGCGGTGGAAGCGGCCCTTGCGGTGCAGGTGGTGGCCGTCGGCCAGGAGCACTTCGTGGTCTTCCACGTCGTGCAACTCGTCGTGCATGTAGCCGATGGCGTAGAAGTGGATGCAGGTGGCGATGAACGTCACCATGCAAAACATCAGCACGGTGAGCGAGTCGATGTAATAGCCGATCGTGATTTTCAAGGCGCCGAACTGGCCCAGCGTGTACCAGTCGCCGGCAATCGGTTTGACGGCCGATGCGGCATGGCCTGAACCGTGAGCAGCGGCGGACTCGGCATGTTGTTCTCCTTCGGAGGCGGATTCCGCGTGGTCTTCCTTGGCGTGCTCGTCGTCGGCCGCCTCGTGGCTGACTTCGGCGTGGGCCGCCGACGCGTCGTGATGTTCGACCGCGTCGGCCAACTTGTAGTGAGGCAGCCACACGAAGAACATGGCGAACAACGACAACAGGCACGAGGTGAGGATCGCGCCGGTGGCGACCCAACTGGCCTTCGAGCCGGCCTTGCCCATCCGCGGACCGAAAAACACGATCAGCGCGAACGACACCAGCGGGATCAGCCAGGCGGCACCTAACAGCTTCGGTAGGGCAGTGATCGGATCCATCAGCCTTTGAGCTCGTCCGCCTGGTCGATGTCGACCGTGGAATGGTTGTTGTAAAAGTTGAGCGTAATGGCCAACGCGACGGCGGCTTCGGCCGCGGCCAGCACGATGACGAACAGGGCCACGAGTTGGCCGTCGAGTCCCACTCCCATCACCCCGGGGCGAAGATATTCGCTGCCGAAGGCCACGAAATTGACGTTCGCCCCGTTGAGCACCAGCTCGATGCCCATCAGCACGCCCAGCGCGTTTCGCTTGGTGGCCATGCACACGGCGCCGGCGACGAACATGATCGCGCCCACGATCAGATAGTGCGAGATGCCAATTGGGTCAACAAGGGGGTTCATGGCGCTGCTGGGTTTGCGAGGTATTGAGCTTGAGGGTTTCACCGCTCGATCGCGGCACTAGTTACGGCAATCGCTACATCGCTTCTTGTTGGCTGGAGGCGCGACGTTTGGGCCGGGCCAAATAGGCCGAGCCAATCAGCACCACCAATAAATGGACCGAAACAATTTCAAAGGGCAGTAAATAGCCCGACATTCCGCCGCGCTGCGTCGCGTCGGTTTCGTGCAATCTGTCGACGCGGGCGCCCATCAGGGCCAGGCCAATCGGCGTGGCAGTGACTTGGGCCGTGGCAGGACGATCGCCGAGTGGCGTCTGCCAGGCATCGACGCTGGTGGCCGCGGCCACCAGCACGGCCAACAGCGATCCGCCCACGATGGCCGCCAGAATCCACTCGCCGGCCGAGGTCTTCATCGTGATGAACGGGCCCTTGGCGGTGAGCATCACGCCGAAGATCAACAGCACGAGCGTGCCGCCGACATAGATCATCAATTGCATGGCGCCGACAAAATCGGCTCCCGCCAGGAAGAACAAGCCGGACGTGGCGCCCAACGACAAGATCAAGTAGAACGCCATCCGCACGATGTTGCTCGACAGCACCACGGCCACGGCAAAGACGCACGCGATCGCGGCGAACAGCCAGAAGAACAACGAGCTCCAATTGATGGGATCCACGCTTATCGTTCCTTCCCTGCTTGCGCAACGGCCGTTGTCACAGATGGCGTTGTCACAGATGGCACTGTCGCGATTGGCGCCTTCGCGATTGGCGCCAATCTCGGCACAACCGCCGTCTTGTCGGTCGCAGGCTCTTCAGCGGGCGGATACGTGCCGACGCCGGCTTCCAATTGGCCCTCGCGAACCAGGCCGTAATGGTTGGGAATGATCAAACCGCCGGGAATGAAGTAGGTCCACAGCACGGCGCCCAAGAACATCACGGCGGCGATCGGCGTGCAGTATTTCAAGCAGGTGGCCATGACCTGGTCGATGCGCAGCCGCGGCAGCGTCCAGCGCACCCACATCATGAACGTCACGCCGAAAATGCACTTGCCGACAAAGTTGAACATGCCCAACAGATTGCCCAGGTAGTGGAACACGGGGTTGGTGGCATCGGCCAGGCCCAACCATTGCGTGATCGGCAGCGGGCCGTTCCAACCGCCAAAGAACAGGATGGCTGCCAGCCCGCTTACCGCGAACATCGATCCATACTCGGCCAGGAAGAACACACTCCAGCGAAAGCCGGAATACTCGGTGTGGAAGCCGGCCACCAGTTCGCTTTCGGCTTCGGCCAGGTCGAACGGCGCGCGATTCACACTGGCCGTGGCGCAGGTGAAGTAGACCCAAAAGATGATGAACGTGAACGGATCGTGGAACACGAACCACTGCGTGAACAGGCCGGCTTGCATCTGCCCGATCGCGACCAGGTCCATCGTGCCGGCGATCAGCACGGGCACGACCACGCACATGCCCAGGGGCACTTCATAACTGACCACTTGGGCCGCTTCGCGCATGGCGCCAAAGAGGGACCATTTGGAACCCGAAGCGTAACCGGCCAGAATCACGCCGAAGACTTCGAGCCCCAGCACGGCGAGGATGAAGAACACGGCGACATTGAGTCGAATGGCGACCCAGTTGTCGGCAAACGGCAGCGCCATGTAGCCGCCGAACGAGGCGATGAAGCTGACGTAAGGCGCCAACAGAAAGAGCATGCGGTCGGCGCCGGCCGGCCGAAGATCTTCCTTGGTCACCAGCTTTACGGCGTCGGCCAGCGTTTGCAGCCAACCGAATTTTCCACCAATGCGCGTGGGACCGAGCCGGTCTTGAATGCGCCCTGAAACCTTGCGCTCCAGCCAGATAAATACCAGCGCGCTAACGGCCAGCACGTTGACCAGCAAAAAGGCATGGACCAGCGCGGCGACCACGTAGGCCAGCCACGGGGGTGCGAGAAACTGTTGTAGATATTCAGCCACCGCCCACAGGTCCTAAAACAACCGCTCTGCGTGCGGACAGGTCGCCAACGGGCGGCATATCACGAGGCAACGCGGTGTTTTTGAAGATGGTTCGAGCCGAGTTTGGAACCGGTTCAAGATCGTGAAATATCGCACAAACTACCCTCGATCGACAAGCCCCTCAAACGCCAAAAGTTTGTACGCACCACGCAAGTTGGTGCCCGAGCGCTTCGCCCCGGCATGGCCGGAGCCCGACTTACCAGGCTGTTGAAAAATTCCCTCGTGGCATTTTTCAACTTCGCCAAGTGGGAAGCGGAGCTTCCCACGGCTCACGAAATAACGACTTACGTCGTCATTTCGCGAAGCGCATCCATGCGACGTCGCAGCCGGTTGAATTCTTCAACAGGACACTAGCGGTCGATTTCTCCCATCACGATGTCGAGCGAGCCGACGATTGCCGGCACGTCGGCAATCAAGCAGCCGCGACACAGTTCGTGAGTGACCGACAGGTTGCAAAACGAACTGCTGCGCGCCGCGCTCGCCACGGTATGGCGCCGTTGCCGGTGGACACGATGTAGAAGCCCATCTGGCCGCGCGGAGCTTCGGTTTCCATATAGGCTTCGCCCTTGGGCAGCTTTTCGGTCAACTTGACCGGCTCGCCCCAGGAGTCCGTTGCCATGCTGTAGCGATCGATGGCCTGCCGGACCAGATCGATCGATTGCATGACTTCCAGCATGCGCACGTAAAACCGATGCCAACAATCTCCCAGCACGGTTTGCTTGGGCACCGGTGGATAATCGTGATCTTTGGGGTAGTGGCCGTCCTTCTCGACGATGACTTCGAAGGCATAGCCGTCGTACATCTCGGTGTAGCGTTGCTCACCGTCGCGGCGCAGGTCGTGATCGACGCCGCTGCCGCGCAGCACGGGCCCGGTGCAGCCGTAGTCGATGGCCATCTCGGGCGTGAGCAGGCCGATACCCGCGGTGCGCCGGACGAAAATCGCATTGCTGGTCAGCAGCGTGTGATACTCGCTGATCACGGGCAGCAGTTGATCGAGAAACTTTTCGCACTTTTGCAGCCAGCCGGAGGGAATGTCGGCCGTGGCGCCGCCCACGGTCAAATAGCTGTACGTCAGCCGCGCGCCGCAGACTTCCTCGAACAGGTCGAGAATCTTTTCACGCTCGCGAAAGGCATACAAGAACGGGCTGAACGTGCCTAGGTCGAGTCCGTAGGCGCCCATGCCCACCAGATGACTGGCAATGCGGTTCAATTCGACGATCAGGACACGCAAGTGGCGGGCCTTTTCGGGCAACTGCAAGTTCATCAACTTCTCGACCACCAGCGCCCAGCCGAGATTCATGTTCATCCCGGCCAGGTAGTCCATGCGGTCGGTGTAGGGAATCCACTGCCGGGGCGTGAGGTTCTCGCCGATTTTTTCGGCACAGCGATGCAGATAACCGATGTGCGGCGTGGTTTCCGAGACGACCTCGCCGTCGGTTCGCAACACGAGCCGCAGCACGCCGTGGGTGCTGGGATGCTGCGGACCCATGTTCACCAACATCTCGTCGGTGCGAACGTCGAACTCGATAATCCGCGGGTCGTCTAGTTGGGTGGACATTGGAAAAGGGAATAGGGGATCGGGGTTAGGGACTGGGTAGGCCGATGGCCGATGGCCGATGGCCGATGGCCACCGATCGCTTTAACGGCCTCGGATTCCGTGGTATTCCAGCGGCATTTGATAGTCTTTTCGCAACGGGTGGCCGACCCAATCCTCGGGGCAGAGGATGCGCCGCATGTCAGGATGGCCCGTAAAATACACGCCCGACAGGTCGTACACTTCGCGCTCGTGCCAGTCCGCGGTGCTCCAAATGCCGCTGACGGTGGGAACTTCGGGCAGTTCGCCGGGCTTGTCGTCCTTCCAGCGCGGCAGAATGACCTTCACGACCAGCGTGGTCTTGTTGGGCAGGCTGGAAAGGTGATAGACCACTTCGGTGTGCGGCTTCCAGTCGAGCTTGGCGGCCTTCTTCTCGTCCGGCTCGAAGTAATCGACGCCGCTGATGCAATTGAGCATGTTGAATCGCAGGTCTGGCTCGTCGCGCAGGTAAGTACACACTTCGACCAGGCCGTGGGGGGCGACTTCAATCCAGGGATCGATGGCCGAGAGATTCTCGCCGGTGATCTTGTCGCCAAACTTGTTCTTTAGCCGCTCGAGAAAGGCCGTGCCGCTCATCGTGGGAGTCAACTCTCGCAGTGGGCCGCTCGCGGAAACGAGCGGCGAGGATCGTGTTGAAGGTCTGTTTCGTTTCGTACTTCGGAATCAGGGCGTGAGTGCCGGTTCTTGTTCCTCGGCACGGGGCGGATGCGCCAGTTGCGCGGCACGCTCGCGCGATAGCGCGCGGACCCAATCGAGGTCGCCACGCTTCCACACGTAGGCAAATCCCACCAACAGCACCGCGAAAAATACCGCGATGTCGATGATCGAGATCCGCGCCATCGTGGTGGCCAGTTGGTTGATCGCCAACTCGCCTTGCGCCTGCGCGGAGAGATCCGCGGCAGTTTTGGCCAACGCTTCGGGCAACTGCGGCACGCTGGCGTTCGGCACGCCCAACTCCGTAAACAAGGCGGCGGCCGGCTCGGTGAGCGTGCCCTCGGCCGTGACCTTGGCCAGGTGCGGATCCATCAGGTGCGTGGCTTTGCCGAAGACCGTGGCCCAGGGAAAGAAGAACGCGACTTCCACGTCAAAGATAATGAACAGCAGCGCCACCACATAGAAGCGCAAGTCGAACTGCACGAAGCTGGAGCCGATCGTGGGCTCGCCGCACTCATACACCTCGAGCTTTTCGCTGTTGGGCAACTTGGGGCGCAACAACCAGCCGACGACCAGCGTCAGAAACAGAAATGCAAAACCAAAGAAAACGAACAGGGCCAAGTAGGCCACGATCGTGGTGGGTGTAGCCATGACTGCTGGAGGGTTCCCCGCGCAAACCGGCGAAAGCCGGGAATTTCAATCAATGCGAAGCGTGCATTGTAGGAAACACGCTCGCGCACTTGCAAGCCTGCGACGCAAACCTCAAGACAATGCAAGGCGCCGGCGTGGCAGGCATGCGGGCGAAGCGCCGCCGGCTACCGTCCGGCTACGGCTGCACGTCGTCTTTTGCGGCCCCGCCCGCGTCGCTCACGGTACCGGCCACCAGCGACTGGCGCCCGCGGAATCCGGCGTCCAACTCGTGCCAATTGGTGACTTCGTTTTCGCCCAGTTTCCAGCAGAGAAACACCACGCGTTCGTCCATCAAGGAGGGAAAGTCGACCAAACCCTCGGGACCGCTCTTGGGCTCGACGCCCAAAGCCCTCAGTTCCTCGACATACTCGCCCAACTGAGCGCTATCTTTCTCCAATTCCTCTTCGATCTGGGCCAGCTCCTCGCTGTAGAGGTCGCCCGTCGAAGTGTTGCGCCCGCGGACAAATGGGCCAACCGCTCACGCCGCTCCATGACGTCGCGCGACAGCCGGACCAGATCGGCCGTGATCGAACGCACCAATGGCAATGCGGCGTTGGCCTGTTCCACCGTGAATAGTCGCTGGGGGCGATAGGGCTCGGGTGTCATGTTGTCGGTCTCGCTGTAAGCCGGATTCGCTGTTCGTCGCTGTCGATCAATTCGCTTCGGTTTGGCTTGCTGACTACTGATTGGGGCCGCCGTGAACCGGTTCGACGATCGTCTTGGAGGCGGCCACGGCGGTCGGGTTCAAGGTCGCCTTGCCCCAGGCCACATCCACGGGCAACCGGGCGAAATCCACCAGGCATCCGTCGCGGCTGTAGCAACTCAGATCGTGCGTCGCACCCATAAAGATGCAATCCACCGGACAAGGTTCAACGCACAGTGCGCAGAACATGCACTTGGAGTAGTCGATCGTGAAGCCCGTTATCTTGAAGCCCTTGCCGGTTGTCACGCGCTCCTTGCCGATATAGATGCAATCCACCGGACACGCCTTGGCGCACTGATCGCAAGAAATGCAGGTTGTTAGATCGTAGCGATGGAAACCGCGATATCGGGCGGCCACCGGCACCGGCAACTCCGGATATTCGAAGTGCTCCGTAAATGTTCTGCGCTCGGGACGATAGGTGATCAGCCAGTAGCGCATGGTAATCACCATGCCATATACCACCGTGTAAACGGCGTCCCAGATATCGCGAAGCCAACGGCCCATCGTTCGTTTCCTGTCTGTAGCGCTCGCCCGAAATCTACACGCCGCAATCGCCGACGGAAGACGTCCTTCCCGCGGTGGCGCGCTTCGAATGGCGTTCCATCGCCATTATAGGCAGAGGCCCTGGGGCCGCAAGCGAGGCGCTCTTCCGCGACGTCGCGCTGCGTAATTCTTACGCGGTGTTTTGTTCCGAAAATCGCCACGCGCCGGCTACCGCGCGAACATTTCCCGGGGAATTTCTCGTGACGCGCGTCGTGGCGCGATACTCAAAGCGCGCGCTCGACTCGCGCGCATTATGATCGGGTGCGACGCGGCGGGACAGTCTGCAACGCGCGCGGTAGCGCGTCGGAATAGATCACCACTAGCGCACCGCGCAGGCACCGCTGCAATGCGTTTGCGACGCGGCGGCACCTGTCGCGTCTGGAATGGGCCCGCCCAAGCCACGGCGGCCGACCCGGAAAGCGCACTGCGCTACCGCGCACAGGCCAGTTTGGCAGGGCGAATTGGAGGATACCGACCAGTACACTTTCGCGCCGGTCGAAGTCAATCGCGGACGTTGCTAGTTGCGGTAAACCGCATCTGTGAAAGCGGTTAGGTGTTTATGTAGGGGATTGTCACGCGTGCCATGGGCCGACGCATGCCTCCCCGCTCCACGGTCGCCAAGTTACCACGGCGCTTGGTACCTGCCTTGTATCTGCAATAATTTGCAACCGTACGGTTTGTGAAACCTTGACTCCAGGTGCCTAGTACGTAGAGTGAATGGTAGCTAACGCCATGTCGTCGGACAGTGTGTCCCCTGGATTGAGGGTGGCACTGTGCCATTGTGCAGCCGATGTTTTGGGCGTTGGAAGGCGAGGGGTGAAGGAACCAAAAGGAAGCCCCGCGGCAACATCGAAGGAATGGCCATGTTGGTACTATCCCGCAAAAAGAACGAGAGTATTGTCATCAACAATGACATTACGATCGTGGTCGTGGAGATTCGCGGCGACAAAGTCCGGCTGGGAGTCGAGGCTCCAAAGGAAGTGCCGGTCCATCGTCAGGAAGTTTACGACGCGATCCACCGCAACGTAGGCATTGGCGAGACGAAAGACGCCGACGCCAACGGCTCTGCCGGCAGTGCTTGAAAAACGCGCAGTGCTTGAAAAACTCTTGGTGCTTGAAACGTTTTTCATGTCTCCCACGGCGATGCACGCCTGAGCATCACGGCTGCATCGCACCTTTGATCCGTTCGCTTCGACGGACCCTTTGCGCATTGTCTCGCGCAACAAAGCTCCTACGCCATCTTGTCCGAAGGGCCGGCCCGAGGCTTCTCTTGAGTCCACTTGACGAACCCGCGTCTTGCCAACTATATACCGGTGCGGTCAATTGGATGCTCGTGGGCGTCCGTGCGGCCCCGTCGTCTAGCCTGGTCTAGGACACCGGCCTTTCACGCCGATAACACGGGTTCGAATCCCGTCGGGGTCATTTTCTTGCTTTCGTTCACGATTGGTCGCGGCTGGGGCGCCGGCGCACGGCGATCGCATCATGCCGGTTCGGCGGCTGCGTGTGCCTCGGTTTGATGGGAACGCGGGGTGGCCCGGTGAATTCGGCGGCGTACGACGCGGTCCTGCTAGTCTCATTCGGCGGACCGGAAGGCCCGGCCGATGTGATGCCGTTTCTGGAAAATGTGCTGCGCGGCAAGAATGTGCCACGCGAGCGAATGCTGGCAGTGGCCGAGCACTACTCCCATTTCGGCGGCGTCAGCCCGTTGAATGCCCAGAATCGGGCTCTGGTTTCCGCGCTGGAATCGGAACTGCAAGCCCATGGTCCGCGGCTTCCCGTCTACTGGGGGAATCGCAATTGGCATCTCATGTTGGCCGATACGCTGGCTCAAATGACGCGCGACGGCGTTCGCCGGGCGTTGGGTTTCTTTACGTCGGCCTATAACTCCTATTCTTCTTGCCGGCAGTATCGCGAGGACATCGAGCGCGCGCAAGCGTTGGTCGGCCCCGACGCGCCGCAAGTGGACAAGTTGGCGCGTATTTCAACCACCCTGGCTTCATCGGCCCGATGGTCCAGCGCGTGCGCGATGCGCTCGACCGAATACCCGGGGATCGCCAGGCGGCGGCGCGCGTCGTCTTCACCGCGCATAGCATCCCACTATCGATGTCCGAAACGAGCCAGTACGTGGCTCAACTGACCGAAGCGAGCCGTTTGGTTTGCGAAGCGTTGGACATCGCCAACAACGAACTCGCCTATCAAAGCCGCAGCGGCCCGCCGCAGCAACCTTGGCTCGAGCCGGACATCCTCGACGTGTTGCGCGGACTCCACGCCGAGGGCCACTCGCGCGATGTGGTTGTCGTGCCGATCGGCTTTCTATCCGACCACATCGAGATACTCTGGGATCTCGACACCGAGGCGCAACAACTGGCGCAACAACTGGGGCTGAACCTGGTGCTGCGCAGCGACCGTGGGCAGCCATCCGGACTTTGTCCGCATGATTCGTGAACTCATCGAGGAGCGTGTCGCCGGAACGCCCCCACGCGCTTTGGGACGCCTGGGCCCCAGTCACGAAATCTGTCCAACGGACTGCTGCGTGCCGCCAAGCGCCAGTCGCCCGCGGCCGAATTGAAAAAGCGGCGCAGGGCACGTCGTCTCCGGCGCCAGGAGGGGGGTGAGTAGACGCCACTTGTGGAATCATGCCGGCGATTTCGTGTCAGAAAGCGCGTCCTGTAGCGATCAAATCGATAATTCCAACCCCCGCGCGCCACGCTTCAGGCTTAACCTTGTTTAGGAGCGTCCGACGGCAACTGGTTGCGGCGCGACGTGACTTTCCAATCATTGAATCAAATGGCGCCGGGTTTGATCCGAGCCTAGTCATGCCCACGATTCCAGGTCAACAGGTGTACGACGAGCGGTCGACGTATCGCTGCCCCGTCGTCGGCGAGCGGATTGGACGCTTGCAACTTGACGAACAAGAAACGGACGTCGAGATCATTGATGAGTCGGTCAACGGCTTTGGCATTGTTGTGGGGGCCGAATTCGCATGCGAAGTAGGGCAGATGGCCCTCTTGCGAACCGAAGCCGCCTGGACGGAAGTGCGAATCACCAACATTCGGCCGCTGGAATCGCTCGTCCCGGGCGAAGCGGAGCAGGCCGCCGGCGGTGCGGGCAAACGACTCGGTCTGCTACGACTGAGGGACTTGCCGTCGGACGATTCCCCGTCCACGTCTTGGCTGCGAAGTCTGTTTACTCGCCTGCCTCGCGTGGCCATGTCGCAGCCGATGGGCGGCACCGTTGGAGCCGTTACCGGAACGGTTTTTGTGGGATTGTTCCTGGCGTTTGCGCTCGAGCAATTTCCCGTCTTGTCCGGCCCGAACGGCCCCCAGGTTCCCGCGGACCCGCGGAAAATCGAACCTGCAAGTTTGCGGAAGGTTCGCCGAGCAGTCGTGGAGTTGCCTGCTGTCCCGCGGGGGCCGACGGAATCGACAGTCGACTCACAGGCGAGGGCGTCTGCGCCCCTCAAGATCGTCGGCGCCATGCGGCCGGAACATCTCCTCAACCCCGACGTCGCGCCAAAGCTCGACCTCGACCACGGTCAACTCGCGAAATTGCGCCGCCTGGCCAGGCAGTGGGAAACGCTCATGGAGCTAAAGCTACAGCAAACTCGTGACGCAGCGACGGGATCGTCGCCGGCCGACGGTGGTCGAGCGCAGGATTACGAGCACGAGGCGGTCGAATTCGGCAAACGCGTGTGGGACGTGCTGACCGACGAGCAGCGCGCCAATGGACGGCGCACGTGTCGGCATCCAAAGCGCGAAAGCCTGCCGACAATCCTGTCGAAAGCCGCACGGGCACTCCCGAGAGCAACTAGCGTCCTTGCCGCTAGTCGTCCATGGACGGTCGCACCAAGGCTATTCGCGTTCCACGATCATCGCCACCGCGTTGCCGCCACCGAGGCACAGCGAGGCCAGCCCGCGTTTCAACCCGCGTTCGGCCAGCGCGTAGAGCAACGTCACCAACACGCGTGCTCCGCTGGCGCCAATGGGATGTCCCAGGGCGATGGCTCCGCCATGCACGTTGGTCTTGGCCGGATCAACCTCGAGCGGCCGCATGCAAGCGAGACACTGTGCGGCAAACGCCTCGTTCAACTCGACTAGATCGATATCGCCCAAATTCATGCCCGCCTTGTCCAAAACTTTTTCCACCGCGCTGACCGGGGCATAGAAGATCTCCTTGGGCGGCACGCCGCTGGTGGCCGTGGCCACGATGCGAGCTTTCAGCGGAGAGCGGCTGTCACGGGCCACTTTCTCCGATACGACCGCCACGGCGGCGGCGCCGTCGCTGATTTGCGATGCATTGCCGGCGGTCACCGTGCCATCCGCGCCGAACGACGGGCGCAACTTTGCCAGCCCCTCGAGCGATGTGTCCGGGCGCGGGCCTTCGTCCTGACTGACCAGCGTGTCTCCTTTGCGCCCCGGCACGGTCACCGGCACGATTTCCTCCATCGGCTTCGCGCCACGGGCCACGGCCCGACGATGACTTTCGACTGCAAACGCATCCTGGTCGGCCCGTGAAACGCCGCGGCTGGCGGCGATGTAGTCGGCTTCGGCGCCCATCGCCATGTCTTCGAAGGCGCACCATAACCCGTCGTACAGCATGGAATCGCGGACTTGCTGATTGCCGAATTTCCAGCCTTGGCGCGCCCCGTCGATCAGAAACGGCGCGCGGCTCATGCTCTCCATGCCGCCGGCGATGATCACCTCGGCGTCGCCGGCGCGAATGACTTGATCGGCCAGCATGGCCGCCTTCAGGCCCGAACCGCACATCTTGTTGATCGTCAGCGCGGCGACGGTATCGGGTAGCCCGGCGAACAATGCCGCCTGGCGGGCGGGCGCCTGGCCCAGGCCGGCCGAGAGCACGTTGCCCATGATCACCTCGTCCACCGCGTCGACGGGCAAACCGGCGCGACGCAGCGTCTCGGAAATGGCGACGGCTCCGAGTTTCGGCGCGGGAACCGCGGACAATGTGCCTAGCAACCGGCCAATGGGCGTTCGGCTACCGGCCACGATGTAGGATGCGCTCATGGTCGTGATTCGCAAACAGGGACATGATTCGAGAGGGTGACAGTCGCTAGCGACGGCCACTAGGCAGTTTACCGTGGACCAGTGCGCCCGGCCAGGCGCCGCATCCGGGGGTGAGTGGCAACGGTAGTTGAAGTCGCAAATCTTCAGTTCGGGATCGGCTGAATTCTTGGGAATTCAGCTACGTCATGGGACAGCGATACCGGCCACGCAACGCCCCGGCGGACGCCGCGGCGCGTCAGGCGATTGCCTTTGTCGCTTCAACCAGTACGATAGCGTCGATGGCCGGCCGCATCGTCGTTGGCCGGCGCTTTTGCACATTTGTTTCCCCAGGTGACCATGAATCCCGAGCGAGTGATGGAACCGCACGAAGTGAAAAAGGCGATTCGCGAGCAGGCGCACGCCAATCGCAAAGCCCAAGAGAACAAGGATGAGCTGAGCCAGGTCATCTGCGAGAAATTTGCCTCCCTGCCCGAATACGCCGCCGCCAAGTGCGTGCTGGCCTATATCGACGTTCGCACCGAAGTACGCACGCGGCACTATCTGGCCACGCTGCTGGCCAGCGGAAAACGGGTGGCCGTGCCGTACTGTGTCGATGACATCCTGCAACTGTTCCTGCTGGAGAACATGGATGAGCTGTCGATCGGCATGTACAAGATTCTGGAGCCCAAGCCGGAGTTGCGCGACCTGCCCGAGAAGCGCGTGGACGTGCGGGAAGTGGATCTGATCATGGTGCCAGGCGTAGCGTTCGACCGCCGCGGAGCCCGGATGGGGCACGGTTTCGGCTACTACGACAAGTTGCTGGAGCATGCCCGGGAGGACACGCTGCTGGTGGCGCTGGCGTTCGAGTGCCAGTTGTTCCCGGAGATCCCCACCCAATCGCACGACATCTTCATGGACAAGATCCTCACCGAGCAGGCGATCTACGAAGGGAAGGGGCGGTAATCGCGTGGCAAGCACCGGTCGCGCCGAGGTGGAGGATACCTATGCCGAAGCCTTTCGCAGCATCTACGGCGAGTTTCTGATCACGGCACGTGACCGCACGTGGCTCGATCATGCGTTGGCGGCCGCCACCGGCAACGCGTCGAGCACGATCATGTGCGATTGCGAAGCCGGGCTCGATCGCTATGTGGGCCCGGGCGGCGACGAATCGTTCGCCACACCCGACGGGCGGCCGGGCGCGATCGTCCAGTTGCACGTTCCCCGCTTTCGCAAAGATCGCCGCGAGGCGCTGGAGCGTTCGCTGCTGGTGCGCATCAGTCAGAACGTGCTGACCTGTCCGACCACGGCTTGTTTTAACTTGCTCGACACGGACGATTACTACAAGTTGGGGCGCAAGCTGGCTTTCTTTGGCGACGGCCATCAGTTCCGCGACCAGCGCCATGGGCGGACGATGTGGGTGGTGCCGATCCTGGCGGGCGAATTCGTGATCGATCGGCGCTTCGGCTTTCGCGACGGGCTGATGGGTGGCAATCTGTGGTTCATGGGCTGCGACGAGAACGCGGCGCTACGGGCCGCGGAACGCGGGCGCGACGCGGCGGCGGAAGTTCCCGGTGTGATCATGCCCTTTCCGGGCGGAGTCGCCGCCAGCGGTTCGAAAGCCGGCAGCCGTTACAAGTTTTCGATCGCCAGCACCTACGCGGAGTTTTGTCCCACGTTGCGCGACAAGCTGGGCGAACAAAGCCGCTTGCCGCCGGGAGTCGGCAGTGTGATGGAGATCATCCTCAACGGCGCCGATCTGGAGAGCATTGCCCGGGCGACGCATCGCGCCATCGAAGCGGCCGTCGATACGCCGGGATTGGTGCGGATTTCAGCCGGCAACTACGGCGGGCGCTTGGGCAAGAGTTTCATCTACCTGCACCCCCATCGACAGGCGCAATAGTCCACGTCTGACGGGACTTGCGCCGGACGGGCTGCGGTCGGTCGACGAGGAGTTTTCGCATGATTCAAGTCGTCGACTTTCATAAGACCTACCGCGACTTGACGGCCGTGGCCGGTTTGTCGTTTCAGGTCGCCGCCGGGGCGGTGCTGGGACTTGTCGGCCCCAACGGAGCCGGCAAGACCACGACACTCCGCGCACTGTCCGGCATCATTCCCCCGACGCGCGGCCGACTCATCGTGGCAGGGCACGACATCGTGGCCGATTCGGTGGCAGCCAAGCGCTGCCTGGCCTACGTGCCCGACGATCCGCGACTGTTCGACTCGCTGACGGTGTGGGAGCATCTCGAATTCATCGCCTCGGCATACGAAGTGACCGATATTCGTGAAAAGGCGGAGCGGTATTTGGAGCAGTTCGAGTTGATGGAGAAACGCGACACGATCGCCCAGGAACTGTCGCGGGGGATGCGGCAGAAGGTGGCCGTGGCCTGCGCCTATTTGCACGATCCACAGGTCATTCTGTTCGACGAGCCGCTGACCGGATTGGACCCGCACGGCATTCGCACGCTCAAGGCATCGATCAAACAGCGGGCAACAGCCGGTGCGGCAATTGTCGTCAGCTCGCATCTGCTTTCGCTCGTCGAGGATCTGTGCAGCGATTTGCTCATCCTGCGCCAAGGACAATTGCTGTTCCTGGGACCGGTAACGGAAGCCCGAGCCAGATTCTCCGAGTTGGGCAAAGACGCGACGCTGGAAGACGTGTTCTTCCGGGCGCTGGAGCAGCAAGAGTCGTGAGGCCGTCGGCCGACGCAACGCCGGCGGATTGACGGCAACTTTGGGGAACGACGGGCGGCCGGCAGAGAATCGTCGATGAATCGTGCCCTGTTCGTATTGATGAAGTTGCGAATGCGGGGCGCGATGCGTCGGCTGTTGCGCACGATGAAGCGTCCCAAGGGGGCGCTATTGGCGCTACTGACTCTCGGCCTGGTGGCGATGGTGGTCTTGCCGAATCTGTTGATGCGCCATCAGCCCAAGATCGAAATGGGACAACCGCGGTTTCTAAATGCCGACGCGCTATTCGGCTTTTGGCTGCTGATGATGCTGACGGGCCGGGCGGCCGGGGCGATGGTGTTCAACCTGGCCGAAGTGGAGTTCCTGTTTCCAGGACCGTTTTCGCGCCGCGAGTTGTTGTTGTATCGGCTGGTACTTAGCACATTGGCGCCGCTGGGCACCGCGTTGATGATGCTGCTGTTCTTGGGGCGTTTCGCCTTGTGGTGGCCGGCGGTGGGTTTGGGCGTGTGGATGGCATTCGCCTTCATGCAGAACTCCTCGCTGTTGCTACGGCTGGTCGTCGATTGGATCGTGGCGCTGCCGGCGCTTGGCGAAAAATGCTGGCGGCCGGGGGCGTGGGCCTGGTGGCATTGGCGTTTTGGCAAGCCCGCTCGGCATTCGAGGCCGACGTTGCCTGGACGGACCGACTGGCCATGGTGGAATCGACCTGGGCGGCACGGATCGCGCTGGCGCCGTTTACCGCCTTCAGCCATTTGCTCGCGGCGCAAGATGGCCGGCAACTGGGCATCTGGAGCGGCGTGTCGCTGGCGATCAACGCGGCCGTGATCGTCTTGATACTGTGGAGCGACACCAATTTCCTCGAGGCGAGCCTGGCCGCCAGCCAGCGCCGCTACGAAATGCTGCAGCGTGCCCGCCGCGGCGGCGGCATGCCGTCGTTTGGCGTGCGCAGCAAGCCGCGGTTTAGCTTGCCGCGGTTTCCGCGCTGGGGAGGCGCAGGTCCGGTAGCCTGGCGGCAGGCGATCGATTTGCTGCGCAACTCCGCGCGGTTGTTGTTCGTGTTGCCGGCCGTGTTTGCCATGGGCGCGCCGGCCGTGTTCGCCGGTCCGCACGGATTGACGGTGTCGATCGCCGTCTTGACTTTTTTCGTGGCGTTCTTGATCTCGACGATCATGCCCATGGGTATGCGCGCCGACTTGCATCACGTCGAAGCGCTCAAGTCGCTGCCGGTGAGGCCGATTGCCATTTTGTGGGGATCGGCGGTCGCGGCAGTGGTCTATCCATCGTTGGTGCAAATCGTCATTTTGCTGGTGCTGACGGCCATTTCCGGCCAGTGGCCGTTGGCCAGCACGTTGTCCGTTTGTTTCGTGCTGCCGTTGAACCTGTTGCTGGTGTCGGTCGACAGCGTGCTGGTGCTGTTGTATCCGTCGACGCGGCACTTCACGACCGGCGACCCGCTGGTCGGCGCCCGCATGGCTTTGGTCTACTTGATCAAGTATGTCTACCTGATGTTCGCGGCGATCGTGCCGGGACTGTGGATAGCGGCGGTCGATTTTGCCATGGGCGAGGCGATCGGAGTCATGGCTGCCGGCGCATGGTTGGCGATGGTGGTCGAGGGCATCCTCACGTTCTGGTTGGCCAGTTGGCTGTTTGCGCGGTTCGACCCGAGCTTGGAAGACGCGGTGGAAGCCTGATCGTGCCCGGTGCGCGTAGGCGGCTGCGCGGCTCTGCTGGCGAAGGCGCCGGCGGCTGGGTAGCATAAAGGCTCCCCTCGGAAGGTTAGATTGCGGAACCGATAGCAGGCCCCTCGTCATGGCGGAAGTCTCCACCACGGCCAAAAAGATCATCGCCAACGTCGAAAGCGCGATCGTCGGCAAGCGATCGCAAATCGTGCTGTCGCTGGTCTCCTGGTTTTGCGAGGGGCACATCCTGCTGGAGGACGTGCCCGGCGTCGCCAAAACGATGCTCGCCCGCGCGCTTGCGGCCAGCGTGGGTTGCTCGTTCCGCCGCATCCAGTGCACGCCCGATTTGCTGCCGACGGATGTCACTGGGGCATCGATCTTCAATCCGAAGACGACCGATTTCGAGTTTCGCGCCGGTCCGATTTTTGCGCAAATCGTGTTGGCCGACGAAATCAATCGCACCACGCCGCGCACCCAGGCGGCGCTGCTGGAAGCGATGGCCGAAGCCCGCGTCAGCGTCGACGGCATCACCCACACGCTGGAACGCCCGTTCCTGGTGATCGGCACGCAGAATCCCGTCGATCACGAGGGGACGTTTCCGCTGCCGGAGGCCCAGTTGGACCGCTTTCTGATGCGTTTCAGCCTGGGCTATCCGAGCATGGACCAGGAGCTGAAGATGCTGGAAATGCTCGAGCAATCGCACCCCCTCGACAAACTCGCGCCGGTGGTGACCGCGGCCGATCTGATCGCCGCGCAGCAAGCGGTGCGGCAGGTGCACGTGGACGACAAGGTGCGCCGCTATTTGATGCAGTTGGTACACGAGACGCGCGACCACGATGACTTGAGCCTGGGGGCGAGTCCCCGAGCTTCGCTGGCGCTGTTTCGCACGGGTCAGGCCATGGCCGCCATTCTGGGTCGGAGTTTCGTGCTGCCCGACGACGTGAAGCGCGTCGCGCCGGCCGTGCTCACCCATCGGTTGATCGTGCGACCGGAAAGCCGGCTGCGCAAAGTGACTTCGGCGGCCATTGTCGATGAGATCTTGAGCGAAGTTCCCGTACCCACCATGTCGGCCGAGACGCGTGCCTCATGAAGTGGTTTCTCGGCGCGATGCTGCTGTTGGCCGTGGCCCTGGTGTTCAACCTGGGGTTGTTGGCCTATGCCATGTACGCCTTGCTGGGCGTGATGCTGGTGAGCCGGTTTCTGGCGCGCGCCTGGAGCGACAATCTGGATGCCACGCGTGAGTGCAACCGGCTGACGGCCAACGTGGGCGAAGACGTGGCGGTGGTGATCACGGTGGAGAACAAAGGGGCGCTGCCGGTCGCATGGCTGCTGTTGGAGGATTTGTTGCCGCGGCACGCCGTGATCCATGATCCGCCGAGTTTACGCGTCACGGGACGCCGCCTGCAATTGGCCATGTTCGCACGGCGCGGGCGTAAGACGCTGTTCTATCAATTGCGCTGCAACCGTCGAGGCTACTATCAGATTGGCCCTTTGGTCTTGGAAACCGGCGACGTCTTTGGGTTGCACCGGCGCTATCGCGTGGCTACCGAGCCGCATTTCCTGCTGGTCTATCCGCAAGTGCAGCCGCTGGAAGGCTACGACATCTCGTCGCGCCGCCCGATCGGCGAAGTGCGGATGAGCTACCGGTTGTTCGAGGATCCCACGCGCGTGGCCGGCGTGCGGCGCTACGAGGCCGGCGACGCGATGAATCGCATCCATTGGCACGCCACGGCCCGCACCGGCATCCTGCACAGCAAAGTGTATGAACCGTCGACCGTGGCGGGCGCCACGATTCTGCTGGACTTTCACCAGCAGAGTTTCGAAGCACGGCACGAGCCGTATCGCTCGGAATTGGCCGTCACGGTGGCGGCGTCGCTGGCCAACGCCGTGTATCTGATGGGGCAGCAGGTGGGGCTGGTGAGCAACGGACGCGACGCGGCCGATCGCATTCGCCAGGAGGGTTGGGACTTCGACATCCGTTCGCGCGGCACCGCCCAGCAAGCCGCCAGCATGAAGGCCGAAAGCACGCGGCTGGAGCCGTTGGTGGTCGAGACGCGGCGGGGAGAGGATCAGTTGATGCGCATCCTGGAGACGCTCGCTCGGGTAGAATTGACCGACGGGCTGAACATGGCGCAAATGGTTACCGAAACCGGCAGCCGGCTGCCGCGCGATGCCACCGTCGTGGCGATCGTGACCTCGGTGACCGAAGAGACGGCCGTGGCCTTGGGGAATCTGCGGCGGCAAGGATTTGCTGTCACGGCGATCGTCAACGTCTATGAAGAACGCGACTATGCCGAGGCGGCCGGCAAACTGCTGGCCGAACGCATCGAAACCAGGCACCTGAAGGACGAGGCTTCGGTGACCGAAATCTGCCGCATGCACGCCTTGCGGTGACGAAACAGCGGGATTGCGACATCGCACGCCGACCGCAACAAACGGCTTATGACTACGTCGTGGTGGCGCTCAGCCCGGCGCTGATCATGACGTTGGTCAGCAGCCTGGTATTCTTCCTGATCAGCGTGTTCTATCAGGGGGCGTTTCCAGCGCGCTTGCACTGGGTGATGGCCTGTTTCGTGTTCGCCGCCGTGTTGATCGGACGGATCTCGATCGAACAAGGGCTGGAGCGCGCGATGCCGTTTGGAGTGGCGCTGGCCATCGCCGTGGGCATCGCCGCGAATCGGTTCGTGGAATACCAGGGAAGCTGGATCGACCATTTCGGTTGGCTCATCAATTGGACGTTGATCGCCATCATCTGGTGGTGCGCCCACAAACTTACCTGGGACTGCACGGTCATCGACGACTCACAGGACGCATCGGGCGAGGGGCTGATGCAAATCGTCGGGCTCGAGCGCACCGCCGGGGCGAAAGAAGACACGCCGGCGGCCTCCGCGCCGCAAGAGGTCGAGGGCACTACGTCGCGCGAAGTGCCGGACGGCTGGTGGCGGCGCTACGTCGAAAAACAACACCGGCCGCACGCGCCCGGCGTGTGGGTCGTCTATTTCTCGTTGGCGGCGCTGCCGCTATTTGGCGTCGGCCAGTGGTTCATTCCCGAGTCGAACACCGGCGCTCGACGCTATATCTTCTGGCTGTTGTGCGTGTATGTGGCCAGCGGGTTGGGATTGCTTTTGACCACCAGCTTCCTGGGCCTGCGGCGATATCTGCGGCAACGGCGCATTGAAATGCCCCCCGTGATGTCGAACCTATGGCTGGGCACCGGCGCGGTGATCGTGTTTGCACTGCTGATCGTGGCGGCGCTGTTGCCGCGACCCAGTGCCGAGTACGCGGTGTCGCAGTTGCCTTTTTCGGTCACCTCGCCCGGCGATCGCGGCAGCAACCGCTTTGCGCCCGATCCGAGCGAAGCGGCCGACGATGGTCGGCAAGGGCAGGGTCAGGCGCATGAACCGTCCGACGAGTCGGCCGGCGAGAATGAGGACAAGGGCGCACAGTCTGGCAGTCAGCGCGACACGGACGGTTCCGTCGATCAACCCCCGTCGCCCGAACGCGTGTCGGAAACGACGCCGCAAGGCGAAAGCGATCAGGCGAATGCCGACGGCGCGTCCGGAGAAATACGACCCGCCCGCGACAGGCTGTCAGGTCCGAAATCGGCTGAGAACGCAGGCGGCGAACGAGCGAACTCTGGGCAAGGTTCACAACAAGGCCAAGGTCAGCAGCAGGGGCAGGGCCAACAAAAAGGACAGGGCCAACAGCAGGGCAAGCAAGGCGGGCGAGACAACAACAAATCGTCCGAGTCGAATACCCTGAAAGAGCGCGTCGACAAAGCCATGCGAGAACTGGCCGCCAAGGATCAAGCGCAGCGGCAGCAGCTAGCAGAGCAATCGCCCGACGAAGAGCAGAAATCCCCAGATCGCTCGCAAAATCCGGAACAAGAGAAGCCTGGCGATGGGGCACAGCAGGGCCAGGACTCGGAATCGGGAAAATCGGATGATGACGCACCGCCGGAAGAGAAGCCTGCTGGGAGCGAGTTGGCGGCCAAGCAGAAGCAGAGCGCGAACGAATCGCAGCAGGCTCACCAACCCGACTCGTCGTTCCAACCACCATCGATTCCGCAGGCGCCCCTCGGATTCCTGGGCGTGCTGTTCAAGTGGGCGTTCTATCTCGCGTTTGCACTGGCGGTGTGCTATTTCGTGTGGCGCTACTGGGAAGACGTGTTGCGGGCGATCCGTGATTTTTGGGCCGGACTACGGGGTCGCAAGTTTGCCGCTTCGGCCGCTGCCGCGGAGCCCGTGGCGATCAAGGTTCCGCCGGCGCCGTTTTCGACATTCGCGGACCCGTTTGCAACAGGCGTCGCGGCCCGCTATTCGCTGGAAGAACTGGTGCGCTACAGCTTCGAGGCATTTGAAGCATGGTCGCGCGAGCATGGCTGCGAGCGGCAAGCGGACCAAACTCCGCACGAGTTGGCACGCGATGTGAGCAAGCTCAATGCGCCCATGTCGGCCGATGCCCGCAATATAGCCGAGCTCTACTCGCGTGCTGCGTTTGCCCGGGGCGAGTTGCCGGACGACGCCCGCGATCAGTTGCAGCACGTCTGGCAAACCATGCGGCAGTCCAGCGGCGCTAGATCGTAGCTGCGGGTGGAGATAGGCGAAGCTGTTGCTCGGAGGCCACGCGGAGCGCTATTTCGCCGCATCGCGGAGCGATTGCCACTTGGTGCGCATTCTTGCCAGCGCGTCGGCGTGCTCGGGCGAGGCCGCCAGGTTGTACTCTTCCAGCGGGTCGGCCGCCAGATCGTACAGCTCTTCGTACACAGGCTCGGCTTCGGTAAAGCGCATGTACTTCCACCGCTCGGTGCGCACGCCCTCGCTTTGCGGAATGCGGGGATGCGCGAAGTGATGCTCATAGAAGAACTCGTGCCGCGCGTCGGACTTGTCGCCGGCGACCACGGGGCTTAGATCGGCGCCTTGCATGCGTTCGGGAGCGGCGATGCCCGCGGCGGCCAGCATCGTGGGCGCCATGTCGATATTGAGCGCTATTTCGGTTTGACGGGCCCCGGCGCGAGACTTCGGTTGCCGCGGATCCATGACGATCAACGGCACGCGGATCGACACGTCGTGGGCGTACCATTTTCCAGCGAAGCCGTACTCGCCCAGATAGAAACCATGATCGGAAGTGAAAATGATCACGGTGTTGTCGGCCAGCTTGCGCTTCTCGAGCTCCGCGACGATGCGTCCCACTTCGTCGTCCACTTCGGTGATCAGTCGGTAATAGGCTTTGACGCACTCCTGATAGCGGGCCGGGCCCCAGAACCTGGCAGCCCAGCGGGCGCGGTTTTCCGAATTCTTGAGAAAATCTGGCAGCCGATCGTAGAACTCGCTGGCGGCCAGTTTTGGCGCAGGGATCGTGACATCCCCGTACCACGACTCGTGCGCCGGATCGTAGCGGAACATCTGCTCGTTGACGCTGGCGGAGTCCTGCACGTGGGGCGCCTTGAAGCTGATGGAGAGCGAGAACGGGCGGTCGGCCGGCGCTGCGGCCAGAAACTCCAGCGCCTGGTCGCCCATCAAACGTGTCAGGTGAACCTGCTTGCCTTCCCGCTCGAGCAAGTATTTCCCCTGGCCTGGGAACATGCGGTCGTAGTCGAACGCGCCGCGCGGCGGATCGCCCACGCCCCACTTGCCGATAAAGCCGACATGGTAGCCGGCGGATTTGAGCAAGCCGGGATACGTGGCGGCCAGTTGCTCGGGCGTCAGCGAAGTGCGGAAGTTCCAATTGCCGTGCCGCGCCGCGTACTGGCCAGTGAGGATCGAGGTGCGGCTGGTCATGCAAATGGAAGTGGTGACGAAGGCATTTTCGAACGTCACTCCACGTTGTGCCAGGGCATCGATATTGGGCGTGCGAATGATCGTGTTGCCCATGCAACCCAGCGTGTCCGCCCGCTGATCGTCGGTGAGCAGAAAGATGATGTTCGGGCGCCGCGGCTCGGCGGCGCGTGTCCGAGTCGGCGCCAGCAGCGCCGCGATTCCCACGGACGCCGACAACAAAAATACAAGTTGGGCAATGCGGCACGACGGCGTTTGCATGGCGTTTTCCCGGTGCGGTTTTCGTAAACTCGCTGGTTTGATCTAACCACGTGGCGTCTGCGACTGCAAGCGCCGGCCGCCCAACACGGCGGATTCCGCCCGTGGCGCCACCCTGGCGCCGGCGAAGGTTGACAGCGGTGGTGTGCTGTTTGGAGAATGGAGGCTGGGTGATTTTTTGTCGAGCGGGCGGAGAGCCGATTTCCGCCGAGTCAGAGGCGAAGCGTGCGTAGAGCCGCGCAGTATTTCTTGACGGCTTGCCTGGCCGTGGCCGCAGCCACGAGTTGTGTGCTGGCTGCCGACACGCTCGAACAGTTCAAGCAGGCCAAGCCCGACATTTGGCCGCTGTTGCGCAGCAAGGAACCGCAGGACCGCATCGAAGCCATCAAGCGCCTGCAGAAGTTCCCCGTCGAGGACGCCGTGCGGATGATGCACACGCGCCTCGACGATGAAGATCCGCGCGTGAGCAAGCAGGTCTGCGACGCGCTGCTAACGATGAACGATAACCACGAGGTTTGCGAAACGCTGCTGGCGTTGGCAAAGAGAGAACTGCACGCGCGCACGGCGGCAGCGGCGCCTCCGCCGATATTTCCATCCTGCTCGCCTCCAGGCTACAAAGCACGCAGCGTGACGTGGACGAATTGCTGGCGGATACCGCGGCATCGAAACATGGCGCGGCCGTGATCATCAACCTGCTGGATGAAATCGCGGCGAGGCGAAATACGCAGGACGTGGTCGCGCTGGAACGATTGGCCCAGACACAGGTATTCGAGAGCCACTTTGGGGTCCGCCGCACGGTGGTCTACTCGCTGTCGATGATACCGTGCAAAGAAGCCGTCGCCGTGTTGATTGGATTGCTGAACCGTGTGGGAGGTGAGGCGCGGGCGGACGCCGTCGAATACCTGATGCTCGTGACCGGCGAGGACTTGGGGTTGGACGGTACACGGTGGCAGGAGTGGTGGACGCAAAAGAAAGACGCGTTTGCCTATCCGGGCCTGACCGTGCGCACCGGTTATCGCGGCACGCTGACCGAAGGAGAATCGGGCTCGTACTATGAAATGCCCATCTTTGCCGAAAAGATGGTGTTCGTCATCGACATCTCCGGCAGCATGGGCGGGCCGCGCATCGTCGCGGCCAAGCGCGAGTTGCTGATCGCCATCGCCGGGTTGCGAGAGTCTTCGCAGTTCGGCATCGTAACGTTTAACGATCGGGCCAGCGCATGGCAGCGGCAACTCGTGCCGGCCAACGACCGCAACAAGCTGGCCGCCAAAGCATTTGTCGATGGCCTGGGCGCGGGCGGTTCGACCGCTTCCTATAGCGCCTTGGATCTGGCGTTCTCGTTCGATACCGAGGCGATCTATTTCCTCTCCGACGGCGCACCCACGACGGGCAACATCATTGCGCCGGTCGATATCGTGACGGCGGTGACCGCGACGAACAAGATTCGCCGCATCAGTCTTTACACGATCGGCGTCGGCGCGGGTTTTCCGGGCAGCCCGTTGGACGTATTTCTCAAGACGCTGGCCGAGCAAAACCTGGGCGTCTATCGCCGCGTCGACCGATAGTCGGGCAGCGCAAGGTCCGCTCGTGCTTGCCAGGGGTGGTGCGCGTCCACTATCATCGAACGCGGCCCACGGTTAGCTTTTGCAGGCTGGCAGTTTGGGTCTTCCTGCCGCCGTAACTCCCAGTCCATTCAGTCCTTGCCGAGGGTCGAACAAGCTCTATGAACGGTACTTCCAGCGGCTCGAAGCGGTTGACCGCAACCCAATGGCTGATTGTCTCGCTTGCAGCCATTGGCTTCGCCTTCGATATCTATGAGCTGCTGATGGCGCAATTCGTGCTGCCTCCGGCCATTGTCGACCTGACCGGCGCACAACGCGGGTCGCCGGAATTCCACACTTGGGTGGGTCGCATGTTTTACGTGCCCGCCTTCGTGGGCGGCATCTTTGGACTGCTGGGCGGTTACCTGACCGACCGCCTCGGCCGCCGCCGCGTGCTGACCTGGAGCATTCTGCTGTATGCCGTCTCGGCATTCGGCGCAGGTTATGCCACTTCGATTGAAATGCTGTTGATCCTGCGATCGACCACGTTCGTGGGCGTGTGCGTCGAGTTTGTCGCGGCGGTGGCCTGGTTGGCCGAGTTGTTCAACGACCCGAAACAGCGTGAACGCGTGCTCGGCTACACGCAGGCGTTTTCATCGCTAGGCGGCATCCTGGTGGCGATGGCCTATACGTTCTGCACGGCGTACGCGGATCGCTTCCCGGCGATCGTGATTCCCGAGTGGGCCTCGTTCCTCGGGGGCGCGATCGGCGACCCACACGCCCCCTGGCGCTATACGCTGATGTCGGGCCTCATCCCCGCGATTCCGCTGATCGTCATCCGCCCGTTCCTGCCGGAGTCGCCCGTCTGGGCCGAGAAGCACGCCGCGGGGACATTGCGCCGGCCTAGCCTTTTCGAGTTGTTCTCGCCGCAATTGCGCAAGACGACGATCGTGACAACCATCATGTTCGCTTGCAGCTACGGCGCGGCATTCGGGGCGATTCAGCAGCTTCCGCAGATCGTTCCCGGAGTGCGCGAGGTCAAAGCGCAAACCGAGGGAAAGGACCGCATCGAAGCCAAGCGAATCGAGCAGGCGAATGCCGGCAAAGTGGGCTCTGCGCAAGAATTCGGCGGACTCGTAGGGCGGTTTCTGCTGGCCGTGTTGGCCGTGCGCATCGTCAGCCGGCGGTCGCTGTTGCGGGTTTTCCAAATACCCGGATTGGTCATCGTGCCGCTCGTATTTGCGTTGGCGCCGATGATCGGGCTATCCGTATTGTCCGTTGGCGCTTTTTTGGCAGGGCTGTTTACCGTGGCCCAGTTCAGTTTTTGGGGCAATTACCTGCCGCGCGTCTATCCGATGCACTTGCGCGGCACGGGAGAGGGCTTTGCCGCGAACATCGGTGGACGCATGATAGGCACTTCGTTCGCCTGGGTCAGCAATTTCATTGCAGGTACGTATTGGGCCGAGTCGGTGGCGCCGGCGGCACGCATGGCGTACACGGCCGCCGGGGTGGCGCTGTTCGTTTACCTCGTGGGCACCATTTCGTGCTTCTGGCTGCCGGAGCCGGGCACCGAAGATCTGCCAGACTAGCAACACTGGCGCGGTTTGTCGCGGGCCTCCGGTCGAGGTGCGCGCGTGCGATGTATCAGGACAGCCGCCCACGAGTGTCGATGGTTAGCTCGACCAATTCGCCATTCTCATCGCGCCACCAGACGGCGTCCTGCAGGTTGACGCACGGGCAGATGTGGTTGGGGATGACAGTCACCCGCTCGCCAAGTTGCGGAGCGGCCCGGCACTGTCGCACGTCGACCTGGCCGTGCTCTTCGGTGAGTTTCGAAATGACCGCCGACGGGTACTCGACGATGTAGCCATGGCCGCTCTCCGGCGCCGGAGCGCAGCGATCGCTGGTGAGCGTCTTGGTGCCGGCATCGATCACGATCTGTCCCGGCACGGCTGTGCTGACCACGGTACACTGGATGCGCGCCGCGCAATCCTCCAGCGCGCAGTATCCGCTGCGCATCACGTTCATATCGTTGTAGATATACGTGCCCGGGCGAATCTCGGTGTATTCCGGCACCAGATGCGATTGAAACGCCGTGGGCGTCGATCCGCCGGAAACGATGCGGGCCTGTAGCCCGTGGTCTTCCCACAACCGCAACACTTCATCGAGCTTGTCGGAAACGGCCAACAGCGCCGCTTCCTGGCCATCGGCAGGGCCACTGATGTGCCCTGGGTAGCAAAACAGGCCATCCAACCGCAAGCCAGGCGTGGCATCGATGTACTGTGCCATCTTGAGCGCTTCGGACGGTGTTTGGAGGCCGGTGCGGCCCATGCCGACGTCGAGATCGACAAGAATTCCGATGGTGGACGAGACGCGATTGGCGGCTTCGCCCAAGCGGCGCGCTCCGAGAAGCGAATCGACCGCCACCCGCACCGTGGCGTGCTTGGCCAGCTTTGCCAGACGTTTGGTACGAACCGGATCGATGGCCGGATAAGCGATGAGGACGTCGTCGGCCACTTCGGCCATCATCTCGGCCTCGCCCACCTTGGCGGTGGTGAGTCCGACGGCGCCGGCAGACATCTGCAATGCGGCCACTTGCCGCGACTTGTGGGTCTTGGTGTGCGGACGGACGTCCAGGTCGTGCTCGGCGGCATACTCCGCCAGACGCGCTACATTGCGAAACACCGTCGCGGCATCAATGACCATTGCGGGCGTGGCCGCTGGATCCATGCAAGCCCCTTCCGAAAATCTAGCAGTTCGATCGAACGTAAGCCCCAATGTATCGCTTGCCCGCCGGCTTGTCATCCGATGGGTCAACCTTGTGCTCTGTTGGAGCCAAAAGTTCGGGTGCCACTGCTTGCTTGCCAAGCAGTGCTTCGGACCTACGGATTGGCGCCGGCTGAATTCTGGCGAATTCACCTACATGTCAGCGGTACTTGCCACACACTCAAAGTAGCGGATTGGCATGCGTGCCGGCATCATCGGCGCCAACGACGTGGTCGAGCCGCGCTACGGGGACTTTACTTCGTCGTATTCCAGTAGTTCGAAGTCTTGAGTGCGCGGCATGTCGTGAAGCTGGTCGTTGAGCTTGTAGAGCGCGATCAAGGCATCATCCGTCAGCCGTTCGCCGGCGCCCGGCTCGACGTAGGTTGCCGTTTTGCCACCGTAGCCGCCGGCAGCCGCGTCACGTATCGTGGGGAAATATGCGTGATAGCCGTTGGTGTAGCCGACCAGTAAGGTGTTGGGCACTGGCGATTCTTGCTTGAGCTGGGTTTGAAACTGGACGAAGATCTCGCCGGGCATGCCTACCAGGGCCAACTCGCCGTCGATCACCATGGTGGTCAACTTGCACGGCACGGCGTTGTTCTTGATGAGCTTGCTCAAGTAGTTCTCGAAGCGTGGTCCGTACGCACGGTTCAGCACGTTTTGAACTTCCGGATCGGCGAGATCCCACCGGGTACGAATCGGCACGGTGTGCTCGACGAACTGTAGCGAGGGCTTGGCGGGTTGGGTTGCCTTGGTCGCAGTGGTTGTCTTGATTAGCAGCGCCCCGAGCTCACGGCCCATCTTGCGCATTTCGTCGACGCCGCCCCTGTCGAGCGGTGTCTTGTCCATGTAGGGATTGATATTGCCGCAGGCGCCTTGCAGGAACAGGCACTTGGTGTGCATTTGCGCTTCGACCGTGCCGCAGGCCGTGCCTACAAAGTCGGCGCTGTACTGGTAGTTGTCACCGCCCATGACCACCGGGTGGCAGGCGTAGTGAAATAACACGGCCAGCGGCGTGCCGTCGGGCCGATCGAGTCGGATCACGGTAAACTCGCGATCGACCGGTCCGGTCGGCTCGTGCTCGGCGTTGCGCCATTGCATAGCCACGCGCCCGTCGGGCAGGAAGTGGCGCCGGTTGTGGGCCAGGTCGGCTTCGCCGTGGCCGATTCCGATTTTCACCGGCTCGAGATGCGCGGCCGCTTGGCAGACGATGCGCGCGATGGCCTCGCCCACCTTGTCGGCGTAGGGATTCGGATCGCCCGGCAGGTTGTCCAAGGCCGGCGCATGGTGCGTGTGACTGGCCGTGATGAAGAGTTTGTTGATGCCACACTCGGTCTGCGTCTTGGCCCGGACGTTATCCAGCACCGGATCCTCGGGCACGCGACCTAGATCGAGCGTGACGATGGCCACCGACTCGTCGCCGGCGCTCAGCACGACTGCTTTGGCCATCAGCGGATCGAGCGTGCCGGTGGCCCCGTGCGTGCGGGTGCTATAGCCCCACAATCGCAACCCCGGCTCGGGCGTGATGTCCGCGGTTGCCACGCCGGCCTGTAGTGCTTCCGCCGCCCTACTAGTGGCAGGCAACAGCGCGATCAACAGTGCTGGAACAACAAATAGGGCAGGGGGGCGACGCATGGCATTCTCCTCGGCACGGAACAACAAGATTCGCTACTCAGTGTGAGGCAGACGGCCTGGCATTTCAATGCACCGTAGCCGTTCACAGGGGACTGTCCCAATTTTCGCTGCGCGGGAGCGGTGAGTGCAAAAGTAGCCATGACGCCGCAAAAATGGGACTGTCCCCCTCGCGCCGCGGAAGGGGACAGGCACATTTTTCAGCACGTCGCCAAAAGCGCAGGCTTACGCGTATTGGCTGAAAAATGAGCCAGTCCCCGGACCGTGAACACTTACCAATGCACCGCGGCGCAAAAGAAAACCGGGGCGGCCCAGCAAAGAGCCGCCCCGGTTGAAATGGGTTGCAAGGGTATCTCGCCCGCGCTGTTACTTGGCGGCGGCCTGGGCGTTGCCCTTCGGCGCGGTCATGATCTGGGCCACGCCGGTGAGGACGGCCTCGGCCATGGGCGGGAAGGCGTCTTTGTCGCGGCTCCAGAAGTTGATCGTCACTTTCTGGCCATTGACTTCCGCCGGCACGTGGAAGCTCGACTTGATGCCGCGTTTCACCATTCGTTCCATGAGCTTGCCCTTGGCCTTGGTCAGATCGTTATTGACCACCGGCTTGGAACTCGTGATGTAGCTGGCCAGGTCCTCGCCTTCGGCGTCGGTCGGCGGCAGAGGCGCTTGAAAACTCTCTGCCAACATTTTCTCGCGTAGTTTGCGAGCTTCGAGAACCGCCTGTGCGACTTCTTCCTCGCCGCCGCCGTCGTCGGCGTGCCCGTGCTGATGCCGGCCCGAGCCCGGTCCCATGACCTCGACCAATTTGCCGTCTTTGACCGTGGTAATGCAGACGCGATCGACCTGCGGCACCATGATCTGCAATACGTCGTCCAAGTGGTGGAAAAACTCGGGATCGACCAGCGCCATGTAGGCGATCGCCTTGACGTTTTCGTCAGGCTCCCCCTTGGTGGCCGCCATGATGACGTTGAATCGCTCGAGGCGCGTCAACGGCTGGTACTTCCGGTTGGGATCCGTCCGGTCCTCGTCTGCCGGAGCCTGTTCGAAAAATCCGATCATCATCTCTTCCCACGTCTGGTCGCCAAAGCGCACCGACGTGGAAGGATCGGGGTTATTCAAATTGTCATCCGAGTTGTCGAACTTTGCATAGCAGTCCATTCGCGTGCCACGAGGCATGAACTTGGGTTCGGCCAGCCGATAGTTCGTCTGCCAGCCAAAGTCATAGTGCGGCACGTCGAGCAAGACTTCCTTCTTGCCGTCGGGATAGGTCGCTTCGTAACGGAATGCCTTGCCGCGCAAGTGCATGTGCGGCATCAGCGTCAGCAGCAAGCTGTCCTCGGTGAAGATGTAGCGGGCTTTGACCGGAAAGTCGCTGTTGCCTGGCGGAATCTCGAAAACCGCGTTGATGGCGCTGGTGACGCGAACTTCCTTCTTCACGGTGTCCGGTTCCGTGAACACAAAACCGCAGTAGCTACGATCGTCCTGGGGAGAACCGTTCGGAGTGTAGTGCATTTGGAAGATCAACTTGGAGCCAGCGGGCACGTAGCGCGCCAGTCCGTTCTTCAGCGGCTCTGGGCGGAGTCCCGGAGCGTATGCGCCAAGAAGTCGTTGCCGCCGCCCAGGCTGGAACCCATGTTGCCGTCGGGCGGCAATACGAAGATCAGAATGTGGTGTACGATCGATGGATTGCCCGGACGGGGCTCGATCGCGGTAATCCACTTGTCTTCTTTCCAGCCCGGATCGACCACGAAATGCTGGTACTCGACAACTCCTGACGCCGGCACGTGGTACGGTTCCTCGGCCATGTAGAGCACTTGTTCGGGCTCGGGTATCATCCAGCCCTCGGCGAACTTTGGCGGCTCGGGCAGGTCCTTGGGATCGCCTTGGGGTGCGCCATTGGCCACCCATTTCGAAATCAGGGCCTTGTCCTCGTCGTTCAGCCGGGCGTCGTTCTTGAAGTGTCCGAACTGCTCATTGGCGTGCCAGGGCGGCATGCGCTGCAGCTCGACCACTTCCTCGATCATGCTCGCCCAGCCGGCCACATCGTCGTAACTGGTCAGCGTGAACGGCGCGATTTGTCCCTCGCGGTGGCAGAACACGCAGTTGGCGTTCATGATGCGGGCGATTTGCTTCGAGTAGGTCACGTCGCTGTCGACGACCGGCTCGAGATCGCGGCCGATCAAACAGCCGGCTGCGGCAACTTCGCTCTCGGCGAGCGGTTTGCCCGCCAGAACGGCGTCGAGCGCCGAAGCCAGCTCGTGCTGCTTGGGCTCGGACAATTGGTAGCTTTGATTGTCCCTGTTGAAGCCGTATTGGTCATCGATGCGGCCGCGATAGGCGATCTTGTGGTCCTTGTCGAGCACGACGACTTCAGGCGTGCGTGTGGCGCCCAGTTGGTCGGAGACGACCTGCTTCAGATCCTTGAGGATCGGAAACTCCAGCTCGTGCGTGCGAGCGTACGCGGCGATCTCGGTCACGGCATCTTGGCGATTGGGTGCGATGCCGAGGAACGCGACTCCCTGCGGCTCGTACTCCTTGCCCAGCTCCGCCAAACGCGGCGCATAGATTCTGCAAAGCGGGCACTCGGTTCCCAAAATTGCCAGCACGACGACCTTATCCTTGGCCACCTGATCTAGCGAGTACGGTTGACCGTGGTAGTCGTTGAGGGTGAAATTCTCGACTTTCTTGCCGATGGGAGCTTTCGCCTCCTCGGCCATGACCGGCGCCGCGCACGGCGCCAACAGTGCTACCAGCGCGCTTGTTCGAGTTCGCATCACAGGGACCTCGCATTCTTGGGAGAGTAGGTACGTGCGGAGAATGGCCGCCAACGACGTTTCGTCCGGCACACGCTGGGGGGAGTGGACAGGACTCGTTAGTGTAGCCAGTGGGGCAAACTATTTCCACGTGAGTTATCGGGTTCTAACATTCATTTTCGATGAAATCGTACTACCTGGGGATTCGCCGGCGCCGGGCGAATATTGAAGTCGGCGGCCACTATTTCACAGGCGACTGCGGCCGGCGGACCCGTTTGCCAGCGCCGACGGTCTCCCCATGCCGAAACGTACCCACCACGTACCGACCAGGTTTCGCGCTATTTCCCGATGCAGAAGCGGCTAAAGACACGATCGAGAATGTCATCGGTGTACACCGCGCCGACCACCTTGCCCAACTCGTCCAGCGCCAGCCGCAGTTCGCTGCCAATGAGCTCCTCGCCCGCCTGAATCTCGTTCAACTGGCTGGCACGCGCCAGCGATTCGGCGGCTGCACGGAGGCTGTCCGCACAGCGACCGGCCGTCGCCGCCTCGGCGCGTGCTAGTTCGCTCAGTTCCATGCGGATGGCGCTGCGCAATGTTTCCAGACCGATGTCCGCCAGCGCGCTCGTCTCGAGAGCCCCTGGAGGCGTAGATAACCGGCGCTGGCCGTCCGACTTCGTCAGCACGATAAGCCGCGGGTCGGCCGGGTTCGCCGCCAATTGTTGCTGTTCCCAGGGATTCAGGGCGCGCGTCATATCGAGGCACAACAGCCGCAAATCGCCGCGCTGGGCCAGCGATTCTCCCAGTTGCTGGGCCGACCGCCGGATGCTTGTGTCCGAGCCATCGTCGGAGTTGCTGTCGGTCGGTTCGATCCCGGCGGTGTCGCACAGGCGACAGGTCAATCCATCGAGATCCAGAGTGCCGGTCAAATAGTCGCGAGTCGTGCCGGGCTCGTTGGCCACCAGTGCCGAGCCCCGAGGGATCAGCCGATTGAACAAGCTGCTCTTGCCGACATTGGGCCAGCCCACCAATACGACCGTCGGCAAGTCGTCGTGGCGCGTGCGCTTGGTGAGCTGATCGCGCAGGCGGGCGACCTGGGCCGCGGCCTCGTCGAGCTGGCGCTGAACCTCCTCGGGCCGGACAAACTGGATGTCCTCTTCGACGAAGTCGAGCCCTGCCTCCAGGTGCGCCAAGAGATCGAGCAGCCGGTCTCGCAGATTGTGCAGCGGATGCGTCATGCCGCCGGCAAGTTGTGCCAGCGCGGCTTGCAACTCGTTGCGGTTGCGGGCGTCGATGACGCCGAGCACGGCTTCGGCTTGTGCCAGATCGAGGCGTCCAGCCAGAAACGCCCGCAACGTGAACTCGCCCGGCTCGGCCAACCGCGCACCGTGCTGACAAAGCGTGGCCAAGACAGCCGCCAAAAGCGGCGGCGAGCCGATCGTGTGCAGTTCGGCCAGTGGTTGGCGCGTGTAGCTGCGGTCGCTGGGCCACAGCAACAAATCGACGGGCACCTTGCCAAATGCCGACCCGTCGAGAACGACGTTGCCCGAAATGACCGTGGGGCGTCGAATGTCCTGTAGCACGGTATCATCGGCGGGCGAGAAACAGGCTGCCAGCGTGTCCAGCATGACTGGTCCGCCGACTCGCACGATGCCCCGCGCCGACGAGCCCGGGGGCGAAGCAATCGCAGCGATCGTATCCGTGGTGTCGAGCATGGCGAATCGGCCGCGGGCGCCAGGCGGCGGCGCTATTCGCACCTTTTTGCCGCTTCTTGCGATTTGCCGCGCCATTGCCCGAGGTGCTTGCGGACACTAGAGCTTGAGCGTCGCTGCCGCCGCCCGACTGGCCTGGCGGCTTGGCCTTCGGCAGCAACTTGCGTTCGGTGATGCCCCAGATGCTGGAAGCGATGAAGTACACGCACAGGCCGCTAGCGACCTTGAAGAACAGCAGACCCATGAAGATCATCATGTACTGCATCATCTTTTGCTGCAGTGCGGCCTGCTCGTCGGCTGCCGGCGGCATGAACATCTTCTGTTGCCAGATGAACAAGCCGATCGTGAACAGCGGCAGGATGTTCAAATAGGGTCCCAAGCCGAAGAAGCCGGTGCCCTGATTGATGAACTCCGGCATCAGGCTGCTCCAATCCCAGAACATGTCTGGAGCAGCCAGGTTCGACGCCCAGCGAATGCTCTCCGAAAACAGCGGCGCCTGGCGTAGCGAAACGTCGACCGACAGCGAGCGGTACAAGCCTACGAAGATCGGCAGTTGCACGAAGGCCAGCATGCAGCCGCCCAGCGGGTGATAGTTGTGCTGGCGAAACAGGTCCTGCTGGGCCCGCATCTTCTTTTCGGGTTCGTTCTTGTACTTCTCGTTGAGACGCTTGATCTCGGGCTGCAACTCCTGCATCTTGGCGGCGCTTTGGGCCTGTTTGCGGCTGAGCGGAAACATGCACAACCGCACGGCCACGGTCAGCATGATGATTGCCAGGCCGTAGTTGCCGACGATGCTGTGAAATACGTGCAAGATCAGCAGCATCGGTTTGGCCACGAAGCCGAACCAGCCGTAGTAAACAAGGTCGCGCAAGGTGAGGTTCGGATTGGGTGTGGCGTACTGTTCCAGCAATGCCGGATTTTTGGGACCGGCGAAGACTTCGAAGTGGTGTTCCATCGAGGCGCCCGGCTCCAGCTCTTTGGCTTCGCTCGTGAGCCGGAACGAAATGTCGGTCAGTTTGATCAGGCCTTTTTCTTCCGGCACGGCGCCAACTCGAATCGGCTTGACTTTCGAAAACCAGACTTCATTCGGGGTGTCCGCCTTGGGCACCAGCGCCACGTTGAAGTACTGGGCGTCTACGGCGACATAGTCGAGCGGTGAGTTGTTCCACGAAGTATCGAAGTCGTCGGCTGCAATCGAGGCCGGCGCTACCTGGGTGGTTTTGCCTCCTTCAAACCGCGCGATGATGTCGCGCAAGCCCGCGGAGCCCCAATTGCGGCTCACTTTGATGGCATACCAGGACCCCTCGGTGGGCAGACCGGTCGGTCCGTCCAACTGGTAAGCGACTTCGTGTGCCTCGTCGCTCGTGTTCGTCACCGAAACGTCCAACACCAGGCTATACGCGGGATAGTTCGCGTTCTCCTGTTGGTCGGACGGCACTTTTTCGATGCGATAGGTCTTGGTCAGTTCCAGGCCGAGCTTGGGCAGCTTCTTGCGAAAGCTGGCCGCCGTGCCATTGGAAGCGATGATCTCCCAAGCGCCCTGGCGGAGATTCACGCCCTTTAGCTCCTCCTCGTCGTCTTCCAACAACGATTCGTCGAACTGTTCGAGCGTCAACAGAAACGACAGCGGATCGTGCTTCTTGTCGGCGACGGTCGCCAGGGGCTTGGTTTCGAACTCCGGGCGAATGATGGCCAGTTGCTGCCGCTGGAGCGTCGCCTGCAAAGTCTTCGTGGCGTCGCCGCGCCGTACAGTAAGCTTGATCGTCGCATCCGGCTCGGTTTGCTCCAGTGCGGTGGTGAGGCTTGCCACGCCGTCGATTTTCTGGTTGTCGAGCGCCGTGATAGTGTCGCCCGGTTCAAGCCCGGCGGCCGCGGCCGGGGTTCCCGGTCCCACCACGCGCACCAACGCTCCGCCGCGTTTCGGCGCATCGGCAGGCGACAGATATCCGAGATACCCGCTGCGATCCTCGAGATCGAGATACTGCGGGCTGTTCATTTCCAGCCGCTCGATCGCCGCGCCGTCGTTGGTCAGATAGACCAACATGCGAAACGGACTGGCCGGATCGCCCGATCCGAGCGCCAGCCGCTGGGATTCGATCTCCGACTCGGCATTCTTTTCGGCTTCGGCTGCCGGCTCCGGCGCGGCATCTGGCTTGGCTTCTGCTTCGGCCGTGGGCAGGGCGTCTTTGTGGTCGCCGGCTTTTGCCTTGTCGTCGTCGGCTGCCGCCTTGTCGTCGTCGGCCGCCTTGAGTTCACCTTGCTTGGCGTCGGCTTGAGCCGCCTTTTTGGGCGGCGGCTCGGGCGGGAAGAAGAATCCAATAATGAGCGTGTTGGCCGCCATCACGGTGACCGCCAACACCATAAACAACAGGAAGCGTCGGTCCACGTGGTGGGTGTCCTTTGACGGTCGAGAGCAGCCGGCGCAGCGGCGGGAGATCGCCACTTGGGGGGCGGCTGGGGTAACTATCTGTCATTGTTCCCGGGGACGCGAATCTTGCAATGCCAAGTCCCCATCCCCCGCCGGGAGCTATGCAATCCACGGAGCGCTTTTTGAGGTCACGGCGCGCGCAGGGGGCGGAGAAAACATCCGCTTGCGCCGGCGGCAGGCCCGTTTGCGTGGCGTTTAGCGTCCCTCGCGGAGCCGGTCGCCCAGGAAGTTGTCCAGCTCCGGGGTATCGTAGATCTGCTTGATCGTCCGCTCCAGATCATACGTCACGCGGCGAAATGTCACCGTGCCCTCTTCGAGAACGACGTAACAACTGCGGGGATCGCCGTCGCGCGGCTGGCCGACGGAGCCGACGTTGATCATCGTCTTTTCGTCGCCCAACCGGTACGTGCCGTTGATTTCCTCGGGACTGAGGAAATTCAAGCTTTGGGTAAAGATGCCCGGCACGTGCGTGTGGCCCTGGAAGCAATGGTGCTCGATCAGGCCGAAGATCTTTTCCATCTTCCGCTGATTGTAGATGTCTTCCGGGAAGACATATTCATTGAGTGGGTTGCGCGCCGAGCCGTGTACGTACAAGAAACCGTTTTCGCGTCGATTGCGCGGCAACTCGCCCAGGAAGTCCCAGCGCTTGGCGTTGTCGGCGGGGCTGCCGGCCGTGTTTTCCAACTGGTCGCGAGTCCAAAAGATAGCGCGTTCCGCGCCGGTGTTGAATCCTTCGGGGTCGAACAGTGCGCCCTGGTCGTGGTTGCCCAGCAGGCAGACGTCGCAGCGCATCACCAAATCGATGCACTCGCGCGGGTTCGGCCCATAGCCGATGATATCGCCGAGGCAATAGGTTTCGGCGATATCTTGCTGCCGGATATCCGCCAGAACCGCCTCGAGCGCGGCGAGATTGCTGTGGATATCACTGATGAGTGCGCGCTTCACGACAGGCTCGATTCGCGCTCGCGAGCGCTTCCAGCATCCGGTGTCCCAAAGCGAACCGTGGGACCATGAAAGGAGACAACTCCAACCAATCCTTGAGTTTAGAAGGGTATTTTTCGACGGTCAAGCGGCGTTTTGTCGCGCCAAGCCCCGTCACCCTGGGCCGGTCTTGGGAGCTCCCGGTCCTGGCGATGGTGCCGATTGTGCGGCACGGTGCGGCCGCGCGACCTCCAAGCAAACGACGTAGTCGAGTGAGCCCGGCGCGGGACCAAGGTGGTGCACGGCGTCCTTCGTGGAAACGCGGTTTGATCGCGCCGCGTCCTAGACAAGGCAAGCCTTGCGAGCGCAGCCCAAGGCCAAGGGGGCGAAGGGCACGGCTATCCGCCGGGGCGTTTCATCGCCAAGCTATGCAAGATCAACACGGCGCCGACGGAGATGACGGCATAGCCCAGCCACGTTGGGGGGTGAAGCGACTTGCGGGGCGACGGGCCGGCCGCCGGCATCAAGTTGTCGTCGGCGCTTGCCAGGGCCGGGATGCGCTCGGCCAGGAATTTGCTCGATCGCTCGTTGAGGACGTAGCTTTCAACCGAGCGCACCTGCAAGCCCAGGAACAACACGACCAGCCCAACCAGGAAATATTGATTGCGATTGACTTCCATTGCTGCCACCTCGGCGATCGAAATTCTCGCAGCGCGTGCAGTTCATCTGCCGGCGCGGCTCGACCGTCTTACGTATCGGGCCGAATGTCAGAGCGAATCCACTGGCCAGACCGGCGTACCGAATTTGCCGCCGGCAAGGCATTTGCGCTAAGGGCAAAGCTCCGGGGATGGAACGTGTACCTCCCAGTCCGACCATGGCCGCTTTTACCTGCAATGTTTAGAATGCGATGAAACCTGCAAAGCCCCTGGAGTTGCGCGATTACGTGGCGTGCATCGGTCGTAGGGCTGGACACTGACGATTCCACGAAGGTGCGGAATCGTGGCTGTTGGGCCCGATGACTTCGGGTGTGCTTGGCGGGGAATCGCATCGACCGCTCGAACCTCAACCAATCCGTCTACCAGATCCGCGAGGTCGCTTGTCGCATGGCCAGACGCCTGTGGACTATCGTCGAACAGACGTTCACGCGCTTCTCGAACAACGATGGAATCACGCTGGCGGCTGCCACGGCCTATTATGCCGCGTTCTCGTTCTTTCCGCTGATCACGCTGCTGCTCTCCGCGCTCGGCTTTGCCCTGCAATTCTCCGAAGGAGCCCAGGGCGTCAGGGAACAACTGCTCGACTTGCTGCGAGAACGGCTGGTGCCGGGCATCAGCGAGGAAGTCGGGCGCATCCTGTCGCAAGTGCAGGTGCGGGCGTTCTCGGCGCTGAGCAGCGCCACGGTCGTGTTGTTCTTCGGCGCGATCGGCATCTTTTCCCAGATGGAGTTCGCCTTCGATCGCTTGTGGCACAATCCGGGCGCCGCAAAACACGGGATACGCGCGGCGATCGTCAACGCCTTGTGGAACCGGCTGAAGGCGTTTCTCACGCTGATCTGCCTGGGCGCATTGACCCTGGTTGTCTTTGCCGCCGATTTGACATTTTCGGCCGTGCAAACATGGACGGATCGGTTGCCGGCCGGAACGTCGATCTGGGACTTGATGCAGTTGAGTTTCAGCGTCGTGCTGAATACCGCCGTGTTGGCACTGTTGTATCGGCTGATGCCGCGGCAGCGCGTTCGCTGGACGCACGCGCTGTGTGGCGGATTGATCGTGGCCGTCGTTTGGCAATTCGGCAGCCAAATCTTGTCGCGCTTCATCCTGGGCGGGAACTATTCGGCGTACGGCGTCGTGGGCTCGTTCATCGCGGTCATGCTCTGGGTGTATTGCGCCAGCGTTTTGCTGTACTTGGGCGGGCAACTGGTGCAGGTGCTCGGGCATCCCTACGAGCCGCCTAGCGCCGCGGAGAAGCAAACGTCGCAGGCGGCCAAGCCGGCCGTCGCTCCCGCTGCCAGCGTACCGGAGCCCTCCAAGCCGGCGGATTGACGACGGCGTGAACGACCGGCGATCGCAGGGAGCACTGCAGTGATTTCCATTAGCGCTCTGGCCGCCAGAAGGTACACTAGTCAGAGTCACTTCCCGGCGCGCATTCGAACCGGCGCGCGCCCGTTTGAGCGAGTTGTCGATGAGATAGACCATGGCCGAAGTGCAGTGGTATTACGCGCGCAACGATCAGCCGATGGGGCCGGTGTCGGCCGCCGAACTGCAAGCACTGGTCGAGGCCGGCGAATTGAAGCCGGACGATCTGCTGTGGCGCGAAGGCATGGAAGCCTGGACCACGGCGGTGAACTTGCGGGAACTGTTCGAAGCCGATAGCTCCCAGCGGCCCGGTGGGTTGTCGGCGATCGTGAAGCGCCGCGGCGGCAATCGTCCCTTGTTGGTTCGACCGGACCGCTCCTCGGTTCAGTCCCGGCTGCAGTCGCTGGTCGAAGCGACCCAAATCATCCTTTGGACCACGTGCGTGCTGGTCGTGCTGGTGGGAGTCGTATTGTTCACCCGGGCGTTTCTGAGCGCCAAGGACCCGGGCGAGGAAGCCGCGGCCGGCGCGGTGTACGCCGCATTCTTCGTGGCCGCCTACGTGCTAGCCCGCTGCGGCGAAAAGGTGGGGCAACTGCTACTGGCGCGCACGCGCCGCCGCGGCAAGTAACGACCAGAGGATCGACGCGGCGTCGCAACCGGTTATTAGACCTGTCCCGTTTGTCCACCCCAACACATCCTTGTCCGAGAGCCGGATGCGGGAAATCCGCCCGTCCGGTTCGATGAGCGGGATGGAAGCGGAGCACGGTGAGGCTAATGAGGCACCGGCAGACGAAAGAGCCGGCAACAGATAGGCCCGACCTAAACCACCGCGCCACTTCTCGACTCTACTTCATCCCCCGTTTTCATCCTCGAAGTCAGGGCAAGATGGCTGCGTTAATCAGAATCTAATGAATCCCCAAAGATTCCCTCGCAATTTTCAGCTATCACTCGTTCGGCCCATTTAGCGCCGATGGAGTTTCTCATTTCGAGTCAAATGCAAGGATCACGCGAATGCGATCGAAATCGACAAACCGAGCAACTGGTGTTCCAAATGCTGCCTTCACGCTGGTGGAGTTGCTAGTCGTGATCGCCATCATCGGAATCTTGGTGGCTTTGTTGTTGCCGGCCATCCAAGCTGCTCGAGAGTCCGCCCGCCGAACCTCTTGCTTCAACAACGTGAAGCAGATGGGGCTGGCCATCCTGAATTTTGAGAGCGCGACCAAGAGACTCCCTTCCGGTGGCGAGGGCACAGACCGTTCAAGCGGCGTGCCAAAAACAGGCTTCGACCTTCAGTCGACGTTCACGCAAATTCTGCCCTACTTAGAAGAGGTTAACGTTGACAAGTTGTACGATAAGAAATTCGCCTATAACGACAAACGTGCACCGAACAACCAGGTGGCTGCCAAAACGCACCTTCCTGCCTTCCTATGCCCCTCAAACCCTATGGAGGAGCAGGACCCCTACGGTTACGGCCAGACTGATTTCATGCCGACTGTGTATACCGATATTGATCCAAACACAGGTTTACGAAATCAAATGGATCCAAAACTTCGCATGGACGGCGCGCTTGCACTGGGGCAAGTCAGTCTGGCAAAGGTAAGAGACGGAACCAGTCATACGATGGCCCTCGCTGAAGACGTGGGGCGATACTATGAAACTGTGAAGCCTAATTGCAAGTCTGCCTACCCGGATCCAGTTGTTGCGGCCGGAAATAACGCGGATCCACCGACACCAAGTGGCAATCGGGCGATCAATCGCTGGGCTGAACCGGATACGGGTAACGGCATCTCTGGGCCACCAAACTCGGTTTTGGGAAACCTCAAAGGCGTCATTAACAATAATCAGCTTCCCAATGGTGGTCCGTCGGACTGCTTGTGGAGCAATAACAACTGTGGGCCAAACGACGAAATCTTTTCGTTCCATCCAGGCGTTGCGTTGGCCTTATTCGCAGACGGTAGCGCTCATGCTATCGGCGAGGATATTGATCCGCGTGCGTTGCGCAAGCTTGTTACTCGAAACGAGGGGACTCCAACCGACTACCTCGTGCAATAGGCGTCGCGCTCGAGAACCCGGGGCATATAAAACGGGACAGGTCTGAATGGCACTTCCTGAAGCAGCAAGGTGGTGCAGGGCGATTGCGTCAAAAATCACCAAGCTGCATATGATCGGGAGATTTGACGAACGGCGATTGCTATTGACCGGAATCACCGCTCTCGCGCACATGAGCGCCAGTGCGCCGAACCGGCCATTCGAGTCAAGACCAGTTGCCATTACCCACGTTCCCAAGCCCTATCCACGTTCATGCACTTTTGGTGCAATCGCCCTGCAAGGCGGGCGTAAGAACCTGTTCGTATTTTAGGCGGCGGTAGCGTGGTTGGGGTCGCGGCAGCGGGGGGAGTAGGGGGAAATCGGGCGGTCTCGGAGGAATCGCGTCAGGCGGTGGTCTTGGGAGATGACGGCCGCGCGGATTTGCAGGATGGCCTCCCCGCGAGGGCCGTCGTCCCAGAATTTTTCGGTTCCCTTGACGCGCTTGCTGATCTGTTTGACGAGCGACTCCGCCAGCGAACTGGTGACCGGCAATCCTTCGCGCCGGTAGCGTGGGTAGTCCATCCGCGGGCGGTTGTTGGTGAGATACGTCAGCGTGCGCTGGGCGATTTTTTGGGGATCGACCTCGGTGGAAGCAACCCGCCCCACGCCCGGCAACCGCAGGTGGTCTTGTAACTGCTCGAGAACCTGCTTCACGTTCCCCTGCCAACACGCGCGGGCCCAGGCGACGTACTGCGTCCACCGCGCCGTCAGGTCGGCGTGCAGCGCCTGGGCCGCTTCGTAGAGATATTCCACGAGGTGGATGAAGTCCGCGATGGGGGTGAAGGTCTCGAACCAACGTCGTTGGATCGTCCAGTTGTAGGCCTGGCCGTCGCCGAGAAAGGTGCGCTTGGCGGCGGTGAAGAAGCCGCGCGCGTCGGCCTCGGCAGCCATCTGGGGACCAAACTCTTCGCTGCTGGCTAGCGAGCTGACGCACGTGCGAACGAGCGACTTGGGCTGCCAGCTTGGCGGCTCTTCCGGCGGATCGAGCGCTTGAGGAACCTCGTTCCGGGCCGCGGCAAGCATCAATTCCGAGGGGGGATTCTTGGCCTTTTTCAGGCCCAAGACAAGCTTTTCGACATACGCCTGATTGCGAAAACAGGCGGGCAATTCCGGCTGCGGGTCCACCTCGTGCGATGCGCTTTGCATGCGGTGGAAGGCGGCGTTCTTGGTTTCTCGCCAGTGCGGCTGATGAATCCCGTGACCGCCCCCGCAAGCACGCGTCCGCATCCGTCCCCCATCGCAGAATACGGCGGCCAGACGCGGAGGCGGTTCGACTGCGCGTGGCAATACGCGGCAAGGGCTGCTCGACATAGGCACGCGTGCGGTCATCACGCTGTCGTGCCAATTGTCCGCCGAACCGTGCGCCCAGCTCGTTGACCGTGCGCGGCGAAATCTCGATTTCACCGACCACCTGCAAGGCCGTCGCCGCCGCCTCACACGAATCCGCCGTGCCGGCCATCAGCAGAATCCGGTGCGGCAGCGTGGGGCTATAGCCATGCGCGTCAATCTTCAGTACCCCACGCAGAGGGAAAAAAATCTCGACGGCAAGTCGAGCAGTGGGCCACCGGTTCCACCAGGTCGGCCGTGCCGCCGCGAACCTGGACGGTCCGAACGCGGTGGTCCAAGTGGCACGACTTGCCACAGCCGGGACAAGGATGTTCGCTTGCCAGCGCCTCGTTCTGATCGCCGGTCATGGTCTCGACAGCGCCGCGTACCAGTGACCTGGCAGCGGTGACAGCAATCTCCTCCATCGTGAACAGGTCGACATCCAGCCCCACGCCGTCGGGGAACACCTCACGCGCCAACAATTTACCCCACCCCTTCGCCAACTCCGCGACTTCACGCCGCTGCCGATCACTCCGTGCTTCGCCAGCCATGTCTCGTCCCTCCTTGGACTTGCAACAAAACCCTCCACCAAATTCCACCTCCCAACAATACCAACTACCAAACAAACTACGAACAGGTTCTTACGCCCCGGGAACGTGGGTAATGGCAACTGGTCTTGACTCGAATGGCCGGTTCGGCGCACTGGCGCCCATGTGCGCGAGAGCGGTGATTCCGGTCAATAGCAATCGCCGTTCGCCAAATCTCCCGATCATATGCAGCTTGGTGATTTTTGACGCAATCGCCCTGCTTTGCGCCTATATCAATACACCGCACCACCTTGCTGCTTCAGGAAGTGCCATTCGGGACTGTCCCCCTCGCGTCGCGGAAGGGGACAGGCACTTTTTTCAGCACGTCGCCAAAAGTGCAGGCTTGCGCGTACTGGCCGAAAAATGAGCCAGTCCCCGGACCGTGAACACTTGCCATGGCGCAAAGCCTGTCGGCTCGAAAAGCTGGCAAGAATAGGCGATTTGTGCATAACATGCGGCCGCGCACGGTTCTAGCGGAGGTATACTTGCGAGTTGAGGCGCCAAGGACTGCTGCGCCTTGGTCTCCCGCAATGTGCCCCCGCTTGCACGGATTACGACGAACGGAACGCTGGAATGGATATTGCCGACGAAGTCATCGCGCGCCTGGCATCTGCCAAGATGTTCGGCTACCACCACGGCAGCGAGAATGCCGCCGAGCCCGTGGCGCTTGCGGCGATTGCCTTGGTTAGCGCCGAAATGCACTCGGCGGCCGAGCCCCTGTTGCAATGGCTGCTTGGCGCCAATCCAGTGATGGCAGTCTGGGCGTTGACGAAGCCGACGCGACTCCTTGTTGGCCCACGGCCTGGGCTATCATTGCCTGGCGCCAAGCCCAACTGCACGGAATGGACGACGCCAAGTTCTCTGCATCGACGCAGCGCGCGCTCGAATGGCTCGTCGGCGCCGAAGGCGAACGCATCGAACGCGACGGCACGGCGGGCCATGACACCACGATCATCGGCTGGCCGTGGGTGCGAGGAACGCACGCCTGGCTCGAGCCGACCGCGATGGCCTTGTTGGCGCTAAAACACACGGGACACGAAGCAGCGCATGCCGCGCCCTCGACGCCGTGGATTTGCTGCACGACCGCATGTTGCCCCACGGCGGCGCCAACTATGGCAACACGATCGTCTTCGGGCAGGAGTTGCGAGCCCACGTGCAGCCGACCGGCCTGACCCTGCTCGCTCTCAAAGGCGACCACGACGCCACGGAGCGCACGCAAAAGTCCATCGACTACCTGCTCGGCGAATTGTCGTCGCGCACGCCCACCGCCTCGATGTGTTACGCGCTGCTGGGACTGGCAGCGCAGGCGCAACACCATCGCCATCCGACGCCTGGCTGTTGGCGGCGGGAAAACGCACGCTCTCACGGGATCCGGCGCCCTATAAGCTGGCGCTACTGGCCTTGGCCGGCCGAGGCGCCGCGAGCCCGCTCATTCCCACCTCCTCCGCGGAGGTGCTGCCGTGACGACCGCACACGAACCACGAAAACCGGCGGGGGATAACGACCAATACGCGAATTCGGTCGACCGCCGAACACTGCTGGTCGCCACCGGCGCGGCGCTGGCAGGACTGGTCGCGGTGCCTTTGGTGCGGCGGGCAATGCGGTTGCACGCGCCTGCGTTTGTCGCGCGCAATCAGCGTTACGACGGACCGCTGGAGCAAACCATTCGCGACGGACTGCTTGCCACGGGTTTCCAGCCACAAGGCGTTCGCGGCAAACGCGTGCTGCTCAAGCCCAACCTGGTGGAACCGATACGATCGTGTCCGCAAATGACGACACATCCCGCGGTGGTTCTGGCCGCGGCCGCAGTGTTTCGCCGTTGGGGCGCCGATGTGATCGTGGGCGAAGGCCCGGGACACATGCGCGATACCGAGTGGGCGCTCGTCGAGTCCGGCATGCAAGACGCATTGGACGACGAGCGGCTGGATTTCGCTGATTTGAATTACAGCCAGATCGGCTGGACCAAAAACCAAGGCCGCGCGAGCAAGCTCGACGGTTTTTATTTTCCCGGCGAAGTACTCGAAACCGACTTGATCGTCTCGATGCCGAAAATGAAAACCCACCACTGGGTCGGCTACACCGCCTCGATGAAGAATCTGTACGGCGTGATCCCGGGCATCAAGTATGGCTGGCCCAAGAACGTGTTGCACTACGCCGGCATTCCGCAGTCGATCTACGACATCAATGCATCGCTGCCAAAAACCGTGGCCATCGTCGACGGCATTGTCGGCATGGAAGGGGACGGCCCGATCATGGGCAGTGCCAAGGCCATGGGATTGCTGGTCATCGGCACCAACCCTACGGCTGTTGACGCGACGGTGGGACGCATCATGGGCTTCGATCCGTCACGCGTCGAGTATTTGAAACTAGCCGCCAATCAACTTGGCCCCGTCGACGACCATTGTATCGAACAGCGCGGCGAAACGTGGCAAAGCGTCGCCAGCCCGTTCCGAATCATCGACGACCCACGACTGCAAAACTTGCAGGCCGACGGCGTGCGCGTGACGTGAGTCATCGACAATGGCCGGCGAGCTCCAACCGAGAATCGCTCATGCACCTGATCGCGGAAGATCATCAAGTTATTCGTGCGCCGCAACAGATCCGCGCCGCGCGCGAAGAGCGATCCCTGGCAGACTGGATCCTGCTGGCAGCCGTCGGTTGCTTCGTGGCGCTGGCCCTGCCCTTCTTTCTGGGACAGGTCTACGTGGCCGACGACTTGGGCGAGTTTCACCTGCCCTTGCGCGCGTTCTACTCGCAGCAACTGGCGGCAGGCCAGGCCTTCGATTGGATGCCTAGCCTGTACGGTGGTTTCTACGTCGCCGCCGAGGGCCAACTCGGCGCGTATCATCCCTTGCACTTACTGCTTTATCGCTGGTTGCCACTGGGCGCTGCGTTCGACTTGGAGTTGCTCATCAGCTACCCGCTGCTATTCGCAGGGACCTATTGTTTTCTCAAACGCTGGTTGGCACGACGCGATGCGGCGCTGTTCGGAGCGCTGGTGTTCACGTTTGGCGGCTTCAGTCTGTTGCACTTCCTGCATCCCAATGCGATCGCTAGCGTGGCGCACCTGCCGTGGCTGCTGCTGGCGATCGACCTATCGCTCTCTGAGCCGGCCGGCCCTCGCCGTGCGACGGCCTTGCTGGCGATCGCACTGCTCACGGCGTCACAGTTGTTGCTGGGATATCCACAATACGTGTGGTTTTCGCTGCTGGCGGAAGCGGCCTACGCGATATGGCGCGCCTCGGCGCTGCGCGTGAGTGTTGCGCGCCTATGTGTTCTATCGTGGGTACTGTTCGTCGGCTTTCTTACCGCGGGCGTGCAATGGTTGCCGACGCTCGACGCTTTGAGCGATTCGACTCGCAGCGCCACCGACGCATCCTTTGCGAACACCGGTTCGTTGCATCCACTCAACCTGGTGCAACTCGTGGGTCCGTACTTGTTCCAGACGCGCGTCGTCGGTCAAAATACGCATGAGCTAGGGCTGTATACCGGGGCGGCGCCCCTGTTGCTGTGCGTGTGGCTCGCGACGCAGCGCAATCGTTGGGGACGCTTCGCGCCGCTGGTTTGGGCGACACTCGTATTTGGAGGCATGTCGCTACTGCTGGCGTTTGGTGAAATGGGCGGGCTCTATCGTTTGCAGCATTATTTGCCCGTGGTCAATCACTTTCGCCTTCCCTGCCGCGCGATCGTGCTGGTGCAATTGGCGTTGGCCACCGGCGCGGCGACGTCTTTCGCCATCTTGTGTCAAAGCACTCCCGGAAGTGAGCCGACGGACGACCGGCGTGGGCGGCGCGCTTTGCTCGTCACCTTTGCCATCAGCGTGGCGCTGGCGCTGTTTGGTCCGTTCGTGTGGCCTGATTACATTGCCTCGGGAACAAAAATTTGGATTGGGCCACTGCTGGTCGGCATTGCTGCCGCACTGGTGGCCCTTGCGGCGCGAAAACGGCATGCGGCGCTGATTGCGGTGGCGTTGTTTACGGCCGCCGATTTGAGCTGCTATGGATTGAGCTATTCGGTGTGGGGGCGCACCTCGGACTTGCGCCTTTGCGCTCACGATCCCGTTGCCGCCCGGAGACGCCTCGCCGCGTGTCGTTGCTGAAGAGTCGAGCGGACTGCGAGCCGGCAACCGCATGCTGCTGGCCGGCGTGACACGAGTGGATGGCTATGCCGGACTCGAACCGCGCAAGCGACTCGATTATTCGACCGAGAGCGCCCGCCGGCGAGCGGGTGTAAACTTCGTCTACACGCCCGTTCGCAATGGCAGCGAAACTTTGTTTGCTTGGCAACCGATCGCCGCGCCGGCCGCGCGAGCCCGCCTGGTAACACACGTCGCGCCGCACGGCGTCAGTTTCGAACCAACGAGCGATTTGGGGGTCGTTTCCTCCGACGCACAAATCAGTCTGCCCGAAGGCGATGCCGGCACGCTAAGCGTATCGACCGACTTGCCCGGCCATCTGGGCATGGAATGCAACGCACGGTCGCGACAGTTGCTGGTGACCACCGAAAGTTTTCACCGTGGTTGGGTGGCGCGCGTGGATGGTCGGATCGCGCCGGTGGTGCGGGTTGACGGGGACTTTCTGGGCTGTGTCGTCGAGCCGGGCAAGCACGCCGTGGACTTTCAATTTCGTCCGCGGAGCTTGATTGCCGGTCAATTCATCTCGCTGGGTGGCCTAGGGTTGTTGTTGTGTACCTTCGCGCTGGCTGCGCGTCATGGTCGCCAACGCCCCGCCTAGTCGAGGTCTCTCATGCATCGCCCTGCCCTTCAAGACATCACGATCAGCGTGGTGCTGCCGGTTTACAACGAAGACAAGGTCCTGCCTGAGTTGTCTCGGTGCGTGCGCAAAGCCATGACCGCCGCCGGCGCTCGGGCCGAAATCATTTTCGTCAACGACGGCTCGTGCGACGACTCGTCGACCGTCCTCGACCACCTGGCTGCTGCTTCCGCGGACATCCGGGTGTTGCACCTGTCTCGCAATTTTGGGCACCAGGCGGCCGTGCAGGCGGGTCTGGCCCATGCCACCGGCGACGTCGTGCTGCTGATGGACAGCGACATGCAGGACTCGCCCGAAGCGTTGCCGCGGCTGCTGGTCGAGTGGCAGGCCGGCTATGACGTCGTGTACGCCATTCGCTCCCACCGCCAGGAGTTTTGGTTGAAGCGGTGCCTGTTTGCGACGTTTCACCGTCTGCTGGCCGCAATCAGCGACACGCCCATTCCAATCGACGCGGGGAACTTCAGCCTGATCGATGCCCGCGTCGTGCGCGAAATCGTCAGGCTGGGCGAGCATGACCGCTACCTGCCCGGTTTGCGATGCTGGGTTGGCTATCGCCAGAAAGGCGTGGAAGTACGGCGCAACGCGCGCTACGACGGCAAGCCCCGTGTGTCGATCCGGGGCCTGTTCCGTTTGGCCAAGACAGCTATCTTTTCCTTCTCCACGTTCCCGCTCTTTTTGTTCTCGCTGATCGGCTATGTGGCGCTGGCCGTGTTTCTCGGGCTGAGCAGCTTCTCGCTGTTCTGTAAACTTTTCACCGATATGGCCATTCCTGGCTGGACGTCGATGTTGCTGGAGAGCAGCTTTTTCGGCGCGGTAAATGCCCTGGGCATCAGCATGTTGGGGGCGTACGTGGCACGAATCTACGACGAAGTGCGCGGGCGGCCCGTCTATCTCGTCGAGCGCAGCGTCAACGATCCCGGCACTTTCAGCGTCGCCGCCGCTCACGCCGACGACGAAGAGCAGGCGCTCGAGCAACTATTCGGCGATTCTACGGCTTTGGTGGCGATGAGCGCGGGTCCCACGAACTCCTTCGTGGAACAGATCGCCGGCGCGGACGGCTACTAGAGAGTGCGTCGCGATCGACAGCCGACTAGGCTCGCCCCACCGCCGGCGAACGGCTCGAAGTAGCGCCTTGTACCAGTTGCACCAGCGTCCTGGGTCCGCAGCTTGCCGCCAGGCAACATATCGGCGAAATCATCGACCCCCAATACTGGTTGAAGTCGTTGCCCACGATGCTGAACGCGAGGGCGTAAGCAACAATGGTCAAGCCGATCCGTGTGCCCGCCGGCGAGCGCCACCCCCAACAGCCCAACAGGGTGCAGCCGAGGTAAACGGCAGTCACCCACTGCGGCAATAGCATGAGATAGGCGTTCATCTGCACCGTGGAAATCAGGAACCCTGCGCCGCCGAAACGGATCCACCCGGCCGCGTGCGCCGTGTCGTCGGGCGAAATACGCGGCAGCACGTTGCTTACGTGGACGCCAAAAAACACAACATACGCCGCCAGTCCCGCGGACCAGAGCGTCAGCTCGCGACCGCGCCGTTCGTAGAGTGCCAGGCCCAGGCAAATCAATACGTACGGAGCGGCGAGCTCGCGGAAAAAGAGCGCCCCAATTCCGGCGGCCACAGCCGCGGTTCGCCGTTTTAGTCCAAAACAAACGGCCGACAGCGCCACCAGCACGCCCGACCACAGCTCGGGCAACACCAGCAGATCGCCCAGCACGCAGGGAAACAACGCTCCGCTCAGCAGGGCGACGCCGAGCAGCCCGTCCGCCGGCGTTCCCTCCTCCGAGAGCAAATGAAACGCCAGGCAAGCCAGCGTCAGGCACAACAGTGCCAGGAGGCCCTTGGCCACGAACACGCCGCCCAACGCCGCGATCAGCCACATGGGCAGCGGCATGCGCCAGTTGAACAGGCTCCGCGTGGGATAGCCGCGCGAACGCAGCTCGGCCTCGGCGGCGTCGTAGTAGCCATAGCCGTCGTGCATCCGGTCGACTTCGGCTCGATAGAGCGCGATATCTCCCGGCCCCCGAACCGGCGCATCGGCAAAGCCGCTCTTTAGCGAGGAGAACGTGACCGCGACAAAAAACACCGTGGTTGCGCAAAACATCGCGAGCACGGCCCGCGCAGCCCAGCGGCCGCGCACCAGGGGCGCGTCACGATCGGTAAGTGCAGTGCCAGACATCAGTCAACCACCCAGAGGAATGCGTACGCTTCTCGCATTCAAGGGTAGCTCGGCAAGCCGGGCCGATAGGTGGCGCAAGGCGCACGCCGCCTCGTGGCAGACGATATCACCGCTACAACCGTTCTGGCGAGCGCTCAGGTTTTGGCCGCTTCGCCGGTATCGACGCGGTCGTTGAACATCACTGCGAACAGCACCATCACGACGCCGGCGGCGGCCGCCGGCACGAGCCAGAATTTCGTCCAGTCGTGAACGTCGCCAGCCGTATAGAAGTCGGCGGTCTTGCCGGCCAGCCAAGTGCCGATAAACCCGCCGATGCCCAGCGTGACCAGCGTGATGAAGCCCTGTGCCGAAGCGCGAATGGCGTCGCTGGCCTTCTTGTCGACGTAGATATAGCCCGTCACGAAGAAGAAGTCGTAGCAAATGCCGTGCAAGGCGATGCCGATATACAGCATCCACATCAGGTCGGTGGAATTTCCGTAGGCAAAGAGAACATAGCGAATCGTCCAGCAGAGCATGCCCACCAGCAGCATGTACTTGACACCCAGGCGGACGAAAAACACCGGCATCACGAGCATGAAAAAGATTTCGGACACCTGGCCGATCGTCATCTTTCCGGTTGCGTACTCCACGCCGACGTTGTCGAGGAACGCGTTGGCAAATCCGTAATAGAAATAGAGGGGAATGCATATTAGAAACGAGCCAAAGACAAATACGGCAAACGACCATTGCTTCAGCAGCCCCAGCGCATCCAGCCCCAGAACGTCGCGCACCGCGACCCGCTGTCCGGCTTTAGGCGGCGGAGTATGGGGCAACGCGAAACAGTAAACGCCCAGAATGGCCGAGGAAATCGCTGCAAGACGAAGCGCGCCGCTGTTACTCGCATAGGCCAACCCGCTGACGAGGATCCCCGCGGCAATCCAACCGAGAGTGCCCAACACGCGCACTCCAGGAAACTGTTTCTCCGGATTCGCCATGTGCGAAAACGAAAGCGAATTGGTGAGTGCCAAGGTCGGCATATAGCAGATGAAGTACAGCAGCAAGAGCGGATAGAACGCCGCAAACTCCGTGACACCGGAAACCACGTACAGCAGTCCAGCGCCGACAAGGTGCAATGCGGCAAGTATCCGCTGCGTTGCAAAAAACCGATCGGCAATCATCCCGACGAAAAAGGGCGCGACAATGGCGCCCAGGCTTGAAGTACCGTAGCACAATCCGATTCGCTCACCAGAGAACCCCAGTTCCGTCAGATATACGCTGAGCGACACGAAAAACGCCCCCCAGGTGAAATACTGGAGGAACATCATGATCGACAGCTTGGTGCGGATGGAGAGTTCCATCGGCATCACGCCCGCCTCGGTGACGGGCGTGGCGATCTCGCTGCGTGACGGTTCGTGCGGTGGGTTCGACATCCGATGAATTCCTCGTTGAGACTACGGCGACAGCGCACAGTTCGTCGCCTGGAAGCGATACAAAAGCTCGCATTCTAGTGACTCAAGAGGCCAGAAAAAAGCGCTCCCAACAGCCTCCCAACGCGCCGAGACGTCATCTGGCACGGCTGCGTTGGCGCCTTTAGCAAGGGGGTTCCGCTGTTGTCGTGTTGTTGCCGATGCCGCCGCCCGTCAGGGCCACGCCCGGGGTAGCCACCATACCGTGCCGACTGGTGCCGCAGGCGCCAGACTACATGCCCTCAAGCTTGCGCACCTGAGCGCGTCGAGCCGCCCGCTCTTTGTCATGGCGGATTGTCTCGCTGGGCTTCACGTAGTACTCGCGTTTCCGCATTTCACGCTTTTTGCCGCTGCGCTCGACCAATTTGCGAAAACGGCGGACCGCTTCTTGAATGGACTCGCGGTCTCTGACCTTCATGAAAACCACAGCGTCTCCTCAAAGTTAGGCGCGGCTTCTTGTGATCCAATCGCCCGTGGCGTCTGTCCCGCGGACCCAGTTGCCCCTGGCGCATTCGCAACCCGCAAAAACGATAGAAGCCCTGCCACAACTCTTGTCATGGCAAGGCTTTGTGAACTGGAGGATAGGGGACTTGAACCCCTGACCTTCTGGCTGCCAGCCAGACGCTCTCCCAACTGAGCTAATCCCCCTGGTACGAACTACGGAGGCTATCACTGGGCGTAACGAGTGTCAAGCGATCTTGGCCTGTCGTGACCTGTCGCTAGTACGGCTGCGCAGGTCAATTCGCACGCTGTTGGCGGTTTATTCGCATGCCATCGCGAACCCGCGCGCGGTGCCGTGGAGTTGGTGCGTGCCCACCTACGTCCACCATATCGCTTTGCTACACTGGCGGCATCGCCCTTGCGAGCTTAGGCATTATTGGAAAACCGGAATCTTGCGATGCACCCCGAGAGTCATTCCCAGCGCGGTCTGCGCACCACGGCGGTCCACGCCGGCGAGTTCCCCGATCCGGTAACCGGTGCCTCCGCACCCAACCTGGTGATGTCGTCCACCTTCGTTACGAAAGATGCCGCGGGCTTTTCCGCGCACGATTTGGACGAGACTTCCGGCTATATCTATACGCGCTGGTCCAACCCGACGGTTCAGCAACTGGAGAAGAAGTTATGCGCCCTGGAAGGCGCCGAATCTTGCCTGTGTTTTGGCTCGGGCATGGCCGCCGCCTCGGGCGTTCTGCTTTCGCTGCTCTCGTCCGGCGATCACGTCATTCTCACCGATACCAACTACGCCGGTGTGGCCGAACTAGGTCGCGACACGCTGCCACGGATGGGCATCGACGTCTCCTTGGTCGATTCGTCGCTGCCGGAAAACGTCGAGCGCGCCATTCGCCCGCACACCCGGCTCATCTGGCTGGAGACGCCGGCCAACCCCATCTTGCGGCTAACGGATTTGGCGGCCGTCGTGGCAATTGCCCGTGCGCACGGCGGCATCAAGGTGGCGGTCGACTCCACCTTCGCCACGCCGGTGGCCACGCGCCCGATCGAGTTGGGCGTCGACTATGTGATGCACTCGCTCACCAAATACATCGGTGGACATGGCGACGCGGTCGGTGGCGCCGTGCTGGGTTCGAAGCAGGACATCGCCGCGCTGCGCTTGGAGGCCGGCGTCCACTACGGCGGCATCCTCTCGCCATTCAACGCCTGGCTCATCATGCGCGGCGCCGCCACGCTACCCATTCGCATGCGTGCACACCAGGAAAACGCACTGGCCGTCGCCCGATTCTTGGAGCAACACCCCAAAGTCAGCCGCGTCATCTATCCCGGCCTCACCTCGCACCCGCAGCATGCGTTGGCCCAACGGCAAATGAAAAACTTCTCTGGCATGCTGACGTTTCAAGCGCCTGGCGGCGCCGAACTTGCCGAGCGCATGGCCAAGACACTGCAAGTGATTCACTACGCCGTTTCGCTGGGACATCATCGCAGCCTGGTATTCTGGATGGACACGGCCTCGCTGATGGAGTCCAGCTTTCGACTCGAAGGCGAGCAACTCGCCTCCTACAAGGCGTATGCCGGCGACGGGATTTTCCGCATGTCGGTCGGACTGGAAGACGAGCAAGATCTGTGCGACGACTTGGACCGTGTCCTGCGGTAGGGGCACGCAGAACAAACATTGCCCGATAGTTCATGGAAGTTCCCGATGCAAGTATCCGTTCACGGTCGCACGCTGGAACTTTCGCAAGGCGACATCGCCCAGCAGGCCGTCGATGCGCTGATCAACGCGGCCAACAGCCGGCTGGCCGGCGGCGGAGGCGTGGACGGAGCGATCCATCGGGCCGGCGGACCGGCCATCATGCAGGAGCTTTCGCGGCGCTATCCGCGCGGTTGTCCGACCGGTTCGGCCGTGATCACGTCGGCTGGCAATTTGCCGGCCCAATACGTGGTTCACGCCGTAGGTCCCGTGTGGCAAGGCGGTCAGTCGGGCGAGCCCGACCTGTTGGCCGGCGCTATCGCACGGCTCTGCGCCTGGCGGCCGAACACCACTGCAAAAGCGTGGCGCTGCCGGCCATCAGTTGCGGTGTCTACGGCTATCCCGTCGATCTGGCCAGTCAAATCGCGCTGCGAGTCACCAGGCAGTTTCTCGAGCAAGATCCCACCATCGAACTCGCCCGCTTCGTCCTATTCGGCGAAGGCATCTACGGCGCTTCGCCCACGCGCTGGAAAAACTGAAATAATCGGGACAGGTCCGTGAACGCTTACGCGGCATGCGACGCGTGACTGGCCTATGGTTGGGGGTGGCTACCCGCCGCACTCGTGCCCCTTTTCATACAAGCCTGTCGGCGGAGCGTGACGAATTGAGGTGGCTACCCGCCGCACTCGTGCCCCTTTTCATAGTACGCAGCGCGCCATGGCAACGGCTCAACCCATCGCACTGGAAACCCGGACAGCGCCCAGATCGCCCCGCGCCGGCAACGAAAGCTGCCGATTTTCCTGTGGGCGAACGGATTGGCGTTATTGGCGATCGCCCTGTTTTTCCGCTGTTGGCACCTGGGCAACATTCCCGGCATCAACGGCGACGAAGCCTGGTATGGCGTGCAGGCGCTGCGCGTGGCCGGCGGGCAGCCGATCTCCTGGCTGACGCCGAGCGGCAATCCGATCAACCTATTCTATTTTCTGCCGCTGGTAGCTCTCCACTATCTTCTGCCGCCATCGGTCGTGCTGCTGCGCGTCGTCGCACTGGCCAGCGGCGTCGTGGCGCTGGCCGTGAACTACGTGCTGTGCCGTCGCGCCTTTGACGTCCGGACAGCCCTGGTGTCGACGCTGATCTTGGCGCTGTTGCCGCTCGATATTGCGTATAGCCGGTTCGGCTGGGACGCCAGTCAAAGCTTGCTGGCGACATTGTTGGTGATGTACTTGCCTTTGATACGACTGCGCGCCAGCCAAGGTCGTGCGGCACTGAGTTCGGGCGCAGCTTTTGCCGCGGCCGCGGCCATTCTGGTTCACCCGACGAACGTTTTTGCGCTGGTGCTGCTGTTCGTGCCCGCGGTCTACGTGCGGCGCGAAAGCCTGAGTCGATCGCTCCGCCGAGCCAAGATACCGGCCAAGTCCTGGGCATTGGCCGCGCTCGTCGCGGTGGTGGGGCTGTGCGCGTTTGCCGCGTGGCGCTGGGCGCCTGCGGTGCTTGCGCACTTGCACGGGCCGCGCGACTTGGGCCCGTTTGTCGGCGGCTACTTGCGGCTGTTCTCCGGCACGACGATCTATCAATTCATTTCCGGCGCGGGGCTCGCGACGCCCGAAGCCGGTTGGTACGAACATACGACCTGGGCCTGCAATCTTGGCTTTGGACTGTTGGCGCTGTTTGCACTGTGCGGTTTTGTGCGTCGGCTAGGCCACGCGCCGGCGGCGACCGACGTTTGCCTGGCATTCGGATGGCTGGCGATGTTGGCAGTATTTTTTGTCGTCGCGGGGCCAAGGGCGCTGGCGCCGCACTTCGAGCGATATGCCGTCTGTCTGATCGCTCCGGGCGCGCTGGTAGTGAGCCGAGGACTGGGCTGGTGGATCGATCGGTCGCGTGTCGACGGCAACCGCTTGCTGGTGGCGTTGGCGCTGGCGGCCTGGCTCTGGCCGGCGAGCTTTTACGTGAACTACTTTCGCTCCTTCGTCGAGCGTGGCGGCATGTCGCATTGGACGTTTCGCACCGGCGAAAAGGATCCCAAGTCGAGCGCTTTGGAGTTGGTGCTCGCCAAGCGACAGGGGCCGACTGAGATCGTTTGCCACGAATGGTGGAGCTATTGGCCACTGGCGTACCTGGCATTCCGAGAATCGGACGTCCAAGTCGTTACCTGGGAAAAATGGCACGACGACCAGCGCGGTCGTGGCGATCGCGCCGCGGAAACGTGGTTTGTTGAATACGGCGGTAGCAGCGGCACCTACGAAGCACGCCGCGCCGTCGCGGGCACGAAAGCCCGCTGGTATCCGGTTATCGATTACGGGCACAGGCCTACGATCTGGGTGATTGGGCCGGTGGAAAAAGTTTTCCAGAATTATTAAAGCCGGCGATTTGACTTCGCAAGGACCTAACCTACTTTTCAAGTACGGAAGCGCGGTATTTGAATGCCGCGACTTTCGAGATGTCCTGACGGACATTGCACACAAGCCCTTCGAAGTGCCGGTTTCCCGGCGACCAAAGTATTGCCGTTCGGCACCAGGAGAACTTGCGTGTGAGGCCTGCAGCCTCTTCATCCTCGAAAAGGCAAACCGGTCGCAAGGCCGGGACGCAAAGCCAAGGGCCACGCGGTTTACGCCACGCGGTAGCCGGGCTGCCGAAGGGAAGTTAGTTTCCTCGGACCTTGGAGGTGGAAGGCAAGAGATTTTATCTCGGGGCTTTGGATACTGCAATGCAGGCGAGTGCCGGCGCGAAAGCGTCGACGCCGCGGTGGAAGAAGCCCCAATTAACTTTTACGCGATTCGCCGAAGAACCCCAGGGGTAGGCGGACCGACAAAAATGCCGGAGGATACTATGAAGAGCCTTGCCAAGAAGATGCAACGTTTCCTCGTTTCCGAGGATGGCCCGACCGCGGTCGAATACGCCGTGATGCTCGCGCTGATTATCATCGTGTGCTTGACTGCCATTGGTTCGATCGGCACCAAGGCCAGTACGACGTTCACCAACGTCGCCAACTCGATCGGCAGCTAGTCACCGTAGCTCGGGCGATCCGTCGCCGAGCTTGATTCTGGAAGCAACCAGGCCCCTCGGTCCGATTCGTTGGACCGAGGGGTTTTTTCGTTCGTGACGGACGCGCCGCCGTCGGCGAAACCGTACACAGGGGACTGTCCCAATATTCGCGGCGCGGGAGCGGTGAGTGTGAAAGTAGCCATAACGCCGCGAAAATGGGACTGTCCCCCTCGCGCCGCGCCGAAAAATGAGCCAGTCCCCCGGACTGCGGATGTGGCGAATTGTTTGCCCAGGCGGCGGCGCCTGCGGAATCGGCAAGCTAGATTTTTCCTAGAGGGCGAGCGATTGCGTTCGCTTGACAACATAAGTTCGAACCGCGCGTTTTGCGCGCTGACGAGATGATCCTATGTGCCCCGTACTACCGACCGAAATGTTTGCCGGAGCGGTTCAGCTCGTGTGCTATTTTCTGACGATGTTGGTGGCCCTGATGGGCTTTCTTGTCGTCCGGCAATAGTCCGCCAAGGCAAGTGAGTTGGCGAAAACCAGTCGCCCGCTCGAAGAACAACGTTTCGAAAAAACTGGCGGCCGATGTCGGGCGCCTCTCCCTGACACTATTTACAAACTGGGGACACAGGGCCTGCGGAGAGGGGGACAGTCCCATTTTTCTCCCCAGGCACCGAAAAATTGGGACAGTCCCCGGCGTTTTGTCCCCCGGCTTTTTGTCCAAAGGAAACTGGAATGATTGATTCGTCCACTATTGGCGACTCGCTCGTAACGCACTGGCCCGCCTGGCTGGTTACGATCACGCTGGTGGTTGCCGCGCTGATCGACGGATACAAACTCAAAGTCCCCAATTGGCTGACCTTTCCCATGATTCTCAGCGGCTGGGCCTACGGCGCCGCCGCCTTCGGTTGGGAAGGACTGGCCTGGAGCCTGGTGGGCACCGTGGTGGGGTTGGCTCTGCTGTTGCCTTTGTACGCCATCGGCGGCATGGGCGCCGGCGACGTTAAATTGCTGGCAGGCGTGGGCGCCTGGGTCGGCGGCACGATCACGCTCTACGCCTTCTGCGTCTCGGCGATCGCCGGAGGCATCATTGCGCTGGCGATGGTGTTGATCCGCGGCGCCTGGCAGAAACACTACTTCCAGTGCCTCATGATCTGGGACGAGATGATCACGATTCGCGATCCGGAAAAGATTGCGGCCCTTGCGGCCCAGCGCAAGAGCTCGATGTTGCTGTTGCCCTACGGCATCCCCATCGCGATCGGAACGATTGTGTATTTCGCCTACGCGGGAATGCTACTTTAGTTGAGCGCACCGACAGCAGGTGGGTGATAGCACTCGGCTCTCCCCCGCCGCCGGCGGAGCGTTTCATGGTCGCGTTGGGGAGCGCTATGCTGCTCGCCGGCTGAATGTTGCGCGCCAGGGCTATTTTGGCCCTTTTTAGTCAAGTTTGCTGCCTACGGACGCCAATCTTTGTAGTGAGACGACCCGGAATTTCGTTCACGGCTCAGGCTGTCCACGAATAGGGGAGCCGGGTTAGGCGGGGGGAATTGCGCCGGCGCTAAGCCGGAGGGCGTGGGAGAACTCAATGCGCTCCAAATCGATCATTCTATTGGCCGTGGCCTTGGGCTGCGGGCTAATTGCCTCGATTGGCATCAGCCAATTGATGGACGCTCAAAACCAGAATGCCGACGCGGGCGATCGTCAGCCGGTGTTCGTGGCCTTGGCCGATATCAACGCAGCCGATGAACTGACCGCGCAAAACATCAAACTTGAAGAGTGGCCCAAGGCCATCGTGCCGGCCGGAGCCCTCACCCAGTTGGAGGACGTCGAGGGAAAGCGTTGCCGGATGAAGATCTACGCCGGCGAGCCGATCTTGTCGTCCAAGCTGCTGGGGCCCGACGAGTCGATCGGCGCGGCCAAGGATATTCCGCCTGGCTACCGTGTGGCGCACGTGACCGTGGATGGAGCCACCGGCAGCAATAACCTGATTTTGCCGGGAGACCGCGTCGACGTGCTGGTGTTCCGCAATACGAATGCCAGCGACACGCATGCCACGGCAGCGAAGATCGTGCTGCAGGACATCAAAGTCTTCGCGGTCGATACGCACACGGAAACCGAGTTTTCCAAAACGCGTGGCGACCAGACCGAACCGATGACGGCCCGCACGATTGCTCTGCTGGTGACGCCGCGCCAGTCTGAAATACTGCACGCCGCCACGGAAATGTCGGGCGCCATCCGACTGGTGCTGCGCAATCCCGAGGACGACACGCACTACGTCTCCGAAGGGGCAACGATCAGCGACATTTTCGGTCCGGAAGAGAAAACGAAGCGAGACGGCGAAAAGACGGGGGACTCGGAAGACACGGCGAACAGCGCGGGATTGACCAACTGGCTGGCGGGCCAAAACGGACAACAACCGACACCGCCGGCACAGCCGCCGCTGCCCGTGTTCAGCCAGCCCCAGGCTGCCAACGGCAAAATGGTCGTGATGTACGGCAGCGAGGTGACGCAAGTCGAGATTCCGGCCGATGGGAGTCTGCCGACCAACCCGCGGCAAAGTACGTTCTCGGCGCCGCCTGCTGCGGCGGGTCCGTCGCTGCTTGGCGGCGGTATTGGCCCCACGACGCAGCCGCCGATTGCCGAACCACCGGCTGCCGACAACGAACCGGCGGCAGGTAACGACGACTCGATCGATGGAGCTCAACAGGGAACGATCGACAGCAATCAATTCGGCTATGAGGACGGCACACAGCAAGGCTCTATCGATGGAACCGACGGTCAATTCATCGAAGATCCACCGAACTAACAGGAAGCACCGACGACGAACATCAACTCCACCAGGATGGTGTGGAAGAACACGACAAGCGTTGATCACGGCGGATCGACGTCACGGATGAACTCCTAGCCGCTTCGACGGCCGATGCGCGAGCACGGTCGCGCAAACACGAAACGGCTGGTTGCAAACGCTATACAAGGATGTCAAGGATGTTTCAGCGAACACGGCGGTTCGTTGGCCTGCTCATGGCCATTCTCATGTCGGCGACCTCGTTCGGTCTGCCCGCGTTCGGTCTGCCCGCGTTCGCGCAGGACTTACCGCGGGAACAGGTCGTCCAAAAGATTCAGGCGGCGAATACACAGGTCGACATGACCGTGAACACGAGCCGTATCTTGACCATGGACGGCACGATTCCCAAGGCCCAAGTCGGCAATCCCGAGTTGCTGGACTTCACCGTGCTCTCGAAGAACGAAGTTCAACTGCACGCCAAAAAGGCCGGCATCACCACCGTCAACTTGTGGGATGACAAAAACGAAATCCACACCGTGGACGTGATCATCTCCGGCGACATCCGCGAGCTCGACCTGCTGCTCCGCTCGCAGTTTCCCGACGCGGCGCTCAAGCTCTATCCGACGTCTTCATCGACGCTCATCATGTCGGGGTTCGTCGATCGCGCCGACAACGTCAACCGCATCGTGCGTATCGCCGAGGACTATTTTCCCAAAGTGCTCAACAACATGATCGTGGGCGGTGCGCAGCAGGTGCTGTTGAAAGTCAAGGTCATGCAGGTTTCGCGCACCAGCCTCAAGGAGCTGGGCTTCGACTGGATGAATTTTTCGGCTGGCGGCGACTTCATCGGCTCGACGGCCAGCAGCATCATTACCAAGGCCAACCCCGTGGCCAGCGTTTTCCGTACTGCCGGCGCCATGACCACGTCGGCGTCCAATGTGCCCACCATGCAATTCGGCATCGTCAGCAGCCCGCAAGGATTCGTGGGCTTCATCGATGCTCTCAAACAAAATGACTTGCTCAAGGTGTTGGCCGAGCCGAACCTGGTGACCGTGAGCGGCCGCCCGGCCAGCTACCAGGTCGGCGGGGAGTTGGCGGTGCCGAACCCCACCGGCTTCGGCAACATTTCCGTCAAGTTCCGCAAGTTCGGCACGATGATCGACTTCGTGCCGATCGTCTTGGGCAACGGCGGCGTCCGCTTGGAAGTCCGGCCCAGCGTGAGCGAGGTCGACTACACGCTGGGCACCACCATCAACGGCACCGTGGTGCCCGGCTTCCGCACGCGCGAAGTGGACACGGGCGTGGAAATGAAATTCGGTCAGACACTGGCCATCGCCGGCTTGATGCAGCAAACACAGAGGACGACCAAGGTGGGCATTCCGTACCTGATGGACTTGCCGTTTTTGGGCGCGGCGTTCTCGAGGAAATCGAACAAGATCGAGGAGGTGGAATTGCTCATGCTGGTGCGGCCGGAACTGGTCGAGGCGCTGGATCCAGAACAGGTACCGCCCTGCGGTCCCGGCACGACGAGCATGAGCCCCGACGACTGTGGCTTGTACTGGAAGGGCTACGTGGAAGTTCCGGTGCAAATGCCCACCAACGGACCGGCCGCTGTTTCGCCGCAGGGTCCACACATGGCTCCGCAGGGCGAGCAGCAGATGCCCGGTGAGTACATTCTGCCTGGCGAGCAAGTGACGCCCGATCCGCAGCCGGTCGAGGAAGGCACGTCGTCGGCGCGGCGTACGGCGCCCGTCGTGAGCAGCCGTGGCGCGGTTGCGAGCGATCAGCCGCAGGCGTCCCGGGTCAGCGTTGCCAGTTCGCGTCGCACCGCGGCCGCGTCTGGACGGGCCAATTCCTACAATCGACCCTCTCCGCAAACTCCGCAAGCTGCGGAGCCGTCAACTTCGCAATCCGCGCCTCCGGGGTTCATAGGCCCCCGCGGTTATGACGTAAGTAACTAAGAGCGGCGAGTCACATCTCTCCGTACGCTCGGAAACAAGGACGCGTGGCTTGCAGCCCCGCGGCCGGAATGTACGTCGGTGAGCAGGAGTCCCATGAGTAACGTGCTCCGATTGGCGATTGTCGATCCCGTCGATGCATCGCGCGATGCGCTAAAGTCGACGTTGCTGAGCATGGACATGGTTTGGCTGGAGGCCGAGTGTTCGCGCTACGAGTTCTTTTGCGACGTGGTTGCCCAGACGCATCCGGACGTTGGGATTGTCTCGCTGAACAGCAATCCCGAGAAAGCGCTGCAATTGGTCGAACAATTGCACGCTGCTTCGCCCGACTGCAGCGTCGTGGTGATTAGTTCGTCGACCGACGGCAATCTCGTGTTGCGCGCGATGCGGGCCGGCGTCAAGGAATTCCTGCCGCAGCCGGTGCGCATCGAAGACCTCGTTTCCGCGTTGGAGCGAATTAGCAATCAACGTTACGGCCGGGGAGACAGCAAGAACCGCTCCAGCACGGTCATCGCCGTGGCAGGCGCTACCGGCGGCGTGGGCTCGACCAGCGTGGCCGTGAACCTGGGCTGCGTGCTGGCCGCCGATCCGCGGAACACCGTGGCGCTGGTCGACATCGACCTCTGCCTGGGCGACGCCGACGTGTTCCTGGACACGATTCCCGATTACACGCTCGTGGACGTGGCGCAGAATGTCACGCGGCTTGACTTCACGCTCCTCAAGCGGTCGCTGACGAAACACGCCTCGGGCCTCTACCTGCTGCCGCGTCCGGTGCAGTTGGAGGACATGTCGCTGATCACGCCGGACGACCTGCGCCGCGTGATTGGGTTGCTCAAGGCCACGTTCACGCACTTGATCATTGACACCTCGAAGAGCTATTCGCCGGCCGACATGGTCGCTCTGGAAATGGCCAACCACGTGCTGCTGGTCACGCAGTTGGACCTGCCGTGCCTGCGCAACCTGGTGCGGCTAATGATGTCGTTCGGCCAAATGGACTCGGTGAAGGACAAGATCAAGATCATCGTGAACCGAGCGGGGCTGGACAATCACATTGGCGTCAAGAAGGCGCAAGAAACGATCGGCCGCGACATCTTCTGGCAGTTGCCAAACGACTATCGCGTGATGGTCGAGGTGCGCAACAACGGCGTGCCACTGATCGAGCAGGCGCCCAAGGCCGCCATCACGCAATCGATCGTGGCCTTGGCCGACGCCCTGTGCGGCAACGGCGAACAGCAAGGCCAAGACGCCACCGCGTCGAAACTGGTCGGCGTCTCGAGGTTTTTGAATCTCTGGCCGCAAAAAGTGCGATCGGCACTGGGCAAGTAGCGCGATTTCGCATCGTCGGCCGTCCTTCCGCCGTTTGCGCCCAGTGAGTTCATTCAGTCCGCCAGCCGGTGTCGCAGGGCGGCAATCGATACGACCGTCCCCTTCGCTACCACTCGGCCACGCACTTGGCGCGTTGCTGTCGGCCCGCGGCGTGTTTGCGGCCATCTGTCCCAATCGCCGTGTCTGGGCAAGCTATGCTTTCTCGGGAAGTTTCGTGGCGGTTGCCATTGCGCACGTTCGAGCGCCCAACTCGATTCGACGGCGTATTGCCGCGATCGCGCGTGGAACCGCCTCGTTCCAGGAGCACGACGAACAACAGTCCGAAAGACACCATGAAAACCGCGGCGATACGCACGACCGACGACTCGAAAACGGCCGAATTCGAGAATCTAAAACGCCGCATTCACGGGAAGCTGGTCGACAAGCTCGACCTGACGCGCGTCGGAGAACTCGAAGGCGACATCCTGCGCCGCGAGATTCGCCTGGTCGTCGAACACCTTTGCGACAGCGAGGACACGCTCCTCAATCGAAGCGAGCGCGAACGACTGGTCGATGAAGTGCTGGACGAGACGTTCGGCCTGGGACCCTTGGAGCTGCTGCTCAAAGACGCCACGATCAGCGACATTTTGATCAACGGCCCCAAGAACATCTACGTCGAGCGTCGCGGCAAGATGGAAAAGACGCCGGTCGTGTTTCGCGACAACAATCACCTGATGCAGATCATCGACCGGATCGTGTCCAAGGTGGGCCGCCGCGTGGACGAAGTGTGCCCGATGGTCGATGCCCGCCTGCAAGACGGCTCGCGCGTCAACGCCATTATTCCGCCGTTGGCGTTGGATGGCGCTTGTGTTTCCATTCGTCGCTTTGGCGCCAATCCACTCAAACTGGAAGATTTGTTGAACTACAAGGCGTTTACTCCGGAGATGGTGATGCTCCTGGAGGGGGCCATCAAAGCCCGGCTGAATATCGTGATCTCGGGTGGTACCGGCTCGGGTAAGACGACGTTGCTCAATACGCTGTCGAGTTTCATTTCCAACTCGGACCGCATCGTGACGATCGAAGACGCGGCCGAATTGCAGTTGCAGCAGGATCACGTGGTCCGGTTGGAAACGCGTCCGCCCAATATCGAAGGCAAGGGCGCGATCACGGCGACGGACCTTGTGAAAAATGCCCTGCGTATGCGGCCCGAACGAATCATCATCGGCGAGTGCCGCGGCGCCGAAACGCTCGACATGTTGCAGGCCATGAATACGGGCCACGAAGGATCGTTGACCACGATCCACGCCAACACGCCGCGCGACGCCGTGGCTCGAATGGAAACCATGATCACGATGGCCGGTTTCGAGTTGCCGCTGAAGGCTCTGCGGCAGCAGATTGCCAGCGCCGTCGACCTGGTGGTGCAAGCCAACCGACTGCAAGGCGGGCCGCGCAAAATCACGCACATCACGGAAATCCTGGGAATGGAACAAGAGACGATCGTGATGCAGGACATCTATCACTACCAGAAAGAAGGCATCGACGAGAGCGGCCGGGCCTTTGGGCGATTCGAGGCCACCGGCGTGCGGCCGAACTTCATGGACCGGCTGGAAGCCGCCGGCGTGCGATTGCCCTCCAGCGCTTTCCGGCAGCGGACCATGATGGAGGACTAGAACACAATGGCGCACCGCGGGATGGCGAACCGCCAACGGCGCGCACCATTTCGGTTGTCCTGGCCGCCGAGAGGATCGAAGCGATCGGATGTAGTCAATCAACGTGAATTTCAGCGTGGTACAACGATGGACGGTTACATTATTGCCCTGATAGTCGGCGTTGGCGTGGCAGCCGCCGTGGCGGCGGTTGGCACGATGCTGTCCGGCTCGAAAGAGTCCGAGGTCGAAGACCGTCTGGCGCTGTTGACCGGTTCGGCCAGCGGAAAGCAAGCCAAGGAAGCGTTGTTTCAAGGCAGCGTGCTGGCCCATCCCTGGGAATCCGGCCACAACGCCATTTGGAACAAACTGGGACAGCTCGGCAACTTGAACTTGCTGATGGAGCAGGCCGACACCGCGCTGACGCCGGCGCAGTTCTTTGGCATTTCGGCCGTCGTTGCCTTGATCGGAATGTTCATCCCGGTAATCGCCGGTTTGCATCCCAGCATCGTGCTGCCCATGGGCTTGATGCTCGCCATGCTGCCCTTTGGATGGCTGATGCTTCGGCGCCGCAAACGCTTTCGTGATTTTGCCAAACAGCTTCCCGAAGCGCTCGAACTGGTGTCGCGCGCTTTGCGGGCCGGTCACAGTTTGGCTTCTGGATTCAATTTGATCTCCGACGAGATGCGCAACCCGATCGCCAAGGAGTTCAACCGCGTATTCGAGGAACAGAACCTGGGCATACCCTTGGAAACGGCGCTCGACAATCTGACCGAGCGGATTCCCAACTTGGATCTGCGGTTCTTTGCCACCGCCGTGATCTTGCAACGCCAGACGGGCGGCGATTTGGCGGAAATCCTCGACAAGATCGGCTACCTGATTCGCGAGCGGTTCAAAATCTGGGGACAGGTCCAGGCGTTGACGGGCGAAGGGCGATTGTCAGGCATCGTGCTATTGGCATTGCCGCCGGTGTTGTTCCTGGCCGTCTATCGCATGAATCCTGACTACGTAGCGCCTCTGTTCACCGATCCGATGGGACGAAAAATGTTGACCGCAGCGGTCATACTCCAGCTCATCGGGGCCATCGTGATCAAGAAGATCATCAATATCAAGGTGTAGTGCCATGTTGCTACTCGCGTTTTCGTTGGAAAAACTCGTGCCGCTGGCAATCTTCGGCCTGTTTGCCGTGGGGGCCTGGCTGTTGCTCGAGGCCATGGGGGCCCGCAAACCGCGCGCTCAGGAACGGCTCGAAGAATTGCGCAATCCGCATCTTCGTCGCGGGCATGAGGGGGGCAAGCCCCTCAAGAAACAGGCCACCATGTCGCGCGTGTTGGAAAAGGCCGCGCCGATGGCGCGCCCCTTGCAACCCAAGACCGACTTCGAGGCCTCGAAGCTCAAAACCAAGCTGAACGTGGCTGGCTTCCGAGGTGAGAGCGCCGCCAGCGTGTTCCTATCAATGAAGTTCATCGGGCTGGTCATCGGACTGGTCCTCAGCGGCGGCACGACGCTGTTGGCGGGCAGCTACACCCAGCGGGCGCTGATTTACAGCGTCGGCGTTAGCGCATTGATGTTCTACCTGCCTGACATCATCGTCTGGTTTGCCGGCAAGCGGCGGAAGGACTCGATCTTTCTGGGCCTGCCCGACGTGCTAGACCTGCTGGTAGTGTGCGTTGAGGCCGGGCTGGGCCTGGATCAGGCAATGCGCAAAGTGAGCGAAGAAATGCGCAAATCGTGCCGGGTGATGGCGGACGAATTCAGCCTGTGCAATTTTCAATTGCAGATGGGCCGCGCGCGAAACGAAGTGCTGCAGGACCTCGGCGCCCGCACCGGAGTTGACGACCTGCGCAGTCTGGCAGCTATCTTGATCCAGGCCGACAAGTTTGGTTCGAGCATTGCTCAGGCGCTGCGGGTGCAGAGCGATTCGATGCGTACGCGTCGCCGACAGCTTGCCGAGGAAAAGGCCGCCAAAACGGCCGTGAAGCTGATCTTTCCCCTGGTGCTGTTTATCTTTCCGGCCATTTTCGTGGTGCTCGTGGGCCCGGCTGCTATCACGATCGTCAACGAGATGTTCCCCATGATGGCCGGGGGCAACTAGGCGGGGGCGGCAATTCCGGATAAACCGGCCTACTACGACCACAGTTCCGGCTCCGAGCTGTCGATAAGCCATGTGAGGCAGCGCGCCGCCGCGTCGTGCCTCAGGCAAGCTAACGTCGATCCATGGGAGGGAGAGATGCTTCGCTGGGGGACCCCGCTGTTTTTTGCATGGATGATCCTGGTGTCCGCGGCTCCGGCCAAGGCCCAAGGGTTCCACAATTTCTGGGACCGGTACTGCATCGAGTACAAGCGCAATCAGTACTGGCCCGAGCCGTTCATTTGGGCGGACCGCAAGGCGACGATCGCGCCGTTTGGTCAAATGGTGGCCAACGGCTGGCGACGTCAGAACTTGCTGTCCGACTATCACTTCAATGACACGGACACGCAGTTGAACGTGGCCGGCGAAGCCAAGGTCCGCTACATCCTGACGCAAATGATGCCGTCCAGGCGGACGATTTTCGTGCAGCGAGGATTGACGCCGGAGGAGACGGCGAACCGCATGAAGCTTGTGTTCGACGCGGCGCTGAACATGATGCCGCCGGGAGCAATGCCCGACGTCCAGGAATCCGACTTGCCGAACGACGGCTGGCCGGCCGAAGACACCGATGCCGTGGCGCGGCGCTTCAATGCCACGCGGCCTGATCCGCGGCTGCAGAGCCAACAGACCAGCGGCGGCGATTCGAACGGAAGTGGCAGCGGCAATTAGTGGTAAGCCAGGGACCGGCCCGATTCTAACGTCATGCGGGGATTTTGTCGTGCGTGGTAAACTACCTTTTTGGATCGCCACGGTCGCGCTGTTGCCGGCGCTGGCCGCCGGATGCACTTCCACGATTTCGTCAAACCAGTTTGCTCCCAAGCAATCGTGGACCGACAAGCTGGCCTCGGGCTTCAAGTCCAGCGCCGGCAAGTTGGCTGCGATGGGCACACCGGACGACGGTATCGAACGCGAAAACATCCTTGCGCCCAAAAAGAAGCCCAGCCCAGGTCCGTACGTGGCCCTAGCCGAGCTGCAGGAGCGCCAGGGGGATATCGCTGCCGCCGAATCGCAACTCCAGAAGGCCCTGGCGATCGATCCGAACTATCTCGATGGGTTGCTGGCGTACGCTCACTTGGAAGACCGGCAACGCAACTTTCAAGCGGCCCTGCGATACTACAACCGCGCGCTGAAGAAGCACGGCAAGAACGCCAGCGTGCACAACGACATGGGACTCTGCTTCCATCGCCACAACAAATTGAACGATGCGGCCAAGTCGCTGTCGAAGGCCGTGGAGCTCGATCCCGACTCGAAATTGTATCGTGCCAATCTGGCCGCCGTGTACGTCGACCAGGGCAAGACGGCGGAGGCCCTCGAGCAACTGGTTCATGCCCACGGGCAGCCGGTCGGGCACTACAACCTGGCGTACCTTCTGATGCAGAAAAAGGAGACCGCGGCCGCGCTACACCACTTCCGAGAGGCCGCCCGGCTCGATCCCACATTTGGCGAAGCGCGGCAATGGGTTGCCCAGTTGGCGCCACCCACGAACCAGTACACGCCGGCCGTGGCGCAACAGCCGGTGGCCATGGTCGCCCGCCGCGAGCCGCATCCCCAATATGCGCCCGGGTCTATTGCAGCGGGGGGCGCGGCTTCGCCCTATCCAAACACGCAGGCTGCCGGCAACTCGTATCCGGCGACAGGACAGGCGGGAACGAGCCGCCTACCAAGTTCGAACGGGCCGACGATCTATCGCTAAACACACTGGCGGCAGGTAAGCCGTGAGCGGTCGCGTTGGCAGCGCGCCGGTGCTACCACGGCACGTCGTTCTTTCGTGTGCCGCACAGGCACACGTCGAGTCCCAGTTCTTCGGCCATGGCCGCTTTGGCCAGTAGCGCCCGGTCCGCCTCATCGGCGCTGTTGGCATAGGCCACTTGAATGTGGTTGGCTTTGTGGCGCGCCATCAACTGATCGCGCGAGACGCCATAGGTAACCGCGTGCATGATGGGCCATTGCGGCGTCGTTGCTTGCCAGCGGCGCTCCGTTTCGCTGGCCGGCAAATCCACCACTTCGGCGCGGCCCAAGTCCATGCACAAGCGGTCGTTTTCGATGTAGATTCGCGACCAGACGATTTCGCCAGGCTTGGAAATGCCTTTCAGCGTGCCGCCGCCTGAGGGGAAGTACATCGGCGGCTGGCGTTCGCTCGATGCCCCCTGCCATCCGCCCGCGAAGTGAGCCGGCGGGGCCGAACCGCTAATCAACAAGACCCAGATGTAATCGGGAAGCGTGGCCGAGCGGTCCCAATCGCCCCACCGCACGTCGTGCAGCGTGTTTTCCACGGGTTGGCCCATTGCCTTGTGGACGCGATAGATCAACAAGCCGTCGAGCCCGGCGCATTCGTCGACTTCGTTGAAGTGGACGACCGGTTCGTTCTCATACAGCACGCGCTGGCCGTCGCGGCTCTTCACCGGCGGGCGGTCGGCGTTGTTCAACGTGCCTTCGACCAGATCGCTGGCCGGCAACAGATCTTTGAGACCCTGCTGGTATTGAATCCCGATTGCGTGGCAGCCGAAATCGTCGGCCAATCGCACCGCGGCAATGTACATCTGGCACTGCTTGTGGATCTGCTCGTCGGTAAGATCGGTGGCGTGGTTCGGTCCGGTGCAAAACTTCATTCCCCGCTCTTCCATCCATTGACGCACGGCGCGGGCTTCTTCATCGGAAACTTGGGTTGTCTCGTAGTACAAGGCCGACTGGCTGAGCCGCTCTTTGAACACGCCCGTGGGATGCAGCAGATGGTCGGGGATGATCGCATTGAACATGCCCATGCAACCTTCGTCGAAGACGCCCAGGATGGCCTTCTCGTGGCGCAGTTGGTCGGCCAGCGCGATGCCGAGCCGCCGTTGCTTGCCAGGAACGCCCACTTTGCGAAAGCGCGTGACGTGGTTGGTCTTGTGTTTGAGAGCGCCCTTGGCGAGCCAACGCGACAAACCGTTGACAAAAAAGGCGTCGGTGAAGTCTTCGCTCCACAGCGTCGAGTACTTGCGCCCCGCCTTCGTGAGCGAACCGTTCAGATTGAGCATGCCGACCAACCCCGGCCAGGTGCCCGACCAATTGGCCACCGTCAGGATGGGGCCTTCGTGCGCAAGCAAACCGGACAATACATGGTGCGAGTATTGCCAGACGGCTTCGGCCACGATCAGCTTTGCCTTGGGATCGATGTTGGCAAAGACCTGCATGCCTTCTTTCTGCGAACCGATGAAACCGTGCTGTTCGTCCGGCTTGTAGGGATGAGCCCGTACCAGTTCGTATCCGGCGTCGGCCACGGCGCGCGAGAGCGCTTGTTCCATTTCTTGCTGCGCGGGCCAACACACCTGGTTTGCCGATGGTCGCAAGTCGCCACTGGCAACGAGCGACACTTGATGTTTCTTCAGCTTGGTTGGCTTCGGCAACGTGGGCAGCTCATAGTCGGCCATTCATAGTGCTCCGCCAAAAATAGATTGGATGTAAGCCGGCCTGCGCCGAGGACGGTGATTGCCGAGGGTTCAAGGAAACGGCGGACGATCATTCCGAGATCACTTCGAGCTGTCCCCAATAGACCCCTTGCCTTTGACCTGTTCGTGGTTGATAGAAGACTTCGACGAGTGCCTTGTTGTTCGCCGGACGCTTCCCCTGTCGGCTTGGCTCGGTGAGGTCGCACGAGACCGTCCGCCATTTGTCCTTGCCGTTCGCATCCGCGATCTGCTGCTCGAATACTCTGGCGCCGTTTACCTTGACAATGACCGTGCTGGCACTTTGCGACTCCGGCGCAACGCTCATCACCAATCGCACGCGTTTGTCTTTCCGAATGTCGAACGTGCTGACCAATAGCGTGTTGGGGCCGGTGCGCAACACGCCCGGCCGTCCTGCATGTTCGGCCACGATTGCCACGGGTTGCCGGGGGCCCTGGCCGAGGCGAAACTCGGGGGCAACGTACTGGATCAACTCGTTGGCCAGGTTTGGATCGGTCGTTTCGCGCGGCTCGATGGGCTGCGAACCGGGCAGCTTCCTTGCGCTAGGATCGGTGGGCGGTTTGTCGAGCGTCAACAGCGCGAACAAGTCGGCAAGTTCCTGCGGTTTGAGCTGCTTTTCCAGATCTTCCGGCATCAACGACAAGGCGCTTGTCTTCATCAATTCGACGTCGCCGCGGGCGATGACTTCCCGCTTGCCGCCTTGCGTTTTGAGCACAACGCGTTGCGGACTGTTTTCGGCGACCAGCCCTGACAGCACGCGGCCATCGGCGGTCACCACGGTTTGCGCCTGATACGAAGCGCCGATCACCAGGTTGGGGTCGAACACGTTGGAAAGCAACTGTTCGAACGAGTTGCGGCCGTTGAGCGTGATATCAGGGCCCACGTCCTCGCCTTGTCCGTGCAGTTCGTGACACTGGCCACAGACGCGCTTGAACACGGCCTGGCCGGCGATCGCGTCGCCGGGAGTGTTGCGCAAGAAGGATCGCATCTGGTCGATGACTTCCTCGCGCTGGGGATTTCGCGAATCGCGGATCGAGCCCCATTGCGCTTTGAGTTTCTCGGCCAGCGATTCGTCGGCCCGCACCAGAAGTTGCCGCACCTGGTTGGCATTCAACACCGAGGGGGGCAACTGGTGTTCGCCGATGGCATCGATCAGTTGCTCGGCCCACTGGGTACGCTCGCACAGCAATTCGACTGCTTTGGGCCGAAGCTCGGCTTCCAGTGACGGGTAGGAGTTCAGCAATAGCTCCGCGACCCATGACTTGTCGAGCCGACCCAGGGCCTCGATAGCGGCGCGACGCAGTTCGACGGGATGGTCCGCCGCGTCGGCGAATAGCGGGGTCACATTGGCCCGCAGCATGTCGTCGCGCGCGGCCACCAACGCGTGCAACGCTTGCGCGCGGCGTTCGGTCCGAGTGCCGTGCGACACGAACATCGTTCGCACGATCTCAACCTGCGCGGATCGTTCCACGTGGCCGCCAGCAGAGCGCCGGCGTCGCGCAATTCTTGGTCTTGCTGATCGGCAGAGAGAATGTCCGCGATAACGACTTCGAGCGCTGGCCGCAGCGCAGCCAGTTGTTCGGCCGATACTTCGCGGTTCTGCAGTCGCGTTGCCAAACTGTTCAAGGCGAGCGACAACGCGGCGCGATGTGTCTGCGGCCGGCGCGCTAGATAATCCACCAGCGCCAATACCGATTTGGGGTTGCTGCTGGCCAGCACGCGGTCGATCGATTTGTCCAGCAGCCATTCGTTCGACGCCGATTGTGCCGATTGCCGATTGGTCGCAAGTTCGAAGAACGTCTCGGCTTGATTTTCCAACAGGGGATGCAAATTCTGCCAGACGATGTGTCGGATCAGCGGATCATCTCCGCTGGCGTCGAGCACGGCAAGCAGCAGAGGCAGCGGTTCAACTCCGGCCAGCTTGCGGGCGGCCACGGCGACTTGCAGGCGGACGTCGGCCGCGGGATCCGCGGCCATGGAAAGGATTTTCTGTTTTAGCGTGCCGTCGATGCTGCCGGCGTTGCCCGCGGCACGCACGGCCCACGCGCGCAGATCGGGATCTTCATGCGCCAACAGACGGTCATGGAATTCGACCGACAGCGGACCTCCGCCGATCAGCGCCCACAGGGCGTGCAGCCGCGTTTTGTGCGCTGCCGTCGTGTCGGTCACCAATGCTTCCAGCGCCGGCTTGGTCTCCGGATTGTTGCGTTGGGCCAGAACGCGCTGGGCGATGTCGCGAAAAAAGACGTTGGGGCTGTGCAGCCGGGCGATGAGCTGGGAGTCGGTTTCCGCCGCGAGGTCGAATTCCTTCGCCTGCGGGGAATCCTGGTAGCGAATGCGATAAAGCCGCCCCTTGAGCCGGTCGACGCCTTCGGGATCGCGCCGTGCGTCTTGATAACAGTGGTACCGGTCGTACCAATCCAAAACGTACAAGCAACCATCGGGGCCGGTTTTCTGAACCACGGGCATGAACCAGGCGTCGTTCGCCGACAAAAAATCGGGCGCCGGAGTCGCGAAGTAGCTGGCGCCGCGCCGTTGGAGCACGTCGACATTCAAGCAATTGCCGTGGATGTTGCCCATGTACAGCCGATCGCGGTATTCGGCCGGATAGGCGTCGCTGTCGAAGTAGTGGATGCCGCAGTAAGCGGCCTTCTGGTGTTTGTGATCGACGATCGAGCGCATCGGGTCGGTGAACGGCGGATAAGGTCCGCCCTGACGAATGTAGTAGCCGCTCTCGGTCAAATGCCACAAGTGATCGATCACACAGGCGCTCAGAAACGCGCTGCCTCGAGGATCCCATGCGACGCCCCAGGGGTTGCTCGTGCCCTGGGCGAATAGTTGAAATTCGCGGGTGCGCGGATGAATGCGAAACAGCGCGCAGGTGAAATCAAATTTCTTGTCGCCTTGTTCGACCGTGCTGGCGTTGAACACGCCATTCAAGCCGTACAGCCAGCCATCGGGTCCCCAGGTGAGCGAGTTGGGCAGTTCGTGTGTGTCGTCGCGGCCAAAGCCGGTGACCACGACTTCCTGCTTGTCGGCGCGGCCGTCGCCGTCGGTGTCTTGCAGAAAGAGGATGTCCGGAGCGTTGGCCAACCACACACCGCCGTAGCCCACGGCGATGCCCGAGGGAATGTTGAACCCTTCGGCGAAAATGGTGAATTTGTCAGCGTCTCCGTCTCCGTCCGTATCCTCGAGCACTTTGATGCGGTCGCGGCCCGGCCCGGCCTCCATCCGCGGGTACTCGAGACTCTCGGTGATCCATACCCGGCCGCGCTCGTCGAAGGTCATTGCCACGGGGTTGACAATGTCGGGCTCGCTGGCCACTAGTTCGACGTGAAAACCCTCGGGCACGGTCATTCTGGCGATGGCCTCTTGAGGCGATAGCGCCGGTCCCGGAGGCTTGTCCTCGGCGCGCGGAATCACTTCGTCGGCGCCGAAAGCCCTTGGCGGCAGTGCAATCGGTGGGGCGAACCACCAGGACGACGCTGCCAAGAGAAAAACAGTAAATCGCTGCATGGTCACTGTGAGATGGATCGTCGGCGGGATTTCGGGACAAGTGGCAATAGCCCATTGGGCTAGAGTGCTGATTATGGACAGCCGATTGGCCACTCGCAACGGGTCGGCGGCTTGGCGGCTGAGAGTGCCCCGCGCTTGACATGTCGCCGCTGGCGCAACGAAAATCAGGGTAGGCGGATATTCTCATCTTTCGACCCACTTCGCGACGTGATTCCCATGCGGCAAATATGCTTCCGGCGGAATTGGACAGCCATTTTTCGGGCGCCCGTGGTGCTGGCCACTTTGTGGGCGCCTTTGGTGCTGGCCACCGTGGCCGGCTGTGGCGGATCGGTGTACGAGTCGCTGATGAACCGGCGGCTCGATCAGTTGCGCGCGAGCGCGCCGTTTCGCGTCTTGTGGGGATCGAGTCAGGTTGGCGACACGCCGATCAAGATTCGGATTCCAATGGCATACAAATCGTCCTATACGCCTGTGAGCGGCCACAAGGATGACGGCGGGCGGATCAAGCCCGACCGGTTGCAGCCCCCGTTTCTGGAACTTCCCGGGCTGCAGTTGTGCTACGAGGAATTTGCAAATGCTCCGGACGGCAATCGATTGCCGTTCTATTGCTATCTGTCGGTGATACCCAATGGCGACATGCAGACGCAAATGACGGAGTTGCGAGAGGCGCTGAAAGCCAAGTTTCCGGACACGCCCGATTCGTGGGACCACGTGGACGCCAAAACGCCATCGGACAAGGCGGTGCCGTGGAACAAGATTCGCGTGCAGGGGGACCAACCATTTTATGCCAAAGACGCAAAGGAGCCGACCGTCTTGCCCGGCATCTTCGAGTTGTGGATTCACGATACGGGCGACAGCCTGGTGCTGATCGGCTGGCGAGCCCCGGCGTCGATCGACGCCAAGAGCGCAGCGCAGGCTGCCAGCGACAATCCGTTTGCCCAGATGACGACGCAGGGCAACCCGGACTTTTCCACCATGCCTTCGCTGACCGCTGGGACGCTGCTGGTGGAGAAGCCGGAAGAAGCGCCGCCGGCCGACTAGCAAGCCCTCTTGGCAGTGCATGGCATATCTTGCCTTGCGCCGTGCTCCTTTGGGAGGACAGCATGGGGACATTTCTAATAGTGCCGTAAGGGGTCATTTCTGCTGGTGAATGACATGCCTTGCGCCGAACTAACTTGCCTGCGGCCACGGCGACCGATAGACTTGGCTTCGGCGCCCCGACGTCCACGTCAGCAGTCGTGGGAGCGGGGGCGTCCTGCCTTGATTTCCTTCCCGCTCCGTTGCCCGCCTCTCATAGACCCTCTGGTCGAGGAGTTGATTCATGATCCGCCGTTGGACCCTGGTTTTGTTCGGCTTGTCGGCTCTGGCCTGGTACGGATTCGCGTTGGCGGCCGACACGCGTCCCCAGAACCGGCAGGCGGCATCCACGGATTGGCCCGAGTGGCGCGGCCCACAGCGCGACGGGATCTCAACCGCAAGCGGGCTGCTCCATTCGTGGCCGGCCGCCGGTCCAAAGCTCGTGTGGAAGGCCAGCGGACTGGGCAGCGGTTTTTCAAGTTTGTCGGTCGTCGGCGATCGTATTTTTACCATGGGCGACCGCGATGGCGGCGAATTCGTGATTGCCTTGCGCCGGGCCAGCGGCAAGAAACTGTGGAGCACGCGCGTTGGCGACGAATGGGAACCCGGCGGCTATGCCGGACCACGCTGTACGCCGACCGTGGATGGCGATTTGCTGTACGCGATCGGGCCCCACGGCGACCTGGTTTGCTTGTCGACCAGCGACGGCAAGGTTGTATGGCGGCGCCGACTGCGCGACGAGTTTGGCGGACGCGTGCCGAACTGGGGATACAGCGAATCGCCGCTGGTCGATGGCGACCGGCTCGTGTGTACTCCGGGCGGCGCGGACGCGGGCATGGTGGCGCTCGACAAAAAGACCGGGAAAGAGATATGGCGATCCGTGTTTCCGCCCTTGGGCGAAAACGGCAAGGATGAGCCCGGGTACTCTTCGATTGTCATCAGCGACGGCGCCGGAGTTCGACAGTACGTCCAATTGTACGGACGCGGGCTCGTTGGCGTGGATGCCAAAGACGGCAAGTTTCTGTGGGGCTACAACCGCGTGGCCAATCGCACGGCCAGCGTTCCCACTCCCTTGGTCGAGGGCGACTATGTCTTCTGCTCTTCGGGCTACGGCGCCGGCGCGGCGCTATTGAAACTGTCGCGGGCTGGCAGCGGCGTCGAAGCCAACGAAGAATACTTTCTCACGGGCAAGGAGTTTCAGAATCACCACGGCGGCATGATCAAATTGGGCGACTACATCTACGCCGGACACGGCCACAATGCCGGCGCGCCAACCTGCCTGGAATGGAAGACGGGCAAGACCGTGTGGCGAAAGAATCGAGGACCCGGCACGGGGTCGGCCGCCGTGGCCTATGCCGACGGCGATTTGTACTTTCGCTTTCAAAATGGCGTGATGGCACTGATCGGCGCCACGCCCAGCGGCTACGAAGAGAAAGGCACGTTCGAAATTCCCGACGTCGAGCAACCGAGTTGGTCGCATCCGGTGATCGTCGGTGGCAAGCTCTATCTTCGTGAGCAGGACGCGATGTACTGCTACGACGTGCAGCGCTGAAATCAGCCGCGCTAGCCGCGCAATTGGGGCGATGAAGTCGGGCCAGGCGCCCCACACGCCGGCGACGAGCAGGCCGACGAACGAACTCACCAGCGCCACGTCCCACCAGACGCTGGGCGCAGCCGCGGATCGGTGCGCGCATAGCGGAAATAAAGCGCTCCCACGCCCAGCATCGGCAGCAGCAGCGATTGCATGGCGCCGGCCAGCAGGATGGCCCGCACCGGATTGATGCCCAGCACGAACAGCGCCAAACAAGCGAACGGCATGCCGACCGAAAAGGCCACGACGGTGCGCTCGTGCGACTTCTCGTTGTGACGATCCACCAGCCCGAACAGTTTGCAGCAATCGGTCCACATGCGGGCATTGCCTGCCGTGGCCACGAGGAACGTCGAGTACAGCACGGCCACGGCGCCGGTCAAGAACAGCCAGCGCGGCGTACTCGCCGAACACTGGGACATAGGCCCGCACCAGCGTGCTCACCATGCGCATGCCGTCGGGGTCCAAACCTTCATTATAGAGCACTGCCACGCCCATGAGAAAAAAGGCGAGCGTGGCGACGGTGTAGACCACCATGGAAGCGAACGCGTCGAAGTGCATCACGCGCATCCATCCGCGAGCGCGCTCGGCCCAGGCGGGACGATCGGAGCGCTTGCCCGTGAATCGCGCATAGCCCTTCTCCAGGCACCAGTAGGGATAAGCGCACAATTCCGACGCGCCAACGCCGATGATGCCGAACGCCGCCAGCGCCGTGGCCACCGGGTTGATGCCCTCTGCGGCGTCGGGCAGGCGAAACGAAAGGCCTTCCAGAAACGCCTCGCCCGTGATCCGCCATTGCTGGGTCGTTTGCAGGGAGATGACATTGCCCAGGGTGATGAGCGTGAACAAGACGACCAGCACGATGGAGACGTTTTGTACGAGCCGGTAGCGGCCACGATAGAGCAGCGCCGCGGTAAGCAGCGTGGCGACGGCCGCCCAGATTTTGTCGTCCCAGGTTTGCGGGTCGAGGAGCGTTTCGCCTCGCCGCACGTGCTCGGCCAGGTCGCCGTGCGTGGGTTCGAGATCGTGCAGCCGCTGAGCGAACAACTCTTGTCCATGCCGAATGGTCTGCTGTCGCGCGGCGCGAGCTTGGCCAGGTCGGCGCCGTTGTTGTTTTGCAGGTCGTCTTCCCAGCGGAGATAGCGCAACACTTCCTTTTGCGAAGGCGCTTCGACGGCGGCCAGATAGTCACCTCGAATCGGAATGGCAATGGCCGCCGCCTGACCCACGCCGCCGACGATGCCGCCCAGTTGACCGATGCCGATCACCATCATCACCAGCCAGAACCAGACGATCCAATTCACTTGCCAGCGCGGGCCGGGCACCTGGTCGAGGGCCGCCAGCGTGGTTTCACCGTGGGTGATGGTGTAGCGTCCCAATTCGATCTGCACGAACACCTTGATCACGCAGCCGATGATGATCAGCCACAACAGTGTGATGCCGGCCTCGGCGCCCGTTTTGGTGGTTGCGACCAGTTCGCCCGAGCCGACGATGCTGCCGGCGATGATCAATCCCGGGCCGAGCCGTTTGACGATGCCCAAAAGCGTGCTGGGCGGCGTTTCGATACCGGCTTCGTCGCGCGGATCCATCGAAGGGGGCAACGTGTCGAAATCGGGAGCGGGTTCCATGCTCGACGTCTATCAGAGGGACGATTGCAGCGGCACGCTATCGCCTGGGTGCGACGAGCTAGATGATATCCGCCAATAGCGCACGGTTCCACGTGCCGAGTCCCGAATATTGTTGCCTTGAACCCAGAATTCGCGCCAACGGCGCGAGTGTTCGAACATGCCAAGCGCACGACACGCCGGCTACGCACGAGCCGACTGTTGCCGGCATACGATCAATGCCGCGGCCGCTGCCGAGATCGCCAAGACGAACGATCCAGGCTCGGGCACCACGAAGCCGGTGACGCGAGGCTCGGAGAGATCGGTGCCGTACTGGAATGAAACGCCGAGAATGACCGCATCCGGTTCGGACGTGAATCCACCCAGCGTGAAGACGACCGAGTTCTTGATAAGGTGCTCGCCAATGCCGCTGTTTCCCGTGAGCAGATTGTCGCCCGCGGACGTGATTCCGTATTGAACGCCGTCGGGGCTTGCAGGACCCGCCAGATTGTCGCCGGGGAACAGGTCGCCAGAACCAAAAATGCCCAAACCGGTCGACGAGACGCCACCATTGTTAGGCGGAACTGCAGCCGTGTGCTCGTAGGCACATTCACCGCCCACGACCCGATCTACTGGCGTGACATCGGCACCGTTATTACCCACGAGAACTGAGCTGCTCAGCGGCACCATGGCGGAGATGCGAGTCAATGCCGGATCGCCGACAATATCGAAGAATATGCCCGTGAGAATGTCGGTCGGCACCAAAGCGTCCGCCGTGGAGGTGTTTGTTAGCGTAACGATAAGATTGCTGCCCGAGCGGACAAACTCGGCAGTCGCGGCTTTGCTGCCGCTGGACATGGAATACGTAATCGAACTCGCCAGAGTCGGCGCAGATAGTGCCAGGATGGCCAGAAAAGTCACGAGGAGGGTGCGGTGCATTAGCGGACTCACGTTCTATGCAGGTATTTCAGGGGGGGCAATGAGCCATTTGCTTGAGGGTAATCGAAAACGGCAAAAAATCAACCAGCAAGGCTATATGGATTCGGTGGTTTTCCGGCCCTTGCAGAGTGCGTGCCGCATCCCCTTGCAGCTAAACGCCTTTCGCATTAGGCTTGCCGCGTCCGCTGATTCCGCCTCGCTCCGCCACTCCTGCAAGCACGCATGCAGCACGCCGATTCCTCCGCTGGCCGCGATCTCTCCCCCACCGACTCGAGTCCCCGCGGATCGTGGTATCCCTGGGCGATCGTGGGGATGCTGTGGTTCATCTGCTTCTTCAATTATGCCGACCGCCAGGCGATCGCGGCCATTCTGCCGGTGCTGCAAGACGAATTCGGCTTTACCAAGTCGGAGCAGGGCTATATCGCCGCGGCGTTCATGTGGGTCTATGCGCTCACCGCCCCGTTCGCCGGTGGCGTCGGCGACCGAACGTCACGCAAGATGCTGATCATCGGAGGGTTGTACGTCTGGAGCATCGTTACTGGGTTCACGGCCGCGTGCGGCAAATTGTGGCAGTTTGTATTTGTTCGCGGCGCCGAAGGGTTGGGAGAGACTTTCTACTTTCCCGCGTCGATGTCCTTGGTCAGCGACTACCACTCCAAGCGCACGCGCTCGCGGGCGATGAGCTTGCACCAGACGAGCGTCTATGCCGGCACCGTGGGCGGCGCTTGGTTCGCCGGCTTCATGGCCCAGGAATACAACTGGCGATATGCCTTCGTCATTTTGGGCGCCGCCGGTGTCGTGTTGGGGATCGTGCTGGCGGCGTTCATTCGCGAGCCGAAGCGTAACGAAGCCGAGTTGCTCGAACAGGACCAATTGGATATCGAGCAGCCGGAAGTGGTCGTCGAATCGATTCCGCCCGCCGAAGCGGCCTCGGGCGGAGCTTCGCACTACATCCTGACGACTGCGGGCGAGGTGGGGGCATTTGCTTTGGAGTTGTTGCGCAATCCGCCCGCGTTGTTCCTGGTCGCGGCATTCTTTGGCGCCAATTTTGTCGCGTTCGTTTTCATGACCTGGATGCCGAGTTTTTTGCGCGAAGAGTACGATCTGAACTTGGCTGCGGCCGGTTTTGCGGCCACTGTTTACATGCAAGGGGCCAGTATGATCGGTGCCGTGGTGGGCGGTTTTTTGGCCGATCATTTTGGCAAGCGGCGGGCTGGGGGGCGCAGTCTGGTGCAGGCGCTGGGCGTGGTGTTGGGCACGCCGTTTATCTTCTGGTGCGGCTATACGTCCGAGTTGAACGTGGTGTTGTTTGCCACGACGTGCTTCGGTTTCGGCAAGGGGATTTACGATTCGAACATTTGGGCGTCTCTTTACGACGTGGTTCCGGCTGAAAAACGGGGCACTGCGGTCGGCTTGACCAACATGATCGGCTGGATCGGCGCCGGGATTGGCCCGATTGTGGTGGGCATGGCACTCGATCAGGGTTTTGGCATGCGACAGACGCTTGCCTCGACGGTGGTGATTTACATCGGCATCGCCGGGTTGCTGCTGTTCGCGTCGCTATTGACCGCGCGGCGGGCCGCAGCGGACGTGTAGCGAGCACCGTTTGTGATGGTCAATGAAAATCGCGCAACTGCCGGCCCAATCCGCGAAGCTGCTCCGACAGATCTTCCAGCTTGCTGACCAGCACGTGGATCACGCGGCCGTGGCGTTGCAGCCGGCCGTGGGCCACTAGCGCCGCGGCGGTGCGGGCCACACGGTAGAACTTTTGCCATACGTCTTGTCGCACGATGAGGTTGGCCGTGCCGGTCTCGTCTTCCAGCGTGACGAACGTAATGCCTTTGGCCGTGCTGGGCGCTGCCGAACCAGCACGATGTCCGCCACGCGCACGTGGCGGTTGGCCGGATGCGTGGCCAGTCGCGACGCCGGCACGATGCCCAGTTGCTCTAGCCGCTGGCGATGAAACTCGATGGGATGCGCCTTGAGCGACAAGCCCGCGGTGCGATAGTCGGCCACCACTTCGTCTTGCAACTCCAGCGAAGGCAAGGCCGGGGGCGGCTCGTCGTCGGGCACGGACGTTTCGAAGAGCGGCATGGCCCGGGGCGATTTCTCTTCGGCCAGCGATTGCCACAGCGCACTGCGGCGATTGAGCGCCAGCGAGCCAAACGCGTCGGCCGCGGCCAACCGCGACATCACCGCCCGGCTCAACTGCGTGCGGCGCGAAAAATCGTCCCAGCCGCGAAACGGGCCGGTTTCTCGCGCCCGTTCGATCGCCCGGGCATGCGCAGTTTTGAAGTTGCGCTATTTCACGATGGATCACGCCGCGGCCCGGAATTCCGTGGGTAGAGCGGCGGCCAGTAGGCGTTGCAGTTTGGCGACGCCACCGGGAGTTTTTAATCGCTGCGAGAGATATTTTAGCTCCTGGCCTTGGCACTCCTGACGGTATGCCACGCACAAACCGTGCAAACGTTGAGACTCCCACCAACGACGACGCTCCTGGCTCAAGCGGCGATCGCACAGGCGTTTCGCACGCTCGTGCTCCAGGAACAGTACCGTCGTGATGGCGATCCGTGCCCAAGCTTCCACCGCCGGAAACTTTTCGAAGCTGTATTGAGCGAAGCCCAACGTGCTCTTCAATTCCTTGAAGAACAATTCGATCCGCCAACGCAGCGAATACATCTCGATCACTTCGCTCACACTCAGATCCAGGGCGTTGGTCATCAGGATTTTCACGTCGTCGGGAGTCGCTGTTTTCAAGTTCTGTTTCATTGTCGAAAAAACGAGTTGCACGCGACCGACGCCGCGCACCTCACATTTTTCCTGAGAGGCGTAGTACACGCCTGGTTTCTGTTTCGGCCCAACACGCCACTTGGAAAGACGCCGGTAGCTGGCATGCTTCCCCGTGGACGCTCGAAGCCTCACCGTTTTCAGCGACCGACTCGTCCAATCCTTCAAACGGGAACGCACTTTCGGGCGCTGTCCCGTCGATCCTTCGTAAACGCGCTCCGGGTTGGCCGGAGCGATCCAGATATATCCTCGCTCCTCGCGGACCTCGTGGATGACCCTCGCATCGTAGGCCGTATCGCCCAGTACGACCACCCTCGCCTCTTCGGGCACCGGCAGGCCGCCAATCAAATCGGCGGCCGCTTCAGCGGTCGTTCGATGTCGCAGTCCCTTTTCGGCACGGTACTCCTTGGTATAGTGCGGGATCTGCCAGGGGATGCGATATCCCGACGGCGTAATCAGCAAGCCAAACGTAAAACCGTGGCATTGCTCGCGGGTGACTTTCTTCTTGTTGTAGCGGCGCCCTTTTCGGGGTCGTCGTTTTCGATTGCCCGTGCCGTGGGTGTTTTGCGTCTTGCGTCCGCTTTGGCTGGAAAGCGTGACGCCGATGAGGAAGAAGAACGTTCCCTTGCCCGTTTCCATCTCCAACAAGGCCCGCCGCAGCGGCGCGTTGAAGTCGTGGCGTTGCCACCGCGGCCGGCGGAGAAAGCGCGTGAGTTGTCCGCGATGGAAGGTTTCCGAGGCGATGCATCCAGCCGCCTGCGAGCAACTCATGCGCCCTACGTGCATGATAAAGGTCAGAACCATGCGGAGGACGAAAGCTTGTGCCAATGCGGGGAGAGAAGTTCTTGCGATGAAGGTCTTGAGCACGCGAGCCGATTCCGTCACGATGATCATTGCGGGCCCTCCCCGTGAATGGTGAGAATCTCAATGATCCAGTCATGGGCCAGGGCCCGCTTTTCGTGCAATACCAATCCAAAACGCTAGCAACCAAATAGCACAACTTCAAAAAGCGCCAGCGAGGGATCTGGTCGCACGAGTACTCGATCGCCATGGCCTACAGCAAGTCGCTCGCCGCCCGCATCAGCCAGATCGTCGGCCATCGCCGCGGCGTTACCGAGAAGAAGATGTTCGGCAGCGTGTGCTTCTTGCTGCACGGCAACATGCTGGTCGGCGTGTGGCACAGCTCGCTGATTGCCCGGCTGGGCGTCGAGCAAGCCGCCGACGCGCTCGAACGGGAATTCGTACGCGAGTTCGACATTACCGGACGCCCGATGAAGGGCTGGGCCGTGATCGATCCGGACGGCATCGACACCGACGAGCAACTGCGCGCGTGGATCGATAAAAGCGTCGAATTCGTCGGCACGCTGCCGCCCAAGTAGCAATCGATCAGCCCTCGGCTCCGCCCGGGGGATCTGCGTTTCGGCAGCCGACCCGCTTTCAAACATTCAGCACTTCCGCGCCGCGCCCCTGTTGAATCAGCGGCACGTACGTTTCTAATTCCTTGGCCGTGGCAGGATCGGTCAGATCGACGGTCGCCTTGCGCTCGGCCGACAGGTAGGCCGCCATCGTGAGCCGCACGATTTCCACACCGTAGTTCCAGTCGAGCAGGGGCGGCCGGCCCTCGGTGAAGGCCGCCACGGCGTCGTCGTTTTCGTCGTTGTAGCCGTACAGATCGGCTTCGTTGGGCTGCACCGCGAGCAAGCCGCGGCTGGCTTGCGATTTTTCCAGCGCCAGTTCCGTGTCCGCCGCGCTTGCCGCCGCCGTGTCGCCGATAAACACCTCCAGCGGCGAGCGGAGCGTATTCATCTCGAAGGCATAGCCAGGGCCGATACCGTCCAGCGCCAGCCGCAAACCCTGCTTGTCGTACATCCACGAGACGGTGAACTGGGCCTTGGAAATCTGCTTTGTCTCGGGATTCTTGTAGGTGACCATGCCGGTGGCGAAATCCTCGGCAGGCGTCTTGTCGTAGTCGACGCCATGCGTGTCGAGCAGATGTTTCTTCCAGCGCGGCTGGCCCCATTTCAACAGCGACAGGTCGGCCAGCACGCTTTGCGGCTCGAGAAACCGCACTCCCTTGCCGGGCGGAGTCAACGCGTACCAACCCACCGCCAGGCAGTGGCAGCCCATGTCGCTCATCACGCCGCCACCTTGCCGCGTTGGGTCCCAGAACCAGGGGTTGTGCGGACCGGCATGTTCTTCCGACGAACGAGCCAGCACCGGCGGCCCCATGGCTTCCATGATGGGCGTCAGTTGCTCCCGATGCGCCTGCATCGACTTCATGTGCAACTGGTTTTCGAAATAGGCGTGGGGCAGCTTTACGTCCTCGACCAGTTTGAGCACCTTGCGCCCTCGGCCAGATTGCGGGCCAGCGGCTTTTCGCAGATGACTCCCTTCAGCTTCGCGCCCGCTTTCACCGCGTCGACCAACTCCTCGACCATTTCCAGGCGGACGAAGTTGGGAGCGAAGATGGCGACCACGTCCACGTGCGGCGCCATCTCCTTGATCGAGTCGAAGATCCGCCCCTCTCCCAATCCATGCTCGCGCACATAGGCCGCCAACTGCTCGGGCCGCCGCCGCGAGACCAGGCCCGCGACTTCCACGCCGCGCACCAGCCGCAATGCCTTGAACTGAAAGGCTGAAATAAAGCCGCCGCCGACAATGCCGTAGCGTAGTGGTGTCATCAATTTCCCCGTGGAACGCGAAAGGATAGCTAACGCCGAGACACGCCATTAAACCGTGCCGCCGGGAGGGCAGCAAGCAGCCGCGCCGATGTGCTAGAATGCGAATGCGGCCGTGCGACGTTTGGTGCGGCCAATGCACGTGGAGCGGGGCGCGATGCGAACCTCACGTGGTGCCATCGAACGAAGTGCGACCACGCTGGTGGAGTTGCTGGTGGTCCTGGCGATCATTGCGCTGCTGATTGGGCTGCTCATTCCGGCGATCCACGCTTCGCGCGAAGCCGCGCGGCGGACCACCTGTGCAAGCAATCTGCACCAATTGGCCATCGCGGTGACGCACTTCATCGATGCCCGCCACGAACTGCCCGAAGTCTGTCCGCCGGATAAGATCGGCGGCTGGGCCATTGCGATATTGCCGTTCATGGAAGACGGCAATCTCTACGACGGGCTGTCAGGCCATCCGCCGCTCGATCCAGCCGCGCTACCTGACTTGGCCCGTCAGCGGCCATTCATCATGCGTTGCCCTTCGGCATACGAAGGAGATAGCGCGATTGCCACGATTCCGCCCAGCCACTACTCGACAGGGTTTGACCACCACCGCCGCAATGTCGAGCGTACGGTTTGGAAGATCGGCGAGCTGCCGACTGATTCCCGCATCCCCTGGGTGACGAGCCCCGAGGTCGCATTCGGCGGTCCGGCCGATCGTGCGCCCCACCGCGGCGGTTATCAACACGTCACCGGTGCGGGCAGAAGAGCGTACGGCGTGGAAATTATACCGGGGAACTGAACCAAAACAGGGCGTGCTCGCCTAGCTCGGCATCTTCCATCCATCCGGCAGCACCGCCCCTTTTTGAATGCAGGCGATGCCGTCGCGGATCATGGCTTCGGGCGTCTCTTCGCTGGTCTCCACGCCGCCGTCGTTGGCCACGCGGACGTTGCGGCCGATGCGGCAGTTCTTGTCGATCAGCGCGCCTTCGATGACGGTTCCTTCGCCGACGGCCAACGGCGGCTCGCCGGCGGCCGCTGCCTGATCGGCTTCCTCGGGCGTTTCATAGTTGTCCACGCCCATCAGGATCGAATTGCGGATCGTCACGTTGCGGCCGATGCGGCAGCGCACGCCGATCACGCTGTTCTCGATCACCGCGCCCTCCTCGATGGCACAGCCGTCGGCGATCAGGCTGTGGCGAATCGTGGCGCCGTCGATGCGAACGGGAGGCAGAAACCTCGCCCGGCTGTAGATCGGCGCGTTGGCCGAGGCCAGGTCGAAGGGCCGGTCCGCCGCGGCCAGCGCCAGGCTGGCCTCGAAGTACGAGCGGATCGTGCCGATGTCTTCCCAATAGCCATCGAACAAGTGTACCTGCACGTGGGACGTGCGTGCGGCCGCCGGAAAGATCTGATGCCCGAAATCCGGATCGTCCATCTCCGTGAGCAAGTCAACCAGCTTCTTGCGGTTGAACAAGTAGATGCCCATGCTGGCCAGGCAATCTCGCCCGCGGCTTTCGATCCCCTGGGCGTCGATCCAGGCGGGCTCCATGCGCACCGTGTCGATCTGCTCGTCGGTCTTCGGCTTTTCCAGAAAGCCGAGCACGCGGCCCGAGTCGTCGACGCGCATCAGGCCCATGCTGCGCGCCGTCTGCCGGTCGACCGGAATGGCGGCAATGGTCACGTCGGCGCCCGTTTCGCGGTGCGTGCGCATCATCTCGCGATAGTCCATGCGATAGAGCTGGTCGCCGGAGAGGATCAGCACGTGTTTGAACTCCGGCTCGTCGATGTAGCGCAAATTCTGCCGCACCGCGTCGGCCGTGCCCTGATACCAGTCGGACGTGTCGAGCGTTTGCTGGGCCGCCAGAATCTCGACGAAGCCGGCCGAGAATTGATCGAAGGGGTACGAGCGGCGGATGTGCCGGTGCAGGCTCACCGAGTTGAACTGCGTGAGCACGTACATGCGGTTCAAGCCGCTGTTGATGCAGTTCGACAGCGGGATGTCGATCAAGCGATACTTGCCCGCCAGCGGAACCGCCGGTTTCGAACGGTATTTGGTCAAAGGGTACAACCGCGTGCCGCGTCCGCCGCCGAGCACCAGGGTGAGTACGTTTTTCATGGGGGACAGGCTGTAGGCTGTAGACTGTAGGACGAAGGAAGGGACTCGCCCTCCCTGCCGGGGCACCGGCGAGTTTCTATTTCGTAACGAAGTTGATCATCCGCGCCTTGGGCGGAATGATCACTTTGACGACCGTCGTGCCCGCCAGCAATTCGGCAATGCGCGGTTCGGCGCGGGCTGCCTGTTCGATCGCTTCAGGCGTGGCGTCGGCCGGCACGGTGATGCGCCCCCGCAGCTTGCCCTTGATTTGCACGGGGATCTTGACCGTGTCCTCGTACACCGCCGCGGCGTCGAACTCGGGCCACGGCTCGTAGGCCAGCGTTTTGTCGTGCCCCAGAATCTGCCAAAGTTCCTCGGCAATGTGCGGCGCCCACGGCGCCAGCAGCAGCACCAGCTTCTCCATGGCCGACTTGGGCCGCACGTCGCACTTGAGGAAGAAGTTGGTGAACTCCATCATCTTCGAGATGGCCGTGTTGAACGCCATGCGATCGAGGTCTTGCGTCACGCCTTGAATCGTCTTGTGCAGTACGCGGTTCTGTTCTTCGGTGGGCGGAACGTCCTGCACGGCAGGATTGAGTTCGAGCTGTTCGCTGCGCTCCTGCAGGATCATCCGCCACACGCGATCGAGAAACCCGCGCACGCCGTTGACCCCTTCCATGCTCCACGGCTTCACGGCTTCGAGCGGTCCCATGAACATTTCGTACAGCCGCAGCGCGTCGGCGCCATACTCGCGCACCACCATGTCGGGATTCACCACGTTGCCACGACTTTTCGACATTTTGTAAGCTACGGCCTTGAGCTCAATTGTCGGATGCTTTTTCCAATGCGGCCGGCCCTCCTTTTCAAAGCATTCGGAAGCTGGAACAGGCTCTTCATGGACACCGCCGAGCGTATACGCCTCGGGATCCGACTGACTTACATATTGCTTGTTCCCATGGGAATCAAGTAACAGCTCTTGAGTGTCCTCATCAAAAAGAAACGCGGCATAGAACTGCCGTTCCCCCAGGATCATGCCCTGGTTGACCAGCTTCTGAAACGGTTCGGCCGTGCTGACAAAGCCGCGGTCGAACAGCACCTTGTGCCAGAACCGCGCGTACAGCAGGTGCAGCACCGCGTGCTCGGCCCCGCCGATATAGATGTCGACCGGCATCCAGGCCTTTTCCACGGCCGGGTCGACCAATGTCCGGTCGTTCTTCGGATCGAGAAACCGCAGGTAGTACCAGCACGAGCCGGCCCACTGCGGCATGGTGTTCGTTTCGCGCTTGTAACGACGGCCGTCGATCACGGGATAGAGCCACTCCTCGGGCGACTTTTCCAGCGGCGGCTCGGGACTGCCGTGCGAATCGAACACGGCCAGGTCGGGCAGGTTCACGGGCAGTTCGCTGGCATCGACCGTGCGCGTCAGGCCGGCCGGCTTGCCGTCGGCGTCCAGTTCGTGCAGGATCGGAAACGGCTCGCCCCAGAAGTGTTGCCGGCTGAACAGCCAGTCGCGCAGCTTGTAGTTGACCGCCTGCCGCCCCATGCCGCGCTTGGCCAGATCGGCCGTGATCTTCTGCTTCATCTCGGCGGTGGGCATGCCGTCGTACTCGCCCGAGTTGATGGCCGTGCCCTCCTCGGTGAACACTTCCTTGCCAGCCAGCACGGCGTCGCGATTCACCGTTTTGTTTTCGCCCGGGTCGATCACCGGCACGATGGGCAGATTGAACTTCAGGGCGAATTCGAAATCGCGCGTGTCGCCCGCCGGCACGGCCATGATGGCGCCGGTGCCATAGCTGGCCAGCACGTAGTCGGCAATCCAGATCGGCACCGGCCGCGAATTGACAGGGTTGGCCGCGTACGAGCCGGTGAACACGCCCGTCTTGTCTTTCGCCAGATCGGTGCGGTCCAGGTCGCTTTTGCGCCGCTTGCTCGACGTAGGCTTTCACCGCCGCGGACTGCTCGGGCTGCGTGAGCCGCTCGACGAACGGGTGCTCGGGCGCCAGCACCATGTAGGTGGCGCCGAACAGCGTGTCGGGCCGCGTGGTATAGACGCGAATCACGTCGTCGCCCGCGTGCCGTGGAAAACCGGAAACGGGCCGCACGTTGCGCCAGGCTTTGAAATCCGCGCCGGACGGTTTGCCGCCGGTCGTCGTCGGCGGGCCGATATAGAAATCGACTTCCGCGCCGGTCGAGCGGCCGATCCAGTTGCGCTGCAGCGCCTTGATGCTGTCGGACCAGTCGACCGAGTCAAGATCCTTCTCCAGCCGATCGGCATAGGCCGTGATGCGCAGCATCCACTGACGCAGCGGCAGCCGCACCACCGGATGGCCGCCGCGCTCGCTCACGCCGCCGATCACTTCCTCGTTGGCCAGCACGGTGCCCAGCGCAGGGCACCAGTTCACCGGCGCTTCGGATTGATACGCCAGGCGGAACTCGTCCTGATAGCGGCGCACCGCTTCGTTGCCGGCGGCCACGATCTCGGGCGGGATGGGCAGCTCGGCGATCGGCCGGCCGTGCTGCTGATCGTGGTCGAACCAGGTGTCGAACAGTTGCAGAAAGATCCACTGCGTCCAGCGGAAGTAGTCGGGATCGGTCGTGGCCAGCTCGCGGTCCCAGTCGTAGCTGAAGCCCAGCATCTTGAGCTGGCGGCGAAACGTGGCGACGTTCTTCTCGGTGGTCACCCGCGGCGGCGTGCCGGTCTTCTTGGCGTGCTGCTCGGCGGGCAGGCCAAACGCGTCCCAGCCCATGGGGTGCATCACGCCGCGTCCCCGCATCCGCGCCGCCCGGCAAATGATGTCCGTGGCGGTATAGCCCTCGGGATGCCCCACGTGCAGCCCGTCGCCGCTGGGATAGGGGAACATGTCCAGCACGTACAGCTTGTCGTGCGCAGGCATTTTCGGAGCGGCGAACGTCTTGTGTTCGGCCCAATAAGCTTGCCACTTCGGCTCAGTCACCGCGGGGTTATAGCGAGGCATAACAGTCCAATGAAAGCAAGAAGGGCCCACCAGCCCAAAGGTTCCAGGAACCAGCCCCCCGGGCATTTTTTCAAGTAGCTGAATTCGCAAGCATTCAGCCAGCCAGCCACCCTGGCGACCCAAAACCAGCGATTTTAGCGGGAAAGGGCGCGGGCGGCAAACGCATCCCACGGCGTGCAACTTCTCGCACGTAGCTGGATCAGCGACAATTCAGCCAACAATCAGCGACTTTTCCCGCCTAGCTGGATTCGCAAGAATTCAGCCCGCGGTTATCCCTCACCTTTCCAAACGAGCAGGCGTCTCGAAAGTAGGTGGAAAATCTGCTCTGCTGGATAAGGGTTGGCAGAAGGGGGGAGAATCTCAAACCTTTCACGGAGGCTGAGCGATGAAGACGCGAACACGACAGCGGCGGACGGTGGAGCTTTCGGCGGATCAAGAGGCGTTGCGCAGCAGGTCTTTATGCGGATTCAAGGCAAGCTGAATGACGAACTGCTCGATATGGTGCGGGCGATGGTTGCCAAGGCGCCGGAGGAAATCTTGGGGCCAGGCGAGTTCGAGTTGCGGGATCGGCTGAACCAGTTTGGGGCCACGGTGCTAGAGGAGTCGATCAACGCCCAAGCAAAAAAGGGGTACCTGGGAGCTAGCTGTGCTTGCGGCTGTGGCCAGTCTGGCAAGTACATGAACGACCGCCCCAAGACGCTGGTGAGCCTGTTTGGCGAGTTGTGCATGACGAGTCCTTATTACCACTGCCGCGCTTGTAACGCTGGCCAAAAGCCCTGGGAGGAGAAACTGCGGATCGGCAAACGGCGCGTGACCGCGGCGGCCGCGGAAGCAATTTCCTTGGCCGGACTGTTGACCAGCTTTGGGCGTGCTCAACGTCAAACGCTGAAGAAGCTTACGGGCATTCGCGTTTCGGAATCAACGGTCCAGCGCGTGACGGAAGACGCGGGCGAGGCGCTGGCTCAGCGGCAAGCGGCGAAAGAAACCTTCGGACCCACGAAGCCGTGGGATTGGCAGCGCGACGTGCGCGGCAAGACCTGCGGCTACGCGAGTCTCGATCACGTGAGCGTGCCGCAACAAGGACCGCGCGGTGCGAAGGCCGAAGGACGCATGGCGGCCGTGGCCTTGCTCTACAACCCGCAGTCGAAGCACGATGAGAAGTTGCCTCGCGGGTACGATCAGGTGCGGTATTTAGCGGGTTTTTACGAGTTGCCCGCACTGGGCCTGGAACTGCGTCGCCAGGCAGCGCAGGTTGGCTGGGATGACCTCGGGCAACAGTTGGGAATCAGCGACGCCGGCAACGGCCTCGAGGATTTCCTCCGCACGAACTTCCCGCTCACGGATCGCATGCTCGACTTCTATCACGCCAGCGAACACGTCGGGCCGCTGGCTCAGGCGGTGCATCCGGGCGACCACGCGCAGGCGGAAGCCAAAACTAACCCAACTTCCCCAACGTTTGACGTAAGTGCTTGCGCCCCAATGCGCGGCGGGTTGATTTTTCCACTACAAGTCGGTCGTGCGCAGGCGGCCGGGTAGTTTCAAGCCGAGCCGCTGGAGCAGGATTTTCTGGTGCGGGCTGGGCTGGGTCACGCAACGCGTGCGAAGCTCGCGACCGTCTTTCGTGGGCAGCACGACATCGACCACGCGCAGCTCACTCAACTCGGTCAGGACCCGCCGCGGTTCGTTTCCCAGGCCGGCCCGCTGGCAGAGCTGGCCCAGGAACTTCCAAAGCACGAAGGCCAAGAAACAAACCAGAATGTGCGCCAGCACGCGGTCCTGCTTCTGATGCCATACCGGGCGTAGCGAGAGGTCGCTCTTGTGGATGCGGAAGGCCGTCTCCGCGTCGGTCAATTGGATGTAGGCACGCCACAGGTCTTCGTCGCTCCAGCCGCTCACGTTGCCGCGCAGCACATACGAGCCTTCGCTCAGTTGTGCCCACGCGCGCCACTTCTCGACCTTCTTCCAACTGACCCGCGCGGCGCCGTTGGCGGCCGCGCGAATCTGAATCTCGAACAGGCCCGCGGCCCGCGTGTTCTGTCCCAGCAAGCGTCCCACGCGCCGCTCGATTTGCCCCACCGGCTGGGCGCGTTTGAGGCAACTGGCCGCGATCTTGGCCAACCCTTCCTCGATGCGCTTCTCGAACCGCGCGTGCATCGCTTGCTCCTTCTGGCGACGATCCCGGCTGCGACAAAGAATGTAGGTCTCGCTGCTCCCGTCGGGACAGGGACACAACTTGACCTCCAGCCCGTCGCGGATCGCGTGCCAGTCCCGCGCCGCCAGTTGTTGTTCGAACCGCTTGAGCTGGCTCTTGGGCGTGCCCACGATGTACTGCCGCCCGCCGGCATTCAGGAAGTCGAGGTTGTCCCGTGAGACCATGCCGCGATCCAGCGCCCAGATGCGTTGGGCTCGGCCATAGCGGGCTTCCATCGTCTCGACAATCTCCTCCAACGTGGTCGAATCGTGCCGATTTCCGGCGAAGACTTCGTAGCCCAACGGCAGGCCGCAGCGCGTCACCACCAGGCCGATGCAAACCTGTTTGCAGTCGGGCCGATGATCGCGCGAGTAACCGCGCTGGGCCAAGGGATTGGCACTGGCCTGCCCCTCGAAGTACGTGCTGGTCACGTCGTACAGCAACAGGTCGTACTCGATGGCGAACAACTCGCCGAAGCGTTGCTTGAGAAACGCCTCCAGCGCCCGTTTGTGCGGCAGCAGTTCGTCGAGCCCGCGATAGAGGCGGTTGTCATCTACCTTGCCGACCGGAACGCCGAGCAGATCGCACAAGCCGCTCTGCCGATAGAAATGTTCGGCGATGTGCAATTCGCTGGAAGGCTCACGGAGCCGCGCGATGACCAGGATCAACGCCGTCAACGACCAGGGCACGTGCTCTTGTCCCGTTGGCAGCGCATGCTCCAAGAACTCGTGGAGTCCGAGTTGTTTGACCAGTTCCAACGCCAACCAAGGTGCGCCGAACTGCCGGCAGTTCTCGACCCGCACCGCCGCGCGGTCGACCTCGACGAAGCGCGGCTCGGTCTTGGCCCGTGGGAACAGCTCGTGTTGCAACACTGGCGGTCGTGGGTCGGCTGCCTGTTCCATACCCAGCCGGCCAGCCTCGTCCATCAGTCCCAGGTAAGCCACCGTTCGCTGCCGCGGGCCCCGTTCGGTGCGGTACGACTCGACGAGCGCCCAATACGCTTCGCGCTGGCCGTCGCGTCGGCGGTAGAGAGGCCGCAAGAACATGCCCTGATGTTAGCGGCGATTCGGCGGGAGTTTTTCCACTACACGCCCGACGCCAGAAAAAACTCGCCGACGCCCCGTCCCATCGCCATCGCAAAACGACTTGCGTCACAACAACCTTCCAGAAAATCACTCCCCGCCCCAATTTTGTTTCAACGCTGGGGAACTTGGGCTAGGATACGTCGTACAAGACTTTGACGCCGCCGTCGAAGGCTTTGGCATTGATCGCCAGTTCGCAGCCGGGCGTGTCGGGTACGCATGCCGTGCCGTCGTCGATGGCGAAGCCGTCGGCCGAGCCAACCAATAATCGCGCCGAGCGAGCGTTGCGTCTGGCGGTGATCGCCCGCAAGCGCATCGGGCTCTTATCATGGCGAGGTGTCACACCAACCCGCAGTGCGCTTTTTGAAGTTGTGCTATTTGGTTGCTAGCGTTTTGGATTGGTATTGCACGAAAAGCGGGCCCTGGCCCATGACTGGATCATTGAGATTCTCACCATTCACGGGGAGGGCCCGCAATGATCATCGTGACGGAATCGGCTCGCGTGCTCAAGACCTTCATCGCAAGAACTTCTCTCCCCGCATTGGCACAAGCTTTCGTCCTCCGCATGGTTCTGACCTTTATCATGCACGTAGGGCGCATGAGTTGCTCGCAGGCGGCTGGATGCATCGCCTCGGAAACCTTCCATCGCGGACAACTCACGCGCTTTCTCCGCCGGCCGCGGTGGCAACGCCACGACTTCAACGCGCCGCTGCGGCGGGCCTTGTTGGAGATGGAAACGGGCAAGGGAACGTTCTTCTTCCTCATCGGCGTCACGCTTTCCAGCCAAAGCGGACGCAAGACGCAAAACACCCACGGCACGGGCAATCGAAAACGACGACCCCGAAAAGGGCGCCGCTACAACAAGAAGAAAGTCACCCGCGAGCAATGCCACGGTTTTACGTTTGGCTTGCTGATTACGCCGTCGGGATATCGCATCCCCTGGCAGATCCCGCACTATACCAAGGAGTACCGTGCCGAAAAGGGACTGCGACATCGAACGACCGCTGAAGCGGCCGCCGATTTGATTGGCGGCCTGCCGGTGCCCGAAGAGGCGAGGGTGGTCGTACTGGGCGATACGGCCTACGATGCGAGGGTCATCCACGAGGTCCGCGAGGAGCGAGGATATATCTGGATCGCTCCGGCCAACCCGGAGCGCGTTTACGAAGGATCGACGGGACAGCGCCCGAAAGTGCGTTCCCGTTTGAAGGATTGGACGAGTCGGTCGCTGAAAACGGTGAGGCTTCGAGCGTCCACGGGGAAGCATGCCAGCTACCGGCGTCTTTCCAAGTGGCGTGTTGGGCCGAAACAGAAACCAGGCGTGTACTACGCCTCTCAGGAAAAATGTGAGGTGCGCGGCGTCGGTCGCGTGCAACTCGTTTTTTCGACAATGAAACAGAACTTGAAAACAGCGACTCCCGACGACGTGAAAATCCTGATGACCAACGCCCTGGATCTGAGTGTGAGCGAAGTGATCGAGATGTATTCGCTGCGTTGGCGGATCGAATTGTTCTTCAAGGAATTGAAGAGCACGTTGGGCTTCGCTCAATACAGCTTCGAAAAGTTTCCGGCGGTGGAAGCTTGGGCACGGATCGCCATCACGACGGTACTGTTCCTGGAGCACGAGCGTGCGAAACGCCTGTGCGATCGCCGCTTGAGCCAGGAGCGTCGTCGTTGGTGGGAGTCTCAACGTTTGCACGGTTTGTGCGTGGCATACCGTCAGGAGTGCCAAGGCCAGGAGCTAAAATATCTCTCGCAGCGATTAAAAACTCCCGGTGGCGTCGCCAAACTGCAACGCCTACTGGCCGCCGCTCTACCCACGGAATTCCGGGCCGCGGCGTGATCCATCGTGAAATAGCGCAACTTCAAAACGCGGCGCCTCGGGTTAGTGTGCTAATGGCCTCGTCATCATCTCGGCCCCAACGGGGCCACGCGTCAATCGCCAGGGGTGGAAACCGCCGGACGCCTTTTATGCCTATTCATCTTCGCCTCGGTCGGATCGAACCGAAGCGGCATTTCGCTTGCTTCGGATCGCGAAACGATGCATCTCCGCGATGAAGAATCCCATCTCGAAATCCGACGTCGTGCGAAGTCGAATTTCGGCGCCGCTCTGGGAAACGCGCGCGTTTTCGACGAATTCCTCGGCCAGGACGGCCATCTTCAGGCGGGCCACTGCATCGCCACTGGCCGAATCTTCGGCTTGCTTGCGGATTCTGTTCAATCTCGTCTTGCTCCAGGTTCAACAGGCCCGTCGCGATCGTAAAGGCTCGCCGACCCGTCTCGGCCCCACCGTAGGTCGCGGCGATCTCGATCTCCATCGGAGTGTCGGCGCCGACACTCACAATGACCCAACGAAGGTCCTCCCACAGCGGTGAGAATGCGTCGGCAAAGTCCACACCCAGACCCGTCGTGACGAGCGACTTGAGTTGTTCGCGGCCGTAGGAAGCATCCATGAAGATCACCAGCGGGCTGTGGGCGGCTTGGCGCCATGCGTCGGCCCATGGGAAATCGGACCGCTCTCCTTTGCCCCGGGTCATCATCGGTTTCAAGTTCCAGGGTGGCGCGATGAGTAGCGTTCGGTCGTCGGCCTGGTAGCCCGCAACATTGCGCAGTTGCGAATTGACGTCGTAGGAGTGTCCCTCGAAATCGTGTTCGACGAACTGAAGTTTGTTCTTCTCCCTCAAGATGTCCCTCCAGGTGACCGCTTCGGTGGTGCGCACGATTTCTGCGTCGAAAGCAAGATAACTGCTGCCTTGGGGTGTCGCCTTGCGTTGCGCGAAGGTCAACTGCTCGTACTCCACGCCGAGAATCTCGACAAGCGCCTGCACTACTTTGTGCTGCGCTGCACCCAACAACTCCGCGGGACGCACGGCAAGCACGAACATCGAATCCGGGGGAACATAATCCAATGCAAGGGTATTCGAGGTGACTTCCGCAGGCGGGGGCGCAGCAGCCGGCTCTGCCCGCGTCGCAGGAATCACCACCATCGCCCAGAGCAGCACGACAAACAGACCGCAAAGACATTTTGACTTCCAGTCCATCGGTAGGTTCATCGTTCTCTCCTTTTGCGCGAGACGAGTGGTTCGCGCGTCCAACTCGTAGCTGCGAGTGAATACGAGAGGACGCAGACCTCTACTACGTCTCTAGGATGGTTTGCGCCCCCTAACCTACCCCGCTCAGCCATCTGGACGCAACAAAAAAGAGCCGCCCGAAAAATTCGGACGGCTCTTCGATTCGTTTCGCGTCGCGACGTGCCAGGAACGTCTAGCGTCGCGTCGGCTTGGGCGACGGGGCCGCCGGCTTGCGGGCTTGCGGCAGCGTGCTGGGCGGCATTTCCGGCAGCGTTTGAATCACAACGCCTTCGGTGCCGGACAGGTCGGCCGATTGGGCCACGCGGCCGTCCTCGTCCCACCAGGTCCAACGTCCGGTGGGATTGCCCTTGGCGTATTCGCCTTGGATCGACTTCTGGCCGTTGGCGTACCACCAGACCCACGGTCCGTCCTGCTTGCCTTTGATGAAGCGGCCTTCCAGATTCTTCTGGCCGTTGGCGTGCCACCAGGTGAACAGTCCCACCTGCAAGTCGTGGTCGTACGTTCCTTCGAGTTGCCGCTGGCCGTTGGGGTGCCAACTGCTCCATGGTCCGTGGCGCTGGTCGGCGCCGGTCTTGACCGTCTCGACGAGCTTGCAATTCCACCAGTCGTCCGGAGTCTTTTCCGTGTCTTTGGCGAACAGGTACATCCCTTCGGACTTCTTCTGTTTGCTGCCCTTGTGGAAGGTGGTCTTCTGAGCCAGCTTGCGGCCCGCCTGATACGTTTCGCGCGTCAGCACGGAACCTGCCGGGGCCCACTCGATCAAATGGCCGTCGACGTCGCCGTCTCGGAATTCGATTTCACGCATTTTGTTGCCGTTGGCGTGCCACCAGATCGAGAGTCCGTGCCGGCGGCCATCCACGAAACGCCACTGGCTGATCTTGCGGAGCTTGCCGTCGTAGATGGTCCAAAAGCCGTTGAGTTTGTCGTTCTCGAATGTGGCCTGCGAAACATACGGTCCAGGGAAGTCCTTGAACGGAGCGACTCGCAATAGCGGCGCTTCGCTGACGCTGCGGTACCAGCGGATCCAGGTGCCGGTGCGATTGCCGTAGCGGTATTGTCCCTGGGCCATGACCCGCCCGGACTGGTCCCACATCTTCCACGAACCGTGGTTCAGATAGTTGCTGGCCGAATCCTGAGTCACTTCGCGCTCGATCCGAACTTTGCCGTCCGGAAAGCGTTCTTTGATCGTCTCGCCCTGCTCTTGGGCACCACCTTCGGAGGGCAGCGACTGGGCTTTTTTCGGCTTGTCGGTGGGATGCTTTTCGGCGTCGCCTTCGGTCTCGTACGTATTGTCGTAGTCGCCGGGCTGCTCCATCTCGGCATCGTCGTCGTCGCCTTCGATGACAATGAGCGTGTCGTCTTCCTCCAGCAGGCCGGGATATTGATCGTCCGAGGGAGGCGCGAGTTGACGGGGCGCCGCATCATCTTCGACGGCAAATTGGGCCTGCGCCGGCAAATGCTGCCAAAACAGTACCAGACTCACGGCCGTTAACGAAATCCATTTCGCGTGGCCAACCATGCTGCACTCCTTTGCTAGCATTTACGCCTACTACCCACTGTTGGGCACGTAGGGTCTTCGTGTACGTGAGCGTCGCGCTGCGGTGGATTCTCTTGAAACGCCCCGCCGATAGAGATGATTCTGCAAGGGGACGCCAGCGCGCGCGCTCGGACTATGCGGCTAGCGGTTATATCGGCAATCCACCGGGCGACGCTTTTGCCGAATCTGCGCTCCATGACCATTATCCCCCCCTCCCTCGGCCAAAGCGATGCCTGGCAGCTTGGGCGAGGCCGGGGCAAGCGGCCGCATTGACCCATCGGGGCTGATGTTCACAATGGTACTGGGCGACCAGACGGGAGGGACCGACCCATGCGGCACGCCATCGACTGCATACGCCGGAGCACGTTGCGCGCTCTGCCCGTGGCTTCGCTGATCGTGCTGACAGCGATCGCCGGCTTCTCGGCGGAAAACCCTGGCAAGCGACGCGCCGGCGCGCCCGCTGCGCCAGTTTCCGCCGCGCAGCTCGATGTTGCCAATCCGATCGTGCAGTTGGCGCTCGATCCGGCCGTGCAAAGCGAAATCCATCTCAGTGAGTTGCAGTCCACGGCGCTCAAGGCGATCTATCGCAAGGTAGAACCCCGGTTGTGGCTGCTGCGCGACGTGAATCAAGGCCCGCACGCCAAGGAGAAGTCCAAGCTGCTGGCATCGTTGGAAACCGATCTCGAGTCGTTGCTCGAGCCGCCGCAACTCGAGCGGCTGCGCCAGCTTGCCGTACGGGCCCGCGGTTGGTCGGGCATTACCATTGGACACGCCGCCGATCGCCTGCAACTCACGCCGGCGCAGGTCCAACAAATCGGCGAAATCACAACGCGCTCCCAGCAAGAGTTGCAGCGCATTGCCGCCAACAGCGACTCGACCGCGGCGCGGGAGCAATCGGTCGTGCAGGCCCGCACGGACGAAGGCGCGGCCATTCAGAAGCTGCTTTCGCCCGCCCAGCAACAAACGTTGGTGCAACTGGTCGGCGCGCGATACGATCTTTCAAGCGTGCGGCCGCTGACCTACGCCGCGCCCGATCTGGTGGAAGTCGAAGCCTGGATCAACAGTCCACCCTTGAAAATGGCCGACTTGCGCGGCAAGGTGGTGGCCTTCCACTTCTGGGCCTCGGGCTGCATCAATTGCATCCACAATTTGCCTCATTATGCCAAATGGCACGACGAAATGGCCGACAAGGGACTGGTCGTGCTGGGGATGCACACGCCCGAGACGCAGGTCGAACGCAATATCGACAATTTGCGTGGCAAAGTCGACGAGTATGCGATTCGCTATCCGGTGGCCATGGATCACGACGCGGGCAACTGGAAAGCCTGGGCCAATTCTTTGTGGCCCAGCGTTTATTTGGTCGACAAGACGGGCCGCGTGCGGTATTGGTGGTACGGAGAATTGAACTGGCAAGGCGCCCAGGGCGAGCAGTTCATGCGGCAAAAGATCGAAGAACTGCTGGTCGAGTAAGCGCTATTGGGGCTGTCGGACGGTCCCCGTCATTGCCGCCGCCCGTCCACGCAGGATGCACCTTGATGAACAACTAGTCAGAAAACCTCAGCGAGCACGAATCGATCCATGGCCAAAAAATCCGCCGCCCACGAAAAAGACACCCGCCACCAAAGCGGCACCATCCAAATCCACCAAGAGCGCTCCCAAGAAATCCGCGGCAAAACAGAACGCTGCCAAAGCCACCGCGGCGAGCAATGGTCCCGCGAAGGGCGTCTATTACGTTTCCGTTTCGCAAGTAGCCGTCACCGTCTTGCCCGCCAAAGGCAAGGCCAGCGGCGCCCCCTGCGACGACTTCGCCGCGGCCAAGAGCGCCGCCATCGACGGACTCATCGAATCGATCGAAGCCGCCGAGGCAAGACTCGCCGCTTGTAAACGGGCCGCGACGATTGAAGAGCTGAAAACCGCCTAGCTTGGCTACCATCCACGCAATTGCGATTCGCGATTCCGCCGCCAGCGGTGCCACGTGATGCCCCACGAGACCGCTACGTAATACGCCGGATAGAACAACGAGAGCAGCGCCAGCGTGCGATCGTAGTTCGGCAAGACTACATCCGGCGAAAGCTCTTCCTTGGGCAATTGCCACAACACGGCCACCAGCACCACCACCCACACGCCGCCCAAAAAGTTCGTGGTCTTGCTCAGCGTGGCGCCGCGGCTGGGATATACGTAATAGCTGGGCACGAACGTCAGCAGCGCCAAACCCAGAATCGCCAGCACATTGACCCACGCAGTCACCTCCAGCACGTAGAGATAGAACGCCACGATGTTCCAGTACGAAGGAAAGCCCACGAAGAAGCCGTCGACCGTCTTGGCCGGAATCTGGCAGAAGCCGTAGGCGCTGGCAATCAATGCCACGACCAGCACCCACTCGCTGTGTGCGGGCAACAACTCGGCTCGCCAGATCAGAGCGAGCGGCAGAAACGTGAATGTCAAAAAATCGATCAAGTCGTCGAGCTTCGTGCCGTCGAAGTTCGGCAGCACCTCTTTGACGCGCAGCTTGGCGCGTATGAGCCGTCGGTGGCGTCGACCATGCACGCCGCCAGCATCAAAAAGAAGGCCCAGCGAAAGGCCTCGGCCCCGCCGATCACGATGCACACCATCATGCCGGCAGCCAACACCAAGCCGATTGCCGTGTAGAGATGAGCCGTCCAGGTGAGCCACCATCGCCCGCGCGAGACCGTGGGTTCAACTTGGCGCGGTTGATCTTTCACTTGGAATGCCTCACCCTGGCGCAGGATTTTTCTTGCTCATGTTGCCGTTGGCAGCGCCGGCCTTGGCAGCGGTTTGGGCGGATCCCATTTTCCAGTCAACCGCGACACCAGCGGCAGCAATAGCAGGCCCACCACCGCTGCAAATGTTCGCACCGGAAACAACGTAGCATCCCCCGCCGGATCAAACCATAGTCCTGCGCCCGCTGGCAACGCTTGCCCTAGCACCGTGTCGTAGTCGATCAGTCGCGGCACGGCCAGGGCCTCTTCGCCAGCGGCCAACCGCAGCACCAGCGATGCGCCAAACGCCACCATCGAGCCCGTGCGATTTGCCCTCGGATCAAACACGGCATAGAGCAACTGCGGAAACAACAGCACGAACACCAGATCGCTGGTCAAGAACCACAGTTGTTGCACGCTCTGTACGCGCAATGCAAACAGCACCGCCGAGCCACCCAACAGCAGAATCGTCACGCGAATCACTCGCCGCATGGCCGACGTGGAGATTTGCGGCACGAGCAAGCCGCGAACAACGTTCCAACTGATCATCGAGCCGGCCGATAGAATCGACGCACTGAAGCTCGACGTCACGGCTCCCACGATTGCCGCCAGTCCGAGGATCGCCACCAACGGCGGCGTGACTTGCTCCAACAACAGCGGCAGCGCCATGCTCGGTGCGTCGCGCAGTTGCTCCGCGGCCTCGGGCGTCCAGTCGTGATAGCCGAACGCGATCAATCCGAGCAATATCGGCGGCACGGTCATGGCCATCGTGAGCACTCCGGAGGCGACCGAATGCCATTGGGCCTTGGCCGGCGTCTGACACGATTGAATGCGCTGGAAATAGCAGTTCCAGGGAATGCCGCCCAACACCAGCATGATCGACACGTCCCACCAGCCGACGATGCGCGGCGCGGACCAATAGCCGTCGGCCGCCAGCGGCGGGAGCAGCGCGGCCGCCGTGCCCTGCACGTGCCGATAGTGGCTCCAGCACGCGTCGAGCCCTCCGACAGCCGACAAAGCAAACGGCAGCGCGATGAGCAAGCCGATCGGAATCAGCAGAAACTGCACGGTGTCCGTATAGCCGACGCTCCACATGCCGCCCAACACCGTGTAAGCGGTCACCACCGCTGCCGACACGACAATGGCCACGGTCAGGTCGACGCCCAGAATGACAGCCAACGTGGCGCCAACGGCCACGAGCAATTCCGCGCTCCACAACAACTCGCCCAGCATGGCCGGCAGTGCCAATACAGCCGACCAGCGACGCCCGAAGCGCGCGACCAGCGGATCGATCAGCGTGACGTATTCGAGTTGCCGCATTCGCCGAGCAAAGACAAATCCACCCAGCACCAGGCTCAGCCCAAAACAAACTCCGCCTTGCCAGCCGGAGGCCAGGTTTGCAAACACACCCTCGGCCGTGCCCAGCAGGTAGCCGCCGTCGAGCCAAGTGGCGGCCATGGTAAGCGTGGCCATCCAGAACGGCATGGCGCAGGCCGGCAACCAACAGTTCGGTGACCGAACCGGCGACCACGCGTTTCGATGCTCTCCAGCCGACGGCCAGAAACACCAGGTACAAGGCGGCAACCGCCGCGACTCCGCCCCAATTCACACCGTGCATCGCTTACTCCCGGCCCGGTCCGGCAAGTATGACGCTACGGCTGCACCAATTCGACATCGGCCGGGTCGTTGCTCTCGCTCACGACGGGCTCTGCGGCCGGTGCATCGACGGTTTCGCTCGCGGCGTTGTCGTGCTCACTCGCTGGAGTCTCCATGGTCGCCGTTGTGCCGCCAAACAGCAAGTGCGATCGCACGCGCACCATAATGGCCGCCGAGTTGAGATAGTTGTCAAACTGATGCTGCTTGCCGACATAGCAGCACGCATTCATCTGGCTGACTTTCATCGCGTCATCCGCCGACAGGCGTCGTATGCCGAGGCCGTTATAGCCCAATGCCTCTCGGCAGGAGCGACGACCATAGATGATCGAATACCGCTGCAGAAGGCGATCGCAACAATTGTTCACCAACAACAAGTCATCCAGTTGGGTTAGCGCCTGGCCGTGGCAATGTCCCGGCAGCAGCCAATCGCAATCGACTGCCGCGGCCAATAGCGCGGCACGCATTCGCCGCGGCGAATTGCTGACGCGGGCCACCAACTGCCGGCACGCTAATGTCCCGTCGCCCAGCAAGTGCAGTGCGCCGGTGGCGATTCGGGCGCCGAAACTGTGCCCCCAGATGCCCACGGGCACGTCCGGATTCAATTGATCGATAAACCAGGCCAGGTAGTAGCCGTGCGTATTCGTGCGCGCTGCCTTGATGCGTGCGTCTTCCACCGGTCCGCCGGCCTTGTCGCTGGGCCACGACCAGATCACGAAACGCACCGGCCGCTCGTCGGCGCAGCGAATCAGCTGTCGATAGGCGCTCCATCCCTTGGTGAATGCTTCACAGGAGGGAATCCGATTGCCATGCAAGAACACTACCGTGATCACGTCCGGATCATCCGTGGCCACGAGTTCGGCCAGGTCGCTGCGGACCCACGCTTGCCCGCGGACGTAGTGCCAGTACTTCAGTTGCTCGACATTCGCCTCGAGATCGCAGGATCCCAATCCGCGACTGCTGACCAGCCACAACTCGTCCTGCGCCCGGGGCAGCGCGACACACGGCGTCGCCGCCGAAGCCGGCACGGCGCAGACCCACAGCAAAGCACTGGGCAATAGCACTGCCATCGCGCCGACGATAGTGCCGCGCGCCAGTCGCAGATGGCAAGAACAAGTGTCGGACATGGGGGGGGAAAACAAGGTGAATCGTCAGCGGGCGGAACCTGCGACCCGTGCGATACGGCAATTTGCAAAAGCCCTTTGCAAAACTCGCGCAATGCGGGTCGCGTAAAATGTACCACCTTTTCGACGTGCTCGTCGCAAAAAACCCACATGTTTCAAAAAGTCAACGCCCGGCGCTTGCCGCGCCGCTACTGCGGTGTAGAGTTCTCTAGCTCCCCGGCCATTTGCCGCGGAGTTCGTGTTGGAATGACGGAGAGACGAGGCATGAAGAAGTTTCTCGTACTATCGATTCTGAGCGGCGTAGCGGTCGTGACATCGGGCTGTTTTCACTGCTTTCAGAAAACCCAGACGGCCCGGCAATGCGTGCCCGCCGCCGCGCCCTGTTGTACGCCGAATCCCTGCGACGGCTCGGGCATGATGACATCGGTGCCCAGCCTGACGGTTCCCAGCGGAACCGCCGTGCAAGTGATGCCGGGCCCCGAAGCGTATTCGAGCCCCTAGTAACCGGTTCGACGGGCCTAGCTCACGTACGCGTCGAGATCACAGTCCATCGCGAGCGTCCGCCGTTGCCAACGTGCCGGACGACTCGCGGTGGACGTTTCGGCCGCGCTGATGCCGCGTTTCGCCGGCCTGCGAAACTCATTTTCCGCGCTCGAGCACAGCGCCAATAGCGGATTATTCGCCAATACCCGCATACTGAGCCGGCGCGAATCGTCACAAATTGCGCCCCGCGGCTGGAAGTCACCTCGAGCGCCTAGCTAGAATCGTAAGAGTACGAGACCGACGCGCTGCGTCGTGAATTGGGACGCATCTCGCCACGGGTCTTTGATTCTTGCACGGACGCCAGGCACCTTTGCTGGAGTTCTTCGCCGTGCGATGTCTGCTCGCCGCTTTGATCTTGGCTGCCGCGCCCACCGCGGCGCTGGCGCAATTCCAAACGACCGTCGACGTCCAGCCACCGGTGGCCGGACTACAGGCCACACACCGCATCAAGGTCGGCATTACCGTGAAGGCCCAGGGTTCGCTCTTCAACATCGTGGCAACGGCGCCGGTGCCGGCCGAATGGCCCGAGCAGCAAGTGAAAATCGTCGACGAGGATTTCGTGCCCTCGTATGGCAAATTCGACTATCGCACGGTTACCAGCGGCGGAGCGGTCAAACAAATCGTAATGGAGATTCCGCGGCTAGCCGCCGGGCAAGAAGCCCGCGCGTTGGCAACTTTCGAAGTGACGCGTTTGCCAATGCCCGGGCCTGCAGACCCCTCGATCTACACCGTTCCGAAACGGCTGGATCGCGAGCTGAACGTCAGCATTGGTTCGAGTCCGTTCATCGAGAGCCGGCACCCCAAGATCGTATCCGCCGCCAAAGAAGCGGTGGCCGACAAGGAACTGGCCTGGGACAAAGTCGAGGCGATCTATGACTGGGTGCGCGAGCACGTGGCACATCGCGGCGAGGAAATCAACGGCGCAGCCCGCGCGCTCTTCCAGCAGGAAGCCAGCACGGACGACCTGACGTCGCTGTTCGTGGCCATGTGCCGATCGCAAAAGATTCCCGCCCGCACCGTGTTCGTTTCCGGTCATTGCTATCCCGAGTTCTACCTGGAAGACCCGCAAGGTGAAGGCCGTTGGTTTCCGTGTCAGATTGCGGGCCCACGTTCGTTCGGCACGATCGACGACGACAAGCCGATCCTGCAAAAGGGCGACAACTTCAAGAACCCGGAAGATCGCAAGGAGCGTTTGCGGTATCTCACCGAATACTTCAACGCAGCCGGACGTGGCAAGGCGCCCCAAGTCACGTTCGTTTCGGAACTGCTCGATCCGTAGGTGCCCCCAATGCGCTAGTGCATCTCGCCCACGCCGTGCGCCGGCTCGCGATGCCCGTAGAAGCTATAGAACACGGGCATCAGGTTCATCATCAACATCGTCGTGATCATGCCTCCGACGACCACGATCGCCAACGGCTGCTGAGTTTCGCCCCGATGCGTGTAGAGAAGGCCGCCGGCAACATGCCAAAAATGGCCGTCAGACACGTCATCGTCAGCGGGCGGATGCGCTTGTCCATGCCGTCGCGCAACGCCTCGGCCAGCGGCATACCATTAGCGCGACGGGAGTTGAACCCGGATACGAGAATCAAGCCATTCATCATGCCGACGCCCAGGATCGAGATGAATCCCACGCCGGCGGAAATGTTGAAATTGAGTCCCGTGAGCAACAAGGCCCAGATTCCGCCGATCGACAGCACGACCACGTTGGCAAACACCACGATCACATCCAGCACTGAGCCCAGCGCCAGGTAGAGCAATACCAGGATCAACACGAGCGACACCGCGACCACGATCATCAGCCGGTGCACCGCTTCGTTCATCTCCTGAAACTCACCGCTCCATTCGGCATAGTACGGCGCCGGAATGATGTCGGCCGTGGCCTCTTGCGCCGCCGCCACGCCGCTGGCCAGGTCGCGATTGCGCACGCTGAACTTCAAAGCTATAAAGCGCTTGCCTTGTTCCCTGGCAATTGTCGAGGCGCCCGATCGAACAAACTTGCCGTGCGGGTCTGGCGCTCCATGGTCGTTGACCGGCACCACCAGATCGCCCAATCGGCGCCGGGGCACTTGAGACAAATTGTTGTAACTTGTGTTTAAACTGCTGCCGCTAAGCGCCGGTAGCGGCAAACTCGACCCTCGCAACATGAGGTCATGTCCCGGAGCTCCGTGCGGAACTCCCTCGCCCGCAACGCGGTTGTTGAGCACGTCGACCGGAATGTCGCGAATCAAGTCGGAGTTTTGCCGCAATTCCTCGGGCCAGCGAATCGTGACATCGAAAGTCCGCTCGCCCTCGACCATCTTCGTGAAGGCCTTGCCGGCCACGGCTGTCTGCAACGCGTCCTGCACTTGCTCGACACTTACGTTCCACAGGGCGCATTTCTGACGATCGATGGCAAATTCCAGGTTTGACTGGCCCTTGATGGGAAAGATGCCGACGTTCTCGATGCCCGGCACTCGAACCAGTCGTGCCCGCACGAGCTTGGCCAGCCGTTCCAGCTCGTCCAGGTCAGGGCCAAAGATCTTGATCGAGTTCTCGCCTTTGACGCCGGAGAGCGTTTCCATCACGTTGTCGCGAATTTGTTGCGAGAAGTTCCAGTCTACGCCGGGGATCGCGTTGTCCAACTCGCGTTGCATGGTGTCGACAAGTTCGTCCTTCAGTCGAGCCCGCGGCCCGAGCCAACTGCGCCAGCCCTGCCGGTCGACAAGTGCTGGCCACTGGTCGCGCGTTTTAAGCGGTACCAGGAACTCTGCGTTGTAGAAACCCGTCGGGTCCGTTCCGTCGTCTGGCCGGCCCATTTGGCACAAAACCGACTTTACTTCCGGATACTCGCGAAGCCGCAAACGCGCGGTGCGCGAAGCCCTGGCCACCTCGTCCAATGACACTCGCACTGGAAAAGTTCCACGAATGTAGACGTTGCCTTCTTCCAACGCGGGCATGAACTCACGCCCCAGGAATGGCAGCGCCAGGCCGGTGACCAACACGATGCCCGCAAATCCCACCAATGCCACGATCCGATGGCGCAATGCCAAATCGAGTTGCCGGGCGTAGAACCGCTTGAGCCCGCGCACCAGGAAATTGTCGCGCGCTGCGGGCAGCTTTTTCATGAACATCTGGCACAGCACCGGTGAGAGCGTCAACGCATACAACAGTGCGCCGCCCAGCGCGATGGCATACACGTCGGCCATCGGCCCAAAGATCTGTCCTTCTGGGCCAGTCATCGTGAACAGCGGCAACAGGGCGCATACGATCATCAACCGTGAGAAGACGAGGCTGCGCTCCACTTCACCGGTCGATTTGAGAATCCGCTTTGCCAGGGGCAAGTCGGCGTCCTCGCCGGAACTCAATCGCCGGTAGATGGCCTCGACGATGATGACCGAGGAGTCGACGATGATGCCGAAGTCGACGGCGCCCAGCGACAACAGATTGGTCGACTTGCCCAGCAAATAGAGGATCGTGAAGGCAAACAACAACGCCAGCGGAATGTTCAGCGCGACGATCAATCCGCTTTTGACGTTGTTCAAAAAGACGAGCAATATCACCACGACCAGGCCGATGCCCACCAGCACGTTCTCGCGCACCGTGTGCGTCGTGAGTTCGATGAGTTGCGTGCGGTCATAGAACGTGTCGAGCCGCACGCCCGGCAACAACTGTCCGGGGGTCTGGTTGAGCTGGCGCATCTTTTCTTCGACGTCGGCCAGCGCCGGCAGGGACTTTTCGCCCTTGCGCAGCAGGACGATCCCCTGCACCGCGTCATCATCATCTTCCCAGAGGCGGTGTCCGTGCTCGTCCAGCAGTTCCTGGCCCGAGGCGTCCAAGCGCGGCTGACTGGTAGCCACGCGTCCCGCCCGCGTGTGGCTGCCGACGGTGACGCCATGGGGAATCGGCGAGCCAGCCCGGGAGGAGCGGCCTCCGTCGACAACGTCGCCTACCTTGATCGGCACGTTGTTGGTCGCCGTGAGCACGATTTCGCGAATTTCGCCCAGCCGCCTCCCTTCCTCGCTGCGCAACAGGCGCTGGCGCTCTTGGGATCTTTCAAGGTGCCAAGCTGCTGCGTGGGATCCTGCCCTCCGCCGATCAATCCCAATCCACGCACCGCCTCGACCGCGTCGCCCTGTTGCAGGTAGTCGCCTCCCACGTTGGCATTGCTCTGGGCGATGGCGTTTTCCAACTGTTCGAACGTGATGCCATATTGCCGCAAGCGCTCGGGATCGGGGTGAATTTCATAGCGTTTCTCCTCGCCGCCGAAACTCACCACATCGGCAATCCGTGGCACGCGGCGAAATTCTTTCTCCAGCTTCCAATCATTCAACGCCTTCAGATCGTTGAGCGTGTAGATGGGGTTGCCCTCGCCGTCGCGCAGGGTTCTTGATGATATAGCGATAGATTTCTCCGGTTGGCGAAGTCGGCGCGATCACCGGTTGCACTCCCGGCGGCAACTCGACGGAGTTCAGTCGGTTCAGCACTTCCAAGCGGGCACGAAAGTAGTCGACACCATAGTCGAATTGGTTGCGCAAATGCGCCAGACCGAACAGCGATTTGCTGCGCGAATAGTTCAAACCTGGCATGCCCGCCAAGGCGATCTCCAGCGGGATCGTTACTTGTCGCTCGACTTCCTCGGCCGAGGCGCCGGGGTACTGGGCGATGACCTCGATAATCGCGGGCGCCGGATCCGGATACGCCTCGACGTTGATGTTGAAGAACGCGTACGATCCCACCGCGGCCAGCGTGGCGGTGATCAGCAGAACCACCAGACGGTTCTCGAGCGACCAGGCAATCAGGCGGTGGATCATCGATTTACCCTGCCCGGGCAGATCGCCGGGAGCCGTTGGTTCGGCGCGAGGATTTGCCCGCTGTGCTATTGTTTGCTGGGCTGATCCGGGGGCACGGTTGCCAGAGCGTTTTCCAATGCGCCGTCGAGTTCGATCGTGCCGCTCGTGACGACCCATTCGCCCGGCGTGAGCCGACAGCAACCTTGAGCCATGTCTTCGGCGCAAGGAGTGCACCGTACGTAGACCACTTTCTCGCCGCGCCCGGCGACCGCCACGCGGCGACGCGTGACGCGCGAGCTGCCGGCGTCGGCAGCGATGAAGACCGTGCCGTACTGCGGCCCCTCGACAACCGCCGACTCGGGAACGGCCACTTCATCGCCATTGGCGGGCAAATCGACCACCGCGGTTACAAATTGGCCCGCCCGTAACTTGCCATCCGCATTGTCAAGCCATCCCATCACGGCGGCCGTGTGCTGACTGGGATCGACAATGCTTCCAATCAGGCTAAAAGTTCCCGCAATCCCTGGCGCGTCGGGCCAGGATTTCAAATACACCGTCCAGGCACGTTGGTCCAGGGGGAGCTGTTCCAGCGCCGGCAGATCTTCTTCGTATACATTGGCCATGACGCCCAACACGCTGAGATCGGCCACGACGAACAAGTCCAAGTCCGTATTGACGATGTCGCCAGCGACGATGTTCTTTTCGAGAATCACTCCGTCAAATGGGCTGCGCACTTCGATCTCGGCCCAACGCTTGTCGACGTCCACGTCAACGCTGTCTTCGCCGTGGTGAATCTTTTCCGCCTCCGCACGAACCGTCGCGATTTCCGCTTCCGACAAACGCCACGAACGCAACGTACGCTCGACGCGCGTGACTTCAATGACGTCGGATTCTCGCTCGCGCTCGGCCTCGCGAATCTGGCGGGCCGCGACGATGTCTTTCCCCAGCGCTTTGAGGCTCTGCAACTGGGCATCGTCCAGATAGAGCTTCGACAGGGCGTTGATCAGGTCGCTCTTTTTCTCCCCGACTTCCTTGCTCCAAATCACGGCCAATAATTGGCCCTGCTCGACGTGATCTCCCAACCGCAAGGGCCGCGGAGCCGACGATCCCTCGGAGGCGTTTTGCGCCGCGCCGATGGAAACTACCTCGCCGGTGAAACGCGAGTGTACGTGGACCATGCGGTTCGAATCGAGGAACAGCGATCCGGAAAGGTTGAGCCGAGTGTGGGCCCTGGCCGACTCGATCCTGGCCGTGCGGACACCCAGCGATTGCACCAATGCTTCGCTAAGCTCCAACGTATCGGTTGTGCCCGGCACCAACTTCAGAGAGGTTAATCGAGGGCTGGCCGCAACCACCGGTTTGCCTTGTCGCGCCACACTCGAGGTGATCAACACCGCCACCGCCGCCAGCAGGCAAATGCCGACCGCTAGCCACGCAAAGAGTCGGGTGAACGATCGCGCGTTACGTCGCATAGATGCGATCTACAAGGAGGGAATGGCCGCCACCAAACCGACGCCCAGCGCGGGCAAAGCGCTTCTACACTTCTACGCACGCTATCCGTCAAGCGTTCGAGGTCGCGTCGCAATGCGAATGCAACATCCCGCCAGCGCGTCTGCATGTGCGCAATTATGCCGTCCGCCAGTCACCGAGCGAAGGTCGAGGCCCCACGCTTAAGCTATTGTAATGCCGCCGAGCCCTGAAAGCACCTCCAGAGTGCTGATTGTGACGTGAGTAGCACGTGAGGCTAGCACCCACCAAAGCGGCTTTCCATCGACAAGGCCGCACGCGCTCAGGGAAACTGCTCGCTCTGAAGCAGGCTTGCCAAATCGGCCGCCGCGATCCAGCGGTCCTCCTGGGCCGTGATGTAGGCCAGGTTCGCGTCCAGCAACGCGCGTTGCGATGCCAGGTAGCGGAGAAACTCGACCTGCCCCTGGTTGTAGAGTTGTCCGGTGATGCGCTGCACCGAGACGGCGCTGGGCAGAATCTCGTCGCGATAGCGGTCGGCAAATTGTCGCGCCGTGATGTACCGGCCAAACGCCAGCGCCGTTTCGTTCGCCAGTTCGGTGCGCACCCGGTTGTAGGCCGCCACGGAGCTGGCGATCGTGGACTGCGCCGCGCGGATGTTGCCCTGATTCTGGTTATAGAGAGGAACAACTACGTTGAACGTATACAAACCCTGATTCAGCGGAAATCCGTTGCCTGGGAGTTGGCGTTGGTAGCCACCCATCATGTCGACATTCGGATACGGTTCGACTTCCGCCCTGCGTAGCAGAAACTGCCAGCGGGCGACCTCGAACTGGGCAGCGCGCACCGAAGCATTCCGCGCCAAGACCGCCTGCTGCGTTGGCAACAACTCATAGTTCGGCAATGCCTGCTGCAAGTCGCCGGACACTCGCGGAATTGGTAAATCGACCAGGCCCGTGGCTGCCGCCAGTTCCCGACGGCTGGTTTCTGCCAGCGTGTGAGCATTTCGCAATTCCGCTTCGGCTTTGGAAAGTTCGATCTGCAACAGCAGCACGTCGCTGCGTGGTCCCACACCCGCCTTCAGCAGCCGCTCGCTAATCTCGTGCGACTTGCGGGCAATCTGGACCATCTGGTCCAGCACTTCGACGCGGCGTTGCATGGCCAAGGCCGTGTAGAAGCGTTTGCGGACCATGGTGAACAGGTCGAATCGAGCTCGCACGAAAGTCATCTCTGCCGCCAACGCCGCACGCTCGGCCGCGGCGGTGTCGAGGCGAATCTTTCCTTTCGTCACCAGCTCTTGATTGACTGTCACCGCATACTGCGATTGGTTGCCCGCCAATTGCGGCGAGTAGGTGCCAAACGTAGGGTTGGGGTAAAAGCTGGCCTGCAAGGCCTTCCCCGATGCAGCCAACCACTGGTTGGCGCCTCGCGAATCAGCGGGCTATTGGCCACGGCGATGCCGGTGATCTCGTCCAGCGTCACGCCGGAGGCGTCTTGCTGACCCAGCGGAATGCTTTCAACAAGCGGCCGCGCAGGCGCCTCGGGCAACTGCGTTTCGGCCTGCTGACGCATGGTGGCGGTCACTTGCTCGGCCGGATATGCCCGGTGATCGGGATTCGTAGCCGGCAACCTTTTTACTATTCGCCGGGGGGCGGCCGCCTGGATCTCGTCCGGAACGGCTGTCGCGGATTCCGACCCCAGAAGCGCTGGCGAGCCAAGGGTCGTCGATGCAAATATGGCCATGGCCAGGGGGAAGACGGCTTGTCTAAAAATGGATGAAAATGCTAGCTGCATGACAATACCGCTACGACCTACCGATAGACACTTCGGCCGACCGCTAGGGGAGGGCTGTTGAATTCGACTCGAAGATAGGTTGACAGACTGCGGACCGCGGTAACCGGCACGCCAATCTGCCCTCGTATGAATCGATAGGCGTCGTGCATGCGGCACAACAATTCCAACCAGACCCTCACAGCGCGTATGTATCTTGCGCATAATGAAGCGCGCGGAAATGGGCCTTGGAATGGAGCGGCGGGCCAAACGGAGCCAATGCGTGCCGCCGCCGCACTATCAAACTCGCTCCCCGGCACGTATGGTAATTACAGATTCGGAGCGGACCGGACGGCCGCTCGGCCCCGCTTGTGCAGGGCGAGAGGAAAGTCCGGGCTCCACAGGACAGGGTGGTGGGTAACGCCCACCGACCGCAAGGCCCGGGAAAGTGCAACAGAAAGTAGACCGCTCGCTCGTCGTCCTTGGCGGTTGGCGAGTAAGGGTGAAACGGCGAGGTAAGAGCTCACCAGCAGGCTGGGCGACCAGCCTGGCTAGGCAAACCCCACCCGGCGCAAGGCCAAACAGAGAGGATCGGGGGAGACCCCGGGCGGTCCGGTCCGGACCGCTACTTACTTTCGGGTAGGCCGCTTGAGCGACGGAGTAATCCGCCGCCTTAGAGAAATGGCCGTCGCCCCTGCGGCAGCAAAACTGCCGCAGGGGTACAGAACCCGGCTTATAGGTCCGCTCCGAATCTTTTCTCTTTTACCGAAAGCGCCCGTGCTATCCATGGGCTGCAGCCGGCGCTGCCTGCGCCGACGTCGATGCCCCCATACCTTCCGATGGGACCAACTCCCCGTCGACCACTTGCAGCAACTTGGAAATGCAGAGCTTGTTCATGCTCGTGTGGCGATCGTGAGCCTCGGCTCGCAACGACTCGTGCAAGCTCTTGGGTAGGCGCACCGTTATGACGCGAGTGGGCTCGCGCGGGCCGCCTGGCAGGTCGGCATCGTTCTCTCGCAGTTTCGCGAGCATCTGTTGAATCTTTTGATATTCGGCAGTTTGTTCAAATTGGGAAAGAGCTTCGGGCGTGCCATAAACCTGGCGGACGACTCCATCCACACCCAGCACCTCGCGGAAAAAGGTCACCCAACTCGGGCGTTGACGAAAAATCTCGTCCGCGATGCGAAAGACATCTTGTCGCTGCTCGTTCATCTTCGATCTCCTGAAACGGATGTTCGGAACGGACCGGCCGACGCCGGCAGGTCGTTGTGAAAATCGTAGGAGACCGTCAAGAGCAGCACGGATGTCATTTCTTTGATAGCACTTGCGTCGACAAGGCTGCCATGCATAATCCGCGAGCGGGCGTGCCCTCAGATTGAGCATCGCCGACCTGCCTAAAAACCGGGCATCTGGGTTTTTCGCATTTGCCAAGTGTCCAGTGATAGCAATGGGGGAATATTTTCGGAATTCTCCTGCTGGGCGGCTGCACGGAAGCGAAATGGCACATCCCAGTAAAACTGGAGATATATCGTCGAATGCGAGTCATGCGGTGAATAGATAAAGCTAGCTCTGATAGCGTTCGAGCAGCTTCTTTGTAGCCCGAATGCCGTCCGGCTCCGGCAGGCGAGAGCCTTCATACTCGATGCCGATATAGCCGTGGTAGCCAGCATCGAGCACGATCTTGACCATCCGCGCATAGTCGATCTGCGTGTCGTTCCCCTCGGCGTCAAAGTCGTAGCTCTTGGCACTGACCCCCTTGGCATAGGGCATCATCTCTTCGACCCCCAGGTAGCGGTCGTAGTCCTTGAAATTACCGAAGTCAGGCAGAGTTCCTACATTAGGCAAACCAACTGTCTTCATCACTCCCGCCAGCCACTTTCCGTTGGACGAGAGCCCGCCATGGTTCTCGACGATGACGTTGATCTCGTGCGGAGCAGCGAACTCGGCCACGCCGCGCAGTCCGTCACTTGCTAGCTTGGCTTGTTCCTCGGGCGTCCCCTTCGAGTAGGCGTTGACCCGAATTGAGTGGCAACCAAGAAACTTGGCGGCCTCGACCCACTTGTAGTGGTTTTCGATAGCCTTCATGCGCTTCGCATTATCGGGATCGCCCAGGAATCCCTCGCTGTCGATCATGATCAGCACGTTCTTTACATTCTGGTCCTGGGAGCGTGTCTTCATTTCGCCCAGATACTTCCTGTCCGTCGCTTTGTCTTTGAAGAATTGGTTGACGTACTCGACTGCGTCGATGCCGTAGAGCGTGGTGGCTTGCTGCGCAAAGTCCAAATTCGTCATTTTTCCGCCGAACAGCGCCTTGTGCAGCGACCATTCCGCCAGTGAGATCTTGAATTTGGGTCCCGGTTCCGCGGCCAGGACGTGGCTGGCCAGTGCTGCCAGCCCCAGGCCGGCCGAAGCGGCTGTCGATTGTTGCAAGAAACGACGTCGATCGATTGAACTTGGCATGCTTGAAAACCCGGTGGCAAAAGGACAGTGAGGGCTCGCGATTTGACGCGAGAAGCGGCAGTCGAGCGTGACGCCCGCCAGCAATGTAGTCCAACTGGCGGCGAAAACAATCATATACCGGATCAAACGACGCTGCCTCGCTCGCTGGCTGCTTTGGCGAGTGGATCGTCTCCAGACACGAGGACAAATCGTAACTCTAAGGCATAAGAAACCTTACTTGATTGACGCTAAGCGTACTTCGAGGCTAGAATAGGCTGCGTTCAAGGGATGCACCCGTCTGGCAGGTCACCCACGGGACGTTCGTCTCGCGGCCTGCAGCAGATTCAGGATTGCGGTCTTCACGTCCACTCTCGCAGTCCCCCGGGTGTCAATTCGGTACCATGTAGCCTGCCACGCGGTCGGGCGAGTGGCCGAGGACAGCATGAACGACGAATCGAGCCACAAATCGGCGTCCGAAACGCCCTCTGAGCCGACTGCGGCCGGTGCGCCTCGTCCTGCCGAAGGCTCGGGCTCGCATCGCTCGGACGGTTCCAGAGGTGGCTCGAGCCAGGGGCAGCTCACGGTCATCTCGGCCCGTTCTCCTTCCGGCGCCGTGAACCTCACGCCGCCCAGCATGCGGCTGGACAACGGCGGCCTGCTCGAGGGCGAGCAACTCGGGCAATTCCTGCTGCAAAAATTCATCGGCGGCGGCGGCATGGGCGTGGTTTTCCGCGCGCTGGACACCACACTCAATCGCGAGGTGGCCGTCAAGGTGCTTTCGCGCGATCAGTCGGCCGACGACGAAGCGCTGCGCCGTTTTCGCAACGAGGCCCAATCGGCTGCCCGGCTCAATCACGAGAACATCGCCCGCGTCCACTACGTCGGCGAGGACCGCGGCGTCCACTATATCGTCTTCGAGTTCATCGAGGGCATCAATCTGCGCGACCGCGTCGAGCAACACGGTCCGCTGCCGCTGGCCGAGGCGGTTAGCTACACCTATCAGATCGCCCAGGCACTCGACCATGCCAGCCAGCGTGACGTGATCCACCGCGACATCAAGCCATCGAACGTGCTGATCACTCCCGATGGCAAGGCCAAGCTGGTCGACATGGGCCTGGCGCGCCTGAACCAGGTGGCACACGCCGACAACGATCTGACGGCCAGCGGAGTTACGTTGGGCACTTTCGACTACATCTCGCCCGAACAAGCGCGCGACCCGCGCAGCGCCGATGTACGCAGCGACATGTACTCGTTGGGCTGCTCCTTTTTCTACATGCTTACGGGCCAACCGCCGTTTCCCGATGGCACCGTGCTGCAAAAACTGCTGCAACACCAAGGCGATACGCCACCGGACCCGCGCACTATTCGCCCCGAGCTCCCGGTGGAGGTCACCTGGCTATTGGCACGGATGTTGGCAAAGAACCCTGCGCAACGGTTTCAACTCCCCAGCGAGTTGGCGGCCGAACTTGCCAAGCTGGGCGAAAAATTTGGGCTGTCGCTCAACGCGCCTTCGGGCAGCCACGTTCTACCGCGCAGCGACGGGCCGCTGGAGCGTTGGCGGCATCACTTGCCCTGGATGGTTCCGCTGGCCGCGCTGTTCTTGATCGTGCTGGTGCTCGACGCGTTCTGGTCGTCCGGCACGTCGACCGACGGACTGGTTGGCACGGGCGTCACGACTCAGCCGAAGGTTGTACCGCCGGCGCCAGCTACCAAAGCAACGGTCCCTGCCGTGCAACCGCTACGTCCGCCGATCGACGGCGACGATCAATCGTCCACCGGTTCAAAAACTACCGACCTGCGCGTAACCGAACCCAGCGACACTCCGGGCGCGGCCGCGCCGATGCCTCGGACAAGTGAGCCGACCGAGGCCCCACGGAAGGCCGAGTCCACGAGTCCCGTGTTGGAGCAATTCGTCAAGCAATTGAGCGCCAGTTTGGACATCGAGGCGCTGGCCGCTCGGGCTTCGGCCGCCGACGAATCCAGCGCGAAACTTGGTCCACCGGCGGTGGATGCTCTGGACGCCGATCCACCGCCAACCGGAGACCGCACACCGCCGAGAGCAGGCGCCCCGACGCCGGTTGCCGATGGTCCTGTGCCCCTGCCCGACGGCCTGCTCGTCGTTAGCGACAGGCAACAAGGCGAGCACTATTATTCGAGCCTCCGCGCGGCGTGCAACAACGCAAAGCACGGCGACGTGATCGAACTGCGCTTCAGCGGGCGGATGCTCGAAGAGCCGATCACGATTTCGAACATGACTTTGCGGATTCGCGCCGGCGACGGCTTTACCCCGATCGTCGTCTTTCGTCCGGAAGCCAACCTGGTGAAATTTCCGCCAGCCATGGTGAGCATTACTGGGGGCCAGTTCCACTCTGAAGACGTGCACTGGGAACTGGACCTTCCCCGCGAGTTGGCCCGCGAGTGGTGTCTGTTCGAATCGCGGCTGGCCGAGCGGCTCCGCTTCGAACGCAGTACGATGACCATCCGCAACGCGTCGGTAGGTCACAAGGCCTATCACACGGGCGTGGCGTTTTTCGACATCAAGGGACCGCTGGGCGGCGGCGCGATGATGCCCGTGGCGCCGGATCATCCGGGCGTGGCAATCGATTTGCGTGATTGCGTCGCCCGCGGCGAAGCCACTTTCATGCGCAACAACGAACTGCAACCATTGCGGCTCGATTGGGAGAACGGCCTATTGGCCACCAGCGAGCGTCTGCTGGTAGCCTCCGGCGGCGCGATCGAACCCCGGCAGCTTGGCTACATGCAGATCAATCTCACGCACGTCACGGCCATCGTCCAAGGCGGGCTGGCGCTGATAAGCAACAGCGAAGACGCGCCCTGGCAGATGACGACCGAATTCGACTGTCGCGACAGCATTTTCCTCACTCAGGCCGATCCGCCACTGTTGGAGCAACGTGGCCCCAACACGGCCGAAGAATATCGGGCACGCGTGCAATGGAGCGGCGAGCGGCAGTACTACGACGGCTTCGACGTGTACTGGAAGATCGTGACCGGCGCGATGCAAACCGTCGCCGAGCAAATGGACTTCGACGGCTGGCAAGAGCAATGGGCAGGCCATGCGCGCTTGATGTCCCGCGCACCGATCGCCTGGAAGCGATTGCCGGCGGAGGACCGTCCGTTCTCCAAGCACTCGCCGCACGACTACGCACTGGACGATACGCCGGACAATCCGCCGATCCATGGCGCTAGCGACGGCCAGGACGCCGGCTGCATCGCGTGGCAACTAAGGACATTGCCTACCGAGCCCGGCGCCGCCATGGAAAGCTCGACGCCGAGCTCCACGTCGCCGCGCTCGCTCGACGACTAGAACATCGCACGGCTCGCGTTTCACGTGCGCGTTTTAGCTAGCATTCGGGGCTTTTTTCGCGTGCTGACTCGCACGCTTGACAGCCTCGCGGCGTCGAATTCTACTATTCGACAGTAGCGGAACAGCCCACCGAGTGTATCCTGCCTGAGAATCCCCGCGTATTCCCCTTCGTCGAGCTTTCCGGCCCCGCTACGCCGGCAGGTTCCAACACCATCTGGAGAAGCGAATCGTATGAAGAAGGCAAGCTTGTTAGCCCTGTGCGGCATCGTAGTCGGCGCATTGGCGCTGGAGATTCAATCGGCGCACGCCGTCGCTCCCTTCAAGAAACAGTTCGAAGAGAAATACGTGAAGAAGGAGCCGGCCACGGAGGCCGAGAAGTCGCTGGCCGCCGCCGTGACCGAAGCCAAGTGCAACGTCTGCCACTACGGCAAGTCCAAGAAAAATCGCAACACCTACGGCGTGGCGCTGTCGAAGGAATTGACCAAGAAGGACGGCAAGGACACCGCCAAAATCCAAGCCGCGCTTGACAAAGTCGCCGCCGAAAAATCCGATCCCAACGACGCCGCGTCGCCCACCTTCGGCGAACTGATCGGCCAAGGCAAGCTCCCCGGCGCCGAGCCGGCAGAAGCCACCGCTTCAGCCGCGGGCGCTCAAAAGTAGCGGCCCCTGAAAAGCCTGATAGTTCACAGGCAGGTCGAACTTCGTGTTCGACCTGCCGTTTTTCTGCGCTGTGCCGGCCCGGAAGCCCGCCTTGAACAAAAATGCAGACGGGCCGCGCCGTGTAGCCGACGATACGGTCCGGCAATGCCCGGGCTTGCATTGGGCAATTGGCCTGGCAGGGCTGTTCGTTCGTCGAAGAGCGGCGTGGGACAGGCAGCTCAGGCCACGGCATGTCCTGCGTTGCTGACACCGGCATATTCGTCACGGCGTCGGCTTCGCACACTGAAGATCCACGTAGTGCACACCGACCGCCTTGCCGTCATGCTCGACGGTTCCCATCACGCGCGCGGTACCTGGCGGCAATTCGAGATGGGAAAACGTTGCGCCGGTTGCGCCCTCGTTGAGCGGCTGTGACTTTTCGATGTCGCCAATCCGCAATTGCACGGTGGACTTGCCATCTACTGCCGGCATGCGCACCGTCACGTCGTACGTTCCGGCTGCGGCGAAGTCGACGTTCCAGTAGCCCAGGCCTTTGCCGTCCCAACTGGCTTGCGGGCCGCGCCAGTCTTGCCGGGTAAGCGTGACGGGGTTTTCGTGCTTCGTGCCGGCGATGATCTTCGGCACGGGATAGCCGCGGGTGCTGCTCACGTCGTCAAACCAGCGGTCGTAGGCCCGCTTCAATTGCTCGGTTTCTTGCGTTTGCTCGTCAATGATGTTGTGCTGTTCGCCAGGATCGCTGTTCAGGTCGTACAGGGCCCATTGAATTTGCAGGCCCTTGGCGTTGCCGCGCCGCTCGACGTTGACCAGCTTGTAGCGCGGGCCGCGCACGGCACACGCCCGATAGCGCTGGGGCTCATCGCCCCGGTGCCATTGAAAGAACAGGTTCCGCTCGTCCAGTTGCTCGCCGCGCCCGTCGATGGCCGGCAGCAAGCTCACACCATCGAATTGCACGCTGGCGGGCTTCTCGACGCCACACGCCTCTAGCAGCGTGGGCGTCAGATCGATATGAGCCGCCACTTGCTCGCACTTGCCGCCAGCCTCGAGATGCCCCGGCCACCGCACCAGGCACGCGGTGCGAATGCCTCCCTCGTGTACGCTCCCCTTGCGATCGCGAAACACGCCGTTGTATCCCGGGTGGGCCGGCCCGTTGTCGGTTAGGAAGATCACGATCGTGTCGTTTTCCAGATTCAACGTCTCCAGTCGCGCGAACAACCGGCCCAGGTTGTCGTCGATGTTGGCGACCATGCCATACACCCGGGCCACATTGTCGGAAAGTCCCTTGCCCTGGTAGCGCTGGTAGTACTCGTCGGGCAGTTGCAGCGGCCCGTGCGGACAATTGTATGGCAAATAGACGAAGAACGGATCGGTCTTATGTTCTTCGATGAACCTGGTGGCCGCCTCCGTGAAAACATCGCTGCAATAGCCGCGCGTCTGCACATCCTGGCCGTTGCGCATCAGGATGGGATCGAAGTAGCTGCCGCCGGGCGGATCGGCTGGCTGTACCATGCCGCCCCCCCGATGCACGAGCGACTCGCCAAAGCCCTGGTCCATCGCCCGCGATGGATAGTTGTCACCCAGATGCCACTTGCCAAAGATGGCCGTCTTGTAGCCTGCCTCGGAGAGCATTTCGGCCAAAGTCACTTCCTCGGCCACCATGGTCGAACGGCCCAGATAAGTATCGATGGCGCCGGTGCGATAGTTGTACCGCCCCGTCATCAGGCTGGCCCGCGTCGGACTGCACACGGGGCAGACATAGAACCGCGTGAGTTCCAGGCTTTGTTTGGCCAGCGCGTCGAGATTGGGCGTCTCGATCCGCGGATTGTCGTGGAAGCTGACGTCGCCCCAGCCCTGATCGTCGGTCATGATCAGAATCACGTTCGGCCGGCGTTCGGCCGCTGTCGCGATGAGACTCGTCCACAAGAAGACAGCATTGGCAAGCAAGACGACTTGGGCGCGTAGCATCGAATTCTCCTGGAGGGTGAACCTCCAATTCTACTTGGAATCGAGCCGGATCTCGATCCGCGTCCGAAACGATTCGCCCGGCGGCAGAATCTGCAAGTGCGGGTCGATCTTCTGCTCGCGCAGGCGGAAGGGGTCGGGCACAGTCGTATATGGCTCGATACACACCGCCTCGCGATGAGGCGGGTTGTATACGACGCAGGTGGTAAATTGATCGTCGAAGGTTATCGTCGTCGTGCGGCCGCTGGCCGGATCGTGTACGTTGGCCGTGCAACGATGGTTCTCGAACGACAGTCCGCCAAAGACGTTGTCGAGCTTCATTTCGGCAAACGGCATCCCCCGCGACAATTCGCCAACCATCGGCGGTGACGTGGTGTGCCCCGTGGGCAACAACGCTTCCAATTCCCAATTGTATTCCACCGGCACGGTCACGACGCAGTTGCCCGCTGCGGAACTGTCGCCGCCTAACGGCACGCGGAAATAAGGATGCGTGCCCAAGCAAAAGGGCAACGGCTTGCTGTCGGGATTCTCGACAGTGATGTCGCATGCCAGCGTTTGGCCGCTCACTTGATAGGCGGCGGTAATCAGAAAATCGGCCGGCCAATGATTCAGGATGACCGGGTCGTCGACCGACGCCTGCAGCGCGCCCATCAGCCGGTCGGCCGATTGCTCGATGACGCGCCAGGGACGATTTAGCGCAAAACCGTGAATGGCGTTGCCGCGTCCGTCGCCGGCGGCCAGCGGATAGCGCTTGCCCTCGAACTCGAACTCGGTGCCGCTGATTCTGCCTCCGAAGGGAAACAGAATCGGAATGCCGCTGTGCGATGGTTTGCCAGTGCCGGTCAAGAATTCCGGCGCGGCCCACAGCGCTTCCACCGATTCGCCCTTCACGGGAACCGTGAAGCTAAAGCAATTAAAGCCGATCGCGGGCAGAATCTTGGCGGTTGCGCCGCTATTTGCGTCAGAGATCGTCATCGGTGTGAGTGTCATGGCAGGAACTGAATCAGCGATGTTAGATGAACGTCAAAGCACGCATCCGCTTCAGCAGCTAGTGTCGTACATTCGACGCCGCTCGTCTAGAAACCCGCCACTCTGTCCGGAGGAGCGGTGCGGCCGAGGTGCGACGCATGGTCCGCGCGGCTGCGCGTGCCCACCATCAGCAGCACCAGCAGCACCAGCATGACCACCGCGCGACGAATCGGGCGGACTTCCACGTCTCCCAGGGCAATGGCGGCCAATTGATGCACTAGCGCCAGAGCCAGGCCGACCGACGCCAAGAAGAGGCACGTGACGAGCACGTCACCGCCCATCAGTGGGCTTCGAGATTTCTCAGGCAATTGCAACGTCACCCAAAAACCGACCGGAACCTGCACCAAGGTCGCCATCAGTCCCGCCAGAGCACCGCCACGAATCAAACGAATGGCGCTCTCGCGGCGCGATTCATCGGCACTCATCCGCAGGCCCAACCCCATCAGCACGGCGGCCGTGACGACCACGGCCGCCAGCCATACGTGGACCACGCGCGACATCACCTCGCCGTCGACCAACAGCCGTCGAAACTCGGCCGAGTCAACCGCACTGCTGAGTAACTCGGGCCGCTGGCGGATCACCGAGATGATCACGAACAACGCCGGAAAGTGCACGAGCAGATTGGTTGCCGCAGCCACGGCCAACAGCCGATGCGCCAACCGCCAGCGGCGCCAGCGCCGCCACAAGCCCGTGTAGGCGCCCATGCAGGCAAAGTAAAACAGCAATTCGAAGCCGGCGAACCACAGCCGGCTGCGCGGCAGGGCGGCCACGGCCTCCAGGTACGCACCGTTGTTGAGAATCCACCGCGCCCCCAGCAGCACGACGCCCACGACGATGCCCAACGTCAGTGCCCAGGAAGAAAGCCGCGCCGTGGTCAAACCGGCCTGCTCCATAGCCGTTTCGCCGTTTCGCCCGCTGCGCCAATCGAGCCACACGCTCGCCAGTGGGCCCACCATCGCCACGTCGGCCAACAACAGATGCACGGTCAGCAGCAGCACTAACACCACTTCCAGCACGCCTGCCACCTCGAAGCTTGTGTATGGCGCCGGCGCATGAAACGACCACGGCGCCCGCTATCGATAAATAGGATAGCAGTCGCCGTGACCGTTCGCGAACCCATTCGATTCGTGCCCACTGGCAGCCGGTTCAGTCGCTCACCAACCGTGACAGGTTGTTGAGCGCCTGGAGCGCGTTTTCGATGCCGCCGAGCGTTGCCGCCAGATCCTTGGCCAGAACCAAGTGCTCAAACGTCACGGCGTGGACCTGCGGCAACGGTGTTTTTCCGCGATTCTTTGCCACCGACTTGCGCAACGTGCTGACCTGGGCCGAGGTGACCGAGATGCCCCGACCCGCGAGTAGGGCGATTACGTCGCGCGGCCGACCTGCAACTCCGATTTCACCCCAAGCGCCGCGAATGGCGTCGGCTTTGTTGATACCACCGTTGCGTCCTTTGCGCCCCTTCGACTTCTTGCCCCCTGGGCCGCGACCGTACTTGATCTTGTTGATCAGTGCGTTTGAGGCATTCACGCCACGTGCGGCAAGTTTCTCTTGCACGCCTGCCACGTTGGCTTTGGGGTTCTTTTTGAGAATTTCGCGAATTACTTCGCTGCGGTTGGCGCTCTTGGCAGCCGTTTTCGTCTTAGCCAAAGCAATCATCTCCCCACAATACTGTAACTTGGAAACAATGGAACCGAACTCACGCATGGCGACTTCCGGATACCGAGCAGCGTTGCTCGATGGGAACATGCTATGTGGTGATCTTGATAGAGTCGCTGTATCCCATAGGTAGGTAGGATACTATCCAGCTACAACTTACCCCATACTCAAAATGGGTCAGACGAACACCGCACAGGGTACGTAGTGAGCGATTGAAGCGGAGCCCACCGCTCGCGCGACGATTCGGCGATCGAGCGACTCGATTCGCCGAACGCGATGGGATATCTGGATACTTGGGAGAACGACGGCCGGAATTGTCGCAATGACCCAGGACAACAACGTGGTACTGCGAGCGGGCTTTTCCCGTTCGTCACACACCCGGCAGTCCTTGCACCCGCCGCCAGGCGGAAAGCTGACCCAAGTGCTGTCCCTGGTGCGAAGTAAGTATGTGTACCATGGCCACCCCCACCGTTGGCAGTGAAGCCCGCAGTTTCGGATTGGGAAACTCCCTGGCCAGGTCTTCATCACTGGCACTGCGCACCACGTCGACGATCCGCTGATAAGCCTGTTCATAAGCGTCCCATAGTTCCGGCTTGCTCGGATACTTGTCCCTTTCGGGCATGGGCTTTGATGGCACGTTGAACAATGCCTTCCACTCCGGCGACATCGACGGTTTTTGTCCCCATACGGCGATCATCGAATCGAACACATAGGCTAAATGCCCTAGCACCCAAGCCGCATGATTCATGCCTTCGGCGGGCTGTTCCGCCATTTTGTCCTCGGGAATATCCGCCACCAGTCGGCGGGCGTAGTCCACGTTCACCGCCGCCGCCGTGAGTAGATCGTTGCGCATCGCACACATTCCTTGACTGCTGGCCAAACGGAGTGCCAAGCCTACTTTGCAAACGGCACGTGATAGCCGGGCACCTTCAAGCGCACCCGATACAAACTGGTATCCACGGTCACATACAACATCGTATTGTCCGGGCCGATGCCGAACTCCACATTGCTGGGCAAACCCACTGGAGTCTCATCGGCCGATTGATTGGCAGATCCGGTTGGCAGGAAGGCAATTTCGTTGCCCTGCGGGTCGATGACCATCAACCCCGGCCGCTTCAGACTGCGGCTGGTGAGATAGATATTGCCTTGCACGTCAACGCAGATGCCGTCGGCGCTGTTCTCCTTGCCGAAGTCTACCAAAGTTTTCCGCGGGCCGTTGACCAGGCCGTCGTCTCCCAGGGGAAAGGCAAGCACCTTCATAGCGCCCGGCTCCGGCGGCGGAGCATCAGGATCCGTCAAGTCGGCGCCGTTGTTGTGATCCACGACGTACAGCGTCTTCTCGTCGGGCGATAGCGCGATGCCGTTGGGCTTCTCCACGTCGTGCGTCACTTCCACTACCCGCCCGTCGGTGTCGATGCGATACACGGCCCGGTGCTCCAGCTCGCGCGGTTCCGGCCCGTTATAGCGTGGGTCGGTGAAGTAGATGCGTCCCTTCGTATCCAGGCACAGGTCGTTCGGCGCGTTGTAATGTTTGCCTTGATACCGATCGGTAATGACTTCGCGTTTTCCCGTCTTCAGGTCCCATCGCGAAACACATCGCCCGCCGTGGTCCGAACCTTCGCAAGCAATCAATCGGCCCTGGGCGTCGATCCACAGGCCGTTGGCCTTGCCGCTGTCCTTGGAGAAGATCGACGTCCTACCAGTAGCAGGATCAAACCGCACGATCATGCCCGGATCCGTGCCGTTGGCGATATCCGTGAAGTAGATGCTGCCGTCGGGGCAGAGCCGCCGGCCCTTCAGTCAGTCCGCCATTGAGTTTCGCAGTGCGGGTGTAAACTTTCTCAAGTTTGGCGCCCGCCGGCACGATCGAATTCTCCGCCGCCGGCGTGTGAGAATTGAATGCGTCCGCCAACAACACGGCCACGATGACAGAAGAGATGATTGAGCGCATAAGACACCCGTCAGTTTTTCAATGGGATCAACCGCCGAGGGCGCAGAGGACCAGAGGTACGAGGTCGGTTTTTGAAATAGAGACATCAACCAGTTGCGAGAATGACGACAGTTCATCGCGGCTTGGAGCATACGCACTTTCCAATAATCCCTGGACCAAGGGCCGCGTGAATCTTCATCGCGGCGTCGACAATCTGTCCCCTTACCTCGTTAATCTCCATCCCTCTGCGTACTTCGCGGTTCGCTTACCGCGATACACCGACCAATCTAACGCTGCCGCAAGCCGTGCTCAAACACTTTCCACCGGCACTTTCAGCGATTGGCACACGTCGACCAGTGATTGCCAGGTGTTGGCGTCTAGTTCGATGCCGTCGCGCAGTCGCTTGGCTTTGGTTTGTTGTTCGATTTCCCCCGGCATCAGGATCTGACCGTCCGGCGTTGCCTTTTCGGAGCTTTTGACCCAAGCGACGAACTCGCGCACGTCGGCGGCAAACACGTCGTGCTGGGCGAATCTCTCGGGTTCCAGGTAGATCGACAACATGCCGTTGGCGAGCCGGTCTTTCTTGGCCGGCGTGCTCGCCCCGCCGCCGGTGAGCGAGCCAGCCAGCACTTCAGTGATGACGCCCAATGCGTAGCCCTTGTGTCCGGCAACCGAAAGGATCGCACCCGGCGGATCGCCGTAAAACACTTTGGGATCGGTTGTCGGCTGGCCGTTGGAGTCGATGATGCACCCCTCGGGCACGGACACGCCCCTGTTGAACGCCACGCGCAGCTTGCCCTCGGCGATCGTGCAACACGACATGTCCATGATGATGGGCGAACCACCTTCCACCGGCACGCCGGCCGCCACGGGATTGGCGCTCAATCGGCGATTGATTCCACCGAAGGGCGCCACCAGGATGCCCGCGCCGCTGGTGTTTACAAAGTGAATCGACATCAGGCCGGCATGCGCGGCCATCGTGGGCCAATCGCCGATGCGACCCAGATGGCCCGTGTCGCGCAAAGCGATCACGCTCACGCCATGCTTCTTGCACTTGTCGATACCAAACTGCGTCGTCTGTTCGCCGATCGACTGGCCAAATCCGTACTTGCCATCCACAACCGCCAGCACTTCGTTTTCCAGAACGACGGCAATCTGCTGATTGGCGACTACTTTTCCATCACGCAGAAACTGAATGTAGGTGGGAATGCGAATCACGCCGTGCGAGTCGTGGCCGACCAGGTTCGATTCGGTCAGGTAATGGCCGATGCGGCCGGCCTCATCGCGGTTGCAGCCCGCGGCGGCGAAGATGTCGGTGGTAAGCTGCTTCAGCCGATCGTGCGGAATGATCATCGAGACTCCTCGGTCTTAATGCGTACAAACTTCTGCAAGGGAGGACAGTCGGCCGGCACCATGCCTTTGTTGCCGCCTGCCGAATAGGTGACTTCACTGACATACAGGTCGCCGAAGCAATCGACCCACACGTCGTGCGGCGCGAAGAAGTCGCCCGGCGCGCAAGGATGATCGCCGCCGCCCCAGCGGGACAGCAACTGTCCGGCCAGGTCGAAGATGCTAACGCGTCCGCCCGTTGGTTTGCCCGGGGGCGGCTCATTTCCGGGGAACATGCCGGCGCGATAACCCAGTTCGGCCACGAACAGATGATTTTCCGCATCGATGAAGATCTCGCAAGGCCGCGCGATGTCGGTCCATTCGGTGAGAAACTGGCCCGTGGGCGAGAAGAGTTGCAGCCGGCTGTTCTCGCGATCGGCCACATACACCGTGCCGTGCTGGTCGACAGCGATGCCGTGCGGCACGTGAAACTGACCGGGCCCGGCGCCGGGTTCGCCCCATGAGCCAAGCAGCTCGCCGTCCGGCGCAAAGCGATGCACGCGGGCGTTGCCGTAGCCGTCCGAAACGTACATCTCGCCGTTGGGAGCCAGCGCCAGGTTGGTCGGCATATTGAACGGCCCTGCCGATTGGCGGATCGTCCGATAGTCGATCGTCGTCGCGCCGGTTTCGGAGCGTTGTCCACTCACTCCCAACGTAAGCAACAGCTTTCCATCGGGCGAAAACTTGCGCACCGTGTGATCGAAATCGTCGACACAATACAGCATGTCGTCCGGTCCGATCGTGATTCCGTGCGGCCGCGTGAAGATGTCATCACCCCACGAGCGCAGAAACTTGCCATCTCGATCGAAGACGATCACCGGATGCCCGCCTCGGTTGAAAACCAGCGCGTTGCCTTGCGAATCGGTCGACACGCCCACCGCGTCCAGATGCCGCCAATCGTCGGGCAATTCTCCCCAACCAATGACAGGGCGATATTGCAGCTCTCCCTGCCCAACGATTGCGACCGTGTCGCGATTGAGAGGTTTGCTCATGGGTTTCACGTCCAAAGAGTGCTTCAAAACGATAACAACTCACTCCACCGGCGACACGTCACCGCGCTCGTCGGGCGGCTCGGGCAACAGCAGCGACACGGCCGTCGCCGGCAGGAACAAGAATCCGGCATAAAACAACGCCAGCCGAAAATCGCCCACATTGCCGACCAGCCCGAAGAACACCGTGCCCGCTGCCGCGGCAATCCGACCAAAGTTATAGCAAAACCCGGCGCCGGTGGTGCGCAACAACGTGGGAAACAACGGCGGCATGTACATGGTAAACAGCGCGAACAGTCCACTCGCGGCGCCTAGCACGGCCAGCGGAAACCACATCTCGTCGTGCGTGCGCGGCTTGTAGTACGTGGCCGTCATGGCCCCAAAGTACAACAAAAACAACAGCGTAATCGCCAGGCGATAGCCGACCTTGCGCGCCAGCGCCGCCGCCAGAAAGTTGCCCACGACGCTGGATACCATGATCACCAGCACGGCGCGACTGACCAGTTCGGTGCGCTCGGCGTCGCTCCAGCTTGCCACGTCGGGCAAGTAGCGCAGCGCCTGCGCGCTAAAGAACACGAATGCCCAATGCCCGGTCAAACCCAGTGCGCATACGGTGAGCGTCAGGATCGAAGTCCACCGCACGTCGCCGCGGAACAATTCCAACACGCTGGGCTCCTGGTGCGCGTGCGACACCTTGGCGGCATGCCACTCCTCGGTTTCCGGCACGGCGCGGCGGATCCACAGCGTGATCAGTGCCGGCAGGATGCCCACGAGGAACACGTACCGATACGGCAGGTTGGCCATCAGCAGCGCCGCCAGCGAGGCCAACATGATGCCGACGTTTACCGCCGATTGCAGCACTGCCGCCAGCCAGGGACGCCAGCGCTTGGGCCAGGTTTCCGAGAGCAGCGCGGCGCCCACGGCCCACTCGCCGCCAATGCCCAGCGCCGCCAAAAACCGAAAGATGAGCAATTGCCACCAGGTCTGCGCGAACGTCGACAACCCGGTGAAGACGGCATACGTCAAAATGGTCATCACCAGCGCACGGCTGCGTCCTAGCCGGTCGCCAATCCGCCCGAAGAACCCGCCACCCAGCGCCCAGCCAACCAGAAACGACGCCTGGATGATCGAACCGTAGGTTCCCACCCGCGGGTCCGAAATTTCAGCGCCCAGCAATTCCGCCACGAACGGTAACGCCACGAGCGTATACAGGTGCATGTCCAATCCGTCGAACAACCACCCCAGCCAGGCGGCAATGCCCAAGCGCCACTGCAACCCGGTGATGTCGCGCATCCTGACGATCGGCTCGGATTCAGCGCTGGGAGTAGCCATGGAATGCGGGGGCGGTGCGGCGTGCAGAGCGGGTGGACAAGCCGGCAGGATACTGGCTATGCCATCCTGTTGCTAGCAGCAGGCGCCCACTGCGTCGTTAGGTAGCTGGAATCACAAGATATCAGCCGAGACGACGTACGCCGCTGAAATCTAGCGACTTTAACGACAGCGTTGCCTCTGGATGCCAGCAAGTGTCAAACACGGTCGACTGGGCAAAGCTTCAGGCTGGCGGACGATCGATTCATCCGGCAGCAATTGCGCAGCCGATGGATTCCGTAGGTTCGCCACAAGCCCATCACTCCTGCGGCAGCGCCACGGTGCGTGTCCCTATGCGTCGAAGTTTGAAACTCTTGGTCCTGGGCTGGCTGGTAGCCAACATCGTTGGCTGCTGCGCTTCGCCCTATCGCCGCTGGCAGAACTACATCGGCTGGAACAATCCCTGCCCCGACGCGTTCAATCCCTATCCGCCCGCACCAAACACCACGCCGCCCGGCCCCATCACGCCGGCCGTGCTGCCGCCGCCACCGTCGGTGGAGTAAGTCAGGCTGCAGGCTGGAGACGGGACGCTGGCGGAACGGCAAGTGGCGTTCCGCCGCCGGCATGCGTTTGGCGCCGCACTCCTGCCGCGTAGGCTTCGAATGCACCTGCAAGTCGCTGACGACAAATCATGCGGGCGTCCTGGTGCGTCCGCGTACTCGTGTGCGAGTCGGTGTCTCCCGCCGTCTGGTATGGTATAGTGGCGCAATGAGCGACACGGCTGCCAAACGCCGCTGGTTCCAGTTCACGCTGCGGAGATTTTTCTTGGTGGTCGCGCTAGTTGCCGCGTGGCTGGGATGGAACGCGCATCGCGTTCACCAGAGGCGGCAATTTCAGCACGACATCGCCTGGCGCAGCGCGCGGATCATGACGCCCGCGTTTCACGCCCGCTTTTACTCCGGTGCCGGTTCCGCTGCGAAAATGCCGCTCGTCTGGAAACTGTTCGGCGCGGAGCCGTTGGGATCGATCCAACTTCCGGACAATGAGTTCGACGATGACGACCGTCGACGCATTCAGTCCCTGTTCCCCGAAGCCGTTGTCTCGCTCGAAAGATATCCTCTTGGACGAGGAACCGGTATGATGTAGCTGAAAAATGAAGGGCCCCGTTTTCCGCTCACCAACTCACGCAACGATGAGCATGAATCCAACCGAGCCTTGAGCCGCGCCGCCTACCCCACCACTTCGAACCGGCCGCTCGCTTCGCGAACCGAGCCATCGGCCAGCGACTTTTCGAGGTGCGAGTTGACTTCGTTGGTGGCCAGCGCCAGGTGGTAGCCTGGCAACTTGGCCCAGATGGTGCGTGAGATTTCGTAGACCGTTTGCGGCCCGCCGGTTCGCAACACATCGAGAATTCTCTGCTCGCGCTCCAGGTGATGCCCCTTGAGCTCCGCGGCACGCTCGGCAAGATTCCCGAACGGCGGCCCGTGTCCTGGCAGCACGGTTAGATCTTCTGACTGCAAGGCCGCCACGCGGTCGAGCGAATCCAGAAACCGCTGCACCATGCCGGTGCGGCGCATCTCGCCGGCGCCGATATTGGGCGAAATGGTCGGCAGCACCGTATCGCCGCTGAACAGATAGTTGCCGTACCGCAGGCAGATGCAGCCTTGCGTGTGGCCGGGCGTGTGAATCACTTCCAGTTTCTCGCCGGAGATTTCCAGCGTGTCGCCGTCCCGCAGTTTTTCGGCCGGTGTCTCTTTGGCGAAACGCTTACCGTGACCGAGGAATCCTACCAGCTTTTCGATCTTCTCGTCCGGCGTGTGGAATTGTGCCAGTCGACGGCGCACCAGTGGGATAAAGTCGTCGTGCCGCGAATCGAGTTCAGCCACGCCCTCCCAGTCGTCCTCGTGGACGTAGACCGTCGCGCCGCTGCGATCGCGCACGTCGCGGGCCAGCCCGATGTGGTCGGCGTGCTTGTGCGTGAGCACCACTTGCCGCACGTCTTCCACCGCGTAGCCTAACCCGGCCAGTCCTGCTTCCAGCACCGCTAGCGCCTCGGGCGTGCCGATGCCCGTGTCGACCAGCGTCAGCGGATCGCCGGCGATGACGTACATATTGAGCTCGCCCTCGAACATCGGATTGGGAATGCCGATGTGATGGACGGGCGCGGCGTTGTTGGCTTTCACGTGGTCTACTTTCCTGTAAAGGCCGGGGCGCGTTTTTCGAGGAAGTGAGCCACGCCCTCTTTGAAGTCCTCGCAGGCCAGCGCCTTGAGCATCTCTTCATTGGCCACGTCAATCGATTCGCCGAGCGATTGCAACAGCCCCTCGTACACTTGCCGCTTGATAACCCGCATCGAGCGTGGCGACACGGCGCTGGCCAATTCCACGGCATACTTCCGCACTTCGCTCTCGAACGACTCCTGCGGAAACACGCGACTCACCAGGCCCATCCGCAGCGCCTCTTCGGCCCCGAGCAGCCGGGCCGAGTAGAGCAAATCGAGCGCATTGGCCACGCCCACGATCCGCGGCAACATCCAGCTCATGCCGTATTCGGCGATCAGTCCGCGACGTGAAAAGGCCGTGCTGAACTTGGCCTTGTCGGAAGCAAAGCGAATGTCGCAATACAGCGCGATCACCATGCCCAGGCCGGCCGCGGCGCCGTTGATCGCGCCCACGATGGGCTTCTTGATGTCGAGCAAGTAGGAGTATGTCTTTTGAAAGTCGGGCGGCGCACGGGCCGCTTCGGGCCGACAAACTTTTCGCGCAAGCGTTCCTCGACAGCGGCAAAACCACCTTCGCCGCTGGCCACGCTACTGAGACTGCCCATGTCGGCCCCGGCGCAAAAACCGCGTCCCGCGCCGGTGAAAATAATCACCCGCACGTTGTCGTCCTGCTCGGCGGAGGTGAGCGCTTCGAGCACCTCCTGTTCCATGGTCGGCGTCCAGGCGTTCAGCTTGTCGGGCCGGTTGAGCGCCAAGGTGGCCACGCCGTCCTGCACGCCGTAAATAATCTCTTGATAGGCCATCGTGGTTGCTCCTGCGTTGCTTGGTTATGGGTCCAAAGCGAGTCCGCCTGTGGCACATTACGAATGCACGGTTGCCGATTGCCCGCGCTCATGCTCGGCGATCAGCTCTCGCTTCAACAACTTGCCCGACGGACCCTTCGGCAGCGGTTCTTTGCGAATCTCGACAGCGCGGGGATATTTGAACGCCGCCAGCCGCTCCTTGCAGTAGGCCTGAATCTCCTCAGGCGTGGCGCTGGTGCCGGGCTTCAAATACACCACGGCTTTGACTTCTTCGCCCAGTTCTTCGTGCTTCACGCCGATCACGGCCGCCTCGGAAATTGCGGGGTGCTCGTACAATAGTTCCTCGATCTCGCGCGGGTAGATGTTCAAGCCACCGCGCAAGATCATGTCCTTCTTGCGGCTGACGATGTACAGATAGCCGTCGTCGTCCAAGTGCCCAATGTCGCCGGTGAAGAACCAGCCGTTCTTGATCACTTGCGCCGTGGCCTCGGGCTGGTTGTAGTAGCCCTTCATCACGTTCACGCCGCGAATGGCAATCTCGCCGTCCTTGCCTACTGGCAGGCGGTTCATGTTGTCGTCGAAAATGCCGATCTGGCATCCCCAAATCGGCTTACCGCACGAACCGACGCGCGGCGTGACCGGGCTCTGGCTCCAGGTGGCCGTGGGCGACGTTTCGGTGAGCCCGTAACCTTCGCGGATGGGTTGGTTGTACTGCTCGGTCCATTGCTCCAATGTTTCGACCGGGATCGGCGCGCCGCCGGTGGCACACATCCGCAACGAGCCGAGGTCGTACTTCTGACGATCGGGATGGTGCAGCATGGTCAGGTACATGGTGGGCACGGCGGCAAAATGGGTGACTCGATCGCGCTGGATCATCTCCATCGCCTTGGCCGCGTCGAAGCGCACCATCAAAGTGAGCGTGCTGCCCATGGCCAGCACGGTGTTCATCACGCACGACTGGCCGTAGCTGTGGAACAACGGCAGCACGGCCATCCGCACTTCGTCCTCTTGCCACACTTCGTCGGCCAACTGCGGCAGCATGCGGCACTGGTAGAACAGATTGAAGTGCGAAAGCTCCGCCCCCTTGGGCTTGCCGGTGGTGCCGCTGGTATAGCCGATCACGGCCGTATCGTCGGGCGACGTGGCCACGGTCTCAAACGTTTCCGAACCGCTGGCTAGCAGAACGTCGAACGCGTGCACGCCCGCGCCGTCCACCAGCGGTGCTTTGCCGGGAAAATCGACAAGAATCAAATGCCGGCAGGTGTCGACACCGCGAAACGCCTCGAGTGCCTCGTCCAGATACTCGGTGCAGGCAATGATGCCGATCGCCTCGCTATCCTCCAGCAGAAACTCCAGCTCGCGCTGCTTGTACAGAATGTTGACCGGCACCACCACGCCGCCGGTTTTCAGAATGCCGAAATAGGCCAGCACGAACTCGGGAATGTTCGGCAGCATGAGCAGCATCTTCTGGCCCCGATGCAGACCCAACTCGGCGAGTGAACTGGCCAGGCGGTTGGTCAGCGTTTCGACTTCCGCGTAGGTCAACTTGCGATTGTCGGCGATCACGGCGGTTCGCTCGGGAATCCGTTGGGCGTTCTCGCTGAGCACGATGGCCAGATTCAGCATGGAACTCGTCTCCTCAATCTTGCCTGGGCACAGGGTGGTGCGTTGCCGCGGAAAGCGTGTAAATGCCGTCTCACTCGTTCCGCCACGATCTTGACGCCAGCGGCCGCGCCATGACTGCGCAGGACAGAACCGCCGAAGTGTCCCGCGGCGGGACAAAACGGCCAGCGGAAAAATGCGGACACTCCACGGGCGGTCTCTTTTCAGACCAAGGGCTACGGTGTACATTCTACCGAACGGACGGTAGGGAGCAACACGTGCCGCCCGGTTTCCATTCTCCGCTGCGAATACCGCGATGGCCGCGGCCCGTCCGCTTGTCGTGGGGTCGCAGCCGTTGCCGCCTAACCGGGAGTAGTGACCGATGAGAGAAGCCGTTGTGGTCGCCCATTCGCGCACGCCGCTGGCCAAGAGCTTTCGCGGCTCGTTCAACCTCACGCGGCCCGACGACCTGGCCGCCCATTGCATCACCGACGCGCTCAGCAAAGTGCCGCAACTCGACGTCAAGGAAATCGAAGACTGCTATCTGGGCTGCGCCAATCCCGAGGGCACTCAAGGCTGGAACGTGGCACGCATCGCCGCCATGCGGGCGGGTCTTCCCACCACGGTAGCCGGCGCAACGATCAATCGCTTCTGCTCCTCGGGCTTGCAAGCCGTCGTGCTGGCCGCGCATCAGATCATCAATCAAGGCGTCGATGCCATTCTGGCCGGTGGCGTGGAAAGCATCACCGCCATCGCCGGCCGCCGCAGTGAGCCCAATCCTGTTCTAAGCGAGAAAATGCCGGGCCTGTTCATGGTGATGGGCGACACGGCCGAAGTCGTCGCCAAGCGCTACAGCATCAGCCGCGAAGCGCAAGACGAGTACTCGCTCTCCAGCCAGGTGCGCACTGCGCGTGCCCAAGCCGAAGGCTTGCTGGATGAAGAGATCGCGCCGATCCAAGTCACCCGCGGCATCCTCGACAAGAAGACCGGCGAAGTCGTCGGCAAGGAAGAACACACCGTCACCAAAGATGAGTGCAACCGGCCCGACAGCACGCTCGACGGGCTGCTCAAGTTGAAGCCGCATTTCGATCCCGATAGCGGCAAGGGAAGCGTCACGGCAGGCAACGCCTCGCAAATGTCGGATGGCGCAAGCTGCTGCGTCGTCATGTCGCGCGAGCGCGCCGAACAACTCGGCATCCAACCCAAGCTCATCTTCCGCGGCTTTCAGGTCGCCGGCTGCGAGCCCGACGAAATGGGCATCGGCCCCGTCTTCGCCGTTCCCAAGTTGCTCAAGCGGGCAGGCCTGAAGATGGAAGACATCGACTTGTGGGAGCTGAACGAAGCCTTTGCGGTGCAGGTGATCTACTGCCGCGACAAGCTGGGAATCGATCCGGCCAAGCTCAACGCCAACGGCGGGTCGATCGCCATCGGCCATCCGTTCGGCATGACCGGTTCGCGGATGGTCGGCACGATCGCCAATGAAATGCACCGGCGCAAAGCCCGTTACGGCGTGGTGACCATGTGCATCGGCGGTGGCCAGGGAGCGGCCGGTTTGTTCGAAGCGTGCTTGTAGTTGAAACTGTAAATGGCAACATTCGGCGGCATGGCATGCGCTGGGCATCGGTGGTTGTTGCCGCATTGGCGAATTTCAATGCCGCCACTGCCCGCGAAGCGAAAACCGCAGGAGACCACACGATGAAAGTTCTCCGCACACCCGACGATCAATTCGCCCGACTGGCGGACTTTCCCTACGAGCCGAAGTACGTCGACGTGGACGGCGAGTTGCGGATGGCCTACGTCGAAAGCGGCAGTGGCGACGAAGTCTTCCTTTGCCTGCACGGCGAGCCTTCGTGGAGCTATCTGTACCGCAAGATGATGCCCACGCTGGCCGAGCATGGCCGCGTCGTCGCGCCGGACTTGATCGGTTTTGGCCGCTCGGACAAACCCGCTGAGCGTACTGACTATACGTTCGATCTCCACCACGACGCGCTGACTTCGTTCATCGAGAAGCTGGGCCTGAAAAACATCACGTTGATTTGCCAGGACTGGGGAGGACTGCTCGGGCTGCCCATCGCCTCGGAAATGCCCGAACGGTTCGCCCGACTGGTGATCATGAACACTGGCCTGCCGATCAACGGCAAACCGCTCAGTCCCGGGTTCATGGCCTGGCGCGCCTATTCGCAGCGCAGCGACGACATGGACATCGGCGGCATCCTGCAAGGCGCCACGGTGAGCGAGCTATCCGCCGATGTGCTGGCCGCCTACGACGCGCCGTTCCCTGACAAGACGTACAAGGCAGGAGCACTCGAGTTCCCGTTGCTGGTGCCGATCGACGAAGAGTCCCCAGCCCTGCCCGCAATGCGCGAGGCGGCGGAAGTCTTCAAGAAATGGGACAAGCCGACCTTGGTCTTGTTCTCCGATGGCGACCCGGTGACGGTCGGCGGCGACAAGTTTTTCCGCGGCCTGATTCCCGCGGCAAAAGACGAACCGGAAATCACGATCCAAGGCGGCGGCCACTTCCTGCAAGAAGACAAGGGCGAAGAGATCGCCGCCCACATCGTCGAATTCATCAAGCGCCGGCCGCTGAAGTAAATAGCAACCCAACCACACACGCTCAACACGCAAGAACGAGGACGCCAACCATGAGCGACTTAGTCTCACTTTCCAAAGATGGCGAAATCGCCATCATCACGATCAACAATCCTCCCGTGAACGCGCTCAGCCCGGGCGTGCCCGAGGGCATCAAGGAATCGGTCGAAGCCGCCGAAAAGGACGCCTCGGTGAAAGCCATCGTGCTGATCGGCGGCGGACGCACGTTCATCGCCGGCGCCGACATCAAGGAATTCGGCAAGATGACCTCCGGCGCCAAGGATCGTGGGCCCGGCATCAATCCGATCTTGGAAGTCGTCGAGAACTGCCAGAAGCCGATCGTGGCGGCCATTCACGGCACGGCATTCGGCGGCGGACTGGAAACGGCCATGGCCTGCCACTATCGCGTGGCGGTGCCCAACGCCTTGGTTGGCCAGCCCGAGTGCAAGCTGGGCATCATTCCCGGCGCGGGCGGCACGCAACGCTTGCCGCGGTTGGCCGGAGTGGCCGTAGCTGCCGAAATGTGCGCCTTTGGCAATCCCGTGCCCGCCAAAATTGCGCTCTCGTCTGGCATTCTCGACAAAATCGTCGAAGGCGATCTGCAAACCGGCGCCATCAACTTCGCGCGGGAACTGGTGGCCAATGCCGCGCCGCCGCGACGTACACGCGATTTGACGGACAAAATCTCCGACAAGGCGGCCAACGAGCACTCGCTGGCCGCCGTGCGCGCCGAAATCAAGAAGCGCTCGCGCGGCTTGATGGCCCCTGGCAAAGCCGTCGACGCGGTGGAAGCCGCCACACAACTTCCATTCGACGAAGGGCTGGCCAAGGAAGCCGAGCTGTTCAAGGAGTGCCTCTACTCCGATCAGTCGAAGGCCATGATCCACGTGTTTTTCGGCGAGCGGGCCGTGGCCAAAGTGCCCGGCATCGGCAAGGAAACGCCAATCATCGAAGTCAAGAAAGCAGCCGTCGTCGGCGGCGGCACCATGGGCGGCGGCATCACCATGAACTATGCCAACGCCGGCATCCCCGTGCTGTTCAAGGAAGTCTCGCAAGAGGCGCTCGACAAGGGCCTGGCCACGATCAAGAAGAACTACGCCGCCACGGTCTCCAAGGGCCGCCTGACACAGGAAGAGATGGACAAGCGGATGGCGCTGATCGAGCCCACCATCACCTACGACAAGTTCAAAGAGGCCGACATCGTCACCGAAGCGGTTTTCGAAGGCATGGACCTGAAGAAGACCGTCTTCGCCGAATTGGACAAAGCGACCCGGCCCGACTGCATCCTGGCCAGCAACACCTCGACCTTGAACATCGACGAGATCGCCTCGGCCACGTCGCGGCCCGAGATGGTCATCGGCCATCACTACTTCAGCCCTGCCAACGTCATGCGCGTGATCGAGATCGTGCGTGGCAAGAAGTCGAGCGATTCGGTGATTGCCAGTTCCATGGCCCTGGCCAAGCGATTGCACAAAGTCGGCATCCTGGTGGGCAACTGTCGCGGCTTCGTCGGCAACCGCATGTTCCATCACTATCAACGCGAAGCCCAGTTCCTGCTGGAAGAGGGCGCGTGGGTCGAACAAGTCGATGCTCCGCTGTACGCGTACGGCATGGCCATGGGCCCCTTGGCCGTGGGCGACCTGGCCGGACTCGACGTCGGCTGGCGCATCCGCAAGGAGTACAAGCACCTCGAGCCGGAAGGCATTCGCCAGCCGCTGGTGGCCGATCAGATTTGCGAAATCGGCCGCTACGGACAAAAGACCGGCGCTGGCTGGTACAAGTACGAAGCCGGCAGCCGGCGCCAATTCCCGATCCCGAAGTGCAAGCGATCATCGAAAAGTCCGCCGCCGAAGCCGGCATCAAGCGCCGCGAGATCTCGCCAGACGAGATCATCGAGCGCACGCTCTACGCCCTGGTGAACGAGGGCGCCAACATCCTTGATGAAGGCATCGCCCTGCGGGCTGTCGACATCGACATGCTGTACATCCTCGGCTACGGCTATCCGGCCCATCGTGGCGGACCCATGTGGTGGGCTGACAGCGTGGGGCTGAAAAAGGTGGTCGACAAGATCAGCCAGTTCGAGAAAGCGCACGGCAGCCTGTGGGCGCCCGCGCCACTGCTGAAGAAACTCGCCGAAAGTGGCCAGACCTTCGCCGACTATGACAAAACAAAGGAAGCGTAGGAGGAAGGAAGAAGAAACCTTGACCACGATGAGACGAAGGGCACGAAGGAACAAATTACGACGATGATTTGGCCACAGAGGGCACCGAGGACTGCTGAGGGAATCAAAAAGGATTTCAGTATCCGGAAACGCTCGGCTGTAGTCGTCGATCGCCATCGCTTTTCGTCGTAGATCAACTCTGCCCTTCCTTTGCGGTCCTTTGCGTCCTTCATGGTTCAAATCTCCCGTCTCCGTGTCCTCCGTGCCCTCGGTGGCTTTCGCTATCTCCTTCGTGTCTTGGTGCTCAGTATCTCTCCCTCGATTAATGAATTACCTTGCACTTGAATCGAAAACTATCCGCCTCTGATTTGGAAGGCCTGCCGATCACTTACGGGCAGGAGATTCCTGAAAGCTATCGTGACGAAATGGGGCACATGAACGTCATGTGGTACACCCATTTGTTTTCCCAGGCCTTCGACTTGTTCGGCGATGCCTGGGGCTTCAATGAAGCGTACTTTCGGGCGAACCAGGCCGGAAGCTTCGCCTTGGAAACGCACGTGCGCTACCTGAACGAAGTACACATCGGCCGTCATATCACGGTCCGCAGCCGCGCCTTGAGCCGCAGCGCGAAGCGGTTCCACTTCATGCACTTCATGACGATCGACGAAACCGGCAAGCTGGCAGCGTTTCAAGAACACGTCGCCGCGCACATCAACATGCGCGAGCGCCGCATGGCCCCCATTCCGCCCGAACTGGCCGAGCGTTTCGACCAACTGGTCGCGCAGCAAAATGCCCTCGGCTGGGGAGCGCCCACGTGCGGCATCATGCGACCGTAATTGTGATGCGAACTTTGCCGTCAATTCCGCTTCGCGGCTTAGCAGCCCCGATTAACCGCGTGCCCACTCCAAAAACGTTCCGCTAAAATCGCAACGTATCGGCCCCGACTCATTGCAACGGAGAGACCCACCCGTGGCGGCACCCATCGAATTTGGCGGCGAAGAAACGTTCGCGGCGCCGCCCGAGAAGCTTTACGGCCTGTTGACCGATCTGGACGCCATGGCCGCCACGATTCCGGACCTCGAATCATCGGAAAAGGTCGACGACAACACGCTCAAATGCGTCGTCCGGCCGGGCTTCTCCTTCTTGCGCGGCAAGATGAAGCTGTCCATTTCGCTGGGCGAAACCACTCCGCCCGAGCGCGCCGCCATGAACGTGGCGGCCAGCGGCATCGGTGTGGGGATGGACATCGTGTCGCAGTTGGACATCTCGCCCGAGGGCGACGGCTCGCGGCTGAAATGGTCCGCCCGCGTCGACAAGCGCAAAGGCCTCATCTCGGCCGTCAGCCCCACGCTCATCAAAGGCGCCGCCGACCAGGTCATTCGCCACGCGTGGCAACAAGTGCGCAATCAATTGGGCGAAGCGTAGAACAGGCTGGAGGCTGGAGGCCGGAGGCCGGAGGAAGAAGAAAGACACCGGCACGGTGTCTGCGCCTGCCAAGTCAATTGCAGCGTAGAGTACATCGGGCTCGGCGGGAGCCACGCCCTCTCGCAACCTCGTTGCGCCAGTTCCTCCAGCCTCCCGCCTGCTCACCCGAAGGCGGCGTAACCCTGCCCCAACAGGTACGACGCGATCTTTAGCTTCATGATCTCGTCGGTGCCTTCGTAGATGCGGCACACGCGGACGTCTTGCAGGTGACGGCCCACGCGGAATAGCTCGCTCCAGCCGCGGCCGCCGAAGATTTGCACGGCCCGGTCGGCGGCTTCCCAGGCGGCGTTCGAGGCGCAAAACTTGGCTTGCGCCACGCGGATGTCGGCCTCTTTCGCCAGGTCCTTGTCGTCGAGCGCCGCATCGCTGGCCGACTTGGCCAGCGCCGCCCGCTCGATCAACGCGTCGCTGGTGGCCCGGGCCATTTCGATATAGGCGATGTGCTCCTGCACGAGTTGATGCTTGCCGATTTCCTTGCCGTGCTGGATGCGCGTCGTCGCGTACTCCAGCACCTCGGCCAGGCAATCCTCGATCACGCCCAGACAGCCCGACGCCACGCTCAAGCGTCCCGAGACCAACGTGCCCATGGCCACGCGAAAGCCGTTCCCCTCCTTGTCGAGCAGGTTCTCCACCGGCACGGGGTGATCGGTCATTTCGAACATGGCCGTGTTGGCCGTGAACATGCCGGGCTTGGCTGTCAGCGCTTCGGCCTCGAACGTGTCGCCGGCCGTGTCCACGATGAACGCGCTCATCCGCCGGTCTTTGCCGCTCTTGTCCTGGGGATAACCAAAGGCCACCACCGTGTCCGCGATGCCGCCGTTGGAAATCAAATACTTTACGCCGTTGAGCAGAAACTTGTCTCCCTCGCGGCGATAGGTCGTCGTCATTTCCAACGGGTTGCTGCCGGCGTCGGGCTCGGTCAGGCCAAAGGCCATGATCTTTTCGCCCCGGCATGAAGCGGGCAGATAGCGCTCGTGCTGATCGGCGTTGCCATAGCGCATGATCGGATACTGGCCGATCGACGTCTGCCCGGAGAAGAACGTGCGCACGCCCGTTCCCTCGCGGCCAATTCGCGCCAGCGCTCGGGCGTAGGTGAGCGAATCGGCGCCGCGTCCGCCGTACTTCACCGGCACAGGCATGCCCAGCAGGTGGTATTTCTTGGCCAGCTCAACCGTCTGGTCGTTGTAGCGGTGCTCCAAGTAGCACAGCTCTTCGATCGGCCGCAGTTCCTCGCAATAGGCCTCCACGTCGGCCAAAAGCTGCTGGGAGGAGTCGGTCTTCATGAAGCGCGCCTTCGCAAATAGTGCCTTGGAAAAAAAACGTCGCCGCAAGTGATTGGCGGACTTACCGTCCGTTCGGTAGAATGTACTCCGCTTCCACGCCACTGACAACCACACGCAGTGCAGTGCGCGGCGAGGATCTTGGTGGGTAGCTGGATTCGCAAGAATTCAGCACCGTTCGTCTGAAGTCCCGCGACTTCAGCTACGGCCGCCAAGGCCTGCCGCGCCCAACAAGAAAGGACGGCGGGCATGGACTTTGCGCATTCCGACAAGGTCAAGGATTTGCAAGCCAGGCTAACGGCCTTCATGGATGAGCACGTCTATCCCAACGAGAAACGCTTTCACCAGGAGGTTGAAGCCAATCGCTGGCAGCCGGCCCCCGTTATCGAAGAGCTCAAGCCCAAGGCCCGGGCCGCCGGTTTGTGGAACCTCTTTCTTCCCGACCGCGAGCACGGCGCCGGCCTAACCAATCTGGAATACGCTCCGCTGTGCGAGATCATGGGCCGCTCGACCATGGCCTCCGAGGTGTTCAATTGCTCGGCGCCCGACACGGGCAACATGGAAGTGTTGGCCCAGTACGGCACGCCCGAACAACAGGACCGCTGGCTCAAGCCGCTGCTGGCCGGTGAGATCCGCTCGTGCTTCGCCATGACCGAGCCCGAGGTGGCCTCTTCCGACGCCACGAACATCCAATCTGAAATCAAGCGCGATGGCGACCACTACGTGATCAACGGCCGCAAGTGGTGGAGTTCCGGCGCCGGCGACCCGCGCTGCAAGATCGCTATCTTCATGGGCAAGACCAACTCCAAGGCGGAAACGCACAAGCAACAGTCGATGATCCTGGTGCCGTTCGACACGCCCGGCGTGAAAGTCGAGCGGATGCTGACCGTGTTCGGCTACGACCACGCGCCCCATGGTCACGCGGAAGTGACCTACGAAAACGTGCGCGTGCCGGCCTCGAACCTGTTGCTGGGCGAAGGCCGCGGATTCGAGATCGCCCAAGGCCGGCTCGGCCCGGGACGCATCCACCACTGCATGCGATTGATCGGCGTGGCGGAGCGTTCGCTGGAGTTGATGTGCCGGCGCGTCAAAGACCGCGTGGCATTCGGCAAACACATCGCAGAGCAGGGCACGATTCAGGCCGATATCGCCAACTCGCGCATCGAGATCGAACAAGCCCGGCTGCTCACGCTCAAGGCCGCCTGGATGATGGACAACGTAGGCAACAAGGCCGCCCGGGCGGAAATCGCCATGATCAAAGTCGTGGCGCCCAGCATGGCGCCTGCGCGTGATCGACCGGGCGATACAGGCTCACGGCGGCGCCGGCGTCTGCCAGGATTTCCCGCTCGCCTCGGCCTGGGCCAACTCGCGCACGTTGCGATTGGCCGATGGTCCGGATGAAGTCCACCGCGCTTCGGTCGCCAAACTCGAACTCAGAAAAGAGGGCTAGGCGTCAAGTCAATCAGTCAGAGACGATTAGTCAGTCATTAAACCCACGGCCTCTGGCCGTGTGACCCGAAGAGCTTCGGAGCGGTGCGTGGTGCATGGAGTTGCCAGACGGCATAGGCTGTCCTTCCGGGAAGGCCCGTTGGGGCAGGAAGGAGCAACCTATGCACGACTGGCAAAGTCTTTCCCACGTGCGGTGGGAATGCAAGTACCACGTGGTGATCATACCAAAGTTTCGGCGTCGGGTATTTTACGGACGATTGAAACGGGAAGTAGGGGCGATTCTGCGAGAGCTGTGTCGCCAGCGAGGAATCGAGTTGCTGGAGGGGCGCTGCATGCCGGACCACATCCACATGTGCTTGAGCATCCCGCCCAAGTACAGCGTGGCGCACACGATCGGGTTCCTGAAAGGCAAGAGTGCGGTTCGCATCCACCGTGAGTTGCTGAAGGAACGAAGGATGACAGGCTTGCATTTTTGGGCCGCTGGCTACTGTGTGAGCACGGTTGGGCTGGATGAAATGCGTGTGCGCCAGTACATCCGTGAGCAAGAGCAACAGGACGAACGGCAAGGCAAGTTGGATTTGGAGTAACCCTAGTGGCCCCAACGGGGCCTTCCCCATGTATCCGGCCCCTTCGGAGGGGCCTTCCTAAACCCACGGCCTCTGGCCGTGGTCGATTAGATGACCACCACGACACGACGAACACCACGTGACGGGTAGGAACCAAGGAGAGCAATGCTCGCGGTAATTCGTCGTGAACTCCCGCGCGGATTGACCGAAAGTGATTTCTGTTTGTCGTCGTGATCGTCGTGTCGTCGTGGTTCAATTCTCCTCCCACGTCCCAATCAAATCATGCAACTCAAAGACAAGCACGCGGTCGTGACCGGCGGAGCTCACGGTATCGGCGAAGCGCTCTGTCGGCGTTTCGCCGCCGAAGGGGCGCGAGGCGTCGTCGTGGCCGATCTCGACGGCGCAAGCGCCGGGCACGTTGCCGATTCGATTGGCGGCCTGGCCGTCACCGTCGACGTCGGCAAAGAAGCCGACGTGCGGCAACTGGTCGCCGCGGCCGAAGAAAAATTCGGACCGATCGACCTGTTCTGCTCGAACGCCGGCATCGCCCTGGGCGGCGGCGTCGAAGCGCCGAATTCCGACTGGCAGAAGATCTGGGACGTCAATCTGATGGCTCACGTCTACGCCGCCCGGACGGTCGTGCCGAAGATGTTGGAGCGGGGCAACGGCTACCTGCTACAAACCGCCTCGGCCGCCGGCCTGCTCAGTTCGATCGGTTCCGCGCCCTACGCGGTGACCAAGCACGCCGCCGTGGCGTTGGCTGAGTGGATGGCGATCACCTACGGACCGACCGTCAAGGTTTCGTGCCTCTGCCCGCAGGGCGTGTTCACCAACATGCTCATGAATCCCAACGCCGGACCGGCCACCGCAATGCTGCGGGCAGAAGCCATCACGGTGGAAGTCGTGGCCGACGCGGTGATCGCCGCATTGGCCGCGGAGAAATTCCTCGTGCTGCCGCATCCGATCGTTGCCGACTATGTGCAGCGCAAGGCCACTGATCACGATCGCTGGATCCGCGGCATGCGCCGCATCCAGGAGCAACTCGAAGCCACGACCGGCAATCCGAAAATGTAGTCGCAGCATTCAGCAACACCGCGCCGTGCAATTCATCATTCAGCCCCCGGCTCGGTCGGGGGATACTTCCGCGAGAAACCGACCCACCCCACGATGAGCACGCTTGCACTGGTGCGGCATGGCCAGGCCTCCTTCTTTGCCGACAACTACGACCAACTCTCCCCGCTCGGCGAACAACAAGCCCGCCTGCTGGGCGAATACTGGGTCAAGCGCGGCCAGCGCTTCGACGCAGTGTTCACCGGCCCGCGCGTGCGGCAAATCGAAACGGCGGCGCTGGCCGGCGAAGCGTTCGCCCGCGCGGACATTCCCTGGCCCGAGTCGCGGTTCCTGCCCGAGTTGGATGAACATCATGTCGACCGGTTGATCAAGCAAGGCATCGACACGGTCATCCGCGACTTTCCGCACGTGGGCCCGCTGCACGAGGCGTATCACGCTGCCACGGAGCCGCGCGACAAGCAGCGCACGTTTCAGCTCATGTTCGAACAGGTGGTCATGCTGTGGGTGCAAGACAAAGTGGCGGTCGACGGAGTGGAGACCTGGCCGGCATTTCGAGACCGCGTGCAAGCCGGATTGAAAAAGATCACCAGCGTGGGCAGCGGGAGTAGCGTGGCGGCGTTCACCAGCGTCGGGGCCGTCACCGTCAGCCTGCAGGTCTCGACCGGCTGCCCCGACCGGGCCGCCTTCGACCTGGGCTGGCGCGTGCGGAATTGCTCCGTCACCGATTTCATTTTCTCCGGCGACCGCCTGACCATGGACAGTTTCAACAGTCTCGCCCACCTAGATAATCCCAACATGTGGACGTTTCGTTAGAATACGAAGCGGCGATCGCTCCAAAATCGACAATTAAGAGTCCCACGTCCCAACAGCCTATCGCCTACTGCCTCCCATGCATTCTTCCGACACCACCAAAGCGATCCGCCCCGGCGAGGAACTCGACGTCGCCAAGCTGGAACCGTACCTGCTCAGCCAGTTGCCGGGCACCAAGGGACCGCTGATCGTCGAGCAGTTTCCCGGCGGCGCGTCGAACCTCACCTATCTGGTGCGCTTGGGCGATATGGAAATGGTGCTTCGCCGGCCGCCGTTTGGCAATCGCGTGAAAAGCGCGCACGACATGGGCCGCGAGTACCGCGTGCTCTCGAAGCTGCACGCTGTCTACGCGCCGGCGCCCGAGCCGTATCTCTATTGCGAAGACGAGTCGGTCCTCGGCGCGCCGTTCTATTGCATGGAGCGCCGCCACGGCATCGTCCTGCGCCGCAAGCTGCCCGAGGGCTTTGATGCCAGTCCCGAGATGATGCTCAAGCTCAATCAGGCGTTCATCGACAACCTGGTCGACTTCCACAAGATCGACTACGAAGCGGCCGGCTTGGGAGACTTGGGCAAGCCCGCCGGCTACGTGACGCGGCAAGTGGGCGGCTGGAGCAAGCGTTATGTCGCCGCCCGCACCGACGACGTGCCGGCCATGGAGTGGCTGATGGAATATTTCCCCGAGCACATGCCGCCGGAAGTGGCGGCCACGCTGGTGCACAACGACTACAAATTCGACAACATCATGTTGGATCCGCACGACATGACAAAGATCGTGGCCGTGCTCGACTGGGAAATGTGTACGCTGGGCGATCCGCTGATGGACTTCGGAACCGTGCTCAGCTATTGGGTGCAAGCCAACGACCCGCCGCAACTGCAGGTGCACGCGTTCGGGCCCACGCAGCGAGCAGGCAGCATGACCCGCCGCCAGCTCACCGAATACTACGGCCAAAAGTCCGGCTTCGACACGTCGAACGTGATTTTCTATTACACCTTCGGCCTGTTCAAAACGGCCGTCATCGTGCAGCAGATCTACTACCGCTACGTGCAGGGCCATACCAAGGACGAACGCTTTGCCAGCTTCAACCAAAATGTCCTCGCCCTGGCCAACGAAGCCCAACGAGCCATTCAGGAAGGGACCTATTGATTGTTGGCGCCCTCCTGAAAAAGGAGGGTTAGTTAACCACGGCGACACGAAGGCACAACGAACGAAAAAGACAACATTACCGTCCCGCTGGGGCATCAGTGATTTGCTGCTAGCCGTCGTCCGCGCCGTGCCGGTCGCGTCGTTGTGGTCTTCATTTCCTGGCGGACCAGTGCAGACTCTTCGATCGAGTCAACCTCGCTCGGCCCCTTTCGCCGAGCATGCATCGCGCCTAGACTGACGGATTCGCCGAGCCGGGAAGTGCGCGACATGATCCACAACATGCCTGTCAAGACGTTGGTCCACAAGGATCTGACGATCGAGGGCTATTCCCGCGCGGCCGTGCAAACCTATTGGCGGCTGCCGGAGTTGAAAGTTGGCTTCGACCTGGGGGGCCAGCCATGGTCGTTCATGGGCACCAACACCTGGTTCCTCTCGCACGGCCATCTCGACCACGTGGCCGCCCTGCCGGTCTACGTCGCACGGCGGCGGATGATGAAGATGGAGCCGCCGGTGATCTATATGCCCACTGCCACCATCGAGCCGGTGGAGAAGATCCTCAAGCTGTTCACCCGGCTCGATCGCGGTCGCATGCCCTGCGAATTGCGGCCGATCGAACCGGGCAGCGAAGTCGAGCTGTCGCGCGATCATGTGGTGACCGTCTCGCAAACGGCCCACACGGTTCCCTCGCTCGGTTTCGTCCTCTGGGAACGCCGCAACAAGCTCAAGCCCCAGTATCACGGCCTGACCGGCCCCCAAATCCGCGATTTGCGTCTGGCCGGCACGGAAGTGACCGAGGAGCGCCGCACGCCCAAGTTTGCCTATCTGGGCGATAGCGCGCCGCCGGGACTGGACAACTGCCCGGCCATGTACGAGGCCGAAGTGCTGGTGATGGAGCTGACGTTCATCGCGCCTTCGCACCGCAAGGACAAGATCCACAAGTTCGGCCATATTCACTTGGATGACGTTGTCGAGCGCCGCGATCGGTTTAACAACGAACTGATCATTGCCGCGCATTTCAGCACGCGCTACACGGGCAAACGCATCCGCAACACGGTCGAACGCGCCTTGCCCGACATGCTCGGTGGGCGGTTGGAGTTGTGGCTGTAGGAAGCGCCCGAGGCGGGAGACTGGAGGCCGGAGGCGGAAGGGAAGGCGAGTAAGCGTTCACGGTCCGGGGACTGGCTCATTTTTAGGCCAAACCGCGCAGACCTGCGCTTTTGGCGACATCCGAAAAATGTGCCTGTCCCCTTCCGCAGCGCGAGGGGGACAGTCCCCTGTGAACGGTAATGAAGACGAAGACCGACCGCTTTGTTGCGATGGGCACGGCGATCGAGAGTCGTCAGCCGCAAGGCTAGGGCAGGCCGTCTCGAGGGTATCTGGATAGAATTCCTTCTCGTCGTTGTGTCGTCGCGTCGTTGTGGTTTATCCGTCAGCCTCCCTCCGTCGCTACCGTATTCGATTTCCGATTGGTTGTATGTCGCGTGAGTTTTCCCAGCCGCGTGCCCTCTACGTGCATGTGCCGTTTTGCCGGCATCGCTGCGGGTATTGCAACTTCACGCTCGTGGCGGGGCGCGACGATTTGATTCGCGATTACCTACGGGCGATCGAATTGGAACTTGCGGCGCACGGCGAACCGCACGAGATCGACACGCTGTTCTTCGGTGGCGGCACGCCCACGCACCTGCCGCCCGATGCATTGAAGCAATTGTTCGCGTCGGTTCACAAATGGTTTCCGCTGGCGCAAGATGCCGAAGTCAGTGTCGAAGCCAATCCAGCCGATTTGGACGAAGATCGCCTGACCGCGTTGACTGCCGCGGGCGTCAACCGCCTGAGTATCGGGGGCCAATCGTTTGACGCCGAGAAGTTGCGCGTGCTCGAACGCGATCACACGCCCGACCAACTTTGGCGCGCAGTCGAGGTCTCGCTACAGTGCTTTCCCTCGGTGTCGCTCGACCTGATCTTCGGCGTGCCTGGCGAAACATCCGCCATCTGGCGGAACGATCTTGCCCAGGCGCTGCAACTCGGCGTGCAGCATGTATCGACCTATGGCCTGACGTTCGAAGGGGGCACGGCCTTTTGGAAGCGGTTGATCGAGGGCGAGCTGGGCCGGCTGGACGAAGAGCTGGAGCGATCGATGTATGCCATGGCGATTGACATGCTCACCGCCGCCGACTTCGAACACTACGAAGTCTCGAACTTTGCCGGCGCCGGGCACCGTTGCCGGCACAACGAAACGTATTGGTCGGGCGAGGGCTATTTCGCCGTGGGTCCCGGCGCGGCGCGCTATGTCGACGGCTGCCGCGAGATGAACCACCGCAGCACGACGACTTGGCTGAGACGCACGCTGGCAGGCGATTCGCCCATTGCCGAAAGCGAAATGCTCGAGCCCGAGGACCGCGCGCGCGAGCATCTGGTTTTCGCGCTACGCCGAATCGAGGGCGTCGACCGCGGCACGTTCGCTCAACGCACCGGGTTCGAGATCGACACATTGGTCGACGGGCCTCTGAAACGCTTTGCCGATCTCGGACTACTAATCGACGACGGCCAGCGCGTCCGCCTATCGCGCGAGGGACTCTTCGTCAGCGACGCCATCTGGCCCGAATTCCTAGGGGGTTGAGCGAATCCAGCATCGCCCCTCGCGGGAGAATGACCGCTAAAATTGACGAGCAGGGTGAGCGGGGCCACCGCAAGACTCCGATGCCGTCCGCTCCCGTCTACTCACCCCCGGCCGCCTGCTTCAAGTCCCCGATCCGCCCCTGCAGAATCTCCACCTGCCGCTCCAGCGAGTTGCGCGTCTTCCGCACGCGCTCCAGCACTTTTTCGGCGCCCGACTTGATCGTCTCGGCCGAGGTGGTCACTTCACTCAAAAACTGCGATTGCTTTTCGATTTCCAGCACGGCTTTGTCGATGGCCTCGAAATCGGCATCCTGCGATTCGCTGAGCTGCTCGACGCGGATGCACAGTGCCTTGGCAAGAGTGAGCGCGGCCATGAAGTAGACAATGGACGATGCGTCTTCGGGATCCCAAATCACGAATACGTCATTGCCGAAACGAAACATCGTGTCGAGACCAGACGGCGCCGTTCGCTTGGAGAAAACGAACAAACCGGTTTGAGCGCCGCGATTCTGCCGGGCGACTTCGATTTCGGCGCGCGCCTCGGGCAGGGAGTAGCCGGCGCTCTCCTTGGCCTCGACCACAACCTTTGCCCCGGCCGCGGCGCAGTCGGGCCCAAGTTCGATGACGCAGTCGCCCTTTTTGCAGTTCTTGATGAGTCCTGTCGTGTGGCCGGTGCGCATGGCAAGGTCGCCGGAGTTGCCCGCCTGGTATTCCAGATAGGCGCACACCGCGTCTTCGAATGCCAGACCGTGTTGCGTGGAGCGATCCGCTTCCTCGCGGCGGGCGATCATCTTGCCTAGCGCGACTTTGACCTCCTCTTGAAACACCTTGTTGGACTCGGTGTGCGTTTCCAGAATCGTGAACAACTCGCGCTTCAAACGGGCCAGCGACGAGGTCTCGCTGTCGAGCGTCAGATTGCTGTCGATCGCCTGCCGCGTGTCCTTGAGCATCTCACTCATGCGCGACAGGGCCGAGGTCTCATTGTCCAGCGAGAACTCGCGGGCGATCGTTTTTTGCGCGCCATCGACGTTGCGCACCAGCCGCGACAGGGCCGAGTCCTCTTTGTCGAGCGAGAACTCACCGACCACGGTCTCAATCTTCTTTTCCAGCGCCTCGGTCAATTGGCCGTGGTTCGTCGTCAGTTCATGGACCATGCGCGCCAGCGCGCCTTCCTTGTTGTCGAGCGAGAACTCACGTAGTACGTGGTTTCGCTGGTTGGCCAGTTGGGTATCGAGCGTTTGCGCTACGCGCCTTGAGCAACCCTTCCGACTCGTTCGGGTCGAGCACTTTCATCAGAGGACTTTGCCGGCCGAAATGACCGACCAGCGTCTTGGCCAGCTCCGAGTCTTCGCTGCCGATCTGCCGCCGCAGCAACTGCTCCAACTCGCCGTCGGGCTTGACCAACTGCTGGACGCGATCGTGAAACCGCCCGCTTTGCGGATCGAAATAATCCTTCAGCGCGCCGGTCAGTTTTTCGTTCATTTGCGACGCGTGCGCGGCCAACTGTCCTTGCATGCCAGCCAGCATGCGGGCCGTTTCTTGGCGAATCAGATCGGCGTCCACGCGGCCGCGGGCCTGCCGCAGCGCCAACACGCCGATCCGCAGCGCGTTGAGCGCAAAGAGCTCGCGCTCGGCGCCGGCGGCATACGATCGCAATTCGTCGATCGTGTCCCGGTCGACGACCGTCAGCTCCAGCACGAGTGCGTCCAGCACGTCGGCCAGACCGTCGTCGCCCGAGAAGAGAGTGGGCCCGCTCTTTGCCTTGGATCCGGCGACGCCTGCCATGTTCGACTCCGTTGTTGCAGCGTGGGCGTGGATGCCATTGACCGTACTAGATGGATGTACAGTCAATATGGCGATCCTCGACGCCCAGTCAAGGGAATCGGACCGACGCGAGGGCCGGCGATGCGACGCGCCGCCTACCAGGGGCGAACTGCTTGCGGCGTTCGCGACCGGCTAGGCCGTTTGGGCAAAGTGCGCGGCTGAGATTGCGGTTGCCGCTGGTCGACGCGCGAACGGTTGAACGGATTGAACTGCGAGGGCAGGAAGCCGCGTTTCCGAGGGGCCGGGATAGGCCGCCGGTCCATCGAGTTGTCGTAGCCCATCTCATCTTCGGGATAGAGCACCTCCTCGGGTTCGTCCAACGGCGCTTCGGCCGTGGCCTGCTGCACGGGGAACTTCCGCTCTTCGGCGGCTTCCTCTTGCTGTGACTGCTTGGAGACGATCAAGTCCTGTCGCGAAACCTCGCGATAGGCCAAATCCTTCTGATAGAGGGCCATCCGCTTTTCGGCGTCGACCAACCGCTCACGCGGCGCCTTCTCGATGGCGATTTCTTGCGTTTGCTTGGCCTCGGCAAACTGACCGGCGCTGGCTTGCGCGGCGGCCAAGGCTTCCAGATTGCGGTAGCTCTCGCCATCGAGTTGCAGCGCTTTGTTGGCGGCCTCGACGGCCAACTTCTCGTCGCGATAGTGCCCATCCGGACACGTCGCCATCAGCCAGGAAGCGGCCTGGTAGGCGCGCGCCATGCTGGGATCGGCGGTGATCGCGGCTCGAAAGTCAGCCGCCGCATCGCCAAAGCGGCCGATTTCGACATAGGCGTCGCCCCGGTTCACCAGCGCCGGCGCATAGTTCGCGTCCAGTTCGAGCGCTCTGCCATATTCGCGCAGCGCATCGCCCGTGCGCTTCAGCCGATAGTACGTATGGCCCAGACTGTTGTGCATGGCCGCGTCGGCCGGCCCAAGCTCGATGGCGGTTTGGTAGTCGCGAATCGCCTCTTCCAGGCGTTCTTGGGTGTATAGCAGCTCGCCCCGGTTGAAATAGGCGTTGGCATATCGCGGATTGAGTTGGACGGTGCGATCGAAGTCGGCAATAGCTTCGTCGATACGACCGAGGCCGGCGTAGCTCACGCCGCGATTGTGAATGGCTCGCCACGAATCGGGATTCAGATCCGCGGCGGCCTCGAAGTCCGCCAGGGCCTCGTCCTCGCGCTGCTGTTCGATCCAGGCTTCACCGCGGCGATTGTAGGCCCAGCTCATCAAGTTCGCCGCGTATTGTTCGTGTGACGGTTTCAGGCCCAGCTCGCGCGCGCGACGGCACAAGTCGATGATCTCGCTGTACTCGGCCTCCGATTCGGCCTGTTTGCTCCTGGCATAGGCTGACTTGATGAGCGACTTGCCGTCGGCGTCTGCCGCTGGCATCGGCTCGGCGCGGTACGAGGCGCCGGGAGATTCCTGGCTGGCGTCGTCATCAATCGCCGCTTCCGTGTCGACGACGACACGCGAGGCCGGTCGCTCTGTCTCCGCAGGCTCGACATGCTGTGCTTGTCGCACGCCGGGCGAGCGGAAACGCGGATGGAAGTCTGACTTTGGCGAAACCTCCGCGGCTGGCAGTCGCTGCACGGACTTGGTTGCCGCAGGCTCCGTTGCCGTTGCCGGCTCGGTGAATTGTACTGGCTGGTTCTCGCGCTGGGCCGTTGGCATTTGCAACCGGCCGGGTTCCGCCGCGCGGGCCGACTTCGGCGGACTTTGGCTCTCGTCATAGTCTTCGGGGAAGGGAACCAGCTTCACGCTATTCCCACGTCCAGTACCCACTTCGACGCGCACGCGGTCGCCGTCTTCGAGATGTCGCACCTGCAGCCGCGATGGCTCGGCCTGCGTTGCTTCGTCGGCGGCCAGAGGAAGCGTCATGCAGAACAGCAGCAATGCCGCCAGGGCGCTTGCCGTCCAGCTAATGCGAGTATTCATGATGGTGAACCTCCTTGTTCCCGAAAGTGACATCCTTGTCGTTTGCACACGGTCGCCCGATTGGGCTAGTGCGGCTCGGTCATGCGTCGCGGATCGAGCGCTTCATTGAGCACGTCGTCCGGTAGGATTCTTTTGCTCGCGGCACAGTTCGCGAATTGTTTTTCCGGTCTTGAACGCTTCTTTGGCCAAAGCAGCCGCCTTCTCGTAGCCAATGTGCGGGTTGAGGCTCGTGGCCATCGCCAGGCTCCCTTCGACCGAGGCCTCGCACCGCGCCCGGTTGGGCTCCATCTCCAAGGCGCGAAAATCCACGAATGCACTGGTCACGCTGGCCAACAGCCGGCAGCTTTCCAGAGCCGTCATGCCCATCACGGGCATCATGATGTTCAGTTCGAAGTTGCCGCCGGTGGCCCCGGAAAAGGCGATCGTCTGGTCGTTGCCCATCACATAGGCGCACACCTGCATCATGCTTTCGCACATCACGGGATTCACCTTGCCGGGCATGATCGACGAGCCAGGCTGCCGATCGGGCAAGACGACTTCGTTGAATCCACACCGTGGACCGCTGCTCAACCAGCGAATGTTGTTCGACATGGAAAACAGCGACACGGCGATGGCCCGCAAGTCGCCGCTGCATTCGACCAGGCCGTCGCGATTGGCGTTGGCTTCGAAATGGTTAGCAGCCTCGACGAAACCGATGCGGGTTTCTTGCGCCAGCGTGGAGGCAACTTTGGCGCCGAACTGCGGATGCGTGTTGATGCCCGTGCCGACCGCGGTGCCGCCAGCGGGCAATTCGCTCACGGCCGCCAGCGCCCGCTGAGCCCGCTCGACCGAAAGCGCCAGTTGTCGCGCATATCCGCTGAACTCCTGACCCAGCCGAATCGGCGTGGCGTCGGCCAGATGCGTGCGGCCGATCTTGATGATGTCATCCCAGGCGCGCGCTTTGTCGGACAATACGTCGTGCAATCGCTTGAGCGCGGGGATGAGCTCCTTATGAATCGACAAGGCCACGGCAACGTGAATGGCCGTGGGGAACATGTCGTTGGTGCTTTGCCCCATGTTGACGTGATCGTTGGGATGGATCGGCTTCTCGGCCGAAAGCGATCCCCTCCGGTCAATTCGATCGCCCGATTGGATATCACCTCGTTGGCGTTCATGTTGCTCGATGTGCCCGAGCCGGTTTGAAACACGTCGATCGGGAATTGATTGTCGAATTTGCCGGCGGCCACTTCGTGCGCCGCATTCATCAAGGCTTCCACTTGCTCGTCGTTGAGCGGATTCTTGCCGCTACCGGTCAATTTGCCCAACTCGTGGTTGGCAGTGGCGGCCGCCAACTTCACCAGACCCAGCGCGTGGATCAGCGCCGGCGGCAATGGCCAGCCGGAAATGGGAAAGTTTTCCCGGGCGCGCTCGGTTTGGCGCCATAATAGGCTTGGGCAGGCACTGCGCACCTCGCCCATGGAATCTCGCTCGATGCGAAACTCGCTCATCGTCGTTCTCGCTGCTAGCCGACAGCAATCGCCTGACGGGGCATCCTGCCGCGTCGGTGCGCTTCGATCGGCCGTTAGAATGTCAACCAAGGTCCAGTCCGGGGACGGGTAATCATACCGAGATCGGCCGGATCCACAAAGGCCGACGCCCGGCGAGGAAACGCCTATTTCGTGCAAAATCACCGCGATTTGCCATGCTTCGCCGACGGAGATTGTGGCCCACGACGTGGGCGATGGCGGAAGCGAAAATCTCGATTGTCGCGTCCGGTCCACCCTCCTAAACTTAATCATCAGCTTGAAACTGTCCGCCATCCGCGCCCGTGCAACGCCCCCACGAGCCGATGTCCCAGCCTGCGAGCAATCACGAGTTCGGAAAACTGGCCGCCGGCCAGGACGATGTCGACCTGGTGCATCTGATGCTCGAGTTCGCCGGCGACGCGTATCCCGATCTGGATCGTGTAGGCTGCTTGCTGGAGATCGATCAACTGGGCGTGGCCTGCAGCCATGTGCGCGATGCCGGGCCAACACGTTGCCCGCGGCAGCGCCTGGCGGCCATCAGCCGCGTGCTGTACGAGTGCGAAGGATTCCACGGAAACCACGACGACTACTATGACCCGCGCAACAGCTATTTGAACGAAGTGCTCACGCGCCGTTGCGGCATTCCAATTTCGCTGGGCATTCTGTACATGGGGGTGGCGGCCCGCGCCGGAGTACGCACCTTCGGCGTCAACACGCCTGGGCACTTCGTACTCGGTTGCCAGCAGGGTACGGACACCTGGTACGTCGATCCCTTCGGCGCCGGCGACGTACTGAATCAGGCTGCCTGCCGGCAGCGGATCGAGCAGATGGTCGGCAAGCGCGGCGTCGTTTGCGAAAGTCATTTTCGTCCGGCCACGACATTGGAAATCGCCGCCCGCGTGCTGCGCAATTTGAAGACCGCCTACGCCATGCAGGAACGCTGGCCGTGCATGTTGCGCGTGCAACGGCGATTGACGGTGCTGTTGCCCGAGTGTGCCGACGAACGGCGCGACTTAGGGCTGATCTACCTGCGTACTGGCGAACCGGTGCGAGCGTTGGAGATGTTGGAGCCGTTCGTGGCCGACTGCTCCCACGACCAGGCCGAGGCGCTCGAACCGTCACTAAAAGCCGCGCGACGCATGATCGCCGAATGGAATTGAATCACGCTCTCAGCCGGCAGGAAGCCGCATGGCCGTCGGATTGTCGGTAAATGTCGCTGCGCTACCACGGCCTGCCGAGCAATTGGCGGACGTGGATTGGGGCGGCCGCCGCGTGACGGTCATGGGCCTGGGACGTCATGGCGGCGGAGTCGCCGCGGTTCGCTATCTTGCCCGTCGCGGTGCGCGCGTTACGGTCAGCGACACCGCCGACGCGGAAGCACTTGCCGATTCACTGGGCGAGCTTGCAGACCTGCACCTCGACGCCGTGCATTTGGGCCCACACCGCCCGGCCGATTTCCAGACCGAGTTCGTCGTCGTTAATCCGGCGGTCCGCCCCGCGAATCCCTCTCTAGGTGCGGCACGAGACGCCGGCGCTCGGCTCATTTCCGAGGCGGAACTATTTCTGGAGGCCTGCCCGGCACAGGTGATCGGCGTGACTGGCGCCAACGGCAAGACGACGACATGCGCCATGCTGCACGCAATGCTGGTCGATTCTGGCCGCCGCGCCTGGCTAGGAGGCAACATTGGTCGCAGCCTGCTCGGTGACTTGGATTCGATGTCCGCCGACGACTTCGTCGTGCTCGAACTGAGTAGCTTTCAACTGGCGCACTTGAGCGCAACATGCCGCATGCCCCAGTTGGCCGTTGTCACGAACTGCTCGCCGAATCATCTCGATTGGCACGGCGGTTACGCAAACTACAGGGCATCCAAGCAAAAGCTAGTCTCCGCTTCGGCGGCGGTCGTCTTCAACGAAACCGATGGCGAAGTGCTGCGCTGCGCGGACTCGCCAATGGTCGTGTCGTCCCGAGTTGGCCGCTGGAGCGCGTGTCCGCGCTGGCCGTGCCGGGTGAGCACAATCGCCAGAACGCCGCGTGCGCGGCGGCAGCCGCCGAGTTCGCCGGCGTGGCTCCGCGAGACATCCACCGGTCGCTGGGGCAATTCCGTGGGCTGCCGCACCGCCTGGAATATCTGGGAGAAATCGGCGGTCGACGGTTTTTCAACGATTCGAAGTCCACCTCGCCCGCTGCAACGTTGGCGGCACTGGCGGCCGTCGATGGTCCTTTGTGGCTACTGGCCGGCGGAGACGCCAAAGGCGCGGACTTGCGCACATTGGGAGTGGTGGTGGCCGCTCGCGTGGATGGCGCAGCATTGTTCGGCGCCGCCCGCGCGTCGTTGCGTGAGGCAATTTGCGATGCGGGCCCCAACTGCAAAGTGTTTGTGGACGAGCAACTGGCCGCGGCGTTTGACTGGTGTTGCCGGCAATCGCGCGTCGGCGATTCGATCGTGCTCTCGCCCGGTTGTGCAAGTCACGACCAGTTTCGCGACTATCAGCATCGGGGCGAAACGTTCCGCGCGTTGGTTGAGCAACTAGCATCCGGCAGCGCGACGTGAGAGTCTTGCCAACTGGCCGGCGCTTGAGTAGATTGTGGCGGTTGCCCCGGGCTCGGATGAGCCATGGACAACCACCTCGAGGTCGACGGCTGTGAAGTTTCCTTGGAGGAGACGTTTGCGGCGCTGGGAGTCGTCCCTCGGGGTTTTTTATCGCACGAGTGCTGTGCCATGGCCAAGGCCCGCGAGCCGGTCAATCCGTTCTATGTGTTGCTGGTGCTGTTGGGCATCGTCTTTCTCGTGACTGCCTGCGCGTATAGCGTGATGGCCTATCGCGCCCTTTCGCCGGCTTTGGCGCGGCAAAACGACGGCCATCCGCTGACGGAGTTTCTCGACAAGCATGGCATGGTACTGTTGGCCATCGAGTTAGTGCTCTTGCGCTGGCATCGTTTGCGGCCATGGCGCTCGACCGCTGGCGCGAGCTGCGAAAGCCGGCTGAAGACGCCTCGCACGATAGGCGGGCCGTCGACTCGCCAAACGGCCGAAAAACGCAGTAGGATACTCTTGTACACTGCCGTATAATGATCCGGCCAGGCGGGGTGGAACAGGCGGCCGGCCCGCCGGATCGCATCGTGCGTTTGTCACAGGAGTAAGTCATGAAAGTCAACCACTACGAGAAAGTCCACCAGGCGCCGGTCCAGATGGAAGGCGCATCCGGCTGTCAGGTCCGCTGGCTCGTCGACGAGCAGCAGGGCGCGCCCAATTTTGCCATGCGACAGTTCGAGGTGGCTCCCGGTGGATACACGCCCCGGCACAGCCATCCCTACGAGCACGAAGTGTTCGTGCTGGAAGGCTCGGGCGTGGTTTACGAGGGGGACCAGGAGCACAAACTGTCGGCCGGCGACGTCGTGTTCGTGGTTCCCGACGAGGTACACCAGTTTCGCAATACGGGCAACGTGCCGCTCAAGTTCTTGTGCATGGTGCCCAACTCGTCCTCCTCTCAACAGGTGACCGTGGCTGCCGAGTGCAGCCGCCCGGCCCAGTAGCGAGCTGGTGAAGCGCGAGCCAACGTATGACGCACGCCGCTGCCGAGATCGAGAAGCTGCGCGACGAGATTCGCTATCACGATCGCAAATACTACGTCGATGCTCAGCCGGAAATCTCCGACCGAGCGTACGACAAGCTGATGGACCGGCTCAAAGAGCTGGAAGCGAAGCATCCGGACCTGGTTACTCCCGACAGTCCCACGCAAAAGGTGGGTGGAGCTCCGGTCGCGTCGCTCACGCCGGTGCATCATCGCTTGCCGATGCTGTCGATCGAGAACACCTACAGCGTCGACGAGTTGCTGAAATACGGCCAGCGAATCGAGAAAATGCTGCCCGGCGAGAAGGTCGAGTGGGTGGTTGAACTGAAGATCGACGGCGTGGCGGTGAGCGTCACCTATGAAAACGGGCTGCTGACCCAGGGCGCCATGCGCGGCGACGGCCGTACCGGCGACGACATTACGCACAACATCCGCACGGTGATCGACTGTCCGTTGAAGCTGTCGGACAAACCGCCCAGGGTGCTGGAAGTGCGCGGCGAAGTCTATATGACCAACTCCGATCTGGTGCGGCTCAACGAAGAGCAGCAGCAGGCCGGAGGACCGCTGTATGCCAACACGCGCAACTGCGCGGCGGGCAGTATTCGGCTGCTCGATCCCCGCGACGCCGCCAAGCGCCGACTCCGTTTGTTTTGCCACGGCGTCGGCTACGTCGAGGGCCTACAAGCCAAGACGCACATGGAGTTTCTCGACGAGCTGCGCCGCTACGGGTTGCCCGCGACGCCACATGTGCAATGTTTCGCCGATTTCGCAGCCGCCGTCGAACATTGCGAAGAACTGATCGAAGGCCTGCACGAGCTCGACTTCGAAGTGGACGGGCTGGTGCTCAAGGTGAACGATTTCGACCAGCGCGAGCGGCTGGGTACCACCAGCAAAAGCCCACGCTGGGTCATCGCCTATAAATTCGAAAAGTTCGAAGGTCCCACGAAGTTGCTGGACATTCGCGTGCAAGTCGGCAAGGCGGGCACCATCACGCCGGTGGCGGATTTGGCGCCGATTGAGCTGGCCGGCACGGTGGTCCAGCACGCCAGCTTGCACAATGCCGACGAAATCGAGCGAAAAGACGTGCGAATCGGCGACGTCGTCGTGGTGGAGAAGGCCGGTAAGGTCATTCCGCACGTCGTTCGCGTGGAAAAGCACGAACGGAAAGGCCATCCGCGCAAGTTCGTGTTTCCCACCGACTGCCCGGTCTGCGGCACGAAGCTGGTCAAGGACGAAGGCGGAGTTTACATCCGCTGCCCCAACGCCGAGTGCCCGGCGCAAGTCAAAGAGCGATTGCGCTACTTTGCCAGCCGCAGCGCCATGGACATCGAAGGACTCGGGGACAAGTTGGTCGATCAACTCGTCGAGACCGGCGCCGTCAAGAACTATGGCGATCTCTTTCGATTGACGCTAGACACCCTGGTCGACCTGGAACGAATGGGAAGGAAGTCGTCGGAGAAACTGCTCGAAGGGATCGAAAAGAGTAAATCACGCGGCTTGGCCCGGCTGCTCAATGCACTCTCCATCCGTCACGTCGGCGCGAGAGTTGCCACCGTGTTGGCCGACCACTTTCATTCGATCGAAGCATTGCGTGAGGCCGACGTCGAACAGCTTTCGGCCATCAATGAAATCGGCCCCGTCATTGCCAAGAGCGTGCACTCGTTCGTCCACGGCGCATTTGGCCGCCATGCAATCGACGATTTGCGGAAGCTGGGTGTGAAGATGACGGCCGACAAGCCGCCTCGTCGCCGCGCGGCTGGCATCGAGGGTAAAACGTTCGTGGTCACCGGCACGCTGGCGAATTACGGCCGCGACGACATCGAAGAACTCATCGCTAAGCTCGGCGGCCGTGCCGCTTCGAGCGTTTCAAAGAAGACCGACTTCGTGGTGGCCGGTGAAAAGGCCGGCAGCAAGCTCGACAAGGCCCGCCAACTGGGGATCCCCGTGCTCAGCGAGGAGGAGTTCACCGAGTTGCTGCAGCAATGAGCGTACGGCACATTGAGCCGGCTACTTGAGTATCGCCTGGGCATGCCGGCCGCCCTGCTTCACTGCCTGCGGAATACCTCGATCGAGTGCCAGCAGCCGAAGCAACACGAGCCGTCAGGGCGTAAGAACCTGTTCGTATTTTAGGCGGCGGTAGCGTGGTTGGGGTCGCGGCAGCGGGGGGAGTAGGGGGAAATCGGGCGGTCTCGGAGGAATCGCGTCAGGCGGTGGTCTTGGGAGATGACGGCCGCGCGGATTTGCAGGATGGCCTCCCCGCGAGGGCCGTCGTCCCAGAATTTTTCGGTTCCCTTGACGCGCTTGCTGATCTGTTTGACGAGCGACTCCGCCAGCGAACTGGTGACCGGCAATCCTTCGCGCCGGTAGCGTGGGTAGTCCATCCGCGGGCGGTTGTTGGTGAGATACGTCAGCGTGCGCTGGGCGATTTTTTGGGGATCGACCTCGGTGGAAGCAACCCGCCCCACGCCCGGCAACCGCAGGTGGTCTTGTAACTGCTCGAGAACCTGCTTCACGTTCCCCTGCCAACACGCGCGGGCCCAGGCGACGTACTGCGTCCACCGCGCCGTCAGGTCGGCGTGCAGCGCCTGGGCCGCTTCGTAGAGATATTCCACGAGGTGGATGAAGTCCGCGATGGGGGTGAAGGTCTCGAACCAACGTCGTTGGATCGTCCAGTTGTAGGCCTGGCCGTCGCCGAGAAAGGCGCGCTTGGCGGCGGTGAAGAAGCCGCGCGCGTCGGCCTCGGCAGCCATCTGGGGACCAAACTCTTCGCTGCTGGCTAGCGAGCTGACGCACGTGCGAACGAGCGACTTGGGCTGCCAGCTTGGCGGCTCTTCCGGCGGATCGAGCGCTTGAGGAACCTCGTTCCGGGCCGCGGCAAGCATCAATTCCGAGGGGGGATTCTTGGCCTTTTTCAGGCCCAAGACAAGCTTTTCGACATACGCCTGATTGCGAAAACAGGCGGGCAATTCCGGCTGCGGGTCCACCTCGTGCGATGCGCTTTGCATGCGGTGGAAGGCGGCGTTCTTGGTTTCTCGCCAGTGCGGCTGATGAATCCCGTGACCGCCCCCGCAAGCACGCGTCCGCATCCGTCCCCCATCGCAGAATACGGCGGCCAGACGCGGAGGCGGTTCGACGCGCGTGGCAATACGCGGCAAGGGCTGCTCGACATAGGCACGCGTGCGGTCATCACGCTGTCGTGCCAATTGTCCGCCGAACCGCGCGCCCAGCTCGTTGACCGTGCGCGGCGAAATCTCGATTTCACCGACCACCTGCAAGGCCGTCGCCGCCGCCTCACACGAATCCGCCGTGCCGGCCATCAGCAGAATCCGGTGCGGCAGCGTGGGGCTATAGCCATGCGCGTCAATCTTCAGTACCCCACGCAGAGGGAAAAAAATCTCGACGGCAAGTCGAGCAGTGGGCCACCGGTTCCACCAGGTCGGCCGTGCCGCCGCGAACCTGGACGGTCCGAACGCGGTGGTCCAAGTGGCACGACTTGCCACAGCCGGGACAAGGATGTTCGCTTGCCAGCGCCTCGTTCTGATCGCCGGTCATGGTCTCGACAGCGCCGCGTACCAGTGACCTGGCAGCGGTGACAGCAATCTCCTCCATCGTGAACAGGTCGACATCCAGCCCCACGCCGTCGGGGAACACCTCACGCGCCAACAATTTACCCCACCCCTTCGCCAACTCCGCGACTTCACGCCGCTGCCGATCACTCCGTGCTTCGCCAGCCATGTCTCGTCCCTCCTTGGACTTGCAACAAAACCCTCCACCAAATTCCACCTCCCAACAATACCAACTACCAAACAAACTACGAACAGGTTCTTACGCCCCAGCTGAAACACGAGCCGAAGCAGCGATTGTTCGCGACGGCTCGACGGGCTAGCATGGACCTATGCGTTCGTGCCCGCCTCATCGACTCCCGCCGCTACTGTTGCCCGGGCTGCTGGTTTTTCTGTTGAGTTTCCGCGGAATCCCGCGCGCCGACGCGGCGAACGACTTGGGCTTGGAAGTGCCGCCCGGCTTTGAAGTCTCGCTCTATGCCGATGACGCGCTGGCACACGACATCTACTCGCTGACCATCGACGCCAAGGGCCGGGTGGTCGTGGCCGGCGCGGGCTATGTAAAAATCCTTCACGACGATGACGGCGACGGACGGGCCGACCGCGGTACGCTCTTTTCCTCCGTGCCCGCCAGCGGCGCGAAGGGAATGGTTTTCGACGGCCCGGACCTGATCTGCACCGGCGACAAATCCGTCATGCGGCTTTTCGACACCGACGGCGACGACGTCGCGGACGGTTCGCCCGAAATCTGGACGCGGCTGGGCAATTCCGAACATGGCGCCAACGGCATCGTGCGCGGGCCGGACGGGTGTTACTACCTGATCTGCGGCAACGACGCCGGCGTCTCGACCAAACAGATCTCCACCGCTTGTTCGCCGGTCGAACATCCCCGCTCCGGCGCGGTCGTGCGTTTTTCGTCCGATGGCCGGCCGCTGGACGTGGTGGCGCATGGCTTTCGCAATCCGTACGATCTCGACTTCAACGCCGCGGGCCACCTGTTCACGGTCGATTCCGACGGCGAGCGCGATCATCACTTGCCCTGGTATGCCCCCACGCGGTTGTTCGACATCGCACCGGGCGGCGAACATGGCTGGCTGTTGATGGGCTGGATGCGCGGCTGGAATCGCCCGCCGTCGTTCTTCGACAGCGTCGCGCGGCTGGCCGAAATGGGCCGCGGCTCCCCCACCGGACTCGTCGTGTATCGCCATCACGCATTCGGCCCGCACTATCAAGGCGGCGTGTTTTCGGCCTGCTGGAGCCTGGGCCGCGTATATTATTTGCCATTGGCGCCGCAAGACGACACCTATCGCACCGAAGCGGAGACGTTCGCAAAGTCGACGGGCAACGATGGCTTCGCACCGTGCGATCTGGCCGTCGGACCGGCTGGCGACTTGTTCGTCGCCATCGGCGGACGGCACACCCGCGGCAGCGTCTTTCGCGTGCGGGCGACGGCGGCGTCTGCTACGGCGCCAGAGTCCACCAGCGACCTGCAAAGGGTTCTCGCGGCCGAGCAGCCGCTCACCAGTTGGTCGCGAGCGCGCTGGCGGCCGATTGCCGACCGATTGGGCGTGCCCACTTTCCAGCATGCTGCCGAAGACGAAGCACGCCCGCTCTACCAGCGCGTGCGTGCCGTCGAGATCGTCGTAGAATTGTGCGGCGGACCGGATACCCAGTGGGCTGCCCGCGTCGCCAAGAGTTCTCCAGCCGCCTTGCGCGCGCGGATCGCCTGGGCGTTAGGTCGCGCCGCCCATTTGCCCGATGCCCAACAGATTCTCGCGGGACTCACGTCCGACGGCGATCCTGCGGTTGCCCGCGCTGCCTGGGAGTCGCTATTGCTGGCGGATGAACTCGATGCTGAAGCCACCGAGCAGCCCGATTGGCAGGCCGCGTTGACGAGTGTTCATCGTCGCGTGCGTGCTGCCGCAATCATGGTCGCCCAGCGGGCAGGACGGCAAAGCTATCAGGCGTTTCGCGAGAACGCCTCGAGTATCGAACCAACGTCACCAGCCGATTGGCAGCGCATCCTGGGCGATCTTTGGATCCAATGTCCCGATACGTCGACTGTCGCCAAACCCCCTTTGGCCAACGGCGATCTTCGTGCCTGCCTGCGCTGTGTGCAAACCATGGCCTCGACGCAGCCGGGGCTCGCGCTGGAAGCCGTGCGTCTCTTGCAGATCGGACTGGGGGATTTGCGCACCCGCGAAGGACAGGCCGAAGTCTACTCGGGCTATTCCGGCAACCTCACCGAAGTGGTCGACGTCGCCACGCGACAGATGCTGGCCGCGAACCTGGCGCCGCTGTTTCCCACAAGCGACGCCGAACTGAATCGCGAGCTTGCCCGGCTACTCGGCATGTTGGAAGCCGACGCACCGGGGCTAGTGCCGGCCATTTCCCGGCAGTGGTTGAGTGCTTCGAGTGTCGAAGACGACATCCACTATCTGATCGTGGCGTCGCGGTTGCCGGCCGCTCGCAGTGCGGCTGACACTTCGGCCACGTCCAGCGCACTGCTGCGTCTGCAACCGAAGCTCGCGGCGCTCGAGCAGTTTGCCAGCCGCAACTGGCCCGCGCGCATCGGCGAGGCGTTCGACGAGCTCTGCCGCCACGATCCGCAATTGGCCGCCGCGATGGTCGCCGACGACGACTTTGGCGCGCCACAGCACACGCTGTTCGCCGAACGTTTGCCGTCAATGCTGCAGCGCGTCGCGACACACAAGCTGTGGAGCGCCTGCCAAGCGACTGGCGATGAACCCACTAGCGATCTGGTGGCGCTCGTCGGTCGGCTCGAACCGGACGAAGCATACCCGCTGTTGGTCGCCGCCTGGGAACATCCGGGCTTGCGCGACGCGGTGGTACGCGAACTGGCCGAGCACCCGCGTGCCGCCGACCGCCAGAAATTCGTGGCCGCACTGGCGTCCGCCGACCCGTTGGCCGTCCAGCGAGCGGCTGACGCGCTAATCGAACTTGAGATCAACTGCACCGGAACTGAGCTGGCCGCGGCGCTCAAGTCCCTCAAGCAAGCGTGCAGCGACACGAAGCGCAGCGAACCGCGCCAGACCCTCGTACGGCTGCTCAACTTCTGGACGGAAGAGAACTCGGGCGTCGATCCCGACGACAATCCCCAGCGCGTGTGGCGAGCCTGGTATCAGTTGTTCGCGGACTACTATCCAGGCTCGGCGCAACTGTTGAGCCAAAATGCTTCCGCCGATACGGCCGCCTGGCAAGCGCGGCTGATGGACGTCGATTGGGAGTCCGGCGACGCCGTGCGAGGCCGGAGCGTTTTCCAAACCCGCACCTGCCACCGCTGCCATGAACAAAGCGGCCACTTGGGGCCCGATCTGAAAGGGGCGGCCGCACGGCTTTCGCGCAACGATCTGTTTCGAGCCATTGTCGAGCCGAACCTGGAAGTCGCGCCCGCTTATCAAACAACCGTGGTCGTCACCAACTCCGGACAAGTGTATCATGGGCTGATCGTGTACGAGTCGCCCGAAACCACGCTGCTGCAAACTGACCCGGACACCACGCTGCGCATCACCAACACCGATCAGTCGTCGGTGCGGCGCGGCACGCAATCGCTCATGCCCACGGGACTGCTCGATCCACTGTCGGACCAGGATTTGAGCGATTTGTACGCGTATTTGCGCTCGCTGGACGCGAAGTAGGCGCCGTCTTGCAACGCCTATTTTCCAGGCCATGTGTCCCCTAGGAGGGTCAGCCATGTCGAACGAATCGTCCGCGGAACCCGCCGCATCGCCCCAGCCGCACAAGCCCTCGCGGCCGCCGGCGATTCCCATCCTCATCGTATTGTTCGAAGCGATTGCCCTGGCGGCACTGGACTACGCCCAGCGCGCCGAGCACCTCTCTCCGGCCAATGCATTTTTGGCCAAGTTTTCCACCGCCGGTGTGGGCGTCATTTTGTTGTTCGTGTGGTTCGTGTTTTTTGCGCCGGTGGCGCGGCAAACCCGGTTGATCGTCGGCGCCGTCGGCATCGTCGCGGTTCTGCTGGGTGTGGCGACGTTGAAGATCGAAGGCGTCACCGGCGACATCTATCCGCACGTCCGTTTTCGCTGGACCCCGCACACCGACGAGACCTTGGGCAAGATCAAAACCGAGGATGGCCAAACGGTCGATCTGACACAAACCACTATCCACGACTATCCGCAATTCATGGGCGCCAACCGGCTGGCGACACTCACCGACGTCGGCCTATCGGCCAACTGGTCCGAACACAAGCCGAAGGAACTGTGGCGACAGCCCATCGGCGCCGGCTGGTCGGCATTTGCCGTGGTCGGCCCCTTCGCCGTCACGCAAGAACAGCGCGGCGAAGAGGAATTGATCACCTGCTATGAAGTCGACACCGGCAAACCGCGCTGGGTGTATTCCAACCCCGTGCGCTTCGAGGAGACGCTGGCCGGCATTGGCCCGCGCGCTACGCCCACCATCCACGACGGCAAAGTCCATGCGATGGGTGCTGTGGGGCACTTGACCTGCCTGGACGGCGCCACCGGCCAGAAGCTCTGGCAGCACAACGTCGTCACGGAGTTCGGCGCCGAATCGGTCCGTCCCATCTGGGGCAAGAGTTGCTCGCCACTGATCCATGAGAACAAAGTGATCGTCAGCGCCGGCGGTCCCGAGGGCAAATCGTTGGTCGCATTCGACTGCAGTACGGGTGAGGTCGTCTGGAGCGGCGGCGACGACGCCAGCTCTTATAGTTCTCCTGTAGTGATGACGCTCGACGGCGTGCCGCAAATCGTGATCGTCAACGCGAAGAGCGTGGTGGCGCACGATCCGAGCGACGGCCATGTCTTGTGGCGCGAATCGTGGCCCGAGGGCGCGCTCGAACAGGCCCAGGCCGAGCCCAGCGTCGCGCAGCCCATTGCCATCGGCGACGACCAAATTCTGCTCAGCAAAGGCTACGGCAACGGCAGCGCGCTGTGGCACATCGTGCACGAAGATGGCACGTGGAAAGTTGAGCCCGTTTGGCGGCAGCGGCTCAATCTGAAAACCAAGTTCACCAGCCCCGTGATTCTCGACAGTTACGCCTACGCCCTGGACGAAGGCGTGCTGGAGTGCGTCGAACTGGCCACGGGCAAAAAGAAATGGAAACGCGGCAAATACGGCCACGGCCAGGTGCTGCTGTCCGACGAGCTGCTGCTGGTTCAAGCGGAAAATGGCGACGTGGCGCTGGTGATGGCCGATCCCGAACGCTACACGGAGCTTGCGCGGTTCCCGGCGATTCACGGCACGTGCTGGAATCCGCCGGCGCTTGCGGGGCGGAAGCTGCTGGTGCGCAGCAACGAGGAAGCCGCTTGCTATGAGCTGCCGGCCGCTTCGCCCTGAACCACTGCCGGAGTTTGTGGTTCCTTGAGCGGTTGTTCCAGCAGCCAGTCTTCCAGGATGATGTGACGCACGGTCGGCGCACGCAACAACGCCGTGCGCGAAGGCAACAACGTCGTGAGCCACGGCCGACGCACGGCTCGGGCCATCGCCCGCAGGCCCAGCTTGTTGAGCGAATTACCGGTCAGTTGTGCCTGCACGTTATCGCGCAAGCGGTTGAACGTGGCGGGAATCAGGTTGGGCCCCGGCCCCACGTGAATCACCGTTTCCACGTGGCTCGATAGGGTCTCGTACACCGCGTCCCACAGCCGCTGCGGCTGATCGATCCACTGCAACAGAATCTCGCGCGCGTTGAAGTCGTTGTAGCTGTACTTGCCCGTGACCAACGAAAATACGGGCGGATTGGGCTTGGTAAAACCGCCGGGCAGTTTCTGAATCATCACGCCCACGCGGTTGGGAATGTTTCGCTGCCAGGTCAATGGAGTGTGCACCGGCGGCCACTGATGTTCGTTTTTGCGCAGATAGACACGTGCCGGAAATACGTCGTGCATGCGCTTGCCGAAGGTGTCGATCGTGCCATTCTGGCCGAGCAGCAACACCGTATTGGGCGCCAAGAACGACGAGATGCCGATCATGCCGTGGCCTTCGGCGTTGATGTGGGCACAAAGGCGACGCACTTCTTCGAAATCCAACAGCGGTCCGCGCGAGAACAGCACCCCCATGGTCACGCCCTCGGCCAGCGCCACGCAGTCGGCAGCCACTTCCAGCGGCACGCGCAACGCGCTTTCCAGGTCGAATACCCCGCCGGCGCAGACCGCCGTCAGCTCGCCCAGGCTATAGCCGAACATCATGCGAGCGCGGTCGAGCCTTACGTCGAAGAATTCTTCCAGCAGCCGCACTTGCGCCAATTCCATGGCCACGATCAGCGACAGTGCCTCGTCGTACGAGTCGAGATCGGTTTCCTCGTTGCGACGGATGCGATCCACCAGGTCGACCTTGCGCGCGCGACCGTGGCGCAAATCGCGCTGGCCGTCTTGAGATAGCCTTCAACGATCGGCCCGAACGCAGGATGAGCCAGCAGCTCGGCACTGCGCCCCAGGTTGGTCACGTTGTAGCCGCGAAAGGCGTACGCCGTGACTCCCAGACGATCCATGAGGTTGGTGGGCATAGAAGCGTGGGACCTTGACGCCTGTGAGGAGAAATGAGTTGGCGCGTCCGATACGTCCATCATAGTTCAGATTCGTCGAAAATTGACCATCATCTGGCCCACTTCCGACAGGGCGTACAGCCTTGCCCGGCACCCCCGAGCGTTGCTACAAACAACATGGAACTTCGATATCCACGCAACGGTCAAACCAGTTCGATGACTCGACTTCCCGAAAAAAGCGCTGCCGACCTCGAGTTTTGCGGGCAAAGGGCCGTTATAACCGGATCCTCGCACGGAATTGGCCGGGCCATCGCCCTGGCGCTGGCGGCCGGCGGCGCCGATGTACTCATTCACGGCCGCAGCAGCCGTAGCGAAGCCGAGCAGGTCGCCCAGCTAGCCAGCCGCTCGGGCGTCGAGTCTCATGTCGTCCTGTGCGATTTGGGCGATGCCGCGACGCACGAGCCGTTGATGGAAGCGGCCTGGAAGTGGCGCGGCGGGGTCGACATCTGGGTGAACAACGCGGGCGCCGACGTGCTCACCGACGAAGCCGCAAAATGGCCGTTCGAGCGCAAGCTCGACGAGCTGTGGCGCGTGGACGTGCAAGCCACGTTGGCGCTCTCGCGGGCCGCCGGAGCGCGCATGAAGGAACAGGGCCACGGCACGATCATCAACATCGGCTGGGACCAGGCCGAACACGGCATGGCTGGCGACAGCGGCGAACTGTTCGCCGCCACCAAGGGCGCGATCATGGCCTTCACCAAAAGCCTGGCGCGTTCGCTGGCCCCCAGCGTGCGCGTCAATTGCGTGGCGCCGGGCTGGATCAAAACCAAGTGGGGCGAAGGCGCCTCGGAGAAGTGGCAAGAAACGGCCGTCAATCAGGCGCTGTTGGGGCGCTGGGGCACGCCCGACGACGTCGCTGCCGCCGTGCGCTTTCTCGCCTCGCCGTCCTCCGGCTTCATCACCGGCTGCGTGATGCCGGTCAACGGCGGATTGCGCCAATCGTAGCACTCGCGGCACCACGCGCATGCAACAACACATTCACTTCGTCACCGGGCGGCTGGCCGAGTTTTCGCTGCGGCGAATTCTAGCCGAGCTTGCGCCCAGGTCGGCTTTGAATACACCGTCGAGGTATTGGGCATCACCGTGGCGGCGCTGATGACCACCGACTGGGTGGCGCTGCGACTGCACGTGCCGGGCGGCGCCACGCTGGTGTTGCTGCCCGGCTACTGCCGTGGTGAGTTGGCGCCGGTGGAACGCGCTGCTGGCGTGCCCGTGGATCGCGGTCCGCGCGATCTGCAGCGCTTGCCGGAATACTTCGGCCAAGGCGTGCTCGCCGCCGACTATGGCCGGTACGACATCGAGATCCTGGCCGAGATCAACCATGCTCGGCAGCTTCGGCTGCACGACATTCTGGCCGAGGCCGCCCGCCTGCGCGCCGACGGGGCTGACGTGATCGACTTAGGCTGCGACCCGGGCGAACCCTGGTGGGAGGTCGGAGAGGCCGTCGAAGCACTGATCGACATCGGGCATCGCGTCTCCATCGACAGCATGAACCCGCGCGAAATCGAATTGGCCACGGGCGCCGGCGCAGCTCGTGTTGAGCGTCAACCGTTCCAACCGCAAGGCCGCGCCCGATTGGGGTTGCGAAGTCGTGGCCGTGCCGGACGATCCGGCAACGCTGGCCGGGCTCGACGAGACGATCGAATTTCTGGCCGACAAGCGCGTGCCGCTGCGCATCGATCCGATCCTCGAACCCATCGGATTCGGCTTCGCCGCCAGCCTGGGACGCTATCTCGACGTGCGCAGGCGCTATCCCGACGCCGAAATGATGATGGGCCTCGGCAACCTCACCGAGCTGACCGATTGCGACAGCGCCGGCCAACGTCATGTTGTTGGGCTTCTGCCAGGAGTTGGGCATTCGCAGCGTGCTCACCACGCAAGTCATCAACTGGGCCAGAACCAGCGTGCGCGAGTGCGACCTGGCCCGGCGGCTTGTCTACTACGCTCAAGAGCACAAAACGTTGCCCAAGCGGCTGGAGCCGCGACTCGTCATGCTCCGCGACCCCGAACTTCGGCCACAGGGCGCCGAGACGCTCGAGCAACTTGCCAGGGACATCAAAGATCCAAATTATCGCCTGTTTGCCGAGAACGGCCAGATCCATGCGATCAGCGCCGGACTGCACCTGGCGGATGCCGATCCGTTCGTGTTGTTTGAGAAACTGCTGCCAAGAGCCGCGCATGCCATCGATCCGAGCCACGCCTTTTATCTCGGCTATGAAATGGCCAAAGCCGTCACCGCCTTGACCCTGGGCAAACAATATCAACAGGACGAAGCGCTCGACTGGGGCTTTTTGACGAAGCCGGAAACCTCTCATCGGCCGACTCGCATGAACCACAACCCGGCCGCGAATCCCGACGATCCCACCGATGCCTAACCAAGGTCTGCATATCTTGAAAGCGGACGTCCGCGAGCCCTTTGAAACCGCCGCCGGCGCATTGGTTGCGCCTTGGGATCCGCACGTCGATCTCGAAGCGGCGCTGTTGCGACTCGCGCATCTTCCGCACATGTTGTTTCTCGATAGTGCGCAGGCGCGATCCGATGCTGGGCCGCTATTCGTTTCTAGCGGCCGACCCCCTCGATTATTTCGAACTACCGGCCGATGGCAGCGACGGCTTGAGCGAACTGGCCCGACGGCTGGCGGCGTTCTCGTGTCCGACGCTTTCCGAATTACCGCCGTTCCAAGGCGGAGCCGCGGGTCTATTCTCCTATGACCTGGGCCGTTCGCTGGAAACGTTGCCTCGGCCGCGCTACGACGAATTCTCTACTCCGGCCATGGCCATTGGGCTGTACGACGTCGTGCTGGCCGTCGACCACGTGGACCAACGGGCGTGGCTCATCTCGCAAGGTTTTCCCGAAACCGAACCATCCGCGCGTCGCCGCCGAGCCGCCGAGCGCTTGGCACAATTCCGCGGTTGGCTCGACCGACCGGCAGCGTCCGTTGTCCAGCAGCCCCGGCCGGCGGACCGCTTGCCGATCGAACGGCTTGCGCCGCAGTTTCCCGTGGACGGACCGGCCGGACTGACCAGCAACTTCTCATCGGACGACTACTTGCACGCCATCGGCCGCGCGATCGAATTCATCCGCGCCGGCGACATCTTTCAAGTCAACCTGGCGCAGCGACTACTGGCGTCGGCCCAGGACGACGCGCTGTCGTTGTATCTCCGCATGCGGAGGCGAAATGCCGCCACGTTTGCCGGCTATTTCGATCTGGGCCACACGCAACTGGTCAGCGCCTCGCCAGAACGATTCGTGCGAGTGCGTGCCGATCAGGTGGAAGCGCGCCCCATCAAGGGCACGCGGCAGCGCACCGCCCGGCCCGAAGCCGATCTCTACGCCGGCGAGGAGATGTTGGCCAGCGGGAAAGATCGCGCGGAAAACGTGATGATCGTCGATCTGCTGCGTAACGACCTGTCGCGTGTCTGCCAGCCCCAGAGCGTGCAGGTGACCCAACTCTGCCGCCTGGAATCGTACGCCTACGTGCAACACCTGGTGTCGGCCGTGTGCGGCACATTGGCGAACGGGCGCGGGGCAATCGACCTGTTGCGGGCGGCGTTCCCCGGCGGGTCGATCACCGGCGCGCCGAAGGTGCGCGCGATGGAAATCATCGCCGAATTGGAGCCGACCGCGCGCGGCGCCTACTGTGGATCGCTGGGCTATCTGGGTTTCGATGGCGCGCTGGACACCAGCATTCTCATTCGCACGGTCACCGCCAGCCGCGGTTGGTGGCAGGCGCCGGTCGGCGGTGGTATCGTGGCCCAAAGCGTGCCCGCGCGAGAGTACGAAGAAACCTGGCACAAGGCCACCGGACTCCTGCGAGCATTGGAGTGATCCCCAGCGCGATGATCCTGCTGATTGACAACTACGACAGCTTCGTCCACAACCTGGCCCGTTACTTCGAACGACTTGGCCACGCCACGCAGGTGGTGCGCAACGACGCCATCGACCCGGCACGTGTCGCCGCGTTCAATCCAGCGGCCATCGTGCTCTCCCCAGGCCCCTGCACCCCGGCCGAAGCCGGCTGCTCATTGGACATCGTACGACAATGGGCCGGCCGCGTGCCGATGCTGGGAGTATGTCTCGGGCATCAGGCAATCGCCGCGGCATCCGGCGCAAGCATTGTCCGCGCCGGCGAGCCAATGCACGGACGAACGTCCCGCGTCTTCCACGATGGGAACAACGTCTTGGCCGGCTTGCCCAACCCGTTCATGGCCTGTCGCTACCATTCGCTGGTCGTTGACCGCGCCACGTTGCCCGACTGCATGGAAGTGACGGCGTGGACTCTCGACGGCACGATCATGGCCATCGCGCATCGTGAGTGGCCGGTCGTGGGCGTGCAGTTTCACCCCGAGTCGATTCTGACCGACGCCGGCTACCCGATCTTGAGCAACTTTTTGCGGATCGCCGGCCTCGCCGTGCCGACCACCATGCCCACGATGGCCAGCGAACGCGTCGATCCCATCGAACCCAACACCACCTGGCCCGATCGGCCAGTAACGTTTTGAGCATGGCGCCCTCCGGCGCAATCAACACTAATCGACCACGGCCAGAGGCCGTGGGTTTAGGAAGGCCCCTCCGAAGGGGCCGGATACATGGGGAAGGCCCCGTTGGGGCCACTAGGGTTACTCCAGATCCAACTTGCCTTGCCGTTCGTCCTGTTGCTCTTGCTCACGGATGTACTGGCGCACTCGCATTTCATCCAGCCCAACCGTGCTCACACAGTAGCCAGCGGCCCAAAAATGCAAGCCTGTCATCCTTCGTTCCTTCAGCAACTCACGGTGGATGCGAACCGCACTCTTGCCTTTCAGGAACCCGATCGTGTGCGCCACGCTGTACTTGGGCGGGATGCTCAAGCACATGTGGATGTGGTCCGGCATGCAGCGCCCCTCCAGCAACTCGATTCCTCGCTGGCGACACAGCTCTCGCAGAATCGCCCCTACTTCCCGTTTCAATCGTCCGTAAAATACCCGACGCCGAAACTTTGGTATGATCACCACGTGGTACTTGCATTCCCACCGCACGTGGGAAAGACTTTGCCAGTCGTGCATAGGTTGCTCCTTCCTGCCCCAACGGGCCTTCCCGGAAGGACAGCCTATGCCGTCTGGCAACTCCATGCACCACGCACCGCTCCGAAGCTCTTCGGGTCACACGGCCAGAGGCCGTGGGTTTAATGACTGACTAAGCGCAAAGCGCACGCGAGAGAGCGGCAAAAAAGACGGACGCGCGAGCAGGTCCCTCGCTCGCGCGTTTTGAAGTTGCGCTATTTCACGATGGATCACGCCGCGGCCCGGAATTCCGTGGGTAGAGCGGCGGCCAGTAGGCGTTGCAGTTTGGCGACGCCACCGGGAGTTTTTAATCGCTGCGAGAGATATTTTAGCTCCTGGCCTTGGCACTCCTGACGGTATGCCACGCACAAACCGTGCAAACGTTGAGACTCCCACCAACGACGACGCTCCTGGCTCAAGCGGCGATCGCACAGGCGTTTCGCACGCTCGTGCTCCAGGAACAGTACCGTCGTGATGGCGATCCGTGCCCAAGCTTCCACCGCCGGAAACTTTTCGAAGCTGTATTGGGGATGAAAACGGGACAGGTCGGCTCTGTAGAAAACACTCGCTCACACGTCGAAACCGGCAAACAGTCCAGTCAGAAGCCACGCGATTTTCGAGTTCAACGACGTGCTTTCGACCGGTTCGAACATAGCACCCTGGTAGAGTTCTCTACAGAGCCGGACAGGTCTAATTACGGCGGGGGGAGCAAAGGGGGCATCGCTGATTAATGACGGGCGTGCGGTCGCTCGGTAGGCTGGCGGGATGCCGCGCAGTGCCCGAACGATCAAAGCGGGTCAACTTTTTCTTCTCTCTGCTTGCGGCTTTGCCGAGCAAACGGCCCAGCGCTGCAATTACTGCTCCTCCAGCACGCTGATCTTCAACTGCCCCACCACCTTTGACACGGGCAAGAACGCGCTGTACGCCGTGGCCCCGTGCAGACTCGAATCGACCAGCTTCAAGTGCCCCACGCCGATGCCCCCTTGTCCGAGCGTGGCGTCCAAGGGCAACCATTGACCACGGAGATAGACTTCCGTCCACATGTGGTAGCCGAAGCTGGCGGAGCGCTCGACATAGACGAGTCCGATCGCCACGCGCGAAGGAATGCCACACGCCCGGGCCAGTGCCGCCAGCAGCACCGCATGCTCGGTGCAATCGCCCGAGCGCGATTCGGCGACTTCCGCCGCCGTGGCAAAAGCCTGGGTGAAATCGCTCGGCGCCATGATCCGATGGACGTAGCGCTCCAGCGCCAGCGCCACGTTGACCGGATCGGTTTCGTCGCCACGCGCTTCGGCCGCCATCGCCTTGATGCGCGGGTCGTCGATTTGCAGCACGCTGTTGGCTTCCAGGAACTCGGCGCCCGGAGGTTCCGTTGGCGCGCCGGTTTCGTCCGTGGCCGCATCGCCCGGGCGAATGCCGCGGACCGTCAGTTCCGCGACGTGCGGCGACAGGGCGCGCAAGGTTTGCGTGGGCCCGGAGGCAAAGGCCGTCAGGGGATCGCCGCCAGCTAGTTCGACACGATAGCGGATTTCGCGCGCCTGATGCGGTCGTTCGAGCGGCGGATCGATTTTGACCGTGGTGTTGAAGCCGATATCGAGCTTGGGCTGTCCGCTGCCGGCCGGGGACTTGGCAATCTTTTCGGTGGTGCGAAACGACTCCTGGTCGATGCCTTCGATGTGGCGTTTTTGGACGGCGCCTTGCTTGTCGGCCCACAACGTTTCGGCCATGACGTTGCCGTCGGGCAATTTCGACGTGGTCTCGATCCGCAATAGTTCCGCCTCGCCGTCCAGCAGGCGAGTCTTCTCGTAGTCGGCGGCTGCTAGCTCGACACGAGCGACCTGGTTCACCAGCGGCACGAGCATCCGCAGCGATCGCTTTTCGCCCGGCTGGAGTGGTTTGTGGGCCAGCGACTGTTCGGCGCCGTGGAAGCCGCGGATCTCGGGCGACCAGGGAAGGCGGACTTCCTGGCGGGCTCCCTGCGTGCTGGTTTCCACGACCATCGCGTCGCCGTCGATGTGTCCGCTGAAGGTGGTCGGAGTCGGACCGAACGAGACTTCCGTGCGAAATTCCAACAAATGTCCGGAGGCGGTTTCCAGCGTGGCCAGAGTGACTTGCTGCTCGACCGGCCGGCCGTACCGTTCGAGTTTCAAGTGATTGACCGACTCGGTTTCCACCAGCGTTCGGCCGGCGCGATCGACGTCTCGCGCGACGGTCTGGCCGTAGCCGATCTTCGCGCCTGCAGGTAGTAAACCTCCCACGTTTCCTCGCGGGGTTTGCTGGTGAGCTGTGCAGCCGACGTGGCCGTGGGCGAATTCTTATCGGCGTCGACGCCGCTTGATCCGCAGCCGGCGACAAGCAGCAGCGCCAGCCCACAAGCGAGCCAGGCCCAGCCTGGCGATTTCCTCCGCACGGCGCGCCGCATGAAAACCTCGTTCCAACAGGAATACGCATAGGACTGCAAACGGCTCTGTAGAGAACTCTACCAGGGTGCTATGTTCAAACCGGTCGAAAGCACGTCGTTGAACTCGAAAATCGCGTGGCTTCTGACTGGACTGTTTGCCGGTTTCGACGTGTGAGCGAGTGTTTTCTACAGAGCCACTGCAAACGCTTTGGCCCCTGACGATGGGGTAGGGGATTGTAGCGGCGAAGCCCTGGCGATGGCCAGTTGCGTATTGCCATCGCCTGCGTATTGCCATCGCCACCTCCGGCCAGGGACACGCGCCGGCTCGGCCCTCGACGCGCACGGCAACCCGGACGGTCTCGCCGAAGGTGTGGTCTGCGGCGACCGTGCCGGAGGAAAATTCGGCGTTTTCAGGCAGGTTTTCCAGGTCTGGCGCAACTTTTGCGCCCTCGAGGCCAGATAGGGCGCGGGGGCGCAAAGGGGTGCTAGATTTCTGTATTCGTGCCCCGCTGATCGGTCCACGAGGCCGCGGAAACGGCGGATATTTTCGTCGTCGGCCGGGTGCGAAACGTTTCGGCGGGAGTGCCCGGTTATGCGGGCTTTGCTGGGACAAAACCGCGGGGCGCGAATAACTTGGCCCCATGGCACAGAGTAATTGATGGAAGTCATGGCGCCGCGTGACCTAAGCTTTCATGTCGAGTCACGCACCCGGTAATCCCGGCTCGAATTTCGTTACCCTTTGAGGTCGCCGATGGGTTTTCTCAAGAAGATATTCCGCAACGTGTTCCGCGATGGAATGCCGACGCATACAACCAGCAGTTTCGAGCGCCTCAGCGACGAGGAGCTCGAGGCGCATCTGGGCGTGATGCGCTACGGTGACTTCACGCTCACCGGCGCCGTGCGACCTTCGTACGACCTGCAGGTGATTCCCTGCCAGGGATATCGGCACGACGTCTATCGCGACGAACAAAGCAAGTCGAACGTGCCGGTGCTGATGAGCGCCGCCAGCAAGGAGCAACTGTTCGAGACCTTCATGGATATTCTCGATCCGCTGGGGTTCGAAGTGGACGTGGTGCTGGAAACCAGCCACAACCGCGAGAACAACGGACACGTCGATTTGTATCGCGAGCACATCGACTTGCCAGTGCTCAAGAGCATCCTCTACGACTTCGAGGACCTGTTGATCAACGATGGTTGCACGGGCATCGCCGTGTTGAATCCCGCGATTCCCCAGGAAGTGCAGTTCGACGAACACAAGCTGCTGATCGTCTATGGACACGAGCTGGCCGAGTACGAACGGATTCTGGCCGACCACAACGTGGGCTGCAATGACCAGATGAAATTCATCACCGAGGCCGAGCACGTCCACTCGTCGAACGAGGGCTATTTCAGCCAATTCGAACAACTCCGCCAGCGGCTAGCAATCGACTCCGGCTTCTGACGAAGTCCGCAGGCCGCAAGCAAACTGACGGATTCCACACGCCACGCTGAGCGCTTCGTCGCTAGCGTGGCGTGCTTGCTTGCGGAAATGGGAAGAGCCGAGAGTTTGGGGTGGAGAGACCTGCCCTTGAACGCCGAGCAGGTTTTCGTCACACTACCGCCCCATTTCTGACGACGGTAATCCCATCTTGTCGTTTCACATGGATGTTTTCCGCTGGCACCCGGCTGCACCCGGCCGCAGGTGGCGCGTCGCGCGCCGTCTGGTAGTGTGGCTGTGCGCGCCGATGGTGCTGGGCTGTGGGGCACTTGCTCCACCCCCGGGCGCCATCGTGGGGCCTCCACCGCCGCCGGCGAATCCGATCACGGTCAACGTGATGGATCGCGATTTCGTGTGGGATCAGGTGGTCGACGTGGTGGACGACTATTTTCGCATTCAGAAGGAAGACCGGGTCAAGCAGGTCGGCGATCTGCTGACCGAAGGGCGCATCGACACGTATCCCCGCTCCGGTTCCACGATTTTCGAGCCGTGGAACAAGGACTCGGTGACCGCCTATCAGCGCTGGGAAGCCACGCTGCAATCGCTGCGGCGGACGGCAATCGTGCGCGTGATTCCCTCTCAGGGAGGATTCGCCATCGACGTGCAGGTCTACCAGGAACTGGAAAACCTGGCGCGACCCGAGAGCGGCGCTGTCACGCTGGCCAATTCGGCTCAGTTGCGCAACGACAACTCGCTGAAACGTGTCGAAAGCCCCATCGGCGGCAAGCAGCCCACGCTCGGCTGGATTGGCCAGGGTCGCGACACCATTCTCGAGCAGAAGATCCTGGCCGACATTCAAACGCGCCTGGCCGGCTATGCGGCTCCGCACGCGTTCTAGCCGCCGCTGTCAAGCTCGCGTGCGAAGCCTGAGAAACTATCGCGCGGAGTGTTGATTCTGCGGCGCCCCAGTGACATGGACATCGATCGGCGCCGGGGCTGCCACCGGTTGCCTAACGGCGGGCAGCTTGAGCGTGAAGGCCGTGCCGCGGCCCACCGAGCTTTCCACGCGAATGCGGCCCTGGTGTGCTTCGATCACATCTCGGCAGAAGGCCAGTCCCAGGCCCGTGCCCCCTTTGCCGCTGGCGTCGGGACCGCTTTTGGTGGTGAAGAAGCGATCGAAGATACGTGGCAGTTTGTCCGCCGGAATGCCGCTGCCCGTGTCGCGCACCATCAGGTCGACCGATTGGCTGACGGCGTCGAACGCGAGGCGAATGGTCACCTGGCCGCCGCTGGTCATCGCCTGACGCGCGTTGATCAACAGGTTGATCAGCACCTGCTGGATCTGATTGCCGTTGACCATCGCCGGGGGCACCGGTTGAAACTGCTTGTCGATCGCGATGCGATACTTTGACATTTCGCGTTCCAACAGCAACACCGCGTCTTCGACCAGTCGCGTCATGTCGGTCGGCTCGATGCCCGTCGATCGGTTGCGTGCGAAGCCCAGCACGCTGTTGGTGATTTTGGCGGCGCGGTTGGCCGGCGGAGAGGATTTTGGCAAAGGCCTTGTCGCGCGTGGCCTGGTCCTGGTGCCGCTGCCCCATCTTGGCGTAGTTGATGATCGTGGTCAGCACGTTGTTGAATTCGTGCGTGGTGGTGCTGGCCAGTTCGCCCAGCGCCGTGAGCTTTTGGGCTTCGTGCAGGCGCTCGGTGAGAATCGCCACCTGCTCTTCCAAGCTTACCGTGGCGTGGGGATCGCGTGAGGGCATGCTTGCCTTGCGGTGCAGTGAGGTACTTGCTAGCAGTCAAGGCCGGGCTACAACGCGCGGCTTTGCCGTCTTACCGCGCTGCCCCTGGTCTCGCCGCCCGAGATAGTCGACGTGCTTTAACCGGTTGATTGGCTATGCTTTATAGCCATTGGTCGATATCGACGGGTACGCCTGGGCAACTGAAGGGCAAGCCGATACAATCTCGATCCGTTTCCAGCGGACGAAGACATCGCCGTCGTTGAACGATCGAGCACGAAGCGCAAGGACGCGATTCATGCACAGCGTGGTTTTACTCGAGCAAGCGCTAGCGTTGGCCGAGCGGCAGGGCTTTGTGGTGCGCCAGGACTGGTTTGGCGGCACCGCCGGGGGCGCCTGCGAGTTGCAGGGTCGCCGCTGGCTGTTGGTCGATCTGGCCCTGCCCCCGCGAGAGCAACTCGAACAGGTATTGGAGGCCTTGAGCGAGGCCCTGCAGCCCCAAGACGTTGCCCCGTTTCCCGAATTGCAAAAAGTGCTCAAGCTGCGCAAGGCAGCCTAAGTTGCCCCCCGGTTCGAAGTTCACGGCGCACTTTGGTACAGCCCCTGGCTTTCGATGTACTTCTCCACCGCGCGGGGCGTGCGATAGCGGATGCTCTGTCCCGCGGCCACGCGGCGGCGCAGGTCGCTGCCGCTCAGATCGATCTGCGGCATTTCCACGTGCCAGCCTGCGATCGCCGCGAGTCGCTCGGGCGTGACCAGGCCGCTCAACGCACTGTAGTCCAGCTTGCCGGTGGACGGCTCGGCGCCTGCGATGGTTGCCCGCCGCACGACGACCGGCGTCGCCAATTGGCAAATGGTCTCGGGGCGCTTCCAGTTGGGCAGATCGGCCAACGAGTCGGCGCCCATCAGGAAGAAGATCTCGGCGTCGGGATGTTCGGTGCGACAGCGGGCCAGCGTGTCGACGGTGAAGCTGACTCCGCCCCGCTCGATCTCGTAGCGGCAGACTTCGAAGCTGGGATGACCGGCGATGGCCAACTCGATCATTTCGGCCCGCTGCTCGGCCGGCGGAAGTTCACTGTCTTGCTTGTGCGGCGGCACGGCGGCTGGCAGAAACCAGACGCGATCGAGCGCCAACTGCTCGCGGCAGCTTTCGGCCAGGATCAGGTGGCCAAAGTGAATGGGGTTGAACGTTCCGCCGAAAATTCCCAGCCGCACGAGCCGTTGCCCCTTCGCTTGAGAGTCTCAAGTCGCGAGAATAGACGAAGTTCGCCCTCGCCGTATCGTATCCGTTCGGCGAGCACCTGACTACACGGCGCACCTGATGCGCCGCCGCCACGAGTGGTCTCTCCGGATGAAGCCGCTGCAGCCCAGCCTGTTCGAACTCGAACCCGCCCCGTGGGAAGAGGATGAAGCGCGCGAGCAACTGGTGGCGACCGTCGTGTTTGCCACGGGGCCGCAGCAACCGTTCGACTACGCCGTGCCCGAGCCGTTGCGCGGTGCGATTGCGCCCGGACAACGCGTGCGCGCTCCGCTGGGGGGCCAGCGCGCCGTGACCGGCTATTGCGTACGACTCGAACAGCGTTCGAGCCAGCGGCGTTTGAAACCGCTGCAAAGCGTTCTCGACGAACGGACGCTGGTCAGCCCATCGATGCTGCGAGTCACCGAGTGGATGGCCGGCTATTACCTGTGCAGTTGGGGGCAGGTGCTCGAGGCGGTCGTGCCGGCCGGGGTTCGCGGCCGGGCCGGAACGCGCCAAATGCAGTTCGTCGTGCTTTCCAATCGCGTGGCAGCCCGGCTGAGCCAGTTGAAGCTCTCGGCCAAACAAACGGCGATCTTGCAGCACTTGGCAAACCAGGGTCAGTCGATGCCGCTGGCGCGCCTGGCCGCCGCGACCGGTTGCACGGCCGCACCCATCCGCACATTGGTGAAGAAGGGACTGCTGGAACTGGAAATGCGCCGCGTGGATACCAGCGACAGCGATGTCGCGCATGCCGCGGCCGACGAAGACCATTTGACGCTCAACGACGAGCAACGCCTGGCGCTCGATGCGATTCTGCAAGCGCTGCATGCGCGCCAACAGAGCACTATTCTCGTGCACGGCGTGACCGGCAGCGGCAAGACGGAAGTCTACATGCAGGCGATCGCCGAGGTGCTCTCGTTCGGCCGACAAGCGATCGTGCTGGTGCCGGAGATCAGTCTGACGCCGCAGACCGAAGCTCGCTTTCGCTCGCGGTTCGGCCGTGTGGCAGTATTACACAGCCACCAAGGCGACGCCGAACGACGCCGTCAGTGGGAACAAATCGCCAACGGCAAGGTGTCCGTCGTGGTCGGCGCCCGCACCGCCGTGTTCGCCCCCACGCCCGACTTGGGCATCATTATCCTGGACGAAGAGCACGAAACGTCGTTCAAGCAGGAGACGGCGCCGCGCTATCACGCGCGCGACGTGGCGTTGCGGCGCGCTGCTGGCGAGCGCATTCCCCTGGTGCTGGGCTCGGCAACACCGTCTCTGGAAAGTTGGCAACAGGCCCAAAGCGGTGCGTATCGGCTGGTATCACTGCCGAAACGGGTTTTCGATCGTCCGATGCCGGCCGTGGGCGCGATCGACCTGCGGATCGAATTTCGTGATCGACGCAGCCGCGGCGCCATCAGCCGGCAACTTCATGGCGCGATGGACGTGGCCCTGCGTGACGGCGGTCAGGTAATCCTGCTGTTGAACCGGCGGGGCTATTCGACGCACATCCAGTGCAACGCCTGCGGCCATGTGGTGCGCTGTCCGCAGTGCGACATCGCGCTGACGCATCATCTGGCCAAGCACGTGGCCGTGTGCCACTATTGCGACCATGAAATCGCCGCGCCCGATCGTTGCCCCGAGTGCCAGTTCGAGGGCATCCGCTACGCCGGGCTCGGCACGCAGCGGCTCGAAGCGGAAGTGACTGCCCGCTTTCGCGACTATCGCTGCCTGCGCATGGACAGCGATACCATGCAGAAGCACGGCAGCCACGCCGACGCGCTGGCCCGGTTTCGCGACGGCGAAGTGCGCATCCTGTTGGGCACGCAGATGATTGCCAAGGGGCTCGATTTTCCCAACGTGACGCTGGTGGGCGTGATCAACGCTGACACGGCGCTGCACTTTCCCGACTTTCGCGCCGCCGAGCGGACGTTTCAACTCGTGACGCAGGTGGCGGGACGCACCGGGCGGGGCGAGCGCGGCGGACGCGTGCTGGTGCAAACCTTCAGTCCCGATCATCCGGCCATCGTGGCCGCCATGCGGCACGACTATGCAATGTTTGCCGAGGGCGAGCTGCCGTCGCGCCAGGCGTTGCACTATCCGCCGTTCGGTTCAATGATCCGCCTGGTCGTGCGCGGCCCGAGCGAACCGGTGACCAGCCAGTTTTCCGAAACCTTCGCAGGTCATCTTCACGATACGCTCGCGAACGCCGAATTCAATTGGCGCGTCCTGGGGCCTGCGCCGGCGCCGATTCCGAAGCTGCGCGGGCACTATCGGTTTCAAATCCAACTCCAAGGCGCCGACGCGGCCGCATTGCGCGACGCGGTGCGTGCCGCTACCGGAGCACATAAGCCGCCGGACGAAGTGCAGTGGATTGCGGACGTCGACCCGTTGGACATGCTGTAAGCGGCTTCCCTCGCTCGGGCGTTGGTCTGGTGTCGGTGCGTAATGATTCGATCGAGGGGTTGGCGGAACGACGTTGCTGTTGATGAATCGCCCAGCTAGTCTGGTGTTACTTGCGGCCCGCCAACTTTGTGTCTTGCGAGCAAACTATCATGCGACGCGTGAATTTTTACTTGTCCCTCGTTCTGTTGGCGGCTTGCAGTTGGCTCAGCGCTGCCGAGCCGTGCGCTCGACGAAGCCTTGGGATGTCGGGCGTATTCTGGCTGCCGAGACGCACGCTGAATGGGGCAAGGCCGATGGATTGATCACACCCGTGCGCTACCAGACCGAAGATTATCAAGGACACCCATGTTGGGTGTTCGCCTACTATGGCCGGCCCGAGGGCGATGGGCCGTTTCCCGCCATGTTGCTCGTGCACGGCGGCGGCGGCAAGGCATTTGCCGAATGGGCGGAACTCTGGGCCAAGCGGGGCTATGTGGCGTTGGCCATGGACCTGGCGGGCAACGGGCCGGACGGAGAATGTTTGCCCGAGGGCGGCCCGCCGCAGGATGACGGCGAGAAGTTTCGCGCCTTTGACGACGACGAATTGACCGACATGTGGAGTTATCAGGCCGTCGCCGCGGTGCTGCGTGGCCATGCATTGTTGGCTTCGCGGCCGGAAGTCGATCCAGAGCGCATCGGCATCACCGGCATTAGCTGGGGCGGATATCTCACGTGCATCGTCGCGGGCATCGATCCTGAGTTGAAAGTCGCCGTGCCGGTGTATGGCTGTGGCTTCTTGCACAAGAACAGCGCCTGGCAGGAGCGGGGTACGTTCGACTCGATGGCCGCGGATGTGCGCGACCGTTGGATCTCGAATTTCGATCCGTCCGTCCATTTGCCCGGCGTGAGCTGCCCAACGTTATTCGTCAACGGCACCAACGACTTCGCCTATCCGTTGGACAGCTATCAGAAGTCATACCGCCTGGTAGCGGCGCCGCGGACGTTGCGCGTGACCGTGAACATGCCGCACGGGCATGGGGTCGGATGGGCACCGGAGGAGATCGGCGCCTTTGTTGATAGCGTGCTGGCCGGCGGCAAGCGGCTGGCCAATGCGTCGACTCCGCAGATTCACGGAAATGAACTGGTGGCAACTTACGACGCGGTAGTGCCCATCGAAAAGGCCGAGTTGCACTACACGACCGACCAGGGCCGCTGGCAGGATCGAACGTGGACGAGCGTGGCGATCCCGTATGACGATGATTCTCACAAAGTCCGCGCCGCGTTGCCACCCGAACGGCCGTTAGTGGGTTTCATCACCCTCACCGACGAGCGTGGCTTGACGACCAGCAGCGAGCACGTCGAGCTGGCCCCGTGATTTCGGGATCAAGATCGTCCGCCGGAGGCTCGTTCCGCCGGCGGTTTGCCAAGAATGCATGCGCATCCGGGGGACATTCCTCTTGGTGTTTCGCGAGCGGCTCCGTTAAACTACAGAAATTGGGAGGATCCGTTTCCCCAGCCCTCCAAGCGCATGTCTTATCGCTCGCTAAAACGCGTTCTCGGCGAAACCAGCCTCGAACGGAAGTGCCGCTTCCTGTTTGGCGCCTGTCTGCTGGTGTTGATCACCGGCAGTTTCTGGTGGTATGGCCGCAGCACCAAGGAACTGGTGTACGAGGCCAGCCGCGAAAGTGCCCGCGGACTGATCGAGACGATCGTCAGCATGCACCATTGGCGATACTTTCAAACGCTGGACGATGATAGTCGAGCACAAGAATTCATAGACGTGGTCGAAGATCTGAACCAAGGTTTGGCCAGCCGGAAGTACCACTGGCGGTTCATTCATCCCAATGGACCGGACGGTCCCCAGGACGAATTCGAGAACAAAGTCGTAGCGAAGTTTCCGTTGCACAAGACGTTGACTGTGGATGACCTGGCCGGGACGGGCATGCCTGAGTTCGCCGAACATCACGTCACCGTTGACGGGAAGCCGGTATACGAATACTACAAGCCCATTCGCATCACGAACAATCAATGCGCGCTGTGCCACGCCAGCCTTAAGGTCGAGCTTGCATTCGCTGGGGGCGATGGGGACATCGGCGATCTCGCGTCCATTGTCAAGGTGACGCTGCCCGACGACTCGCAGCGGGCGCTGAACTGGAACAACGCCATCCTGCTGGGCACGGCCATCATCACGGTGTTTCTGGCCATGCTCGCCAGCTACGCCATCGTGCGCTATGTGATCGTCAAGCCGCTGGAGCATCTGCGCGACGTGAGCGAGCGGATCAGTCACGGCGATATCGCGCTGCGGGCCGAGTTGCACACCGGCGACGAGTTCGAAAAGCTGGCCACGGCCTTCAACCGCATGCTGCGGCAACTGGCCGCCAATCAGGAAGAGCTCAAGAACTTTAACGACAACCTGAACGTGAAGGTCGACGAACTGGCCCAGGCCAACATGCGGCTCTACGAAATGAACCGCCTGAAGAGCGACTTCCTGGCCACGATGAGCCACGAGTTGCGCACGCCGCTCAACGCGATCATCGGCTTCAGCGACGTGTTGGAATCGATCTCCGCGCTGGACGACAAGCAGAAGCGATACGTCAAGAACATTCAAACCTCCGGCAAGGTGCTGCTGGAGATGATCAACGACATTCTCGACCTGGCCAAGATCGAAAGCGGCAAGATGGAAGTGCGGCTGTCCGATTTCCGCGTCGATGCCGTCGTGACGGCCCAGTGCGACATGGCCCGGCCGCTCACGGAGCGAAAGAACATCGACCTGGAGTGCGAAATCGAGCGCAACCTGCCCGACATGTTCCAGGATCAGTCCAAGGTGCAGCAGATTTTGAACAACCTGCTGTCCAATGCGATCAAGTTCACGCCCGAGGGAGGCCGCATCACGGTCAGCGCACGGCGCGAAAGCCACATGCTGGTGCTGGAAGTGGCCGATACGGGCGTGGGCATCGCGGAGGAAGACCAGGTGGCCATCTTCGAAAAGTTCCGCCAGGGAAAAAGCGTGCTCAACGGCGGAGACGCCATGACGCGCGAGTACTCGGGCACGGGACTGGGGCTATCGATCGTCAAGGAGCTGTGCAAGCTGCTGGGGGGCGAAGTGTCGCTGCAAAGCGAATTGGGCAAAGGCAGCAACTTCACGGTCCGGCTGCCGTGGACGCGCAGCGATCTGCCCAAGTTCGACGCCAATCTGCCGGCCGTGGTGGACGAGCCGCCCCGCTTCCGCCGCAGCGACACGCCGCACGCATTGGAAAGCCCGGCCGCGACGACGTAGTCCAATCGCTCGCGCGGTTCATCCGGCGGAACTGACGCCCGTCGCTGACCGGGGACTAGCTAGTGAATCGTGGCGGCTTCTTTCTTGCGCGAGGCTCCCTACCGTCTCGCGTGCCCGTTAGTTACGATTGAGCCGCCATGCACACGAAATCGAGTGAATCAACAACGGCGAACCCCGAGGTCGAGCTCTATACCGACGGCGCTTGCAGCGGCAATCCCGGGCCCGGCGGGTGGGCGTTCATCTTGCGCCATCCCAAGTCGGACAAGGAGATGGAGCGCGCCGGCGGCGAGGCAGACACGACGAACAACCGGATGGAGCTGACCGCCGTGGTGCGCAGGCTCGAGGCGCTCACCAGACCTTCGCACGTCAAGCTGATGACCGACAGCGTCTACGTGGGCAAGGGCCTCAGCGAGTGGATGCCCAAGTGGAAGGCCAACGGCTGGCGCCGCCGCGAGGCCGGCAAGTGGAAAGAGGTCAAGAACGAAGACCTGTGGCGGCGGCTCGACGAATTGGTGGCCTGCCACAAGCTGACGTACATCCGCGTTGCCGGCCACAGCGGCCATCCCGAGAACGACCGCTGCGACGAACTGGCCGTGGCCGCATATCAGAAGTATCTGAAAGGCGGCAAGCGGTAGGTGGTGCGAAGATGGGCAGGGCGGCGCTTGCTCGCCGTGGCGTGGCGATCTTCTACAATGGTGGGACGCCCAATCGTGGGCAATCGGACCGCCAATTCCTTGTCATCGTGCCATGACGTCTACGGACCTCACCACGCCCGTGCAGTTTCTCAAGGGGTGCGGCGGCGCGCGGGCGGAATTGTTGGCAAAGCTGGACGTACACACGGTGCGCGACTTGCTGTTTTTCTTTCCACGCGACTACCAGGACCTCACCGATCTGCGGCCGATCGAGGCGTTGGAAGAAGGAACGTTGGTGAGCGTGCTGGGGACGATCGAGGAGACGGATCTGGCCGATCGCGGCATGGGTAAGTCGATCTTCGGCATGCTGGTCCGCCAGGGTAACCAGCATCTGCGCGCGGTGTGGTTCAACCAGCCCTATTTGCGAGAACAGTTCCACAACGGGCAGACCGTGCTGGTCTCGGGCAGGCCCAAGCGGCGCAGCACGCGATGGGAAATGGTGCATCCACGCGTGCGGGTGGTCGATAGCGATCAGCCCGAGCCGGGCGGGCAACTGCTGCCGGTGTATCCGTTGACCGAGGGGCTGGCCCAGCGCCACGTTCGCAACCTGACGCGGCGGGCTCTGGACACATACGTTGAGGCGCTCGAGGAAGTGTTTCCGGCCGAGTATCTTCCTGCGCACCGGTTGTTGCCCATTCGCACGGCGCGTAGCGCAACTGCATTTCCCGTCCAGCCGTGCGGAGTTGGAGGAAGCCCGGCGGCGATTTGTCTATCAGGAGCTATTGATCCTGCAGTTGGCGTTGGCGCTCAAGCGTCAGCAAGTGTACGAAGCGCTGCCGGCCTTTCCGCTGGAGCTGACCGCCAAGATCGACGCGCGCATCCGCCGGTTGCTGCCGTTCGAGCTGACGGCGGGACAGAACCAGGCGATCGAGGAGATTGCCGCCGACATGGCGCGGCCTCACCCGATGAATCGCTTGTTGCAGGGAGACGTGGGCAGCGGCAAGACGATCGTGGCGGTGTTCGCCATGTTGCTGGCCGTTGCGCACAAGACGCAGGTCGTGCTGATGGCGCCCACGGAAGTGCTGGCGCGGCAGCACGTCGACACGCTCAGTCGGCTGTTGGCCAGCAGCCACACGCACATCGGGCTGTTGACCGGCGGCCAAACGGCCAAAGCGCGGCAGGCGCTGTTGGCCGAAATTGAAAGTGGCGAGGTGCGGATCGTGGTCGGCACGCAAGCCGTCGTGGCCAACGAATTGACGTACGATCGGTTGGGGCTGGTGGTGATCGACGAGCAGCACAAGTTCGGCGTGCGCCAGCGGGCGGCGTTGCGCGGCGGCGAAGCCCAGCCGCACTATCTGGTGATGACGGCCACGCCCATTCCGCGCACCATGGCCATGACGCTGTTTGGCGATCTGGACGTGACGACATTGGCCGACGCGCCGCCGGGTCGTCAGTCCGTGCACACGTACGCGCCGCCGGCCGATGATCGTCCGCGGTGGTGGGAGTTTTTCCGCAAGAAGCTGCGCGAGGGCCGGCAAGGCTTCGTCGTCGTGCCCTTGGTCGACGGATCCGAGGATGTGCAAGCCACGAGTCTCAGCGAGGCTTACGAATCGCTGGCCAACGGCGAGTTGGAAGCCTTTCGAATAGGGCTCATGCACGGCCGTATGACTCCCAACGAAAAGGAAGCGGCCATGACGGCCTTTCGCCACGGCGAAACGCAGGTGCTGGTCGCCACCAGCGTCGTGGAGGTCGGCATCGACGTGCCAAACGCCACGCTGATGACCGTCGAAGGGGCCGAACGCTTTGGCCTGGCGCAACTGCATCAACTTCGGGGTCGCATCAGTCGCGGTTCACATCCCGGCTATTGTTGCGTGTTTTCCAACGCCACGACCGACGAGGCGCAACAGCGACTGGCCGCGTTTGTCGAATCGAATGACGGATTCCGCCTGGCGGAACTCGATTTCCAGATGCGCGGGCCGGGCGACCTGTTGGGCACGCGGCAACATGGCCTGCCGCCGTTGCGCATCGCCGACCTGTTGCGCGACACGGAAGTGCTCGAAGAAGCCCGCGCCGATGCCCGAGCGATGGTGGCCGCCGATCCACGGCTTGCGCGGCCGGAACTTGCCTCGCTGCGCAGGATGGTGCTGGTCCGCTACGGCAAGTCGCTGGACCTGGGCGACGTGGGCTGACGGATCGGCCGCGTTCGGATTTGGCCGGCGCAAGCCTGCTCGCCGGAAAATTCGGCCCTCCTCTCCCAGATTTCAACCGGTTGCACGCTAACCAACTGGCTTGCACAGAGACCAACGCACGGCTCGCATGTACAATAGGGCAAGAGAGGTCGATTCGATGCAGCCGTTCTTCGCCACCTTCGACTCCCACTGGGAACCCCTGGTCTGGTTTGCGCTGGGCATCCTGGGCGCCCTCGGGCTGGTCGCTCTGCTTCACCCGCGCCGCTTGACGACGTTGGCCCTGCGTGAAAACGGCTGGGTCGAATCGCCGCCGGGAAGCTCGGGGATCGACGTTCCGCTGAGCAGTAGCTTTGTGGCGCTGGCGATCAGCCGATTGTTCGGCGCCGCGGTGCTGGTCGCCGTGGCGGCAATTGCCTACTACGTCGCGCAGCGGTAAGACGCATTCGATGTTGGCGACTTTTTGCGCCATCGTCCGTGGTCACGGAATTCATGGCTCAGATTCCTTTTCGCATTGCCTTGCTGGCGATCCTTGTGCTCACAGTTAGCGTCGTGGGCTATCACCGTGTGAAAGCGCACTCGGGCGAGCGGTTCGATCGCCGCCAGGAAGGCGCGGCGCTGGCGGTCGTGCTGCGACTGGCCGGTTTGGCGCTGTGGCTATTTGCGCTGGCGTATCTGATTCGACCAGCATGGATGCAGTGGGCCGCCATGCCGCTGACGGATTTGTGCGCTGGCTGGGCGCCGTCGTGGGAGTGCTTTGTGTTGGCTTGATGGTCTGGACGCTGGCCAGCCTGGGGAGGAACCTGACCGACACGGTGGCCACGCGCGAGCACGCTACGCTCGTGACCGATGGTCCGTATCGGTATGTGCGGCACCCGTTCTACGTCGTCGCCGGACTGCTGATGCTGTCAGTCACACTGCTGACCGCCAGCGCCGCCATCGGCATTGCCGGCCTGACTGTGTTCGCGCTGCTGGTCCTGCGTACTCCGAACGAAGAGCGCCGGTTGCTCGAAACGTTCGGCGAACCGTACGAAGCATATCGCCGGCGCACCGGGGCGTTTTTTCCTAAGCTTCGTTACCTTTTTTACCGCGTGCCCTGAACGCACCACGCACGCGTCTAGTCCTCGTTGAGGCGACCCGACCAGCGAAGGTAAAACAATAAATATGGGTCTGGTAGATCAAAAATCTGCTTTTGCTCATCCCAATCGATTGCTCGCTCGTTGGGAAATTTTTCAAGGGCAAGTCGGCTCATATGCAGACAGGTGCCGACAATGCTGGAGCCAACGGGAGATTCCGCATTGCAAATCGCTGCAGTCCGCCTCGTAAGTTCGTCATAGTGGAATGATAATCTCGGCGGATCCGACGCAACTGCCTTCAAAACGCACCGATATACATCACCCTTTGTGGCGTCATTGAAATCATAGAGCTTTCGCTCAGTGCCTCGAGTCTTTGGTCCCGCATCGATGACATCGACGAGCGATCGAAAATCTGTATTTGCACTAGTCTGCTCCAGAACGCGGTTCAACTGTTCTTGAGATATGAAGACCGGCTTGGAAGAAGGCATTCGTTCTCGCGCGTTCATAACGAAGCAGGTGTTGAGGCAAAGCAATTGCATCAATTGAGGTGAACCCGCGGATTCACGCAACATCGTGTCAATGATCTCGTCTTCGATCTGAATCTGCAATGTAGCAAATCCCACCGTCGCAATTCTCCGGAGCTCCTCGTCTCGCCAGTACTGCAAGTCGATGGCACGGACTCGACCTCGTAGCTCTGGGTTTGCTCGTACTACATCATCCCCACGGTGGCGCACTGCGGCTGTACAAATCCGTACTCCAAGGCGCACGGCTTCCTTCAAGCTTTTCGCAGCGGATGCTTGCGTCTCTCTTGGCATATAGTGAAAATCGTCCACTAATACGGTGAATTCGCTGTTCGCTATCTCCTTTACTACTTGGGCCAACCCACCGCGACAGTACGTTGATTCCTTGGCATGTTCGTAGCCGACATCTGCTTGACCTTTGACCCCTCCCTCTGCTTTCATGAGGCCCAACAACGACGACGACCCACTTGCGCCTACTTCGGCTCCGACGGATCCTAAGAATTTGTTTTCCTTCGACTCAGTAGAAGACGCACCAATCCAGTCGAGAACGCGCTCCCAGATGTCATCTGGATCACGAATACCCGCACCTTGGACGGTGATTAGGTAGTCGCGTCCCACGACCTTTTCAACCAACACGGTCTTGCCGGACTTAGAGGGCCCGGACAGTGACACCACTTGGCCTTGTGTTGCAAGGGCGTCCTGGACAGTCTGCTCCAGTCCGTCGACTGTCCGTTCGACATACGTGTGATTCGGAAATGCGCCAGGAGTGAATACGCTATTCGCCTTCATGGTCATGCCTTTGCCGCTTTATATTCCGTCAAAGGTGGTGGTCTATGCCGCTGGTTGCAATTGGGCAAGTAGCAATGCATCGGCCAAGCGCCACTACTCACGAGTGCCAGTCGAACGGGCCAATCAGGCCGCCGCCAAGGCTTCAGCAGTTCGCCACTGCTGGCCGTCGCGCACCACGCGGTGATAGAGCGTGTCGCGTTCGATCGGCTCGCGGCCGGCTTCGCTGATCAAGCGGCGAATGTCCTCCACGCTCAATACCTCGGGCGTGGTGGCGCCGGCGTCGTGATAGATCAATTCGTGCCGCACGGTGCCATCCAGGTCGTCGGCGCCGTACGCCAGCGCGGTTTGCGCCGTGCCGATGCCGAGCATGATCCAATAGGCCTTGATGTGGTCGAAATTGTCGAGCATCAGCCGCGCCACGGCCATGGTGCGCAAATCGTCGATGCCTGACGCCTTCTTGATGTGGCTCAAGCCGGTGTTGTCGGGGTGGAAGGCCAGCGGGATGAACGTTTGAAAGCCGCCGGTCTCGTCCTGCAGTTCGCGCAAGCGAACGAGATGGTCAACGCGGTGGAAGGCGTTCTCCAGGTGGCCATAGAGCATGGTGGCGTTGGTGCGCAGACCAAGTTGGTGGGCCGTACGGTGGATGTCGATCCAACGGCCGGCGTCGGCCTTGTGTTCGCAGATGCGGTCGCGCACCTCGGGATGAAAGATCTCGGCGCCGCCACCGGGCAGGCTCCCCAAACCGGCGTCGATCATTTCCGCCAGGATCGAGCGGATGTCGCGCCCCGTCATGCGCGAAAACCAATCGAGCTCCACGCCGGTCCAGGCCTTCAGGTGCAGGCGCGGATAAGCGTCGTGCAGGATGCGAATCAGATTCAGGTACCATTCATACTTCATCTGGTGGTGCAGCCCGCCCACGATGTGCATCTCGGTGGCGCCGCAATTCATGGCTTCGGCGCCGCGGGCGAGGATCTCCTCGTCGCTCATCAAGTAGCCCTTGGGGCTGCGCAAGTCCGAGCGAAACGCGCAAAACACGCAACGATACACGCACACGTTCGTGGGATTCAGGTGCGTGTTGATATTGTAGTAGGCGGCGTTGCCGTTTTTTCGCTTGCGCACCAGGTTGGCCAGCTCACCCACTTCGGCGAGCGGCACCTCGGGGCGGAAAAGAACCTGTCCTTCGTCCAACGACAGCCGCTGGCCGGCTTCCACCTTTTCGCGAATCGATGCCAATGTCGGTTCGGTCGCTCGAATCATGGTTCGCTCGATCGGCACGCTCGGGCACCGTTTTGTTTCTGTGTGAGTGCACGGCAAGACGCCAGTACCGCTGTTGGTGTTATTTAGCGTATCAGGCTGGCCGAAGTGAGCAAGTCCAGGCTGGCCACGACGAACAGGCCGATGCTCACGACGGCGTTGACGTTGAAAAAAGCCACGTTCACTCGGTCCAAATCGTCGGGCCGCACCAGCCAATGCTCATAGATCAATAATGCCCCCACCGCCGCGACGCCCAGTCCATAGATCCAGCCCAGCGGCGGATAGACCCACATCAGTGCCACCAGCAGCGCGACCATGCCGAAATGGCAAGCTGCCGCCAGTCGCAGAGCGCCTGCGACACCCAGCCGCGCCGGCACGCTTTGCAATCCTTTGGCACGGTCGAATTCCGCGTCCTGACAGGCATAGATGATGTCAAAGCCCGCCACCCACATCAGCACGGCGCCGCCCAGTACGACGGCCGGCAGCAAGTCGGCCGGATCGGCGAGCACCTGTTGTCCGCGAATGGCGATCCAGGCGCTAATCGGCGCCAGCATCAGCGCCGCGCCCAGCCAGAAATGGGCTGCCGCCGTGAAGCGCTTGGTATAGCTATAGCCCAGTAGAAACGCCAACACGGGCAGCGAAAGGTAGATCGGCAAGCGATTCGGCAGAAACAGCAACGTGCTGGCGACAAAGCCAATCGAACTGACCAGCGCAAAGATCGCCACGCTGCTCACCGAGAGCGTGCCGGCGGGGATGTGGCGCTTGGCGGTGCGTGGGTTTTCCGCGTCGATACGCCAATCAGCAATGCGGTTGAAGGCCATGGCGGCGCTGCGCCGGTGACCATGCACAACACGATGCCCAGCAGCTCCTGCCAGCGCCAGGGCACGGGCGGATTGCCGCGAGCGCCGGCTGTCCAGGCCATCACGGCTGCCAACAGCGCAAACGGCAAGGCAAACAGCGTATGGCTGAAGCGAATCATCTCCAAGATGGTGCGTAACCGAGCGAGCATGTCTCTATTGGCCCTTACGTTCCCCAACGGTGCACGAGCGTGTTCTCGATTCCCAGTTGATCGCAGATTCTCGATACGATGAAATCGACCAGATCGCGGATCGACTCCACACCGTGATAGAAACCCGGCATCGCCGGCAATACGACGGCGCCCGCTTCGGCTGCCCGGCGCATGTTCTCCAGTTGAATGGTCGACAGCGGCGTTTCGCGCGGCACGACGATCAGTCGCCGCCGCTCCTTCAGGTGCACGCTGGCGGCGCGGTGAATCAGATTCTCGCCGGTCCCGTGTACCACGGCTCCCAAGGTGCTGCCCGAGCAAGGGCAGATCACCATGCCGGCGGTCGGGAATGAACCACTGGCGATCGAGGCCATCAAGTTCTCGTAGTGGTGGTAAATGATCGCGCCGGCGGCGCCTGCCGCTTGGTCGCCCTTTAGCACCTCCGCCATCGCGCGGGGCAATTGCGCCACGGCACATCCATCGGACATCAGCGGCAGCATCTCGGGCCCGAAGCCATCGAGGTCCAGTTCGATGCCCAGCTCCTGCTTGATCACCAGCACGCCCGAGGCACTGATCGACAAATGGACGTGAGCACCGGCCGCCAGCAGCACTTGCAGCAGGCGCATGGCATAGATGGCGCCGCTGGCCCCCGTAATGGCCAGCACGATGTTCGCGTCGTTGAGTTTGCCAGTCGGCGTCATTTCGTGCCCACGTACAAAGTCGCCACGCCCAGGGTCAGCGGATAGTAGCGTACCTCGCTGGCGCCGGCGGCGCGCATCCGCTCGGCCAGCAATTCACCGGAGGGAAACTCGCCCACGCTCTCGGGCAGGTAGTTGTACGCGCTCTCCGCATTGCGCGCCATGGCCTGGCCGATCCGCGGCAGCACGTGCTTGAAGTACCATTGGTAGACAGCCCGAAACGGTTGCCACGTGGGCATCGAAAACTCGAGCACGGCGACACGTCCGCCGGGACGGCACACGCGCAACATTTCGCGCAATCCCTGGTCGGTATCCGTCACGTTTCGCAACCCAAAAGCCACCGAGACGATTTGAAACGCGTTGTCCGGAAAAGGCAAACGCTGCGCGTCGGCTTCGACGAACGTCACTTGCCGGGCATGCACCTGCTCGGCCTTGCCGCGGCCAATGACCAGCATGGGATGACAAAAGTCGGCGCCCACGACAGGCGTTTGTCCAGCGGCGGCCCGGCTGTAGGCCAACGCCAGGTCACCGGTGCCGGTACACAGATCGAGCACGGGGCCCTCGCCCGTCGGGGGAACTTTCCGCACCGTGCGCCAGCGCCAATAGACGTCGGCGCCCAGCGACAGAAAATGGTTCAAAAAGTCGTAGCGTCCAGCGATTTCGCCGAACATCCGCCGCACGCGGGCTTCCGATTTGTCAACGGCCATAGGCCCACTCGACCAAAACCAGCACCAATGAATCCGCCATCATAACCGCAAACCAGTGGAGAAGATAACCGGCTGCCGGGACGGTGTGTGGCAACGATCTCTGGCACGTAGCTGAATTCCCAAGAATTCAGCCGATCCCAAACTGAAGTCTTGCGACTTCACCTACCACTGTCACAACTCTTTGCCACACACCCGGGACGGGTGGGTGCTTCAAAAACCGTCGCTGGCTACCCAAGACCGCGGCGAGCAACCCCCATCGTGCGCGCGGTTTGCGAGCAGCGCGCGGCTAGCGGGGCGTTTCCAGGCCGTATTCGCTCCACCGGCGGTCGACCAATTCCTCGATCTCGGCGTCGCCGCCCAATCGCTCCGTCGCGGGGCCGATTTGCTCACCGGTAATCTTTGTCGTTGCATCGATGCCAACGTGGCGCGCCAACCGGGCCGATGAGCCCGATTCCATTTCCGCGATCGGCCCGTCGTACGAAAACATGTCGCGGTCCGGCGCGGCATTCGCGCCGATTTCCGCCAGCACCTCGCGCACCTGGCGCACATTCACTTCGGCGTCCACGAGCACCAGGAACTTGATGAGCCGAAGCGATTGGCTGCCCCACAGGGCGCTGGCGACTTGCCGGGCGTGGAACGGATAGCTCTTGTGGATCGAAACGAATGCAAAATGGTGCAGTCCGCCCAGCGCCGGCAGGTGCAAGTCGACAATGCCAGGCGCCAGCGTGCGCAGCGCCGGCAGCAGCACCCGCTCGCGCACTTTCAACAGCGCGGCCGCGTCGCCATGTTCGCCGGTGTCGATCGGCGTGAGCAGAATTGGATGCGTGCGATGGGTGATCGCCGTGACGTGCAGCACCGGCGCCGATTGCTCGAAGTGATGTTGCCTGCCCAATGTTCCGCCCAGGCAAACGCGGACGTCGGGCGTCTCGGGATCGAGATAGCCTTCGACCACGAGCTCCGCTTCGGCGGGGACTTCGAGTCCATGGGTGCGGCACTTCACGACCTCGACGGCGCGGCCGCGCAACAAGCCGGTGAGATGATCGCTGTCGATGCCCGGCGGCAGTTCGAGGCTGGCCGCGATCGAACCGGCCGGATCGCCACCCAGCACCACGGCAACGGCCATGCGCTGTTCCGCCTGGCGAAATGCCGTCCAATGGTGCGTCGCCGCGCCGCCTCGCACGTCGACCAGGGCCAGCCGTTGGTGATCTAGCGCAACAAGAGGACAGGCCGTCACACAGCGATACTCGGCGCCCGGCGCTTGAGACACGAGCAACCCGCCGGTAAGCGCCGGCCCCGATTCGCCGGGCCATTGCTTGACCAACGGAAACGCGCCCAGGTCGACGTCGCGGCCCAATCGCACCACTTGCTGGCACGGTCCCACCTTGACCGGCTTGGGCCGAAACTTGTTGACGCCGGCCGCGTCGTCGCTGGTTTTAAGACGCTCGAACCAATTCTGCGGCGTATGCTCGCGCACCAGCGACTCGATGCGGGGAATGATGCCGTCGAGCGATTCGACATCCAGGGCACGGCACACGCGGGCTTCGGTGCCCAGCACGCTGGTGGCCACGGCAACCGACTGGCCGCGAACCCGCTCGAACAGCAAGGCAGGGCCGCTAGTGGCTGCAATGCGGCGGGTGATTTCGGCAATTTCGAGCCGGGTCGACCTCGGCCGCGATGCGCGTAAGCTGCCCGCAGCCTGAAAGTTCCTCCAAGAATTCGGCCAGCGCTGCGTAAGCCATGGCGGCATTGTATCGGCCGACCCGAAAGTGGTGCAGGACCCACAGTTGCTCAAGCTGCCAAGTCAGTGGCGCCGCGTAAATTGGGTAATCTGCAAGAACTTTTCCGATTTCGGCGAAAGTTCTGGCTGGCGAATCCCGATAACAGCCCCCAGCCACGGCTTGCGGTACCGTGCGCCGGGGTGGGCGGGGGGCGTTTTCATCTAGACTCGGTGCATGCTGTCCCCTCGATCGACCGCTCGAACCGTTTGTCTGCTGGCTGCCTGGTGCTGGATTGCCGCAGCCGTCCATGGCCAGTCGTTCTCCTATCAGCCGCAGCCCCGCGTCGTGGGAGCGGGACAGAGCTTTCCGTCGGTCGATCCGGCCCCGCGCATGATGGAGCCGTCGGAAGAGATCGGCCACGAGCAGCCGCGCCATCGCTACATCGACCCCCGCTATCGGGGCCGGGCCGCGGAGATGGTCAACCTGGCGGCCCGCCGATTTGCCAGCCGCCAGCCCGCCAACCGCCAGCCCGCCAGTCGTTTGCGCGGCTCGACCAACGAACCACTCAGCCCGAGTGTACTCGGCCATCCGTTTGTCGAACTGGGGCCGAGCGACAGTCCCCTGATGGCGCCATCGGACGGCGAGCCTTGGATCGACGACAATCATCCCGGCGCTCCGCCCCTGGGCGACGAGCACTACGTCGAACGCTACACGCCCGGCGACGGCTCCTTTGTCGAAGGCTATCCACCGGTCGAGGACTTCGGTCCGGATGGCCCCTACGTCCCCGGACCGACGAGCGGCTATGGCGACTGCGGCGGTTGCGGCCAATGCGACGCGTGTCTCAATGGGTCCACGTACGGGCAAGGTTTCTTTGGCCGCACGTGTGCGTTGTTCGAACGTATCGACAATCATCCGGCGCTGCGCAACTGGAGCGGGTATACCGGCGCAAGGCTTCAAGGGGCCGCCCGACTTGGGCATGAATGGCAACTTTGGGTTTTACAAAGGCTTCAACTACGCCATGCCCTTCTTGCAGAGTCGGGGCATCGGCGCTCAGGGAGGCATCAACATTGCCTTCAGCGACTTCGAAGGTTCCACCGGTTTCGCCGACCGCTCGCGCACGCAGTTCTTCGTCACCGGCGGGTTGTTTCGCCGCGCACGTTGCAATCACGGCTTACAAGGGGGCGCCGTGCTTGATTACTTGCGCGACGACTGGTACGTGAACATGAATCTGCTGCAGATCAGGGCCGAGGCGAGCTATTTGTGGGGCTTTCACGAGCTCGGTTTCTGGGCCGCGGCGCACACCAACAGCAATACCAGGACGGCGCCGGCCAGCTTTGCCACGCCCACGGTCACCTGGCAGGCCAACGATCAATACAACTTGTACTACCGGGCGAACTTCTCGTATGGAGCCTGGGCGCGGATGTGGGTTGGGCTGTCGGGCCACGGCGACGTGCTGTTCGGCGGCGATGCCGTCGCTCCGATCTCCGAGAGCTATGCCATTCTCATCTCGCAGAACTACTTGCTGCCGCGCGGCAACTCGTCGTTGCCCAACTCAGTGGTCGAAAGCTGGGGCCTGGTCATGTCGCTGGTGTGGTACCCAGGCGCCGCACCCACAGCCGCTGCTACGATCCGTACCGGCCGCTGTTCAACGTGGCCGACAACAGCACGCTGTTCATTCGCACGCCGTAGCGAATACGGCATAGCCACTCACGTCGAAACATCGGCGCCCGGCGGCTATTCGTCTGCTGGCGGAAGGCACTCCAGCGTCAGTGCATAGTCGCAAAAGCCCACCGTGCGCGAGAAGGCCGTGGCCGCGTGATTGTGGCTGAGCACTTCGACCACGACGCGCTTGTGTCGCGGCCAGACTTCGCGCCGCAGCAGGGCGATCGCGTCTCGGCCGACGCCGGCGCGGCGGTGGTCGCGGTCGACAAACATCTGCCGCAGATAGATTTCCTCCGGCCGCACGGTAAACAGCGCGTAAGCAACCACCCGCTGCTTCCGCTCGAACAGCACCGCCACGTACTCGCCCGCCAGCCAGTCACGCATCCGCGCGGCCAACTCAGGCGGCGACAGCGGATTGCGATGGCCCTCGTCGCGAATGAGCTGGTGGTTGAGCTTTCCCAGCAGGTCGCTATCGGCGGGCGTAGCCACGCGGTAAGTCAGCGGTACGGATGCGTGAGACATGGGTACGCGATAGAAAAAAGGTGATTTTGCCGCTGACAGAGCATCGCTGTCTCGACGCTTGGCGTCCGTACCGTGAACCGGTCAGGCCAGAGTCGGGTGGTGCGATTTGATCCAGCCCTCGACTTCGACTTCGAATTCTCGCACGGCTTCGAGCAGACCGTTGGCATCCGTCTCGGTCACGCCGCCGGCAAAATCATATTCAGAGACGTTGCGTTTCATTCGGCAGCCATCGAAATAAGCCGATCGCGCCGCAAAGGCCGCGATGGCTGCTTCCAATGCCAAGAAGGTATTGGCGTGATATCCACCCTTTGACTTAGGCCGATAGCCCGAGGCCCTTACGACGATCAATGACAATGTCCGGGCGGCGTCATATGCCTGCACGAATCGCCCGTCATCGGAAAGACCTGTCGCTACGGCATCGTTGAGACTGCGAGCGACGATCGAACGCGGATTATCCAGTTCCGCCTTGCTTGGCGGTTCCGCGGCCACGCGGTTGTTCGTCAGCAGACTTGTCCAGCTCATTTCTTTTTCCTAGCACAATGAGCTTTGGTTTGTCCAACACAGCCGTCAGAAAATGATCTTTTGCCCTTCGTTTTTTGTCGAACTCCTTTGGCGTGTAAACCGTTGGGTTGATTTCACGGCCCAGCAGTTCGCGTGCATGCCGCAAAGCCAGGGCAAGCTCGGCCGGCGACGCCGTACCAACCACCATCAGGTCGATATCGCTTTCGCTCTGCTCGCTGCCGCTGGCGATTGATCCATACACGAAGGCCACCCGCAACTTGGCGGCCAGCGGCTTCAACGCATCGGCCAGCACATCAACCAGGCCAGCCGTTTTCAACATCAAACCGTGGAGCTCGGAAAAGAGCGGCGAATCCGTGTTTGCCTGAAAATAGACCATCCGTCCTTGGCGATGGGTTTTCAGGATTCCGGCGGCGGTAAGAGCACGCAGCTCTCGTTGCAGACTTGAGGAGGGCACCCCCATCCGGCGAGCCAATTCCGATACGTACCAGGCCTTCTCGGGCTGCCCGAGCGTTGCCGCCAGAATTCCCTGGCGAGTCTTGGGCAATAGTGCATCGAGTGTCGAAGTAGTTCGCATATTACGTAAATAATAACGCACGATGCGTAAATGTCAATTTTTCGGTTCGAGTGTCGCGGTTTTTGCCAGCGGCGCGGACTGGAATCGCTGACAGGCAATCGGTTCGTCGTGCTCGATGACACGATCGCGACATCGCGGACTGAACCAAACAGGAACTAAATGAACGCGACGCAAACATTATCCGTCATCTGCATCGAAAAGAAGGCTTGCGTCCCGCTAAGTTCACGCAATCGCGTGATCGGCAGCCATGGTCGGGCAAGCTGACCGAAGAGCAAGTCAAGCCGGTGATGGATACTGCCCCCCTCGCAACAGCCAGAGACTTGTTGGTGCGCGACACGGAGGCGCGCGACACGGAAGCGCGCGACGCACCGTGGCGAGCTAGCGGGGCCTGTAAGGAATCTTGTGTCAGCTAGCAGGAATGGGTAGTTTTTGTCACCCTTTCCTGATGAGGAGATTGACACATGGATGATTCTTTACGCACGCGGGCGGAGCAGCTAGCAAGCGAGATTGCGGGTCAGGCCAGGACGGCCGAGGACCTCAATGGTTTGATGCGACTGATGATGAAGTCGGCGTTGGAGCGGATGCTCGACAGCGAGATGGATGTTCATTTGGGGCGCAAGGCGGTGTCCCCTGGCGGCGAACCGCGGGCGGTGCCGTCGAACGGGGCCGAGCCGCCGCTGGCGAGCTTGGCCAAGCGATCCAAGCCCAACCGTCGCAATGGGCGTTCGCAAAAAACGGTGCAAGGCGACGTGGGCGAGCTGACCATCGCCACGCCCCGCGATCGTGACGGGACTTTCGAGCCGCAATTGATCGGCAAGCACCAGCGACGCGTGCCGGGCTTCGACGAAAAGATCCTCGCGTTGTATGCCAAGGGAATGACCACGCGTGACATTCAAGAGATCGTCCGCGAACTGTACGACGTGGAAGTCTCGGCCACGCTGATCTCGGAGATCACCACCGACCTCGACGCCGAAGTGACTGCTTGGCGCACGCGGCCGCTCGACGCGCTGTGGCCGATCGTGTACTTCGACGGCATCGTCGTGCACGTGCGCGGCGCGAATGGTCGCGTCTCGCAGCACACGATTTACGTGGCTTTGGGCGTGAATCTTGAAGGACACAAGGAGTTGCTGGGACTGTGGCTCGGCCAGAGCGAAGGGGCCAAGTTCTGGCTCGCTTGCCTGACCGATCTGAAGAACCGCGGCCTCGCCGATATCTTCGTGGCCTGCATCGACGGCCTCTCGGGTTTTGCCGAAGCGATTCACGCGGCCTATCCTCAAACCCAGGTGCAGCTGTGCATCGTGCATCTGGTGCGCGCGGCGCTTCGTTACGTGAGCACCCAGGACAGCAAGGCGGTGATTGCCGACCTGAAGAGAATCTACCAGGCCGCGACCCTTCTCGAAGCCGAGTCCGCTCTCGACGCTTTTGCTCAAGCCTGGGACGCAAAGTATCCGACCATCACGAAGATGTGGCGCGCTAAATGGACCGACATCGTCACGCTGTTTGACTTCCCCGCGCCGATCCGTCGAGCGATCTACACCACCAACGCGATCGAATCCGTCAACAGCGTGATTCGCAAGTTCACGCGAAACCGCAAGATTTATCCCAACGAGGAGTCCGCCTTGAAGATTGTCTACATGGCGATTCACGAAGCCTCGAAAAAGTGGACCATGCCAATCCATCATTGGAAAGCGGCCCTCAACCACTTCGCCATCCTCTACGAGGGCCGCATGCCCGGCATAGCAAGCAAATGACGTTCCCTGCTCGCCTGACACAAAAAGAATTACAGGCCCGCTAGCGGGTTACGCCAGCAGATGACGTTTTCTTCAGAGTCGGCAAGCTTCACGTATTGTCATCGTTTCGGCGTCCCATAGCGGCGGCCCCGTCGCTAGAATGCCCGGCATGGAACCGCAACAATTCAATGTCAAATTCTTGTTCTGGCTGACGACCGTCGCGGCGATCCTCGTCGCTGCGTGGCATTCCGTGGTCGTCAAGCCGACCGAACGAGATGTTCTGTTGGCCTGGTCATGGTCCTGGGCAGTGGCGTTTTCCACGGCGCCGGTCGCTTCGTTCATCGTATGGCTCACGAACGAATGGCGGGATAATTAGGATAGGGAAAAAAGGGCGCGTCATTGGCGCTGTCGAAAACTACGCCACGGTGGCATTCTCGATTCAAGCTGCCGGGTGCCTTTCGTCTTCGGAAACACGGGCTTTCGGATTACGCCGGACGAGCAAGTTTTCTACAGAGCCGGACGCAGCCATTTTTTGGGACAAGAGGGTTTGCGTTTTTGCAGCCCCTTTCATTTCCAACCGCACGCCCATTCGGATCCGTTTCATCAGTCGCTCCGTTGCCCATATACCTATCCGGATTCGATGGATCTCGCGCAAACCCGATCGGATCTTCGTTCAACCAGCGGCCGGTCCCTGAGTCGTACCATCGGGCTCTATTGTATTGCAGACCCGTGTCGGCGTCGAATTCTCGGCCCGCATCGAGATAGCGAGTCACTCGGGCGTGCCGGCGGCGCTTGGGTACTTCCAGCCGGCGGCTTCTTCGCCGTCGAGGCGGAGGGTCAGGCACTTGGCGCTGCCGCCGGCTTTGACGAACTCGTCGAGCGGCGTTTCGCGCGGCTCGAAGCCGCGCTGGCGCAGCGCCGCGTGCAGTTGCGGACAGCCGGTATTGGTGACGACGGTGCGGCCGACCACTACGGCATTGCAGGCAAAACGCCGCGCTTCCGTCGCGGCCACTTCGATCAACTCGCCGACGGCTTCGGCCAGCGCGCGGCGGCCGTACTCGTCGAACGCGCCGGGATAGTAGATCGCCACGCCGGGGGCCAACGGACAAAAGCAGGTGTCGACGTGATAGTAGTACGGATCGACCAGCTCCAGGGGAATCACGCGGCAGGCGAACATCGCGCCGACCTGCTGATGTCCGTACACGTCGCTGCGAATGCGGTAGCCCGCCACGAGCGTTTCGCCGCAGAACAGGGCGTCGCCGGCGCCTTCGAAGACCATGCCTTCGTCCAAATGCCGCACGGTAAAGCCGTGCGCGGCGAGCCACGCTTCGTCGTGTTGTTCTTCGCCCTGCCGCTGTTGGTGGCGAAAGTGGGCCAGCACGGCCTGCTGGCGATAGATCAGCGCGGCATTGGCCGTGAACACCAGGTCGGGCAACCCCTTGACCGGCGGCAACAGCTCGATCCGCGCGCCGGCCGATTCGAGCACCTGGCGCAGCCGGGTCCACTGTTCGACCGCCACGGCGTGATCGGATTGCCGCTGGCGGCTCATCCAGGGATTGATTTCGTACTCGATGCCGTAGTGGTCCGGCGGACACATCAAGATGCGCGGTTGGCGCTCGCCTCGTGCGTCGCCGGCGGATTGCGTGGAAGGCTGCCGGTTCATCCCGCGTTTTCCAAGAGAGCGATTTCCTGGACCAGGGCACGCAAGAACGGCTCGACGTCGGTCACCAGTCCCACGGTTTGAAACGAGCCGCGATCGTTGAGCTTGATGACCGTCGAAGGATTGATGTCGACGCAGACCACTTTCACGCTAGCCGGCAGCAGATTGCCCACCGCGATCGAGTGCAGCGTGGTGGCGATCATCAGGCAGAACGTGACATCATGAATCTTCTCGCGCATCTGGCGCTGCGCCTCGATGACGTCGGTGATTACCTCGGGCAGCGGCCCGTCGTCGCGAATGCTGCCGGCCAGCAGGAAATCGACGTCGCCGCGCACGCACTCGTACATGATGCCGGAGGTGAGCGCGCCGCTCTCCACCGCCCGGCGAATGCCGCCCAGTCGGCGAATGCGATTGATGGCGCGCAGATGATGTTCGTGCCCCGCTTCGGCCAGATCGCCTCCTTCCAGACGCACGCCCAGGCTGGTGCCGAACAGGGCCTGTTCGATGTCGTGCGTGGCCAGCGCGTTGCCGGCGAACAGCTTGTTGATGTATCCGCCGCGCAGCAAACGGCAGACGTGTTCGTCGCTGCCGGTGTGTACGATGGCGGGCCCGCCGACCAAGAGCGTCTGGCCGCCGCTTTGCCGCGTATGATAGAGCTCTTGGGCGACCCGGCGAATGGCCACGCCCTTGGGCTTTTCGCTGGAGACGGCGCTGTTCATGAACTCGAACGCCTGGTGCCCGGCGGAGCGCTCTTGCGGAAAGACGCGCACGCCGCCGTGTCCGACGATGAAAGGCGTGCCCACCTTCGCGTCGCTCATGGCGACGCACCGCGCGGTGAGCTTCTTGGCATCGACGGCGACGCCGCAGTCCATTTCCTGCTTCGCCACTTCGATCCACTGGCCGGACACGCGCACTTCGGTCCGCTGGTTCGTGGAACTGTAGAATCCTTCTGGAAACGCGCCGGCGATGTCGGCGGCAACCAGTTTGCAATCTTGCTGCGCGGTGGGCACGGCGCCGTGGTCGCTGATTTGACCGAGCAGTTCGGTCAGTTGCTCCGCGCTTTTGGCGCCCACGTCGATCAGCGCGTAACTCGGGTCGCGTTGCGTCTGCCCGACCGAAATCTTCTTGATGTTGAACGTGCCGCCGGCCGCGTTGATCAGATCGAGCACCTTGGGCAGGATCAAGCTATCGATGATATGGCCGGCAATCTGCACTTCCTCAACAAACTCGGCCGTCTTCGCCGGCTCGTTTCGCCCAACGGTGGCCATGGTGCGAGTCTCCGTAGGTCGGTTGTTTCCGGTCGCTGCACGAACGGGGCGCCGCCACGCTCCCAGCGGCTTCGGCGTCCCCAGTCCGCTTGCGCAGTCCATCCGATGGCGCAGTCCAATTGTAGGGGCGGCCGCAAATGGCGACCAATGGCAACTGTTTCGCACTTGCGTTGGGGCGACCTTTGCAGGCCTTGGCGGAAGTCTTATACTTACATTGGGTTCCGCTTCCAGCCCTTGCTGCGCCGACGGCCGATCGCGGTCGATTCTCGCGCACCAACCACTTACGCACACAGACATTTTCAATATGAGCAATCCCGATCATTGGAATTCTCTAGCTTCGGATCTGGCGCGCGAGGTTCCGCCGGAAGAGCCGGCCGCGGAACGAAAGCCAACGCCCCCGCCCGCACCTCCGAAATCGGCCCGCCCGGCAGCGCCGAAGAATCCCGCGCCCCGACCGCAGACCGACTGGTCGCAATTGGCCGGATCGTTGGGGCTGACACCTGCGCCCCAATCGCAGCCTAAGCCGCCTGCGTCGCCCGCCGAGCCAGCACCGCCGGCGCCCGTCGAGGCTGCGTCCGCTCCGATCGCAGCAGAGCCAGCGGTGGAAAAGCGCCGCGATCGGCCTGTTTCCATGTTTGAACCGGCTTACCAGCGCGACCCGTCGATGATCGAGCAGACGAAGCCGCGGGCTTTCGAGCCGGCTCCACAGCCGGTCAGCGAGCCGACATCCGCGGACGAGGACGAAATTGGCGACTTCGACATGCTGGACACCATCGACGCCGAGCTGGTCGAGGACGTGGCCGCGGCCGGCGCCGAGTCGGCCGGCGAGTCGCTGGATGAGGAAGGTCGCCCGCGGCGCCGCCGCCGTCGCCGACGCGGAGGACGGCGCAATCGCCGCGATCGTCCGCAAGCCGAACAGTCCGCCTCCGAGGAGCCTAATGGAGAGGGGGCCGCCGACGATGAGCCCACCGACTTGGATATCGAAGTAGGCGAGCAGGAACCTGTCGAGCCGGCCGATGATGGTGAGACGCGTGAACGCAAGGGCCGCCGTCGCCGCCGTCGCCGAGGTTCGGGTCGCAGCCGCGAGCGCGCCGCCGAAGGGCAGTCCGAGTCGGCGGACAGGCCTCGTGAGAGCGCCGACAGTACCGACAAGGACGATGACGACGACGACTTTGGCGACGATCTTGCCACGGTCACCGCCGGCGGCGACGCAGAAGATGCCGAAGACGGAAGCGAGTCCGGCGGTGCCCAAGGAGAGAAAAACAGCCACCGTGCCATTCCCTCGTGGGAAGAGGCGCTCGGTTACATGATCGCAACGAACATGGAAGGCCGCGGCAAGAATCCCAGGGCTGGCGGACAACGCGGCCGTGGCCGCGGCGGTTCGCGAGGCGGTCAGGGCCGGCGTTCGTCTTCCTGACGGTTCACGCCAAGGGGACGACACGTTGCACCCCGTTTGCGTGGACGAGCATCCATGGTGGCAAGGCGAGCAATGGCGGACAACTCTTCTTTGGCAAAGCGAACACGGCCGGCAACTCGCAATGTGCGCCCGCCGCGGCTTTGGAATGGATGCATTGTTTTTGCGGCCCTGCTGTCAACGGTTGCCGGCTGCGCTCGTAGCGACAGCGCGGCCGACGCGACGCCTGCTGGCGAGAAGCGCTATCGAATCGCGGTCATCCCCAAGGGAACCACGCACGTCTTTTGGAAGTCGGTCCACGCCGGCGCGCTGCAAGCCGCCAAAGAGCTGGGCAACGTCGACATCTACTGGAAAGGCGCGCTGTTGGAAAACGACCGCGAGGGGCAGATCAACGTCATGGCCGATTTCATCGCGCAGGGCGTCGACGGCATCGTGCTGGCTCCGCTCGACGCCACGGCGCTGGTGCCTTCGGTGACCGACGCCCAGCGCGAAGGAATTCCCACCGTCATCTTCGACAGTGCATTGGCCGACGAATCGGTCGTCGTCAGCTATGTCGCCACGGACAACTATCTCGGCGGCGTGCTGGCCGCACGCGAGATCGGCAAACGCCTCGGTGGCAAAGGCAACGCTATCCTGCTGCGCTACAACGTGGGCAGCGAGAGCACCGAACAACGCGAACGCGGATTCTTGGAGACCCTCAAGAAAGAGTTCCCCGGCATCGTCATGCTTTCCGACGATCAATACTCGGGCACCACGGCGCTGCAGGCACAGAACAAGGCCATCGAACTGCTCAACCAGTTTGGCCAAAAGGTCAACGGATTCTTCGCCGTCTGCGAGCCCGACACCGTGGGCGTGCTGGCGGCGCTCGACCAAGAGGAATTGGCAGGCAAGGTGGCCTTCGTGGGCTTCGACCCCAGTCCGCTGCTGGTCGAAGCGATGGCCGCGGGCAAGATCCAGGGCATCGTTCTGCAAAATCCGGTGGCCATGGGCTACGAGGGAGTGAAGGCAATCGTGGCCCACCTGCAAGGCAAGCCGGTCGAGAAGCGCATCGACACCGGCGAGGTGATGGCCACCCCCGAGAACATGGACGAGCCCGAGTTCAAAAAGCTGATCAATCCACCCCAAGCCGACTGACCCACGCTCTTGCCCATGCAAACTGCGCTATTGCGGATGTCCGACATCAGCAAAAGCTTCGGGCCAACGCGTGCGCTGTGGCAGGTTTCGCTGGAGGCCAAGAGCGGCGAAGTGCTGGCGCTGATCGGCGAGAACGGCGCCGGCAAGAGTACACTGATGAAAGTGCTCAGCGGCGCCGTCACGCCCGACAGCGGACGGATGGAACTGGCCGGCGCACGCTATGCGCCGCGCACGCCGCACGCCGCTCGCACGGCGGGCGTGGCCATGATCTACCAGGAATTGAACCTGGCGCCCGACTTGGACGTCGTCGAAAACGTAATGCTCGGCCAGGAAGTGCGGCGGCTGGGGCTGGTGCGACGCGCAGGCGCAGCGCGCGTGCGTGGCCAAGGCGCTGGCGCAGTTGGGCCGCGAGGACTTGCCGCTCAACGTGCCCGTGGGCCGGCTCTCGGTCGCCGATCAGCAAGTGGTCGAGATTGCCCGCGCCCTGGTGATCGACGCCAAGGTGATCGTGTTCGACGAACCGACCAGCTCACTCACGCAGCACGACGTCGAAAGCCTGTTTCGCGTGATCGACAACCTGAAGCGGGCCGGGATCGCGGTCATCTACATCAGCCATTTTCTGGAAGAGATTCGCCGCATTGCCGATCGCTATGTCGTATTGCGCGACGGCGCCGTGGCCGGTGAGGGATGGCTGGCGGGCACGACCGAAGGCGACATCGTGGCGCTAATGGTGGGACGCAACGTCGATGAGTTGTTCCCCACGGTGCCGCACTCGCCCGGCGAAGTCGTGCTGTCGCTGGAAATGCTCTCCGGCGAGACCACGCCCCGCGACGTGTCGCTGCAATTGCGCCGCGGCGAGATTCTGGGGATTGCCGGGCTGGTAGGGGCAGGGCGCACCGAGTTATTGCGCTGCTTGCTGGCGTTGGCTCCGGTGCGCTCGGGGTCGATCCGCATTGGCGGCGCGTTGACGGCGCCAACGCCGCACCATCGCAATCGGGCCGGAATCGGCCTGGTGTCCGAGGATCGCAAGGGGGAAGGGCTCGCCCAGCGTGAGACGATCGCCGACAATGTGACTTACAGCCGCCTGGGGCCATACAGCCGATTCGGCTGGATCAATCTGCGGCGTCGTCGCGGCGCGGTCAACACGTGGATCGAGCGGCTCAACGTCAAGGCGCGTTCCAGCGAGCAGTTGGTCGAACATCTCTCGGGCGGCAATCAGCAAAAAGTGGCGCTGGCCCGCCTCATGCACCAGGACGCCGACGTGCTGCTCTTGGACGAGCCGACGCGCGGCATCGACGTGGGCACCAAGTCGGAAATCTATCGCCTCATGGCGTCGTTGGCAGCCCAGGGCAAAGCCATTATCTTCGTGAGTTCCTACTACACTGAGTTGTTGAACGTGTGTGACCGGGTGGGCGTAATGGCCCGCGGGCGATTGCGCGAAATCCGACCGGCCAACGAGTGGACGTCGTCGTCCATTCTGACCTGTGCCTTGGGAGTGGACACGAGCGAATGAGCACCTCTGGCGCCCAACTTCCGAATGCCGCCATGGCGCGCCGCGGCGGCGATTTCCTGCGGACCGTGATCGGGCCGTTCGTGGCCTTGGCGCTGGTGGTGGGCGTGTTCGCGTTTGCCGACAACCTGCAGGAAGACGGTGGCAAGTTTGCCACGCTGCGCAACGCCCAGAACATCCTGGTGCAGTCGGCCACCGTGGCCATGGCCGCGCTCGGCATGACGATGATCATCATCTCGGCCGGCATTGATCTGTCGGCGGGCACGGCCATGGCGCTATCCGCCACCGTGCTGGCCTGGGTGCTGCGCGAACAGTACGAGCCTCCGGCGGCGTGGATGCCTTTGGAAATCTATGCACCAATGTTGGCGGTCATTGCCGGCATTGCTACCGGGTGTCTGGCGGGACTCGTCAACGGCCTGCTGATCAGCAGGCTGAAGATCGTGCCGTTCATTGTCACCCTGGGCACGATGACCATTTATCTTGGATTGGCCAAGATCGTTGGCAGCAACACGATGGTGCGGCCCTTGCCGGCTCACGTGCCCTCATGGATGAAGCAGTTGCTCAGCCCCCGCCTGGCGTACGACTGGATGATCTTTTCGCCCGGCGTGTGGCTGTTGTTGGTGTTGGCGGTGCTGGTGGCGGCGGTGCTGCGCTACACGGTGTTTGGCCGGCACGTGTTTGCCATCGGCTCGAACGAGGCCACGGCGCGACTGTGCGGCATCAACGTCACGCGGACGCGCGTGCTGGTGTATACCATTGCCGGCTTTTTCGTGGGGGTGGCGGGGCTGTTTCAATTCAGCCGGCTCACGGTGGGCGATCCGACATCGGGAACCGGCAAGGAGCTGCCAATCATCGCCGCGGTCGTGATCGGCGGCGGCAGCTTGAACGGCGGACGCGGATCGATTCTGGGCACGCTCACCGGCGCGTTGATCATGCAAGTGATCTCCAGCGGCTGCACGGCGCTCAAGCAGCCCAATCCGATCCAGGAAATCATCATCGGCTGCATCATCATCGCGGCAGTCACCGTCGACCAGTTTCGTCAGCGACGGCTCGCCGCCTAACGAGGTGCCACGTGCACTACCTGGAACTGCTCGAAACACTTCGCAAGGCCTTTCCGCAACCGGTGTCCGACCCGGTACACGATGGGTACGTCGTCTTCTCGATGCTGCGGGCGCTGGACCAGGTGGACGCGCTCAAATCGCAGGCGCCGATTCTGGGCACGCCCACCGAGCCCGACTATGGCCGGGCGCGGCGCTCGGGTCGGAGACCGGGGCCGCTCGCTGGAAGCGGTCATTCCCGAGTTGGTCAGCTACTTGCAGGGCATGTTCATCTGGGGACATCCGCGCAGCCAGCTTAACGTCGTGCCAAATCCGTCGATCGCCAGCATCATCAGCGTGCTGCTGCCGTTGATCTACAACCCCAATTTGTGCAGTGACGAAAGTGCGCGGCTGTTCGCCGAAGCGGAAGTTGCCGCCGCTTCGATGTCCGCGTCGCTGGTGGGCTACGATCCGGATCGCGCCGCAGGCCAGTTCACCTTCGGCGGCACCGGCGGCATGTTGTATGGCGTAAAGATCGGGCTGGAGAAGGCGGCGCCCGGCAGTGGGTATCACGGCTTGAAAGAAGACGCGGTGATACTGGCTTCGACCCAAAGCCACTATTCGTGCCTCAATGTGGCCAGTTGGCTGGGCATCGGCCAGGACAACGTGATCTCGGTGCCCACGACGCTCGACAACGCGATCATCGTCGAAGCGCTCGAGGAGAAGGCCCGCGCAGCCATAACGTCCGGTAAGAAGATTGCCGCCATCGTGGCCACGATGGGGTCGACCGACGCTTTTGGCATCGACGATCTGAAGAGCATCGACCGTGTGCGCCACAAGTTGGTCGACGAGTGTTCGCTGCCGTACGTGCCCCACGTGCATGCCGACGCCGTGATCGGTTGGGCCTGGAGCGTGTTCAACGACTACGAATTCACCGCCAATCCGTTGGGATTCCGCGGGCGCACGGTGCGGGCCTTGGCGGCGGCACAGCACGACATACGTCATTTGCGCCTGGCGGACTCGATCGGCATCGATTTCCACAAAACCGGGTACACGCCGTATATCTCGTCGCTGCTGCTGGTGCGCGACGCTGCCGATTTTGGCCTGATTGCGCGCAGCCGGGAAACGATGCCATACCTGTACACGTCCGGAGAACATCACCCCGGCATGTACACGCTGGAGACGTCGCGCAGCGGCTTGGGGCCCATGGCGGCATTGGCCAATCTGCTGCTATTCGGCAAGGAAGGTTATCGCACGCTGCTGGGACACGCGGTGGAGATGGCCGAAGTGCTGCGCGAGATCATCGAATCGCATCCGAACCTTACGGTGCTCAACGGCGACAACGTCGGTCCGGTGACGCTGTTTCGCGCTTATCCGGACGGCGTGGACACCTTCAGCGTGAAAGATCAGGAGTTGAGCGACGCCGACTATCGCCCGCAGGTTGCCGCGCACAACGAGTACAACCGGCGGATCTTCGAGCGCGTCCACGAGCAAGCGCTGTTGGGACGCGGCGTGGCGATTTCGCTGACCAACTGTTATCGGCAGACCGACTTTGGCGATCCGCTGGTGGCGCTCAAGTCGTACGTGCTCTCGCCGTTTGCCGACGAACATCGCATGCGCTCGGTGGTGAGTCACGTGCTGGAAGCCCGCACACAGGTCGATGCGTTGCCCCGTTGAGCCGGCGAAGTGCCGCGCTACCGCGTCGAGATGGCGCGTGCCAACGGTTTCAGCACGTTGTCGGCCACGTAGTGTTCCACCACGTCGTGGCAAACCTGGGCGAGATTGTCGAGCGTTTCCAAGTAGCTGGTGTTGGGCGCCAGTCCGCCGTAGCGCCGTGCCGTTACATACACGCTGAGCTGGTCTTCGGCGTAATCGCCGGTACGAATCTGGAACGCGTTGGTCCGCGTTTCAATGCTCAGTCGGCACTGCATGCGGCACTCTTCGTCCAAGGCGATCGTAATCGACGGCTCGTAGCTGACCACGTTGGAGTGGGGCATTTCCAGCGCGCGTTCCAGCGCGGGACTGGTGCCCAACGCCTCGGCCACCAGCCGGTTGTGGTTGCCGCGATAGGTAAAGTCGAATCCAAACAGCAGGTCGAGCGCCTCGCAGTCGATGGGACTCAGCGAGAGCATGTAGGGCGCCAGCTCCAGCACCAGCTTGTGTTGCTCCAGGGCTTCTTCGACGTTGGCCGGATTCACCTGGCCCGAGCAAAGTCGCCGCGCTTCGATGGTACACCAACGATATTGGCCGTGGTCCTTGTCGGCCTCGAGGATGAAGTCTCCCTTGTCGCGCGAGTAGAAGTTCGCCATCGTGGGAAACTGTTTCTGCAACCGCTCGAAAAACTGCAGCACGGATTCCCGGCTCGTCGGCAAATCCATCTCCGTGCTGAGGTTCATGTTGACGTAGAAGTCGTCACTCAATGAACTGTATCGATGCATCAAGAGTTCCTCGGTTGCTCGAATGGACCGGATGTGATTTCAGAGTGGCGCTGGCCGGCGAGCTTGCGGCCTTCGCGGTCCAGTATAGAATTTCGTTTCCAAAGCTGTCAAAGGCCGATATTGAGCCACTGCTTTCACCCGGGAGATGCGCCCGATGTCGAGGTCCGGCCCCTTGTATGTGGCCCCATTCGAGACGGACTTGGGCTGGCTGGCGCTGGTGGGTGCCGGCCCGACGGTCTCACAAGTGACCTTTGCGCGCGGCTCACGGCGCGCAGCGCTGGCCGCCGTCGAGGTTGCCACACGCCCCCAGATCATGGAGCGCGATTGGAACGCGGCTTTGGTTTGCCGCTTGCAGGAGTATGCGGCGGGTTCGCCGGATGACTTTCGCGACGTCGAGCTCGATCTCGACCATCTGACCCCCTTTCAACGTCGCATCGTCAAAGCGTGCCGGGCGATCGGCTATGGCCAGACGGCCAGCTATGGCGAAGTGGCCGCCGCGGCGGGCAGTGCGCGGGCGGCGCGCGCCGTGGGCAACGCGATGGCCGCCAATCGTTTTGCGCTAATAGTTCCCTGCCATCGTGTCGTGCATCGCGGCGGCGACGTCGGCCGGCTGTCAGGTTCGGCGCGCATGCGGCTCAAACTGCGGCGGTTGGAGTCGCGGGATCTGCGCTCGGAACCGTGCCCACCCCTCGCCGGCGGTGTTCTATCACGTCGCGCTAGCCTGGCCCACTGCTTCACTGTGAGCCTCGCGAGTGCGACCAAATACCCGGGAAAACCGACGTTTCCCGGCTCCGTTGGACCGTGCTGCGCGGCAAGTATGCCGCTGCGTCATTGGAAATTAGCCTAGAATTTGTTGCCGGATTTCGGCACAATGACGTACCTTGCCGCGGACGGGAGCTCGCAGGGGCCGTAGCCACCTACCACGTGCGGCCGCTCCACCCGACTGCCAACACGCCAACCTCAATTGCGGATTCAAGCAATCGTGCAGCCACTCGATTCCTGGGATGTCGAACGTCGTCACGATGGCGCGGTGATTGTGCGCGTGCATTCGCGGGCGAACAACGGCGGCAAATTGCCCGATGCGGTATTCGCTTTTCGCGCCGGCGATCCGCAGTATTCCTTTTGGGAAGAACAACTCCGGCACCGCGAACTTGGCGCTCCGATCACGATGCCGCAAGTGCCGATGTCGTATTCGTGAACGTGACTAGCGGCCCAGGCGATCATGCAACTAGCTATCCGCCTTTTGTTCATTGGCCTGTTCGTGCCAGCGGTTTTTGCGCTGGTTGGCGCCGATCGGCTCGTAGCGGCCGCTGAACCCGAGGCCGTTTCTCCGCGCAGCGTGGGCGAGTTTTCGCTGCCCGATTTGACGGGCCGGCCGCACACTGCCGACGAGTGGCAAGACAAGCAAGCCGTCGTGCTCATCTTCCTGGGCGCCGAATGTCCCGTTTCCAACGGCTACTCGCCCGACATGCGCAAGCTTGCCAAGGAGTACGCAGACCGTGGCGTGGCGTGTTATGGAGTCCACGTGGAGCCCGGGCTTTCGGCCGAAGACGCGGCCCGGCACGCTGAGGAATACGGCCTCACGTTTCCCATCCTGCTCGATCCCGAGCAGAAGCTGGCCACGATGGTCGGGGCGCGCGTCACGCCCGATGCGGTTGTCGTGCGGCCCGATGGCGCCGTCGCCTATCGCGGTCGGATCGACAATCGCTACTCGGTCAAAGGCCAGCGGCGCGACAACCCAACCAAGCACGAGTTGATCGATGCGATCGAGGCCGTGCTGGCCGGCCAGGCGCCCGCGGTGAGCGAGACGGAAGCTTACGGTTGCCCGCTGCCGCGAGTGACCGCCGACCGCTAGTTTCCGCCCGAAGTAAGCGGCGGCTTGGGCGTTGGCAGCGGCGTCTTGGTATGGTCGACGTCCGGTTGCACCACCTTGTGCAGATGGGAACGGACCACTGCGAACTTCGGATCGTCGGCCAGATTGACGTATTCGTGCGGGTCATTGTCGTGGTCGTAGAGTTCCACGCCCGCTTTGCCACCGTCCCACTCGATGTAGCGGAAGCGCTCGGTGCGTACGCTGCGGCCCACCGTGTCGCCATGCACGACTTGCGTATAGGCTTCCTTGCGCCAGCGATGCTTCGCGTCCTCGGGATCGTCCAACAGCGGGCAGAGGCTCACTCCTTCGAGCCCTTTCACGCGCGGCAGCGGCGCCAACTGGACCAGCGTTGGATAGATGTCGACCAGTTCGACCACGCGCTCGCACGCCTGTCCGCCTCCGGCGATATTCGGCGCGGCGACGATCAGCGGCACGCGGGCTGATTCTTCGAAGAGAGTCATTTTGTGCCACAGCCCGCCGTGCTCGCCCAAATGATATCCGTGGTCGCTGTAGAACACCACCACCGTATTCTTCCACAAATCGTTGCGCTCGATGGCATCCAGCACGAGGCCGATTTGCGCGTCGACGAACGTGATGCAGGCCCAGTAGGCGGCCACGGTTTCCGCGCCTCTTGCGGCGTGATGAGCGGCACGTCCAGTGGATAGGTGAGCGCCACCGGCGGAATACCTTGCAAGTGCGCGGCGGGTTCGACCAGCGGCGGAATGCTATCGACGGGATACATGTCGAAGTATTTCTTGGGGGCGGCATAGGGTGAATGCGGCCGGCGGAAGCCCACGCCCAGGAAAAACGGCTTGTCGTCCTTGGCCACTTTGTCCAACAGCTCGCTGCTTTGGCGGGCGACAACGCCGTCGGCCGTTTCGCCGTCGTCGCAGCGCAGCTCGTTCCACTCGACGTAGTACTTCTCCGGCCGCTCGATGCGTTTTTCGCGAATCACGGTTTCATCCGGCGGATGCTTGCCCCACTCGCGCTTTTCAAGGTCCCAACTTGCGGCGTCCTCGGTCTCGCCAGTGTGAAAGATCTTGCCGATGTGGGCCGCGTAGTACCCTTGCTGGCGGAAGTATTCGGGCAAGAAGACCGCCTCGGGCAGGTACGTGCGCGGGGGCGTCACCAGGTCGAAGACGCCGGTCGAGTCGGGGCGCCGCCCCGAGAGCATCGAAACGCGCGACGGATTGCAGACAGGATACTGGCAATACGCGCGATCGAATCGCACGCCGCGCGCCGCCAGGCGATCGATGGCCGGCGTCTTGACCAGCGGATGCCCATAGCAGCCGACGTCGTTGTTCATGTCGTCCACGGCGATCAACACGACGTTGAGCTTTTCGGCCGATCGGGCCGTGGAGACCAGGCCCAGTGCCAGCAGGCCGATTGCCAAGGTGATGATGTGTCGTCTCATGAATTCCGCGTTCCGCCTGGTGGTCAAAACTCGCGTTGTCCCGCGGGCTTCAGCAAATCGCTCGGCGCGGGCAGTGATGGTTTGGGTTTGTCTTTACCTGGATCCTTGGCGGCGGCAGGCTTGCCCAAGCCAAACGGCAAGCTGGGGAGTTGGAAGCCGGTGGATTTGGTCTCCACGGGCATGATCAGCTCGCCATGCACGGCCAACAAATCACCTTCGGCCATCAGTTCGAATTCGACGCCCCGCAGCCAGTTCAATGCCGGGAATTGGTAATCCGCCGGCACATTCTTGGCGTCCGGTTGATCTACGAGCGACGTAGAGACCCACGATTGTTGCCCACTGGGCTGCGCAAGCAGTTCGTACTTTCCGCCGAGCGGCTCGAGCAGTTTGGCGTCCAGCAGTTGCTCGGCAGTGGTCATGGCGGCCGGCGGCGGGATGTGGAGCTGCTCGATGAGCATGTTCATGTAACGCGTGTTGCCCTGCGCGATCTGACGCGATTGGCGATAGCCGTAGGCGTTGATCATCGGCGCCAAGCGCGAGTTGGCCAGGTCGTCAGCCCGCAGCCACACTTGCGCCGGGCGGGCCGCTTCTTCGAACCGCAATTGTTGCGAGACCAGTTGCAAGATCTCGGGGTGGAACGAGAACAGCGTGAAGCTGTCGAATTGGCGCCGCCACACGCCGGTGAGCGAGCGCGAGTAGCCGTTGGCGTCGGGCTGCGTTTCAATGATGCCGCCCAGAAACTTGAGAAAGCCCGGATTGGGCCACGCTCCCAAATAGCCTTGCAGTCCCTGCACTTGCGCTTTGAACAATTGCGCGATCAATCCGGCGGCCGGATCGAGCGCGATGGCCGGATCGGCGTCGCGCAGGGCGCCGAACAGGTGATGTTCCTGGCCGGCAAAGAACGAACCGCCCCGCATCACGGCTTCGAACGACACGATGTCGCCGGGGATTGGCGCCAGCCGCTGCGTGGTGGCGGGGCCGAGCCATTGGTTGAGCGTCCGCACGTGTCGCTCGCTGAGCGGCGCGGCCTTGGCATCGACGACGACGCGCTCCATTTTGCCGCCGGGCAATTCTTCGCGCCGCACGCCGGCCACGATCGGATCCATCGCGCCCCAGGCGGCGTCGTAGCTGGCGGCAAACTGTTGGTAATCGCGCAGTTCGTCCGGCGTGACTTTTCCAACCGGCATGTCGGGAACCGGCAGAAAGGTGCCCGGAGCACCGCGCAGCGAATCGCTGAACGTGTCGCCGTCGACAATCAAACGGCTGCCGTCGCCGCGCTGGCCAAAGCCGACGGGCAGAAAGCCGGCTTGCACCAATTGCTCGATCGACTCCGCTCCGACCGCCCCTTCGCTACGAGCCGCGAGCCGCGCGATCTTCACCAGCTCGACTTCCACCGTGGATTGCATCCGCCGATTCAACTCGATCTGGTAGCGAGCGCTCAACAGGTTGTGAAAGAACGCCGGAGACAAATAGGCAAACACCGTGTCCTCTCGCTCCAGCGGCATATACTTGCGAGCCAGGCGGAACGCTTGGCTCTCGCCGATCGAATCGTGATTCTTTTGACCGGTTTCCAAAAACCACTCGGCGATCGTGCGGCTGGTTGTGATGAGGTGGAAGTTTCCGTCCGAAGCGTAGAACGAGCGGATGGAATTGTCCGGCGTGCTGACCAGCGTCACGGCGCGGCCGGCGATGCGGATCGACTCCAAGGTCGCGCCGGGATTCTCTTTCACCATGGCGGCGCGTTGCTGTGTGAAATCGGCCATCAGGGCCAGGCTGTTTTTGGCCTCGAACAACACGCCGATGGCCGCGCCCTCGCGCAGGAACGTGTCGGCGCCGATCAGCGCCACGTCGGCGATCACCGCGCCACCGAGCAATTCGGCGGCTTTCGATTCCTTGATGCCTAGCTGCCGCTCCATTCGCTTGTTGAGCCCATAGTCGAAGCCTCGCTCCGACACGACGTCGCGCACCTCGCCACCCCATTCTTCCAGGCGATGGCGCAGCCAGAGAAAGTTTTCGAAACTGCCGAACCGCACGTAGAAGCACTCGATGGGCACGTGCAGGGCCAGCGGTTCCACGGCCGCCTGCGACGGATCGAGGATTTCTGGCACCCGAGGCGGCAATGCTTCCGGCAGCGTTTCCGTGGCCACTTGCCGCTGGGGACTGGCCAAGAGAATCTGACGGGCCACTTCCTGGCGCGCCTGCTCGGTGCCGGCCAACAGATTCAGCTCGCTCTTGAGCACGCTGGTGGCGTTGGTTGGGGAACGATTGGCCAAGGGCAACCGCAGCCGGCGCGAGAGCGTGTCGACCAGATACTCTTCGACCAGCGGCGGAAAGTCACTGGGCGTGCTGCGGGCATCGGCCGCTGCCGAATAGTCGGTCCACCAAGAGCGCAGCAAGCGGGCGTGCGCTTGCGGATCGCGCACCGGCACGATCGAGTCCACCTGCGCATCGGGGGCGAAGAGCGTCAGCTCCAGCGGGCCGTCGCCGACAAACAGGAAGTGCACGGTCACTTGCTTGGGCACGTCGATGAATTCGCGCAGAATCGGCCGCTCGCGCTTCTCGAACACCGGATAGAAGATCCGGCCCGAGCGCTCGACCAGCGACATCTCGGTGTTTTCCAGGCTAGCGGTTTCACCTTTGACGCCGGCCTTGTCGGCCAGTCGCCGCGCCAAGTCGAGGACGCGTCCGCCGCGGCGTCCGCCGCCATTGGCGCGCGGCAGGTTCAGACGAAAGTCGCCGCCGCCGGAGTTGAGCGTCAACTTGCCGACGCCGAAGGGCTCGCCGCGAACGGCTTCGACCGTCACCGGCGACTGGGCCACGCAGCGCGGCGCCGGGCACGCGGCAATCAGGAGGGCGCCAGCCAGAACCAGAAGCATTCGCATCGTGGGCACTCCGTCACCGGGTTCGCGTTCGTGGCAAGCAGCCGGCGATCAACCGTAGAGGGTGTTCGCTTCCTTGTAGTTGATGCGCCGCGCGCGAATCAGGCCGCCCGCGAGCGCTTCGCCCTGTGGATCGACATACACGCGCCCCGTTGGCTGCTTGGGATTTGGATTCACGTCCAGCACGTGCAGATTGAAGATGAAGGCCGGCTCGGTCAGGGCCTGGAACCAGTGTACGTTGTCCTTGTAATCCGAGATGGTGGAACATTCGCCGGGAGCAAATTTGCGATCGGCCGTGGGCTTGATGATCATGTGCCCTGGTTCATCACCCAGGCGGTCGTAGTGCCGCCCACGCAAATCGCCCTTGAGGATCAGGAAGGCGGTGGCCATGTTATTGTGGCCGTGCGGCACCACCGAGCGTCCTTTGCGCAAGGCAAACATCTGCTTGCCAAAGCTCAACTCGGTCGGCACGCCCGAGACCTTGGGAAACGTGATCCGCAGGCTGCGCTCGCCCCGCTGGGCAAACTTCACGTTCTCGGTCAGGCGGTCGAAATCGACGAGCGACAAGACGTCGGGCAGGCTGACGCGCGTGAGCAAGTCTTTGACCTTGGCCTGCCAGGCGATCTGATCGATCGAGTTGCCTTTCAGGTCGACACCCAACTGATTGACGTCCGACAGCCAGCGCGCCGCGTCATCGCGCACTTCGGCGGCGAACAGGTCGTTTCGCGCCAGGGTTTCCAACAGCGAGAAAGTCAGCAGCGAACCGAGCGCCTGCGCATTGAAGCTGCGACGCGATTGCAGGTGGTCGTCCATTTTCTCCTCCGGCGCGGTGGGTAGGATTGCAGGCCGCGGTTTCGGGCGGCACTGGTATTTTGCTAGCGCCACCCGCGACGTTCGGTCCTCATCGTACCGGCACGCCCCGCTGGGGGCAACTTCGCGCGCCGGCTGCTCGTCGTAACTCTGGTGAGCGTCCAGCGATGCTCACGCCAGCGCCGCGCGGGTTCGCTCCACCAGCGCGTTGTCACGTCCACTCGATCCTCGCAGGTTGAATACGCTGGCGGCCAGATATGGCGCACGCCACTCGGGCGAGACGTTCGCGTGGTCTTCCAGCACGGCCGAGCTGAACTTGTAGTCGTGGGCGTTGGTGCCTTTGAGGAAGATCAACAGCCGCGCGGCGTCGATCAACTCGGTCGGATCGGGATGCTCGGCGAGATACGTGAGCACTTTGCCGGCCGCGTCCATCTTGTTGCTGCTGACATTGGCGAGAATCTCTTCGACCGCCGGACGATTGCCCCCTTCCAATGAGACGGGCGGCAACTTCGTGACGTCGATTTCCTTGAGCTTGCCGCCGCGGCCGACCATGGCCTGGCGAAACATCGGCAGGAACGCCGCGTTTTGCAACAGCAACATCCGCCGCGTGTCGTCGCTGGCGCTGGTGTCCCACGCATAGCGCAGCGCGTTGGACGTGGTGACCGCGTGCAACGCCACGATGCCGGGCTGGCGCACCAGCAACTCGCCCGCCCCCAGCAACAGCGCGTCCCACACGGCCTGGGGATGCACGCCGCGATTGATGATCTCGACAACTTCTTCGCACGACTGATGCTCGTCGGCTTGCCGCAACGTGGCCAGTAGTTCCAACGTGGCGCCGCGATCGACCTTCCCGCTGGTCCAATCGGGCCGTAGACGCTTGGCGCGCCTCCAGGTTCTCGCGCAGGGAAGATCGGCCGAGTCGCTGCGCTGGCTGGGGTTCTCGCCCTCGTGTGCCAACAGCGCATACGCCAACGAACGGAGCATCGGCTCGGTGTGCTGATGTCCGATCAGTTGCAACGTGCGCAAACTGTTCGAGACAAAAATGGCCTTGTGACCGATATCGCGAAAGTCGCGGGCGCCGTAGCGGAACATCAACTCATAGACTTCGTTGACACCCGCGGTGCGCGCCAGACCGGCGGCTGCGGTATCGGCGGCTTCGACGTCCCAATTGTCCATGGCCGCGATCAGCGCTTCGGCCGACTTGTCGCCGGCCGGCACATGCGTCTCATCGACGCGCTGCATGGTCCAGTCGCCTTCGCGGACGTCGTCGGCCTGCGAGTCCTTGAAATGATCGAGCGCCCAGAAGATCGGCAGCCAGCGATGTTCGTCGGGCGAGGCCACGCTGGCGATGTGCGCCGAGTTGACCACCAGCACGGCGTGGAACTTGAAGCCCACGTGCGGACGCGGCTGGATGTTGCGAACGCCGGCCAACTGCAGCGCCGCCACCAGGTCGCGATAGTTGAGGCCTTCGTGGATTCGTCCCGCCACGACTTCCAGCAACTTCTCGCGCGGCGTATCCTCCAACATCTTCACGATCGGCTCGATGTCGGGGTGCAGCGGCACGATGTTGCCTTGCGGCTCGGCCTCGGCGGCCGATACGGGCCTCAGCCGCGACAGAAAGCTCAGGTCGCCCAATCCGCCGGCGGCGCCCGGCGCCGCCGCGCTTTGCAGAAACCGTCTCCGCGAAGAATGAAAAAACATGGCGCCGCCCTCCCTTTTGGTTCGCCGGAACAAGGATCGGTGCAATTCGCCGAATGTGCAGCCCTGTCCTCAGGGTCGCATCGACAGCCCGCTGGAGCCGCGCCCATCCATTCGCACGCTGCGCGGCCCGCGCCAGTATTATATCGAGCCGCCGGCGGCCGACAGCGCGGATAACCCTGTCGCGTCCAGAATCAGCGAAGCTGAACACACACTGAACGCCGACGCTTCCAGACTGTTGGTTAATTGCGCCCCAAACGAAAGCGACGTCGAGTCCGCCTTGTGGGGGGGCACTTCGCGGTTGTCGCGTCGTTCCTGCTGGCACTTGCGTCGTCTTTCGCACTTTCGGTGGAAGCCATCCACGCTGCGTTGTCGGGCGTGGTCAGAAACGTGGCAGGCGTCGCATGCGGCAGGTCTAGCTCATAGTCCCAGTCGCCGCCGGCTGGGGCGTGCAACATCGCTTCGTCGAGCGGGCGAGGCTTGATGTTGTTCACTTTGCCGTTGTTGAAGTAGCCACCGCGATAGGGCACGACGTTCACCGATCGAACGCGCCACATCGGGTGATTGCTTTGCAGTGCGGCGGCGAACGAAGGCCAGAATGCGGCCCAAGGACTGTTAATGCCGCGTCGATTGGCGGTTCGCGCGTGCAAGCTACCGCAAATTGCCAACGTCTTAACGCCGCGCGCGAGCTGCCGATGCTGGTCGGAAAAATGTTCCGCCATCAGCTTGTCGCGCAACCGGCTTATCGCGATCATCTGTTCCGATTCCAGTGCCGCCGAGGCATTGCCTTCGGCCACCGCTGCCGCTTCGCTTCGTAATTTGGCCGTTGCGCGTCCCATGGACTCGGCCGTCACGTCGAAGCAGATCAGTTTCCAGTTGTAGGGCGGGGAAAGCGCCGCGCGGATCAGGCTCAATCCCTCGACGCTGCCTCGCCCATCTTCCCACGGCTTGGCGAAGAAGTCAGGCACCACGGTCGTTTTGCCAGTTGCCCACGCCACGAGTGCAGCCTGTCGGTCGGCCGGAATTTCGACAGCCAACACTCCGTATCCCAGCTTGGACAATGGCGCAAGCATGGCCGCCGCGAGCTCCGAAGTTTCTCTCGTTCCGTGTGTCTCGCCGAGCATGAGCACGTCGCTCGTTGTCGCCACCTCTTCGAGCGATTGCCGGACAAGCTTCGGCAGCGAGTAGGGAGTGATCGGCGGCGGCATGTCTTGCGCCAGCGCCGGCGTGAGCAACAGCATCGCCAGCCCGATGGCTACGGATGTGCGTATGGGCATGACACCGGCTCCGAGATCGTGGAGAGCTTGCAGCGGGATGATCGGCGCGACGAATTATCCCAGCGACCGCCACGGCCGACAATGTCAGACCAGTTGGAACTGCTGCGGCCGCGTCGACGTGCGAACCGCTCATCCGGATGGTTCGCTGGCGTGCGACGGCCGTCTGACCATCTGCCAGGCCACGGCCGTGAAGCCCACGAACATCAACCCCAAACCGACGCGCACGGCGATTGCACCCAGGAAATTGCCGAGCAGGAAGGCGACGGCAGCCAGTGTGACGATCGATGCCGCCGCCCGCCAGCCGGGCCCTTGCCGCCACAGGGCAATGGTGAACAGGATCAGGCCAAGCTGGCCCAGGTCGGGCAGCTTGTAAAATGCCACGTCGACAAACGTCTGTTCGCGCAGCGCCGCGGTGAACTGTTGCCCGGCAGAGGGGGGATCGATCTGCGCGGCCGCCAGCATGGCAAAGTCGAGCGCATACTGGCCCACGCCCAGCGCCGCCCCGACCAGGGTAAGCCACGTGCCGACGTCAACCAGCCACGGCGCCTTGTCGCGCATCACGCGTCGCAGGCCGATGGCCGCGGGCATCAAACCGACCATGCCCAGCAGCATCACCCGATGGCCGACGTCCCAGGCCCGGGCTTCGGCAGCAACCCGTTCCAGAAACGTGCCCGAGGCGGTGGACACCGGATAGATCATCATGCGGCCGAAGAACAAGCCGCCAAAGGCGACCACGACACAGGCGGCGGACAAGACGTCGATCGAGCGCGAGCGGTTTTGCATGAGGTGGTCCTCGCAGCCTATTCGCTGAGGCAGCGAAGATCTTGGTTCGGAGTGTGGCGGCCGCCAATGGTCGCCTGCCCGGTAGCTGAATTCGCATGGATTCAGCACTATTGTTCGGCACTTTTGCCCGTTTCCCAAAGGTGCGCGCGCTGATGGACGCAACGGCGCTTAGTTCATAAGATGGGGCGTCAAGCGTGCTCCCATCTTGGGTCGTCACTTCCGCGGAGGGCAATTCCATGGATCTGTCTGGAGCTTCCACGAGCCTGTTGGCCATTCTTGGCGTCGGCCTGTTGGTCGTGATGTTTCTGGTGCTGGTATACGGCGTCGGCATCTACAACCGGCTGGTGGGACTGAAGAATCGTTTCAAGAACGCCTTCGCGCAAATCGACGTGCAACTCAAACGGCGCTACGACCTGATTCCCAATCTGGTCGAAACCGCCAAGGGCTATATGAAGCACGAGCGAGAAACGCTCGAAGCGGTGATCCAGGCGCGCAACTCGGCGGCCACGGCCGGACAGCAAGCCGCGGCACAGCCCGGCAATCCGCAGGCCATGCAAGGATTAGCCAATGCCGAAGGCGTGTTGACCGGCGTGATGACCCGGTTCATGGCCTTGATGGAAAACTACCCGGATCTGAAGGCCAATCAGAACATGTTGGCGTTGCAGGAAGAACTAACCAGCACGGAAAACAAGATCGCCTTTGCACGCCAGGCCTACAACGACGCCGTGATGACCTACAACACGGCGCGGGAAGTGTTTCCCAACAACCTCGTGGCAGGCTTCGGCAACTTTCCGCCAGCCGTGCTATTTGAGGTCAACACACCCGGTGAGCGGGAAGCGGTCAAGGTGCAGTTCTAACGAAGTCTAAAGCACGTCAGCCCCCAAAGTCTCATATGTCCAAACTCTAGCCGTTGAGGGTGTTGTTCGTATCCTCCGGCCTCCAGTCTCCGGCCTCACGCCTGTTCATCCATGGACTTTTTCGAGCATCAAGCCCGGCGCGGCGCAAGACGTTTCAACTCGTGGCCTATTTTCTGGCGGCCGTGGTGTGCATCATCCTGGCGGTGTACCTGGTAATCGCCGGCGTGATGGCCTACCAAGGCGGCGATTCGCTGTGGTATCCCGACGTGTTCGCGGTTGTGAGCGCGGCCACGTCGATCGTCATCACCGCCGGCACGATGTACAAGACGCTGGCGCTATGGGGCGGGGGGGAAACGGTTGCCCGCACGCTGGGCGGTCGACAAATCAATCCCAACACGCGCGATCTGCCGGAGCGCGTGCTGCTGAACGTGGTGGAGGAGATGGCCATCGCCTCGGGCACGCCGGTGCCGCCCGTATATGTGATGGACAACGAGCGGGCCATCAACGCCTTTGCCGCCGGCACCACGCCGCAGAACGCCGTGATCGCCGTGACCCGCGGCACGATCGAAACGCTCAAACGCGACGAACTGCAAGGGGTGATCGCGCACGAGTTCAGTCACATTCTCAATGGCGATATGCGGCTCAACATTCGCCTGATCGCCATCCTGAATGGCATATTGCTGATTGCCATCATCGGTTACATCCTGATGCGCACCAGCACGTCGAGCCGTTCCTACTTCAGCGACAACAAGAAAGGGGGAAATCCGCTGCCACTGATTGGCCTGTTGCTCTACATTATTGGCTACGTCGGCGTGTTTTTCGGACATTTGATCAAGAGCGCCGTCTCGCGCCAGCGCGAGTTTTTGGCCGACGCCTCGGCGGTGCAGTTCACGCGCTATCCCGACGGCATCGCCGGAGCGCTGAAGAAAATCGGCGGACTGGCCGAGGGCTCGCGCATTCGCAGCGAACACGCCGAGGAGGCCAGCCACATGTATTTCGGCAACGGGCTAAGGCAGCCGTTCCTGGAGCTGTTGGCCACGCATCCGCCGCTGGTGGAGCGCATTCGGCGGATCGAGCCGCAGTTCGACGGCAAGTTTCCGCCTACCGCGCCGGTGGTGCACTCGCCGGACGAACTGATCGATCCTGCGCGGTTGGCCAGGCACTTGGGAACCGCGGAGAATGTGCGGCACGCGGCGTTGGCGGGCGCCGCGGCTTTTGCACGCAATCCGGCGGCCGCGGTCGAGAGCGTGGGCCGCATGGATACCGAGCACGTCGACTATGCATCGGCGCTGGTGAACGGTTTGCCGTTCGAGGTGGCCGGCACGGTGCGCGATCCGTTGGGCGCCGTGGCAATCGTATATGCCTTGCTGCTCAATCGAGATGACGCCGAAGTGCGCCGCTCGCAACTTGAATACCTGGCCACGAAGGCGGACACCCGGGCCAATGCCGAGACGCAGCGCATCATTTCCGCGATCGCGCAGGTGCGGCCGGAATCGCGGTTGCCGTTGGTGGCGATGACGCTGCCGGCGCTGAAACTACTTTCGCCCCGCCAGCGGAAGGCGTTCGGCGACGATGTGTTGTTTCTGATCAAGGCCGACAACCGCGTCAGCCTGTTCGAATATGCCGTGCATCGACTGATCCTGACGCGGCTGGTGGATCGGCTGGCGCATCGACCGCCACGCTCGGCGCAGCCGCCAACGCTGGCCCGGCTGGCGCCCGCGGTGGGCACGCTGTTGTCGACATTGGCCAACTGGGGCTCGACCGACGAGGCCGCGGCGCGCCACGCCTTCGACGAGGGCGCCAAGTTACTGCCCGGCGATGCGGCGCCGATGGACTTGCTGCCTCGCGCGAAGTGCGACCTGCGGGCGCTCGACGCGGCGTTGGATCAACTTGCCGGCGCGGCGCCGAAGAACAAAAAGCCGATCCTGCAAGCCTGTGCGGCCTGCATCGCGGCCGACGGCAAGGCCACGGTGGAAGAAGCCGAAATCATGCGCGTGATTTCCGACGCGCTCGATTGCCCCATGCCGCCGCTCGTGCAGTTGCGCCATTCGGCATAGCGAGCATACACTAACCCGAGGCGCGCGTTTTGAAGTTGCGCTATTTCACGATGGATCACGCCGCGGCCCGGAATTCCGTGGGTAGAGCGGCGGCCAGTAGGCGTTGCAGTTTGGCGACGCCACCGGGAGTTTTTAATCGCTGCGAGAGATATTTTAGCTCCTGGCCTTGGCACTCCTGACGGTATGCCACGCACAAACCGTGCAAACGTTGAGACTCCCACCAACGACGACGCTCCTGGCTCAAGCGGCGATCGCACAGGCGTTTCGCACGCTCGTGCTCCAGGAACAGTACCGTCGTGATGGCGATCCGTGCCCAAGCTTCCACCGCCGGAAACTTTTCGAAGCTGTATTGAGCGAAGCCCAACGTGCTCTTCAATTCCTTGAAGAACAATTCGATCCGCCAACGCAGCGAATACATCTCGATCACTTCGCTCACACTCAGATCCAGGGCGTTGGTCATCAGGATTTTCACGTCGTCGGGAGTCGCTGTTTTCAAGTTCTGTTTCATTGTCGAAAAAACGAGTTGCACGCGACCGACGCCGCGCACCTCACATTTTTCCTGAGAGGCGTAGTACACGCCTGGTTTCTGTTTCGGCCCAACACGCCACTTGGAAAGACGCCGGTAGCTGGCATGCTTCCCCGTGGACGCTCGAAGCCTCACCGTTTTCAGCGACCGACTCGTCCAATCCTTCAAACGGGAACGCACTTTCGGGCGCTGTCCCGTCGATCCTTCGTAAACGCGCTCCGGGTTGGCCGGAGCGATCCAGATATATCCTCGCTCCTCGCGGACCTCGTGGATGACCCTCGCATCGTAGGCCGTATCGCCCAGTACGACCACCCTCGCCTCTTCGGGCACCGGCAGGCCGCCAATCAAATCGGCGGCCGCTTCAGCGGTCGTTCGATGTCGCAGTCCCTTTTCGGCACGGTACTCCTTGGTATAGTGCGGGATCTGCCAGGGGATGCGATATCCCGACGGCGTAATCAGCAAGCCAAACGTAAAACCGTGGCATTGCTCGCGGGTGACTTTCTTCTTGTTGTAGCGGCGCCCTTTTCGGGGTCGTCGTTTTCGATTGCCCGTGCCGTGGGTGTTTTGCGTCTTGCGTCCGCTTTGGCTGGAAAGCGTGACGCCGATGAGGAAGAAGAACGTTCCCTTGCCCGTTTCCATCTCCAACAAGGCCCGCCGCAGCGGCGCGTTGAAGTCGTGGCGTTGCCACCGCGGCCGGCGGAGAAAGCGCGTGAGTTGTCCGCGATGGAAGGTTTCCGAGGCGATGCATCCAGCCGCCTGCGAGCAACTCATGCGCCTACGTGCATGATAAAGGTCAGAACCATGCGGAGGACGAAAGCTCGTGCCAATGCGGGGAGAGAAGTTCTTGCGATGAAGGTCTTGAGCACGCGAGCCGATTCCGTCACGATGATCATTGCGGGCCCTCCCCGTGAATGGTGAGAATCTCAATGATCCAGTCATGGGCCAGGGCCCGCTTTTCGTGCAATACCAATCCAAAACGCTAGCAACCAAATAGCACAACTTCAAAAAGCGCGCTGCGGGTTCGTATCCGCGCGGCTTCGCTCACTGGGAATGAATACCATGATCCTTGAAGGCATCATCACCACGACGAACGAGGACGGCTCTGCGAACATCTCGCCGATGGGCCCGCGGGTTGATGATGCGCTGCGCGAGTTCGTGCTGCGGCCGTACCAGACTTCGACCACGTATCGCAATCTCAAGCGTACGGGCCAGGCCGTGTTCCACGTCACCGACGACGTGGAACTGTTGGCCCAAACCGCCGTCGGCACGCCCGACCCGTTGCCCGAGATGCAAAAGGCAACGGCGATCGAGGGCTGGATGCTCACCGGCGCGTGCCGCTGGTACGCACTGGCCGTGCGGTCGCTGGATGATCGCCAGCAGCGCACCGAGATCGTATGTCAGGCGGTCGACAGTGGCCGGCTGCGCGACTTCTTCGGTTTCAATCGCGCCAAGCATGCCGTGGTCGAAGCGGCCATCCTCGCCACACGGACTCAGTTTCTCGAACCGAAGTTCGTGCAAACCGAATTCGACCGCCTGCAAGTCCTCGTCGACAAAACCGGCGGCCCAGCCGAACACCGAGCGTTGGAGTTTTTGAAGAGAGTGGTTGGGGGCTAGTGGCTGGTGGCTGGTGGTTGGTGAAAGTTGCAGCCAGCTATCGCGTTTACCGCTAAACTCATCGAAACACCAACGGCGCTTTGGTCTGCCCAACGCCCGATGTCCAAGGTCTTCTAGCCACCAGCCACTACCAATGCCCGTCGAAATCATCGCCCCTAGCCGCCTGCACTTTGGTCTGCTCTCGTTTGGGCAGTCCCAGGGGCGGCAATTCGGCGGGGCCGGCGTGATGATCGATCGCCCGGGACTGCATCTGCGTGTCTCGCCGCACGACACGTTTGTCGCCAGCGGGCTGTTGGCCGATCGGGTGGAACGCGTCATGCGTCGTTGGGCAGAATCACTTAAGTTGCACTCGTTGCCCGCTTGCCGCATCGAAGTGCTCGCCGCTCCGCCCCAACACCAGGGACTGGGCACCGGCACGCAACTCGCCTTGGCCGTAGTGGCCGGACTGAACGCTCTGCAGGGCAAAAAGTCGCTGGGCGCCGACTGCGCTGGCCCGACTGTCTGGTCGCGCGGCGCGTTCCGCCATCGGCACCTATGGGCTCGTACACGGCGGACTCCTGATGGAGTCGGGCAAACTGCCGGGCGAAATCCTCTCGCCGCTCGAGCGTCGCGTCGTGCCGCCGGCCGAGTGGCGCTATGTGCTGATCCTTTCACAAAAAGAGAGTGGGATCTCCGGCGACCTGGAGCGGCAAGCGTTCGAGCGTTTGCCGCCCGTGCCGCCGGAAACAACGGCCGCCCTGCGAGAAGAACTCACCGGCCGTTTGTTTCCCGCGGCCGAACACGGCGACTTTGCGGCCTTCGGCGAAAGCCTGTACCGCTACGGCTACACTGCCGGCGTCTGCTTCGCCGCGCAGCAAGGCGGCGCGTTTGCCACGGCCCGGGTTGCGAAGTTGGTCGCAATCATTCACTCACTCGGCGTGGCCGGCGTGGGACAAAGCTCTTGGGGGCCCACGGTGTTCGCGGCGGTGGAAAGCCCTGCCGCGGCCGAGCGGCTGGTTAGAGAGTTGCAATCGCACTTGCGCGATGACGAGCAAACTATGGTCGCCGACATCAATCGCACTGGGGCCGAGATTCGCTGCCAAGCCGCCAGCGGATAGGTTCGTGAAGGGGTCGCTGCGGGCGATGCGCAAGCGAGGTTTTCCTCGAACGCGGCTCGGACTACGATTCAGCTATGAAACATTCGGCTGGCGTTTTGGTTTATCGGCAAGCGGGCGACTCGCTCGAAGTGCTGTTGGTGCATCCCTCGGGCAACTACAACCGGCACAAGCCGTGGAGCATCCCCAAGGGACTGCCCGACGAGGGAGAATCGCTCGAAGATGCGGCCCGCCGCGAAACGCACGAAGAAGCCGGCGTCGCCACCGGCCCGCTCACCTCGCTGGGCTCGATCGACTACACCAAGAGCAAGAAGCGGGTTCACATCTGGGCCAGCCCCTGCCTCGGTGGCGAACCGTGCTGCAACTCGTGGGAAGTCGACGCCGCCGAGTTCCTGCCCCTGGACGAAGCCCGCCAAAGAATCCACCCCGATCAGCGGGTGTTTCTCGATCGGCTGTGCGAGTTGCTCGATGGATCGGCGGAGTGACCGCCAGTCACGCGCGTACGTCACTTCCCCGCCGGACCGTCCACCGGCTTGATCTTGATGTCGCGTAGCGCCGCGGTGGTGTTGTAAGTGGCGATGCCCAGCGGGCGGGAGAGGTCGACTTCGATGCGCACGCCGATACGCTTGCCTTCGGTATCCACGTCGACGCGTTGCTTGTCGTCGATCCAGCCTTCGATCTTGCCATCGGTCACGCGGACGCGGATCTTGTACCACTGGCCGTTCTTGAATTCCTCATAGCCGGTGGTTTCATTTTCCGAGGCATCGCTGCCGTCCAGGCTCGACAGGCCCACGACGCCGCCGCCCCAGCCGCCGCAGATGAAGCTGCACGAATCGTCGCCCACCGGAAAGGTCAGCCCACAAAAGAAATCGCTGCCGTCGACGCGCATGGCCTCCAGCGAGATCTCGTAGTTCATCTTGGGATAGTCGCCCGTCCAATGCACGCCCGAAAGCGAATTGCCGGCGCCGATCACCAGCGTGCCGCCCTTGACTTCGATGTCCCCCTCGCCGCCGAACTTGGTCTTCTCCCATTTGCCAAGCGTGCGGCCGTCGAACAAGCTGGTGGCGGCGTTTTCCGCGCAGACGGCGGGGCAAATGGCCAGCGATAGGACCGAACCGACAACAGCCAGGGCAACCGTGAAGCGTAGAACCATCGGGCAAGACCCCGTGAAGCAGGTTGAATGGTGCAATTGCAAGCGACGGTTCACGATACAAGGTGCGATCGAAGCAGGCAACTGGTGTAAAAACCAAAGAATAAGTATGCCACCGAGCACACGGAGAACACCGAGCGAAACACAAGTTATTTATCTTTCTCGGTGGTCTCTGTGCCCTCGGTGGCTCTATCCGTCTGTAATCCCCTGTATTCTCCCAGGGGCTTGGATCACGCGGCGAAGCAACTAAAATAGAAGATCCCGGGCTGGCGCGAGCGACGTTCCACTCCTTTGTTCGCCGCCGCCGCACGAACCACCCTGCCATCCACCGAGATCCCTGCTTGCGAGGAATCGCCATGCGCTGTTTGCTTTGTCGCCGTCTACACATCGCGCTTTCGGCGCTGGTCGCGTTGCAACTGAGTACCGCAGCCACTTTCGCCGTCACCTTCCCCGACAAGAACCTGGAAGCCGCGCTGCGGAAGCTGGTGTTCGAAAAGCGCGAAAACATGGAAGAGTTGACCGACGAAGACCTGGCCAAGATTTCCACGCTGGAAGCCAAGAACAGCGGCATCAAGGACCTCGCCGGCCTGGAAAAGTGTACCAATCTGCTGCTGTTGGACATCGAGAACAATGAAGTGTCGGACCTTACTCCCATCAAGGATTTGGTCAACCTGCAATCGCTGAACCTCGCGCAAAACAAGATCAGCGACATCACGCCGTTGATGAATCTGAACAAGCTGCAGTACCTGGAACTCTCCAAGAACCAGATCAGCGCCTTGCAGCCGCTCAGCGCCATGACCAAGCTGTCTGCACTTTATCTGGCGGAGAATCAGATCGAAGAGCTGGCGCCGCTGGCCGGTCTGGCCAATCTCTCGTCGCTCGACCTGGCCAAGAACAAAATCACCAACATCAAGCCCTTGGGCGTGATCGAGCGTTTCCGCGTGCTGAAACTGAGCGACAACGCCATTGCCGACATCGGACCGGCCGCCAAGCATCCTCCGCAAAGCATGTTGCTGGTCGAACGCAACAAGATCGCCGATCTCGGCCCCCTGGTCGAAGCCGCCAAAGCCGACGCCGATGGGCAGAAGAACTTCGCTCCGTTCTTGCGGCTGTACCTCGAAGGCAACCCGCTCTCCGACGCCGCCAAGAACGAGCAGGTCGCCTCGTTGAAAGAAGCCGGCGTGCGCATCGAGAACTCGCGCACGCTTGCGGCCTGGCAGCGACTGCGTTGCCGGTGCTCTGCGCCGTTCCGCGCTAGCTCAGCAGCGCATCGATCCGCGTGCCGGGGCAAATTGTCAGCGGTCGGCCCTGGGCATCCTGCAGCGTGAGCTCCGGATCGACGCCCAGCAGGTGATAGACCGTGGCGACCAGATCGACCGGCGCCACGGGGTTCGACGCCGGATAGGCCGCGTGCCGATCGGACGAACCATGGACCATGCCACCGCGAATGCCGGCTCCGGCCAGCACCGTGGTAAAACATCCGGGCCAGTGATCGCGGCCATCGCGGCCGGCGCCGGCGCCGCTATTGCGCTGCCCTACTTTCGGCGTGCGGCCGAATTCGCCCGTCCAAACCACCAGCGTTTCGTCGAGTAGTCCGCGCTCGGACAGATCGTCCAACAGCGCCGAAAACGCCTGATCGGCCGGCGGCATCAGCCGCGTGCGCAAATCAGTGAAGTTGCGGCTGTGCGTGTCCCAATAGACGCTCACGTTCTTCGTGCCGTCGCTGGGCCAGAACACGGTGACCAGCGGCACACCACGTTCGGCCAACCGCCGCGCCTGCAACACCGACTGCCCGTGCGGGTTGAGGCCGTAGCGCTGGCGCATTTGCGGCGACTCTTGCGCCAGGTTGAACGCGCCTTGGCTGGTGGCCGAGTGCAGCATGTCGAACGCCCGGCGCACGTGATGGTCCATGGCCACGAGCGCTTCGTTTTCGCCCTGGCGATGAAGTTGATCGTTGAGGTCGGCCAGCAACTCGCGACGGCTATCGAGCCGGCGGACGCTGATTTCCGGCGGCAGCTCGAAGTCGCCGACGTGATAGTCGGCCAGCGCCGGATTGGCGTCGATCGACAGCGGGTCGAACGACTGGCCGAGCCAGCCGGCCGATTGTCCGTGGCTCTGCTCGACGAATCGCGGCACGTCGTTGTCGAGCTTGGGCCGCAGCGACACGAACGGCGGCAACGGATCGCCGCCACGTCCCAGCCGCGACAGCACCGCGCCAATGTGCGGCCAGTCGTTGCGCAGCTCCGGCGTCTTCGGAGGCGGCTGCCCCGTGAGCAGAAAATGCGTGCTGGTGGTGTGATCGACATCGGTGTGCGTCATCGAACGCACGATGGCCAGCCGGTCGGTCCGCTGGGCCAACTGCGGGAAGTGTTCGCAGATGTGAATGCCGGGCACCTTGGTGCTGATGGGGCTAAACTCGCCGCGCACTTCAGCCGGCGCCTGCGGCTTCAAGTCCCACGTATCCTGATGCGCCGGCCCGCCCCACATGAACAGCAGGATGCAGCGTTTGGCCCGGCCAAACGTCGAACTCCGCGCCACGTTCGACGACGCTGCCTCGGCCAAGGCACGTCCGCGCAGCAACTGGCTGGTCCCCAAGCCGAACAAGCCCAGGCTGCCGGCGCGCAGCAACTCGCGCCGATGGAGCGTTCGCAGGTGGCGAGCGTCGAACGTTTGCACGGCAGGTGGCTTCCGGGGCGGAGAATGCTCGCAGCGCTCGTGGCGGGCGCAATGAGTAACGAACCGCGCCGATTATAGCCCCAACACGGCCATTCCCCCAAATCCGTCTCGAGGCGCGGACGATTGGAACCGCCTAAGTTTTGGCTTAAGATGTGCCCGTTGGCGAACATTCATGCAGGAGCCGTGCAATGGCTAACTACCGCGTGCCGTTTCGATTCGCAACGATTTTTCTTCTCGCGGCTGCGCCGGCGCTGTCGTTCGGCCAGGCGCCCAAAGGCGAAGTAAAAGCTACCGACCCCCCGCCGCCGCTCACGTATCACGGGCTGGTGCCCGGTCTGTCAACCGCGGCCGATGTTCGCAAAGCACTCGGCGAACCCGAGCACGAAGCCCGGTGGTATGCCTACAAGATGCTGTATCCGGCCGCGGGGCGCCCCGGCCTGATCGACTCGGTCCACCTGCACGGCAAGGACGGCGGCTTTAGCTGCGTCGAAGCGGCCAGCATTCCCGCGGGCTACGAAGCGCGCGACGTCGTGCTTTCGAAACTGGGCGAGCCGGAGCAGGAGATTCGCATGGCCACGTTTTCGCTGTTGGACTATTCGGCCCAGGGCGTGCGGTTCATCTTCGACGAGCAAGGCAAGACAATCGGCGTCACCTACTTTCCGCATCTGCAAACGCGCGTACACGACGGGGCGCGTAAACTGCTCGATTTGAGCGACAAGCGCCAAGGTCCGCAGCCGGCGCCAGCCAAGCCCGCCGATCTGGGCGATCTCAAAGCGGGCGCTTCGCAGATTGATATCACGCCGTTCACACCCGAGTGGCTGCCGCCCAAGCAGCAAGCCAGCTTCAAGGTACACGACCCAATGCTGTCGCGCTGCGTCGTGTTCGAGAAGGATGGTCAGCGGATCGCCCTGGTGGGCGCCGATCTGTTTGGCATGACGTCGGCCGATATCGCGCCGATCCGCCAGTGGGCTGCCGATTCCGGCGTGCCGTACGTGATGTTTGCCATGTCGCACAACCACGCGGCCCCCGACACCATCGGCGTTTACGGACACTATCCGGCCGAGTTCATCGCCTATCTGCAGGATCAGGTTGTGCGAGGCATCGAAGACGCCGTCAAGAACCTGCGCCCGGTGAAAGAGTTTCGTGCGGCTTCGCGGGAGCTGCCGATGGACGGCGGGCGCGTGATCGGCTATTTCCGCAACGCGCGGAACGTGGGCATCGTCGACCCCACGTTGTCGGTGATTCAGGCCATTGGCGAAGACAGCAAGCCCATCGTCACGATCGTCAATTTCGCCTGCCATGTCGAAGGATTGGAAAACGGCTCAGGCATTAGCGCCGACTTTCCTGGCACCATGTGCGACCAGATCAAGGCCGATGGCGGCGGGCAGGCCGTGTTTCTCAATGGCGCCGTCGGCGGCATGGTCTCAGGCGACAACAAGGCCCGCACGCACGAAGAAGCCAAAGTGATGGGCCTGGGGCTGGCCAAGCTCGTGAAAGATCTGGCCAAGACCGCCGAGCCACCCGCGAAGTTCGACTTTTCGGTCGACATGCGCCGGCTGGAAATTCCCATGACCAATGCCCGCTTCAAACCGCTGTACGATGCCCGCGGCGGCTTGCACCGGGGCCGCACGGTCACCGAGATGGCGTTGGTGCGATTGGGCGAGGCGGAGCTACTCACCATCCCCGGCGAGTTGCTGCCGGAAGTCAGCTTTGAAATTCAAGAAAAGATGAACGGCTTCCCGCGCATCCTAGTGGGACTGGCCAACGACCAGCTCGGCTATATCATTCCGGAGTACGACTTCCGCGACAACTCGTACGAAGAGACCATGTCGCAGGGCCCGGCCACGGCGCCCATCGTCCGCGAGACCGGCATTCGGTTGCTGACGGGCGAGAACTAGCATCGCCATGGACTTGATTGCCTCAAGGAAGCTTGACGCCATGGGAGCGAAGGGATAGGTTGCGCTAGGCGCCGACGGGGCGCCATTGTTCGCCATTTTGTTCTACTTCCAGCGTTTTATGGAACTCCGCGACGCGCTGCTGCAGATCGCCGAAATTCGCCAGCAGATGGCCAAAGGGGACGTGTTCCGCGGCTATCGCGCGGCGCCGGTCGCATTCTCGGGCGTGGTGGCGCTGGCGGCAGCGGCCATGCAACCGCTGATCGTGACAGACCCGGCGGATCAGATCGGCCTTTACCTGGCCCTGTGGGTGGCGGCGGCCGGGTTTAGCGTCTCGGCGTTGGCTTTGGAAATGACCTGGCGGCTGAATCTCGTGCGCGAGTGGACGCACTTCGTCGTGGCAAGGCTGGCGGTCGAACAGTTTTTGCCCTCGGTCATTGCCGGCGCTGGTGACGACGGCCGTCGCGCGGTTCTTGCCCGAGCATGTCGCCTTGTTGCCAGGCTTGTGGCAGATATTCTTTGGTTTGGGCATCTTTGCGTCCGCACGCGTGTTGCCCAAAGCGATTTTCCTGATCGGCGCCTACTACTTCGCGTGCGGCGTCGTCGTGCTGCTGCTGTCGACCAACGACATGTCGTTGTCGCCCTGGAGCATGGGGTTGCCGTTCGCCTGCGGCCAGTTGTTTGCCGCGGGAATACTTTATTGGACGTTGGAGCGTCGCGGATGAATCAGCCCTTGGAACCACACTTTGACAAGCCCCTGAAGAAAGCGGCGCCCTTCGCCTACGATGGCCTGGAGCGCGTGATCCACGAAAAGGCTCGCTTGGGCATCCTGGCCTCGTTGGCATCACATGCCGCGGGCCTGGCGTTCTCCGAGCTCAAACAGCTTTGCGCGCTCACCGACGGCAATCTCAACCGGCATCTGCAGGTACTGCAAGACGCCGGACTGGTCGAAGTGCGGAAGCTGACCGATGGCCCCCGCCCGCAAACCATCTGCCACGTCACGCCCGAGGGACGCTCGCGCTTCGCCGAGTACATCAGCGTGCTGGAAAAGGTCGTACAAGACGCACTCTCGGCGCAGCGCAGTGAGGGCACCGCCGGCGACGTGATCAAAGGCTGGTCGCCGGCCTAAAAGCAGCGATTCAGTTTCCAATCCCCAGGATCGCGAAACTGTCGCGGTGGATTAGCGCGGCGATCTCGTCGCTGTCGAGACGCGGCAGGTTGGTCCCTTCGACCATGCGGTTGAGCGAACGCAATCCGTCGATCGTGGCGCGCACGCTGGTGAACGGATAGTCGCTGCCGAAGAGCAGCTTGTTCCACACCCCATATTCCTGCGCCAGCATCAGGCTGTGATAGAACTGAAATGGCCGGTAGTGCAGGGCGCTGATGTCGGCATAAATGTTCTGGTGCTTGCGAATCACGGCCACGCATTCGCCTTCGTAGGGATGCCCCAGGTGCGCCATGATGATCTTCACGCCGGGAAAGCGGATTCCCACCGCGTCGAGATGCCGCGGCAGCGTGCATTCCAGCGGCGCTTGCGAAATGAACGTCGTGCCCGTGTGCAACAACACCGGCAGTTGATTGTCGCCGGCGTATTGCCACAGCGGATCGAGCCGCTCGTCGTCGGGTCGGAAACCAGCGTACATGGGCAGCAGCTTGATGCCCTGGAGCCCCAGCTCCTTGTGCCCCAGGTGCATCTCCTTCTGCCAGCCATCCTGGGTAGGATCGAGCGAAAGAAAGCCAACGAGCGTATCGCGGTGCGCCGCGACGTACTCGGCAATGTACTGGTCGTCGACCCACAAGCCGCTCAGCCGCGCCTTGCCGCCGAACACCACGGTGCGCGTATCGCCGGTGGCCACCTTGCGATACTCGTCGTAGCGCACCGCCAGATCGAGCTTGCCGCCAGCTTTGGCCCGGGCGGCCTGTTCGACAAACTCATCGCCAAAGTGCTCGGGATAGCGCCAGGCGTGGCTATGAACGTCGATGATCATGGCAAGTTGCTGGGCCGTGGCCGTTGGGCGAAAACGATACTTGCAGGTGCGCCGCGGAGAACCGCGGCACGACGATTCGGGATGCTCGAGGCGGGAGCCACGTTCAGCATAGCGGCCGCCGCCGCGGGCTGTCAAAGCAAGGCACTGCCAGCGCGCACGCATGTGCCAGCAATCCCGCAGTGTCCGCTTCCGGCGACAAGTTTTCCACAATCGCCGATCACGGCATTGGCTGGACCGAGATGGGAATCTCGCCCAGATCGAGCGGTTCGTCGCTGCGTCCCCCGGGCATTTCCGGAATCGTGAATGTGCTCGTACCCGTGCCGACGGGTTGGCCAAAGCCGACCTGGTTTCCCGCGGCCGGCGGCGTCAAACTAATCGTTAACTGATACTCGCCTGCCGGCAAATCTTCGCCGCGAAACGTGCCATCGGCGTCGAACGGCAACTGAAAGTTTTGGGGCACGCCGTTCACTGCCTGCCTCGAGCTGGCGCGGGCCGGCTCGTTCAAGTTCCAACGGTAGTCGGCGTAGTCCGGGTCTTTCACGACGGCGCGGCCGACGACCGGTCGCCCCGTGCCGCCTAAGGTGACTTTCGTGGTCTCGTTACCTTCGACTTCGATTTTTTTGCTCTGCAACGGAAAGTGACTCGAACCATTGACGAATTTGACGATGTGCTGGTTGCTGACCAATCCTTCGCCGGGCACAACGCGTTCAATTTCAAAATGCCCCTGGGCGTCGGTCGTGGCGCTGTAGGTATGATCGACACGCAGGTTGTTTCCTGCTTGATGCGTCGTGTGCGAGAAGTGAATCGGCTTGCCGGCGCCCGGTTGGCCGCCGATTTCAAGCCTGCCTTCGATTCGTCCCCAAGGGCGCAATTTCAACGTGGGCGCATCGTCGTCTGGATCACATAGCTCGTCCGCATAGCCGCTGTCGTGGCGCGCCACCAGCTTGTAGAGACTGGCGGGAGCATTGAACCGATAGTTGCCGTCGTTGCCAGTCGTCATCGAAAGCAAGTCGGAATTGAGGTGGCGGCCGTCGCTGAAGTACACATTGGCGCGATCGCCGGTTAGCAAGATGACGGTGGCGCCCACGGCCGGCGAGCCGTCCGGCGTTTGCACCTTGCCCACGATCACGCCCTGCTTGTGCAGCAGAAAGTCGATTTCGTAGGGCGCATTCCGTGGCGGTGAAAGTGGGCGTTTCCGCCGGCTGATACCCGTCGGCTTCGATTCGCAGGGCATAGCCCGGCCGCATGTCCTCGAATTTGAATTCGTACTCGCCGTCCTTGAACGTCGCGGGATGGTACCGGTCCCAGTTCAACTGTGGCGCCACTTGGAATGCCGAAAACATTTGGAACTCCTTGACGGCCTCGCCAGACTCGGCGTCGGTCACTTTGCCCTTGATGCGAAACTTTGGATGCACGGTGACGATCTGCTCCTCGTCGGAGGCCGTCAACGGCACGTTGCGCATTGTCAGATGGTCTTTGCCGGACAGAATAGTAAACTGCACCTCATCGTGCGGCGCGCTGTTCCATTCCCAGCGGCCCTCGGCGTCGACCTTGTGACGCACGTGCAACATCTGCTGTCCGCGCCAATGCTCCGGCACCGGTTCGGCGTCCGCCACCGGCTGGCCCTGATCGTCGAGCACGCGCAAGCGGAACGTGGCCGGCGGCGCCAGCCGGATTTCCAACGGGTCGATCCTTTCCGCAACGTTCATCTGCCGCATGTCGGGCGCGTGCCCTGCCGACGTCACGCAGAGAAACTGCGGTCCTTCCTTGCAGTTCTTGAGCACGAAATATCCTTGTTTGTCAGTTGTCGTCTCGCTTTTGTTGGAGTCATATCGAGACGTTCCCAGCAAGACATTTGCTCCGGCCACGGGCTTGCCCACGGCGTCGAACACTTGCCCCGCGAGTTCGAGTCCTTGCTGCAAGACCAACTCGAACGACTCGTCCCCAAGCGCCAGAGCATTTTGCAGGACGTTGATTTGTGCTGACAGATAGTCCGGATGTTCGATGCTTATGTTGGCCTTGGAGAAATCTTTCGGCACCGTGTGGCTTTTCCAGCGGCCCTCGGCGCTGGTCTTCAAATGCCAGCTCAAATGGTAATAGAAGGACTGCATGTCGGTGTCGGTCGCCGGGTAGGTGACGTCGACCAGCGCGCCCTTGATCGGATTGCCTTGGACGTCGCGGACCACTCCGCCGATGGTCGCGGCCGCTTCAAAGGGCATGTCGTACTCGGCGGGAAGTTCGAGGTCTTTGTTCCCCGAGTTGCGATTGAAGTGATAGGGCACCATTCCCTGCGCCTTGGCGTCCATGCGCAACCCACGCACTCTTGGCTCACTCGGAAGTTCGACCACGGCCTCGCCCTGCTTGTTGCTCACCCGCATGTCCTGCTTCGTCTTGGCGTTTTCGTAGTAGATCCGCAGTCGGATCGCCACGCCGGAAAGCGGCTTGCCGGTTTCCTTGCTCGTGGTGTGTATGACCATTCGCATAGGGCCAGCAGGCTGCGCCGCGTCATCGCCCGCCTCGGCATCGGCAGCCTGCTCTCCGTCGGCCTTTGCCCGCTCCGCCGCGGCGTCGGACGTCTCTGCTTTTGACGGCTCAGCGTGAATCGCGACTGGCGTCAGCGGAGGAAATGGCACGATGACGAGGATCGCGGCGATCAGCGCGGCCAGCGACATGCCGCGCGAGAGAATACGCCATTTGCGGCGTGGACCGACGATGGCGGATCGACCGACCGCCGGCAATTCGAATACCGCGTTCATCGTTCTTCTCCTTAACAGCGTGGCCGCCGTCTGCTCGGGCGAATGTTCCATGAACGTCGCGAGTGTGCGTCGATCGGCACTTTGCGCACTTCTACCCGCCGCCAACATCCATGTCAACGAAACGACGCGCAATCAGTGCGGTGCAATGCGAATACCCAGTCGACCGATATAAATTACTTCGGCGACTTCACGCAGCGAAAGCCGATGTGGCCGGCGGCGCTCGACGGCTCGCCCTTGCCCCGTGCGCCCGGCACGTAGCGGCGGCAGTAGCTATCGGCGCACATGAATGAGCCGCCGCGCTGCACCCGTTTCGGGATGCCGGGCTCTTGCGGATCGAAACTCGAGTTGGGACCTGTAGGATTCTTCTCCGCGCTGTGCTGGTAGTAGTCCGGGCGGTACCAATCGGAACACCATTCCCACACGTTGCCGCTGATGTCGTACAGCCCATAGCCGTTGGGCGGAAACGATTCGACGGGCGCGGTGCCGCGAAAGTGATCGGCCTCGCTATTCTCGTTCGGAAAGTTCCCCTGCCAAATGTTCGACTTCCAATCGGCGCCGTTGCGCAGCTCGTTGCCCCAGCAATACTCGGCCCGGTCGAGTCCGCCGCGCGCCGCCAGTTCCCACTCCGCTTCGGTCGGCAAGCGTTTGCCGGCCCATTCGGCATACGCCACGGCATCCGGCCAGGCGATTTGCACTACCGGATGATTCTCACGCCCTTCGATCGTGCTGTCGGGGCCATCGGGATGACTCCAACTGGCGCCGGGCACATACATCCACCATTGCAAGTGATTGTCCAGCGGCACGGGGCCATCCGGCGGACTGAACACGATCGATCCCGGCTTGAGATCCTCGGGCGGCACGGTGGGAAACTCCGCCGGGTCGAGCGGTCGCTCGGCAATCGTCTCGTAGCCCGTGGCGTCGACAAAGCGGGCGAACTCAGCGTTGGTCACTTCGTGCGTGTCGGCCCAAAAACCATCGACGTAGACCAGATGCTCGGGCAACGCGTCGGGATAGCCCCCCTGCCCCATCCAAAACCAGCCGCCCGGAATCCAGGCCATGCCTTCAGGCGCCGGGTCGGGCGGAGCGACTTCGTTCAACTTCGGGGGCGCGGGCTCCTTGCTTGCCGTTGGTTTGCCGCCGTCGGCCGGTGCGTGCTCGTCGGCGGCGGTTGCGGCCGATGTCGACACCTCGGCAGACGGCTTTTGCCGCAATTGCCAAAAGCGCGTCGCAAGCACTCCCAACACCACGATCGCGATCGCGCCGCCCCAGGCCCAAGCCATCCGCGTCGCGCGGGCCCGCTCGGCCGCACGGAGGTTTTTTCGGTCTCGGGATTTCGTGGAGGAAGAGCTCATGAAAACGCAGGCCGTGGAGATGAGATGGTTGCCGTTACGCTCCATTCTCTCTCGCTGGCCCAGCAGCGTCCAGCCGCCAGCGACAATTTGACGCTCCCCGGCAACGCAACTATGTTCAGGATCGATTCACGCAGCACATATCGTCCGCGCCATCGGCATAGCCCGCGATTCTCCCCTAACAGCCCGTTTATTTAAGGCGATTGATGGTGCGGGCGGGGTTGGCGGGCGGTGCGCGCGAGGGCGGCGCGTGCCGGCGCACGTCTCAACGATCCCACGGTCCATAGCGCACTCAGGATAAATTGCACAAGCCAAACAAGGTCGGCGGGGGCTTGCAGCGCTCTTGGTTTGCCGATCCCGAGCAACTTGAACATGATCCGCGCCAGGTTGTGCGCCGCAGCCGCAATTCGGTAGCGTTTGGTCACTTCTTCCAGTTTGCGGATCCACGTGCGACGCGAGCCGCCCGTGTCGCACACGTGCGCGAAGCTGCGCTCCACGCGTTCGCTCCGCAGCCGCCCCAGCCGCTTCCCTTTCGCGCGCGACATGCGGCGGCGGTTGTTCTGAACCGCGCGTCGGACTTCGTCCGGCTTGTCCGTCCAAACGCGATCGTCTTTCCGCTTCGGCTCGGGAATGTACGTTCGCATGTCGAGATCGGCGGCCAGTTCCAGCGTCGCGTCCGCGTGATAGCCCTTGTCGGCGGCCACCTCCTGCACCGCGACTTCACTCTCCGCCGCTTCCAAGTTGACGCGGGCTTCGATCACGCTGTCGACGAGCGTCTGCTGATCGGCGTGATCGGCCGGCAGAATCTCAGCAGCCAGCAGGATTTCACTCTCCAAATCGACCACGTGCTCGGCCTTGTACGCCAAGTGCGTGCGGCCGTCTTTCAGCTTGGTGATCCGCGCGTCGGGATCGGTCTTCGAGACCCAATCCTCGTTCGAGGCCGTCTTCTTCCGCTTCTTGTCGTAGCGGCGAATTTCTTCGTCGCTCGGTTCCGTATCCGCGTCGATCGCGCCGTCCTCGTGCATCAGTCGCGTGACGTATTGCTTCCAGTCTTCGCCCGTGTCGCGCCGCACGATGCTCTTCATGGCCGCGTTGGCTTCGAGTGTCGTGCTGTCGACCCCCACCGCCTTGCCGGAGAGCAACCGTTTTTCGTCGGCAATCCGCAGAACAAAGCGAAACACCTCGTCGAACACCTCCGCGCCGAGCCGCTTACGCGTGACCGACATCGTCGAATGGTCGGGCGTGACCTCGCCCAGCGGCACCCCCAAGAACGTTCGCAGGCTCAGGCTGTCGGCGCATCGCCAGGCGATGCCGCGCTGGCTGTCGATCCCCTCGAAGTAGCCGATCAGCAGCATGCGAAAGTACACGCCCGGCGGAATCGACGGCTTGCCGCGTTTCTCTTCCTGTTCGTAGTACCGCCGGCAGCGCCGCTCGATCCAGCGATCGAAGCCGGCTTCGGCCAACAGCCCATTGAGCTTCCCATAAAATGGGTGGCCGTCTGAACGCGGCAAGTCCTCGGCGGTAATGAACAGCGACTCCTGCCGCTGCCTCCGTTTGCCCATCGCCATCCGTGTCCCTCCAACGATCGATCCGTCGAAACCGACCCCGGCATAAGTTTAGCGCCCTCGCGGCAGAAAGGAATATCTAAACGGGCTGCTAGGGAACTCAGACCATGCGACGCCGCACGTTCCTGTCCGCCGCGGTTGCCATGCCGTGGGTCACTCGCTGGGCCTGGGCCGATGACCTGCCCGAGGACGTGCGCATCACGCGCATCGTGGCGTTCGAAATCAGCAGCCGCCGTTCAAAGCTGGCGGGCAAGAACGCGCGGCTCGACGTGCACGGCGAAACCGCCACCGACCGGCTCGAACACCGCGAACTTTTATGACTCGACAACGGGTTTCGCAGTCACGGGCTCCACGAGTTACAGCTACCGTCAGAACTACCTGACCGACGCGGGAGCGTACGCATCCTCGGCCAGCCCCTCCGGCACGTTCGACCAGGGTGGCAACGTGTGCGAATGGAACGAAGCGTTGATTAGCGGCTCGTTTGAGGGCCGGGGCTTGCGGGGTGGCTCGTGGGAAGACAACTCGAGCTTCATCGCGGCTTCGTACCGGCTAAACGGCAGCCCGGCGTACGGGTACTCCAATGTCGGGTTCCGCGTGGCGACCGTCCCTGAGCCAAGTACGGCAGCGCTGGCGGCGGTTGGTTGTGTGATGGTGCTGTGGTGGAGGAAGCAGCCCTAGCAGCCCGTTTAGTTAAGCATGTTGCCCGCGCGGCGGGCTCGGCGGCTGGCGAGCGCGCGATCGGCGGGTCGAATCGCGTGGAGCTCGCGCGCTACCGATGCTATGTTCCATAACGCTCCCATGATAACTAGCGCAAGCTGAGTAAGGTCGGCGGGGGCTTCAGGGCGATTGCGCCATGATGGATAATCTGGCATGATTGGGGAAGGCGTTTTTCGCCGCTGGCTGCGGAGCAGTTGGGGTTGAGGAAAGCGCCTTGCCAAGGAGGCGTGTCATGTCGAGTATCAAGTCGGCGCGGATCGACGAACACTTTGCGGAGCTTACCGATCCTCGCCGCCGCGAGGTGACCTATCCGCTGATCAATGTGGTGACGATCGCGCTGTGCGCGGTCATCCGCGGCGCCGACGATTTCGTGGCCATCGCCAAATTCGGCCGCACCAAGCGCGACTGGCTGGAGAAGTTTCTCGACTTGAGCGCTGGGGTTCCCTCGTACGATCGGTTCAACGCGATTCTGGCGGCGATCAAGCCGGCCGAGTTCGAGAAGTGCCTGCTGAGTTGGATTACCGCGTTGCACGAGATCACCGACGGCCAGTTGGTGGCCATCGACGGCAAGACGTTGCGGCGCAGCTTCGACGCGGCGTCGAGCAAGTCGGCCATTCACATGGTCAGCGCCTGGGCCACGGCCAACCACATCAGCCTGGGCCAGGTGGTGGTCGACCAGAAGAGCAACGAGATCACGGCCATTTCCAAACTGCTGAAACTCCTGGAAATCTCGGGCGCTTTGGTCACCATCGACGCGGTGGGGTGTCAGACCGAGATCGCCCGGACGATCGTCGCCGGTGGCGCCGATTACTGCCTGGCCGTGAAGGGCAACCAGCCCACGTTGCACGAAGGGATCGTGAAGTTCTTTGATGAGCATCTGGAAGATGACTTCGCGCGCGTGAGCGTCCGGCGTCACGAAACGCACGAGAAAGGACACGGTCGCCAGGAGACCCGGTATTACTTCATTTGTCCGGCGCCGAAAGACTTGCCGGATGGCGCGCGCTGGGCCGGACTGAAGGCGATTGGCATCGTCATCAGCAGCACCCAACGCGGGGGCAAGGACTGCGGCGACGTGCGTTACTACATCCTCAGCAAGTACCTGGCGGCGAAACGATTCGCCAACACGACTCGCGGCCACTGGGGTATCGAAAATGGTCTGCATTGGCAACTCGACGTCACGTTCGGCGAAGACCAGTCACGTCTGCGCCAAGGCCATGCAGACGCCAACTTCAGCATCCTCTTCTTGTGGGTTGTAGGTCGCGTGCCACGGCGTCTTGCGAAGCAGCGGCGCACCGGTGACCCTCCGCCGTGGGAACGATGGTGATTTCCAAGCGCAGGTCACCAAGACGCCTGGACCTTCGAACCCGGTCGGTCTGATCGGCAGATCCGAAACCCGCTTTCTGGAGTCACCGTCGCGCGCGCTTAGGAACTCCAAAACATTTCGGCCGGTGGCTTGGGATGCCGCTTATCGCCGGCTCACTGCTGGTGTTATTCGGCGGCTTACACGACCAGAGGCCCATTACTGTGCCGCACCAACGGTCAAGCGGACGAGGCCCGCGCGGTTTGTCAGGACAAGCGGCCCGACGCATCGCACGATTCACATCCCATTAACGAGTTCTCCCGAAGTCATGCCTTTGTCCGATCAGGATGCTTTCCCTTATCGCACAAGTGGTGGCCTGATTTCAAGTGGCTTTTTTGGAGTGGCTGGTGGCTAGCAGCCCGTTTAGATATTCCTTTCTGCCGCGAGGGCGCTAAACTTATGCCGGGGTCGGTTTCGACGGATCGATCGTTGGAGGGACACGGATGGCGATGGGCAAACGGAGGCAGCGGCAGGAGTCGCTGTTCATTACCGCCGAGGACTTGCCGCGTTCAGACGGCCACCCATTTTATGGGAAGCTCAATGGGCTGTTGGCCGAAGCCGGCTTCGATCGCTGGATCGAGCGGCGCTGCCGGCGGTACTACGAACAGGAAGAGAAACGCGGCAAGCCGTCGATTCCGCCGGGCGTGTACTTTCGCATGCTGCTGATCGGCTACTTCGAGGGGATCGACAGCCAGCGCGGCATCGCCTGGCGATGCGCCGACAGCCTGAGCCTGCGAACGTTCTTGGGGGTGCCGCTGGGCGAGGTCACGCCCGACCATTCGACGATGTCGGTCACGCGTAAGCGGCTCGGCGCGGAGGTGTTCGACGAGGTGTTTCGCTTTGTTCTGCGGATTGCCGACGAAAAACGGTTGCTCTCCGGCAAGGCGGTGGGGGTCGACAGCACGACACTCGAAGCCAACGCGGCCATGAAGAGCATCGTGCGGCGCGACACGGGCGAAGACTGGAAGCAATACGTCACGCGACTGATGCACGAGGACGGCGCGATCGACGCGGATACGGAACCGAGCGACGAAGAAATTCGCCGCTACGACAAGAAGCGGAAGAAGACGGCCTCGAACGAGGATTGGGTCTCGAAGACCGATCCCGACGCGCGGATCACCAAGCTGAAAGACGGCCGCACGCACTTGGCGTACAAGGCCGAGCACGTGGTCGATTTGGAGAGTGAAATCCTGCTGGCTGCTGAGATTCTGCCGGCCGATCACGCCGATCAGCAGACGCTCGTCGACAGCGTGATCGAAGCCCGCGTCAACTTGGAAGCGGCGGAGAGTGAAGTCGCGGTGCAGGAGGTGGCCGCCGACAAGGGCTATCACGCGGACGCGACGCTGGAACTGGCCGCCGATCTCGACATGCGAACGTACATTCCCGAGCCGAAGCGGAAAGACGATCGCGTTTGGACGGACAAGCCGGACGAAGTCCGACGCGCGGTTCAGAACAACCGCCGCCGCATGTCGCGCGCGAAAGGGAAGCGGCTGGGGCGGCTGCGGAGCGAACGCGTGGAGCGCAGCTTCGCGCACGTGTGCGACACGGGCGGCTCGCGTCGCACGTGGATCCGCAAACTGGAAGAAGTGACCAAACGCTACCGAATTGCGGCTGCGGCGCACAACCTGGCGCGGATCATGTTCAAGTTGTTCGGGATCGGCAAACCAAGAGCGCTGCAAGCCCCCGCCGACCTTGTTTGGCTTGTGCAATTTATCCTGAGTGCGCTATGGACCGTGGGATCGTTGAGACGCGCGCCGCGCGCGCCGGCACGCGCCGCCCTCGCGCGCACCGCCCGCCAACCCCGCCCGCACCATCAATCGCCTTAAATAAACGGGCTGCTAGTGGTCAGTACAGAATGAGAACCGCGGAGGACGCGGAGGGAGGAGAGAGACAAAGACGGATCCGCAGATTGCACGGATTTCTCAGATCGGGAGAGGGGGTCGGGGTGCGTCGGCGTAAGCCGGGGAGAGGTTGCGAATGAAAGAGTCGTACGAGGTAGGACCTAGCCAGTCGCCTCGGCCTCGAGTGATGTGTCGCGTTGGGCAACTGGCGGGGCGAAGCGTTCACAGAGGTACAGCCGGGCTGTGTATTGAGCTCCGAAAACACTATTTTGTGGCGGCCGACCCGATCCTGATACGGGGAAGGCAACAGTAATGTCGAACGCTAACGGCAAGTCCGATGTTACCCCCACGGAGCCTGAGACCACAGGCACGGTTGAAAACCTTTCCCACGGAAGCCGAGAGGCCCCGGCGACATCCGCGTTTTCCATGGACGCGGATCGGTTGGAGAAGTGCAATGCCACAAGTCCAACGCGCACGTCGCCGGGGAGTCAGACAGTCCCATAGTACCGAAGAAACCGGCGAACAAGGGCGGCGTGCCGCTGCCTGCGGAGTCGGCGGAGGGAAGGGGGCTGACCAAGGAGAACACGGGGCAATTGCTACTGGACTGGATGCAACGCCAGAACGCGGACGGTTCGCCGTTCGTACCCAGGTCGCGCGGATTGCTCGGTGTACGTGAAGCGGCACGAAAGGATGGGAAGCTGAAGTTCACCAGCTTGCTCCATCATCTCACGCCGGAACTTCCGCGAGCGAGTTTCTTCGATCTGAAGAAGCAAGCCGCGCCCGGCGTGGATGAGGAGACGTGGCGTGATTACGCGGAGGATTTCGAGCGGCGGATCGACGATCTGCACGGTCGGATTCATCGCGGGGCCTACCGGGCCAAGCCCTCGAAGCGGACTTACATCCCGAAAGCGGATGGCAAGCTCCGCCCGCTGGGCATCGCGTCGCTGGAGGACAAGATTGTCCAACAGGCGACGCGAGTGGTTCTGGAGTGCATCTACGAGCAGGACTTTCTGGGGTTCAGTTACGGTTTTCGTCCCGGACGAAACCCACACCAGGCCCTGGATGCTCTGTACGTGGGGATCACGAAGCGAAAGGTGAATTGGATTCTCGATGCGGATATTCGCGGCTTCTTTGACCACATCAGTCACGAATGGCTGATGAAGTTCCTGGAGCATCGAATCGCCGATCGACGGATGCCGCGGCTGCTGAAGAAATGGCTTCGGGCCGGAGTCTCCGAAGACGGTCAGTGGTCCCCGACGAAGATCGGAACGCCGCAGGGGGCGGTGATCTCACCGCTCCATGCCAACGTGTTCCTGCACTACGTCTTGGACCTGTGGATCGCGGACTGGCGGAAACGTCACGCGACAGGCGAAGTCATCGTGGTGCGATACGCCGACGACTTTGTGCTCGGATTCCGCGAGGAGTCCGACGCCCGACGATGTCTCGCGGATTTGCGGGAGCGGCTGACCAGCTTTGGACTGGAACTGCATCCCGAGAAGACGCGGCTGATTGAGTTCGGGCGCTACGCAGAGGAACGACGCACCCGCCGCGGTGACGGCCCGCCCGAGACGTTCGACTTTCTGGGCTTTACGCACATCAGCGGCAAGACCCGGCGAGGCGCCTTCACGATCCACCGCCTGACGGCACGGAAGAAATTCCAAGCCAAGCTGCTCGACCTGAAGGCGAAATTGAGGCGGCGGATGCACGCCAGCATCGCGCAAGTGGGCGCCTGGCTGCGGAGCGTGCTCCGCGGCTGGTGCCAGTACTACGCAGTGCCCGGCAACTATGTCCGCTTGAGCCAGTTTCGCGACGCGATCCAGAAGTTGTGGCTCCGCACGCTGCGGCGACGCAGCCAACGCGGCCGCCGCTTCCCCTGGGAGAAATTTGCGCAGGTCTGCAAGTCCTGGCTGCCGTCGCCGAAAATCCTGCACCCCTATCCCGACACGCGGTTCGCACGTCAACATCCCAGGTAAGAGCCGTATGCAGTAACGCTGCCCGTACGGATCTGTGCGGGGGGCCGCCGGCAACGGCGGTCCCTACCGCGCTACGAAGAGGGGTGGACCACCACGGCACGTCAACGGGCACGACGTTGGGGCCTGTAAGGAATCTTGTGTCAGCTAGCAGGAATGGGTAGTTTTTGTCACCCTTTCCTGATGAGGAGATTGACACATGGATGATTCTTTACGCACGCGGGCGGAGCAGCTAGCAAGCGAGATTGCGGGTCAGGCCAGGACGGCCGAGGACCTCAATGGTTTGATGCGACTGATGATGAAGTCGGCGTTGGAGCGGATGCTCGACAGCGAGATGGATGTTCATTTGGGGCGCAAGGCGGTGTCCCCTGGCGGCGAACCGCGGGCGGTGCCGTCGAACGGGGCCGAGCCGCCGCTGGCGAGCTTGGCCAAGCGATCCAAGCCCAACCGTCGCAATGGGCGTTCGCAAAAAACGGTGCAAGGCGACGTGGGCGAGCTGACCATCGCCACGCCCCGCGATCGTGACGGGACTTTCGAGCCGCAATTGATCGGCAAGCACCAGCGACGCGTGCCGGGCTTCGACGAAAAGATCCTCGCGTTGTATGCCAAGGGAATGACCACGCGTGACATTCAAGAGATCGTCCGCGAACTGTACGACGTGGAAGTCTCGGCCACGCTGATCTCGGAGATCACCACCGACCTCGACGCCGAAGTGACTGCTTGGCGCACGCGGCCGCTCGACGCGCTGTGGCCGATCGTGTACTTCGACGGCATCGTCGTGCACGTGCGCGGCGCGAATGGTCGCGTCTCGCAGCACACGATTTACGTGGCTTTGGGCGTGAATCTTGAAGGACACAAGGAGTTGCTGGGACTGTGGCTCGGCCAGAGCGAAGGGGCCAAGTTCTGGCTCGCTTGCCTGACCGATCTGAAGAACCGCGGCCTCGCCGATATCTTCGTGGCCTGCATCGACGGCCTCTCGGGTTTTGCCGAAGCGATTCACGCGGCCTATCCTCAAACCCAGGTGCAGCTGTGCATCGTGCATCTGGTGCGCGCGGCGCTTCGTTACGTGAGCACCCAGGACAGCAAGGCGGTGATTGCCGACCTGAAGAGAATCTACCAGGCCGCGACCCTTCTCGAAGCCGAGTCCGCTCTCGACGCTTTTGCTCAAGCCTGGGACGCAAAGTATCCGACCATCACGAAGATGTGGTGCGCTAAATGGACCGACATCGTCACGCTGTTTGACTTCCCCGCGCCGATCCGTCGAGCGATCTACACCACCAACGCGATCGAATCCGTCAACAGCGTGATTCGCAAGTTCACGCGAAACCGCAAGATTTATCCCAACGAGGAGTCCGCCTTGAAGATTGTCTACATGGCGATTCACGAAGCCTCGAAAAAGTGGACCATGCCAATCCATCATTGGAAAGCGGCCCTCAACCACTTCGCCATCCTCTACGAGGGCCGCATGCCCGGCATAGCAAGCAAATGACGTTCCCTGCTCGCCTGACACAAAAAGAATTACAGGCCCCGACGTTGGAACAGGAGATTTCTTAATCTCGTCTCGGTGACTCTGTGGCTTATCGTTTTCTTCTTCGTGTCGTCGTGCCGTTGTGGTTCAATCACTCGTTCGCGGTGCTTGGCGCGTGAGGTTACACTGTCTGCTCGACGCGCCAGCTTCACTCTGATCCCCTGCCCTACGACGAGTTTTCTTATGAAAGCGCACATAGCTCTGTTGCTTCTTGTGGTTTTGGTCACTGCGGCCCGTGCGGAGAAGCCGGCTGCGGATTGGGTGCGGGTTACCGAGCATGCCCCTTGGCAGGAGCGGGATAGCCAGGGCGAGGTGGTCTTTGGCGGTCGGCTGTGGATCTTTGGGGGCTGGTTCGATTCATTCAAACCGGCGCCGCGGGATGTGTGGAGCTCGGCCGATGGCAAGAGCTGGACGCAGGCCACGCCGGAAGCGGCCTGGCGGCACAGCGATCTGTCGATGAGCCTGGCGTTCGACGGCCGCATGTGGTTCATGGGCGGATGGACCAACGGGCGGATGCCAGGGCACGAAAGCGGCAACGAAGTCTGGTCGAGCACCGACGGGGCGCATTGGGACGCGGCGACGCGGCACGCCAACTGGTCGCCGCGTTTGGCCGCGGCCGCCGTGGTGTTTGACAAGAAGATGTGGATCCTTGGCGGCGCCGAAGACTATTACTTTGGCGACTCGAAGAGTGTGAAGAACGACGTCTGGAGCTCGACCGACGGCAAGACCTGGACGCAAGCCACCGAGCACGCCGGCTGGTCGCCCCGGGCCTATCACCAGGCTGCCGTGCTCGACGGCAGGATCTATGTCTTCGGCGGCGGCAACTACGTGCCCGAGTACGAAGCAAAGAACGACGTCTGGTCGAGCGGCGACGGCGTGCATTGGGAACAAGTGACCGCAGCGGCGCCCTGGGAACCGCGGCTGTGGTTTTCGACTGCTGTGTATCGCAATCGGATGTGGGTGTTGGGCGGCTGGAAAAACAATCCATCGACCAATCTCGGCGACGTGTGGTTTTCGCGCAATGGCAAGGATTGGAAGCAACTGCACTCGGAAGTGATCTGGAAGGAGCGCCACGAACATTCCACTTACGTGTTTGACGACAAGCTATGGGTCGCCGGCGGACACGCGCGACCGCTGGCCAACGACGTGTGGAGTTTGTACCTCCCGCCGGATTGGTTTGACGACAAGTCGATCGACGGGGAGTCGCGCGGTGGTGAGTAATCGTCGCAATGCGTAAAGGCCACGCTCCCAGGGGCGTTGCCAGGCCCGCAAAAACGGGCGGGGTGCCTAAAAATAGTGGTCGCATCGGAGCGGGTGAATATGATAGAATTTGGGCACGGCGCTTGACCGAAAACCCTGCCTTCGCCGCCCTGCCCTCTGGTGCCAGGCATGCTCATCCACCGCTGACGCGGCGCGTGAACACGGCACCCGGTGATGTCAACCAGACAACCAACCGACGTCTCACCCAACGCCGAGACCGATGCTCCGATTGCTGGCCCTATCCCTGGTGCTCGCTGCGATTTCGCGCATGGCTGTCTTTGCGGACGAAGCGGCCGCGCCGCCCACCGACGAGGCGTTTCGCGCGGATCGAGCCGCTGCTCGCGCAGTCGTGCGTCGATTGTCACAGCGGCGAAGAGCCGGAAGGCGAGTTGGCACTGGGAGACGTGCTGAAACGCGGCTCGGTGGGCGACGACCGTGAAACGTGGGACAAGATGGCCCGCCGGGTGCGCGATCGAGAGATGCCGCCCGAGGATGGCGAACCGTTGGAGGATGCCCAGCGCGAGCAATTCCTGGCCTGGGTCGAGAGCGAATTGGCCAAGGACGATTGCGGCGGCATGCGCGATCCGGGCCGCGTGACCATTCGCCGGCTCAATCGCAGCGAATACAACCACACGATCCGCGACCTGCTGGGCGTGAAGTTCCAGCCGGCCAAGGACTTTCCCGCCGACGACGTGGGCTATGGCTTCGACAACATCGGCGACGTGCTGTCGATGCCGCCGATTCTGCTGGAGAAGTATCTCGCGGCGGCGCAAGACATCGTCGACCACACGCTGGGCACTCGGCTGACAAACCTGATCGGTAAGGACGATGTCAGCGGCGGCGAAGTGCGCGACAATGGTTTTCGCGTGTTGGCTTCCCAAGGCGAAGTGACCGCCAAAGTCCGCACCCGCGAGGGCGGCAAACACTACATCCTGCGGGTGCGCGCGTATGGCGATCAGGCGGGCGACGAGCCGGTGAAGATGCGCATTTCGTTTGGCGACGCAACCGTGCGCGAGTTCGAGGTGCATGCCGAGGCCGAACATCCTGAGCTGTATGAAGCCTGGGTCGAAGTGCCCGAGAAGGGGCGCCACAAGTGGTCGGTTTCGTTCTTGAACGACTATTACCAGCCCGATGCGGCAGGGCCGCACGACCGCAACCTGTACGTGGGCCGTCTCGAAACGATGGGCCCGTATCCGGACAGCTACAAACAGGTGATTTCGCGCGAACATACGCCGGAGGATCGGCAACTGGTGGCCCGCGAGATCGTGAATCGTATGATGAGCCGCGCGTATCGCCGGCCGTCGACGGCTGCGGAGGTGGACCGCGTGCTGGAACTGGTCGAAGCGGTGTACGCTGACGACGGCAACTTTGCCGAAGCGATTGGCCTGGGCTTGCAGGCGATGCTGGTTTCGCCGCATTTCCTGTTCCGCGTGGAGCTCGATCCGCCGCCCGACGACGCCGATGGCATTCGCGAGTTGAACGACTTCGAAGTGGCCACGCGGCTCTCGTATTTTCTGTGGAGCTCGATGCCGGACGACGAGCTGTTCGAGCTGGCCCGGCACGGCACGCTGCGGAAAGACGGCAATCTGGAAAAGCAAGTTCGCCGGATGCTGGCCGACGAGAAGGCGCAGGCATTGGTCGAGAACTTTGCCGGCCAGTGGCTGCAGTTGCGCAATCTGAATACGGTGGCGCCCGACAAGTCGACGTACCAGGGTTTCGACGAAGATCTGCGGCGCGCGATGCGGCAGGAGAGCGAGACGTTCTTTGCCACGATCATGCGCGAGGATCGCAGCGTGCTGGAGTTCTTGGACGCGGACTACACGTTTGTCAACGAACGGCTGGCAAAACACTATGGCATTGCCGACGTAGAAGGCGAAGAGTTTCGCCGCGTGCCGCTCGATCCGGCGCGACGGGGCGGCGTGCTGGGACAGGCCAGCGTGTTGACGGTAACTTCAAACCCCACGCGCACCTCGCCGGTGAAGCGGGGCAAGTGGGTGTTGGAGAATCTGCTGGGCACGCCGCCGGCCGATCCGCCACCCAACGTGCCGCCGTTGGAAGAAAAGGAACTGGTGGGCACGCTCCGCGAACGGATGGAGCAGCACCGCGACAACGCCGTGTGCGCCAGTTGCCACAAGGCGATGGATCCGCTGGGCTTTGGCTTGGAAAACTACGACGGCATTGGTGCTTGGCGCGACAAGGACGGCGAGTTCGCCATCGACGCCTCGGGCGAATTGCCCAACGGGCAGACGTTTTCCGGCCCGCGGGAGTTGAGACTGGTGCTTAAAGCCCGGCAGGACGATTTTCTGCGATGTCTGGCGGAGAAAATGCTGACTTATGGGCTGGGGCGCGGTGTCGAGTATAGTGACAGATGCACCGTGCGCGATATCGCCACGGCCATGGCGGCCAACGACTACAGGTTTTCGAGTTTGATACTGGCCGTCGTGGAGAGCGACGCCTTTCAAAAGCGTTCGTCTTTAGCAAGCACGGCGGGAAAGGAAGCAACCGATGACAAATAGCTGGCACATTTCGCGACGTACGGTGTTGCGCGGCATTGGCACCGCGGTGGCGCTGCCGCTATTGGACGCGATGGAACCGGCCTTGGCGCTGGCGGGCGACGGCAAGCAAGGCGTGCCCACGCGGATGGGTTTTGTCTACGTTCCTAACGGCAAGCACATGCCCGACTGGACGCCGGCGGCGGAAGGCGAAGCGTTCGAACTTCCCTACATCATGGAACCGCTGGCCAAGGTGAAGGACCGCCTGTTGGTGATTAGCGGATTGGCGCAAACCAAGGCCCGCGCCAACGGCGACGGCGCCGGCGATCATGCCCGGGCGCTGGGCACTTTCTTGACCGGCGTGCAAGTGCGCAAGACGCACGGCGCCGATATCAAGGCCGGCAAGTCGGTCGACCAGGTGGCCGCCGGCCGCGTCGGTCGCACGACGAAGTTTCCCTCGCTCGAATTGGGTTGCGATCGCGGCATGCAGGCGGGAAATTGCGACAGTGGCTATAGCTGTTCGTACTCGACCAACATCTCGTGGCGCAGCGATTCGACTCCCCAAGCCAAGGAAGTCGATCCGCGGCTGGGGTTCGAGCGGCTGTTCTCGTTGGGTGATGCCGGCGAGCAGCGTTCGAAACGGGAACGATACAAGAAGAGCGTGCTCGATTTCGTGTTGGAAGACGCGCACAACTTGCGAGCGAAGCTGGGTAACAAGGACCAGCGGAAGCTCGACGAATATCTCACCGCGGTGCGCGAGCTGGAAATGCGGATCGACCTGGTCAGCCGGCAGCCGGACGCGCCCGTGCCCGACTATCCGCGCCCGGCCGGCATTCCGAAGGACTATGCCGAGCACATTCGGCTGATGTACGACCTGATGGCGCTGGCGTTCCAGGGCGATCTGACGCGGGTCTCGACGTTCGTCGTGGCCAACGAAGGGAGCAATCGGGCGTATCCGTTCATCGACGTGCCCGACGGGCATCACGACCTGTCGCACCATGGCGGCGACGAGGCGAAGCAGATGAAGATTCGCGAGATCAATCGCTTTCACGTGACGCAGTTGGCATACTTCCTGGAAAAGCTCAACAGCACTGCCGAAGGTGAGCGGACGCTGTTGGACAACTCGATGATTCTGTACGGCAGCGGCATCGGCGACGGGAATCGCCACAATCACGACAACTTGCCGATTCTGATGGCCGGCCGCGGCGGCGATACGATTCGCCCGGGCCGGCACATGAAGCTGCCCGGCGAAACGCCATTGAACAATCTCTACCTGGCGATGCTCGATCGCATGGAGTCGTCGGTCGACCAGTTGGGCGACAGCACCGGCCGGCTGGACGGGCTGGTGTAGCGGCCGTTGGAGTCCAGCCTTTAGGCTGCATCGTTGCGGATGGGAGGCATCGGCAACTTGCCAGTGCTGTGACATTGGCACGCGGCACTTCAGCAGGCTGAAGCCTGTACTCCAACCATTGATTGAAGGGCGGATGGATGCAGTTGCTTCGCTGGGGCGCGTTGGTCTTGGTGGCGTCGCTGGTGCTCGGCTGCGGGGCGGGGGATTCTCGGCCCAAGATCGGCGTGATGCCGAAGTTGCTGGGCATCAGCTATTTCACGGCCGCTGGCAAAGGCGCCCAGGAAGCGGCTGACGAGTTGGATGTCGCGCTGACCTATGACGGGCCGGCGGTGGATAACGCTGAAGAGCAAGTGAAGATGGTCGACCGCTGGATCGCCCAGGGGTACGACATGATCGCCGTGGCGCCGAACGATCCGGAGTTGATCGCGCCGGCTTTGCGACGGGCCAAAGACGCCGGCATCACAGTGCTCACCTGGGACGCCGACGCCAATCCCCAGGCATCGGGCCGCGAGACGTTCGTCAGCCAGGCCCCCCCGCAAGGCATCGCCAACACGATGGTCGACCTGCTGGGCGATGCGCTGGGCGGCACGGGCAAAGCGGTCATCATCACCGGCTCGGCCACCGCGCCGAATCAAACCGCCTGGATGGAGCTGATGCGGGCACGATTGGCCGAGAAGTATCCCGAAATCAAACTGCTGGAAACGCTGGTCAGCGACGAAGACCAGGCCAAGGCCTATCGGCTGGCGCGCGACGTCATCAACTCGCAGCCCGATCTGAAAGGCATTTGGGCCATCACCACCGTGGCGTTTCCCGGCGCCGCCAAAGCCGTGCGCGACGCGGGCAAGAGCGGCGAGATCTTCGTGACCGGGTTGAGCCTGCCCAACACGATGCGCGAATACGTGGAAGACGGCACGGTCGAGAAGGTCGTGCTGTGGAATCCGGTCGATCTGGGATACTTGACCGTACACGCGGCCAAGAAGCTGCGCGACGGCACGCTCACCGAGGGCCAGCACACGATCGGCAGACTGGAAGGCATCGAGGTGAGTCCGGGCGAAGTGCTGCTGGGCCCGCCGCTGGTGTTCGATCGGGAGAGTATCGGCGAGTACGATTTTTGAGCGTCGGGCCATTAGCACACTAACCCGAGGCGCGCGTTTTGAAGTTGCGCTATTTCACGATGGATCACGCCGCGGCCCGGAATTCCGTGGGTAGAGCGGCGGCCAGTAGGCGTTGCAGTTTGGCGACGCCACCGGGAGTTTTTAATCGCTGCGAGAGATATTTTAGCTCCTGGCCTTGGCACTCCTGACGGTATGCCACGCACAAACCGTGCAAACGTTGAGACTCCCACCAACGACGACGCTCCTGGCTCAAGCGGCGATCGCACAGGCGTTTCGCACGCTCGTGCTCCAGGAACAGTACCGTCGTGATGGCGATCCGTGCCCAAGCTTCCACCGCCGGAAACTTTTCGAAGCTGTATTGAGCGAAGCCCAACGTGCTCTTCAATTCCTTGAAGAACAATTCGATCCGCCAACGCAGCGAATACATCTCGATCACTTCGCTCACACTCAGATCCAGGGCGTTGGTCATCAGGATTTTCACGTCGTCGGGAGTCGCTGTTTTCAAGTTCTGTTTCATTGTCGAAAAAACGAGTTGCACGCGACCGACGCCGCGCACCTCACATTTTTCCTGAGAGGCGTAGTACACGCCTGGTTTCTGTTTCGGCCCAACACGCCACTTGGAAAGACGCCGGTAGCTGGCATGCTTCCCCGTGGACGCTCGAAGCCTCACCGTTTTCAGCGACCGACTCGTCCAATCCTTCAAACGGGAACGCACTTTCGGGCGCTGTCCCGTCGATCCTTCGTAAACGCGCTCCGGGTTGGCCGGAGCGATCCAGATATATCCTCGCTCCTCGCGGACCTCGTGGATGACCCTCGCATCGTAGGCCGTATCGCCCAGTACGACCACCCTCGCCTCTTCGGGCACCGGCAGGCCGCCAATCAAATCGGCGGCCGCTTCAGCGGTCGTTCGATGTCGCAGTCCCTTTTCGGCACGGTACTCCTTGGTATAGTGCGGGATCTGCCAGGGGATGCGATATCCCGACGGCGTAATCAGCAAGCCAAACGTAAAACCGTGGCATTGCTCGCGGGTGACTTTCTTCTTGTTGTAGCGGCGCCCTTTTCGGGGTCGTCGTTTTCGATTGCCCGTGCCGTGGGTGTTTTGCGTCTTGCGTCCGCTTTGGCTGGAAAGCGTGACGCCGATGAGGAAGAAGAACGTTCCCTTGCCCGTTTCCATCTCCAACAAGGCCCGCCGCAGCGGCGCGTTGAAGTCGTGGCGTTGCCACCGCGGCCGGCGGAGAAAGCGCGTGAGTTGTCCGCGATGGAAGGTTTCCGAGGCGATGCATCCAGCCGCCTGCGAGCAACTCATGCGCCCTACGTGCATGATAAAGGTCAGAACCATGCGGAGGACGAAAGCTTGTGCCAATGCGGGGAGAGAAGTTCTTGCGATGAAGGTCTTGAGCACGCGAGCCGATTCCGTCACGATGATCATTGCGGGCCCTCCCCGTGAATGGTGAGAATCTCAATGATCCAGTCATGGGCCAGGGCCCGCTTTTCGTGCAATACCAATCCAAAACGCTAGCAACCAAATAGCACAACTTCAAAAAGCGCGCTGCGGGTTCGTGTGTGTTGCGTTACGCTCAGTCAATGACAAGTTCTTTGACTTGGGGCAACCTGGCCCTTACTCTCTCAATCATTGCGTCATGTTCCTTTTGAATTGTGCGCGTCGTGATCATCAATTTGCCGTTGTCGATTTTCCACCCAAGTTCGCACGGCGCGAGCAGTTCAGTCAGCGCTTCGCCGAGTTTTTTGCCTTGGATCATCCCGGTTAGCGGACGGCGACCATCGAGATGCTCGGGCGAGACCGCGGCACGGTCGATTTCAATGGGGATGTCGTGCAGGTCAACCAGGTAGTCGATGCCGTCTTGGAGCGGTACTTCTTGAAACTCGATGATGGTCGGTTCACCGAGTTCGAAGATCAATCGATCGTGGCGCCGGTCGCTGCAAAGTATCACGAGCCTTAGATCGGGAATTGCCGCCAACTGGGCAAGTCCTCCAAGCGAGACTGACGTTTCAGTGAGACCTAGCCAAGCGAGTGATCGCAACGGCAACACGTAATCGCGAATGGTCTGGTCGGAGACGTCCGCGCCCTGCAAATAGACTTCGCCGGGGTATCGCAGTGCGAAGAACTCTCGCAGCCAGCCCGTGCCCGTGCGGTCAGGGGGCACACGGCCATAGCCGCCCAATGGCCCCCAACCTTCGTCGAAGTATCCCACCATGCCTCCGGCCGAAGTCAATGCGGATACAGTGCGGCGTTGGCGCGCGACTTGTGAAGCGCGAAAGGCAATGGTGACGGCCACCAGTGTGACCAATATCAACAGCGTGCGCAGGCTGTAATGAAAAACTTGCCCGCGTTTGGGGCGCGGGTGGGCGCGTTGGACATCGGTTGCCTCCGGATGTTCCTGGCCTGGAAATCGGGTTGCGGATGAGCCACGTGTTGCGAGGCGATCGCACTGGTATTCTGGCAAAATCCAATAGGCAACATCCAATACAGGTGCTCTGAATTCTGGCGAATTCAGCTACGTGTGCAGCGTGCTAGCTCGATTCCAATCGGCGGTTTTGCGCGCCTGTCATGCTACCACATTTGAGGGTGCGCCAGGCGCACTGCACTGCGTAACCGGATCGTTGGTGCGGATTTGCAAGTGCGCGTTCCCGCACGGGGTGGCATGGCCGTTGGCACTGTGGCCGTTTTCGGCATAGGATATTCAGACCACCGGGGTGTCTGCTGCCGTGGACGCCCGAGTTAGATTCTCCAACCGTTAGCCAGGCAAGGAACCCGCAATGCAGAACAACAACTTGAATCGTCGAGATTTCGAACGTTTGACGGCGGCCGCCGTCGGTGGACTTTTGGCAGGCGGCGGACTGGTCCGCAATGCGTTGGGCGCCGACGAGCCCAAGGTTCCGGGCAAGGACCCGAAGAAGAGTCCCTTGCTCGGCGAGCCGCACGTTTGCCGCGGCATCAACATGTGCAAAGGCCTGGGCGCCGCCAAGGACAACGCCTGCGCCGGCCAGGGCACTGCGCCACGGCCAAGGCGCACACGTGCCACTTCGACAACGACTGCCGCGGCCAGGGCGGTTGCGGCGCCAAGCCGGGCGAGAACGAGTGCAAAGGCAAAGGCGAGTGCGGCGTGCCAATGGGTACGAGCGCCTGGAAGAAAGCCCGCGCCCGCTTCGAAGTGCTGATGGAAAAAGAAGGCAAGAAGGTCGGCCCCGCGCCGCCGAAGGCATGAGCGCGGACCGTTCTTGAAACAGCGCACCGCGGCGAGCGTGACTATGAAGTCGCTCGCCGCGGTGACGTTCAAGATGCGAAGGCTAGGAGTCGTTTCAAGACCGAGTCTGGGTGCCACTGCTTGCTTGTCAAGCAGTGCAAAACCCTTAGGAAGGCACTGCTAGGCGAGCTAGCAGTGGCACTCGATGGGCGTCCCTTTTGATTTTGCGGACCTTCTAGCGTCGTCGGTTGGATGCGGCCAATCGTGGCGTGGAAAGCCGCTTCTCTGATCGGGAAACAGGTTTGCAATGTCGGAAGCGCGTTTAGGTCACGATCTGCTGGGACTTGGCGTCGGCCTGCGCACCGTGCATTTCAACTACATTCTCGAACACTGGCCCGAGGTGGATTGGTTCGAGGTCGTCTCCGAAAACTTCATGGACTCGGCCGGCCGGCCACGGCACGTGCTCGATCAGATCGCCGAGCGCTATCCGACCGTGATGCACGGCGTGTCGCTGTCGATCGGCAGCACCGATCCGCTGGATTTCGATTACCTGGGCAAGCTCAAACGGCTGGCTCGGGAGATCAAGCCGCGATGGATCTCCGATCACTTGTGCTGGACCGGCGTGCTGGGTCTCAACGCGCACGACCTGCTGCCCATTCCGCTCAATGAGGAAACGCTGCGGCACGTGACGAAGCGCGTGCGCACGGTGCAGGACTTCTTGGAGCGGCCGCTGGTGTTGGAAAACCCCAGCACGTACGTAACGTTTGCCCAATCGACGATGAGCGAGTGGGAGTTTCTCTCTCGGCTGGCCGACGAGGCCGATTGCGGGCTGCTGCTGGACGTGAACAACGTGTACGTTTCGAGCGTGAATCACGATTTCGATCCGCGGGAGTACCTGGAGAATGTGCCGCACGGGCGGATCGTGCAGTGCCACCTGGCCGGCCACGCCAACTGCCGCACGCATCTGATCGACACGCACGACGACCACGTGATCGACCCGGTATGGGAGCTGTATCGGCTGGCGCATGCGCGCCACCGGCGGTATTTCGACACTGCTGGAATGGGACGCAAAAATCCCCGAGTTTCCGGTGCTGCACGCCGAGGTGCTCAAGGCGCAGCAGTACATGGGTGCGCTAGATCAGCAGCAGGCGCCGCACGTGGAAGCGGCGCGCTCGGAGGCGGCGCAAACCGAGACGCAGCGACCAACGGCGTCGGGCGTGTCCAATCCGATCGCGTACATCGTGTCCGAGATCGCATGAAGCCCAAGCCGGCCCATCTCGATCAGATTCAGCGCTGGATGCAAAGCGTCATCATGCACCCCGGGGGCGTGGCTGAAGGGGTCGAGGCGGCAGCGGCGCGGCAGCATTTGGACGTGCCGCTGGCCGAGTTGGACAGCGTGATCCAACCGTCCCAGGCTTTGAGCAGTAGCGCGCGGCTGGAGATTTACGTCGACGCGTATTACGAGCGGCTGCTGGAGTGCCTGCGGCAGGAGTTTTGCGGCACGCAATACGCCGTCGGCGAGGAGTTGTTCGACGCGTTGGCGTTCGGCTATTTGCAGAGCTATCCGTCGGGCAGCTATACGCTGGGTCAGTTGGGCGCATCGCTGGCGCAATTCCTGGAGGAGCGTCGGCTGCACGCGCAGGATGTGCCCGAGGGAGCGCCTGACACCTGGCCCGAGTTCGTGGTGGAATTGGCGCAATTCGAGCGCGTGCAGCGCGAGGTGTTCGACGCCGAGGGAACTGAGCGCGGCAACTTGCTGGACTTCAACGAATTGGCGTCGGTCGCGCCGGGGAATTGGCCGGGCTTGCAACTGACTTTGGCGCCCTGCCTGCGGCTCTTCCGAGCGACGCACCCGGTGCACGCGTATTGGCAAGCATTTCGCGAGGAATCGGCTCCCGCGGCGCCCGAGTCGCGGGAAACTTGGGTGGCCATCAATCGGCGCAACTACCTCATCGAACGGCACGGCCTCAGTGCGGCGCAATACGCACTGCTATCCAGCCTGGCGGCCGGTGAGCCGCTGGGCCGGGCAATCGGCGCCGCGGCTGCGGTGGACCGTGGCCCCGACGGATCGCTCGCGGAGCAGTTGGGCAACTGGTTCGCATTCTGGAGCCGGCACGGCTTCTTCATCGCCATGTCGCAGGGCGAATCCAGCGACTAGCGCCTCACCTGGCTCTGTTTTTTTCGGTCCTCTCTTTTGCTCCCGACAGGCGTCTCGCGGGCGATTGCGCGACCCTGCGCGCAGCGGAGCAAAAGGCTGGCCGAAAGGGGTCGAAAATTTTTCCAGTCAAGGAAGATTCAACGGGAATAACTGTTGGTTGGACAAGCGAATCTGTAGGCGATGCCCCAGCATCAGGCAGTGCGTGACGAACAGAGAATGCTTGCGATTGCTCGGCAATCAGCACGACCATGAGGCGTGCAGGGAAACCAATAGCTCGGCAGGTTCCGTGGAACAGGACCCGCCCGGCGGCCCCTTATTCCGGCCGTAAATCCGCCCGTTCTCCACCCCGAAACGGCTTGGCGCGTTTGGTGAGACACCCCGCGACTTTCTTCCTTTTTTGACCACACGGTACTTGAATGCGGTGCGCGCCTGTGCCTATATGGAAAGAACGTCTCTCGGTCGCGCTGCTGGAACCAGCACGACCCGGCACACCCCGAGCTCATGCTCACTCTAAACCCCATAATCGCCCTGCGCTTTTGCAGGGACTGTTATGTGAATATAGATAAATTGCGTTGTTTGGGAATTCTTGGAATTGTATTTTGTAGGACCTGGAAGCATACTCGCAACTTATGCCCCCAGAGGGGTTTTTGAGGGCCAGGAAGTAGCGACAACTGCACGATGTGCCCACGCGTGGCAGGGACACCCAACGAGGCGTTTTCGCTGGAAAACGCGGCCTCGTTGATGCCCGGCCGCGCCGGTTGGGATGCGCGTGCGACTTTGAGAGAAAGCCCAAGGCTATGGCGACAAGGCAGAGTTTGGCATCGCGCATGGGTCAACGAGTATCCCGTTTTCGCAAGTCGCACATCGGACGCCCCGGTCCACGACAACTGCGGGTGGAGCCGTTCGAAGAGCGAACGCTGTTTGCGGTTGGCCTGGTGGCCGCCTATAGCAGCCAGGACGTGTTGCTCACCGACAACCAGGTGCTGCACACGGCGCCCACCGAGCTGCGGTTCCGCTTCTCTAGCGAGATCGACGCCAGCACGCTGCAAGACGGCACCGCGAACATTCAGGTCACGCGCGGCGGCGATCACATCCTGGGCAACGGAAACGACATCGCGGTCACCGTGCCGTATCTCGATGTGGCCACGACAGCGACCGATGTGATCCTGCGCTTTGCCGATCCGCTGGTGGACGACGTCTACCAGGTGAAGATCATCGGCAGCGGCGACACGCCGCTCAAGAGCACTGACGGCGACGCATTCAACGGCGGCGCGGATCTGACGATGGACTTCACGCTCGACTTGGGCGCCCAAGTCGCGGGCGTCGTCCCGCAACCGGTGACGCGGGATGCCGCCGGCAAACTGTCGCAAGCTGGCAACCAGATCGAAGTCTACTTCAACGTCCAGGATCCGCTAAGCTCGTCGACGGCCACGAACCCGATCAACTACGAACTGATTCGCACCGGCGGCACGGCAACCACGGCCGACGACGTGCTGTTCAATCCGACATCGGTCACCTACGATGCCACGACCGGCAAGGCCGTGTTGACCTTTGCCTCGGGAGTACTGACCACGGCCGGGCTCTACCGGTTGCGCGTGGGCAACAACGATCCGCTGCCGCTGACGCCGGTCGATGCGGGAAGCCCCAGCGCCGGCTCGAGCTTCAGCACATCGAAAAACCTGGGAACGATCTTCCCGGCCGCCCAGGGTACGCAGAGCGTCACGGTCGGCGGCTTGATCGGCGGCAAGCCGGTGGACGTACTCTATCCGGGCGGATTGACCGATGCGGGGGCGCGCGACATTCAGGTTTCCGGTGAAAACCATATCAACGGCGTGGCCGACACCAGCGGCGTCATCCCCGTGCAGTATTACAACTTCCAGGGCGTGCTCGGCAGCGTGCTCGGATCGACCGCATTGAACTCGATTACCGAGGATCAGAAGAATCGAGTTCGCGACGTCATGACGTACTACTCGCACTACCTGGGCATCGAGTTTGTCGAATCGGCCAATCAGGGTTGGACCATTGCGACGGGCGATCCGCGCGTGGTCGATGCAAGTGTTCCAATCAACGGCATCGGGGGCATTGCCGGCAGAAGCATCGCCGTGATGAACTCCGCAGTCGATTGGGGACGCAGCGAGCCCGGCGGCCAGTATTTCGAGACGGCGATGCACGAAATCGGCCACTTGCTCGGCCTGGGCCATTCCTACGAATTGCCTGGTCTGACCGTACAAGGCAGCTCCGAGAACACCACCTCGGCCCCCAATGGCGAGCCGATATTTCCGGGCGACTTCGACATTCTGGGAGGCCAGTATCTGCATCCGCCCGTGGGCAACGACGTCAAGGTCTACAGTTTTTCGCTGGCCCGCGCCGGCTCGTTGAACCTGGAAGCGATCGCCGAACGGATGCGTGAGTTCAACGGGTCGAGTCCGAGCCAATTGGACTCGGTCATCACGGTCTATAGCTCGACCGGCACGATCCTGGCCCGCAACGATGATTACTACGGCAACGATTCGTTTCTGAAGTTGGACATGGCGGCCGGCACGTACTATGTCGCGGTCACCAGCACGGGCAACGACAACTTCGATCCGGCCATCGGCGACACCGGCGCCGGCGGCACGACCCAGGGCAGCTACAAGCTGCGGCTGACGTTCACGCCGACCTCGACCACGGGCATCAAGGACACCACCGGCACGGCCTTGGACGGCGACGCCGATGGCACGCCGGGCGGCAACTACAACTTCTGGTTCCACGTGGCGAGCACCTCGCAAACGATCTTCGTCGACAAGGCCGCCACCGGCGGCACCGGCACGCCCGGCTCGATCACGAAACCTTACACCACGATTGCGCAAGCCCTGGCGGCTGCGTCCTCCGGCTCGGTGGTGCGCATCGTCGCCAACGGTGGCGCCGACAAGGATCTGTCCACCCTGGGCGACAACCTGTCTTACAACATCGGCTACGACAACCTTGGCCTGGCGCTGTCGGACGGGCCGAATTTTCAAATCCCTGCCAACGTCACCGTGATGGTCGACGCCGGCGCGATCCTCAAGCTGCGCGGCCAACATCGACGCCGGTACGGTATCGCAGGGCATCGACCACGGCGGCGGAGCACTGCAATTGCTGGGAACGCCGGCGCGCAACGCCGCCGGGGCCGATATCGGCAGCGTCTACGTCACGTCGTTCTACAACACCTCGATCGGCACGGATTCGAACAACGCGAAAGGCACGCTGTCGGCGGGCAATTGGGGCGGAATTGTCTTCCATGACGATTCCGACATGGAAGACAACGGCATCTTCTTGAACATCGTCAACCACGCCAACATCAGCTACGGCGGCGGCCAGGTCGTCGTCAACTCGACGTCGGAGTCGTTCGACCCGCTGCACCTGATCGACGCGCGGCCCACGATCAGTTTCAACACCATTTCGAACTCGGCCAACGCCGCGGTTTCGGCCAATCCGAATAGCTTCGAGGAAAGCGAATTCCAGGGCCTGACGTTCACCGCGGATTACGAGCGCAGCGGTCCGAAGATCTATCGCAACACGCTTTCGAACAACACGATCAACGCGCTGTTCGTGCGCGTCCGCACGGATACGGATACCGGCGCCGTGATCGACCGGATGACCGTGCCGGGACGTTTCACCACCACGGACATGGTGTATGCCATCGAGGAAAATCTGATCATCGGCGGTTCGCCCGGCGGCTATTACACCGATGCAGGCGGCTTGACGGCTCGCGCGAACGGACGGCTGGCGATCGATCCGGGCGTGATCGTGAAACTGGGCGGCGTGCGCATCGAGACGCAAATCGGCACGGCGTTGTACGCCGAGGGAACCAAAGCCAAGCCGATCGTCTTCACGTCCATTCTCGACGATAGCTACGGCGCCGGCGGCGTGTTCGACACGACCAATGACGGCGCCAGCACGACGCCCGGCGAAGGGGACTGGGGCGGCTTGTTCTTCGGTCCGATCTCGCTCGGCAGCGTCGATCATGCGCTGATCGCTTATGGCGGCGGCACCGCCACGATCGAGGGCGATTCGGCAACGTTCAACGCAGTCGAAATCCACCAGGCGAAAGTGCGCATCGCCAATAGCACGTTGGAGCACAATGCCGCGGGCGGCGACACGACCGATCGCGCCGGGCGCAGCTCGACCACCGCCGCCATCATCTTCGTCCGCGGCGCGCAGCCCGTGTTGCTCGACAATATCATTCAAAACAACGACACGAAGCCGCTCACCGACATCAACGAGCCGTTGCGCGATACGGCGGCCATCAGCATCAACGTCAACGCGCTCAATGCCACGCTCGTGATGGATACCGGGCGCAGCACGGGATTTGCCGACATCATCGACCACTCGCTGGTGAATTCGGGTCCGCTGATCCGCGGCAATCGCATCGCCAATACGCCGATCAACGGCATGGTGGTGCGCGGCGGACGACTGACAACCGACGTCGTGTGGGACGACACCGACATCGTCCACGTGCTGCTGGACGAAGTGGTTGCCGATACGCAGTTCTCGCTCAGCGGCACGATCCGCTTGCAGAGCAACGCGAACGAGAGCCTGGTGGTCAAGGGCCTGGGCGCCAACGCCGGCATCACCGCCGCCGGCGTACCGCTGGACATCACCGACCGCCTGGGCGGGAGCGTGCAGGTCGTCGGCATGCCCAACCACCCGGTGATCATGACTTCGCTCTACGACCAAACCGCCGGCGCGGGATTCACCCCCGACGGACAGCCGCAGAACGACACGCACAACGTCTTGGGGAGCGGCGCTCCCCAACAGCCCGATTTGAGCAATTCCGGTCCGGTGATCATCGACGGCGGCGACCGCGACGACCACGGCTCGTACGACAGCAATGCCGGCGTGAACAAGGATGGCTGGAAGTTCATGGAGCAGTCGGTCGAGTTCGTCTACAACAATTCGCAAAATACGGCAGGGACGGGCATCCTGGTCGTGGGCTTGCAGAACAGCGACGATACCCCACTGCAAGCGCAACTCGCCATCGAAAGTGTTGCCAGTGTGCTGGGGCTGGACCTGACGTACGTCAAGGGCACCGACATCAATACGGTCAATTTCGCCGACTACCGGATGATCTACGTGCCGTCCGACGCAAACGACACGCTGGGCGGTATCCCCCAGGCCGATTTGGATCGATTGAACGCACGCCGATTGGCCGTGCAGAACTACGTCAATTACGCCGGCGGGGGCGTGTTCGCGTTGACCGAAGCGGGATCCCAGGATCCATACGGCTGGCTGCAGTTGCCCGATCCGTTCGTCATTCAACGCGGCGGCGGCACAACGCTGACCCAAACCCCGCTCTTGGCGGCTGCTGGGTTCAATATCACCGACCAGGAATTGACCAACGGCACGCCGTGGCACAACAGCTTCATCGGTCCGCCGGGCTTCAACCGCATGCAAGTCTGGGTCATCGACCCGAACTCCGGCGCCGCGGTGACGTTGGGCATCGGCGCCGGCCAGGGGGGCATCGGCACGCGGGCCACGGATCCGCAGCCGGGCGATTGGAGCGGCATCAAGCTGGACGACTACAGCAACGACTTCAATGCGGCGATCGCGAACGAAACCGAACTGCGATTCTCGCCCAATGGCGACACCAACGGCCTGCCCACGACGGCGCAAAACCTGGGCGAATTGGCGCCCGACGTTAACAGCAGCGACGACACGCGCCGGCTGGGCTTCGAAGTGCACGGCTCGATCAGTCAGACCGCCAGCAGCCCCAAGGGAGGCGACGTCGACGTTTACAGTTTCAAGGCCGCCGCAGGGGAAATGGTGTGGATTGACATCGACCGCACCGCTTCGGCGCTCGACTCGGTGGTGGAGTTGATCGACGCCAATGGCGCCGTGGTGGCCCGTTCCGACAATTCGGTCACGGAACAAACGAACCCGTCGTCGCTAGTGGGAATCGCCGAGCAGATGCAACCCGGCTTTACCGGCGATGCGGGCCCGTTTACGACCCAGGACAACTACACCATCAACGACAAGGATGCTGGCATGCGCGTCGTGTTGCCCGGAACGGCCGGCACGACCAACACGTACTTCGTGCGCGTGCGGGCGAAGAGCGACAACTTGAACCAACTGACCGGCGGGTTGTCCAAGGGGGAATACGTACTGCAAGTTCGCTTGCAGAACCTCGACGTGTTCCCCGGCTCGACGGTGCGCGATGGGGATTTGCGTTATGCGAACACCGGCATCCAGGTTGTCGGCAAGCCGTCGCAGTCGCCGCTGTTGGCCGACACCATCAGCTCGACAATCGTACACGACAGCTTCGACACGGCCCAGAATATCGGCAATCTGCTGACTTCCAGCACCAACGAGATTCGGGTGGCGGGCAGTCTCACCTCGGATACGCAGGTGCAGTGGTTCAAGATGCAGCTCGACTACAACCTGATTCAGTCCATCGGCGACTTCTCGACTGCCTTGAAGACCTTCGCGACGATGTTCCACGTCGAATACGCCGACGGCCTGGCGGGTCCCGATACGACGCTTTCGGTTTTCGACCAGAACGGCAACCTGTTGCTGATCGGACGCGACTCGCAGCAAGTCGACAATCAGCCGCGCCCGCCGAGTTCGACGATGGGCGCCGATGCGGGCAACCTGTCGCACGGCTCATTTGTGCGCTCGACCCCACGATTGGCAGCGTGCAAATGCCGACCGGCGCCCCGAGCGGCAAGGAAGGCGGCATTACGTACTACATCGCGGTTTCATCCGCCGCCGTGCTGCCCACGATTTTGGACGCGACGTTCAACATGACTCCGACCGATCCGTTGGTGCGGCTGGAGCCGGTCAATTCCACCGCGCGGATCATCGACGACCGCATCGGCTCGACGGGCGACCTGACGGCGGCCAGCTCGCAACAGGCCTTCCCTGGCACGACGCCCGTGCAATTGAATTCCAACGCCATACCGTACACGCTTGCCGATACGGTGCTCTACGTCACCAACGGCGAACAACTCTTCACGGTGAACCCCTTTACGGGACGTGTATCCACGTTCATTGACAGCCTTGGCCAGCACATGGCCGACTCGGCGCCAGCCAATGTCACTTACGCCGATCTTGCCATGCGTGACGATGGCCGCTTGTACACGTACAAACAAGGCTTCGGCACCGCGAACACGCCCGACAATAACGGGACGTTCACGCAAATGGACCCGGCCACCGGTGTGACGATGAACGCCGTTTCCTCGGCGTTTGCGACCTACATAGCCGATCCGTCCAATCCGATCGACACGGCCAACGGCGTGTTCAATTTTGTTACCCCGGCGAACGAACACGGCGTGCAATTCAATGGCATGGCCTTCACGGCGAATTCGTTCTTCACCAACCAGGTTTTGCCCACGAATCTAGTTTCGCACACGGACGGCAGAATGATGTACGTCGTGGGCAATCGGGATGCGGGTACGCGGATCATGGTGGACGCCAGCACGGGCAACGTCCCGGTTGATCCCACCGATCCGACCGTGACCTTGACGCCGGTTGACTTTTTGACCGAGACGCAAAACGTGCTGTACCGCCTGAATCCGAACACCGGCACGCCGTATGACGAGGACTTGTATACCAACACAACGTTCTTTCCGCCACGCAACAGCAACATTACCCACACGGCCTACCAGGCATACACCGACTCCGGCGCCACGCTGGCTGGCTCCGGCACGGTGGTCGTGCCGCGGGGATCATTGGATACGGGCACGTTTCTAGCCGGCGCGTCGGGCAGCGACGTGCCGGATGGCGCCCAGTTCTCCATCCTCACGACGGTCATTACCGCCTCCACGTTTAGCGAAAAAACGTTTGAATTCGATACCGGCAATGGCGTCAGCCCCGGCACGGTCCCCATCAACTACAGCACGACGGATACGGCCACGGAACTTGCGCTAAAGATCACCAATGCGATCAACGGCGCCGCGGTACACATTCCCTTCGGCAACCCCGCGTATTCGCCCAATGTCAAGGCGGTTCAACAGGGCGCCAATGTCAGGCTTACCGGTTCACGGTTTATCGACGTCGGCAACCCTTTTCAGACGGACTCGTACAACTACAGCCTTAGTACCCTGAACCAGCTCGGTTCGCAATTGTCCGACGTGTCTCCAAACATTAGCGGGCTGGCGTTCTTGCCGTCGGCGTTCAACAATGTCACTCCACCGCTGTATGCCGTCAGTGAAAATGGCGGTATCTACCAGGTGGTCGGCAAGACGAATTCGTTCCAGGAATATGCCGGAGCCGATACGGCCACGTTGCAATTACTGAACATCGTCAATTCACCCGATGGGGGCCGCGCGCATTTTACTGGCGTTACCCCGGGGCCGCCGGACGTCGAGAACGGCCGCTATGCCAACATGTTGTTTGCCACGGACGATCTTGGCCGAATCTATGCCTTCGACAGCAATGGACAGCCGGCGCCGATATTCCTCGACGGGCAAACGAGCGTCAGCGCGTTCTACGATCCCGGGATGTACGGCTCAAGTGCCGCTCGACTCGCGTTCTCCTACGTGGGCCTGGCATTCTCGACGCTGGACTACAATTTGTGGCACGTCACCAACACGCGGGCCGACGATCCGGGGCACGGCGTGACGCGCAGCTTCGACTTCGAGTCGAGCCGAAATCCAACGGATCCCTCGGCCTTGCCGCCCAAGGGCGGTTCCAGCTTTTACTTTGGGCTGGAAGACCCGCGGCTCACCGGCGGCGTGCAATCCGATTACCGTCAGCCTGGATCGGAGAACTACATCCCGCGCAACGAAGACGCCACCTCTCCACAGTTGTCGGGCAACGCGAGCTTGTTCGGCAGCTACAACCTGCCCGGCGGCGCGCACGGCAGCCTGGTTTCGGCGCCGTTCAGCCTGAACGGGTACGCGGCCGAGGACAAGCCGGTGTTGTACTTCAACTACGCGCTCGACACGCAAGACGCCAACAGCAGTTTGAGCGCCAAGGCGATGCAGGACAGCTTCCGCGTCTTCGCGTCCACCGACGGCGTCAATTGGCTGCCGCTGGCGACAAACAATTCGGTGGCGGGTGGCGAACTTCCGACGAACCAGTCCGCCTCGGGCGGCGTGTACCAAGGGGACGGGCCAACGCAGCGCGTCCAGGAGGCATTCGACCCCACGGGCGTTGACAGCACCAATCCGCAGAACTATCCGCGCAGCGGCTTCGACCAGCCGTTGCCAACCACGGCCGTCGAATGGCGGCAAGCGCGGGTCGACCTGGGGGATTTTGCCGGCGCGGACAATATCCGCCTGCGATTCGACTTCAGCACCGCGGGCACGATGGATATTGGCGACATCTACCAGACCGGCGTATTCATGGGCGCCGTGCCCGGATCGCAGCTTGAAAGTGGCGACACGTTTGGAATCGACGGCACCACGTTCACGTTTCAATCCGGGCTCGCGCTATTGGCGCCGGCCGGCGGTGGACCGGCGATCATCAACGACGAGACGTTTACGATCGGGGGCACGACCTTCGCGCTGCACAAGAACGGGGCGCCGCCGGTGGCCGACGTGGTCGTTTCGATCACCGACAACGAATCGCCGGAACAGGTTGCCAACGCGATCTACAACGCGATGCTGTTGAATCCCGTCGCGGGCGTCACGCCGATACTTTCCGGCGCCCGCATTCAGTTGTTGGGCGCCGCGGGCGTGTCGCAGAGCGCTGGCGCGGCGTTGGTCGTGGAGGGCACGGCGATTCCGCCCAGCCCCCCGGCGACGGACGTGTTCTTCCACATCGACTGGACCGCGGAACAAGTGGCCTCGGCGATCGCGAATTCGATCGACGCGGTCTTTTCGGTCAACGACGATCCCAGCGTGCTGACCTCGTCGAAGCTGATCGGACCGGTGGTGCGGCTGTATGGGCATACGGTCACCGACCATGGTCCGCTCGCCGAAGCGTCGGCGCTACCTGGCGATGAATTCGGTAACCTGACTACGCCGTATTACCTCGTGACGACGACGGTGAACAATCAGGTCCTCACATTTTTCGTGGTCGACGACGTCAGTCCGGCCCGCGCCCAGGGACAAGACAACGCGCACGAGGGCGTGTATATCGACGATGTCGTGGTGGGATTTGCCAGCCGCGGCGAGATGGTCACCGGCAACTTCAACCCTGCCCAGCAACTGCTAGACAACTCTTCCGGCACCATCGCGGTGACGGGCGATACCTCGTTCTCACAGGTCGAGCCCTACGCAGCGGCCAGCGCTCCGGAGCGCCAATACACGGGCAAGTACCAACTCGACATCCGTCGCGGCACGTCATACGCCGACAATTACCGTGGCGATCCCCACATCTACTTGAATCAGTCATTCGATGCGAAAGACCGCCTGGCCCAAGCGATTACGTTGTTCGCCCTGCCGGCCTCACAGTTGTACGACGGGCAAACGTTCGCCATCAACGGCCTGTACGGCACGCAGACTTTCGAGTTCGATCTGGGGAATGGCGTTGCCACTGGCAACTTTCCCATCCTGCTGAGCAATGACGACGCGGCGGAGCAGGTTGCGCTGAAGATTGTCGCCGCGATCAACAACGTGCCCGCTAGCACGAAGTTTGGGGTCACGGCCAGCGTGAAGATCAACGGCACGAGCGTCAATCTTTTCCGAGCGGTCGATGCTCACAGCGGTCCGCTCGGGATCAAGTACTACGACAACGTCGGCGATCCGTTGCCGGTGCACTTGCAGGGGTATACGCTGCTGGAGCGCAACACGATCAGCAACTCGCTGCAAGCCGGCGTGATCGTGCAGCCGGCCATCAACGACTCTACAGAGACGGGATTCCAACTCGGCGATCCCAACCACACGTATGCGGTCGCCAACCTGCCCGTGGCGAACAGCTCCAGGCTGGTGCCGGGCGTTGCCATAAAGGACAACTTGATCGTCGCCGGCGGTCAGTCGGGCATTGCCTTCAGCGGCGCGCACCGCCACGGACGTGGTCTCGGCCGTGCCGTTCGGACGCATCGTCAACAACACGATCGTACAGACTCCCTTTGGCATCCAGGTCGTCAACGGCGCCAGTCCGACGCTGATCAACAACATCATCGCGGAAACCAAGACGGCGATTCGCATCGACAATACCTCCGCGACAACCGTCGTGCAGGCCACGCTTTACCAGAACAACGACACGAATCTGAGCGCACCAAGCGGGTTCGTGCAGAGCACGGCCATCGTGTTAGCCGAGGGAGCGCCGCTGTTCGTCGATTCGAGCAAGGAGAATTTCTATCTGGCGGCCGGCTCCGCGGCGATCGACAGCTCGATCAACACGTTGCAACAGTGCGCTACGCTGGTGGCGGTGACCAACGCCCTGGGAATGCTGCCTTCACCGATTCAGGCGCCCGAGTACGACTTGCTGGGGCAACTGCGCGTCGACGATCCCAACGTCGCTCCGCCGTCGGGGCCCGGCTACGGCAGCAACGTGTTCAAGGACCGCGGCGCCATTGAGCGCTCCGACGCGTCGGGCCCCACCGCCCAATTGTTCAATCCGCTGGACAACGACGCGGCGCTGGTCGACCAGAGCCAGGTCGTGAACAAGGTAGTCGTCGTTGGCAAAACGTTCGAGAATTTCGAGATTCAACTCAACGATCTCGGGCTGGGTGTCGACGACGGGACGGTCACGGCCGACAAGTTCGTCATTCAGCGCACTGCGGGTGGCGTCACGACCACGCTCACGCCGGACGTTGACTACACGCTGCAGTACGAGACCACCTCGAACGTCGTGCTGGTGACTCCGGCGGCCGGCGTCTGGACCAACGCCACTTACACGATCAACGTCAACAACTCAGCGACCGACGGGATCAAGGATCTGGCCGGCAACCCGTTGCAACCGAACAACTCGTCGGGCGCCACGCAATTCGTCATCCAGCTCACCGACACCGCGACCAGCTCGTGGCAAAACCCCACGAACAAGTACGACGTCAACGGCGACGGCTACGTCTACCCGTTGGATGCCCTGATCGTCATCAACCGGATCTTGGCGGGACAGGCCGGCCAACTGCCGCCGACGCCGATCGTGCCGCCTTATATCGACGTGTCGGGCGACGGCATTCTGTCGCCGCTCGATGTGTTGCAAGTGCTCAACTACTTGAATGCGCAAGCCGTGGCGGCGGTAGCGACGCCGGCGGTAGCGACGCCGGCGGTAGCGACGCCGGCGGTAGCGACGCCGGCGGTAGCGACGCCGGCGGTAGCGACGCCGGCGGTAGCAACACCGGCGGTGGCGACTCCGCAGGCAGCAACATTCGGCAGCGACACGAGCACGAGCTCCTTCGTTGCAGCCACGGCCGTCGCGATGGCGGATGTGGCTGCCACGCCCGTGGCCGAGCCGCCCGTTGACAGCACGTCCGCCTCGTCGGCCGTCGCTTTCAGCCTGTCGACGCAGGCGTCGTCCGGCAACTACGAGGATGCAACCGGCAACACGATCGACGTGTCGAGCGACAGCGAGACGGCGCCGGTTCTGCTGGCGGCTTCTTCGAGCACGAACGCGGCAGCCATGGACAACGACGTTTGGGGCTCGGACGACTGGGATTCTGACGACGCGTGGGACGAGATTGCAGCCGATTTGTGCGAGGATTCCGAGTTGGCTGCGGCCCTTTCTTGACAACCTGACAACAATAGGATTCTCCGCGTCGGTGCGGCCATGGGGCCCGGCGGGGCGGGGAAGCTAGCTCTGCTCTTTGGCGCCAAGGCAGCAAAGAGCGGGGGCCCGGCAACGCGGGGCCTACAGCGACCACCTAGAGAAACTGACCATGAGATTCAATCGACGGCGGAAAGACGCCCGGAGTCGCCGGGACGGCAAGCAACACATGGCGGGCCGCAATCGTTGGACCCGGAACCTGGAGACGCTGGAGCGGCGTGAGTTGCTGGCGGTCGACACGAGCCTGGGCACGCCCTTGCACAACGCGGACAATCCGAACGATGTCAACCACGACAATCGTGTGACGCCCCTCGACGCCCTGGTGGTTTTCAACGACTTGCTCAAATACGGCATGCACAGCGTGCCGACGGACGAGGTGACGCCGCTGGCGGCGGGCGGCAGCGCGGCGCCGGTGAAGTACGTCGACGTGACCGGCGACAACATGGTGACGCCGCTGGACGCGCTGCGGATCGTGAACGCGCTGGCCGTCGACGATCAGGCCCAAATCAAGCTGGTGGCCACCGATCAGTTGGGCACGCCGATCACGGAAATCCCCGTCGGAAGTACATTTCAGTTGCGCGCGATCGTGCAGGACGTGCGCAACCCGCCGGACCAGTTTCCCGGCGTGTTCGCCGCGTATCTCAATGTGAGTTACAACTCTTCGTTCGCCTCGATTCCCACCGCCGGGGCGATCAGTTTCGATCCGTTTTTCAGTCTCGCGCAAACTGGCGATACCAGCGTTGCGGGGCTCATCGGCGCTGCAGGCGCCTCGTCCACCTCGGGCACCAACCCGGGCAGCGCGCCGCAGACATTGTGGAGCGTGGTCGTGACGGCCGCGAGTCCTGGCGACGTGACTTTCACGCCCAGTTTCGACACGTCCCTGGGTCACGATGTGTTGCTGTATGGCGGCACGTCGGAGCCGGTGCCCAGCGACGCGATCGACTTTGTCGGCACGACGCTCACGATCACGCAGGAGCCGACAATCACGGTCACCAGCGTCTCGCACGACGAAGGCAACTCCGGCGCGACGCCGTTCGTGTTCAGCGTCAATCTTTTGAACGCGTTCAACGTGCCGGTCACCGTCCAATACACTACCGCCAACCCCGGCAGCGGCAACATCGCCACGGCCGGCACCGACTACACCGCCAAGAGTGGCACGCTGACGTTCTCTCCCGGCACGACGCAACAGCTCGTTACCGTGCTGGTTAACGGCGACCTGACGATCGAACCCGACGAGATCTTCAATTTCGCGTTGTCGAATCCGACCAACGGCGTGCTCGGCGCCCCGAGCACGGGCGTCGGCACGATCTTGAACGACGACTCGCTGTCGAACCTGACGATCGGCGACGTGACGGTACAAAACGTCACGGCCGGCACGACCAATGCGGTGTTTACCGTCAGCCTCAGCCCGGCGGCCACCAGCACCACAACCGTGCAATACGCCACGGCCAACAACACGGCCATTGCCGGCACCGACTTTACCACCACCAGCGGCACGCTGACATTTGACGCCGGTATCCTGACGCAGACGATCACGGTGCCGATCCTCGGTGACGCGCTGCCCGACGCGACCGAATCGTTCTTCATCAACCTGACGAATCCTTCGGCCAACGCGGTGATTTCCGACGCCCAGGCCTTGGGCACGATTTCGCCCGCGGTGCCAATTCCGAACGTGACGATTGGCGGCGCGGCGGTCACCGAAGGAAACCAAGGCAGCACCACGAACATGGTGTTCACCGTCAGCCTGTCGTCCGCTTCGAGCGAGCAGGTTGTCGTGGCATACGCCACGGCCGATTCCGGTGGCGCCAATCGCGCCACCGCCGGCAGCGACTACACGGCTACCAGCGGCTCGCTCACCTTTGCTCCCGGTGCAACGCAGCAGTTCGTCACGGTGTCCGTCAACGGTGACGATACGCCGGAACCGAGCGAAACGTTCACCGTCAACTTGACTCCGGTATCTGGCACGATCGGCACGCTGCAAGCGTCGGCCACGGGCACGATCAACAACGACGATGGACCAACCATCATCGTGATCGACGACGTAACGGTCACCGGCAGTTCGGACAGCACGGTCAATGCCGTGTTCACCGTCACGCTTTCCAAGACGATCAGTTCGCAGATCACCGTCAGCTATGCCACGGCGGACGGCACGGCCGAGGCCAATCTCGATTACGAGCCGCAATCGGGCATTTTGACGTTCACACCGGGCGGCTCGCTTTCGCAGACGATCACGGTGCCCGTGCTGCCCAGTGCCACGGCGCAACCCGATGAGACTTTCTTCGTCAATCTTTCGAGCGCTACCGGCGCGCGCAGATTGGCGATGCCCAGGCTCTGGGTACGATCGTGCGGCAGGGGCTTACGATCGGCGACGTGAGCGTGCTGGAAGGCAACTCGGGTACCACCGATGCGGTGTTCACGGTGGCCCTTTCGCAAGCTCAAGAAGATGTCGTCACGGTGCAATACAACACGGCTGACGGCACCGCCACGGTGGCCAATGGCGACTATGTGGCTAGCAGTGGCACGCTCACTTTCGCGCCCGGCACGACCGTGCAAACCGTGACCGTGGCGGTCACCGGCGATACGACGGTTGAGCCGAACGAGACGTTTTCGGTCAATTTGTCGAACGCCGTGGGAGCAGCGTTGTTTACCAGCTCGGCCACCGGCACGATTCTCAACGACGACGGCCAAAAGGCGCTGATCGAGTTGCTGCTGGCGGACGACAACGGCGTGGCGTTCTCCGGCGGCGACACGTTGAACGTCAACGACACCTTCCAATTGCAAGTGTACGTGCAGGATATCCAGGAAGATCCGAACGGCATCGCCGCGGCCTATCTCGACGTGCTGTACAACTCCAACCTGGTGTCGATCAACGGTCCGATCGTCTTCGGACCGACGTTTGGCGACGCACAATCCGGCAGCACGACGACTCCGGGATTGATCGATGAAGCGGGCGCGTTCCAATCGGATCAGCCCGCCGATCCCGGCGCGCCGCAGTTGCTGTTCAGCGTTGCGCTGAAGGCGCTGGACGTGGGGCTGGCCACATTTACGGCCGATCCGGCGGATCTGGGCGGGCACGACGTACTCGAATTCACGTCCGATTTGCCGATCCCCGCGGCGTCGATCAATTTTGTCGACGACTCGATCAATGTCGGCGCGAATGTCTTTACGATCGACAACGTCTCGCAGGACGAAGGCAACTCCGGCACGACCGACTTCGTGTTCACCATTACCAGGTTTCTGCCGAGCGGCCAGACGGCGACGGTGCAGTACGCCACGAGCGACGGCACGGCTGAAGCCGGTTCGGACTACACGGCCGCCTCGGGAACGCTGACCTTCACGCCCGGCAACGACACGCAGACGATCACCATTGCCGTCCTGGGCGATACGAGCGACGAAAACGACGAGACATTCTTCGTCAATCTGAGCAATGCCACGGGGGCCGTCGCCACGGAGTCGCCGGGGGTGGGCACGATCATCAACGACGACGCTCCACCCAGCATGTCGGTCGCCGACGCCAGCGGCGACGAGGGAGACGACCTGTTCTTCACCGTCAGCCTGTCGCAGGTCAGCGGCAAGACGGTCACCGTCGCCTATACCACGGCCGACGCGGTGTCCGGCAACCTGGCCACGGCCAATGTCGACTACACGCCGGTATCGGGCACGCTGACGTTCGCACCCAACGTCAGCACACAGATTATCAGCGTGCCGCTGCTGTCTGATTTGGTGGTCGACGACAACGAAGTTTTCCAAGTCGTGCTGAGCGATCCCACGAACGCCTCGCTAAACACGGCCACGGCCACCGGCACGATCATCGACGTGCCGCCCGCCATGATCACCGGCTACGTCTATGTCGACGCGAATAACAACGGCCTGAAGGATGGCAGCGAAGTCGGCATCGAAGGCGCTACCGTGCAGGCAATTCGCGACGGCGCGATCGTGCAGACCACGTACACGGCCGCCGACGGTTCCTATTCGCTGGTCGGCCTGCAGCCGGGCACGTACTCGATTCGCGAGTTGCAGCCCGGTTTCTTCCTGGACGGTCGGGATACGCACCTGGGCATCGATAGCGCGCTCAACGATGAATTCACCGGTATCGTATTGGGCCCGAGCGGCAACGCCAGCGGCTATAACTTCGGCGAAGGCACTTTGCGCACCGAGTTCGTGACCGCGTTTTTGAATCGGCGAGCGTTCTTCTCCTCGGCGCTGGCAAATCCGCCCAACGGCCTGATACAACCGGGGGCGATCATCGACCTGACACGCGGCGACGCATGGATCTCGGCCGACGGCGGATGGCAAGGGCCGCGCTCGGTAAATGCCCTGTTCGACGCCAGCCAGGGCAGCGCCACGATGTATCTGTACAACAACGCCATGCAACTCGTGGCGGTATCTTCGGCCACGCCCACCGGCGCCGCGATAACCTATTCGGCCGTGCCGGGCGCGGCATACTTCCTGAAGATTTCCGGCACCAACCGCAGCGTCGCGCTGCAAGTGGTCGATACCTTGTCGATTGGCAACGTGACGCAATACGAGGGCAACAGCGGCACGACGAACATGGTGTTCACCGCCATGCTCTCGGCCGCCCAGTCGCAAACCGTCACCGTGGCGTACAGCACGGCCGACGGCACGGCCACGGCCGCGTCGGGGGACTATGTGGCCCAAAGCGGCACCCTCACGTTTGCGCCAGGCGAAGTGTCCAAGCTCATCACGGTGCTCGTCAATGGCGATACAACCAACGAAGGCGACGAAACGTTCTCGGTGCAATTCTCATCGCCGACGAATATTTCGGTGGGCATCACTTCGGGAGTTGCAACGATCCTCAATGACGACGCGACTAGCCTGGGCGGTCTGTTCTTCTTTGGCGGTGGCTCGGCCGGACCATCGGCTTCGCCTGCGATAACGACGACGACCACCGACAGTGGTTCGGAATCGGCCGGTCCAGAGGTGACTACGGCCGCAGAGCCGATGATCGCCGCGCCTGCCGTGGCCGTCAACAGCTCGTCCGACGACGAGGCCAGCGCAACCGACGCGGCGCTCGAAGACGACGAAGACTGGGTCACCGAACTGCTGTTGGCATAGCCCGGAGCCGGGCGACCCGACGGCGGCCATTTGCGCACGAGTGCAATTGCCTCGGCCGCGGCAATTGGAGATAATCGATCGAGCGTCGACGTGTTTCCAGTGTCCGGGAGCCGAGATTCATGCAATTGCGCAGCAAGGCGAGCCTGTCCGCGTTCGTAGCCGTACTCACGACGTGCGTTGGCCTCGCGGCATGTTTTTTTCCGCCCGTATCTTTCGCGGACGAGGCAACTTCCTTTCGATCGCGGGATCGTTCGCCGGTGGACCTCGTGCTCACTGGGGATGAGGCCTGGCTGCTCTCAGCCAATCAGACTTCGGGCACCGTCTCATTGGTGCGGCTCGAAGATGGCGCCGTCGTGGCCGAAGTACCCTGCGGCGAACGGCCCTCGGCCATTGCGCTGACGCCGGACGGCCGGCAGGTGCTGGTAAGCGCCACGTACAGTGGCGAGCTGCGCGTGTTCGAACGGCAGGAGACTTCGTTGTCGCCGGCGGGCGCCGTGCGTTTGGGATACGAGCCGCGCGGCATTGCGATTTCACCCGACGGTCGATTGGCCTATGTGGCGCTGACGGCGGCGAACGCCGTGGCGGTCGTCGACCTGGAAACGCTGCAAACGCTTGCACGCATCGATGTAGGACGCTGGCCAAGGTATCTGGCGATCTCGCCGGATGGCCGCCGCCTGGCCGTAGGGGCAAGCGGCGATGGCGGTATTTCCGTCGTGGACACCGAGACGCGAACTCTGCTCTACAACACCAAGTTCCTGGGGCTGAACATCGGGCACGTCCAGATTTCGGCCGACGGACGCCATGCGTACTTTCCTTGGATGGTCTATGCCGATCGGCCGATCACGCCGGGCAACATTCGCGAAGGCTGGGTGCTGGGCAATCGGATGGCGCGCGTGCGGCTCGATGGTCCGGCGCGGCGCGAGGCGATTGCACTCGATCCCCGCGGCCAGGCCGTAGGCGACCCGCACGGCTTGGCGCTCAGTCCGGCGGAAGACTGGATCGCCATGGCGGCATCCGGCACGCACGAATTGGTGCTGCTGCGTCTGGCCGGCTTGCCCCTGTTGCCGGATGGCCCCGGCGATCACATCGATCCCGAGTTGGCCAAGGACGACGAACGCTTCGCGCGCATTCCCCTCGGCGGGCGGCCCATGGGCATTCGCTTCGATCGCGCGGGCCAGCGCGTCTACGTGGCCAACTACCTGGATAACTCCGTGCAAGTCGTCAACGTGGCCAAGCGTCGGCTGGAACGGACCATTGACTTGGGAGGGCCGGACGAACCCTCGCCGGCGCGGCGCGGCGAGGCGATCTTTTGCGATGCGCAGCGCAGCGCCGACGGCTGGTACAGTTGCCACAGTTGCCACTACGAGGGCGGGCCCAACGCCGTCACCATGGACACCAAGAACGACGGCTCGTTCGGCACTTACAAGATGGTGCTCAGTCTGCGCAATGCGCCGCACACGGGTCCGTGGTTCTGGCACGGTTGGCAGGAAGATCTGACCGCCGCGGCGCAAGAGCCTGGGCGACACGATGCAAGGCCCCCCGCCAACCGACGACGACGTGTGCGCCGTGCGGGCGTTTCTCGACACGCTCACGCCGCCGCCCATCGCGCGGCAACCCGTCGATGAAACGCAGGCGGCCGCCGTCGAGCGCGGACAGCGCCTGTTTGTCAGCGATGCAGCCAGTTGCGCCAATTGCCACAGCGGTTCATATTTCACCGACGGCGAGAAACATGATGTGGGACTGGCGTCGAGCTACGACGTCTACGAAGGATTCAACACGCCGTCGCTTCTGGACGTGGCGAATCGGGCCGGCTACTTGCACCATGGGCGCGCCAAGTCGCTGGCGGATCTACTGACCGATCTGCACAGCCCTGCCAAGGTTTCCGGCACGCGCGAACTGACGTCCGAAGAAGTCGCCGACCTGGTGGCCTATCTCGAAACGCTGTGAGGCATGATTCCGGCGCGGCGCTATTCGGGCACCGGTTGGCGGATGAGATTGAACGTTTGCTCGATCATCTCGCGCCCCGACTCGCCCGTGCCGTGATACAAGTGGTGCATGAAGGCCAGCGTGCGTTCGGCGGCGTCTTCGAAGTGCCAGTTGCAATTGTCGAACGTGCATTCGACGATGTTGGGAATGTCGCCGCCGCGATACGAGATGTCGCAACGATCGAAGCGGCAATTGGTGTACCGATTGCCGTCTACCTCTTGTCGCGAATCGGCAAAGGTGCGATCGTTGTATTCCATGGCAGGCTCCGGGCATAAGTTTTCAGATCGGTCGCGCTCGCCTCAAGCGTAGCCGAACGATCCGGTGGTTGCCAATGCCCGTTGGACGCGGGCGGGCACCAATTCGGGCTCCAAAACAAGGTTGATCGTTAGCATGCTGGACGAATTGCGGGTGGCGGCGGTGGCCGTCGGTACCAAGCCGGGCGAGGCGCCGTGCAACCTGGACAAGATCGAACGCTGGACGGCGCGGGCCGCAGCCGAGGGAGCGCAACTGGTGCTGTTTCCCGAACTGTCGCTGTCCGGCTTCATCCCCAACCATCCGCAAGGGGATCATGAAGCCTGGCTCGCGAGTCGCTGGTTGCAGCGCGGCACGCGGCACTGCGACTGGACGGCGAAGTGGTGCTGGCGCTCTCGGCCCTGGCAGCAAAGCTCAACACGACGATCAGCGTGGGCATGCTGGAAGACGCCGGCAACGTGCTTTACAACACGCAATTGTTGGTCGGACCGGGCGGCGTGTTCAACGCAACGCGCAAGATGCACGTGCCGATGTTCGAGATGCCGTTTTACAATCCGGGGCCGGCGCCGAGCGTGGTCGACACGCCACTGGCGCGGCTGGGCACGAATATTTGCTTCGACGCGTTGCTGCCGGAGTCGACCAGGCTGTTGGCAGTACAGAATGTTGAAGTGGTGCTGTTTCCATTTGCGGCCGATCCGCCGCCGCGCACGCCCGCCGGTTGGGCCGCTTGGGCTGGCCCGGCGCTGCGCGCGCGGTGTCAGGAGAACGGCGTATTCGGCATCGCGGTCAACTATGCGGGCCACGTCGAGTGCGCCGGCGCCAGCCAGGATCTGCCCGGCGGCGGCATGATCATTTCGCCGCGTGGCGAGGTACTGTCAGACTGGCAGGGGGAGCCCGACATGTTGTTGGCCACTCTCCGCGCCGACGATTTGCTGCGCACGCGTGCCGAGCCGGAATACCTGTTTCGCTTCCGGCGGCCAGAGCTTTATGGCCCATTGTCCGAATTGTAGCGGTGGAAAGATCGCGCTAGCAGAATGATTTGGCCACGCACCGACGTGGATTTGCAGCGATACCGCGGACTTCGTTGATGGGAACAAACCGGTATTTGCCGCAATCCAGGGTGTCTGCGATAATTGAACGATACAGAAGAGGCACTTGTTTTGCTCGGAGGGCGACGCATGTCGACCACCCCAAGCGCCCGCCGCGGGCGTCTTTTTCGTTGCGGTCTTTCCGCGATTCTCTGCGCGCTATTCACCTCGACGGTCGTGGCCGATGAAACGGCCGAAGATCGCGCCGCGATTCCCGGCGGCACCAAAGTGGCGTCGCTCGATCGCCCCAGCCTTGCATGGACGCCGGCCGAAGCGGCGGCCGCGGCAAAACTGGCGCAGGGTGTCACGATCTATCGCGACGCCTACGGCGTGCCGCATATCCACGGCCGGACCGACGCACACGCGGCATTCGGTTATGCCTACGCGCAGGCGGAGGACTACTTCTGGCAAATCGAGGACACGTACATCCTCAGCCTGGGCCGCTATAGCGAAGTGCACGGCCATCGGGGATACAACTCCGACCTGTTGAACCGCGCTTTCGAAGTCGTGCCGCGGAGTCAGAAGAATTTCGAGCGCCTGGAGCCCGCCATGCAGGAATACTGCCGGGCGTTTGCCATGGGCTTGAATTACTATCTGGCGAAGCATCCCGAGACCAAGCCGCGGATGATCACGCATTTCGAGCCGTGGCACATGATGGCCTATGGACGGCACGTGATGCTTGAGTTGTGCTTCCGCTACACGCGGCTGTACGACAACTACTTGCCGCGCACCTACGATCGCATTTGGACGGCGGCGGGCTCCAACGGCTGGGCCATTGCGCCGGCGCGAACGCAATCGGGCAATGCCATGTTGTTCGTGAACCCGCACTTGCCGTGGTTCGGCTTTTCGCAAATGTACGAGGCACAATTGCGCAGCGACGAAGGCTGGAACTTCACCGGTGCCACGATGTATGGCAACTGCGTGCCCACCTTGGGGCACAACGAGCACTTGGGCTGGACGCTCACCACCAACGAGCCCGACATTGCCGACGTTTGGCGCGTCACGTTCGACGATGCGGAGCATCCGCTGCGCTACCGGTACGACGGCAAGACCATGGAAGCCACGGAATGGACCGAGACGGTCAAGGTGCTCATCGGCACCGAGCTGAAAGACCGGCTGGTCACGTTTCGCAAGACGCACCACGGACCGATCGTGGGGCGCGAAGACGCCCAGCACTATCTGGCCGCGCAGATCGCGGGACAAGACAGCACGTCGATGCTTTCACAACAGTTGGCGTTGGTGCGGTCGCGCAATCTAGACGAATTCCGCGCCGGATTCGCGCGGCAGCAGTTTCCGCTCATGAACGTTCTGTATGCCGACCAGGCCGGCAATATCTTCTTCCTGTACAACGGCCGTGTGCCGCGCCGCGATCCGCAGTTCGATTGGAGCAAGCCGGTGGACGGCTCCGATCCGCGCACGATGTGGCAGGGCATCCACACGATCGACGAGTTGCCCCAACTATTGAATCCGCCCGACGGCTACGTCCAGAATTGCAATTCCAGCCCATTTACCACTTGCAACACGGGCAATCCGCCGCGCGACCAGTTTCCGCCGTATATGTGCGAAGACGCCAACGACGACAAGCGGCGGGCCAAGATGTCGCGCCAGTTGCTCGAAGGCATGCACGACCTGACGTTCGAACAGCTTGGCGAAGCCGCGTTCGATACGAACGTGTATTGGGCCGAGCACGAGTTGCCCAACTACCGGCGCGACTACGAAGCGCTGCAGGCGGACGATCCGCGCTGGCCGCCCAGGTGAAGCCATACATCGAGCACTTGCTCCAGTGGGATTGTCGTATCACGCGTGAGTCGACCGCCGCCACGTTGTGCGAGGCGTGGTACGAGGAGATGTACGGCACCGACTATCCGGCCGAAACGCTATTTCCCAAGTACGCGGACGACGTAAAAGCCCGGTTCAAGGCATTGATCGAGGTGGCCAGGAATTTGCGCATTCGCCACGGCAATTGGCAAGTGGCCTGGGGCGATTTGTTCCGCATCCAGCGGCGGCCGCAGATCGTCGACCTGTTGGGCCTGGCGTTCGATGACCAATTGCCGAGCCTGCCTAGCGTGGCCGGCCCGGGACCGATGGGCATCGTGTTCACGCAGTATTATTCGCCGTCGATCCGTATTCCGTTCGTGATCGATCTCAAGAAGCGATACGGCGTGGTGGGCGCCAGTTACATGGCCACCTACGAGTTTGGTCCGAAGATCCGCGGCGCCAGCACGCTGAATTTTGGCAACAGCGGCATCGAGAACTCCCCGCACTACTTCGACCAGGCGCATTTGCTGTCGCAGTGCCAGCTCAAGCCCGAGCTATTCTACTGGCCCGACGTGCTGGCCGGCGCCAAGCTGGTGTACCATCCGGGCGAGCCGCCGTTGGAAAACGTGGCGGAGTAGACGCGGGGCAACTTGTAGTTACCGAACCAGCGGCATGCGGCTGCTAGTAGACGCCCAGGTTGCGTTCGATTTCGCGGCTGCGTTCGTCGGTGCCGGCGAAGCTCGTTCCACCGGCACCCGTGGGCCGCATCTTTCGCCACATGCTGGCGTTTTCGTCGATGGCGTTCGGGTCCTTAAGCCCCAGCGCGCAGCCGGCAGCCGCCAAAGCGGAACAGATCGCCAGCACCCGGCATAAGCGTCGCAGCCCGAAGGTGATCACGCACGTGCCCCGAGGGACCGAAGTGAATTTGGGGCGGAAGTCTCCCAAAACCGCGTGGTTCGTTCCAGGTCAGTTTAGCCCGTGCCGGGGCAGGGATAAAAGTTAGAACTCCGGTTGCGGAAAGGCTGTCGTAAGCCACAAGCGGCATGCGGGCGCCACTCTACGCCGTTGACCCTGCAGAACAATCCGCAGATTACGCAGATTTCACAGAGAAAAAGGATAGTTCAGACCGGTGGGCTCTCAGCCGAGCGCGCGATGTCGAATTCGGAACTCATAATTCTGCGAAATCTGTGTAATCTGCGGATCGAGGATCAGAAGGAACGGTTAACGGCGTAGGGTGCCACTGCTAGCTTGCTTAGCAGTGCCTTTCCCGGGAATTTGCAGTGCTTGACGAGCAAGCTGGCGCCTAGACTTGCTACTGCCGCCGCCGCTTAGCGGTGGTACGCCGGGCCGCTGCACAGGGCGCGGAGGCGCTCGGGCGAGCGACCGCCGGAGAAGCGAGTCACTTCGCGACCGTTCTCCACGAGCACGAAGGTTGGCACGGCGCTAATGCCGTACTTCGCAGCCAACGGGCGCTGCCGGTCGACGTCGATGTCGCGCATGTGATAGCCTTCGGCCCGCATGCCTGCGACGATCGGTTTCATCTGGCGGCAGGGACCGCACCACGAGGCGTTGAAGAACAGCACTTCGCCCCGAGCATGCCATTGGCCGCCGGCGGCCTTCATCAGCTCCTGTTGGTGCTGATATCTTTGGAATTCCTTGTATCCCAACGTGGCCGCAATGGGAATCAGGAACAACGCCACCGAGCAGGCAAAAACTACGAGTCGCATGAGAAGACGTCCACAATTCGGTTCGACAAACAAAACGCCGGGTCCGGCACAACACGTTGTGCGCGGAGGCAATCCCCGGGGACCGTGCCAGGGAAACGCTAGCTCGCGGCGCCGAAGGAGGCAAAGGACCCGCGCCCGGTCATTCCAGCGATAGCGATTGCGCGGGCGGTGGGGCGTATATCGGCCGTACATGTGGGCGGTAGCTTCGCCCGGTGCGAGCGTCTAAAATCGGCTCCACGAAGACACTCCTACTCTGGTTCACAGCGAGGCTCACGATGCGGACGGCGATCTCGATCTTGGGAATGGGCGCGATGGCGCTATTGGCAATGACGTTTGCACGCGGGGGCGATGCCACGGCCGGCGAGAAGCCGCCCCGGTTGCTGCGCCACATGGTGATGTACAAATACCGCGACGATCTCACACCGGCGCAGGTTCAGGAAGCGATCGACGCTTTCGTGGCGCTGCCGAGCAAGATCGATACGATCGTCGGATTCGAACACGGCGAGAACGTCAGTCCCGAGGGCAAGTCCGACGGGCTGACGCACGCGTTCGTCGTCTCGTTCAAGGACGAAGCAGGACGTGCCACGTATCTCGACCATCCGGCGCATCTGGAATACGTCAAGCTGGCCGGACCGCGCCGCGACAAAGTCGTGGTTTTCGACTATTGGTCGAGCGAGTGAGCCGGCGCCACTTGCCGAATCGGGAATTGCCGAGGATCCCCAAACCGGCGCCCTGGCGGGAATCCAACGGAAAAAGCGACCCGTGGTGTTTGCGGAGCCGGGCCGGGTTGATGGTCTTGCAGCGGTCCGATCTGGTTGCTGCGCCGAAGTTCGCAGTTCATAATGGCCATTTCCTGATTTCCATTTTTGGCCAGCGGCGGAGGTGTTTGCAGATGGCAGTCGCAATAATCCACAGGCGGACGTGGCTCGCCCGGTTCGGGATCCTGGTGGCACTGTTTGGTTTTGGCGTCCACGGTTTGTTGGCGGCTGATTCCACGTCCGAGCCAAAGTCGATTTTTCATCACGTGCATTTGTCGGCCGGCGATCCGGCGGCTGCGATCGACTGGTATCTGCGCCACCTGGGCGGCAAGGTCGTGAAGGTGGGACCGTTCGACTCGGTGTTGTCCAACGGGGTCAGCCTGTTGTTCTTCAAGTCGAAAGGCGAGGTTCCGGGCAGCGAGGGCAGCTCGGTCGACCACATCGGTTTCTCGTATCCGGACATCGCGGCCAAGATGAAGGAACTGGAAGCCGAAGGCGTGGAGATTGTTTCCGGCGTCGAGCAGGAAGGACCGATCAAGTTTGCATTCATCAAGGACCCGTGGGGCACGTTGATCGAGATCGTCGAGGATCCGCAGATCACGGGCTATCACCACGCACACCTGGCCACGGCTGAATTGAAAAAGACGCTCGACTGGTACGAAGCCGCGTTTGGCGGCGAGCGGTCGAAGTTCCATGGCCTGGTGCCGGGCATCCGCTATGGCAACGTGTGGCTGCTGGCCAAGGAGGTCGACAAGCCGCGGGCCGCCACCAAGGGACGCTCGATCGATCACATCAGTTGGGGATTCGCCGACTTGGACGCAGCGGCGGTGGAGTTGAAGGCGCAGGGCGTGAAGTTCGTGACCGGCCCGCTGGCCTTCGGCGGCGGCAAGATCGCGTTCATCGAAGCGCCCGAAGGCGTGCGGATTGAATTGGTGGGACCGGGCAAGCCGGCGGCCAGCATCGCGGCAGCCCAGGCCGCGGAGTCGGGCAAGTGGACCGAACTGTTCGACGGCAAGTCGCTCGACGGCTGGAATCCAACGGGGCGGCAAGGCCAAGTACCGCGTGGAAAACGAAGAGGTGGTCGGCAGCAGCGTGCCCAACACGGCCAACTCGTTTTTGTGCATCCCGCGCGACTACGGCGATTTCGTTCTCGAGCTGGAGTTCAAGGTCGATCCGGCGCTGAACTCGGGCGTGCAAATCCGCAGCCAATGCTTCGACGAACCCAAGACGATAGCAATCGACGGCAAAGAGAAGACGATTCCCGCTGGCCGCGTACACGGCTATCAGGTGGAGATCGATCCGAAGGAGCGCGCTTGGAGCGGCGGCATCTACGACGAGGGCCGGCGCGGCTGGCTGAACGACTTGTCGAAGAACGAATCCGCCCGCAAGGCATTCAAGCCCGGCGAGTGGAACAAGTTTCGCATCGAGTGCCGCGGCGACTCGATCAAGACCTGGATCAACGGCGTGCCGGCAGCCGACCTGAAGGACGACATGACGCCCCAGGGATTCATCGCCCTGCAAGTCCACGGCGTCGGCGACGCCACGGATGCGCGCGAAGTTCGCTGGCGGAAGATTCGGATCCAGGAACTGGATTGAGACGGCTGACGGGTTTGTCGACTGCTCGTTTACCACCGAGGGCGCTGCGAGCACCGAACGAGTTGAACCACGACGGCACAACGACACAACGAAGAAATGATTGGCTCAATCCTTCTTCCCCTTCGTGCTCTTCGTGCCGTTGTGGTAAATATCTCTCTTGCTGTTGCTTGATCCACCCATCACTTCGGATTCCACCAGGCGTCTAGCTTGGCTTGCAGTTGTTTGACGCGGGCGGGCTCGGCGGCGGCGAGGTTCTTTTCCTCGTGCGGATCGGCCGTGATCTGGTAGAGCTCGACGACCGCGTCGGGTTCGTTTTTCGGGTCGGGGACGATTAGCTTGGTGTCGCGGTCGATCATCCACCGCCAGCGAAGATTTGCGGCCGGATCGTTCAGGTCGACGGCGTTGTGCGTGAAGCATTCGCCGTAGATCGTGTGCCGACCGGCAAGCACCGCATCGTCGAGCAGGCTGATGCCTTGCATTTCGGCCGTGGGTTGCTCGCCGAGGATGTCGAGCACCGTGGGCATGAAGTCGATGGACATGGCGAATTCCTCGCGCATTGCAGGCTGCACTTTGCCCGGCCAGCGGAGCATGATCGGCGTGCGCAGGCCGCCGTCGAATTGCGATTGCTTCGACTTGGGCGCGTACTGAGGATTGTCGAGGCTTTGGATCCAGCCGTTGTCGCCGAGATACATCACCACCGTGTTTTCGGCCAAGCCCTGGCTATCCAGGTGTTCCAGCAATTCGCCGACCGTTTCGTCGAACCATTCGATCATCGCCCAGTAGCGGGCGACGTGCTCGCTGGGCGCGAGTTTCGCGTACTTGTCGAATAGCCGCTCGGGCGGAGTGTGCGGCGAGTGGGGCATCATCGGGGCGTACCAGACGAAAAACGGCTGCTGCTCGCTGGTGGCCGTGGCGATGAAGTCGAAGATCGGCTGCATCGTCTTGCGGCCAATGTCGAGCCCCTCGTCGCCGTGGCGCTCGCCCTTGGTCATGCCGTGGGTGAAGCCGCCACGACGGTAGTGGCCTTGCCACCACTTGCCGGTTTGCAGGCTCAGATAGCCGTGTTGGCCGAGCACGCCCGGCATGGTAGGCACGGCTTCCAGATGGGCACTCATCACTTCGCGGCCCGCTTTGAACGCGGCCGATTGCTGAAACCCACGGCGCGGCGTGCCCGGCGGCAGCGGCGGATCGTTGCTGGTAACCAGGTGCTGGTGCGGGTAGAGCCCGGTGATAATCGACGCCAGGCTGGGGCAGCAAAGGCTGGAAGGAACATAGCCACGCGAGAACGTGCGGCTTTCGCCGGCCAGCCGATCGAGGTGCGGCGTGCGCACGTGCGGATGACCCATGAAACCGTAGTCGTTCCAAGCCTGATCGTCCGAGATGATCAGTACGATATTGGGCCGCTCGGCCGCCGACGCACAAGCCGCCCCGATCAACACCAGAGCGACGCACAGCAATTTCAATCGAGACATGAAGTGAACACCGTTACTGAGGAATGTGGACGACTTCCCTGCCGTTGTAAGTAAATAGCGACCATAACACCTGCGGGTCGACATCCTTGGATATCGCGTGGACACTCGCATCTCCGAACAGCACATTGAAGATGCCAGGGCGGAGATTTCCCATGCCAGCCGCGGGGTTGCCGACCGCCACGGGCAAATCGTCGGGCCTGGTCCACTCCACGGCGTGTGTGGGATCCGCTTCGACAATCATGGCGGTCAGGGACGTGCCGTCGATAATTTGGCGGATGGACACTCCGTCGGCGCCGCCGAAAACGGTTCCATCGCCCACCAGTGCCAGGTAGACCGTCTTGCCCACCTGGTCGAAGTTGGGGTTCTGATAGACCTGGGGCATGCGCTCGATCAGTTTGATGTTGTGCTCACTGTCCCACGGCTCGTCGAGATGAAATGACTTGTATAGCTCCATTTCGTCGAGGAAGGGCAGGATGGCCACTCGCCAACTCAACAGTGGCGCACCGTCGTCGTCCTTGATCGTGCGGGCCGGAAACTTCTTGTAGAGATCGTGATAGTTCTGCATCGCGATGCCGATTTGCTTCAATTGGTTGGTGGCCGCATTGCGACGGCCCGCTGCGCGGGCAGCTTGCACCGCGGGCAACAGCAGGGCCACCATCACGCCGGTTGACGCGATCTCGGGCGTTTCCTTCAGCAGCACGACGTCGACTTGTTCGCCGGCTTGGGTGATTTCGATGTCGTCGAGAAATTTGTGCAGCAAGCGGCGCAGGTATTGCGGCACCGACTTGCCGGTGGCATCGGTCGCCTCGGCTTCCATCTGGGCGAGATAACCTTCGGCAACCTGCTGGCCCATGGCCTTGGCCTTTTCCAGCAGTTCCTTCAGCTTGGTGGCGCTGCCTTCGTCGTTGCCGCCCAGGCTGAATTCGATAGTCGGCGTGGCTTCCAGATTGATCGACAGTTCGACCCAACTTAGATCCTCGTGCGCCAGCAGGAACTCGTTGAACGCCGGCGGCACGGGCGGCAGCGCCTCGAGCGCCAGCGACACCAGCGGCTGGATCGTGGCAAAGTCGAGCACCGCCACGGCGGTCTTGCTGGTGTCGACTTTCTCCAGCAGCTTCACCAGCGGCGTGGGCTCCTTGGGCGGGTTGAGCATGCCGCGCACGGCCATGTCGGTGCCGATCAGCAGCGTGCGTTCGTCGGGCATGGCGAAGCTGATGCCGCCTGGCGCCTTGGTTTTGTGATACGCCTTTTCGTTGTGGGTGGATTCCTCGGTATTGCCGCCCAGACGGTCCATGACCAGTTGCTGGTCGTAGGGCTCGGCGAAGTGCAGGATGGCGCCCAAGCCGGGCTCTCCGGCGGGCAAGCCGCTCATGCCAACCACGCCGATGGCCTGTTCGACCTTGGCCGGATCGATGCCCAGGTTGTCGATGCCCGCGGCGGTGGCGATTTCCACCGGCCACATTTCGAACTTGGGAGACGTGAGCACGCGCCGCGGATGCAGCACGATGGCAGCGATCGCGTCGTAGGGAACGTAGGACGTATCGACACCCTCGGCGGCGCGAACTGACGCAGGCGCCACGGCAATCGCCAGCAGCACGAAACAGACGCAAACGCCCGACGCGGTTTTGCGAAGCATGTCGTGTTCCCTCCGGGTTGACGAGCCAAGAGCGTAGTGTTTGCGAAATTGTCCGGCGGATTCGTCGCACGCGCACTTGCCGGGCCCTGTGGATTTTACTGCGCGAACGCGGCCATTGCCATGCTTTTGGCGGTTGGGCAATGGTGCATCGGCACGACTGCGAATGGCCGCGCAACGCACGTGGGCCGAACAATCTCCGCCGTGGACGGCGCCATGAGCGAAGATTAGAATCGCGCCGCATCCTTTTCTGAGCATTCCGTGGCAAGCGAGCAGGCCATCGTGCGATTGTCCACCTGGGAGCGAGTATTTTGGATTGGCTGGCTGAGGACGTTGTTGGCCAGCTTTGTCGCCGGCTGGACGCGCGGATCGTGGTGGGATGGCGCGCGGCTCGATCTGCGCATGATTTCATGCTTGCTGTTGGTCATCGTGGCGTGGGCGGCGTGGTGGTCGCTACGGGGCACCTGCGTCGCCGGCGCGATGGCGCTGGTGGCCCTGGGTATGACGCTGGGCTTCTATGGCGATTCGCACGTCGGTGATCGCTTCTGGTGGCCGCCGTTTCCTCACAAGATCGTCGGCGGCATCGTGTTCTATGGCATCGGCCACTTGGCATACGTGGCTGCGTTTTGGCGGGTCGGCAGCGCGGCAGCAATGACGGGCGGCCGGCGGTGGTGGACGCCGGTCGTTGTCTGGCAGTTCGTGGCGCTGGCTGGTTGGGCTTGCGTCGCGCTCACTTGCTCCGAGGAACAGGGCCTGCGCGTGCCGACGTTGCTGTATACGCTGCTGGTGGCGGCCACGCCCGGCTTTGCCACAGCCTTGGCGATGCAGCGGCCCATCTATCGGTGTGCGGCACTCGGGGGCGCCATGTTTCTTGCCAGCGACATCCTGCTGGCGTGGCAAGTGTTTCACGGAGCATTTCCCGGCATCGACGAGTTGACCTGGGTCAATTACGGCGGCGGCGAGATGTTGATCGTATACGGAGCGATTTTCGGCCTGGCCCGATTTACGCCAGCACCAGAAACTGTCGACACTGCGACGCACGGCGCGGTTCACGCCTAGAGAATCAACCGTGGACGACGCGCGGGACGCAGGGAACCATTCGCGGCCGGCTCACGTCCAAATGCAGTGGCCGTATACCGCGGCCACGCTGACCGACTACGCGGAGAACTTCACAATGCGGATGTTGCTTTTGACTGCGGCGGCGACTGTGCTTCTGGCATTTCCCGCTGGCACGTTCGGCATCGTAATCGAACTGAATGTCACTCCCGAGTGGGTGGCCCGAGAAGGCGCCAGAATATCCGTGGAGAGTAAACAACTCGACGGCGGCGCGTGGAAAATCTCGATTCGCCACACCGTCTCGCAGCCGACGTACCTGAACTCCGTTTTTGAAATCCGACAGGGTGGGGAGACTTTGACGACCAGTCGTCACACCTGCTACGCGGAACAGCCGGGTGAGACGTACACCATCATCATCGCAAACAATCACGTCGCTGAATCGGTGTTGCGGCTTTCCGAAAGATCATTCGCCGACCAGGACGGGGGCAAAACTCCCTTGCCCGGCGGCACCGACTATTTGATTCGCATGCGCGACTTCTGCCGAGCGCTCGGCGAGCAAGAGCTTTCCCCAAAAGATTCGCCACGCTGATTTCGGCGTCGGCCGCTACGGCCGTCCTTCCAGGATCAGGTTGAAGGGGGTTTCGGTGGCGCGGCGGAAGCGCGTGAAACCGCCCTGGGTGGCGACTTCGCGCAGTCGCTTTTCGCCCGCTTGAGCGCCCAACGCCAGCCCCACTTCCTGGCTAATCGAGGCCGGCGTGCAAATCATGGTGGAAAAGCTGAAGTACATCCGGCCGATCGGGTTGAGATTCTTGCCCAATTCGTCGTGGGCAAACGGCTCGACCAGCATCAGCGTGCCGTCGGGCTTGAGCGCCCCTCGGGTGTGGGCCAGCGCGCCGACCGGATCGCCCATGTCGTGCAGGCAATCGAAGAACGCCACCAGGTCGAAATCTCTGCCCGGATATTGCTTGGCGGAGGCGACCTCGAAGTGAATGTTGTCGAGCCCCGCTTCCTTGGCAAGCTGGTTGGCGTGGCGGATCGACGGCTCGTGAAAGTCGTAGCCGACGAACTTCGACTTGGGAAAGGCGCGTGCCATGACGAGGGTCGACGCGCCGTGGCCGCAGCCGACATCGGCCACTTTGCCGCCCCGCTCGAGCTTTTCGGTGACGCCGTCCAATTTCGGCAGCCACTCGGCCACAAGATTGGCGGCGTAGCCGGGCCGAAAGAACTTCTCGGTGCCGCAGAACAGGCATTCGTGATGATCGCCCCAGGAGAGGCCTTTGTCGCTTTTGAAAATCTGCGTGACTTTCGGCTCGTCGATGAACATCGAACTGATCGCATAGTAGCCGCCGGTGAGACATACCGGACTGTCGGGATCGGCGAAGACGGCCTGCTGTTCGGGCGACATGGCGAAGCGCTGCGACGCGGCGTCGTAGTTGATATAGCCCGAGCTGGCCTGCGCGGCGCACCATTCTCGGACGTAGCGCTCGGTGGTGCCGGTTTTCTCGGCCAGCGCCTCGGGCGCCAGCGGGCCATTCGCAGCCAGCGTCTTGTAGAGTCCGAGCCGATCGCCCACGATCACCAAGGGCGCGATGGCGGCGGCGCCCATGTCGCCGACCATTTTGATGACCAGATCATGCAGTTTCGATTCGTCGATGCTCATGACTATGTCCTCGCTGTATGGAACATTTGAACACGATAGAACCCGAAAACGCGACGGAAGGCATCCGCCGCGCAAAGCGCCGGGTAGCATAGCGAAGAAATCGTAGCCGTGAAACCATCGAGCAGGTGAAAATCGTCGTGTCGCGCGTCAGGGGTGTCTGCGCATGTTGGCGCGGCGGAGCGCCGCGGCAGCCACTCGGGCTGCGTCGCCAGCGGGATTCCGCACAACGACATCCTTGAGCACTTGTACCGAGTCGGGCGTGTTGATCTGCGCCAATAGAGAAACGGCGCGGCGAAACGTCACGGAGTGCATGACTTGCGGCTCCTCGTCGGCCAGGCGGCCCTGCAACGCTTCGATGCGTTGTTGCTCTTCGATCGAATAACCTTCGGTGACGTAGGCGGAGTCGACGATCTCGCTGATCGGGCGCAACTTTTCGGCCAACAGCCCGACGGCCACCGTTGGCTGGTCGAAAAGCTCCCAGATGGCCCGATACGCGGCGGGGCCGTCGGTTCCGTCCAACGCATCCCACAGCGCCGATGGATCGGTGTCGCCGGCCGCTTCCGCGGGCCGCAGGTCCCAAAGATAGGCTACGCCGTCGGCTCCACCGGTCAACAGCGTGCGGCTATCGGGCGCGAAGGCGACCTCGTAGACATAGCCTTCGTGGCGGCCCAGGCTCCACACGAGTTGTCCGGTGAGCGCGTCCCAAATGGCAAGGCTGCCGTTTGTGCCGCCGGCGGCCAGCCACAAGCCATCGGGGGAGAAGTTTATGGCGCCATCGATGAAACGGCCTTCGAATTGAAACTCAGCTCGCAGCGCCATGTTGGCCGATTGCCAGATGCGAACTTTGCCTTGCAAGTGAGCCGTGGCAATCAGTTCGGCTTCCGGAGTAGAAGCCACCGCATACATACGCAACTCTTGATCGTTGGGAAATACCGGAGCCAGATCGATCGTTTGTTCGAGCGTGCCGTCGGTTGCGTTCCAGAAATGCACCGCGCGGTCCCAGCCGGCGGAGACGAGTTCCTCGTCGTCGGCGAACGAGAGCCCGTAGATCTGCTTGTGCGACAGTCTGTCGATCTGCTTGCCGGTGGTCATGTCCCACAGGTACGCGGCCGACTGACGAAAGACGGCAGCGGCCAGGCGATCTCCATTCGGCGCGTACGCCAGGGAGTTGATGGTCGAGTGTGGGTCTTTGCCGCGGGGCCACTCCCATTGGCGCGCCAACGTGCCGCTGGCGATGTCCCACACGACGACCTTGACGTTGTCGCCGGCGCCGCCACCGGCCGCCAACTGTCGGCCGTCGGGTGAAAAAGCCAACTCGCCGTAGCGCGTGCCGGGGAGTTCGAGTTTTTTCATTTCCGCGCCGCTGGCGGCGTCGACCAATCGAATCGCGCCCCAGCCGTCTTCATAGGCCAGCGTGTGCCCGTCGGGCGAGGCGGCGATCACGCCCGACCCCCAGATTCCTTCCGGCAATTCCAGTTGCTTGCCCGTGGCGACGTCCCAGCGGCGTATGGCGCGGTCCCAGCCGGAGGACTGAACTACTACCGGCTGAAGCCGGTAGGTTCGAGGAGAATCGTGGCTACGGACTGAAGTCCTGCGCTCACGATTTGGTAATGCGGAAATTGTCGCCGCCATCGTCAGGCTCAGTGCCTTGTTGTTGGCGGATATATTCTTGGATCACCTCGTCAGTCACGTTGCCGCTGGATGCCACAAAGTAGCCGCGGGCCCACAAATGCCGACCCCAGAACTCTTTTTGCAGATGCTTGAACTCCATCAGCAACTTCCGCGAGCTTTTGCCCTTGATGTACTGCATGGCCTTGCTTGGCGACAGATTCGGCGGACAGGACAGCAGCACATGCACATGGTCGCGAGACACCGAGCCCTCCAAAATCTCGATTTCGTTGGTTCTACACACTTCTCGCACCAGTTCCCGCAGCCGCATTCCGACCGCATCGGCCAAAATGGGCTTCCGATACTTGGTGATCCACACAAAATGGTACTTCAGGTCGAAACGGCTATGCGAACTCGTGCGGTACTTTTCCATCCCCAAATTCTAGCAAACGAAGAACCTAAAGGTTTCGCCTGAAGGCGAGGGTTTTAGACCCATCGCAAGGACAATAAAGCGTCTTGCCGTCGCGCGTGAACGCCAGCGCCCAGGGATACCAGGTATGGCCCTCCAGCCTCGCCGTCGGTTTACCATCGGAGGCGTCGAGGAGACGGATCGTGTAGTCCGTGGCGCAGACGGCGACCTTCGTGCCGTCGGGGCTGATCGCGACAGCGGAGGTATAGTTTTCATAAGGGTTATCCAGTTCGACGACGTGCGACCAGTGGGGCTTGGCCGTTTTGACGTCGTACATCCGCACGGCGCTGTCGCGCTCGGTGGCGACGATGCGCTTGCCGTCGGGCGAGAACTCCATCCGCACCAGCCAGGCCGAAAGCTCAATGCGACGCAGCTCGGTGCCATCGGCCGCGTTGACGATGCGTACCGCTTGCGGCGTGTCGCTGGTCACCACGGCCAGGGTCTTGCCGTCGGGGGCGAATCGCGCATAGCTGTAATGTCCGCCGAAGCGCAAGCGGTCATTCCCGTTGATATCCAACCGGTCCGTGGGGCGGTTGGCAATCTGATAGCCCGTGCCGTTGTCGCCGGATGCGACCACCAGTCCGCCGGCGTTTCCCAGCACGAGCGACTTGCCGTCGGATGAGACATCGATGGCGCGATAGCTGCCGTCACTCCCGTTCATAATCTGCATGTTGGCTCCGTCGATGGGCAAATTCGCCCGCTCGCCGGATAACGTATTCCAGACCAGGAGATTGTTGCCTGGGCCGGGGGTATAGAACTGCTGGCCGTCTGGCGTGAAGGCGATGGCCCGCATGCCGTACGAAGCCCCCGGCAAGCGGACGCCAAACTCGCCGGCATCCGCGGTCCAGCGCGCTTTGCCGGTGGCCGTGTCCCAGGCAATCAGCTTGTCGCCGAACGAGACGACCGTCTTGTCGTCGGGAGATAGTGCCAGCTCATGAACGTTCGACGGTGCGCGAAATCGTTGTGCGCCGAAACGCAGCAGAGCACCTTCGGGCAACGGGTCGCCCAGCGCATCGACGCGGGACGCCGCGGCTGCTGAAGTCCGCGCGTCGCCCGTCCGATCCGCGCCGCAAGCGGACCAAGGAACCTGCCAGGCGACGACGAGCAGGCAGGCCGTCAGCAATCGATCGGAACCAAGCCGCCTTCTCCTGGCCATCGCTCTCTCCAGTTCGGTCCTTCGTCGGCCCATGTACGAGCACGCGGCGGCGCCGCTATCGATCGCGCCGCCGGGCGAATGCCATCCACTGGCCATCGGGAGACCAGCAGGGATCGCGGCTCTTGAGCGGCTGGCCCGGCAGCTTGTCGGGCGGATCGTCCCCTGCCGCGTTCACGATCCAAATATACGAGTCGATCGTGAAGGCGATCTTCGAATCGTCGGGCGACCAACTCACGTGACTGCCCACCAGCCCGGTGCGGGCGTAGCGTGGGCCTTGGATGGCGCCGTCGACGTTGGCGACGTGCAACTCCTTGGGACCGTTGGCGACACTTTGGCCGAAGAACGCCAGCCGCTGGCCATCGTGCGACCAGTCAAAGCCGGTGGAGTGCCGGACGAACTTATCGCCCACCAGCAGCCGGTCTTCGTTGGCGTCGAGATCGAGAAAGCGAATGGAATTTGGCGTCAGGAAAGCAATCTTGCCGCCATCGGTCGACCAGCGAGGCCAACTCCCGTCGACCACCCAATTCTGCTCGCCGGTGGCAAGATTCCGCACCCAGACGCCGGCCCGCATGGCGCCGCCCAAATGATGGAGGACCAGTTGCTCTCCGTCGGGCGACCAATCTGGCGCGCCGAAATCTCCGATCTCCTGCAGGTTGCCGCCGTCGCGGTCGACGATGAAAACCCGGCGCTCGCCGTTGGGTCCTTCGTACGCTTCGAACGCCAGCCGCCGGCCATCGCGGCTCCAGCGTGGCGACATGTGCCGGCCGAAGCCTTCGGGCGCGGCAACGAGCCGCTCTTCGCTACCGTCGATTTTCATGATGAAGATGCCCGCGTCTCCGGCGGCCGTCAACTCCTCATCCGCCAACGTGACCGTGGCGCACGACAAGAGAACGCCGCCAGCCGCGGCCACCAGCAGAATGCCGCGCACCGTCCGCCAAGGTCGCCATTGCAGGAGTGGATACTTCATGAAACAGGTCCTCGCCAGAGTGGATTGCGGACAGCACCAGTCCGGGCAATCTCGTTGCGCGGCCGCGGTCCGCCAATGGTGTCTTTAACAGGCTGCTAGGGTTGCGGGTCGGGCTTTTCCGCGTCGGGCGACAAAACACTGGTGAGCGCTTCGCGCAGTTGCTCGTCGAATCTTGCTCCGCCGCCAACGAACAACCGGGCGACCTTGCCGTCTCGACCGATGATGACCGTCTGCGGAATGGCCGTGGCGCCGTACTTTTCAGCCACGCGTCCGTCGCTGTCGAGCGCCACGGTCATGTCGAGTTGCAGCCGCTCCAAGGCCGCCTTGATTTGCTCGGGCGCTTCCTGCAGGTTGATTGCCACGAGTTTCACTTGCTGGTCGGCAAACTCGTCGACGACGCGGTGTACCTGCGGCATCGCCTGCAAACAAGGTCCGCACCAGGAGGCCCAGAAATCGAGCACAAGAATGCCGTCCTGCCGGTCCGCCAGGCGGAAACGCTTGCCGTCGAGCAGGCGCAACTCGAAATCGGGCGCCGGCTTGCCGACGAGCACCGATTCCATGCCTTCGACGTTGCCGTCCGGCGTGCCGTTGTCTTGAAACTCAAGCGGATCGATCGCGGGCGTCAGCCTCCAGCGATGAAAGGCGAGCGTCGCGGCCGCTTGTTCGATGGCCTTGCCGACGAGCAACTCGTCAATCTCGTTGACGTCGACCCGGCAGGTGCCCAACAAATCGCTTTGTCCGATGAGCACCGAGTTTGCCATTTCCTCGGCAAAGAACGTGAGGCGGTTCGCGTCGCGTGGAATGGCCTGCACGCGCGTGCCCGTGATGCGCTGCGGCGGCTCTTCGGCGGGCTTGTCTTGATGCGACTGAGCCTGCGCGTCGGTCTCGTCGGCGTGCAACCAGATGATGCGGGCCACATTGGCGCGGGGGATCGTCTTGGTTTCGAGCCGCACTTCGACCAGCAGTTGTTTGTCGTCCATCGCCAGCACGCGACCGCGGAGATAGTCGCCGGTAACGGCCCGAATGAGTTGCGTGGGCGGACTATCGCGCTGCATGCGCGGCAAGGTGAGCAGTCGCTCTTTCTTCGAGGAGACGATTTTCACCGGCGCCGCGTTGGGCCGTAGTTCCAGCACCTTCACCCGCTCGTGAGGCACGAACGTGGCATCGCTGAGCGACGTGGTGAAACGAATCCCTATTTCATCAACGGCCGTCACATGGCAGGGAATCGTGTCGCCCGAGCGCAGGTGGAGCACGCATTCCGGCGTTGCGGCCGCGACCTCGACGGGACGATCTTTGGCGGCAGGCGCACTTGGCCGGCGCAGTTGACGAAGAACCGCCTGGCCGACGGCAAATTGTCGGACCGCGGGCTCGGTGGGCTTTTTCGATTCTGCCTCCCGACTCGAAGAAGAATTCGGATCTCGATAGACGATGCGCGCCGCGGCGTTGCGCCAATCGGCTGGCTTTGTCGCCGCCAAGCGTTTGCCACAGCAGGCAACTGCCAGCGTCTTCCCAGCCGTCGACCAGGCAGCCGTGCAACACGATGCCGCCCATTTCGAGTCGTCCGGTGCGACCGGGAAGCTGGTATTTTTTCGCAGCCCGCTGCAATCCGGCCACGGCCAGCAAGGCGTCGGTCGGAATTTCCAGCGGCTCGGCGATGCCAGGGCGCTTCAGGACCAGCCGGCCCTCGTCGGCTCGTTCCAGATCGCCGCTGACGCGCATGCCGCTGGTGAGCACGGCCCTGAGCGAGCGCGATGGCACTTCGTCGGCCGTGGGGAAGTTGAATCCTTGGAGCTGATCGGCGTCGAGTCGTGCCTCCATGTCGCCGGTTCGCACGACAAACTGATTCCGCGCGCGATCGTACGACACCAGTTGACCGTTGGTGACGGCGCCGTCGGCGTGCAGGATCCTAGTCGTCGCCGCGGGCGCGGCAATGGGCGGTTGGGCATCCCACCGATAGACGCGCAGGTTCTCCAGGCGCACGTCCCCCTTTATGTTGGTGAGGCGCAGTCCGCCGGGGATCTCGGGCGTTCGCATCTCGATGTTGAGATCGGCCAGCAGTTCGCCATCAACGGACGTAACCAGCATGCGCCCGGCCTGTTGGTCGAGAAACACCTGCAACGAGATGCGGCCTTCTGCCGGCTTGAGCTCTGCAATATCGGCTACGTCGGCGTCGCCGATTGTTTCGCACACCGCGACCAGCGTTTCGTCCCAGACTTCCAGCAGAAACGAGCGAACATCCGTCTTCCGAAAAGACTTTGCCCCCAGTTCCAATTGAAAATCGGGCCGCTTGTTCCAAGCCAGGTCGATCTCGATGCGGGCTTGCGCCGGAATTTCCAAATCCTGATAAATGGCGGCGCCGCTCACATCGGTGACAAGATGCCCGGCCTCTTCGCGCCAGGGGTCATCTTTTCCAGTAATCTCCCAGCCCTCAAGACCGGCCAGCCCGCCGTAGACCAGTTCCGAACCGCTACGCCGGCTCAGGCGGCGCAAAATCGAGCGCGCGACGTGCAAGCGTCCCAGGCCGCCAACGTCGATGACGGCCGTTTGATCGTCGAGCGACACAAGCGCACCGTACAGCAGGTCGCGTCCCGCCAGTTCGAAGCAGTAGTCACCCTCGGACGCCGGTGCATCCGCCTTTTCGCGAAAGCGAATCCCCTGTACGAGATCGATTGGGAATTGCAATTCGTCGACAAATCCGTCCGCTTTCCACACCAGCGCGTCACCGCCAATCGATTCGACCAGCCGGCCTGCGGCGTGATCACCATTGGCCAGCGTGATGAGGGCGGGTCGAACATCGGCCGACGGCTTGGCGGCCCACGCCTCGTTAGCAAACAGCGCAGTGCAAAAGAGCACTATTGCCCAGAGCAACACGGGTGCCTGTCGCAATATGCCGAAGTTCGAAGAGCTCATATTCGTCGCCAGGTGTCGGTAGTCATCGTTCGTAGATCGGCAGAAATCGGTAGTTCAGCGCCAGCGCCAACAGCGACATGGACGTGCCGACCTGGGTGCCAAACTGGGATGGAAAGCTGCCGTCGGTGGCCTGGCTCGCCTTGAGTTGCCGCACCAGCAGCTTGTTCCACTTTTCCCACGCTTCGACGTCCCCCTGGAACAGCGCCTGGGCCTGATAGTAGCGCGTGTATTCGGGATAGCTGTTGTTGGTGCCTTCGAGCCGCTTGGTCAGGTAGCCCAAGGTCGCCTTGAACTGCGGAAGGTCTTTTCGCCGCGCGACGGAGTAGACGAGCGTAGCGATCGAAATGCGGGCAAACGACTCGTCGAATCCTCCGAATCCGCCCGAGTAGCCGACCTGGCCCGAGTCGGACGTCATTTGGGTGTAATACTTGATCGCCTTGTCGATCACCTCGTCGGGCACTTCGATGCCGGCATTGCGCGCGGCCAACAGGCCGACCAGCACGGCGCCGCTGACCGAAGTGTCCGCGTCGTTGCTGTCGGGCGAATAGCGCCAGCCGCCGAAGGAGTTCTTTTTTTGCGAAGTGATCGCGGCGCGGACGGCCAGTTGCAGCGCCTCGCCGATCGAGCGGCGATTGTTCTCCGATCCGCTCCACAAGTTGCGATCGTCGACGGCGCCATAGGCCTCGGCCAGGGCCAGCATGGCAAAGCCGTGGTGATACATGCTGCCGCCGAGAATGCCCGTGCCGGCGTTTTGTTGCGAGATCATGCTGCGCAGCGCAGGCGGATGTGGCTGCTGTAGATGCCGAAGTTGGGATCTTCGCCGGAAGCGAGAAACACCATCATGCACATGCCGGTGACGCCGGGCCCGTTTTGTCCGCCGGGCCAGTCTCCGTTTTCGGACTGCTCGCCGGCCAGATATTGCATGCCCCGGTCATAAATGTCGCGAACGTCGCGTGGCACCGCCTCGCCGACGCGCATCAGGGGCGGTTGCGCCTGGGCGGACGATGGCGCCGCACACAAGCCGGCCAAGAGCGCTATCGCCGCCCATACGACCGATTTGCCGTAGTTAGTAGTCAGGTTGTTCATCGTCTCGGCCGGCTGGGGCGGTTATCGTCGATGGATCGCGTCGATGGCGCCGTTTTGAATGAGCGTTTGCCGCATGCCGCGGCCCTGTTGTATCTGCGGCTTGATCAGCGCCTGTTGCCGTTGGTCCAACAGCGCCATCACGTCGTTTTGTGGCAGCGAAGCGAGGCTATACATCACGTAGTAGTAGTCGTACTGCCCGAAGACGGCGGGCGGCTCGGTCTTTTCGAGGATCAGCGCGGTCAGCGCCGCGCGTTGTTTTTCGTCCAGCGGGACGGCGTCTTCCAACATGGCGATGGCGGTCTCGACGGTGGCGCGATAGCGGAATCTTTGGCGCTCGCGCGCGTCGGCCTGCCGATCCGCGTCCTGCTCGGCGCTGAGCGTATGGCTCAGGACCTTGGCGAACAGCGAGTGATCGCCGAACAGACCGGTCGCCATTTTGACTTGCAGCGGCTGGATCCGCGGCCAAATCTGGCCCAAGGCGTTGGGGTCGTTCAACTGGCCGAGAAACTTTTGACGAACGACGTCCACTTCCTCGAAGAAGCGGGCCATGTCGCCATCGGCCGCGAGTTGCAGCTTGCGCTTTTGATCGTCCGAGAGGTCGTAGACCCGTGCCAGCTTTTTGAGTTGAAGATTGAGGCGGGATTGCAATTGAGTTCTGGCGGTCTGCTCATTTTGGGCGTTTTGAAACACCCATTGCTCGAAATTCTGTGGAGCGACGCGGCCCACCTGCAATTGCGCCGCGGGTTTCTCCTGCTGCTCCGTGTCGTCGGGGGCCGCCAATCCGTTGGCAGCGGGCAGCACGGCCGCGGCCAGCACACACGCACGAAGGATTTTTCGCATGGAACCATTCATCGATCGATCGCATTGCTCGCGGGACTTTCGTGGTTAGTCTTTGTCACTTTCCGTGTCACTTGATGCCGAACAAATCGGAGAGCGCGTCCAGGATTGCGCCCCCGACGGTCTTGCGCACTTCCACGTTGCGCACTTCCACGGCGGCTTCGGGCGGGCCGACGGCGTCGGGCGCCTCGCCGCCCCACCAGGCCACGTCATCCTGCGGCTGGGCAAATGGACTGGCGTAGAAGCCGGCGCCGATTTTCGTAAGCCCCTTCCAGACAGGTCGCTGGGCGGAATCCAAGATCGGCACGAGAATGTCGTCGGGGATTTGCGGGAAGTATTGTTCGCCGTAGCGATTGATAATCAGCCATTGCTGCCAGTCGTCCTGCCATTTTTTCGTCAGGGCATCGACGATTTCCTGGCGTTGTTCGGACGAGAGGCTCAATGCGCCGTCCAGCCGCGCGGTGACGCAGAGAATGGCTGCCCGCTTTCGCTGCTCCGCCCGGGCGTCGGCTTCCCGTTCGTAGCGGGCAAGTTGCCCGGGCGAAAGAACATGTTTTACGCGCCTTGGCCAGCCCGTCGCGAATGATCGTTTGCGGGACGGGCTGCGCACCGTTCGCGACGCGCCCGCCTTGTTGAAACCTGGCATATTTCACGGCGGCGTCGCGCAAACCCTTCTCGCCGGCGGCGCGGATCGGCGGACGTTGCTCGGGCTTTAGCTCGCAAAACTGGCGGATGAAATTCAACTCGGCCAGCATGGCCGGCCGAAACTGATTCTTCCAGTGCAACACCATGGGATCGTTAACCGCCGCAGCCGGCGCGGGGGCAGATACCACGATCCGCTTTCTAGCGGGCTTGGCCGGCGCCGCTTTCTCCTCGCCGCGCCCCACGCCCGCGCAAAGCGACACCGCGACCAACGAGAGCCATGCCAGGCGTGGCAGGAGGCTACCGATCGGCACGTGCGGGCGCGCATCGTTGATCCGACAGAGTTGCATCGTGTTGGTCGTCCTCACGGAATGTTGTCGCCGCGCTCGAGCCGATTAAAGTATTCGTCGAGGCCGGCGCGAAACTCCTCGGGCAACGAATTACCCGTCTCTCCGGTGGCCTGTGAGATGCCGTGGTCTTCGCGGACTTCCTTGTCGTTGGCGCCGGTGCCAATCAGCGCCAGCGCCGTATCGACGGTCGATCCGCTGCCGCCACCGCCGGGCGACGAACCGCTGCCACCGCCGCCGTTGGGATTGATGCGCTTCGATTGCAGCAACAGTTCGATGGCTTCGGTCTCGGCCGCGATGGCCGTGGGGCCTGTTTCCGGCGTGCCGAGAATCTCGGCCGCTTCGTCCATCACCATCTCGACCATGCCCAACAGCTTGATCTCCTTGGCAAAGTCGGTTTTGCCGTCGGGCAATTCTTGAATCCGCACGGTCAGATCGGCGATGCGCTTGGACAGCGCCACCTGAGTGGTCTTCAGTCCGCCGGCTCGTTGCTCATACTGTTCGGCCGCCAGCGCCGCACGCGCTTGCTCGGCCACGCGAGTTTCTTCGCGCAAGTTGACTTCGGCTTCCAGGATTTGCATCGCCTCGAGCACGATCGACGGCGGCAGGCTTCCTTTCGACTTGCAGCCGGGACACTTGCCGGCGCAGGCCGGGTCGACCAGGTCGTCGGCCCAGCGATCGAACGTGTCGGACCAGAATTCGGCCTGGGCGATCGACATGCCGGTCTCTTGGCGTACGTCGTCGCTCAATTGCCGCAGGCCGCCGACGACGTCTTCTTCGCGCATCTGGTTGAGCACGGTTTTGAAGCGCTGGAAGCGGCGACGGTCGAAATAGGCCTGCATGTCGTCCATGATGGTCGACAGCGTCTGGCTGCTTTCCGCCTCGACGCCGGAAACCTGCTTCAGGATCTCCCTGGCCGGCGCCGGCGCGCTGCGCTCGCCGAATGTTGTGGGAAGCTGTTCGGAGATCTGGCCGGCGACGGTGTATTGCTGCCGCGAAGCCGCCTTGAGCCGCTTGACCAGCGTGCTTCCCTCGAGATTGGCCAGCACTTTGTTGAGCTCGTCGGCGATCTTTTCGAACTCGGCGAGCAGGTCTTGCTGCGCGACGACGGCCTCGTCGAGCTTTTCTTCGGCGGGAGTGGTGGGCTTGTTGCCCTGCTTGCCTTTGCCGGCGACGGTGGTCACCGGCAGCCGGAGCTTGGGCGTGGAGTTTTTCTTCGACGGCTCCTGCGCTTCGTCATCCTTGTTGGCCGGCTGTTGCGAGCTTTCGCCATCGACCACTTGCGGGACGGCCGGCTTGGGCTTGTTTTCGCTCGGCTGTGACTTTCCTTGCGAACTACGCGACTGACCGGCGGTGGGAGGACGTTTGCCGTCGATGCTGGCCACCTGCCCTGGCGCTTGCGACGATTCCTTCAGCAGGTCGGCCACGTTGGGCATGCGGTTGCCGGCAATGTCCTTGAGGATGGTCAGCATCTCGGCCCATTGGTCCAGATGGCCGACGCCGAACTCCGGATTGCGCATGGCCTGCCGGACCAGTTCCTCGCCATTGGAAACCAGTCCGCTCAGCCGGCGCCCGTTGGCGCGCTCGGCGGCCGACTGGGTTTCGATGCGGCGGCGTGTCTCGGGCTGGTCGAGTTCCTCCGGCGACAGCATTCGCAGTTGTTGATTGGCATAGTGCAATTGCAATTCGCGATCGCGCACTTCGAGCGACTGGCGATGCCATTTGCTCAACTGCTCCGTCAGCCAGATGTAGTGCTGCTCGGCGCTGAGCACATAGAAATGGTAGGTGGGAGAGTAGGCGCGGCCTCGGCCGGGCAGATAGTCTTCGGCAAAGATGCGGATGCTCAAGGGCTGGGGCTCGATGCCCAGCTTCTCCGCGCAGAACGTGCCGGCCAGGTCGATCTCTTCCTTGTCGCTGGCGCCGGCGGCCAACACGGTTTCGCCTTCGATGGGCGAAACCGCCTCGACATCTTCGCTGGTTTGCCATTCGATGCCGACCACCTTAACGCCGAAATCGTCGGCAGCGCGGACCTTGAAGTTGAGCGTCTCGGAGACGAGCACCACCCGCTGCCGCGGAAGATCTTCGCAGGCGACGGTGGGCACTCGTCGTCGCGGGCGGTGATCGCCACCTCGAACGGCTCTTGGCCCTGCAAACCGTACTCGTCCTGCCATTCGATCGACAACGTGTTGGAGGAGGCGATCTTGGCAGCAATACGCCGCCGCTGCCGCGTACCCGCCGCCATTACGTGTTGCTGGCGCTTCAGCGGTGGCTCTTCGAACCTCACCTACCTGCTCACGGACGGCGAGAGAATGGGTTCTGCGACGCCCTCCGAGCGGACCTCTGTTGCCAACGGCGCACGACATGGCGCGCGAGTTCCGCGTGCTCTCGGCGCTGGTGGACACCGGAGTTGCGGTGCCGCGTCCGCT